>NZ_JAKNQN010000006.1:0-474657 GCF_022662395.1 Pseudomonas sp. MONT-RG-20F-20-E-7-02
TGAAATGAAGGAAGAAGCGACCCAGATGATTCTGCAAGGGACTCAGCTGGAGATCGAGTACGCACGTGACACCATGCCTCGCGGCGTGTTGGGCATGAATGCGGCGATGATGGAGGACTATCTGAAGTTCATCGCGAATCGTCGTTTGTCGCAGATTGGGTTGAAGGAAGAGTATCCGGGGACCACGAATCCGTTCCCTTGGATGAGCGAGATCATGGACTTGAAGAAAGAGAAGAATTTCTTTGAGACTCGTGTGATTGAGTATCAGACTGGTGGGGCGTTGAGCTGGGATTGAACCTCCATAAAAGCAAAAAAGCTCACAGCAACAAAGTAAAAGCCGCTCTCAGAAGCGGCTTTTACTTTCTGATATAACTAAACACTACCCCCTATCCCAGTCAAAGGTCTCCGCAAACGCGACCAACTCCTCCTCATCCATAAACTCGCTAAACAACCGAGAGCCGGACTTCATAACCCATTTGTAATCAACATTTCGCACAAACTTCCTCCAATCCGTTATGAGCATCCACTCTCTCACTAATCCATATATCGTTGTGGAGTGCTTTCTGCGTCTGGAAACGTCCGCATATTTCTCGGGAATTATTTCATTCAAATCAGCAAGCCGCAAAACACCAAACTGACTCAACTCCTCAATCAAGTCGACATATCCATTATCAGACTTAGACATTTCTTTCAGAGCAAATCCATTTTTATCACACCAATCCTGAATAAATTCTGTAAAGCTAATTGTACTAATTTCTACATCCAGCGCCCCCGCCTCTACCTCTCTACCTACCTCTGAAACATAACTATCTATTTGCCCTGAAAGTTCATTAAATCCCTTATCAGCAACCTCAAGCAATCCCGCGTATAAATTTAACTTGCGCTCCAACTCAAGCGGCAACTTACCCGAGAGTTTATAATTTCGATCATGCGCCAATTCCGCCCATGCGTGCTGCAATACGGTTCTCACTTGAAACTCAAAAGGGAGTCCTTGCAAGCCTTGAAATTCTGGCAACGAAGACCTCGCCTCACCTAAATCACAAACAAAATGAACGGATCGATATCCTATTTTATTAGTAGAGAGCAGGTGATCCTTATTCAGAGACTTAGATAAATCAACGTTAAATGATCTAGTAATCAAATCAGAAACCCGGCTGACATCTGACTCAAAATAGACGACAATCCTGACACCTGATATATCGGTCAGTTCAAATTCAGGATTCGCGTATCCTTTGCGCTGAATTTTATCGATTGCACCCTGTTTTTCCTTGACTCGACCAGTCACCGCTAAGTAATCAATACGATTAGTTCTAATCAGATTCTCAATAATTGACACAACCGCCGGCATCAATCTTTTGTGACTATCTAGAGCTCTATCAAGCCAGATACTTTGCTCAGCCATTTCAATTATCCCAACCCTACGCCTGTGCGTTATGGCAAAATAATGACACATATCCATTGGCAAGTATAGATATCACCAAAAACTTCAGATCCGAGACGTAAATCTCGAAAAATACAGCTCACACTAGAACTCTCCAATCAATAAAGACATAGAACACACCCAACAAAAAATATACCGCCACTCCTCTTAAAATAACCTTCAAAGATAATTTCTCACATCAAAAAATCTACACATCAAAAAGCGAAAAGGCTTTTGCCCCACCTAAAACTTAACATTCAAAAACATCTTATTGATGCCCCCTCCTAAAACCATAAAAAGGAAAAATCCGATATCGGTGTAGGACATTTCGTAGACAGCACGATATCCGTTCAGTATCGTCAGAAAATTTCTAACCTCGGCAATTGTATGGATACCAAAAAAGCACAAGAAACGGGTGACTGGACCGATGGTGAGTTGCGGGTAGCAGTGAAGGCATATCTGAAAATGCTAACGGCAGAACAGAACGGTACGAAACTCAACAAAGCTTTGCAAAATCGTCTGCTACGTCAAGGCCCGCTGGCTGAAAGGAGTAAAGGTTCAATTGAGTTCCGAATGCAGAACATTTCTACTACCCTTATAAACATGGGGCTAACCCCGATTAAAGGGTACAAACCGGCCAAAAATGTAGGGGCGAGAGTGGAGCAGCGCATACGAAAAGCTCTTGCCTCCAATCGTATCATTGAGTCTGACGATTTTGCCTTAACAGCAGATGAGACAACTCTCATACGTCGCGCTAGTAAAATTCAGCGGCATAATTATGACGAAGCCCCGCCTACTGGGACGCTAAAACCTCAAAAAACCAAGACCACCAACACTGCATTCCTTCGAGATCCAATGGTTAGAGCATGGGTACTCAATGAGGCAAAAGGCATTTGCGAAGGCTGCGGTTCAAACGCGCCTTTCGAGGTCGATGGTTTGCCATTTCTTGAAGTACATCACGTCAAGCACCTCGCCCAGAAGGGTTCGGATCGCACGACCAATGCTGTAGCCTTGTGCCCCAATTGCCATCAGCGTTGTCACCGGTCGAGTGACCGGGATGCTTTCACCGAGTCGCTTTACGCCAAGATCGGAAGATTGGCACGGGAGTAAACTCATGCTGTCACACCTGATGAACGCTCAAAAAATACCAGATAGGACCGAGGCCAACCCGTGAACCCAGACATGCTCGAAGCCGGCCCTGTAGACGCCAAAGTACTCTCCGTCTTTGACTTCGACGGCACCCTGACCCATCACGACAGTTTCGTGCCCTTCCTCAAATTCGCCTTCGGCCCCGGCGAGTTTTATGGCCGGATAGTCAAACTCGCCGTGCCTGGGCTGCGCTTTTTGCTGCGGCAGATCAGCCGGGATGAGTTGAAGGCGCAATTGATCCGCACCTTTATGACGGGGGTGGAGAAGGCGTGGGTGCAGCAGAAGGCCGAGGAGTATTGCCAGCGCAATTGGGCGCGGTTGATGCGCCCGGCAGGTGTGCTTTCGGTGGAGCAGGAGTTGGGCTCGGGGGCGGTGGTGACGCTGTGTTCGGCGTCACCGGCGTTGGTGTTGCAGCCGTTTGCCAATCGGCTGGGGATCAAGTTGATTGGCACTGAGCTTGAGGTGGTCGACGGGGTGTTGACGGGCAAACTCACGGGGAATAATTGCCGCTGTGAGAATAAGGTGCTGCGGCTTGAGGCGGTGTATGGGGATTTGGGCGAGTATCGGCTGCGGGCCTGGGGCGATACGCGTGGGGATCGGGAGTTGTTGGCGGCGGCGCAGGATGCGCATTTTCGGCATTTTCATTCGAAGAAGAAGCAGGGCAAGTTGCAGCGGTGATGCGGGTGGGTGGGGTTGGCGGGTGGACCGAGGTGATCCCATCGCTGCCTCGCTGGGGCTCGAGAGCTCCCACATTTTGATCGGTTAGCATGGGTGGCAAGAGATCAGCTCATACCCAATCTTCTACCCGCAAGCCTGGCACGCGATCGAACTCGCGTCGATTATTCGTGACCAAAATCAGACCCTGCGAACGGGCATGCCCGGCGATCATCTGGTCATAGGGACCTATCGGAGTACCCGCTCTAGCCAGCTCTGCGCGAAGCTGACCTGTATGTATCGCGGCGTCCTGGTCGTACTTTAGTACCTCCAGGCGCGCAGCAAACCCTTCTACGTCGGCTAGGTTTCGCTCCGGGTTAGCCGACTTTTCGGCACCGTAAATCAGCTCCATCAGGGTCACTGTACTAATACCCAATTGGCCATGGTGCCTTTTGAAGGTCTCGCGCACCTGTTGGGGTTTGTTTTTAATGGTGAAGATGCAAATGTTGGTATCCAGCATGAACTTGAGCATTAAAAAGATTCCCGCTCTTGCTCAGCTGGTTGCTCGCGGTCGGTCATGAAGTCAGGCGTGACGCCCTCGCCATCAAACCAGCTGTCCCATGACTCACCCGCGGGAGTAATAATTCTGGCTCTTCCGATAGAGATGACATCTACGCGCTTTACATCGTCCGGCATGGCAGCAGCTTTTGGCAAACGTACCGCTTGGCTGCGGTTGCTTTGGAATACAGAACCTTGGTCCATGATGGCCTACCTCCAGTGATCGTTGAATAACGCAACGCTACACCACAGCATGGATATGTCAATGGGATATACATTTCGTTACTAATCTAACTGCTGGCCATTCCCTGCAGCGAAAACACCAATGAGCATTTGAATTTGATAAAAAATCCTCTCTTCGCGCCAAAAACGTTAATGCCTTACTGAAAGGTGATGCAACTAGATGGGTTCGGCGGGTAGACCGAGTCGATCCCATCGCAGCCTCGCTGGGGCTCGACAGCTCCCACATTTGGGCTGCGTAAGCTTGTTGAGCGGTGTTCGGCGGGGTTTATGTCGCGGCTTTGAGGTCTACGCCCAGGGCTGTTGCGAAGGCTTTTACCATTGGGCTTCTTGGCGCGTTGTGGCGCAGGATCAGGTTGAACGCGGTGCTCAGGTGAACCTGTTCCGGGCACAGTGCGCGCAGGCGCCCTTCCCTTACCAGGGGCGCGGCGTAGTGTTCCGGCAGGAAGCCCAGGAAACGGCCGGTGAGGATCAGGATGGCGACGGCTTCAACCTGTGAGGCCGAGGCGGACTGGCTGTCGTAGCTGACGAAGTTGGCCTTGTCGCGGTGGATCGCATAGCGGTGGTTGACCACTTCGTATTGGCGCAGTACGTCTGGCGTGATGTCGCTCGCGTTGAACAGTGGGTGTCCTGCGGCGCAGTAGGCGTGGGCTTTTTCTTCGTACAACGGGAAGTAGTCGAATTCTTCGCGGCGTTGGTACACCGGGACGATGCCGACGATCAAGCGCCCTTCCACTACGCCGCGTTCAACTTCGTCCAGTTGCGAGGCATGCAGGCGCAATCTAATTTTCGGTGATTCGCTGTGTAACTTACCCAAGGCGGTAATTAGCGGCGAATTAACGTCGGAGACGGTGTTATCAATAACGCCCACACTTAGGTCGCCGATCAGTTCATTTTGCGCCGAACTAAGCTTGTCTCTGAAACTGTCCACCGAGGTAAATAACTCGATGGACGCCTGATACACCAACTTGCCTTCTTCGGTCAGGCCGAACCCTTCCCGGCCCCGTGTACACAGGCGCATGCCGATGCGGATTTCGAGGTCGGAGATCTGTTTGCTGATGGCCGCCAGGCCCACGTTCAGCTCGTTTTGCGCGGCGCTGAAGCCGCCGGCTTCGACCACGGCCATGAACACGCGCAGCAATTTGAAGTCCAGCCCGCTCAGTTGCAGCGGCGGCCGAGTGCCGGGTTTTGGCGGCATGTTTCCAGAAGTGGAAAGTGGGGTTTCCATAATACGCGTTGACCTCAAATGCCATATTCAACAGGCTTCAACCCAATCCTTGAACATAGCCAGGCGGCGATAATGGCCGTAAACATCCGCCCTTGGCAACCTTGAATATAGCGGGTTGAACAGCACACAGAGGCTGATTTAACACCCGTAAAAACCTGATACTACGATCAGGTCTTTTTAGTTTTTTACTGCCTCCGACTCTTCTAAAAACAAGCGTGAGGAATACCGATGTCCCAGCCCACCGACCGCCTTTGGGGCGCTCGTTTCAAGACCGGCCCGTCTGCTGCTTTGGCCGCGTTGTCGCGTTGCCCCGAGCGCTATTTTCGCCTGACGCCCTACGACCTGGCCGGCTCCCGTGCCCATGCCCGTGAATTGCAGCGCGCCGGTTTGCTGGATGAGTCGGAGACCTTGCGCACCCTCGAGGCCCTGGACCGTATCGGTGAGGACTTCGCCGCCGGCCACCTGCATCCAACCCTGGATGACGAGGACGTACACACCTTCATCGAACGCGTATTGACCGAGCGCCTGGGCGCCCTGGGCGGCAAGCTGCGCGCCGGACGTTCGCGTAACGATCAAACCGCCAATGACCTGCGCCTTTTCCTGCGTGACCATGCGCGCGCAATCACCACTGAGGTGTTGGGTTTGCAGCAAGCGTTGGTGGAGCAGGCCGAGCAGCATGTGGAGAGCATTTGCCCAGGCTTCACGCACTTGCAGCAGGCGCAACCGATTGTGTTTGCCCACCATTTGCTGGCCCACGCGCAGTCGATGCTGCGCGATGTGCAACGCCTGGTGGATTGGGATGCGCGCACGGCGTTGTCACCGTTGGGTGCTGCGGCCATGGCAGGCTCGGCGATTGCGCGTCAGCCAGAGCATTCGGCCAAGGAAATGGGCTACACCGGGCCGTGCGAAAACTCGATCGACGCTGTCGCCAGCCGTGACCATGTGGCGGAGTTTCTGTTTGTGGCGGGCATGCTCGGGGTGAATATTTCGCGGCTGTCGGAGGAATTTTGCCTGTGGTCGTCGCGCCAGTTTCGCTGGGTGGTGCTGGACGATGCCTACGCCACCGGCAGCTCGATCATGCCGCAGAAAAAGAACCCGGACATTGCCGAACTGGCGCGGGGCAAGGCTGGGCGTTTGATTGGCAACCTGACCGGGTTGATGTCGACGCTCAAGTCGTTGCCGCTGTCGTACAACCGCGATTTGAGTGAAGACAAGCACAGCGTGTTGGACAGCGTGGACACCTTGCTGTTGGTGTTGCCGGCGATGGCCGGGATGGTCGCGACCATGAAAGTGCAGGTGGAGGAACTGCGCAGGCAAGCGCCGATGGGCTTCACCTTGGCGACTGAGGTGGCGGATTGGCTGGCCACGCGCGGTGTGCCGTTTAAAGAGGCGCATGAGATTACCGGCGCCTTGGTGCAAGCCTGTGAGAAGCATGAGATTGAGTTGTGGGAAGCCTCGCCGGCGATGCTGGCCGAGGTGGATGCTCGTTTGTTGCCTGAGGTGCGGGACTGCCTGACATTGGAAGCGGCGATTGCGGCGCGCAGTGGTTGGGGCGGGACGGCGCCGGAGCGGGTTCGGGAGCAGATTGGGCGGTTGAAGGTGGCGTTGGCTGAGCAGCAGAAGTGGGCTGAGAGCTACACCGGGTTTCGTATCTGACGATCGTTCCTACGCTCTGCGTGGGAATGCATCCTGTGACGCTCCGCGTCGCCAAGTCACGCACGAACAGCGGGACGCGGAGCGTCCGAGGCGGCATTCCCACGCGGAGCGTGGGAACGATCAGGTAACACGTATTTTTTTGGAGAGTCACCATGAACCAAACCCCGGCGGAGCGCTTGGAAGCTGAGCGCAAGTTGTCCGAGAACCAGTTCGATATCACGCAGTACGAGCACGTGCCGCGTCGTTATTACGGGCGGATGTTTTTTGCCACGTTGATCGTGATCGCCCTGGCCGCGTTGCTGCGTGCCTTTGCCAATGGCCAGATCGAATGGTCCTACATCGGGCAGTTCCTCACATCTGAGGCCATTTTGTGGGGCCTGGTGAACACCATCGTCATGTCGATTCTGGCGATGGCACTGGGCGTGGTCATCGGCGTGATCACGGCGATCATGCGCATGTCCGCCAACCCGATCCTGCGCTACGTGGCCATCACTTACACCTGGCTGTTCCGTGGCACGCCGCTGATTTTGCAGCTGTTGCTGTGGTTCAACCTGGCGCTGATTTTCCCGGTGATCGCGATTCCCGGCCTGTTCAGCATCGACACCGTCGACTTGATGACGCCGTTCGTGGCCGCCCTGCTCGGCTTGAGCATCAACCAGGGCGCCTACACCGCCGAGGTGGTGCGCGCCGGCCTGCTGTCGGTGGACACCGGCCAGTACGAAGCCGCCAAGTCCATCGGCATGCCGAGCCTTCAGGCGTTGCGTAGGGTGATTCTGCCGCAGGCCATGCGAGTGATCATTCCGCCGGTAGGCAACGAGTTCATCAGCATGGTGAAAATGACCAGCCTGGCCAGCGTGATCCAGTACTCGGAGCTGTTGCACAACGCGCAAAACATCTACTACGCCAACGCCCGGGTCATGGAGCTGCTGATTGTGGCCGGCATCTGGTACCTGGCGGTGGTGACTGTTCTTTCATTTGGTCAAAGCCGCCTGGAGCGTCGTTTTGCCCGCGGCGCCGGCAAGCGTTCGTAAGTCTGGGTTGAGGAGATTTGCCCCATGAGAAGCATCGTCAAGGCCGTCAACCTGAACAAGTATTACGACGAGTATCACGCGCTGCGCGACATCAATATCGAGGTCGAGCAAGGCGAAGTGATGTGCATCATCGGCCCGTCCGGCTCGGGTAAAAGCACGCTGTTGCGGTGTGTGAATCAGCTGGAAAAAATCGACAAGGGCGGCCTGTGGGTCGACGGCGAACTGGTGGGTTACCGCGTCGTCGGCAACAAGCTGCACGAGATGAATGAATCGCAGATCGCGCGCCAGCGCCTGGCCACCGGCATGGTGTTTCAGCGCTTCAATTTGTTCCCGCACATGACCGTGTTGCAAAACATCATCGAAGGCCCGGTGCAGGTGCTCAAGCGCTCGCCCAAGGAGGCCATCGAAGACGCGTTGGAGTTGCTGGCCCGCGTCGGCCTGGCGGACAAGCGCAATGCTTACCCGGTGGAATTGTCTGGCGGCCAGCAACAGCGTGTGGCGATTGCCCGCGCGCTGGCGATGCGCCCCAAGTTGATGTTGTTTGACGAGCCCACGTCAGCCCTCGACCCGGAGCTTGTAGGCGAAGTGCTGTCGGTGATGCGTGATTTGGCCACCACCGGCATGACCATGATCGTGGTCACCCATGAGTTGGGCTTCGCCCGCGAAGTGTCCAACCGCATGGTGTTTATGGATGCCGGCCAGATTGTGGAAGCCGGCAGCCCGGAAGAAATTCTAATAAGCCCACAAAACCCGCGTACCCAAAGCTTTATTTCTGCCGTTCGCACTTAACTAAAAAACTAACGAGAACGCCCCCATGAAAAAATTGTTTATCCCAACGTTGCTCGCAGGCCTGATGGCCTCCTCGTGTGTATTCGCGGCATTGCCGGCGGCAATCAAGGACAAGGGTGAGATCAGCGCGGCCATAGTGCCGAACTACCCGCCGATGGATTTCAAGGACACCGCCACCAACAAACTCACCGGCCTGGACTTCGACCTCGGCAACGCCCTGGCCGAGCGCCTGGGCGTGAAGATCAAGTGGCAGGAAACCGGCTTCGAACAGATGCTCAGCGGCCTGACCACCAAGCGCGTCGACATCGTGTTGTCGGGCATGAGCGACACCGCCGAGCGCCAGAAGGCCGTGACCTTCATCGACTACTTCACCAGCGGCCCGCAGTTTTACACCCTGGCCAAGCGTGAAGACCTCAAGGAATTGACTGACCTGTGCGGTAAAAAAGTCGGCACCAGCCGCCGGACTACCTGGCCGTCGGAAATTGCCGCATGGAGCAAGGAAAACTGCGAAGCGGCGGGTAAGCCGGCGATCGTGGTAATCGGCACTGAAGGCTCGGCAGATGCCCGCGCGCAGTTGCAGCAGAACCGTCTGGATGCGGCGATGCAGGGCAGCGAGACGATTCCTTATTTGATGTCGTTGGATAAGGGCAAGTACAAGCCGGTGGGCCTGGCGATTTCCAAGCAGTTCACGGGTCTGGGGATTGAGAAGAGCAACACCGAATTGGTCACGGCGATCAGTGAAGCGCTGCAGGGCATGATTGATGATGGGACGTACGGCAAGATCCTGAAGAAGTGGGATCTGGAGCAAGGTGCGGTGGAAAAGATCAGCATCAACGCCGGCCAATAAACACAACAAAAAACTGTGGGAGCTGGCTTGCCTGCGATAGCGGTAGGTCGGCTTGCACCGACATTGCCTGCTACACCGCCATCGCGGGCAAGCCCGGCTCCCACAGTTGATCTGTGTTCACAGTTGGATTGTGTTGTTTTGAAGCAATAACAAGGACGCTCGCCCTCACCGTGGCCACCTACTCCCTGGTAATCCGCCGCCTGATGATCTGCTCGGTGACCATCGTGGTCAGCCGCGCCATGACCAGCCCGCTGCTCGCCTTGCTCTTGAGTACCCGCCTGGGCCTCAATCAACAAGACATCGGCCTGCTGATGGGCATCGCCGTGTTTATCGCCACACTGCTCGGCCTTTATGGCGGCTACATCATCGACCGCCTGGAAAAGCGCAAGCTGCTGATCCTGGCCATGCTGTCCAGCTCCATCGGTTTTTTGTTGCTGACTTTTGCCAGCAACCTCTGGCTCACCACCCTGACGCTGGTGATCACTGAAGCCGCCTCGGCACTGTTCCTGATCGGTTCCAAAGCCATCATCAGCGAAAACCTGCCGGTGGGTGATCGCGCCAAAGTATTTTCCCTGCGCTACACCCTGACCAACGTCGGCTACGCGACTGGCCCGATGGTCGGCGTGGTGATCGCCGGCCATATGCAACTGGCGCCCTTCCTGATCGCCAGCGCCATTGCGTTTGGCAGCCTGTTCCTGATGATCGGCATCCCGCCGACGCAACGCGATGACAGCAATAAACCCCTGAGCTTCCTCAGCACCCTGCGCACGTTGCGCAGCGACCGCACACTGATCCTCTTCACCAGCGGCAGCCTGTTGAGCACCATTGTCCACGGGCGCTACACCCTTTATCTGTCGCAGTTTTTGCTGGTGGCCTACAAGCCCGCCGAGGCGTTGAAGATTCTGTCGGCGGTGCTGGCCTGTAACGCCATCACCGTGATTTTGATGCAGTATCAGATCGGTCGCTTTCTCAAGCGCGAACAGCTGCGCTACTGGATCGTGCTGGGCACCTTACTGTTTATGGCCGGGCTGATCGGTTTCAGCCTGGCCCACAACCTGATCACCTGGTGCCTGGCGATGTTCGTCTTCACCTTGGGCGAGATGATTATCTACCCGTCGGAGTTCCTGTTTATCGACACCATCGCCCCCGACGCGCTGCGCGGCAGTTACTACGGCGCGCAAAACCTGGCGGCATTTGGCGGGGCGATGAGCCCGGTGATTTGCGGGTACTTGTTGATCAATGCGGCCCCAGTCAGCATGTTCTATGCCCTCGGCGCATTGACCGCGGTAGGCGGTACCTTGTGTTTCCTAAGCGGACGGCGTGTGACCAGTACAACTCACATCTAAATGTGGAAGTGGGCCCGCTCCCACATTTTTTGATCTCCGCAATGGCGAAGTTTTGCGTAATATCCAGCCATACATCTCACGGACCCGAGCCCCATGAAATTCGACACGGCCTACAGCCTGAGTCTCGATGACAAGCTGTCGATCTACGACGTACGAGACCTGAATTTCGACGAAACCAGCCCTTTCGACTCCGACAAGGACAGTTTCCTGTGCCCCAACGACGAATGCCGCGCGGCGTTCGATGCGGGCAATGCGCTGAGTACCTTCAACGCCAAAAACGTCAACTATCAGCGCACGCCGCACTTCAAGAACAAGGCCGGCACCCGGCATATCGACGGCTGCCGCTATGCCAGCACGCACAAGACTTCGACCGGTGAAGGTGACGACGAGCGCGAGGAAAATTTCCCATCGGAATTCGTACTGACGCGACGTCAGTACGAACGCAAGGCACCGGTGCCCGGCACCGAAGGTTCTGCCCCGCAGGAGCCTGCGAAAGCACCGTCACATCGCGTCGCCGTGTCCCACAGCGCCAGTGATACCACGCCAGACAAAACCAGCGTGTTCGCTCATCCGGTGGAATGCTACGTGTCCAACATCGATGACAAGGACAAGCTCAAGCGCATGCCCTTGAAGATCGGCGATCACACGGCGACTTACTGGACGTTTTTCAAGAAGATCGAATACCTGCAGGACAACAAGGGCCTGATCTACTGGGGCAAAATCAAGGCGATCAAGGACTACACCGCCAGCGTTCGCATCGACTTCGAGAAGAAGGTATGGCTCGACAAAAAGCCCTACTCGGTCAACGTCTACCTGAGCAAAAAACTCATCGAGAACTACCGCAAGCGCACGGCTTTCCTGGAGCAGATCAGGGCGGCGGCAAGCAGCGAAAAGGCGCTGTATTGCTTCTTCTATGGGGTAACGCCGGAGTTGAAACAGGTGCCGAGCAAGAAGAACCCCGACCAGACCTTCGGGGTTTTCAGCGCGAATATCGAGAACCTGGATCACCTGATTATTCGGGAAGCGCCGGGAGTGGAATAGTCGATGGCTGAATTGCCATCAAAAAAATCCAGTTGATGAGCGGTAGAAACAACTGTACAAAAACACAGTATAGTTTGCCCTCCCCCGTCGAATCCTGGAGAAACCCCATGTCCTCTCTGGCAATGAGCTCTTTCGTAGAACAGCAGATCGTCCTGCATCAATTCACCACCAAGCACAGTGTGCAGGCCCGCGCGATGCTCGGCTGGAGCCGCGAAGAACTGGCCCGACAAGCCGGGTTGGCGGTGGAAGCGGTACAGCGCTTTGAAAGCCAGGCCGATGTGGATGATGAAACCCGCTTGGCGTTGGCTTTTCGGCTGGAAGCTGAAGGGCTGGTGTTTTTCCCGGGGTTCGCGCCGGGTTGGGGGATGAGTGTGCGCAGGTTTGACAGCGCCCCATCCGAGCCCGCCTCACAAGGCATCATTTCGCGGCTGATGGGCTCAACAGCGGCATCAATTGATTCACCAACGCCTCAACCGAATGGTGCGTAGCGTCCAACCGAATCACCGGGCAGGTCAGCGGTTTCAACCAGCTTTCATGCCGACGCAGACTGCGAAGGCTATGGTTGCCGCCATCGTAACGAGCCGCCCAGGCGAGAAACGCGATGCTGTTTTCATGGCGGCTGCCGCCCTCCAGAACCCGGTCGCCATAGCGTTGCACTTCCCGAAGCTGCAGGCGGTGAAGACGAACGTGAGGGTCCACACGCAGGAACACCACGTGGGTGAACTGCGGGATCATGGCGTCACCCCATCCGCACAGAGAACCGGAGAGTACCCAGCCTTCGAGGCCGGCACTCTGCTCCTGTAATAAACGGGTACGTTCGTCTCGCAGCCGGGCGACGGTAAAGGGCTCAGGGGTTTGCTGCCAGTAGAAGTCGTCGGAGTCGAAATAAGCCACGTTGAGCCGTTCGGCCAGGGCTTTGCCCAAGGTGGTGGTGCCTGCACCCGCCGCACCGAGGATGTGAATTTTGTAGCTCATGGCGTCCCCCGTGCATTGAGTGTCATCTGTTCACGCATCAGGCTTGCAATTGCAGCGCGCGGCGCATCATTTGTGGCGGTTGGCCGAAGGCACGCAGGAAGGCGCGGCGCATACGCTCGGGGTCACCAAAGCCGGTTTCTCGGGCGATGATGTCGATGGCGTGGTCGCCGGATTCAAGCATCAGCCGCGCCGCTTCAATGCGCAGGCGTTCGATGGCCTTGGCTGGGGTTTGCCCGGTCTCGCTGCGAAACAGTCGGCTGAACTGGCGCGGGCTGAGGTGGGCGACCTCGGCCAACTGCTCGACCGACAGTTCCTCCTGCAAGTGCTGGCGAGCGTAGGCCAGGGCGGTTTGCACACGGTCGGACTTGGGGTCGATCTCCAGCAACGCAGAAAACTGCGACTGGCCGCCTGCACGCCGATGGTAGATCACCAATTTGCGCGCCACCTCGCGGGCCACCTCCACACCCAGGTCGTTTTCGACCAGGGCCAGTGCCAGGTCGAGGCACGCGGTCATGCCGGCGGAGGTCCAGAGTGGGCCGTCGACCGTGAAGATGCGGTCTTCTTCCAACCTTACATTCGGGTAGGCCTGGCGAAAGGCGCGGGCGTGATACCAGTGCGTGGTTGCCTTACGCCCTTCCAGCAACCCGGCCGCTGCCAGGTGGAAAGAACCCGTGCAAGCGGATGTAACACGGCGCGATTTCAGCATGGCTTGCTGCAAGTAAGCGAGCATGCCCGGACTGGCTTCCAGCACATCGTTGTCTCCCGCCACTAACAGCGTGTCGTAGGGGCGCAGGCCAAAGGGCACGGTATCAATGGCAAACCCCATGGAGCTGTTGACGAGGCCACCCTTCTCGGACACCAGGTCTACCCGATAGAAGGGCTGCGGCATTTCCAGGTTGGCAAATTCGAACACCGTGCTCGTGCTCAAATTGAGCATCTGAAACTCTGGAAACAGCAAAATACCGACAGACACCATGGCCAAACCTCATGTCTCTAAAGGAGGGATATACGACATTGCAGACATCACGGTACACCCATAATCTGGGTTCCAACAAGGCCGAACTTTCCTCGGCCATCCTGGAGCAACTGCAATGACTCAAACCAAAGGCTATGCCCTGATCACCGGCGCCTCTTCGGGTATTGGCGCCCTTTATGCCGACCGTCTGGCTCGCCAGGGTTTCGACCTGATTCTGGTGGCGCGTAACCAGCAGCGTCTGGACCAACTGGCGACGCACCTCAAAGCCGACACCCAACGGGATGTCCAAGTGGTCGCCGCCGACCTCAACCTGCCGGCCGACCTGGCACGTATCGAACAGATCCTGCACGAAGACAAGCGCATCAGCCTGCTGGTGAACAATGCCGGCGTCGGCGCCACCGCGTCCTTACTGGACTCCGACGCAGACAAGATGGAGGCGATGATCCTGCTCAACGTGCTGGCCCTGACCCGCCTGGCCAAAGCCGCCGCGACCAGTTTTGTCGCCCAGGGTCGCGGCACCCTGATCAATATCGGCTCCATCGTAGCGGTCGCGCCAAAATTGCTGAACGGTGTGTACGGTGGCACCAAGGCATTTGTGCAGGCGTTCAGCGAGTCGCTCGAACATGAACTGAGCGACAAGGGTGTGCGCGTTCAAGTGGTACTGCCTGGGGCTACCGCCACTGAGTTCTGGGATGTCGCAGGGCTGCCGGTGAATAATCTGCCCGAGACGATGGTGATGAGCGCCGCGAATCTGGTAGATGCCGCCCTGGCTGGGCTCGCTCAAGGTGAGAAGGTCACCATCCCATCGCTGCCCGACAGCCTGGATTGGGAGGCCTACGAAGCAGCGCGCCTGGCCCTGGGCCCTAACCTGTCACATCGCAGCCCGGCGGCACGTTACGGCGTGTAGTCAGCCAAACGGTTTCGTTGCCGCCTGGGCCGCCTGCTCATACCCATAGGCGATGGCCAACAACGTGGGCTCTGACCAACGGGTGCCAAAAAAGTAGGCACCGGTTGGCAGTCCGTCGTCATCGGTTCCGGAAGGCAAGGTGATCCCTGGGTAACCGGCGACAGCGGTACCAAAGTAACTGTTGGTCGCGAAATCCGAGACCATGGCATCCAGGTTATGCGTGCTGATCGGGGTATCCACCGTGTTGCGAAAATCTTCGATAAGCGCGTCCCAGAGCGTCTTGCGCTGCTCAGGGGTCAGGGTTGAGGCGCTGACTTGCTTGAGCACGGGCTGGTGCTCGACCTCAGTGCCATCGCGGCCTTCGTTGAACGAGATCAATTCGGTCAATGACTTGACCGGCAGTCCGGGGCGATTGGCCAAATAGGCATTCAGCTCCTCCTTCACATCCGATAGCAGCAGTTCGTCGTAGCGTGACGCGTCAGCCAGGCGCAAATTGACCCGCACCATAATGGCGCCCTGCTCGCGAAGCACTTCCAGCGTCTTACGAAACTGCGGGCTGTTTTCCACCGGCAGATTTTCACCGTTCAAGGTAAACATCGTGGGGTAACCGATGGGCTTGCCCTTCAAAGCCTGTGGAACCAACAGACTGGTGCTCGCGGGACAGGTTTCCCATCGGCTACTGGTTGGCTTGCGGCCAGTGACTGCGCACTCTGTCGGATGATCGAATACATGCCATAAGCGATGGCAACCCTATGGACTCTCCTGAGTTCCGAGAACATGAAGGATCAACGTTGATCCGTTCGCCATTCCAGGAACCCAGCCCACTGCACACGTTAAGACCGTAACCACTTAAAGAGCAGGAGTATTCAGCGCGCCTCGTAATCGCCCTTGGCCGCCCGACACGCCAGCGCTGATCTGTCGATAGGCCAGGAGCAACGTGGGCAACGCGTCGCGAGAACACCGTGCGCCATAAAACCAGAGCTTCGCCCCGTCCGCCAACGGTTCGCAATGTGAGGGGTACCCACTGACACATGCGTTATGAAAGGCTGCACTCCGGCCGTCAGACACTAAGGCATCAAGACGATGCTCGATCACAAGTTCATCGATTTCATTGCGCTGCAGAGTGAATTGAAGGGAGGGATCCGCACGTCGCGCGTCCACTGGCACCAATTGCGCACCGGCCTGGCGCAGGATGTGGAAAGCTCGAAGCAGGGCTGCGCTGTATTCGACGAGTTCGTAATGCCCCCCGCGCACATACCGCTCAGCGAACCCGATGCGCCAGCCGTACAACACCTTGGTCGCCGTGAAGGTGGTGTTATTCATCACCAGGGGGACTTCCACCATCACAGGCTCTGCGGGATCGATACCGCTCAAGGCGACGAGGGATAATGCAGGATCTCGCAGGGGCATGATCGGCGGGGCGATGGCGTTATAGCCGGGAATGAGCGTGCGCCCCGAAGGCTGTTCGGCGCCGAAGACGATAGCGCCTGGGCTCGCTTTATCGGTTTGCAGCTGCGCCGGAGCCGGCCGCATGCCGGCCGCTTCGCCAGCGCCCGGCATGGAGAGCACGGGGCCACAGGGCAGACCCAATCGCCAATGTTCCCAACAATTTTTCTCCATCAGAAACTGCCCCCGACAATTACGTTGCCGGGATCATCGCACTCTCATCTGCTGTTTGTCGCAGGGCTGAAACACCCTGAAAACTCATTTCTCCACGGCCTCTCGTGTCAGCCCGCAGCGTGCTCTTTGGCACCTTGAGTTTCCACCTCCAGCCACCACGCATGCCCACGCTCAGGCTGGTTCAAGCTGAACGCCTGGCCCATCGCCGGCGTGGTAATCGACACGTTGCGCTCCCAGGCCAACGCCATGATGCGGTCGAACGGTTCATGCCAGGCGTGGAAGGCCAAGTCGAAAGTGCCGTTGTGAATCGGCAGCAACCAACGGCCCTTGAGGTCGATGTGTGCTTGCAGGGTTTGCTCCGGTTGCATGTGCACATGGGGCCAATCGACGTTGTAAGCACCTGTTTCCATCAGCGTCAGATCAAACGGGCCGTAGTGTTCGCCGATACGTTTGAAGCCGTCGAAATAACCGGTGTCGCCGCTGAAAAAAATCCGCCGTGCGCCGTCGATCATCACCCAGGAACACCATAGCGTCTGGTTGCCATCAAACAGGCCACGCCCGGAAAAGTGCTGGGCCGGCGTGGCGACAAAACGAATGCCGTCCACCTCGGTGCCTTCCCACCAATCCATTTGCCGAACCTTGCTGGCATCAACGCCCCATTTGATCAGGGTGTCGCCCACGCCCAGCGGCGCGAGAAAGTAACGGGTTTTGTCGGCCAGTTGGACCACGGCCTTATGGTCAAGATGGTCGTAATGATTGTGCGAAAGTATCACCGCCTCCAGCGGCGGCAGGTCTTCCAGGCTGATCGGCGGCTGGTGGAAGCGCTTGGGCCCAGCCCAGCTGAACGGTGAGGCGCGCTCGGCAAATACAGGGTCGGTGACCCAGAATTTGCCGCGCATTTTCAGCAGTACGGTGGAATGCCCCAAGCGAAAAACGCTGTGATCGGGAGCCGCCAACAGTTGCTCGCGCGTCAGCGGTTGCACCGGGATCTTGCCCACGGGGCGCGTGCTGCGAGGCTTGTTAAAAAGCATGTTCCAGAAAATACGCAACGTCTTGCCGAAGCCACCGTGTTGCACCGGTGCATCGTTGCTGAAATGCCCTTGCTCCTGCTCGGCAGTCTTGGGCGCCGCTGGCGCTGGGTCGAGTCGGCTTGAAATCGTGGCCATTGCTGAGTGACTCCTACATTCCGCTCTATAATTACACTGCACAGTGTAGTTTCTAGATTGCAACAAAACCTGGAGCAAGTAAACTACCGAGTGTAATTTCCCTTTAGAGCCGAACGCACTCCATGACTGCTCCCCAACGCCTCACCGACCGCAAACGCGAAGCCATCGTGGCAGCCGCCATCGCCGAGTTTCGCGCGAACGGGTTCGAGGTCACCAGCATGGATAAAATCGCCGCCACGGCGGGCGTTTCCAAACGCACGGTGTACAACCACTTCCCCAGCAAGGAAGAGTTGTTTGCCGAGATTCTCCACCAACTGTGGGCCAGTAGCGTCGCCCAGTTGGACGTAAGCTACGCCAGTGACCGCCCGTTGCGCGAGCAGTTGCGTGGCTTGCTGCAGGCGAAAATGCAGATGATGTCGGACGCCAACTTCCTCGACCTGGCCCGCGTCGCGATTGCCGCCACCATTCACTCGCCGGAACGCGCACAAGACATGGTCAACCGCCTGAGCAAGCGCGAAGAGGGGTTCACCCAATGGGTGCGCGCCGCCCAGGAAGATGGACGCCTGAGCTGCACTGACCCGGCATTTGCTGCCCACCAGATTCAGAGCCTGCTCAAGGCGTTTGCCTTCTGGCCGCAGATCACCCTGGGCCAACCGACGCTTGATGACGCCAGCCAGGCCAGCGTTATCGAGTCGGCCATCGACCTGTTCCTGGCCGGCTACGAAGTCAGCGCTCCCCACCTTCAGTAAAAATCAGTTGTGTGAACGACATTCCGGGTCGTTTTTAGCTTATTCGCACGCTGTGCCGTGCAAATGGCTTGGAAGGACACTGATTATTCCCACGCGAATAACTGACAATATTCACAACTATTATCCGATCAACGGTTCTAGCCGCTGACGCACGCTGTCGTATCTGCAAAAAAGAGCTGACCCGGAACATTATGGAAAACAGACGAGGCAAAGGGCTTTCATTTGCCAGGCGTATTTACAAGCCAAGGATCATCGGCCTGGGTATCGGTTGTATCAGTGTCGTCGGCGCCCTTTACCCTCTGGCGATGCCAGGTTGGGTCTGGGCGTTGCTGTTATTCAATGGCTATGCCTGGGCGCATGTGGCGTACCAGCTTTCCACGCGCTCACAGTTTCCCTACCAGGCTGAACAGCGCAACCTGCTCTATGACTCGTTGCTCGGCGGGTTCTGGGCCGCCGCAACGCAGTTCACGCCTCTCACGGCCGTGACCATCCTGTCGATGATGACCATGAATAACGTCGCGGCCGGTGGCAAGCGCCTGTTCCTGCGTGGGCTGCTGGCACAGGCCGCGGGTATCGGGATCGCATGGGTATTGTTCGGGATCAAATTCAACCCCAACGTCAGCCTGGCCCAGGTTTATACCTGCCTGCCGATGCTGACGCTCTATCCGATGGCCATCGGCATGGTCTGCTACCAGCTGGCAATCAAACTCTCGGAACACAAACGTGCCCTCAGCGCCCTGAGCCGCACCGACAGCTTGACCGGCCTGCTCAACCACGGTTCCTGGAAAGACTTGCTGCACCTGAAATTCCACAAATGCCAACAGCAGCAAAGCCACGCGACCATCGCACTGATAGATATCGACCACTTCAAGCAAATCAACGACACCCACGGCCATATTGTCGGGGATGCGGTGTTGCGGCAACTGAGCCTTGAATTGCGGCGGATTTTGCGCGAAAACGACTTGGCCGGCCGTTACGGCGGCGATGAGTTCTGTGTGATTCTTCCGCAAATGCCCCTGGAAGACGCCGCACAGGTCATGGAACAGATGCGCGAAACCTTCAGCAACTATCGCAACCCACAGATCCCTGAGCTGCGCGTAAGCCTGAGCATCGGCCTGGCCGACTTCCAGGCGTCCTTCAGCGATGCCGCGATGTGGCTCAACGCTGCGGATCGCGCGCTGTACGCGGCCAAGGACACCGGTCGCAACCGTGTCAATGTCAGCGACTACGTAGTCGCCCACTCCGCCTGAGTCGTCCGACGACATCCCGTCTGAATCTTCTACCGCAGCCCTGCAGCGATAGCATAATGCCGCCATTGGTCGAATACTCATCAAGAACGCTGCCGTGGTAGAGAACTTCTTGGCAGGCCGATCACTCTGAATCCGTTGTTCAACCCCCCTCTGTCGGCACAAGGAAGCTGACAATGAGCAAGTCAACCGTAAGGCCCGGAGCCCTACGGGGGCAGGCGCATATTCATGGATACCTCAGACGCGTGCTTCCCCGAGCCTTCGAACATGCTATTCAACGCCCATAAAAAAACCATCAGTACCCTGCAACACACCAACGCCCAGCAAGCCAGCATGCTCGATGCCATCGAGCGCTCCATGGCGGTGATCGAATTCGACCTGCAAGGCACCGTGCTGCGGGCCAATGAGAACTTCCTCAAGACCATGAGTTATCGCGCCGAACAGGTCGTGGGCCAGCCCCACCGAATGTTCTGCACACCCGCGTTCGCCCGCAGCGCCGAGTACAACCAGTTGTGGACGCAATTGCGCAACGGCCAATTCCAATCGGGCACCTTTGAACGCGTTGCGGGTGACGGCCAGTCAGTGTGGCTGGAGGCCAGCTACAACCCGGTGCGCGACGACACCGGCCAGGTCATCAAAGTGGTGAAGTATGCGATGGACGTCACCCCACGCCTGCAGGCCGAAAGCGAAGCCAACGCCAAACTGGGCGCCATCGACCGCGCCATGGCAGTGATTGAGTTCAACCTCGACGGCACCATCATCACCGCCAACTCGAATTTCCTGCAGCGCATGGGCTACAGCCTGGCGCAGATCCAGGGCAAGCATCACCGCTTGTTCTGCAAACCGGAGCTGGCCAACAGTGCGACCTACAGCGAGTTCTGGAAACGCTTGAACCAGGGCGAGCTGTTCAATGGCCAGTTCGAGCGTATCGATAAAAACGGCCAGACCGTCTGGCTCGAAGCCAACTACAACCCGGTGTACGACGCCAGCGGGCGCCTGTGCAAAGTGGTGAAGTTCGCCTCCGACGTCACCGCCAGAGTGCAACAACATGCGGCCGACGCCGCCAGTGCCGCCCAGGCCTACCACATCTCCCTGAACACACGGGACATCGCCGAAAAAGGCGCCGATGTGATCCAGCAAACCGCCACCGGCATGCGCGAAATTGCCGCCGACATTGACGGCTCGTCGCAGTTGATCGCCAAGCTCGGCGAGCGTTCGCAGCAGATCACCGCCATCGTCAACACCATTCGCGGCATCGCCGACCAGACCAACCTGTTGGCCCTCAACGCCGCCATCGAAGCCGCGCGTGCTGGCGAGCAAGGCCGTGGCTTTGCGGTGGTTGCCGATGAGGTGCGGCAACTGGCGGCCCGTACCAGCGGCTCGACGGCGGAAATTTCCAGCATGATCGCGATGATCCAGGAGGAAACCCGCCAAGCCATCGACAGCATGGAAGGCACGCGCGACCGCGCCGCCCTGGGTGTGGAGTTGGCCAACCAGGCCGGCACGGTGATCCTGCAGATTCGCGAAGGCACCGGCGAGGCCGTGCAGGCCGTGAGCGCGTTTGCCAATGAGCGGGGCAACAACTGACCTGATCTTCATGTGTCTGGCCGAGGGCTCGGTCTATAGTGCTGACTAGTCTTTACGCTAAGGATTCGAGCCCGCCATGACCCCAGACAAGCCAGCCGCCGCCCCCGTCGATCACCTGCGTTTTCACCGAGGCCACGCGCACCTGGCGCCGACTTTCGGGAATGACACCTTTGCCCTCAAGGCCGAAGCGTTCGCGCGCTTTTTTGGCACGCCGACGTTTCTCGGTGCACAAACCGCAATCGTGGTGTTGTGGGTGGTGTTGAACATCACCGGCGTCACCCACTTCGACGTGTACCCGTTCATCCTGCTCAACCTGGCTTTCAGCCTGCAATCGGCGTATGCCGCGCCGTTGATCCTGCTGGCCCAGACCCGCCAGGCTGCCCGCGATAAAGCCCAGTCCGACGCCGATGCCCAGCACCGCGAAGCCCTGGCCATCGCCAACACCGAGCGCCAGGCCCAGGCCGAACAGACCACCAAACAGCTGCTGGAACTGCTGGAGCAGAACACCCGCCTGACGGAAATGACCAAGCAGCTGACCGAGCGTATCGAGACCCTGACCTGCGAAATGCATGAGCAGTTCATGCGTAAACCTTGAAGGCGCAGCGGTTGCCTTGAGAAAGCCTGTCGTGGCAAGCGGGGCCTGTCGTGGCGAGCGGGCTTGCCCCGCGTTGGGCTGCGAAGCAGCCCCATTACAGTCACTGCATTTTTCCAGTCAAACCGCAGTGCCTGGAGCAGGGGCCGCTTCGCGCCCCAACGCGGGGCAAGCCCGCTCGCCACAGCAAGCCCGCCGGTCACAAAAGGCGCCGTTCATGGCAATCGCACATGCCGCCCCAGCTCATCAAATAGCGTCACCACCGAACGCAGCGCCCGGCAATCCGGGCGCGTCAGCAGCCACAATGCCGTGTCACGCCCAGCCAATGCCGGCCCCAGCGGTTGCAAGCCATCGCCCAAGAGAAAATCCGGCAGCGCCGCCACGCCCATCCCCGCGCGCACCAGCTCGGTGACCGACAACATGCTGTTGCAGCGATAACTGGGACGCACGCCCGGCAAGTGCTCGCGGCGCCAGGCCACGGTGGGGTGATCGGGCAGGAAGTCATCCGGCGCAATCCAGGGCAGGTCGGCCAGCGCGCGGCCTGCATGCTGACGGGCGAAACCGGCACTGGCACACACCTGATAGGCCACAGTGCCCAGGCAACGGCCGACCAGATGCTCCGGCGGCGTCTTGGTCAGGCGCAGGGCGATATCCGCATCGCGGCGACTGAGGTTGGCGAAATCATTCGAGGTGCTCAGTTCAAGGGTCAGCGCCGGGTATTCGGGCATGAACTGCGCCAGCGCCGGCAGCAGCAAGCCTTGCAGCACCGAGTCGGTACAGGTCAGGCGCACGGTACCGCTGATCACTTCACCACCCTGCTCCACGCCGATACGCGCCGCTTCCAGGGCCTGCTCCGCGCGCTCGGCCTGTTGCGCCAGGTTGCTGGCCAAGCTGGTGGGCAGGTAACCGGCGCGGCTTTTTTCAAACAGCGTCTGGCCCAGTGCCGCCTCCAGCCTGCGTACCGCGCGGAACACCGTGGACACATCCACCCGCAATAGCGCCGCCGCCCGCGCCAGGGTGCCGCCGCGCACTAGGGCGAGGATCAGCGACAGGTCCGGGTAGTCGATTTGATAGTGCGTGGCTGCATTGAGCATGTGGGCAAACGCCAATTTTGATTGCATGGGCGCCAATCTATAGTGTGGCTCAGGACACAACAAGCCATGGGACGTACACGATGAAAGCCACCGCCCTGCACCTCGCCCTGATCGGCGACTACAATCCCGACGTGACTGCGCACCAGGCCATCCCCGTCGCCCTGCAACAGGCGTCCGACGCCTTGGGCCTGACACTCCACGTGCAATGGCTGGACACCGACACGATCACAGCCAACACCGAACTGCACGCCTTCGACGGCTTCTGGTGCGTACCCGCCAGCCCCTACCGCGACATCGACGGCGCACTGCGGGCGATCCGTTTTGCCCGCGAACGCAAACGCCCGTTCCTCGGCACCTGCGGTGGTTTTCAACACGCCGTGCTGGAATATGCCCGCAACGTGCTGGGCTGGGCCGATGCAGAACACGGTGAACTGGCCCCACAGGCCAAACGCGCGGTCATCACGCCGCTGAGCTGCGCGCTGGTGGAGGCAACAGACACCGTGCGCCTGGTGCCCTACACGCGCATCGCCGAGGCCTACGGCCATCTGGAGCTGCACGAAGGTTATCGCTGCAGCTACGGCCTCAACCCCGAATTCGCCGAGGCACTGCTGGAAGGCGATTTGATTCCCAGCGGCCACGATTCGGCGGGCGACCTGCGCGCCATCGAGCTGCTGGACCACCCGTTTTTCGTCGCCACGCTGTTCCAGCCCGAACGCGCCGCACTCAAGGGCATCACGCCACCGTTGGCGCTGGCCCTGCTCAAGGCCTGCCGGCAGGTGTCGCAATGATCGCCAACACGCCCGCCCCGCCCTACTACGCGGTGATTTTCAGCTCATTGCGTACTGAAGGTGACCAAGGCTACGGCGCGGCCGCCACGCGCATGCTGGAACTGGCGCGTGAGCAACCGGGGTTTCTGGGCGTGGAGTCGGCACGCGAAGACGGCCTGGGGATCACCGTGTCGTATTGGCAGGACGAGGCGGCGATCCTGGCCTGGAAGAGGCAAGCCGAGCATCGCGAAGTGCGCGAGCAGGGGCGCGCCACGTGGTATTCGGCGTTTCAAACACGCGTATGCAAGGTGGAGCGGGCTTATAGTTTTGCGCAGTGAAATGCTTACCCCTGTGGGGGCTGGCTTGCCTGCGATGGCATCAACTCGGTTTTACTCAGAGACCGCGTCGCCTGAATCGCAGGCAAGCCAGCTCCCACATTTGGATCTCCACCTTGCAGAAACGTGTGTGAACTAGCTCACCAAACTGCGCAACGCACTGATCTGCGGGATCTCCACCCGGCGCATATACACGCGCAGCGGCTCGGTGATGTTGATGCGGTCGTCGATGTTCTGGTCCAGCAGCAGTTGAATGCGCTCTCGCGACAAGGTCATGGCGTGGTCGGCAGCCGGCAGCCAGACAAACTCGGCGGTGGGAATGATGCCGTCATCGGCGACGTCCATGCCGAAGGAATCTTCGCTGAAACGTACGATGTACTGGCCGGTCTTGCGGTTCAGGCCGACAAAACCGTGGAGTTGGTCGGCGGCCTGGCAGATAAGTTCGGACGTGATGCGCATGGTAAACCTCACTGAAAAGTCCCACTGGGACTGGAAAGATGGTTTACACGCGTGGCAGAAATTACGGCCCTCTAACGGGGCAGCTAGGCCAAGAATACTGCAACAGCGCACAAAAAAACCCGGAAAAATGCCGCGTGAGCACCTTAATGTCGGTTTGGTGATAGCGCCTTTCGCAATCAATTGTTAAAAAGGACACCTTCTCAAGTTACCTCCACGAAAGGACTTCGCATATGCCTGTCACGTTTACCAAGAGCGCCCTGCTGCTCGCGCTGATGCTCGGCCTTGGCCAGGCACAGGCTGCCGACCCGATCAGCCCGGCTGAATTGGCGACAAACGAAGGCATTCCGTACCCGGCCGTCATCGCCCACCGTGGCGCTTCCTACGACGCCCCCGAATCCACCGCCGCGTCCTACAAGCTGGCCCGCGACCTGGGTGCCGACTACCTGGAAATGGACCTGCAGCGCAGCAAGGACGGCGTGCTGTTCGCCCTGCACGACAACAACCTGCAGCGCACCACCGACGTGGCCACCAAGTTCCCTGAGCGTAAAGACGCCCCGGCCAACGAGTTCACCTGGGCCGAATTGCGCACCCTGGACGCCGGCAGCTGGTTCAACGCCGCCTACCCGGACCGCGCGCGCCCTGCGTTCGTCGGCCTGAAAATCCAGAGCCTGGATGAAATCATCAAGATCGCCGAAGGCAACCCGCAGCACAAACCCGGCCTGTACATCGAGACCAAAGAACCCAAGCAGTTCCCGGGCATCGAAGCCGACCTGAAAAACAAGCTGCTGGACAAGGGCTGGTTGAGCTCCGCCGGCTCCAAGCTGGGCAAGAGCAACACCGGCGTTGGCCAGGGCAAGGGCCGCGTGGTGCTGCAGACGTTTGAAAAAGACAGCTTGAAAGAGCTGCAAAAAGAAATGCCCAACACCCCGAAAATCCTGCTGCTGTGGGTTGGCCCAGGCAGCATCGAGCCGAAGTCTGCGCAAACTTTCGCCGAGTCGGGCGAACCGACCAAAGCCGCTTACTACGCCAAGCAAGAGCCGAAGGATGCTGCCGAGTTCGAAAAATGGGTCGACGAAGCCAAGAGCCTCGGCGCCATCGGCACTGGCCCATCGGCTGAGCTGACCAACCATGGCGACCAGAGCTACACCGACCTGGTGAAGCCTGAAATGAACAAGCTGACCCACGACAAAGGCCTGCTGGTGCACGTCTACACCGTCGATGAGCCAGTGGACTTCGAGAAAGTGATGAAGGCCGGCGTCGATGGCATCTTCACCAACCGCGCTGCGGAACTGCTGAAGTTCTACAAACGCTGGCCGTCGTCGAGTGTGCAGGATCTGCTGAAGGACAATGGCTACTAAGCGTCAGGCCGCTTAGGTGTCAGTGCGCCATTAAGGATGAGTTAAGTTGCGCCGGTTAATCTGGCGCCACTTAAACAGCTCACCCAGAAGGACACACACCATGAAAACCCTGACTGCTTTGTTCGCCGCCTCCGCCCTGACCCTGACTGCCGGTCTGGCCCAGGCGGATGTTCGTCCGGATCATATTGAAGGCCTGCTCAAATCCGGCGCGGTGATGCCTTTCGAGAAACTCAACGCCGCTGCCGTCGCCACTCACCCTGGCGCCAGCATCCGCGACACCGAGCTGGATCACAAAAACGGTGTACTGGTTTACGAAGTTGACGTGACCGACACCGCCGGCAAACGCTTTGAAGTCAAGCTCGACGCCAAAACCGGCGCCGTACTGGAAAACAAACAAGACACCTGATTCAACCGCCAAAAAAACCGCGCCACTTTTTAAAGTGGCGCGTTTTTTTTTGCTCGCTTGCCAGTCAAGCGTAGGAAAAGTATCCACGTAGTTAATGAAATTACACCCACAGCACCTAAGCTCGCTAGAATCCCCTCATTGGCTCGGGCACAACGCCCAGCACCTTCCGTATTGAGATCGCTGCATGGAGCAGAAAGCCGTCGACATCGCCACTATTGGCCGTATCAGTGCCGTACCCGCGATGCTCAAAGTCATCAGCGACATGACCGGCCTGCGCTTCGCCGCCGTGGCGCGGGTGACCGACGACACCTGGACCGCCTGCGCCGTGCTCGACCAGTTGGAGTTTGGCCTTGGCGTCGGTGGCGAGCTGGACCTGACCACCACGATCTGCCACGAAATTCGCGGTTCCCACGTGTCCGTGGTGATCGACAAAGCCAGCGAAGACCCGCTCTACCGCGACCACCACACCCCGCGCATGTACCACTTTGAGAGCTACATCTCGGTGCCGGTGTTCCGTACCGACGGGCGCTTCTTCGGCACCATCTGCGCACTCGACCCCAACCCCGCGCCGCTGCGCAGCAGCACGATCCAGTCGACCATGGAATCGTTCGCACGGGTGCTGTCGTTGCAGATTGAAGCCGAAGAGGCGCTGCAAAATACACAGGCCCAATTGCAGGAAGAACGCGGCACCGCCGAACTGCGCGAGCAATTCATCGCCGTGCTCGGCCATGACCTGCGCAACCCGCTGTTCGCCATCAACTTCGGCGCCGAGCGGTTGCTGCGCAAACACCCGAACCCTGCAACCGACACCCTTGTGCGCCACATCCTCACCAGCGGTCGGCGCGCCTCGCAACTGGTCGAAGATGTGCTGGATTTCGCCCGCGGCCGCATGGGCAGTGGCATCCCGCTGCACCTTAATGACTGCCAGGATTTGCAGGACGCTTTGCAGCATGTGGTGCTGGAAGTGCAAAGTGTGAACCCGCAACGCCTGATCCAGGCCGATATCGGCGATCTGCGCGGCGTCTACGGCGACCGCGATCGACTGGCGCAATTGCTCTCCAACCTGGTAGCCAATGCCATCCACCATGGCAGCCACGACGGCCCGGTGGAAGTCGCCGCGCGGGTTGAGGATGACCAGTTCACACTGACGGTGAAAAACCCCGGCCAGATCGATGAGCTCGCTCTGCCGCGACTATTTCAGCCCTACTCGCGACCGGTCAAAGACACGCCGCAAGCCGGTCTCGGCCTGGGTTTGTATATCGTCAAGCAGATTGCCGATGCCCACGGCGGCCAGCTTGAAGTGTCATCCTGCGCGCAAACAGGCACGCTGTTCACCTTCACCCTGAAAACCCGCTAGGTAAGTTTTCAAACCGTCACAAAATCGTCATCCCGCCTTGCAATGATTCGCCCACGCGAACCTGTGAAACGTCCTACAGGCGCTTTCTCTGCGAGCCTCCATGAACCACAGCATCGACCACGGCCACCAGGATCCCGATCTGTTTGGCCTGCTTTACGGTTTTCGTTTTCGACCCGGTGAAAAAGGCGAGCAGATTGACTCGGCCACCGCGCTGGCCGCCTTGCAGGCGCCGCAAGACCCGGAAGAATTTCTTTGGTTGCACCTGAACCTGGCCCACGCCGCGTGCGAGCGCTGGATGCAAACGCACTTGTCGCTGCCGGATGAGTTTTTCGAAGCCTTGCACGAAGGCTCGCGCTCCACCCGTATCGAACACGTCGACTCGGCCTTGCTGGCGGTGGTCAACGACGTGGTGTTCAACTTCAGCAGCATGGTCTCGTCGGACATTTCCACGTTGTGGGTGTGCGCCCGCAGCCGACTGCTGGTGAGTGCGCGCCTGCAACCGCTGCATTCGGTGGATAAATTGCGCTCATCGGTGAAAGCCGGTGAACGCTTTCGCTCGCCACTGGAATTGCTGGTGCATTTGCTGCGCGACCAGGGCGAAGTGCTGACGCAGATCGTGCGCAAGACCAGCATCAGTGTCGACCATATCGAAGACCAGTTGCTGTCCTCGCGCCTGTCCACCAACCGCGCCGAGCTGGGTGCCGCGCGCCGCGTGCTGGTGCGCCTGCAACGCTTGCTGGCGTTGGAGCCCGGCTCGTTGCTGCGCCTGCTCAATCGCCCGCCGCAGTGGCTGCAAAAGGAAGACGTGAAGGAGTTGCGCAAATCCACCGAGGAATTTGCGCTGATCATCAACGACCTGATGGCGCTGGGTGAGCGCATCAAGTTGTTGCAGGAAGAAATCGCCGCCAACCTCAACGAGCAAAGCAACCGCACGCTGTTCACCCTGACTGTGGTGACGGTGCTGGCGTTGCCGATCAATATCATTGCCGGTTTTTTCGGCATGAACGTGGGTGGCGTGCCGCTTTCCACCGACCCGGAGGGGTTCTGGATTCTGGTGGCGCTGGTGGCGACGTTTACCTTGATTGCCGGGCGCTGGGCGTTCCGTAAACGCAAAGATTACTGACGTGGAATGCAATCAAACTGTGGGAGCCAGCTCCCACATTGATCGCACTCTGACATCGGTTTTGCGGTGGTTTGTAGACCAGCGGCACAGCCAATTCCTTAAACACTGACTTACCGCAGCATCTCTGTAACATTCTGCAATGATCATCAACGACATCCTCCCCACACTGGATGCTCCGGCATGGCCACCCCTTCCCTGACTGCCTCCTCCACCGCGTCACACGCTGACCCCAAACCCCGCCTGGATAAAAAACCCGGCCTGGTGACGGTGATCATTTTCTTCGCCGTGCTCGCCATGGGTTTGCTGTTTACCGCCTACAGCCTGATGCACGACATGCACGAACTGGGCACGGTGGTGACCACCTGGACGCCGTTCCTGCTGCTCGGCGTGGCGCTGTTGATCGCCCTGGGTTTTGAGTTCGTCAACGGTTTCCACGACACCGCCAACGCGGTGGCGACGGTGATCTACACCAACTCGCTGCCGCCGCACTTTGCGGTGGTGTGGTCGGGCTTTTTCAACTTCCTCGGTGTGCTGCTGTCCAGCGGCGCAGTGGCGTTCGGCATCATTGCCCTGCTGCCGGTCGAGCTGATTTTGCAGGTAGGCTCATCGGCTGGTTTCGCGATGATCTTCGCCTTGCTGATCGCCGCGATCCTGTGGAACCTCGGCACTTGGTGGCTGGGCTTGCCGGCCTCGTCATCGCACACCCTGATCGGCTCGATCATCGGCGTCGGCGTGGCGAATGCCTTGATGCACGGGCGTGACGGCACCAGCGGTGTGGACTGGAGCCAGGCGATCAAGATCGGTTATGCCTTGCTGCTCTCGCCGCTGATCGGCTTCGCCTTCGCCGCCCTGCTGTTGCTGGCCCTGCGCGCCTTCGTAAAAAACCGCTCGCTGTACAAAGCGCCAAAGGGCGACACCCCGCCACCTTGGTGGATTCGCGGCATGCTGATCGCGACCTGCACCGGTGTGTCGTTTGCCCACGGTTCCAACGATGGCCAGAAAGGCATGGGCCTGATCATGTTGATCCTGGTCGGCACCTTGCCGATGGCCTATGCGCTGAACCGCACCATGCCCGCCGAGCAGTCCTTGCAGTTTGCGGCGGTGGCCGAGGTGACCCAAGTGGCGCTGGTAAAAAGCGCACCGCAAGTACTGCCGGGCGACCCACGGCCGATCCTTTCGACCTACGTGCGCACCAAGGAAGCCACCCCGGAGCTGGTGCCGGCCCTCGCCGCCCTCGCCGGCCAGATCGGTGACGAAGTAAAAGGCTACGGCTCCCTGGCCAAAGTCCCCGCTGAAGCGGTAGGCAACGTGCGTAACGACATGTACCTGAGCAGCGAAACCATTCGCCTGATGGACAAGGACAAGGTCGGCAACTTCGATGCCGACACCCAAGGCAAGCTGAAGCTGTTCAAAGAACAGATCGACAATTCCACGCGCTTTATTCCGCTGTGGGTGAAGATCGCCGTGGCCATCGCCCTCGGGCTGGGCACCATGGTCGGCTGGAAGCGCATCGTGGTGACGGTCGGCGAGAAGATCGGCAAGACCCACCTGACCTACGCCCAAGGTGCATCGGCTGAGATGGTCGCGATGCTGACCATCGGCGCAGCGGACATGTATGGGTTGCCGGTGTCGACGACCCATGTGCTCTCGTCCGGTGTGGCCGGGACCATGGTGGCCAATGGCGGTGGGTTGCAGATGAAGACCATCCGCAATTTGTTGATGGCGTGGGTGCTGACATTGCCGGCGGCGATTTTGCTTTCAGGCAGTTTGTACTGGCTGTTCACCAAACTGTTCTGACACAACACTGTTTGATCGTTCCCACAGGGGTTTTAGGGTGTGTCAGGAAGTAAAGAGGCCAGCCATGGCCTTCAGCCGCTTCTTGTACACCCGCCGCGCCTCCAACGCTTCCTCCAGCGTCACCGCCACAAACCCCGCCCTTTGATTCGGCTGCATCTGCCCAATCAAATCCAGGTCGGCACTGATCACCGTGCCGATCATCGCGTAGCCACCGCCCGATACCGCATCCCGGTGCAGCACAATCGGCTCCAACCCCGCCGGCACCTGAATCGAGCCAATCGGGTAGCAACTGTCGACGATATTCGACGGGTCCGACCCCGCGCCAAACGGCTGCTCGCGCGGCTGAAAGCTCAGGGCACTGCCGCCCTTGAAGCGATAGCCGATGCGATCCGCCTCGGAACCCACCGTCCACGGCTCGGCGAAAAAGCTGCTTTTTGCGCCCTCCGTCAGCCGGTCGTAATACAGCCCCGGCACCACGCGCAAGGTCACATCACCGCCGACCGAACGGCGCAGCGCCATCGGCAAACTGTTGCCCGCACGGCCCTGCCCACTGGCCTCGCCGATCGGCAGTTCATCGCCTTCCTGCAAACGCCGCCCTTGAAACCCACCCAGCGCGCCGAGGGTATAAGTCGAGCGGCTACCAAGCACCAGCGGCACATCAATGCCGCCCGCCACCGCCAGGTACGTACGCGCGCCCGCCTTGGGAAATTCAAAGCGCAGCACTTGCCCGGCGCGCACCTGGAAGGCGGTGTCCTGGTGCACCACTTCACCGTCCAGGCGCGGCGACATCAGCGCACCGCTGAGTGCCACCAGAGCGTCCTGTTGAAACAACAATTCGGGGCCGATCAGCGTGCACTCCAACCCCGCTGCGCCAAGCGGGTTGGCCACCAAATGGTTGGCCGCGCTCAATGCGTACTGGTCCAGCGCGCCCGAGGGCGGAATGCCCAAGTGGTAATAACCTTCACGGCCAAGGTCCTGCACGGAGGTGGCGAGGCCGGGTTTGAGCACCTTGATCATGCCAGCGCCTCCTGCAGGGTTTTCGGATAGCCGATGGGGTCGGCGAGAAAGGCGTCGAGGGAGAATTCCACCGGGCGGATACGCAGGTCAAAACGCCCGGCGTCCACCTCGGCCACCGCCAGGTCATAGGCGTCGCGGTCGATAGGCTTGAACTGCACAATGTCGCCAGGGCGAAAGAACACCATGTGCTCCTTGAGGTACGCCAACTGCTGCGCCGGGTCGTAGATCGGCGCCGGGGTCACGCCGAACATCTGGTAGCCACCGGCGCCGCGTACCGAGTAGATACAGCCAAAGCAGCCGCCATGGCCGAGGGTCAATTTCGGCGTGTCGGTGCGCGGGCGCAGGTACTTGGGCACCTGCAATTGCCGTTCGCGCTCGACCATCTGGAACATGAACGGCAGGCCCGCAACAAAGCCGACCATCGACACAAACCACGGCGCGCCACTGTGGGCGGCGATAAACGCGTCCACATCGGCCAGGCCGTTGATGCGCGCGGCGTATTCCAGGTCAGTGCCGCTGGGGTCTTGATGGCGGTCGCGAAAACGCATCAGGGTTTCATGGGTCCACGGGTCGTTGTAGAGCACCGGGATTTCGATGATGCGCGTGTGCAACGTGCGTTCGGCCACGGCCTGGGCTTCGGCGCTTTGCACCGCGTCGAGCAGCACATGCGGCGCAATGCGGTCGGGGTCGAAGCGAATCTGGAACGACGCATTGGCCAGGCACACATCCAGCACGCCTTCCAGCGCCAGGCGCTCCACGGCGCGGGTCACCGCCATGCCTTTGAAAAAAGCCTGCAGGGACATGCTGTCACTGACCTCGGCAAACAGGTGTTCATCACCGCCGAAGCTGTAGCGGATGGGGGACGTTTCAGCCATGTCTGTTCCTCTTGGAATCATTGTAGAAAGGCAGGCAAAAAGCAGTGGTTCGATCTTATTGGGGGGTTCTGACTTCAATGCCCGCCTGGTCCAGGGCTTCGCGGGTTGCCTCGACCAATTCCAGGGCGCCAGGCGTGTCGCTGTGCAGGCAAATGGAGTCGAATTCGATCAGCAGGTCTTCGCCCTCGACGGTGCGTACACGACCGGTCTGACAAGCACGCAAAACCCGCGCCGCAACTGTTGCAGGGTCCAACGCGCGCACATTGCGGGTAAACACGATGGAGCCGCTCAGATCGTACTCACGGTCGGCGTAAAACTCGCGCACTACCGGCTGCCCGAGCTCGCTGGCGACGCGCCAGATCACCGAGTTGGGCATGCAGTACAGCAACAGCGTCGGCTCAATGATTTGCAGGTTTTGCACCAGCAGCCGCGCGGCTTCTTCGTCGCGGGCCAAATGCATGTAGAGCGCGCCGTGGGGCTTGATATGTTGCAGGGTCACGCCTTGGGCGCGAGCGATTTCGCGCAGGGCGCCGAGCTGATAGAGCATGTCGTCCACCAGCTCCTGGGCCGGTGCGTTGATATGCCGACGACCAAACCCCACCAGGTCGCGAAAGCCCGGATGCGCGCCGATGGCCACGCCGAGTTGCTTGGCACGCGCGACGGTGCGGCGCATGGTGCTGGGGTCGCCGGCGTGGAAGCCAGTGGCGATGTTAGCCGAGCTGATGTACGCCATCAGTTCCGCGTCGACACCATCGCCGATGGTCCAGGGGCCAAAGCCTTCGCCCATGTCTGAGTTGAAATCCACTGCCTGCATCGGGGCTGCTCCGCCAAAAGGTGATGGCTGAAAGTAGGCTGGCGCTTGACCCCTTGGGAAGATCTATTATCAGATAGGGTATCTTCTGAAAAACAGATATCTTCTGAAAAACAGATACACACAGCTCGTACCCACGCTCTGCGTGGTTACGCCTCCTGTGACGCTCCGCGTCACGATTTTAAACGCGGACGCGGAGCGTCCCTGCCTGCATGCCCACGCGGAGCGTGGGAACGATCGGATGAGCCATGTCCCTGACCCTTCGCCAAATCCGCTACTTCGTCGCCACCGCCGAAATCGGCCAAATTTCCCAGGCGGCGATTCACCTGAACATTTCCCAGTCGGCGGTGACCACCGCGATCAAGGAACTGGAAGCCATGCTCGGCGTGCAGTTGTTCGTGCGTTCGGCCCAAGGCATGAACCTCACCGACGCCGGGCGGCATTTTCTCAACCGCGCCTATGTAATCGCGCGCAGCGTGGACGACGCGCTGAACAGCCCGCTGCCGGATTACCGCGCCAGCGGCGTGCTGCGGGTGGCGGCCAGTTACACGGTACTCGGTTACTTCCTGCCGCATCACCTGCAACGCATGGAACACTGGCACCCGGACGTGACCATCGAGGTCTTCGAACAGGAGCGCCAGGCCATCGAACACGGCCTGCTCGACGGTCAATTCGACATGGCCGTGGTGCTCACCGCCAACCTCACTCACGCGGATATCGTCTCCGAAATCCTGTTCAATTCGGAACGCCGGCTGTGGCTGCCCAGCCACCACCCGCTGTGCGAACGCGGTGCGGTAAGCCTGGCCGATGTGGCACAAGAGCCTTACATCCTGCTCACCGTCGACGAGGCCGAACACAGCGCCATGCGCTACTGGGAACAGGCCGGGCAAACGCCCAAGGTGCGGCTGCGCACCAGTTCGGTGGAAGCGGTGCGCAGCATGGTTGCCAATGGCAGCGGCGTGGCGATTCTGTCGGATTTGGTGCACCGGCCGTGGTCGCTGGAAGGCAAACGCATCGAGACGCTGACCGTGACCGACCCGGTCACGCCCATGAGTGTCGGCCTGGCCTGGCACCGCGAGCGTGCGTTCACTCCGGCGATGCAGGCGTTTCGGGATTACTTCCACGACGCCTTCCTGGCGCCGCAGCAGTTGTCGGCGCGGCGTTAGAGCTGGGCTTGCAGCGTGGCGGCCAGCCAATCCATAAACACCCGCACCCGTTGTGGCAGATGCCGTTGCCCGGCGTAGAGCAGCGACACGTCCAGCGCCGGTGCGGGGTAATCGGGCAGCACGGCCACCAGTTCACCGCTGTCGAGTAAATCGCGAATGCCCAAGGCCGGCACTTGCGTGATGCCGAAGCCGCCCAGGCACGCGGATTTATACGCGTCGGTGCTGTTGACCGTGACGCGCCCGGCCATCGGCACGCGGTGCACCTTGTTGCCCTGCTGGTATTCGAACCCCGCTGAGCGTGAGCCCAAGGGCCGCACGTAATGCACCAATTGGTGATGCGCAAGGTCGGCCAAGGTTTCGGGCACACCATAACGCTGAACATAACCGGCGCTGACACAGTTGAGCATCGGCAGGCTGCACAGCAGGCGCGCCACCACGGTCTGGTCGGGCTGCGCGCCCACGCGCAACACGCAGTCGAAACCTTCGGCGAGCAGGTCGACCTGACGGTCGGTGGTGCTGATTTCCAACTCGATCAACGGGTGCGCATGCAGGAAGTCGGGCAGGCGCGGCAGGATCAAATCCCGCGCCATGACGTTGGGCATATCCACGCGAATACGCCCGCTGAGCTGCGCTTCATCCTGGCGAAACAGGCCTTCAAGTTCCTCCATGTGCGCGAGCAAATCCTTGCTGCGCTCATACAGCACGCGCCCGTCCTGGGTGGCCTGCACCTTGCGCGTGGTGCGCTGCAACAAGCGCGCACCGAGCAGCTCTTCGAGCGCCTGCACATGCTCGGACACCGTCGAGCGCGGCAAGCCCAGGCTCTCGCCCGCCTGGGTAAAACTCGACAGTTCGGTGACCCGCACAAAAGTGCGCAACAGCTCAAGCTTATTCATGGGATTGTTCGCCTTATCCGGCCAGTGATTCCGATATCACCCTGTTTATCACGTTATCCACGGACAAATACACTCAGTCCCACGATCACCTCAGAGGACTGCACCATGACCCGTAAAATCGCACTCATCACCGGCGCCAGCCGCGGCCTGGGCAAAAGCGCCGCACTGCACCTGGCAGCACAAGGCGTCGACATCATTGGTACTTATCACAGCGCAGCGGCCGAGGCCCAGGCGGTGGTGGAACAGATTGAAGCCCTGGGTGGCCGCGCCGCCATGTTGCAACTGGATGTCAGCCAGAGCGGCACGTTCAATGATTTCGTCGGCGAAATCGCCACCGTACTCAAGGATGTTTTCGCACAGGATCACTTCAACTTTCTGATCAATAACGCCGGTATCGGAGCGCATGCCAGCTTCGCTGAAACCACTGAAGAGCAGTTCGACCGCTTGGTGGCGATCCACTTCAAGGCGCCGTTTTTCCTCACGCAAAAATTGCTGCCGCTGATCAGCGATGGCGGACGCATCATCAATATTTCCAGCGGCTTGGCGCGGTTCAGTCTGCCAGGGTATGCGGCGTATGCGTCGATGAAGGGTGCGGTGGAAGTGCTGTCGCGCTATCAGGCCAAGGAGCTTGGCCCACGCGGGATCACCGTGAACACCCTGGCACCGGGCGCAATTGCTACCGATTTCAGCGGCGGTGCGGTACGCGATAACCCGGCACTCAATGCGATGGTCGCCAACAACACCGCGCTGGGCCGCGCCGGTTTGCCGGACGATATTGGCGGGGCGATTTCGACCTTGCTGGCCGATGGCAGCAACTGGATCACCGGGCAGCGCATCGAAGCCTCGGGCGGCATGTTTCTGTAGGCATTCTGCGCTAGCATTAATGCCTTAAGATCACTGACAGGCAAGCACCGATGAGTTTTGATCCAGGTTTGGCCGGCGGCATGGGCGTATTGGCGGCCGTGGTCGACAGCGGCAGTTTTGCCCGCGCCGCCGACAGCCTGGACATGACGCCTTCCGGGGTCAGCCGGGCGATTTCACGGTTGGAAAAACGCCTGGGCATTCGCCTGTTCGACCGCACCACGCGCTCGGTGCAATTGACCGACGAAGGCCGCCGGTTCTACCAGCAAATCGCCCCGCTGCTGGCCGGTCTCGAAGAGGCCGCCAGCTCCGCCGCCGACAGCGCATTGACCGTGCGTGGGCGTTTGCGGGTGAATATCGACCCGTACTTCTCGCGCCTGGTATTGGGCCCGGTGCTCGGCGATTTCATGCGCCGCTACCCACAATTGCAGTTGGACCTGCACACCCGTGACCAACTCGGCGACTTGGTGGCCGACGGTTTTGACCTGGCGATTCGCTTCGGCATCCCGCAGTCCTCCTCGCTGATCGCGCGCAAGCTGATGGAAGTGCGCGTGCTCACCCTGGCCTCCCCCGCTTACCTGGAACAATACGGCCGCCCGGCGCTTCCGCAAGACCTGGAGACCGGGCATATGTGCCTGGACTTTCGCGACTCGCAGACCGGTCGCCCGTTTGCCTGGGAGTTCCACCGCAACGGCGAACAGGTGATCGTGCGCACCAATGGCCGCTTGGTGGTCAATGACGCCAGCACGTTATACAGCGTGTGTGAACACGGGCACGCCGTGGCGCAAATGCTCGATTTGGGCCTGGCGCCGGCACTCAAGGCCGGCAGCCTGGTGGACCTGTTTCCTGACTGGCCGGACGAGCGTTTTCCGTTGTACGCCTATTACCCTTCGCGGCATTTGCCCGCCGCCAAGGTGCGGGCGTTTCTGGATTTTGTCGCGTCGCTCAAACTTGGCTAGCCACGCGCTGCTGGACGATTTTCTCGCGCAATACGTCGTAGCCCCAGTGATACACATAGGTGTACGGCAGGAAGAACAGCAACACGCCGATGTCGAGAATAAACGCCTGCATCAGGCTGATATTCAGCCAGGCGGCGATCAACGGCACGCACACCAAAATCAAGCCACCTTCGAACATCAACGCGTGCAGCACACGGGTCCAACCGTTATTGGCGAGCTGCCAGCGTGCTTTCAGGCGGTCGAACAGGCCGTTGAAAATCACGTTCCAGGTCAGCGCCATCAGGCTGATCGCCAGGGTGACCATGCCCATTTCCAGGGCGGGTTTATCCATGATCCACGCCAGCAACGGGGTGCAGATCAACAGCGCCAAACCCTCAAAACCAATGGCTTGGCAAACACGTTCAGTAATCGACTTGGTAGGGTTCATAACCCGGCTCCGTGAGTGACGATGGTTGCCATCATTACCCTTTGACTCGATACTTCATAACTAATAACCATCGATAAAGGCGATAGTCATGGCCTCTAATGAAGTGCTGCAGGCGTTTGTCCAGGCGGCCACCCAGGGCTCGTTTTCTGCGGCGGCGCGCAAGTTGGGCAAGAGCCAGTCCACCGTCAGCGCGGCGGTGGCGAGTTTGGAGATTGACCTGGATGTGGTGCTGTTTGATCGCAGCAGCCGCAAGCCGACGCTCACGCCCGCCGGCCATGTGTTGCTGCAACGGGCCGAGCAGGTGCTGGAGGCCAGCAGCCGCCTGGAGCTGGCGGCGAGCCAGTTGGCAATGGGTTTGGAGCCGAAGTTGAGTATCGCCATGTCCGATACGTATCAGTCGGAGCGTTTCGAGCTCGCGCTTAAAGCGTTTGAACAACGCTACCCGGACCTGGAGCTGGAATGGCTGATCGCCGAGTGCGAAGACCTGATCGCCCTGGTGCAAAGCGGCCGCGCGCAGATTGCCTTGATCGAAGCCCAGGAGGTTTACCCGCCCGACCTGACCCGCGCGCCCGTGGCAGAGCGTACGGAAATCGCCGTGTTCGTGGCCCCCACTCACCCTTTGGCCAACGTGCAAAACCTTGACCCGCAGGCCTTGCAGCAACACCGCGAATTGCGTCTGGCCAGCATCATCAACCCCAACGAAACCCGCCCGAGCGGCCGTGTGTGGTCGGCGCCGAGTTTTCTGATGCTGATGGAAATGGCCCAACTCGGTTTCGGCTGGGCAGCGTTGCCGCGCTGGTTGGTGGAGCGCTTCGGGAATGCCGGGCTGGTGGAACTCAATGTGCGCAGTTGGCCGCGTTCGGTAGCGGTGGACGCGCTGTGGTCGCGCCAGCACCCGCCGGGGCCGGCGGGGAGTTGGATGTTGGGGCAGATGTTGGAGTGATAAACCCGCCCCTCCCTACAAGTTGGCAATAGAGATCCAACCTGTGGGAGCTGGCTTGCCTGCGATGGCGGTGGTTCAGCTTGCATCTTTGCTAACAGACATACCGCCATCGCAGGCAAGCCAGCTCCCACAGGGGTTAGGTTGTGTTGGTTGGCGTTGTGTCACGCCGCAGAGAGCTGCGGTGGGCGATTGTTCTGGAAATATTCATGCAAGGCACGCAGTGCAGGCAGCTCCAACGCCTGCGCGGCGAAGCACAACCCCACCCGGCGCGTCGGTGCCGGCAGGTGCCATTCGCGAATCACCACACCGGCCCGCTCGGCGGCCATCGACTGCGGCAACATCGCCACGCCCACACCCGCCGCGACCATGTGCAACGCCTGGGTCAATGAACCGGCGTGCCCGGCCACCGCTTGCGGCGAGCGGCCATACAGCGCCATCAAGCGCTGGTGGGAATCGTGCTGTGGGCAGGTGATCCAGTCTTCAATCGGCGCCCACGCCTGCTCTTTGCCGGCCTGCGCCATCGGGTGCGCCGTGGGCAACGCCATTACGTAGGACTCTTCCCAAAGCGGCAGGAACAACTCGTCCTCACAGCACATTTCTTCCACTGCCAGGCGCGCGTCGCCTTCGCAGCCTTCCTGCAAGGTCAGCAGCAAACCCGGCAGACCTTGGTGCGCCATGCGCAGGAAGGTTTCGATCTGGCTGTCGGCAATATCGCCTTCCACGCCCAGTTCCAGGGCAATACGATTTTCGCGTCCGCGAAATAAACCGCTCAAGGCGTCCGCTTCAGCGACCATGCGCCGCGCCTGCGGGTACAGCACGCGCGCCTCGGCGCTGACGTCCACGCCGCGCGGCTGACGCACAAACAGCGCCACGCCGAGTTCGTCTTCCAGCTGCTTGATGGTGACCGACAAGGTCGGCTGGCTGATAAACAGACGCTGGGCGGCGGCGGTGATGTTGCGCTCTTCGAACACCGCGAGAAACGCCTTGAGGTGACGCAAATCCATAGCTTTATCCGATGACAGACAGAGAAATAAGGCATTTTTCAGCCTCAGCGCGGGTAAATATACTGCGCCCACGCTTTAAGTTATCGGTTTTTCTTATTCCAGGAGTGCATTTATGAGCAAGCCACTGATCATCATCACCGGCGCCAGTTCCGGCATTGGCGAAGCCACCGCGCGCCTGTTGTCAGCCGCAGGGCATCCACTGCTGTTGCTGGCGCGGCGTATTGATCGCCTGAACGATCTGGCCCTGCCCAACACCTTGAGCCGGGGCGTGGACATCACCGACCGCGCGGCATTGGTCGCCGCCGTAAAGGAAGCCGAAGCCCAATTCGGCCCCGCCGATGCGCTGATCAACAATGCCGGCGTGATGTTGCTGGGCGCCGTCAGCGAGCAAGCCCCCGAGCAATGGGAGCAGATGCTCGACGTTAACGTCAAAGGCCTGCTAAACGGCATTCACGCGGTGGCCGGCAGCATGGTCGCGCGCAAGGGCGGCACGATCATCAACGTGAGTTCGGTGGCTGGGCGCAAGACCTTCCCGAATCATGTGGCGTATGTCGGCACCAAGTTCGCGGTGCATGGAATTTCGGAGAATCTGCGTGAGGAATTGTCGCCGAGCAATGTGCGGGTGATCACCATTGCGCCGGGCGCGGTGGAAACCGAGTTGCTCAGCCACACCACGGATGAGGCGATCAAGAGCGGTTACCAGGCCTGGAAACAGGACATGGGCGGTACGGTGTTGAGTGCCGATGATGTGGCTTCGGCGATTGCCTATGCGTATCAGCAGCCGCAGCATGTGTGCATTCGCGAGATTGTGTTGGCGGCGACGCGTCAGCAGCCATAAACAGAAAACTTACAAACAACACTGTTGAATGTGGGAGCTGGCTTGCCTGCGATGGCATCGACCGGGTCCCACTGATACACCGAGGTGTCTGCATCGCAGGCAAGCCAGCTCCCACAGTTTGATCTCACTGTTTGCAGGACTTGAGTTCGGCCAGGCGCCGCTCTAGGAAGTGTTTTTCTGGGGCTTGCTGGGTGAGCGACAGGGCTTTTTCGTAAGCTGCCTTGGCCTCATCCGTACGCCCCAACTGCCGACAAAACTCCCCGCGCGCCGAATGCGCCAAGTGGTAATCCAGCAATTCTCCTCGCGACACAATCCCCTCAACCAACTGCAAACCTGCCAACGGTCCATCGCGCATCGCCACGGCCACCGCGCGGTTCAGCTCGATCACCGGCGATGGCACCTGCCTGAGCAATACGTCATAGAGCCCGACAATCTGCAGCCAATCCGTCTCGCCTGCGCTGGGCGCTTCGGCGTGCACCGCCGCAATCGCGGCTTGCAGGCAATACGGCCCAAACCGCCGGGTTCTCAGTGCCTGCTCCACCAGCGCACAGCCTTCAGCGATCAAGGCGGCGTCCCACAACCTGCGGTCCTGTTCATCCAGCAGCACCAACTCGCCTTTGTCCGTACTCCGCGCCGCTCGGCGCGACTCGTGCAGCAGCATCAACGCCAGCAAGCCCGCGACTTCAGGTTCCGGCAGCAACTCCAGCAGCAGGCGGCCCAGGCGAATGGCTTCGCGGGTCAACTCCTCGCGGGTGAGGCCTGCGCCCATGGACGCCGAGTAGCCCTCGTTGAACACCAGGTAAACCACACGCAACACGCTGTCGAGCCGCTCGGGCAGTTCGTCCAGAGACGGCACCTGATAGGGAATTTTCGCTTCACGGATCTTGCCTTTGGCGCGCACGATGCGTTGAGCGATGGTGGTGGGCGTGGCCAGAAACGCGCGGGCGATTTCTTCGGTGGTGAGGTCGCAGATCTCACGCAAGGTCAGCGCCGCCTGGGCATCGGGCGCCAGCGCCGGGTGGCAGCAGGTGAAGATCAGGCGCAGGCGGTCGTCTTCCACGTCGTTCTCACTCCAGTCAGCCGCTTCCAGCGCGTCCGCCTGTTCCTGCAACAACGGGGTAAACCGGGCCTGGCGGCGCAGGCGGTCGATGGCTTTGAAACGGCCGGTCGACACCAACCAGGCACGTGGATTACTCGGCACGCCGTCCTGCTGCCAGCGCTCGACCGCGACGAAGAACGCCTCGTGCAAGGCTTCTTCGGCGAGGTCGAAATCGCCGAGCAGGCGGATCAGCGTGGCAAGTACGCGGCGTGATTCGCTGCGGTAAATGGCCTCGATCTGAGGCGTCAATCGGGCATGCCTTGGGTCACCAGCGTCACCAGGCGGTCCAGGCTTTGGCCCCAGCCATCATGAAAGCCCATGGCTTCGTGGGCCTGCTTGTCGGCTTCGCTCCAGTGCATGGCGCGGGCGGTGTAGAGGGTTTTGCCGTCGACGTCTTCGAAGGTCACTTCGGCGGTCATGAACGGCTTGCCCGACGGGATCCAGCCTGGCGCGTAGGCGTCGGTAAACACCAGCCGGCTCGGCGCCTGGATTTCCAGGAACACCCCTTGGGTCGGGTATTCAGCGCCGTCCGGCGCGCGCATCAAGGTGCGAAACAGGCCACCGACCCACAGGTTCATTTCGCACTCGGGCGTAGTCATGCCGTGTGGGCCCCACCATTGCTGCAGCAAGGCGGGCTCGGTCCAGGCGCGAAACACGCGGTTGCGCGGGGCGTCGATCAAGCGGCTGATGGACAGTTCAAATTCAGCGGGTTGGGCGGTCATGGGGTAAACCTCCTGAGTCTTTTGATTGTTGTTTTCAGAGATTCAATTCACGCACAGGGCGTACTTCCACACTGCCGACCCTGGCTGCCGGAATGCCACCGGCCACCTGGATCGCTTCGTTCAAGTCCTTGGCCTCGATCAGGTAAAACCCGGCGAGCTGCTCCTTGGTTTCGGCGAATGGCCCGTCGGTGATCGACAACTTGCCATTGCGCATGCGCACGGTGGTAGCGCTACTCACCGACTCCAGCGGCTCGGCGGCGAGCATGCGCCCGCTGGCCTGGATCGCCTCGGCGTAGGCGAAACATTCCGGGTCTGCCGGGCTGTCGGGCGAGGTGTGCAGCACCTGTTCGTTGCTGTAGATCAGGCAGAGGTATTTCATGTGCGTCTCCGTTTTCGGACTACTGACTATAGTTCGTGGCGGTCAGGGTTTCAGGTCGAACAGCGCCGTGCCGCTTTCCATATCGAAAGGCGCCGACCAGTGCTCATGCACCACGCGCCATTGGCCGTCGATCCGTTGATAACCGGCGGTCACCCGCATCCAGCACGCCTTCACTTCGCCATCCGGCCCGGCACCGCCGCAATGGGCCAGCCAATGGGCGAACGCGCTGTCTTGGGCCTCTACAATGTGCAGTTCATGAAACTCGAAGATGCCGGGGCCGGGGCAGTGCTTCATGCACGCGTCCCAATGGGCGCGGTAGGCGGCCTTGCCCTTGAATTGCAGCGCGGTAACGGCGTCGAACGAGACGATATCGTCGGCATAAAAGCTGACAATACCGTCGATATCACGGGCCATCACGGCCTGCTTCCATTGCTCGATCAAGGTGGTGATTGCAGTGCTCATGGCGATACTCCTGGGGGTTGGAAAATCACGAAGGACACCCTTAGTCGAATGACGCCTGGCTCAATCGACACCCCGCTGAAAAATAATTTCGCCACGCGCAAACCCGCTAGAATCCACGCCTCTTTGTAGGATTTCGGATGCGCCCCCGATGGAAACCCGCCTCGTCCCCTATGAGACGCTGAGCCTTGTGCAAAAACAGCAGCTCGACACCCTGCAAGTGCATCCCGAGCAACTGGCGTACTCCGGCGACATCTACTGCGCGCTGAACAGCCTGCTGGTCAACCCCAACCCCGGCGCGATCAAAGGCTTTGCCCTGCTCGCCGATGAGGTTCCCGTCGCTTTCCTCCTGCTTAAACGCCCGCCGTGCCTGCCTCACTGGGCCGATGAACACAGCGCCACGCTGCATGCGCTGCAAGTGGACCGCACCCAGCAAGGGCGTGGTTTCGGCAAAGCCTGCTTACACGCACTGCCGGCGGCCGCCTTGCTGGCCTGGCCGCAGATCCAGGGGCTGGAGTTGTCGGTGGACGCCGACAACGTGGCGGCGATGGGGCTGTATCTGGCGGCCGGGTGGGTCGACAGTGGGGAGGCATATCGGGGACGGGTTGGGTATGAGCGGAGGTTGAGTTGGGTGTTTGCCGAGTGAGTCTTGACACCAAGACAATGTCACGCAAGCATGACATCCCGAGATAATGTAACGGTTACGTGACATGGATGCTTCACTCATCACGCACAGACTTGCAAAACAGATTCGGGCGAAACGCCTCAGCAAAGGCTATAAACAATCAGATTTGGCGAGACTGGCGGGCGTTACTCGCCAAAAGCTTATTGAAATTGAGCAGGGAAGTATGTCTGTTTCAATGGGCGCCTATACACGTGTTATGGGGGCCCTGAGAACTGAAATGGATTTAATAGACGCACGCCTTCCAACACTCGATGAGCTCGCAGACATTTTCAAAGATTAGGCTCTGTTCTTTTCACAAAGGTGACGCCGATGCTGACAACCCTCGAACAACTCGAAACCCTCTACGGCCTCCCCCACGAGCGGGCGGTGCGCAAGGAAATTGCGTTTCTCAACGAGGATTACCAGGCCATGGTGCGCGCATCGCCGTTGGTGGTGGTGAGTTCATCCGGGGCGAATGGCATTGACGGTTCGCCGCGTGGCGATGTGCCGGGGTTTGTGCGGATTGTGGATGAGCGCACGTTGGCGATTCCCGATCGGCCGGGCAATAACCGTCTGGATACCTTGCGTAATCTGCTGCACGACCCGCGGATTGCGTTGCTGTTCATCATCCCGGGCATTGGCGAAACGTTGCGCGTGAATGGCCGGGCGCAGATTTCCATTGAGCCCGAGCTGTTGGAGAGTTTTGCGGTGAATGGCAAACCTGCGAAGTCAGTGATTCTGGTGCAGGTGGAGGCGGCGTATTTCCACTGTTCCAAGGCGTTTGTGCGCTCGGACTGCTGGAACCCCGAGAAACACCTGGACCGCTCGGCATTGCCGTCGGCCGGGGCGTTTCACAAGCGGCTCAATGACGGGCAATTTGACGCCGAAACGTATGACCGGGAGATGCCGGAGCGGGTCAGAAGTACGTTGTATTGATCCTCTGCCGGGGCCGGCGTACCGGCTCCGGCAGGGTCGCAGTCAGCCTCTTTCGCCAACCGGCAACCAGATTTCAACGGTGCCCGTGCCCTTGCGTACATCAAAATCGGCACTGTAACGCTCGAAGTCCGCCCCCATCACTTTATAGCCCGAGTGCGGCAGCCATTCGAACATGATGCGCTCGTACGTTTGCTCAAGTGCCTGCACCGGCCCGTCATGCCGGAACACGGCGTAGTTGAGCGGTGGAATTTCGACAAACTCGAAGTTGCTCGGCACGTCGCCTTTGCTTGGCACTTCAGCACCGGCCAGATAATCGAATTCGCCGTGCTTGGGGTTATGGCAAACCCCATACGTCACGCCACCGACACGCTTCTTGAGGTCCTTGATGCATGTATCGAACAACTCCCACAGTTTGGGAATATCCCCCACAGTGGCCTTCGAATAACGCCCTTGGACGCCTGCGATCACCAGGGCTTTACCGGCTTCCATGCGCGGTTCCAACGGTTGTTTTATCTGCTGATCCATCTGAACAGTCTCCTTCTTATGAGGGAACAAACCCGCATCGAGTATAGGGGCATATCCACGCCGCACTCCACGCAGAAATTTTTCCGGCGCCATCTGGACAACGGGCCATCATCGACCGTATTGTCTGCCCCGCAGGCCACCGCAGTGGCCGACGTCGCTCGGACGGTTCCGGGCGCTTACGTACTCTTGAGGCAACAATGGCAGACCAAGGTTCGCCGCGCCGCTTTGCGCGCATAGATCGACTCCCCCCTTACGTTTTTAATATCACTGCCGAGCTGAAGATGGCTGCGCGTCGGCGCGGCGAAGACATCATCGACTTGAGCATGGGTAACCCTGACGGCGCCACACCTCCACACATCGTGGAAAAAATGGTCACCGTCGCCCAGCGTGAAGACACCCACGGCTACTCCACGTCAAAAGGCATTCCGCGTCTGCGCCGGGCGATTTCGCGCTGGTACAAAGACCGTTATGAGGTGGATATCGACCCCGAGTCGGAAGCCATCGTCACCATCGGTTCCAAGGAAGGCCTGGCGCACTTGATGCTGGCCACCCTGGACCAGGGCGACACCGTGCTGGTGCCCAACCCCAGCTACCCGATTCACATCTACGGTGCCGTGATTGCCGGCGCCCAGGTGCGCTCGGTACCGCTGGTTCCCGGCGTGGACTTCTTCGCCGAGCTGGAACGGGCGATTCGCGGCTCGATCCCCAAGCCGAAGATGATGATCCTGGGCTTCCCGTCCAACCCGACCGCGCAGTGCGTGGAGCTGGATTTCTTCGAGCGCGTTATAGCCCTGGCCAAACAGTACGACGTGCTGGTGGTGCACGACCTGGCCTACGCCGACATCGTCTACGACGGCTGGAAAGCCCCGTCGATCATGCAAGTGCCGGGCGCCAAGGACATTGCGGTGGAGTTTTTCACCCTGTCCAAGAGCTACAACATGGCCGGCTGGCGCATCGGTTTCATGGTCGGCAACCCGGAACTGGTCAACGCCCTGGCGCGGATCAAGAGTTACCACGACTACGGCACCTTCACCCCGCTGCAAGTGGCGGCGATTGCCGCGCTGGAAGGCGATCAGCAATGTGTGAAGGACATCGCCGAGCAGTATCGCCAGCGCCGTAACGTGCTGGTCAAGGGCCTGCATGAGCTGGGCTGGATGGTCGAGAACCCGAAGGCGTCGATGTACGTCTGGGCGAAAATTCCCGAGCAGTATGCGGCCATGGGCTCGCTGGAATTTGCCAAGAAACTGCTGCTGGAAGCGAAGGTGTGTGTGTCGCCGGGGATTGGCTTTGGTGAGTATGGGGATGATCATGTGCGCTTTGCGCTGATCGAAAACCAGGACCGGATTCGCCAGGCGGTGCGCGGGATTCGTGGGATGTTCCGCGCGGATGGTTTAATTCGCAAAACCGAGGTTTGAATCGCCAGGGGCTAGCTGGCTAGCCCCTGTTTCTTCGATCACGCCTGGTGGCCTATAAAACGTAAAAACTCCATTTATATTCGTCTTCGCCTGTAGGGCTTTTGTACTCCGCCTTAAGGTGCACCAAACCCGTCGCTGAGTAGGGATTTGGACTGGGTGCCGGCTGAATCATTGACTTGTCGATAACAATATCCCCTCTCCACTGGTCAGCGTCGTTTACATAAAAGGGGCCAGCGATTTGCACACCTGCACTGTTGAAAATAGAAACCGAAGCGCCCCGTTCACCTTCGCCCCCAACGTTGTACCGACCGGGGGGTGGGTTTTCATAAGCAGATGCATAACCGTTTGATGCCGGTACAAAAACTCTGAAATCAGCCATTTCCCTATACCTCCAGAACGCTGCCACGACAGTGGCAACCTGGAAATAACCTAGCAGCGTGAAACCACCACGCCTACCTGTGAAAGTTGACAGTTCCGACAAGTAACAAGATAGGGTAGAGCCCCCAAAGACGTCGATGGATGCCTGGGTGAAGATTCCCGCAGCGCATGATCGTTCCCACGCTCCGCGTGGGAACGCAGCACGGGGCGCTCTGCGTCCCAAAGCGTGACGCGGAGCGTCACAAGAGGCATTCCCACGCGGAGCGTGGGAACGATCAACGGTCAGACCACCAACGACAGCAACATGATAAAGATCAGCGCCACCACCGACAGGATGGTTTCCATCGCCGTCCAGGTCTTGAACGTCTCGACCACGGTCATGTTGAAGTACTGCTTCACCAGCCAGAACCCCGCATCGTTGACGTGAGACAACACCAGCGAGCCCGCCCCCGTCGCCAACACCAGCAGCTCACGGTTAACCCCCGGAATCATCCCCACCACCGGCACTACAATGCCTGCGCCGGTAATGGTCGCCACGGTCGCGGAACCGGTGGCCACACGAATCACCGCCGCCACCAGCCACGCCAGCAGAATCGGGTTGATCTGTGCGTTCACCGCCATATGGCCGATTACGTCACCGACGCCACTGGTCACCAGCATCTGCTTGAAACCACCGCCGGCGCCGATGATCAGGATGATCGCCGCCGTTGGCGCCAGGCTGGCGTCGAGCAGCTTGAGGATTTGCTTGGAGTGAATGCCCTGGCGATGGCCAAAGGTGTACAGCGACAGCAGCAACGCCAGCAGCAGCGCGGTGATCGGGTGACCGATCATGTCCATCCAGTTGCGGATGACATGGCCGTCGGCCAAAGCGACATCAGCGAAGGTTTTGAGCAGCATCAGGAACACCGGCAGCAGCACGGTGATCAGGGTAATGCTGAAGCTCGGCAGGTCTTTGGATTCCGGCTCGCGGGCCAGTTGGTCGACCAGTTCCTGGGACGGGTTGCCCGGGATGTACTTGGCGATAAACGTACCGAAAATCGGCCCGGCGATGATGGCGGTCGGCAGCGCGACGATCAGCCCGTACAGGATGGTCTTGCCGATGTCCGCGCCAAATACGCCAATGGCCAGCAGCGGGCCAGGGTGCGGTGGCACCAGGCCATGCACCGCCGACAGGCCGGCGAGCAGCGGGATGCCGATTTTGATCAGCGACACACCAGTGCGGCGCGCGACGATGAATACCAGCGGAATCAGCAGTACAAAACCGATCTCGAAGAACAGCGGGATGCCCACCAGGAACGCGGCGAACATCATGGCCCACTGGACTTTTTCTTTGCCGAAGGCGCGGATCAAGGTCTGCGCGATCTGATCGGCGCCGCCGGACTCGGCCATCATCTTGCCGAGCATCGTGCCCAGCGCGAGGATGATGCCGACAAAGCCGAGCACCCCGCCGAAGCCGTCCTGGAACGCCTTGATGATCTTGTCCACGGGCATGCCCGAGGTCAGGCCGAGGAAGCCGGCCGCGATGATCAGTGCAATGAACGGGTGCACCTTGAACTTGGTGATCAAAAAGATCAGCCCGATGATAGTGACCACTGCATCTAGCAGCAGGTAGGACTCGTGGGACATGCCAAACATGGGGGGTCTCTCCTGTTTGTTGTTGTTATTAAAGCGGGTGTTGAATTTTTCGCCGGGGATAGCGCTATCTTTTCCGGCAAAAAATTAATGGGTTGGTTCAAAGCCGTGTTGCAGCCACCAGGCATTGGTTTGCTCGGCCAGGTCCTCGACGCTGTCTTCGCTGGCGTTCAGCGCCAGGGTCAGCGGCTCGCCCACGGGCGATTCAAGGGTGGCGAACTGGCTGTCGATCAGGCTTGCCGGCATGAAATGACCGGGGCGATGGGACACGCGGTCGGCGGCCACGGCGCGGGTCAGCTCCAGGAACACAAAGCCCAGGCCCGGCGCGGCTTCGCGCAGGTGGTCGCGGTATTTTTTCTTCAGGGCTGAACAGGTGAGCACCGGATGCTCACCGGCTTTGAGCGAGCGGCGCAGTTCATCGCACAGGATGTCGAGCCAGCCGGCGCGGTCGTCGTCGTTGAGAGGGTGGCCGGCGCTCATCTTCTCGATGTTCGCGGCGGGGTGAAAGCTGTCGCCTTCAATGGCGGTGGCGCCGTTCAGGCGGCACAGGGCTTCGCTGACGCTGGACTTGCCACAGCCGGAAACACCCATGATGACCAGGGCGGTAACAGGTTGACTCATGAAACACCTCAGGACGCAGATAGCGCTACCTTCGCACGCTGTAAGGCTAGTGCAAAAACAGGCTTTTCCCGCGCCGACTTGTCATTTTTATGGAGTGACGCGTGCATCCTCTCCAAAACCGTTGAACCGGATCAGGCAACCCAGGATTCAAGAATTTGCAGCCTTTTGGAGACAGCGCTACCTTAGTGCCTCGATTTTTGTTTGGCAACCGCCTGATGACCTCCAAGAACGATAAAAATACCCGCACCACCGGTCGCCCGACCCTCAATGAAGTAGCCCGCCTGGCCGGCGTCAGCCCGATTACCGCCTCCCGCGCCCTGCGCGGCATCAGCACCGTGGCCACCGAACTGGTGGAAAAAGTGCAGCAGGCCGCCGCCGAACTCAACTACGTGGTCAACCCCGCCGCCCGCGCCTTGGCGTCGGCGCAAAGTCACTCGGTGGTGGTGATCGTGCCGTCGCTGTCCAACCTGCTGTTTATCGAAACCCTGGAAGCCATCCACCAAGTGCTGCGGCCCAAGGGCTTTGAAGTGCTGATCGGCAACTCCCACTATTCGCGCGATGAAGAAGAAAACCTGCTGCGCAACTACATGGCCTACCAGCCACGGGGTTTGCTGCTGACCGGGTTTGACCGCACCGAAAGTGCGCGACGGATGGTCGAGGCCAGCAATGTGCCGTGCGTGTACATGATGGACCTGGACCCGAATGCCGGCGTGAACTGCGTGGGCTTCTCGCAACTGAGCGCGGGCGAAACGGCGGCGGCGCATTTGATTTCACGGGGGCGCAAGCGCCTGGCGTATATCGGTGCGCAGCTGGATCAACGCACGTTGCTGCGCGGTGAAGGTTTCCGCCGTGCGCTGCAACTGGCGGGCCTGTACGACCCGGCGCTGGAGCTGCTGACGCCGCGTCCCTCCTCCGTGGGCTTGGGTGGCGAGCTGTTTTTGCAGATGCTGGCGGCGCATCCGGATGTGGATGCGATCTTCTTTGGTAACGATGACTTGGCCCAAGGCGCGCTGCTGGAGGCCATGCGCCATGGCATCAAGGTGCCGGAGCGCGTGGCCGTATTGGGCTTTAACGACTTACCTGCCTCGTCTTTCATGGTGCCGCGCTTGAGCAGCATCAGCACACCGCGTGAAGCGATTGGCCGGCGCTCGGCGGAGCATTTGCTGACCATCATGGCGGGCAACAAGATCGCCAAGCCGGTGGTGGACATGGGGTTTGAGTTGCAGGTGCGCGAAAGCACCTGAGCGCGGCCTGCTCGTTCCAGCAAACACAATCAAACTGTGGGAGCTGGCTTGCCTGCGATGGCGGAGTGTCAGGCAATGATGTGCCGACTGATTCACCGCCATCGCAGGCAAGCCAGCTCCCACATTTTTTACCGTGCCCGCTTGAGATGTAGGACGCCTGTAGGACGCGACTGACATTGCGGTAAGCGCCTTGCCCGGTTGCCTACGCTTACGTCAGAATCCGCCGGCTTGTGCGCTTGGGTGGTGGTCTTTAAGGTTTGCCGGTCGCTGAATTTCTCGGTGACCGGGTTTAGTAGCCCTACTTTTGGACACTTTTTTTGCATGAGCCTCATCTGAGTTTGATGGCGGCTGTGCGTAGGGCATCTTCGGGTGCGCCGGCTTTAAGTGTCCACCGGTCTACTAACCTGCGTACAGCTGCCACCCTTCGTTTAGTAGCGATCCGGCGGCGGCCTATTTCCAGGACGCTTAAATGATCAATGAAACCGAAAAACCGCCAACAGTTCTTTTCACCATCACACCCGATACCCCCACCGAATCCCTGCTGACAAACAGCTACGAAACCCTGTGTTCCGTCAGCACCTTGTTGCTCGACCTGTCCGATGACCTCACCGGCAAACACCGCGATGTCGCATTGGCGATTCATCAACTGAGCGAGCTATCAGTGCTGATGGTAGGCAAAGCCATGGACCAGCAAACACCGCGAACCTAAAGCCCTGCTCGATCAAAAATGTGGGAGCTGGCTTACCTGCTCGTTCCCACGCTCTGCGTGGGAACGCCTCTTGTGACGCTCTGCGTCACGCTTTGGACGCAGAGCGTCCAGGGCTACATTCCCACGCGGGAGCGTGGGAACGAGCAGAACGAGCAGACACAACTGCATAGCGTCGACAGGGCACCACTGATAGATTCCCATGGGTCATCACCATCGACAGGGAAGCACCATGGGACACTCACTGAAAATCCTCGGCCGCACGTCCTCCATCAACGTGCGAAAAGTGCTCTGGACCTGCCAGGAACTGGGCATCGACTATGTGCGTGAAGACTGGGGCATCGGTTTCAAGCCCACCCAGTCCGCCGAGTTCCTGGCCCTGAACCCCAATGCCCAAGTCCCGGTGCTGATCGACGACCACGGGGTGCTGTGGGAGTCCAACACCATCTGCCGCTACCTCGTCGGCCTTTACCAACGCACTGACTTGCTGCCCGCCGAGCCCGCGCCCCGTGCACGGGTCGAGCAATGGGTGGACTGGCAAGCCATCGAGCTCAACCGCGCCTGGGGCGATGCCTTCACCGCGCTGGTGCGCAACAACCCGGACGGCCTCGACGCGGCGCAAATTGCCGCCGCCGTGCAGCGCTGGAACGACAAGATGGGCCTGCTCGAACAACAGTTGGCGAAAACCGGCGCCTATGTCGCCGGCGATGAATTCACCCTCGCCGATATCCTCATCGGCCTCTCGGTGCACCGCTGGCTGAATACGCCCATGCAGCGCCCGCCCTACCCCGCCATTGCGGCCTATTACCAACGCCTGAGCCAGCGCCAGGGCTTCAAGACCTTTGCCCTCGACGGCCATAACTAAAACAAGGAACCCCCCGTGAAAGGAATCAACGTACTGCTTACCGGCGCCTGCGGCAGAATCGGCAAGACGTTTTTCCAAGCCTCCCAAGACCGCTACCGCTTCACCCTCACCGACCGCGTCGCGCCGGAATTTCCAACCGGCGAGCACCGTTTCATCCACGCAGACCTCAGCGATAAAACCAGCCTGGCCGCCCTGCTTGAAGGCATCGACGTGATCGTGCACCTGTCGGGCATCCCCCACGCCAGCGCCTCGTTCGAGGAGTTGCTGCCAAACAACATCCTCGCCACCACCTACCTGTTCGAAGCCGCCGTGGCCGCCGGCGTGAAACGGTTGGTGTTCGCCAGCAGCGCGCAAACCATCGAAGGCTACCCGGTGGACCGCCAGATCACCCCCGGCATGCCGGTGCTGCCCGCCAACCTGTATGGCGTGAGCAAATGCTACGGCGAGGCGCTGTGCGGCTATTACGCAGCCAAGACGCCACTGTCGACCATTGCCCTGCGCATCGGCGCCTTCGAATTCCCCGAAACCCACGACCTCAACAACGCCCGCGACCTCAGCGCCTGGCTCAGCCCGCGTGACGCAGTGCACCTGCTGCAACGCTCGGTGGAGGCAGAAGGCGTGAAGCACCTGATCGCCCACGGCATTTCCAATAACCGTTTCAAGCGCCTGGACCTGAGCGAAACCACGCGCATGTTGGGCTACCAACCGGTGGATGACGCGTTCCAGACCTTCGCGATTCCCATCACCTTTTGAGCCGTTGCGGCATAAAACCTCGAAACCTGAGGCCATGGCGCAATAAATCGGCGAATGTGTGGCCTGCCGCACGTAACTTCACACACACCAATTTCTGTTAGCCCGCTAAGATTCCAGGTCACTGCCCCTGGAATCTGCCCATGTCGACACTCACCGCCTCAGCCACGGACGGCATCGACCCGATCCGTGCCGCCCATATCAGCGCGCGCATTGACCGCTTGCCCGCCGTCGCCACCGTCTGGCGCCTGGTGGCGTTGCTGTCGATCGGCGGTTTTTTCGAGCTGTACGACCTGTTCCAGACCGCCTACATCAGCCCCGGTTTGATCAGCGACGGGATTTTCCACACCGGCAGCGCAGGCGTGTTCGGTTTCTCCGACCAGGCCGCGTTCGCCTCGGCGACCTTCCTCGGCCTGTTCCTCGGCGCCAGCCTGCTCAGCCCCATCGCCGACCGCTTCGGGCGGCGGGCGATCTTTACCTTTGCGTTGATCTGGTACACGGTGGCCACGGTGTTGATGGGCATTCAGACGTCTGCCATGGGCATTATCTGCATGCGTTTTCTGGTGGGCATTGGCCTGGGCATCGAACTGGTGACCATCGACGCCTACCTCTCGGAACTGGTGCCCAAGCGCATGCGCAGCTCGGCATTCGCCTTTGCGTTTTTCATCCAGTTTCTGTCGGTGCCGGCGGTGGCGTTGATGTCGTGGTGGCTGGTGCCGCAGGCGCCATTCGGGATCTCCGGCTGGCGCCTGGTGGTGTTGAGCAGCGCGGTGTTTGCGCTGTTTATCTGGCAACTGCGCAAACGCCTGCCGGAATCACCGCGCTGGCTGGCGCAGAAAGGCCGCTTTGACGAAGCCGGGCAGATCATGGACAGCCTGGAGGCACGTTGCCAGAAAGACCATGGCAAACCACTGGATGAACCCGAACCCGAAGCCGTCAGCGTGCAAGGCAACGGCCGCTTTGCCGATATCTGGCAGCCGCCGTACCGGCGCCGGGCGTTGATGCTGATTGTGTTCCATGTGTTCCAGGCCATTGGCTTTTTCGGCTTCGGCAATTGGCTGCCGGCGCTGCTGTCCGGTCAAGGCGTGAGCGTGACCCACAGTTTGCTCTACGCGTTCATCATCACCCTCGCCTACCCGCTGGGGCCGTTGCTGTTTGTGAAGGTGGCCAACCGTTTTGAAAACAAATGGCAGATCGTCGGCTCGGCCATGGGCGCGATGATTTTCGGCAGCCTGTTCGCCCTGCAAACCACGGCCGTCGGGTTGGTGATCTGCGGGGTGATGATCACCTTCTGCAACGCCTGGCTGAGCTTCAGTTATCACTCGTACCAAAGTGAATTGTTCCCCACCAATATCCGCGCGCGGGCGGTGGGGTTCTGCTATTCGTTCAGTCGCTTGTCCACGGTGTTCAGCAGCCTGTTGATCGGGTTCATCCTCGAACACCTGGGCACGCCGGGCGTGTTGGCGTTTATTGCCAGCAGCATGTTGATCGTGATGATCACCATCAGTTGGTTCGGGCCGCGTACGCGTAATCTGGCGTTGGAGAATATTGCGCACTGATGCGTAATCCACTGGTCGGATTTTCGCTGAGCCTGTGAGAATTGACAGTAGACGGTCTGTTTCACCCATCACTAAATAGCCTTCAGGATTCTGACTCATACAGGATCGAAAAGGAGGAAGTGATGACACAGCCCGGGAGAATTCTAACTGGTGATTTCACAGCATCCGCGGTGACAAGGGACGATTACTACAACATCACCTCAACGGGCATGGAGATTAAAGTTGAAGGCGCCAAGTACCACTTTTTTTTCAGACGCGATAAATATATATCGATAGAGGTTGTCACCTCCAACAACATTCAGCCGGGTAATTTTCCGCTCGACACAACCAGCTCAGACATAGCGATGTACTACATTGATACCAGTAAACCTCCCGTCCTCCGCCTTCGGATAGACCAAGGCTCCCTCAATGTGACTAAGACCCTCCAATGGGAGGGGGCAACGCTTCCAGCGGAGGCGGGTTTCCTGGCCGCCGGCGGCACTTCTGGCTTCACGATCAGACTTAGCCGTGGAAAACTGCAACTCAAGGACGTGCCAATAACCCAGTAGGTAGACCACCTGACGGCAACGCTTGGCCGCCAGTAGGACAATATTTGCCGCGATGGCAGCGTCATCCCCAATAAATCCCGGCCTGACGCCTGCGGCACGCTATTTGCTCCACCTGTGGCACCGAACACATCCCAGGTGAGCAATCATGCTGATCAACAACAACACCCAAGCCGTATCGACCGTGCAACAGCTCAAGCGTCCCGACATGGACCCGGCCAACGCTGCCGCCAGCACGCTATACAGCGGCGCCCTGCAAGCGGCGCAGCAAAGCGTGACCGTGCCGGCTGCGCAAAAGGACCTGGACAAAGCCAACGACCGTATCGACGAAGCCTTCGCCAAGACCCGCGTGCAGTTGCAAGCCACCACCGCAGCCCCGACGGCATCGACGGATGTGCCGGCGGCCGGCTCGAGCACCAGCACCGCGCGTGCCGACTTCACCGACTACATGAGCAAATCCCCAGCCGAACGCATTCGCGAACAACTGCTCAAGGAGCAGGGTTTGACCGAAGCGCAAGTGCAGGCCATGCCGCAGGAAAAACAGGACGCGATTGCCAAGCAAGTGGCTGACCGCGTGAAGCAGCAGCAAGAGCAGCAAGTCGCGGCGAAAGCCACTGACCCGGCGCAGTCGGTGAAAGAAACCCTGGCCGCGATTTAACAGACACTGCTGATCAACTGTGGGAGCAGGCAAGCCAGCTCCTACAGTGACCGTGTCTACTGCAACTGCAGCGTCGAATTGAACTGGCTGATCGCGTCCACCACATGCCGCGAGCCTTCCTGAATTTCCAGGATCACCTGCCCCGCTTCATTGGCCAGCTCCACGCCGAGCCCGGTGCGGCTCAAGCTCGATTGCATGCTCGACACTGCGCTCAGCGACAGGTCATGGTTCTTGCGCACCACGTCGACAATCTCCACCGTCGCCTGGCTGGTGCGTGCCGCGAGGCTGCGCACTTCGTCGGCCACCACCGCAAACCCGCGCCCGTGCTCACCGGCCCGCGCCGCTTCAATGGCCGCATTGAGCGCGAGCATATTGGTTTGCTCGGCGATGCTGCGGATGGTTTGCACGATGGCGCCGATGATGTCCGACTGCTTGCTCACCGCATCAATGCTCTGCGCCGCCTGGTTCAGGTCGTGGGAGATCTCTTCGATGATCTGCACCGTTTGCTGCACCACCTCCGAACCTTTGCGCGCGCAGGCATCGTTTTGTACCGAGGTGGCGTGGGCCGAATCGGCGGCGGTGCGCAGGGTGGTGACCTGATCGGTGATGTCGCTGGCGAACTTCACCACTTTGTACAGGCGCCCGTTGGCGTCGAAGATCGGGTTGTAGGACGCCTCCAGAAACAGGGTTTTGCCGTATTTGTTTTTGCGCTCAAAGCGATGGGAGTGGTATTCGCCGCGGTTGAGCGAGGCCCAAAAAGCCTTGTACGCCGGTGACTCAACGTCGGCGCGATGGCAGAACATGCTGTGGTGCTGGCCGATGATTTCTTCGCGCGAATACTGCACGGTGCGCAGGAAGTTATCGTTGGCGTTGATGATCTGGCCTTGGGGCGTGAATTCGATCACCGCCATGGAGCGGCTGATGGCGTCGATCAGGCTCTGGTTCTCGTGTTCATGGTGGACCCGCGCGGAAATATCCGACGCCACTTTGATCACGCTCTGCACTTGGTTTTGGCTGTCCAGCACCGGCATATAACTGGCTTCCAGCCACACTTCCTCACCCCGCTTGTTGAGGCGCATGAACGTGCCGCTGAGGGCTTCACCGCGCGCCAAATCCCGCCACAACTTGGTGTAGGCCTCGGTGTGGGTGTAGGCCTCTTCGCAAAAAACCCGGTGATGTTTGCCGCGAATCTCCTCGACGTTGTACCCCATGGTTTTGCAGAAGTTGTCATTGGCGTCGAGAATCACGCCGTTGCGGTCGAACTCGATCATCGCCATGGAACGGCTGATGGCGGCGAGTTTGGCGTTGGCTTCGGTGAGGGCACAGGAAAAACGTTGGATTTCTTGCAGGTCGGATTTGTGATGGCGGTTGAACATGATCGGATCACCCTAGATTCCCGGCGCCTGAGCAGGCGCATTCCATTCTTCAGTTGGCTATTGCTGGCACACCTTCATGGGGAAAAAACCATCCGAATCGCTTTATATGCCAAGCGTCATCAACGGTTCTGGGTGAGCATAGACAGGGCTTGGCGCTATGCAAGGCCACCAGGGGGCGTTCTCAATTAGTTTCCCCACCGCGCCGGCCCTTCGGGTTGTGCCTTAAAGCGGGCCATGCTGCGTTGCAGGCCTTGGAAAGGGAACAACCATTCCCTGCGGCCTGCGCCTTGCCTGGCCCGCTTTAAGGCGACAACGCGGAGGGGAAACTAATTGAGAACGCCCCCTAGCCAGCCAGCATTTTTAACAATGCAATGACTGCAGCCGAGGGCGGCTGGCTTGGTGAACCCACTAAAGCAAACTCACGGTGCAACGGCACCGTCAGCGGCATTACGCGCAGGCCGGTGAGCTGGGCCGGCAAGGCCATTTCCGGCACCAATGTGACACCCACACCTTCGCGCACAAGGCTGTAGGCGCTGCTCCATTCGCGCACTTCCACGCGGATATCACCCAGGCTCAGCCCGGCAGCGGCGGCCAGGCTGCGGGCATTCGCGGTACAGCCGCCGGTGGCCAGTACGAAGGGTTGTTCGAGTAATTCTTCAAGCGACACGCTGGCATCGGCCGGGCGCTGCGCCAGTGCATGGTCCGTCGGCAGCACGGCCATCCACAGGTCGCGGCCTAAAACCGTGGCGTTGTGCTCGGGCTTGGGGTTGAGCACCACGCCCAGGTCGATCAGGCCCGCGTCGAGCAAGGTGTGCACTTCGCTGTCCGTGACCTCCAGGGTGGTCACCTCGATACCCGGGTTCAACTGGCGAAAACGCTGCAACAACGGCGTCAGAAACGTCGCCAGCACCCTTGGGAAACTGGCAATGCGAATGCTCCCGCGCAGCAGCGGGCGTGCTTCATCCACCGTTGTGCGGATGGTGTGCAACGCGCCCATCATCACCCGCGCCTGCTCGATCACACTCAGCCCGAGCGCAGTGGGCAGCGTCTTGCGTGGCTCACGGGTAAACAGCTGCGCACCCAGCGTTGCCTCCATGGACGCCATGGCCTGGCTCGCAGCGGACTGGGTCATGCCGACCTGTTCGGCTGCCGCCGTGATGCTGCCGTGATCGGCCACGGCCACCAGCAAACGCCAGTGCATCAGGTTCATCATGGCAGTAGCTGTCCTTATGGGAGGGGGCTGAAGGTTTAATTTTACCCACGGTGCCATGCCCGTGAGACTGGCGCAAATCCAACGGAGCCGCCTTAGATGAAACTGTATTTTTCCCCGAATGCCTGCTCGCTCGCGCCGCATATCGTCCTGCGTGAATTGGCCTTGCCGTTCGAACTGGTGCAGGTGAATAACCAGGCTAAAACCTTCGCCGACGGCGAAGACTTCCTGCAGATCAACCCCAAAGGTTACGTGGCGGCGCTGCAACTGGACAACGGCCAGGTGCTGACCGAAGCCAGTGCGATCCTGCAATACCTGGCCGACTTGAAACCCGCCGCCGACCTGGCCCCGGCCAATGGCAGCTGGGAACGTGTGCGCTTGCAGGAGTGGCTGAATTTTATCGCCAGCGAGATTCATGGTGGGCTGGCGATTTTCTTTAATGGTGCGATTCAAGGTGAAGTGCGGGCGATGTTCCTGGCCACGTTGTACAAGCGCTTTGCGATTCTGGTGCAGACGTTGGAGGGTCAGGATTATCTGTTGGGCGCGCAGTACTCGGTGGCGGATGCGTATTTGTTTGTGGTGCTGCGTTGGGCCGGGGTTCACGACATTGATATGCAGCAGTGGCCGGCGTTGTCGGCGTTTCAGCAGCGGGTTGGCGAGCGGCAAGCCGTGATCGCCGCATTGGCCGCCGAAGCCGCATGACCTGAAATGCGAATGAACCTGTGGGAGCTGGCTTGCCAGCGATAGCGGCCGGTCAGTTGAAGCAGTTCTGCCTGATGCACCGCCATCGCAGGCAAGCCAGCTCCCACAGTTGATCTTCATTGGTTTAGAGAAAGGGTTTCAAGTTGCCAACGGTGATGAACGCACTCAACTTCAACACATCCACCGACCCCGACCGATCCTGATCCAGATGCGCCACCTGGCCGCGGACCGGGCCAGGTATTTGGCGCCGATGGCAGTCACGGCGCCGGTGCGCATGTCAGTGATCGCCGAGGCATCGAGGATGGCCTTGGGAATGCCGATGGCCGGGTCCAGCAGGTTGAGAATCGCCAATTCCGAAGGCAGGCCCTTGCGGTAGTTGTCGACAAAGTCGCCCACCACCTTGACCCCGGCGTAGCCGATAGCGCCACCGAGCACACCGCGCAACACGTTGAAGTGGCCATTGATCTCACCGCCAGGGATCAGGTGCGTGCGCGGCTCGATCACCGCCTCACCCCGGCCCTGAACGCCCAGGCTGGCTTCGATGGTGCTGAGGATTTCATCGTTGGAAAGGTTGAGTTCGTCGATGTCCAGGCCGTTGAGAAAGTCGATGTAGATCGGTTGCATGGTCTGCTCACTGATAAAAGGTTTCAGTGCTTCTTGTGCTTATGGGGCCTTGAACACGATCTGCTGCACATCAACCTTTTTCGGGATCAGGCCATTGGCAAAAAACAGGTCGGCGGTGCGTTGCTGGTTAGCGACGTCGACGGCTTCCAGCGGGCGAATCGGCGCCGGTGAGCGGTGTTCGAAGTAGCTTTTGACCACCGCCGGTGGCAGGCCCAGGGTCTTGGCCATCAATGCGATACTTTGCTCGGGTTGGTCCAGGGACAGGCGCTGCGCCTTGGCCAGGCTCTTGATGATCGCGCCGACCGCCTGCGGGTGCTGCTGGGCAAACGGGCTGCTGACCACAAAGAAACTGCCCGCCGGGTTGAGGCCTTGGCCGTCGCCCAATACACGGGCAGAACCGTCGACCACGGCCGCTGAGTAGTACGGGTCCCACACCACCCAGGCGTCGACTTTGCCCTGCTCAAACGCGGCACGCCCGTCGGACGGCGACAGGTACACCACGTCGACATCCTTCCACTGCAAACCGGCGCGCAGCAGGCTCTTGAGGAACAGGTTGTGCGCGCTGGAACCCTTGAGCAGCGCGACGCGCTTGCCCTTGAGTTCGGCCACGCTCTGGATCGGGCTGGCTTTGGGCACCAGCACCGCCTCGGTCTTGCCCTCATTCGGCTCGACCGCGAAGTACTGCAAATCAATGCCGGCAGCCTGGGCGAAGATCGGCGGGATGTCGCCGATATTGCCGATGTCCAGGCTGCCGCCGTTCAGCGCTTCGATCAGCGGCGGGCCACCGAGGAATTCGATCCACTGCACCTGAGTGCCGGGCAGCGCCTCTTCGAACAACTTGTGCTCGCGGGCCAGCACCATGCTCACCGAGCTTTTCTGATAGCCGATGCGCAAGGTGGAAGGTTCGGCGGCTGAAACCGCTGCCGAAAACACCATTGAAGCCAGGATCACGCTAAAAAACTTAACCATCTGTGTCACCTCTGATCGTTCCCACGCTCAGCGTGGGGATGCATCCTGTGACGCGCCGCGTCACGACTTTAGAGCGGGACGCGGAGCGTCCCTGACGGCATTCCCACGCGGAGCGTGGGAACGATCGGTTACACGGTGCTGCCGGGCAAGGTGTCGGTGATCAGGCTGCCGCTTTCCCAGGTGATGTCGCCGAAGTGGATCGGTTTGACGGCTTCGGCGGCGGGGGCTTGCTGGGCCAGGACGGTGAGTGCCAGCAGCGAGCCACCGAGCAGGTTTTTAATTGTTTTCATGCAGAACCTCGTGGTGAATCAATGTCCAGAACACAGGAGCTCCCACATTGACCGAGGACGTCCGTCAAGCCGCATTGATGGTCACCCACAAACCGGTGCGTCCGGTGATGTGGATCGGCAAGGTGCGCGCCAGGGTGTCGAGGAGTTGCTGCGGGGTTTCCAGCCGGTAGAGGCCGCTGACGCGCCGCAAGCCAGCGACTGACGGATCGGCACTACACCCGGCGAACTCAGACCCGGCGAACTCAGCAGTTGGACGAAGGTGTCGGTGGCGATGTCTTCGGCGTGTGCACGCGAATCGAGGTGGCGGTACAAACGGCTGCACAGCCAGTCGTAATGACTGCGGAACAATCCGCCCACGTAATCGCTGTGAGAAGTGTCGGCGCCGGACATAGTGGCTCCATCTGAGTAGGTTGCGCGTTATGTCCGGTGTTCCGGTGGAGCGATCCTAGCAAGGCTGCTTATTCTTTAATAATATTTAAAAGGTATTTTTATATAACCGATCATTCCTACGCTCTGCGTGGGAATGCAGGCCCTGACGCTCTGCGTCAGCGTTTCGATGGCGGCGAGGTGACCAGCAGCAGGTACTGCCACACCGGCAAGGCGCTGTAGTGGGCAATAAAGCTGAGCATCAGCAGGGTCATGGCGCCGTGGCACACCCACATCGGCCACACCTGTGGCAGGCGTCGAAACTCATGCCGGCCCAGGCGGCCAATCGCCAAAGGCGCGGCCAGCAGGAAGCGGCCCGATACGGTTTTGGTCAGCCAATGCACACCGCGTTTAAACACCGCGCTGTTGTCCCATTGGGATTGATTGAGGTAGCGGCTTTCCGGGCCGATGCCCGGCAGCGTCAGGTCTTCATCGTTGTGGTGCAACAAGTGGCTGTCGCGGTACAGCCTGTAGGGATACCACACGGCAAATGGTGCATAGCCAAGCAGTTTGTTTACCAGAAGGGAACGGGTGGGATGGCCGTGAAGCAATTCGTGTTGCACCAACAGCCACAGCGTCACCAACGGAATCAGCAACAGCGTGCTCAGCCACACGCCCAGCCGGGGGCTGGCGAGCATCACGCTGAACCAGCCGGCATACACGCCGATCAGCAGGAACCAGGTCGGCCATTCTGTTCTGGCAGTAAAACTGTGCGCCAGGGCTTCGATTTCCCGGCGTTGGGTCAGATCAAGGTAGTTGGCCATCGGCAGCTCAGAGCAGGTGTTTCCTGCTCTGTGCAGCGAGACCCGAAAATCTTGCAGATCGTTTGGTTCTAAGCTTGTAACTCAGTGACCGAACAGGCCTGTCTCGGTTTTCTTGGCTTTCTTGTCGGCGCGTTTTTCATCGGCGGTTTTTGCCGGTTTCTTCTTCGCGGCTTTCTTTGAATCCATACCTTTGGCCATGATGCATGCTCAACTGAAGGGGATGTAACACTGGGTATACCACCTATTGCCCCGCAGAACGCGCTTATAATCCTCGGCCCTTGAAAACGCTGGCTTGAAGAGCATGCCCGAACTGCACATTGAACCGCTGGCAGAGCCGCTATGGCCGTTGCTGAACAAGTTTTACCGCCGCCATGATTCGTCGATGAAGGCCATCAAAGGTGGGCGTTTATGGGTGGCGCGCGACGGTGAAATTGTGGCCGGGCTGTGCCTGAGCCCGGTGGTGGGTGGGCAGTGGCTGACCGGGGTGTTTGTCGACCCGGCTTATCGCGGCCAAGGGTTGGCGGCGCGCTTGATTCTGCAGGCGGTCGCTGACGTGGAAGGGACCGTCTGGCTGCTGTGCCATCCGGATTTGGAAGCTGTGTATCAGCGCATGGGGTTCACTCAAGACACGCTGTTGCCGCAGTCCCTCAGCGAACGGCTGGTGCGCTACAAACGTAACAAGCCAATGATTGCGATGGGGCTTATAACCAACGCAAAGGTCGACCTCGGATAATGTGTGATCGGCCGGTAGAACGCCCATGCTAGCCTCGACGGCACAGTGGCCTCTTACAGGATGATCATGAAAACGACGCTTGCAGCTCTGTCCCTCACCGCCCTCCTCGCGCCCACGTTCAGCCAGGCAGCCGATGCACCGATCAGCGCCAAGCAGTACGCCAGCGTGCTCGCCGGCAGTTGGCGCGACCCGGCCAACAGCGCGCGTGACGGCTATCGCCACCCGCAGCAGACGTTGGACTTCTTTGGTTTGAGCGCCAGGCAGACGGTGATCGAGATCACCCCGGGCGGCGGCTGGTACAGCGAAGTGCTGGCGCCGCTGCTCAAGGATCAAGGGCATTACATTGCCGCCGTGCAGGCCGCGAGCAGCAGCGCTTACGCCGCGACATCCGAACAGAACCTGAAAAAGAAATTCGCCGCCGACCCTGCGCGTTACGCCAAGGCTCAAGTGGTGGAGTTCGACCCCAAGGCTCCGGTGTTTGGCAAACCGGCTTCGGCCGACAGCGTGCTGACCTTCCGCAATGTGCATAACTGGGTTGACGCGGGCACCGCACCGGCCACCTTCAGCGCGTTCTACACGGTGCTCAAGCCAGGCGGGGTGCTGGGCGTGGAAGATCACCGCGCCAAGGACGGGGCGGATCTGCAAGCCATCAAGGACAGTGGTTACCTGACCACCGCGCAGGTGGTGAAGCTGGCGACGGACGCCGGGTTCAAGCTGGCGGGGCAAAGCGAGGTGAACGCCAACCCGAAGGACACCAAGGATTATCCGGGTGGGGTGTGGACGCTGCCGCCGGCGTTGAAGCTGGGCGAGCAGGACAAGGCCAAGTATTTGGCGATTGGGGAGTCGGATCGGATGACGTTGCGGTTTGTGAAACCGGCAAAATAGTCTGAGTTAACGCAGAACCCATGTGTGAGCTGGCTTGCCTGCGATAGCGGTGGGTCAGCCAACACAACTGTGACTGTTACACCGCGATCGCAGGCAAGCCAGCTCCCACAGGTTAATTCCAGTGTGCCTGGGGACTATGCGTCCGCGTTCGGATGCATGTCCGGAAACATCACTTCGATAAATCCGAACTTGCTGAAGTCGGTAATCCGCGACGGGTACAACCGGCCGATCAGGTGATCGCATTCATGCTGCACCACCCGCGCGTGGAAGCCTTCGGCGATGCGCACAATCGGTTCGCCCTTGGGATCGAAACCCTCGTAGCGAATCTGTTGATAACGGTCCACCGCGCCACGCAGGCCGGGCACGGACAGGCAGCCTTCATAACCTTCTTCCAGCACCGGGCTGAGCGGCGTGATCAACGGGTTGATCAGGATGGTCTGCGGCACCGGCGGCGCGTCCGGGTAGCGTTCACTGGCCTCAAAACCAAAGATCACCAGTTGCAGGTCAACACCGATTTGCGGTGCGGCCAGGCCGACGCCACCGACGTGTTCCATGGTTTGGAACATGTCATCAATCAATTGCCACAGCTCAGGGCTGTCGAACATCTCGGGCGGAACCGGGGGTGCAATGCGCAGCAGGCGCTCGTCGCCCATTTTCAGGATTTCACGGATCATCGATCAGACTTCGTCAGTTAAGGGCTTGGAGTGGTCCCGGCCGAGGCCTGAGACGTGCTGTTTTTCATCCGTATTCGAATGCTCATCAAACTCCTTTTCCCCTGGGTCTTTGCCTTCGGCCGACATGTGTTCGATCACAGCATTCATCTCCGCGCCCAGCAACAACACGGCAGCGGAAATATAGAAGTACAGGAGCAGGACGATGATCGCGCCGATACTGCCATACATGGCGTTGTAGTCGGCGAAGGTTTTGACGTAATAGCCAAAACCCAGGGAGGCGATGATCCACACCACCACGGCCAGTACCGAGCCTGGGGTGATGAAGCGGAATTTCTGTTCCACATCAGGCATCACGTAGTACATGAGGGCCACGGCGAACATCAGCAGAATCACGATCAGCGGCCAGCGCAGGATGGTCCATAAAGTGACCACGAATTCCTGCATGCCGATCTGCCCGGCGAGCCATTCCATCACTTGCGGGCCGAGCACCATCAACGCGGCAGCGGCCAACAGCATGCCAGCGATGCCGATGGTGTAGAACACCGACAACGGGAAGCGCTTCCAGATCGGCCGGCCTTCGACGACGTCATACGCGGCGTTCATCGCGCTCATCATCAGGCGTACACCGGCGGAGGCGGTCCACAACGCAATTACGATACCGACTGACAGCAAGCCCCCCTTGGATTGCTGCAACTGGTCGATCACCGGGTTGACCTGCTCCAGCGCCTGGGGCGGCAGCACCAGTTCCGACTGCATGCGCAGCCAGGTAAAGAAGTCCGGCAGATGCAGAAAACCGATCAGGGCAATAAGGAACAACAGGAAGGGAAACAACGAGAACAGCATCTGGTAGGCCAGTGCCGAGGCATAGGTAGGCATTTCGTCATCGACGAATTCCGTGACGGTGCGCACCAGCACTTTGTGCAGTGGCAAGCCTTGCAATACCGGAAAAATCATAGCGTCTCCTTTCGCCGCAAAAGGGTTGAGGTCGTGGGCGACTCAGGGGCCGTTTTCTACATCAAAAGTAGCCTACTTGGCGACTTTGAAACAATTACCAGATTTTAGTTGCAAGCTACGACATAAAAACGGCCATCCGTGGATGGCCGTTTGGCTGCGCGTTGGCAGGCTTACTTGGTCGCTTTCTTTACCGCGTCCTTGGTATCGCCTACTGCTTTTTCAACCTGGCCTTTCTTCTCTTGCAATACGCCTTCAGCGTGCAGCTTGTCGTTACCGGTGACTTTGCCAACACCTTGCTTGACGTTGCCAACGAGCTCGTCTTTCAAACCTTTTGCCTTATCCGATGTGCTGCTCATGGTATTTCTCCTGGAACAATCGAGGTTTTTGGTCATTACGTAGAGATTGACCCGAGGCGGTTCGGCAGAGTTTCAATTATTTTTCAGCGGGCATTTCATCGCCGCCTGCAGGTTTGGCTTTATGTTTTGCAGCCAACCCACGAGAATGCCCGGCACATTCAGGCTATAACGCTGAATAACAGATCCCGTAGGAAGGTTATGAAACTCAATAAAGCACAGGCCATTGCCCGCAGAAACCTGGAACTGGGCGGTGCCGTACTCGGCGTCAACAACTGCCATTTCACCGACCTGGACCGCAAGCGCAACATCTGGTGGTTCGACCTGCCGGTGGCCCGTATTGCCGTGGGCCAGTACGAGTGGATTCACCTGTTGATGCACGACGCCGAGTCCGACCAGTTGCTGCACTTGAAGGTGCCGACGGCCTATCTGCGTGAAAAACTCGAAGGCTTGGTGGTGCGTAATGCGGGCAAGCGCAAGCCGGAGATCACCCTGGAGTTGAGTGCGGACAAGGATTCGTTCCTGAAGGACGTGCGCCCGACGGGTGCCGGGGTGAGCTTCGCGCAGTTTGCCCTGTAACAACGCGATTAAAAAGGTGGGAGCTGGCTTGCCTGCGATAGCGGTGGGTCAGCTAAACCCGCTATGACTGATAGACCGCTATCGCAGGCAAGCCAGCTCCCACAGGGGACAGTGTTTCGCCGGCGACAGGCATTAAAAAACCCCGCAATCGCGGGGTTTTTTATGGGTTACTTTTTCAGGCCCAACTTCTTCAATTCTTCATCGCGCAACTCACGCCGCAGAATCTTGCCCACGTTGGTGGTCGGCAGCGCATCACGGAACTCAACGGCCTTGGGCACCTTGTAGCCGGTGACGTTGGCGCGCATGTGTTCCATCACCTGGTCCTTGGTCAGGGTTGCGCCTGGCTTGACCACGATGAAGAGCTTGATGTGCTCGCCGGATTTGTCATCCGGCACGCCGATGGCCGCACATTGCAGCACGCCCGGCAGGCCCGCCAGCACGTCTTCCAGTTCGTTGGGGTAAACGTTGAAACCGGAGACCAGAATCATGTCTTTCTTGCGGTCGACAATGCGCATGTAGCCGTCGGGCTGGATGATCGCGATGTCACCGGTCTTCAACCAGCCTTCGCTGTCGAGGATCTCGGCGGTGGCGTCTTCGCGCTGCCAGTAGCCTTTCATCACTTGCGGGCCTTTGACGCACAGCTCGCCGATCTCGCCCAGGGCCAGCTCGACGCCGTCATCGGTGATGACTTTGCACACGGTCGACGGCACCGGAATGCCGATCGTGCCGATCTGGATATTCTGGATCGGGTTGACCGTCGCCACCGGGCTGGTTTCGGTCATGCCGTAGCCTTCGCAGATGTTGCAGCCGGTCACGTCTTTCCAACGCTCGGCGGCTGCCAACTGCAATGCCATGCCGCCCGACAGCGTGACTTTCAGCGCGGAGAAGTCCAGCTTGCGGAAGCCTTCGTTGTTGCACAGCGCCACGAACAAGGTGTTCAAGCCGACAAAGCCGCTGAACTTCCACTTCGACAGTTCCTTGACCATCGCCGGCAAGTCGCGCGGGTTGCTGATCAGGATGTTGTGGTTGCCGATCAGCATCATCGCCATGCAATGAAAGGTGAAGGCATAGATGTGGTACAGCGGCAGCGGCGTGATCAGGATTTCGCAACCTTCATTGAGGTTGGAGCCCATCAGCGCCTTGCACTGCAGCATGTTGGCGACCAGGTTGCGGTGGGTGAGCATCGCGCCCTTGGCCACGCCGGTGGTGCCGCCGGTGTATTGCAGCACGGCGACATCGCCGCTGGCCGGGCTGGCATCGTTGACCGGTTGGCCGTGCCCCTTGGCCAGCACGTCGTTGAACTTGATCGCCTTGGGCAAGTGGTACGCCGGGACCATCTTCTTCACGTACTTGATGACGCTGTTGATCAGCAGGCGCTTGAACGGCGACAACAGGTCAGCGACTTCGGTGACGATCACGTGCTTGACGGCGGTCTTGGGCACGACTTTTTCAGCCAGGTGCGCCATGTTCGCCAGGCAAACCAGGGCCTTGGCCCCGGAATCATTGAATTGGTGTTCCATTTCCCGCGCGGTGTACAGCGGGTTGGTGTTGACCACGATCAGGCCCGCACGGATGGCGCCGAACACGGCAACCGGGTATTGCAGGACGTTGGGCAGTTGCACGGCGATTCGATCGCCAGGCTTCAAGTCGGTATGTTGTTGCAGGTAGGCGGCGAAGGCGCCGGACAATTCGTACAGTTCACCGTAGGTGATGGTTTTGCCCAGGTTGCTGAAAGCCGGTTTGTCGGCGAAGCGCTGGCAGGACTGTTTCAGTACCGCCTGAATATTCTGATACTCGTCTGGATTGATGTCTGCAGCAATCCCGGCGGGGTACTTATCCTTCCAAAAGTCTTCGTTCATGGAAGCCCACTCCTCAGCGACGCGAATTCATCATCGCATTTGATGCGATTATTATTGGTGTATGTTTTTTTAGGTGAGTCTGGCGCTTTCAAGCAGGCCGAGAAGTCACAAAGCGCGCCGAGAGTAGCAGCTTTGCCAAGGGCCGCCTAGAGCCAAAAGAGGGCCCTACAGTCATAATCATGACTGTCCTACAATATTTGGTCACACTTTAAACCAGGGTAAAATCCACCAGCAAAACGCTCTGGAATGGGCCTTACAGATCAACAAACAACAATGTGGGAGCTGGCTTGCCTGCGATTGCGGTGTGTCAGTCAATACATCCAGTGACTGGAACATCGCTATCGCAGGCAAGCCAGCTCCCACATTTTTTAAGCGCATTTCCTATCAGGCGATGTCGCGCAGCTCCCTGCGCAGAATCTTGCCCACCGGCGTCATCGGCAACGAATCACGCAACACAATGTGCTTGGGCACCTTGTAACCGGTGAAGTTGGTCTTGCAGTACGCCTTCAGCTCTTCAAGGCTCACACCTTGCGTGCGCGCTACCACAAACAACTTCACCGCTTCCCCGGTGCGCTCATCCGGCACGCCGATCACGGCGCAGTTGGCCACCGCCGGGTGCGCCATCACCACGTCTTCGATCTCGTTGGGGTACACGTTAAAACCCGAGACGATGATCAGGTCTTTCTTGCGATCGACAATGCTCACAAAGCCATCGGTGTCGATCACCGCGATGTCGCCGGTTTTCAGCCAGCCTTCGGCGTCCAGGGTCTCGGCAGTCGCGACCGGCTGCTGCCAGTAGCCCTTCATGACCTGCGGGCCTTTGATGCACAGCTCGCCGCGCTCGCCCAAGGGCAACTCACGCCCTTCATCATCGATGACTTTCATCGCGGTGCCCGGCACCGGAATACCGACGGTGCCCAACCGCGACTGGCTGCCGTACGGGTTGGTGCTGGCCACCGGCGAGGTTTCAGTCAGGCCGTAACCTTCGCCAATGGAGCAACCGGTCAGCGCCTTCCACCGCTCGGCCGTGGCCTTGATCAGCGCAGTGCCGCCGGAATTGGTGATCTTGAGGTGGGAAAAATCCAGGGTCTTGAAGTCCGGGTGGTCCATCAGCGCCACAAACAACGTGTTCAACCCCAGCAGGCAGGAGAACCGCCACTTTTTCAGCTCTTTGATAAAGCCGCCGATGTCGCGCGGGTTGGTGATCAGCACGTTGTGGTTGCCGGTGACCATCATGCACATGCAGTTCGCCGTGAAGGCATAGATGTGGTACAGCGGCAGCGGCGCGATCATCACCTCCTGCCCTTCTTTTACCAGCGGCTGGCCGTCGTCGCTGACCTGGGACATGCACGCCCGCGCCTGCTGCATATTGGCGACCAGGTTGCCGTGGGTGAGCATCGCGCCCTTGGCCAGGCCGGTGGTGCCGCCGGTGTATTGCAGCACGGCGATGTCGTCCAGTGTCACCGGATGCCGGGTCAGGCCCTGCCCCGCGCCCATGCGCAAGGCGCGTTTGAATGACACAGCACGTGGCAGGCTGTAGGCCGGGACCATCTTCTTGACTTTGTCGACCACGGTGTTGATCAGCCAGCCTTTGGCGGCGGGCATGAAGTCGCCCATCCTGGCTTCGATCAGGTAGTCGATCTCGGTGTCGGCGCACACTTCCTGCACCCGCGAACCGAACAGGTTGAGGTAGACCAGCGCACGAATGCCGGCGTCCTTGAATTGGTGGCGCATTTCGCGCGGGGTGTACAGCGGGTTGGTGTTGACCACGATCAGCCCGGCGCGCAGGGCGCCGAACACCGCAATCGGGTAATGCAGCACGTTGGGCATCTGCACCGCGATGCGCTCGCCCGGCTTGAGGTCGGTGTGCTGCTGCAGGTAACCGGCGAACGCCGCACTCTGGCGCTCAAGCTCGGCGTAGGTCAGGGTGATGCCCATGTTGCTGAACGCCGGACGGTCGGCAAAGGCCTTGCAGGACCGTTCGAAGACTTCGATCACCGACTTGTACGTGGTGAGGTCGATGTCATTGGGAACGCCCGCCGCGCGTTTGTCATTCCAGAAATCAGGTTGCATTATTCTTGTCCTCTTACCTGAGTGTGTCCGACCGCTGCGATTATAAAAACGCATCTATAAAAAGCGGAGCTTTGGGGACGTTAGCAGCTATGGCCAAACAGGCAAATACATCCAACTGTGTCATTTATTGTATGAATCTTGCCCCTAACGTGTAGGCAGATACACCAGCCCCTGGCAGATGAGCTATACACTGCAACGACCCTGAGCAAAGGAAGCGCCATGAACCACAGCACCTTCTGGCTGACCGCGAATGACCGCAGCCGCCTGTACGTCAATCAATGGCTGCCGGAAGGCCAGGCCAAGGCCATGATCATGTTGTCCCACGGCATGGCCGAGCACAGTGGCCGCTATGCGCGCCTGGCTGAAGCCCTGTGCGCAGCCGGCTACGGCCTGTACGCGCTGGACCAGCGCGGCCACGGCCGAACGGCTGACGAAGGGACGCTGGGGCTGTACGCCGAAAAAGATGGCTGGAACAAAGTGGTCGGCGACCTGGCCAGCCTCAACCAGCACATCGGCCAGCAGCAACCGGGGCTGCCGATCATTCTGCTGGGCCACAGCATGGGCAGCTACATCGCCCAGGCCTACCTGCTGCACCACAGCGCCAGCTTGAATGGCGCGATTCTCAGTGGCTCGAATTTCCAGCCGATTGCGCTGTACCGCGCCGCCGCGCTGATTGCGCGGATCGAACGCGCACGCCAGGGGCTGCGCGGGCGCAGTGCGCTGATCGACTTTTTGTCGTTCGGCTCGTTCAACAAGGCATTCAAACCCAATCGCACCGCGTTTGACTGGCTCAGCCGCGACCCGGATGAGGTCGACCACTACATCAACGACCCACTCTGCGGTTTCCGTTGCACCAACCAGCTGTGGGTCGACCTGCTGGGCGGCTTGCAGCAAATCAGTAAAGCGTCCAATCTCGCGCAGATCGACCCGGGCCTGCCGATTTTAGTAATGGGCGGGGAGTGTGATCCGGTGAGTGAAGGCAAGCGTCTCAAAAGCCTGGCCCACGCATTACGTGAGGCCGGCTGCCAGCACCTGCAATTGAATATCTACCCGCAAGCACGCCATGAAGTGTTCAACGAGACCAATCGTGATGAAGTCACCGCCGATGTACTGGCGTGGCTCGAGCAGGCTTTGACATTGCGCAGGCCGACTCGCTGCGAGTAATTTTTCGTTTAGAATCAGATAGTTAATTAATTACCGATTAGCCACAGGATGCACCTTTAGATGACTCAGGTTACCAACACCCCGTACGAAGCCCTCGAAGTCGGCCAGACCGCCAGCTACAGCAAGACCGTTGAGGAGCGCGATATCCAGTTGTTCGCCGCCATGTCCGGCGACCACAACCCGGTGCACCTGGATGCCGAGTACGCCAAGGCGACCATGTTCAAGGAGCGTATCGCCCACGGCATGTTCAGCGGCGCCCTGATCAGCGCGGCCGTTGCCTGCGAGTTGCCTGGGCCGGGCACTATCTATATCGGCCAGCAGATGAGCTTCCAGAAACCGGTAAAAATCGGCGACACGCTGACCGTGCGTCTGGAAATTCTCGAGAAGCTGCCGAAGTTTCGCGTGCGTATTGCCACACGTGTGTTCAACCAGCGCGACGAGTTGGTGGTGGATGGCGAGGCGGAAATTCTGGCGCCACGCAAGCAGCAAGTGGTGACACTGACTGAGTTGCCACCTATCAGCATCGGCTGATCTCAATACCGAAACTTGCAAAATACAAATGTGGGACCGGGCTTGCCCGCGATGACGGTCTGTCAGTCATACTTCTTGTCGACTGATCTACCGCTATCGCGGGCAAGCCCGCTCCCACAGGGATTACACGCCAGTAATCAAGAGTTGGCGCGAGCCTGGTTACGCAGGGCTTTCACCTGGTCGTGGTTGCGTTGTGCGCCGTGGAACTGACGCTCAACCAGGTCACGAATACCCAGCAGGTTGTGCTTGTTGATCTTCTCGATCGCTTCCTTGTAGGCCTTCAGTGCGTGGTCTTCACCGCGCTCGGCTTCGTTCAACACGGCCTCTTCATCTTTGCCGGTCACCAGCGACTTCACGTCAACCCAGCCACGGTGCAGCGCACCCGCAACCGAACCGGACTCTTCCGGATCGCCGCCCAGCGCTCTAACTGCAGTTTGCAGTTCGGCAGCTGCGGTAGCGCAGTCAGCGGAGCGTTTTACGAACAGGGCTTTCAGCTCTGGGTGCTTGATGTCTTCAGCACAGGTCGCGAAGCCTTTCTGGCCGTCTTTGCTGGTCTCGATCAGGTCGTTAAGTACGGAGATCGATTCTTTATTGATGTCAGTCATTTTTCAATTCCTTGTGCGGGTTAAGAAACTTACCCTAATGATTGCAGCCCCCGTGCCAGGTTTTGAAAAACAAACTATTCTTTATTTTTCAATGACTTATAAATTATTGAACCATCTGTATGTACGTTATTTGCATGATCTGTCATTTGGCCTTCATGCAGAATGCCTGTATTTTCGATGACATCTACTCATCTCACTGAAGCGCCATGAACCCCGAAAAACTCGAACTGCTGATCACCCGCGAAATGCCTTTCGGCAAATACAAGGGGCGGATCATCGCCGACCTGCCCGGCCCTTACCTGAATTGGTTTGCCCGTGAAGGTTTCCCCCACGGCGAGTTGGGCGGGTTGCTGGCGTTGATGCAGGAAATCGACCACAACGGCCTGTCCGAACTGCTGGAACCGCTGCGCGCCAAACACGGCAAACCCGCCCCTCGCCATTAAGAGCCCACGCCATGCCAAGGAATGCAGATAACGAAAATCACTGGCAAGCGATTGCCCAGCGCTATGAGCTGGAGCCCGGGCCAGTCAACCTGGAAAACGGCTATTTCGGGCGCATGAGCCGCGCGGTCCGCGCGCAGTACCTGGAGCATGTGGCGTTTATCAACCGCAGCAACTCGCTGTATGTGCGCCAGCGCTTTGAGCAGGGTGAAAATGTCGAGATCCGTCGCCAACTGGCGGCCCTGATCGATGCCGACCCCGAGGCGATCGCCTTCACCCGCAACGCCACCGAGGCTTTGCAATCACTCATCCGTAACTACAACTGCCTGCAACCCGGCGATCAGGTGCTGATCAGCGACCTGGAGTACGACACGGTCAAAGGCGCGATGCGCTGGTTGGCGGGCTATCGCGGTGTTGAGGTTATTGAGATTTCCCACACTCATCCGGCCAGTTTCGACAGCCTGCTACAGACCTACCGCGATACGTTCGCCCAGTACCCACGCCTCAAGCTGATGGCCCTGACCCATGTGACCCACCGCACAGGCTTGGTGATGCCCGTCGAGGCGATTGCCAAGGCCGCGCGCGAGCATGGCGTTGATGTGATCCTCGATGGCGCCCACGCCTTGGGCCAGATTGAATTCAACCTCGCGCAGCTGGGAATTCAGTTTGCCGGCTTCAACCTGCATAAATGGATCGGTGCGCCGCTGACGCTGGGCTTTTTGTACATCGCCCCGGAGCGCCTTGCGGATATCGACCCGGACATGGGCGAGTTTCACTACCCAGCCAGCGACGTACGCGCGCGCACGTCGTATAGCACGCCGAATTTTCCGGCACTGATGACCTTGCCGCTGGTGCTGGAAGAACATCGCGCCTTGGGTGGCTCGGCCGCCAAAGGCGCGCGGGTCAATTACCTGCGCAATCTGTGGGTGAGCCGGGTGCGGCAGTTGCCGGGAATAGAAGTACTCACGCCGGACGATCCACGCCTGTATTGCGGGATCACGGCGTTCAAGTTTGTCGGGCGGGATCAGCAGGTGATGGCGGAACGGTTGCTCGAGGATTACGGCTTGTTTACCACGACGCGCACGGGTGCGGCGTTTGGCACCTGTATTCGGGTGACGCCAGGGCTGGTGACGTCGGCGGCGGATATTGATGTGTTGGTCGACGCGATTACCGCACTGAACAACGATTAAAACTGTGGGAGCTGGCTTGCCTGCGATAGCGGTGTATCAGTAACTACCTCCCAGGCTGACCCACCGCCATCGCAGGCAAGCCAGCTCCCACACAAGCCCGTTCCCACCTTTGGATTTGTGGTTTTTTACAGGCAAAAAAAAAGCGGTACACCGACCAAGTGCACCGCAAAAATGCCGTTAAGCACAGCAACAACGATTCGATAAATCAGCTCAGTCCAGCAGCGCCAGCGCCTGTGCGGTAACTTCCTGAATGCGGGCCCAGTCGCCGTTCTTGACCCATTCCGGGTCGAGCATCCAGCTACCGCCCACGCACATCACGTTTTTCAACGCCATGTAGCTCTTGATGTTGGCCGGGCCAACGCCGCCGGTTGGGCAGAATTTGACTTCGCCGAACGGGCCGCCAAGGGCCTTGATCGCCGCGACGCCGCCGCTCACTTCCGCCGGGAACAGCTTGAAGCGGCGATAGCCCAGGCCATAGCCTTCCATGATGCCGGAGGCATTGCTGATGCCTGGCAGCAGGGGGATCGGGCTGTGCACCGAGGCTTCCAGCAGGTCGCGGGTAATGCCGGGGGTGACGATGAATTGCGAGCCGGCCACTTCGGCCGCTTCGAGCATGTGACGGTCGAGCACGGTGCCGGCACCGGTGCACAGTTCAGGGCGCTGCTCACGCAGGACCTGAATGGCCTTGAGGCCGAACTCGGAACGCAGGGTCACTTCCAATGCGGTCAAACCGCCCGCTGCCAGGGCATCGGCCAGCGGCAGGATGTCCTGTTCGCGAGCGATGGTGATGACCGGCAGGATCCGCGCCTTGGCGCAGAGGCTGTCGATCAGGGCAACTTTATCCGCCATGGACACGGTCGGTTGAGGGCTTTTCATAGCGGCTGATCCTTGGCTCATGGGCACCAGTAAATCTCTAAAGTAGGTTGCAAAAACGCGCGAATCGGCATGGCAGCAACGTCGTCACTGGCCAGCGCGGCGCTCAAGGTGGTCAATTTCGAGCTGCCGGAAATCGACAGCACGGTGTAGTGGGCCGTAGCCAGCAACGCGCGACTCATGGTCAGGCGCTGGTGCGGCACGGTCGGCGCCAGCATCGGCCAGCAACGGCGGGTGCCGTCGACCTTCAGTGCCTCGCCCAGGTTGGGGCTGTTGGGGAACAGCGATGCGGTGTGGCCGTCATCGCCCATGCCGAGTACCAGCACATCAATGGCGGGCAACTCTGCCAACTGGCGATCGGCCAGTTCGGCGGCGTCTTCAAGATTCGCGGCAACGTTGTAAAGGCTGAGGAACCTGGCTTTGGCGGCCGGGCCTTGCAGCAAGTACTTCTTCAACAGGCCGGCATTGCTGTCGGCGTGTTCCACCGGCACCCAGCGCTCGTCGGCGAGGGTGATGGTGACCCTGGACCAGTCCAGGCCTTGCTTGGCCAGGTTCTGGAAAAACGCCACGGGGCTACGGCCACCGGACACCACTAGGGTCGCTTCGCCACGTGCACTGATGGCCGCGCGCAGTTGCTCGGCCACGTCATTGGCCAGGCCGTCGGCCAGCAGCACAGGCGTGCGGTACTCATGGGCAGTGACGCCCTGAGGCAGTTTCAATTCAGATATCGCCATACCACGACCTCCCATCCCGCGTGATCAGTGCAATCGAGCTCATCGGCCCCCACGACCCGGCCGCGTACGGCTTGGGCGCATCACCGGATTTTTTCCACCCGGCGATCAACTGGTCACACCACTTCCACGCGGCTTCGATTTCATCTTTGCGAACAAACAGGTTCTGATTGCCGCGCATCACTTCCAGCAACAACCGCTCGTAGGCATCCGGGATGCGTGCGCTGCGGTAGGTGTCGGAAAAATTCAGTTGCAGCGGGCCACTGCGCAGCTGCATGCCTTTGTCCAGGCCCTGCTCCTTGGTCATCACACGCAAGGAAATACCTTCGTCCGGTTGCAGGCGGATGATCAGTTTGTTGCTGATCTGCAGGCGCTGCTCGGGGGCGAAGATGTAGTGGGACGGTTCCTTGAAGTGGATGACGATCTGCGACAGCTTTTGCGGCATGCGCTTGCCGGTCCGCAGGTAGAACGGCACCCCGGCCCAACGCCAGTTGCGAATATCGGCACGCAGGGCGACGAAGGTTTCGGTGTCGCTCTGGGTGTTGGAATTCTCTTCTTCCAGGTAACCCGGCACTGCCTTGCCGGCGCTGTAACCGGCGATGTACTGGCCACGCACCACTTGCGTGGTCAGGCCGTCCGGGCTTATCGGCGCCAGGGCCTTGAGCACCTTGACCTTCTCGTCACGGATGCTGTCGGCGGACAAGTCGGCCGGCGGGTCCATGGCGATCAGGCAAAGCAGCTGCAACAGGTGGTTCTGGATCATGTCGCGCAGCTGGCCGGCCTTGTCGAAGTAACCCCAACGGCCTTCGATACCGACCTGCTCGGCCACGGTGATTTCCACGTGGGAAATGTAATTCTGGTTCCACTGGGTTTCGAACAGGCTGTTGGCGAAACGCAGCGCAATAAGGTTCTGGACCGTCTCTTTGCCCAGGTAGTGGTCGATGCGGTAGGTGCGGTTTTCCGGGAAAAACTGCGCCACGGCGTCGTTGACCTTGCGCGAGGATTCCAGGTCCGAGCCAATCGGCTTTTCCAGCACGACGCGGGTGTTTTCCGCCAGGCCGACCTTGGACAGGTTCTCGCAGATCGCGCCGTACACCGCCGCCGGGGTGGCGAAGTAGGCAATCAGGCGTTGTTCGGTGCCGGCGATTTCAGCCAGGGCCACGTAGTCGTCGGCCTTCATGAAGTCGACATGTACATAGGTCAGGCGCGCCAGGAAACGCTGGGCGATGGCTTCGTCCAGTTCCTTGCCGACGTATTTACGCAGTTCTTTTTCGATATGCGCCAAGTGCTGCTGCTCGGAACCGGCTTCACGGGCCAGGGCCAGGATGCGCGTGTCGTCGTGCAGGAGCCCTGCGCCGTCGAGTTGATAGAGGGCAGGAAATAACTTGCGCAGCGCCAGATCACCCAACGCGCCAAACAGGGCAAAGGTGCAGGGTTCTACGGTTATCGAAGGCATGATGTTTGTTCTTTTATCAAGTTAAGCTACAAATACCTTTTTTCAAGGCATCACTCAAGGAAAAATGTAGTAATAACCACAACATTTTCCCAAAATATGCATTCCGAGTGGTGGTGTTCAGCTACCCTCAGTAGGATAGGCCACCGCAAAGGGCCACTCGTCGATTGGCTACCGCCCTTAATTTGCATCGTCGCCCGAAGGAAAGACTGAATGGACCGCGTGCGAAATCTTCTGGAACAAATCCGGAACCGCCTCGAAGAATTGAACAAGGCCGAGAAAAAAGTCGCCGAGGTCATCCTGCTCAACCCACAGCAGGCGACCCGCTTCTCTATCGCCGCCCTCGCCCAAGCCGCCTCGGTCAGTGAACCGACGGTCAACCGCTTCTGCCGTTCATTCGGCGTCAGTGGCTACCCTGAACTTAAATTGCAGCTGGCGCAAAGTTTGGCCAGTGGTGCGGCGTATGTCAGCCGTGCCGTGGAAGCCGATGATAACCCCGAGGCGTACACGCAGAAGATCTTCGGCAGCGCCATTGCCTCGCTGGACAGCGCCTGCCAGGCCCTGGACCCGGCCCTGATCAGCAAAGCCGTGGACCTGTTGATCCAGGCGCGGCAGATTCACTTCTTCGGCCTGGGCGCTTCGGCGCCGGTGGCCATGGATGCGCTGCACAAGTTCTTCCGCTTCAACCTGGCGGTCACCGCCCATGCCGACGTGCTGATGCAACGCATGATCGCGTCGGTGGCGCACACCGGCGAGCTGTTCGTGATTATTTCCTACACCGGGCGTACCCGCGAGCTGGTGGAAGTAGCGCGTATAGCGCGGGAAAACGGTGCGTCGGTGCTGGGCGTAACCGCGGAGAATTCGCCATTGGCCAAGGCCAGTACGGTGAGCTTGAACATTCCGTTGCCGGAAGACACCGACATCTACATGCCGATGACGTCGCGGATCATCCAGCTGACGGTGCTGGATGTGCTGGCCACCGGCATGACCTTGCGCCGTGGCGTGGATTTCCAGCCGCATTTGCGCAAGATCAAAGAGAGCTTGAATGACAGCCGGTATCCGGTTGGGGATGAGTTTAACTAGTTCCAGATCGTTCCCGCGCTCTGCGTGGGAATGCATCCTGTGACGCTCCGCGTCACGAGCGGACGCAGAGCGTCCAAGGCGGCATTCCCACGCGGAGCGTGGGAACGATCATGCCCCAGCTCTCGCCTGCAAACTCAGATGCGCCCTCTCCCCCGGCGCCAAGCTGGCCCCGGCCATCGCCGACTCCACGCACACAAACCCCGCCGCCTCGTTAAAGCTCACGCCCAACAAAGGTCGGCTGCCTGGGTGCCACACCACCGTGTCGGCGCTGTCGCCGGTGTCGATGCACAGCTCGCGCTGCCAGGCATGGTCCTTGAGGTGCAACTCACCGTCATGCTGGAACACCCGCTGGCAGCCGCCATCCACGCGGAGCTCGCCTTCCTGCTGGCAAACCTGGCGATTGAGCTGGTCATAACCTTGCGCGCCGTCGAGCCCAGACAGCGCTATCTCACCGACATTGCCAATACGCCAATAGGCGTGCAAAGCATGGCTCAACTGGCACGGCAACTCGTCCTGATGCTCGGTGCACAGGCGCAGTTCCAGGGTTTCGCCCAGGTGTGCGTGCAGGTCGACCTGCCAGTCGCACAGCTGCAATTGCCAGTGCAGGCGTACGCCATCGTCGTCGGCGCTGCTGTCGAGCAGCTTCCAGTCGATCAGCCGCGCCCAGCCATGGGACGGCCATGCGTTTTCGCTCGGGTGGCGCCCGTACCACGGCCAGCACACCGGCACGCCGCCACGGATGGCGCCGACTTGCGGCCACTTGGCCGCACACCACAGCCAGGGTTTCTGGCCGCGCGGTTGAAAGTGCAGCAATTGCGCGCCCTGGCGACTGAACACCGCCTGGCACAACGGATGGTCAATCACCAACACGTCGCGCATCTGAAAGCGCTCCCAGGCGAATACCGGTTGCTCGCGCAGGGATTTGAAAAAGCGTTGCAGCGGATGCTCATGCATGTGCCACGGTCCTGAAATTCAGTGTTGCTCAAGCTTGGTTACCCTGTGGGAGCTGGCTTGCCTGCGATGGCATCGCCTCGGCCATCCAGGCAGACCGCATCGTTCGCATCGCAGGCAAGCCAGCTCCCACATGGGTAGTGCAGCGCGACCCAAAAAAAAGCGGATAGCCATGGCTACCCGCAAAATGCGCACAGAGAGAAGGAGCTTATCGCAACAGCGTTAGAACGTAGACTGAATTTTCAGGCCCGCCACTACCGCGTTGTCGACTTGTTTCACACCGCCTGGGTTGGCGACGTATTGCAGGTTAGGACGCACGGTCAGCCAGTTGGTGACGTGGATGCCGTAGTTGAGTTCGACGTTGTACTCAGTGTTACGCAGCGGTGCGTAGCCCGCTTGATCGTAATCAGTGAAGCCGCCGGCCGCATTGAGCAACTCAGCGGTTTTCTTCACGTCACTGTTGGCGTGGATACGCGACACACCGATACCGACGTCATCCTTGGTACGCGCGTCGAATGGCCCTTTGTACACAAGCATCACCGACTGGTAGTTGTCGACCAGGTTGGTGTCTTTGTCGTGGAAGGTCACGTTGGCCGCGATGTTCAGACCGCGGGAAGCGTCGCCATTGTGCGTGGTGAGTTGCTGCTGCAGAACGCCCCAGTAGCCGCTTTTGCTGCTACGAACGCGGAAAGCCGCGCCGGTGGTGCCAGCATCATTGCCATTGACGTCTTCACGTACGTCGGTGGCATCGGCAGTACTCTTGTAGTAACCCACACGGTATTCGCCCGGCAGGCCATTGACCTTCGGCGACCAGACCAATTCCACCGGCAATACGGTGCCCTTGGTGCCGCTGCCGCTGAGCTTGAAGCCGTTGCCGTGCTCCAGCTGCGATGGGTTCTGGTTGTACGCACCGATTTGCGCATACAGCTCAGGCGTGATGTTGTACTTCACGCGGATCGCCGCCTGGCTGACAGGCCAGTTGTACCAGGTGTTTACATAGTTACCCACTTGCGAACCGCAGAACGACAGGTTCTGGAAGTCGCATGGGAAGGTGTTGAAGTCTTCGCCTTCACCGAAGTAACCGAGTTTCACGTCCAGTTTGTTGTCGAACATCTGGTGCTGGATCCAGAACTGGGTCAGACGCACCATGTGGCCACGGCCATCAACTTCTTGAGACGAACTCAAGGTGCTGGCACGCGGGTCACCAATACGGTCATTGGAGATGTTCGCGCCATTACGGTTGGTCAGTTGGATCTTGGCCTGGGTGTTATCCCAGCCAAACAGCTTTTGCAGATCCAGTGCTACGCCCAGACCGAACTGGTCAGCGTAACGGGCAGTTTTGTCGTCGTTGTAGCCGCCGCGAAGGTTGGCGCCCACTTCCCCAACGTAGTCAGCCTTGATGTCGATACCTTGCTCAATGAGCTTGGTCCGCTCGCCGCCCCAATCGCCCGTCATCCACTTGGAATCGGAGCTGAATGCATCGGCCGCCATCGCATTGGCGGACAATACCAGGGCTGCTGCTGCTGACAGTTGGCAGAGCAGCCGGGTGTTGTTGTGTTGCTTTTTCATCCCTACATCCTCGTCTTTATTGTTATTAAACTGTTTTTATCTAACGCGGGTTACATTTTTATCTAAAACAACAGGTTACCTGCTTCAGCGGCCTTTGAATTGGGCCACGTTGTCGGCATGCCCGTGTGCAGGCAATGATGCAGCAGTGCCCAAGCGTTCGCCGGTTTTGGCGTCGAACAGCAATACCTTGGCCGGGTCGAATTGCAGGGTCAGGGTCTCGCCCACCTGCGGTGCCACGTCGGGTGCCAGGCGGCAGCAGACTTTGGTGTCATTGAGTTGCACAAACACCAGGGTGTCCGGGCCGGTCGGCTCGGTGACCTGCACCTCAGCGCGAATGCTCGACGCGCTGTCGCCCTCGCCCGCCGCCAACATGATTTGCTCCGGGCGCAGGCCCAGGATCACGTCGCGGTCCTCAAGACCGGCGTCCGACACGTTAAGCGCCAGCTCGCAACGCGCCTGGCCACTGTCGAGCAGCGCCACCAGGCGACCGTCCTTGCGTTGCAGGCGCAGCGGCACGAAGTTCATCGGCGGCGAGCCGATAAAGCTCGCCACAAATTGGTTGGCCGGGTTGTTGTAGATCTCTTTCGGCGTGCCGAACTGCTGGATAATGCCGTCCTTCATCACCGCCACTTTATCGCCCAGGGTCATCGCTTCGATTTGATCGTGGGTGACGTAGACGGTGGTGGTTTTCAGGCGCTGGTGCATCAACTTCATTTCGGTGCGCATCTCGACCCGCAGCTTGGCGTCGAGGTTGGACAGCGGTTCGTCGAACAGGTAGATCTTCGGCCGGCGCGCCAGGGCACGGCCCATGGCCACACGCTGTTGCTGGCCACCGGAGAGCTGGCCCGGTTTGCGGTTGAGCAGGTGTTCGATCTGCAGCAGCTTGGCCACGCGCGCCACTTCGGCGTCGATGTCAGCCTGAGCCATCTTGCGGATTTTCAGGCCGAATTCGATGTTCTCGCGCACGCTCATGGTCGGGTACAGCGCGTAGGACTGGAACACCATGGCGATGTCACGGTCCTTGGGGCTCATGCCGCTCACGTCCTGGTCGCCGATCATGATCGCGCCGCCGGTGATGGTCTCAAGCCCGGCGATGCAGTTCATCAGCGTGGATTTACCGCACCCCGAAGGGCCGACCAGAATCAGGAACTCGCCTTCTTTGATCGACAGTTCGATGTTCTTCAAGGTGTCGGGCAGGCCGGCGCCATAGGTCTTGTTTACATTGCGAAGTTCAAGCGTAGCCATGATTACCCCTTGACCGCGCCGGCCGTGAGGCCGCGCACGAAATACTTGCCTGCGATCACATAGACCAGCAGGGTCGGCAGCCCGGCGATCATCGCCGCCGCCATATCCACGTTATATTCCTTGGCCCCGGTGCTGGTGTTGACCAGGTTGTTCAGCGCCACCGTGATGGGCTGCGAGTCGCCGCTGGAGAACACCACACCGAACAGGAAGTCGTTCCAGATCTGGGTGAACTGCCAAATCAGGCAGACCATGATGATCGGGGTCGACATCGGCAGAATGATCTGACGGAAGATGGTGAAAAAGCCTGCACCGTCCAGTCGTGCCGCCTTGATCAGCGCGTCAGGAATGCTCACGTAGTAGTTACGGAAGAACAGTGTAGTAAACGCCAACCCGTAGACCACGTGCACAAACACCAGGCCCGTGGTGGTGCTGGCCAGGCCCATCTTGCCGAGGGTGAACGAGGCTGGCAGCAACACCGTCTGGAACGGCAGGAAGCAGCCGAACAACAGCAGGCCGAAGAACAACTGCGAGCCTTTGAAGCGCCAGAACGACAGCACGTAGCCGTTCAACGCGCCGATGGCGGTGGAGATCAGCACGGCCGGAACGGTGATCTTGATCGAGTTCCAGAAGTAACCGTCAACCGTGGCCCAGGCCTTGACCCAGCCGATGCCGGTGACCACGGTCGGCCAGCTCAGCAGGTTGCCGGTGCTGATGTCTTCCGGGGTTTTAAAGCTGGTCAGCAGCATCACCACCAGCGGCACCAGGTACAGCAGCACAGCGAGGATCAGCACCGCGTAGATCGCGACGCGACTCAGGCTGATGGAAGGTTTGGCAGCGAGACTAGTCATTACGCTTGGTCCTCAGCTCGGAGTACAGGTAAGGCACGATGATCGCGAGGATCGCGCCGAGCATCAGGATTGCACTGGCCGAGCCCATGCCCATCTGGCCACGACTGAAGGTGAACGAGTACATGAACATCGCGGGCAGGTCGGAGGAGTAGCCCGGGCCGCCGGCGGTCATCGCCGCGACCAGGTCGAAGCTCTTGATCGCAATGTGCGCGAGGATCATCACCGCACTGAAGAACACCGGACGCAGGCTTGGCAGCACCACGCTCCAGTAGATACGCGGCAGGCTGGCGCCGTCGATCTGGGCGGCACGAATGATCGATTGATCAACGCCACGCAGGCCGGCGAGGAACATCGCCATGATGAAGCCCGAGGCTTGCCACACGGCGGCAATCACCAGGCAGTACACCACGCGGTCCGGGTCGATCAGCCAGTCGAGACGGAAGCCTTCCCAGCCCCAGTCACGCAGAAGTTTGTCCAGGCCCATGCCCGGGTTGAGCAGCCATTTCCAGGCCGTACCGGTCACGATCATCGAGAGCGCCATCGGGTACAGGTAAATGGTGCGGATAAAGCCTTCGCGGCGGATTTTCTGGTCGAGGAAGATCGCCAGGGTCACGCCAATCACCAGGGTGATGCCGATAAACATCCCGCCAAAAACCGCCAGGTTCTTGCTCGCTACCCACCAGCGGTCGTTGTCGAACAACCGCGCATATTGCGCAAGACCGGCCCATTTGTAGCTTGGCAGGAACGTGGAATTGGTGAACGACAGAACGAACGTCCACAGGATGTAACCGTAGAAGCCCACCAGCACGATGAACATGCTGGGCGCCAGCACCAGTTTAGGGAGCCAGCGCTGCAGTGCATCGAACGGCGAGGCCTTGCTGAACACAGCAACAGAACTCATGGGAAAATCCAGTACAGTGAAAAAGGACTACAGGAACAAACCTTGTGAGGGGTCAGGGGGTTTCCCCTCACAAGGATCAGCCGTGCTAACCGTTACTTCGCGGACTTGATCGCAGCGCCGAGTTTCTTGGCGGTGTCGGCCGGGTCGGCTTTCGGGTCGTTGATGTAGTTGGTCACGACATCAAAGAACGCACCTTGCACAGCCAGGGTGGTGGCCATGTTGTGCGCCATGCTTGGCTGCAGGCCGCCAGTCTTGGCGTCAGCCAGGAAGTCCTTGGCAGCGGTCTGGGCACAGGAATCGAAACCGAGCTTGTCCATTTCATTGAGCATGTCGGTACGAACCGGGATCGAGCCTTTGTTGATGCTGAAGACTTTCTGGAAGTTCTCACCCAGCACGACTTTGGCGATGTCCTGCTGACCGGCAGCAGTGCCTTTGTCTTTCTGCTTGAACACCGCCAGGGAGTCGATGTTGTAGGTGAAGGCTTTGTCGGTGCCAGGGAAGGCTACGCACTCGTAGTCCTTGCCGGCGACTTTCTTGGCGGCGGTCCATTCGGACTTGGCCCAGTCACCCATGATCTGCATGCCGGCCTTGCCGTTGATGACCTTGCCTGCTTCGAGGTTCCAGTCCTGGCCTTTGCCGTCGACGTCCATGTAGGTCGCGACTTTCTTCAGCTCAGTCAGGGCCTTGACCATTTCCGGGCCGGTGAGCGCGCCGTTATCCAGGTCGACCAGGGCTTTCTTGTAGCCATCGGCGCCCATTACCGACAGGACCACCGCTTCGAATACGGTGCTGTCCTGCCAAGGCTGGCCACCGTGTGCGAGCGGAATGAAGCCCGCGGCTTTCAGCTTGTCGCCGGCTGCGTAGAATTCTTCGAGGGTGGTCGGGTTCTTGGTGATACCGGCTTTCTTGAAGACTTCCGGGTTGATCCACAGCCAGTTCACGCGGTGGATATTGACCGGTACGGCGACGTAGTCACCTTCGTACTTCACGGTGTCGGAGACTTTCTTGTCGAGCAGGGAGTCCCACTTCTCGTCCTTGGACACTTGTTTCAGGACGTCGGTGTCGAGCAAGCCAGTCGATGCCCACTCCTGAATGTCGGGGCCTTTGATCTGGGCCACGCCCGGTGGGTTACCGGCAACTGCGCGGCTTTTCAGCACAGTCATGGCCGTGGCACCACCGCCACCTGCGACGGCACCGTCTTTCCAGGTGAAGCCGTCTTTCTCAACTTGGGCCTTCAGGACATCTACAGCCGCTTTTTCACCGCCGGAGGTCCACCAATGCACAACTTCAACCGTCCCTTTCGAGTCGGCGGCAAATGCACTGAGGGGAAACAACGAGGCAATGGAAATAGCGACGGCGAGGCGATTAATCGCGTTCATCTGAGTACCTTTTCTTGTTGTTATGCATGCAAGTCTAGAGCTTGCGCTGCACGGAGTTTAAACAGGGATTTTCCGGGCGCAGGTAACAAAGGGACGTACAAATGTCACCACTTGGTGACATAAAGGCCCCGACCCAACGCACTGGTCATGCTGGGTGACAAGGGTAGCGCAGGCAGCACCACCGCTTGCCAAGCGTGATAAAGGTCCGGTTTACCACCCCAGATCTTGCTGCTGGGCTGGTTGTGCGGGCTGAGTTCGTGATGCCAACTGCCGTGGCTACGGTCGATAAAGTAGGTTTCGCAAAACTCCCAGAACCGCCGATACCAGGTTTCGTAATGCAGCTCACCGGTACGTTTGAGCAAGGCCTGTGCGGCGGCGCTGGCCTCGGCGTGGGTCCAGTGCAGGCGTTCGCGCACCACCGGGCGGTGGTTCCAGTCCAGGGTGTAGACAATGCCGGGAGCACCGTCCACCGCCCAGGCGTATTCGCAGGCACTGGCGAACAAGCCTTGGGCGTCGGTTACCAGCCAGTCCGGCGTGGCCAGCCCGGCTTGCAGGCGTGCGGCTTCCAGGTGCAGCACCAGCCGCGCCCACTCAAAGCCGTGGCCGGGGGTGATGCCATACGGGCGGAAGCCATCGGCGGGGTTGTCTTCGTTGTAGCTGAGCAGCGGTTTCCAGTGGGCGTCGAAATGCTCGATGACCATAAACTGGTTGCCGGCTGCGTGGCTGTGGATAACCCGCTCGACGATACGCAGCGCGCGGTCCAGCCAGCGCGTATCACCGGTGACATCCGCCAGGGCCAGGAACGCCTCAGTGGCGTGCATGTTGCTGTTGGCGCCGCGATAAGCCTCCACACCCGTCCAGTCCTGGGCAAAGGATTCGAGCATGACGCCCTCTTCCTCGCTCCAGAAAAAATGGTCGATGATGTGCACGGCGTCGTTCAACAGATTTTGCGCACCAGGCGCGCCGGCCACCACGGCCGAGCTGGCCGCCAAGGCGACGAATGCGTGCAGGTAAGCCGCTTTGCCACGGTTGCCATCAAGCGCGTGAGGCGCAGCAAACCAGCCACCGTGCTCGCTGTCGCGCAACGGGCCACTGAGCGCCGCAACGCCGTGCGCCACCAACTCGGCATAACCGGGCAGCCCCATGGCGTGGGCCATGGCGAAGCTGTGGGTCATGCGGGCGGTGTTCATGGTTTCGGCGTGGGCGTCGGCCGGGAGTTGGCCGTTGTCATCGAGGTTGCCAAAGCCGTCAGGCAGGCGTGAAGCCTTGGCGAATGCCAGCAGGCGCTGGCCTTCGGTGGCAAGCCAGGAGTGATGGGCAGGTGCGTTCAGCCAACTGCTGGCAGGCAGTGGTTGCGTGGTCATAAGTAGCCCTTATTATTTTTTATGGGATGACAGGAGTCTAAACAAGGGCGCGTTGGGGGCAAGTAACGAAGGGGATGGGAAATGTCACTGGACGGTGACATTTACCAAAACGATCGTTCCCACGCTCTGCGTGGGAACGCAACCTCGGACGCTCCGCGTCCAGCAGACGACGAGTGGCTTAAGCTCCACGCAAGGGTGACGCAGAGCGTCACGGGATGCATTCCCACGCAGAGCGTGGGAATGATCAGGTCCGTGTACTACTGCCCCAGCGGCCTGATCTTCGCGGGCGCGTTGAGTTGCTGTTGCAGGTTCTGCACCTGGCTCTGCAAGGTGGTGATATTGCGCGTGGTCTGGATGCGGAACACGTCGAACTCTTTATTGGTCGGCGCGTCACTGTTAACCGGCTGGCTGTCCTGCGCGCTTTTGAGCACCACCAGGTCTTGCTCGATACGGGCAATCGCGGCGCTCGGGTTGCCCTGTTTCTTCAGCGCGGCCACGTCGGCGGACAGCTCCTTGACGTCACCTTGCGCCGCCTTGAGCGTTGCCACCGCCTCGGTCAGCGCCTGCACCTGGCCTTGCAGCTTGCTGTTGGCGTTCGACAGGTCGGTGGTGCTGGAGGTCATTTGTGCCAGGCGCTGGTCCAGTTCGGTGGCTTGGCCGGCGACACCGACCTGCTGCTTGCCTTGCTCCTGCAACTGCGCTTCCAACTGCTTGATCTGTAATTTCAGCGCTTCACTGCCGTTGTTCACGTTGGCTTCGCTGGCCACCACCTTGCCGGAAATGTCCTGCAGGCGCCCAGCCGCTTCCTCGCTGATGCGCGCAAAACTTTCCTGGGTGGCGACCAATTGCTGGCCCATCAGGGAAATCTGCTGGAAGCTCCACCAGGCAAGGCCCGCAAAGGCGATCAGCAGCGCGCCGACCAACGCCCACAACGGGCCGGTGCTGGCGCTCTTGACCTTGACCACAGGCGTATTGCGCGAGCGCACCGAGGTGGCCGGGCCTGGCTCGAAATCATCATCGTCCCCGATGTCGGCCCGCAGGCTGGGAACGTTGTCGAAGTCGTCTTTAGCATCGTTACGCATGAATCAACCCTGAATCGGTGAGATGGCTACCTTAAAAAAGCCGAGCGACGGCAGTATAAACCGCGCCTGCGCCGCACTGATCGACCCGGAACCGCGGATTCGGTTCCCGAAGTGTTGCTGGGTGTGAGCTTACTGGCGCCCCGGATCCTGGGCGCGCCACCAGCTGCAGAACTCATCGAGCGCAGTCCACAGGCTGACCTTGGGCTCGTAGTCCAGATAATGCCTCGCCCGGCTGATGTCGAGGGTGAAATCTTTGTTCATCACCTGCATGCCCAAGCGTGACAATGCCGGCTCCGGGCGCCCTGGCCACATGGCGCAGAATGCTTCGTTCAACGCCGCCACGCTGTAGGACAAACCGTAAGAGCGATAACGCGTGACTTGAGGCATGTCCATCTGGCGCATCACGTAGTTGACCACATCCCACACCGGCACCGGCGCGCCGTTGCTGATGTTGTAGGCCTTGCCCAACGCCGAGCCGGTCGCCAGCAAACTGCTCAACAGTGCTTCGTTGAGGTTGTGCACGCTGGTGAAGTCGACCTTGTTCAGGCCGTCGCCGACGATCGCCAGGCGGTTCTTGCGCTGCATTTTCAACAGGCGCGGGAAGATGCTCATGTCACCGGCACCGGTGACGAAACGCGGGCGCAGGGCCAGCACTTCCAGGCCGAACTCCTGGGCACCGAACACCTTTTGCTCCGCCAGGTACTTGGTGGCCGCGTACGGGTGCTTGAAGCGCTTGGGCACTTGCTCTTCGGTCAACCCGAGGTGGTCGCGCCCATCGAAGTAGATAGACGGCGACGACAGGTGCACCAGGCGCCCGACGCGCTGCTTGAGGCAGGCTTCGACAACGTTTTCGGTGACCAGCACGTTGCCTTGATGAAAGTCCTGATACTTGCCCCATAGCCCGACAGCGCCGGCGCAATGCACCACCGCTTCGACATCGCGACACAGGTCGCGCACCAGGTCGGCGTCATTCAAATCACCCTGGATAAACTCGGCGCCGCGCCGTACCAGATGCTCCACACCTTCGGCACGCCGCCCGTTGACCCGCACGTCCAGGCCCTGCTCCAGGGCGAAACGCGCAAAGCGCCCGCCAATGAAGCCGCTTGCGCCGGTGACCAGAATTTTCATGTATTACCCCGTGTTCTTTCGTTTTTCATCGCTGTTGCGTTGACGCCCGCCATCATTCCAACGGCACCAACCATTGGCCACACGCCTGGGCCAGATGATCGGTCAACAAGCCCAATAGCTGCCCGCCACTGCGCCAATGATGCCAGTACAGCGGCACGTCGATGGGCTTATCTGGCAACAACTCGACCAATACGCCGGTTTCCAACTGGTCGCGCACCTGTAATTCCGGGACCAGGCCCCAGCCCAGGCCGGCTTCCGTCAAGCGGATAAAGCCTTCGGAGGATGGGCATAAATGGTGTTCGAAACCGCCGTCCACGCCGAGGGAAGCCAGGTAACGGTGTTGCAGGAAATCATCCGGGCCAAACACCAGTGCCGGCGTGCGCGCCAGTTGATCGGCACGCACGCCGCCAGGGAAATGCCGGACAATAAAGGCCGGGCTGGCCAGCGCCCGGTAGCGCATGGCGCCGAGCAGCAGGCTGCGAGCGCCCGCCACCGGGCGCTCGCTGGCGCAGATACAGGCCGCCACTTCACCGGCGCGCATGCGCTTGAGGCCGACGGTCTGGTCCTCTACCACCAGGTCCAGCAACAAATGCTGCTCGGCGCAAAAGTCGCTGACGGCCTCGGCCCACCAGGTGGCCAGGCTGTCGGCATTCAGCGCGATGCGCAGGCGCTCGGGCATGCCTTCTTCATCCAGCGCCGGCACCTGGCTTTGCAGGTCGCGCTCGAGCAGCCGAACTTGTTGCACATGGTTGAGCAGGCGCCGGCCGATGTCAGTGGGCGTCGGCGGCGTGGCCCGCACCAGTACCGGCTGGCCGATGCGCGCTTCGAGCAACTTGATGCGCTGGGAGATCGCCGACTGCGACAACCCCAGCACCTGGGCGCCGCGCTCGAAGCCGGCTTGTTCCACCACCGCTGCCAGGGCAGAAAGCAATTTATAGTCGAACATCAGTTTCTCTAATGGGCGATCAGCAATATTGGTTTTTCTTATACAGCTTAGCCCGTAAGAATGACCAGCATCGCTTCTCTCTATTAAGGAACTTCACATGGCTGGCGAAACCGCCCTGGCAACCCTGCTGCGCAGCATGAGCCCGCAGTTGAATGACGGCGATTATGTGTTCTGTACACTGCCCGACAATCGTATACCCGACGGTTGCGACGTCATCGGCAGCTTTCGCGAACAGGAAGGGCTGACGCTGATCCTGGAGCGTCAGCAGGCGGAGCAAGCTGGGCTGGCCTTTGACTACGTCGCCGCGTGGATCACCTTGAATGTGCATTCGGCCCTGGAAGCCGTGGGCCTGACTGCGGCGTTCGCCAGTGCCCTGGGCAAAGCCGGTATCAGTTGCAACGTGATCGCCGGCTACTACCACGACCACCTGTTTGTCGGCCGCAACGATGCCGAGCGGGCCATGGATGTATTGCGTCAATTGGCCGCAAACGCGGAGTAAAAAATTATGTGGCAAAGCTATGTGAACGGCCTGCTGGTGGCCTTGGGCCTGATCATGGCGATCGGCACCCAGAATGCTTTTGTGCTGGCGCAAAGCCTGCGACGTGAACACCATTTGCCCGTGGCGGCGCTGTGCATCGTGTGTGATGCAATTTTGGTGGCGGCCGGGGTATTCGGCCTGGCCACGGTGCTGGCACAGAACCCACTGCTGCTGGCGATTGCCCGCTGGGGCGGCGCGGCGTTCCTGTTGTGGTACGGCACCCTGGCGCTGCGCCGGGCGTTTTCCAGGCAGAGCCTGGAACAAGGCGAAAACCTCAAGGTACGCTCCTTGCGCGCCGTGCTGCTCAGCGCACTGGCGGTGACACTGCTCAATCCGCATGTGTATCTGGACACCGTGCTGCTGATTGGCTCATTGGGCGCTCAACAAACCGAACCCGGCGCCTATGTGGCCGGTGCCGCCAGTGCCTCGTTCCTGTGGTTTGCCACGTTGGCACTCGGCGCCGCGTGGTTGGCACCCTGGTTGGCGCGCCCGGCGACCTGGCGGCTGCTGGACTTCCTGGTGGCGGCGATGATGTTCAGCGTGGCCTACCAATTGATCAGTGCGTGAGGAATATTCCAAAACGCTCTGGAACCTCTATCCCACACAGTTGTTGCGTGGTTATGCCGCAACCCCGGTGCTATGATCCAGCCCCTGCGCCGCAAAGAGTACAAACTCCCCGGCGCTTGTTTGGCCGCCCGTGATCGGCCTTGCGCTCACCGCAACTGACCTGATTAGGAGAATCATCATGGCTTTCGAATTGCCGCCGCTGCCCTACGCACACGATGCCCTGCAGCCGCACATTTCCAAGGAAACCTTGGAATACCACCACGACAAGCACCACAACACCTACGTCGTGAACCTGAACAACCTGGTGCCAGGCACCGAGTTCGAAGGCAAGACCCTGGAAGAAATCGTCAAGTCTTCTTCGGGCGGCATCTTCAACAACGCCGCTCAGGTCTGGAACCACACCTTCTACTGGAACTGCCTGGCGCCAAACGCCGGCGGCCAACCTACCGGCGCACTGGCTGAGGCCATCAACGCTGCGTTCGGTTCGTTCGACAAGTTCAAGGAAGAGTTCACCAAGACGTCCGTCGGCACCTTCGGTTCCGGTTGGGGCTGGCTGGTGAAAAAAGCTGACGGTTCCCTGGCCCTGGCCAGCACCATCGGCGCCGGCAACCCGCTGACCAGCGGCGACACCCCGCTGCTGACCTGCGACGTATGGGAACACGCTTACTACATCGACTACCGCAACGTGCGTCCAAAGTATGTGGAAGCGTTCTGGAACCTGGTCAACTGGAAGTTCGTGGCTGAGCAGTTCGAAGGCAAAACCTTCACTGCCTAAGCAACGCTTGCAGTAAAAAGAGCCCGGCAATTGCCGGGCTTTTTTATGGGCGATGAAAAATTGGCCGGGGGTTTGGAACTCAGAGCGTAGATCGTGCCACGCATTCAATGTGAGGAATTCGCCTCTCTTAATTGTCGGAGAAATTACAATGTCCATTACCGCATTAGCAGCAGCACTCCCACTTGTTGGCTCACTCGCGCCCTTGGCCGGCCAGGCCCTGAACGCTGTCACTCAACTCGCCAAGACGGTAGGCGACATGGCCAATTCTCAAAACCGGCGCGGGGGTCAGATCGCGAACGCAGACACTCACAGCAACCACCACGCTATGAATTATTCGCAACCAAACTCTGCAAGCAAGACCTACAACGTCAACTTCTCGTAAACCCAGGCGCCCCTCACCTGCAGAGTCACTTCGGGCAGGCGGATGCGAGTCCGCCTGCCCCTACGCCCCTCAAGCTCACTGCCAAACCCGCCGATGCCCTAATGTTCCTTTGACTGCCACCCCCAGATTGCCAATACTCATGGCATATTGAGGCCACCCGCATGGAACAAGGAATGCCCCTTTGAAGCTGGAACTCAAAAACAGCTTGTCGGTGAAGTTGCTACGGGTTGTGCTGCTGTCGGCATTGATCGTCGGCGTGGCGCTGAGCGCGGCGCAGATTGTTTTCGATGCCTACAAGACACGCCAGGCCGTGGCCGGTGATGCCCAGCGCATCCTCGACATGTTTCGCGACCCCTCGACCCAGGCTGTCTACAGCCTTGACCGCGAGATGGGTATGCAGGTGATCGAAGGCCTGTTTCAGGACGACGCCGTGCGCATGGCCTCCATCGGCCATCCCAACGAAACCATGCTCGCGGAAAAAAGCCGCGACTTGCAGCAATCCCCGACCCGCTGGTTGACCGACCTGATTCTGGGTCAGGAGCGCACCTTCACCACATCGTTGGTCGGCAAAGGCCCGTACAGCGAATACTACGGCGACCTGAGCATCACCCTCGACACGGCCAACTACGGCAAAGGCTTTCTGGTCAGTTCGGTGATCATCTTTATTTCCGGCGTGCTGCGCGCCCTGGCGATGGGCCTGGTGCTGTACCTGGTCTATCACTGGCTGCTGACCAAACCGTTGTCGCGGATCATCGAGCACCTGACGTCGATCAACCCGGACCGGCCCAGTGAACACAAGATCCCCCAGCTCAAAGGCCACGAACGCAACGAGTTGGGGCTGTGGATCAACACCGCCAACCAGTTGCTTGAATCCATCGAACGCAATACGCACTTGCGGCACGAGGCCGAATCCAGCCTGCTGCGCATGGCCCAGTACGACTTTCTCACCGGCCTGCCCAACCGCCAGAAATTGCAGGAACAGCTGGACAAGATCCTCATCGACGCCGGCCGCCGACAGCGCCGAGTCGCGGTGTTGTGCGTAGGCCTGGATGACTTCAAAAGCGTCAACGAACAGTTCACTTATCAGGCCGGCGACAAACTGCTACTGGCCCTGGCCGACCGTTTGCGCGCCCACAGCGGTCGCCTCGGCGCCCTGGCCCGGCTGGGCGGCGATCAGTTTGCGCTGGTGCAGGCCGACATCGACCAGCCTTATGAAGCCGCCGAATTGGCACAAAGCATCCTGGACGACCTGGAAGCCGAATTCGCCCTTGAACACGAGCAGATTCGCCTGCGCGCCACCATCGGCATCACGCTGTTCCCGGAAGACGGCGACAGCACCGAGAAGCTGCTGCAAAAAGCCGAACAGACCATGACCCTGGCCAAGAGCCGCTCGCGCAACCGCTATCAGTTCTATATCGCCAGCGTCGACAGTGAAATGCGTCGGCGCCGCGAACTGGAAAAAGACCTGCGCGATGCCCTCAGCCGTGACCAGTTTCACCTGGTCTACCAACCGCAGATCAGCTACCGCGACCATCGCGTGGTCGGCGTGGAAGCGCTGATCCGCTGGCAGCACCCGGAGCACGGCCTGGTGCCGCCCGACTTGTTTATCCCGTTGGCGGAACAGAACGGCACGATTATTCCGATTGGCGAATGGGTGCTGGACCAGGCTTGCCGGCAACTACGCGAATGGCATGACCTGGGCTTCACCACCTTGCGCATGGCGGTCAACCTGTCGACCGTGCAACTGCACCACACCGAGTTGCCGCGCGTGGTCAACAACCTGATGCAGATTTACCGCCTGCCGCCGCGCAGCCTTGAATTGGAAGTGACCGAGACCGGCCTGATGGAAGACATCAGCACCGCCGCCCAGCATTTGCTGAGCCTGCGGCGTTCCGGGGCGTTGATCGCGATTGATGACTTCGGCACGGGCTATTCGTCCTTGAGCTATTTGAAAAGCCTGCCGCTGGACAAAATCAAGATCGACAAGAGCTTCGTCCAGGACCTGCTCGATGACGACGACGATGCAACCATCGTGCGCGCCATCATCCAACTGGGCAAAAGCCTGGGCATGCAGGTGATCGCCGAGGGCGTGGAAACCGCCGAGCAGGAGGCCTACATCATTTCCGAAGGCTGCCACGAGGGCCAGGGCTACCACTACAGCAAACCGCTGCCGGCCCGCGAGCTGGCGGCGTTTTTGAAACAGTCCGAGCGCAATAACGCGGCGATTCTCTGAAATAGCAAAACGATACTAAATATTTCCCGCGTATAACCCTTTACACAAAATGCAAATCTTTCGCATTATGTCGCAGCTTTTTTGCGCTCCCCCGCGCGCCCTATCAACAACCGAAGCAGGATGTTCGCCATGATTCGTATGCCCCTGGCCACCGCCAGTCTGCTGGCCATTGCCATTTCTCTCGCCGGTTGCGGCGAAGGTAAAGACGACAAGGCCGCAGCAAACCAGGCGCCGACCCCGGCTGCCAGCACCACCGCTCCAGCGGCTGCCACCCCTGCCGGCCAGGTCGACGAAGCGGCCGCCAAGGCCGTGGTCGCGCATTACGCTGACATGGTATTCGCGGTGTACAGCGATGCCGAATCGACGGCGAAAACCCTGCAAACCGCAATCGACACCTTCCTCGCCAACCCGAACGACCAAACCCTGAAAGCGGCCCGCACCGCTTGGGTTGCCGCTCGCGTACCGTACCTGCAGAGCGAAGTGTTCCGTTTCGGCAACACCATCATCGACGACTGGGAAGGCCAAGTGAACGCCTGGCCCCTGGACGAAGGCCTGATCGACTACGTCGACAAATCCTACGAGCACGCTCTGGGTAACCCAGGCGCCACCGCCAACATCATCGCCAACACCGAGATCCAGGTCGGCGAAGACAAGGTCGACGTCAAAGAAATCACCCCGGAAAAACTCGCCAGCCTCAATGAACTGGGCGGTTCCGAAGCCAACGTCGCCACCGGCTACCACGCCATCGAATTCCTGCTGTGGGGCCAAGACCTCAACGGCACCGGCCCTGGCGCGGGCAACCGCCCTGCCTCCGACTACCTGACAGGCGAAGGCGCCACCGGTGGCCACAACGAGCGTCGCCGCACTTACCTGCGCGCCGTGACCCAACTGCTGGTCAGCGACCTGGAAGAAATGGTCGGCAACTGGAAACCCAACGTCGAAGACAACTACCGCGCCACCCTGGAAGCCGAACCGGCTACCGACGGCCTGCGCAAAATGCTGTTCGGCATGGGCAGCCTGTCCCTCGGCGAACTGGCCGGTGAGCGCATGAAGGTTTCCCTGGAAGCCAACTCGCCGGAAGACGAGCAGGACTGCTTCAGCGATAACACCCACAACTCGCACTTCTACGATGCCAAGGGTATTCGTAACGTTTACCTGGGCGAGTACACCCGCGTCGACGGCACCAAGATGACCGGCGCGAGCTTGTCGTCGCTGGTGGCCAAGGCTGACCCGGCTGCCGACAGCGCACTGAAGGCCGACCTGGCGTCGACCGAAGCGAAGATCCAGGTCATGGTTGATCACGCCAACAACGGTGAGCACTACGACCAACTGATCGCCGCAGGCAACGATGCGGGCAACCAGATCGTGCGTGACGCCATCGCGGCACTGGTCAAGCAGACCGGTTCGATCGAAGCGGCTGCAGGCAAACTGGGCATCAGCGACTTGAACCCGGACAACGCTGATCACGAATTCTGATCCGTGCCGCGTTGAATGAGGCGACCTTCGGGTCGCCTTTTTTGTGAGTTCTCTTGGCAACCCGTAACCCTGTGGGAGCTGGCTTGCCTGCGAAGGCGGTGGGTCAGGTAACTGGGTAGTTGAAGGGTATATCGCCATCGCAGGCAAGCCAGCTCCCACAGTTGATCGTCATCAACCTCAAGCCCTCGGTTTACATGCTCTGCACCCTGGGTAGAATGGCGCCTCAGCCCTATCACCGAGCACACTTCATGGCGTTGCCGACCCTACGCATCATCGGTTTCATCATCGGCATCTTCCTGATCACCCTCGCGATAGCCATGGTCGTCCCGATGGCCACGCTGGTGATCTTCGAACGCACCAGCGACCTGCCCTCGTTCCTCTGGGCCAGCATGATTACCTTTCTCGCCGGCCTGGCGCTGGTGATCCCCGGCCGCCCCGAACACGTGCACTTGCGCCCCCGCGACATGTACTTGCTCACCGTCAGCAGCTGGGTGGTGGTGTGCGTGTTCGCCGCGCTGCCGTTTTTGCTGACCCAGCACATCAGCTACACCGACTCTTTCTTCGAAAGCATGTCCGGCATCACCGCCACCGGCTCCACGGTATTGAGCGGGCTGGACAGCATGTCACCGGGCATCCTGATGTGGCGCTCGTTGCTGCACTGGCTCGGGGGTATCGGCTTTATCGGCATGGCAGTGGCGATCCTGCCGTTGCTGCGCATTGGTGGCATGCGCCTGTTCCAGACCGAATCCTCGGACCGTTCGGAAAAGGTCATGCCGCGCTCGCACATGGTGGCGCGGCTGATCGTGGCGGCCTACGTGGGCATCACCATCCTCGGCAGCCTGGCGTTCTGGTGGGCCGGGATGGGCTTGTTCGATGCGATCAACCACGCGATGTCAGCGATCTCCACCGGCGGTTTTTCCACCTCGGATGAATCCCTGGCACACTGGAAACAACCGGCAGTGCACTGGGTGGCGGTGGTGGTGATGATCCTCGGCAGCTTGCCGTTCACCCTGTATGTGGCCACGTTGCGCGGCAATCGCCGGGCGCTGATCAAGGATCAGCAGGTGCAAGGCTTGCTGGGTTTATTGCTGGTGACCTGGCTGGTGCTCGGCACCTGGTACTGGTGGACGACCGATCTGCATTGGCTGGACGCGCTGCGTCATGTGGCGGTAAACGTCACCTCCGTGGTGACCACCACCGGTTTTGCACTTGGGGACTACAGCATCTGGGGTAACTTCTCACTGATGCTGTTCTTCTACCTGGGCTTTGTCGGCGGCTGCTCGGGCTCCACAGCGGGCGGGATCAAGATTTTCCGCTTCCAGGTCGCCTATATCTTGCTCAAGGCCAACTTGAACCAGCTGATTCACCCGCGCGCGGTGATCAAGCAGAAGTACAACGGCCACCGCCTCGACGAAGAGATCGTGCGCTCGATTCTGACCTTTTCGTTCTTCTTCGCCATCACCATCTGCGCCATCGCCCTGGCCCTGTCGCTGCTCGGGCTGGACTGGATGACCGCGTTGACCGGCGCCGCCAGCACCGTCTCGGGCGTGGGCCCGGGGCTGGGCGAAACCATCGGCCCGGCCGGCAACTTCGCCAGCTTGCCGGATGCGGCCAAGTGGATCCTGTCGTTCGGCATGCTGCTGGGCCGACTGGAGATCATTACAGTCTTTGTTCTGTGCATTCCGGCGTTTTGGCGCCATTGACCATCGACGCTTCGAGCAACCGCGCCCGGTATTCGCCGGGCGTGGCATCGAACCAACGGCGGAACGCGCGGAAGAAATTGCTCGGGTCGGCAAACCCCAACAGGTAGGCAATTTCCAGCAACGTCATGCTCGGCTGCGCCAGGTACTGCTCGGCGAGTTCGCGGCGGGTGTCGTCGAGCAGGGTCTGGAAACTGGTGCCCTCCTCCTGTAAACGCCGCTGCAAGGTGCGCTGGGACAGGTGCAAGGTCTGGGCGACCACTTCGCGCTTGGGCTCGCCCTGAGGCAACAGGCGGCACAGCACCTGGCGGGCCTTGTGGGTCACGCGGCTCTCGGAAAACCGCGCCAAGTATTCACCGGCAAACCGATCATGCAACAGCGCCATGGCCTCGTTGGCCGTGGGCAGCGGCGCCTCCATGTCAGCCTGCTCGAAAATCAGCGCGTCATACGGCGCATTGAATTCCAGCGGCGCATGGAAGGCTTGTTTGTAAGGCGCAAGGTCCGCAGGTTGATCACCTTGCAACACGACTTTGCGCGGTTGCAGGGTGCGCCCGGTCAACCAGCCGCACAGCGCCAAGGCACTCGCCAGCGACGCTTCGGCGCTTTGCCGGGTGGGCGGCAGGTGGTCGCCATGCACCGTCAGAATCAGCGCATAACCTTCGGGTAACAGGCGGAAGCTCAGGTCGGCGCTTTCGGCGATGATGCGCTGGTAGCGCACCAGGCGCATAAAGCCTTCCGCGAGGGTGTTGCTGGACATCAGCGCGTAACCGGCCACATGAAACGACGCCGGGCGCACCACTTTGCCCATGTTCAAGCCGATTGCCGGGTTGCCCGACAACTCCACCGCCCGCTGCCACAATCGTGTCATGGAGTCCTGCGGAAAACGCGCGTCAGGATCACTGAGGGCGGCGTAGTCCAGGCCCAGTTGCTTGAACAAGACGCGGCAATCCAGGCCGTCCATTTCCAGCGCCTTGACTATCCCCATCGCCCAGCTTGCAGAAGTTGTTCGTTCGCTCATGGCGTCTTCTTGAAAAAAGCAGGCTCAAACGGCAGCCAGGAAGCCAAGGATACTAAAGTGGCATCTATTGTCACTGGCTGTTACCACTGATCACTCTAGACTCAAATAAGCTCCCCGCCGAACATCTGTTGGGCGGCATCACCACCCAAGGGCCGGCTACCGTGGAAAATATCAAACAATTCAATAGCTTCGCCGAGTTCTACCCTTACTACCTGAGTGAGCACGGCAACAGCACCTGCCGGCGCCTGCATTTTATCGGCACCACGCTGGTGATCGGTATTCTGGCCTATGCGATTGGCAGAGGGTCGTTGGGCCTGTTGCTGGCCTTGCCAGTCGCCGGCTACAGCTTTGCCTGGATCGGCCACTTCTTCTTCGAAAAGAACCGCCCGGCGACGTTTCAACACCCGTTCTACAGCTTGTTGGGCGATTTTGTGATGTACCGCGACATGATTTTGGGCAAGGTGCCGTTCTAGGGCGCCTTTTTAGCCTGTGACCTCTTGTCACTTGCTTAAAGAATGAAAATTCGTACATCCGTCGACATAAAATTCTTTTTGTCATTTTCAGTGCTGTATCCTGCCAAGGCTTTTTGAGAGCGCGCAATCACACTGCGATTGATAAACAGATCTTGCGAGGAGCGACGACGATGCACGAGATACCTAATCTCCCCTTCCCAAGCCTGCACCCAACTGAGCAGCCAACACCGCAGCAGGCCAGTAGCAAACAGCCTGAGACCAAAGAAGCACAACCAGTCGACAGCAAACGCCAGGACTGACGCCGTACCAGACCGTGTGGAAAGCGCACCATTGAGCGCTTTCCACACTGCCTGAATCACCCGAGATACCCGCCATGACTGACACCCTCCACGACACCCCCGACGCCGCTGTACTCGACGCTGCCCTGCAGATGATCGAAGTCTGGAACCGCCTCAGCGCCGACAAACAAGCCTTGCTGCTCAAGCGCTTCGGCACCCAGGAAAACGCCCTGGCCGCCCTGGTCACCACGCAAATGCTCGCGCCTGCCAAACCCTGATCTGTACCTGATCTGAAGTTTTTGCTGGTTTGCCGCCCCACCCGGCTCTCGCGCCGGTATCATTAGCAGCCTATCTTTACCTGCTGCGACAGTGGACCTCTCCCATGCCAGATACCCAGCGCCCCATGGCGGTCACGCTGCAAGTCGTTTCCATCGTGCTGTTCACCTTTATCGGTTACCTGAATATCGGCATTCCCCTGGCCGTGTTGCCGGGCTATGTCCACAGTGAACTGGGCTACGGCGCGGTCATCGCCGGCCTGGTGATCAGCGTGCAATACCTGGCCACGCTGCTCAGCCGCCCGTATGCCGGCAAGATCATCGATAACCTGGGCAGCAAGCGCGCGGTGTTGATCGGCCTGGTCGGCTGTGGCCTGAGTGGCGTGTTCATGTTGCTGGCGGCGTGGTTTTCCAGCCTGCCGGCCGTCAGCCTGGTCAGCCTGCTGATTGGCCGACTGGTCCTGGGCAGCGCGGAAAGCCTGGTAGGTTCAGGCGCCATCGGCTGGGGCATTGGCCGGGTCGGCGCAGCCAATACGGCCAAGGTCATCTCATGGAATGGCATCGCCAGTTACGGCGCGTTGGCCGTCGGTGCACCGCTTGGGGTGGTGCTGGTCAGCCATTTCGGCCTGTGGAGCATGGGCGTCAGCATCATTTTGCTGGCGGTGCTGGGCGTGCTGTTGGCCTGGAACAAAGTCGCGGCGCCGATTGTGGCCGGTGTGCGCCTGCCGTTCATGAACGTGCTGGGCCGCGTATTGCCCCACGGCTGCGCACTGGCGCTGGGCTCGATCGGCTTTGGCACCATCGCCACCTTTATCACCCTGTATTACACCACCCAGCACTGGGACAACGCGGTGTGGGCCCTGAGCCTGTTCGGCGCCAGCTTTATCGGTGCACGCCTGCTGTTCGGCAATTTGATCAACCGTATCGGCGGCTTTCGCGTGGCGATTGCCTGCCTCTCGGTGGAAATCCTCGGCCTGCTGTTGCTGTGGCTGGCGCCGGATGCGCACCTGGCACTCGCCGGTGCGGCGTTGAGCGGGTTTGGCTTTTCCCTGGTGTTTCCGGCGTTGGGGGTGGAGGCAGTCAACCTGGTGCCAGCGTCCAGCCGTGGTTCGGCGGTGGGGGCGTATTCGTTGTTTATCGACTTGTCGCTGGGCATCACCGGCCCGCTGGCCGGTGCGGTGGCGGCAGGCTTCGGCTTTGCCTCGATCTTCCTGTTCGCCGCCCTCGCCGCCGCCGGCGGCCTGCTGCTGAGCCTGTACTTGTACCGGCAAGCGCCCAAGGCCCGCGAGGCGCGCGACGCCTAGAAGTCGACCTTGCCGCGCCCAGCCTTGATGCTGCCGCGCTTGGTCTTGGATTCGAGCCGACGCTTTTTCGAGCCCAGCGTCGGTTTGGTCGGGCGGCGCTTCTTCTCGACCTTGGTGGCGCTGAGGATCAACTCCACCAAACGTTCCAGCGCATCCGCGCGGTTCTGTTCCTGGGTCCGGTATTGCTGGGCCTTGAGCACCAACACGCCTTCACTGGTGATCCGGCTGTCACGCAGCGCCAGCAGCCGCTCCTTGTAGAAGTCCGGCAATGACGACGCCGGAATATCAAACCGCAGGTGCACTGCGCTCGACACCTTGTTGACGTTCTGCCCACCGGCGCCCTGGGCGCGAATGGCGGTCAGCTCGATCTCGGCATCGGGCAGGTGCACATTGTTGGAAATAACCAGCATCACTTAAAAAACCTTAGGCAACGGACAAGCCCAACTCGGACAACAACATCGACGCCTGGGCTTTGGAAATCACGGCGCCTTTGAACAGTTTGGCATCATTGAGGCGAAAACCGCTCAAATCCGCACCCCGCAGGTCGGCCCCGGCGAAATTGGCGCCGTTGATGCGCGCATGGGCGAGGCTGCAATCGATCAGTTCGGCCTTGCGAAAGTCGGCATCCGACAAGTCGCTGTCGGAGAAATCCAGGTTGTTCAGCACGGTACGTGCAAACGACAGGCCGGACAAAAATGCGCTGTTGAGCCGGGTTTCGCTGAAGCTCAAGCCCAGCGACGCACAATGGGTGAAGTTGGCGCCGGTCAGCTTGCAGTGGGCAAAACCGGCCTGGGACAGTTTGCTGCGCTGCCAGCGAGTGTTATTCAGGTCGCAGCTGTGGAACTGCGCTTCCAGCAGGTTTGCCGCCTCGAATATGGCGTGGGCGGCGCGACAACTGTTCCACTGGGTGCCTTCAAGGCGCGAACCGAGAAACGAGGTCTGCACCAGGATGCAACGCTCGAACACCCAGTGGTCCAGCACCATCCGCGACAGATCGGCCCCACTCAAGTCGACGCCGACCAGGCGCAACGGCCCGCCGTGCTGGTCGATCAGGTCTTCCAGCGCATCGCGTTGCAAGCTGCCGCCGTCGATATCGGTGTGCTGCATGGGGCCTCCGGGCAAGTATCGATGAAAAACGAGGGGGCGAGTCTAACCTGCCCGCGCCCACAAAAAACCCGGCACGGCGCCGGGTTTCTTGTTTACGGGAAGCGTCCTACTCCAGAACCGTCCTCTTTGTGCCCAAAGCCGCTTGCGCCTTCTTGTTCTTGATCCAGTAGCACAGCCCCATGAACGCCACCCACACCGGGATTGCGTACACCGACACTTGAATCCCCGGAATCATCAACATGATGACCAGGATGAACGCAACAAACGCCAGGCAGACGTAGTTGCCGTAGGGATACCACAGCGCCTTGAACAACGGCACCTGGCCGGTGCGGTTCATGTGCTGGCGGAACTTGAAGTGGGAGAAGCTGATCATCGCCCAGTTGATCACCAGCGTGGCCACGACCAGTGACATCAGCAGTTCCAGCGCATGTTGCGGGATCAGGTAGTTCATCAGCACGGCCACCAGGGTGATCGCCGCCGACGCGAGGATCGAACGCACCGGCACGCCGCGCTTGTCGATCTTCGCCAGGGCCTTCGGCGCATCGCCCTGCTCAGCCATGCCCAGCAACATGCGGCTGTTGCAGTAGGTGCCGCTGTTGTACACCGACAGCGCTGCGGTGAGCACCACGAAGTTGAGGATATGCGCGGCGGTGTTGCTGCCCAGCATCGAGAACACCTGCACGAACGGGCTGCCGCTGTAGGCATCGCCGGACGCGTTGAGGGTCGCCAGCAGGCTGTCCCACGGCGTCAGCGACAACAGCACCACCAGTGCGCCGATGTAGAAGATCAGGATGCGGTAGATCACCTGGTTGATCGCTTTTGGGATCACAGTGCGAGGCTGGTCGGCTTCAGCGGCGGTAAAGCCGAGCATTTCCAGGCCGCCGAATGAAAACATGATGATCGCCATGGCCATCACCAATCCGCCCACGCCATGGGGGAAGAAACCGCCGTGGTCCCACAGGTTGCTCACCGAGGCTTGCGGGCCGCCGCTGCCGCTGACCAGCAAGTAGCTGCCCAGAGCAATCATGCCGACGATGGCGACCACCTTGATAATCGCAAACCAGAACTCGGCCTCACCGAAGACTTTGACGTTGGCCAGGTTGATCAGGTTGATCAGCACGAAGAACGCCGCCGCCGAGACCCAGGTCGGGATCTCCGGCCACCAGTAGTGCACGTATTTGCCGACCGCGGTCAGCTCGGACATGCCCACCAGGATGTACAAAATCCAGCAGTTCCAGCCCGACAGGAAGCCGGCGAAACCGCCCCAGTACTTGTGGGCAAAATGGCTGAAGGAGCCGGCGACCGGCTCTTCGACGATCATTTCGCCAAGCTGGCGCATGATCATGAAGGCGATAAAGCCGCAGATGGCATAGCCCAGGATCATCGACGGGCCGGCGGATTTGAGCACCCCGGCCGAGCCCAGGAACAGGCCGGTGCCGATGGCGCCACCGAGGGCGATCAACTGGATGTGCCGATTTTTCAGGCCGCGTTTCAGCTCGCCTGAAGAGGAATGGGGTCCACTCATGAAAAGGGTCTCACGCAAGGTTTGATGATGTTGAATGCACGTTGCTGTCTTGAATCTCGACTCAAGCAGCGCCGCTCAAACCCCGGCGCAGGCACCAGGAGTACAGCGTCTTTCTAACGGTCATGCGTCACCTGTTTGTTTTTATCTGTGACGAAATCGAACCCGCCCGGCTCGTGGTCGGACGGAGTGATCAGGGTCGGTAAACCCTGGGTCTTGGCCTTTTGCGTGGATACGCAAGGGGGGTCACAGTAAAACGCGGCGCATTGTACATCGCTCAACAGCTTCTGGCCGCCCCCGCAAAGCACCCGCGACAAACTGTCAGAGATTCCTTACAGCCAGACAACACCCAGCAAGGCCGGAACCAACGCGTAAAGTTGTCGTTACACAGCGTAAAACTAGCGTTACAGACAGCTCAAACCCTCATTCACCAGAAAATTGTCAGTGACAAAAACCTGATCAATCGTTTCAGCCAGCTCACTGTTTTTTCTGAAAAAAATCAAACCGCAAAAAACAGAAGAAAAAATCCAAATGAAACCGTGTCAATAAATTTTTTGCATTCTGAAACACTCTCGCCTAGGTTCTTGCACTTGCCCAGCGAAGCCCGCTGGCAAGCCGTTCTCAAACAACGTCCTCTAGGAGATACACCATGCAAGCACTGGAAAACGACCTGGAAACCGAACTGCAACTCGACGATTGGTTTGAAGCGCCGACCCATGAGGCCGCCGTTGAAATGATGCAAGCCGATGCCGTTGTGCCGTTCGGCACCGCGATGTGGCCTTTCTAACACCCGGCAGGCATCCGGCAGGTGCTGTGCACGGCACCTGCCCCCTTACCCGAGGCACAGAAGGACACACGTCATGGACAAGGCCCGCGCCGTCGAACACTTTCTCTACTACCTCGCGCACCACCCGGCCCTCAGCGGCCTGAGCCGCCCTACCGTGCTGCTGGGCCATACCGAGCGCTACGACGCCATCGCCCAGGCAATCACCCACGGCAGCGCCGCCCGTTTCAATTTCCAGGTGCAGCGCCTGGACCTGGCCGCCAGCGACACCCTGGCCCACGCCATCGAAGCCTGCGACCTGTACCTGTTTCTCTACGATTCCTCGACCCTGCCCAACCCACGTGCCGAAGGCCCGGACTTTATCCGCGCACTGCAAGGCGTGATGGCCGAGCACTGGAAGAAATCCCTGCTGTTCAAGGATTATGGCGACTACTTCTACGACACGTTCAGCGTCGAGCCGCAGCGCATTGCCGACCTCAACGCCACTTTGATCCGGCGCATGTCCCAGGCCAACCTGCTGAGCTTTACCGACAAACACGGCTCACGCCTGGAAGCACCGATGAGCAGCATCAAGAAGTGGACCAACATCAACGGCGTCGGCAACCACGACCTGGCGCCGGGCGAAATCGCTACCCACAGCGAGGCCATCAATGGCCAGGTAAGGTTTGTCGGCACCTTTCTCAGCACCATCCCGTTTGCGCGCAAATACGGCGTGCTGCAATCACCGCTGGAACTGTGGATCGAGAACTCGACCATTTGCAGCGTGGCCAGCGACGTACCGGGGCTGGCGGATGACTTCAACAAATACCTGAATGCCAACCCGTCCAACCGCCGTGTGGAGGAGTTGGGGATTGGCACCAATGAAGGGGTCAAGGATTTGTATGCGCGCAACGCCGGGTTCGAGGAGCGCCATTGCGGTTTGCACCTGGGCCTGGGCGGCGGGCAGAAAGGCAGCCATCACCTGGATTTGATCTTTGCCAGCGGCGTGTTGGCGCTGGATGACAAGCCGGTGTTTGATGGGACGTTTGCCTTTTAGAACCCGACTACTTGGAACCCCACTACCAAAAACACTGAAGCCCCATGTGCGAGCTGGCTTGCCTGCGATAGCCTCACTGTGGTCTGCCTGACATACCGAGGTGTCTGCATCGCAGGCAAGCCAGCTCCCACAAAGGCCAGCTCCCACATTGGAACGGGTTACCAAATCCAGACCAAAAAAAAACGCCAACCCTAGGGTTGGCGTTTTTTTATGCCGCACTTACATCACTGCGGCTTCTTGCGACCAAAACCAGGACGCTGACCGGAACCGGCCGGGGCGCCACGGCGCTTGCCCGACGGCTCGTCGGCGACCAGTTTCGGGCCAGGGCGCTTATTCGCCGCAGGCTTGGCCGGGCGCTTGGTGCTGGCGTTGTCGGCTGGGCGATCGGATGCCGGAGCACCACGGCCTTCACCACGATTGCCGCGACCACCGGCTGGCGCGTCACCGCGGGCAGGGCGCGGCGTGCGTGGCGCACGCTCACCTTCCTGGCGCGACGGCGCTGTTGGGCGGCGCTCGCCTTCGATGTGCGGCTCACGGGAAATACGACCACCGGTCGCCGGTGCATTCAGCGCCGGGCGCAGGGTGCGGGCCACACGTTCGGTGCGAGCCACAGGGCGCGACGATTTACGCTGCATACGCTCAAGTTTGTCTTTGCTCTTGGCGTTCATCTGCGGCATCGCGACCGGCGTCAGGCCGACTTCGGCGCTGAGGATGTCGACTTCGTACTGGCTCATTTCGCGCCAGCGGCCCATCGGCAGGTCGGAGTTCAAGAACACCGGGCCGAAACGCACGCGCTTCAGGCGGCTGACCACCAGGCCCTGGGATTCCCACAGGCGACGAACTTCACGGTTACGGCCTTCCATCACCACGCAGTGATACCAGTGGTTGAAACCTTCGCCGCCGGGTGCCTGCTTGATGTCGGTGAACTTGGCCGGGCCGTCTTCAAGGACCACGCCGGCTTTCAAGCGCTCGATCATCTCGTCGTCGACTTCACCGCGTACACGCACGGCGTATTCGCGGTCCATTTCGTAGGACGGGTGCATCAGGCGGTTGGCCAATTCACCGTCGGTGGTGAACATCAGCAAGCCGGTGGTGTTGATGTCCAGACGACCGATGTTGATCCAGCGGCCTTCTTTGGGCTTGGGCATCTTGTCGAACACGGTCGGACGGCCTTCCGGGTCGTCACGGGTGCAGATCTCGCCGTCGGGCTTGTTGTACATGATCACGCGGCGCACCGATTCGGCGGCCTCTTCACGCTTGATGACCTTGCCATCAATGGTGATTGCATCGTGCAGGTCGACGCGCTGGCCAAGGGTGGCTTCAACGCCGTTGACCTTGATGCGCTTCTGGGTGATCCAGGCTTCGACGTCGCGGCGCGAGCCCACGCCGATACGCGCCAGCACCTTTTGCAGTTTTTCACCTGCTGGGCCGATTTCCTGGCTGTCGTTCTGGTCTTGGTCGTTCATCTTAAGCACCTCCCGGTGGGTCGATTCAGGCGTGGCCTGAAGAATGTTGAAAGCTGGGCTTTGGGCGAATAGGTCGCCAAAGGGTCGCGAATCATACGCGCATGGCGCGCGTTGCGCATCACAGACTAGTCGATAAGGCCCCAGTCATTTGCTTTTCCGCCGACCGGTGGCGCCCAGGGCCAGCAATCTCAGCTCGGCTTCGGCCAAAACTGTGCGTTTGTCGACTTTGTCGAGTTTCTTCCAGGCGCGGATTTCGCGCTTGCTGCGGCCACAGCCGACGCAAATGTCATCGCTGAATTTGCAGATGCTGATGCAGGGGTCTTTGGTGGAACTCATTTGAATCCTCCCTGGGAGCTGGCTTTTCTGTGGGAGCTGGCTTGCCTGCGATGGCATCACCTCGGTTTAAACTTTGAGACCGAGGCGCCTGCATCGCGGGCAAGCCCGGCTCCCACACAAACCAGCTCCCACAGGGTTTTCAGTGTCTGGCAGACCGGGTCAGTCTTCGAATTGGCGGCGTTCGTTCTCGATGGCTTCAGCCAGCGCCCGGGCTTCATCTTCCTCGTCGCTCAACGGCGGCTGTTCAAGAGCAGCAACGGCAGCCAGGAGTTTCTCGCGGGCTTCGGCCACGCCGAGGATATCTTCCTCAGGCTCTGCTTCAGCTTCGACTTCAGGCTCAACTTCAACGTTCACTTGGGTTTCAGGCTCAGCCGCACCATCACGCAGCAAGTCGTCGAAGTCGGTCTTGATGCCCTGCTCCATGTCGTCCAGTTCCAGCAACAAGGTGTGGAAACTGGTTTCATCCTTCGGCTCTTCCGGCTCGGCGGTGGCGTCGGCCAGTTCCTGCAGGCTGGCCGGGACCGGCGCGTCGTCGAAGTCGAGCACCGGCTCGGCTTCCATCTCGCGAAGTTCGGCCAACGGCGGCAGGTCATCGAGGTTTTTCAGGTTGAAATGGTCGAGGAACACCTTGGTGGTGGCGAACATGGCCGGTTTGCCGGGCACGTCGCGGTAGCCGACGATGCGGATCCACTCGCGCTCCAGCAGCGTCTTGACGATATGGCTGTTGACCGCCACGCCCCGCACATCCTCGATCTCGCCGCGGGTGATCGGCTGGCGATAGGCGATCAGCGCCATGGTCTCCAGCATCGCCCGCGAATAACGCTGCGGGCGCTCTTCCCACAAGCGGCCGACCCACGGGGAAAACTTCTCACGGATCTGCAGGCGATAACCCGACGCCACTTCGCGCAGCTCAAAGGCGCGGCCGTCGCAGGATTTGCGCAAAATCTCCAACGCCTTCTTGAACACCGGCGGTTCAGGGCGCTCGGCCTCTTCAAAGAGTTCGAACAGGCGCTCCAGGGATTGCGGTTTACCCGAGGCCAGGAGAAAGGCTTCCAGCAGCGGCGCCAGTTCGCGGGGTTCAGTCAAATTCATCGATTCAGCTCTTTATTCGGCTCGCGCCCGCACGTGGATAGCCGCAAAAGGCTCATTCTGGACCAGCTCGACCAAGGATTCCTTGACCAGCTCGAGGATCGCCATAAAGGTCACCACCACCCCCAGGCGCCCTTCTTCTTTGGTAAACAGCTCGACAAAGGGTACAAACCCGCCGCCCTTGAGGCGTTCGAGCACATCGCTCATGCGCTCACGGGTCGACAGCGCCTCGCGGCTGACCTGGTGGCTTTCAAACATATCGCCACGGCGCAGAACCTCGGCCATGGACATCAGCAACTCTTCCAGGCTGACGTCCGGCAGCAGCTTGCGCGCCCGCGCTTCCGGGGCGTCGAGCTTGGGCACCACCACGTCACGCCCGACGCGGCTCAAGCCATCAATGCCTTCGGCAGCCGCTTTGAAGCGTTCGTACTCTTGCAGGCGACGGATCAGCTCGGCGCGCGGGTCGTCCTCTTCGGCTTCGATGGTCTCCGAGCGCGGCAACAGCATGCGCGACTTGATCTCGGCGAGCATGGCAGCCATCACCAGATACTCGGCGGCCAGCTCCAGGCGCACCGACTGCATCAGCTCGACATACCCCATGTATTGGCGGGTGATTTCCGCCACCGGGATATCCAGGATATTGATGTTCTGCTTGCGAATCAGGTACAGCAGCAAGTCCAGCGGGCCTTCGAAAGCCTCAAGAAAGACCTCCAGGGCGTCCGGCGGGATGTACAAATCCAGCGGCATTTCCATGACCGCCTGGCCATACACCATGGCAAAAGGCAGTTCCTGCTGGGCGCCGGCCTGGCTGTCGACGGTTTCCACGACCGACATTCAGGCCTCGACCATAAACGGCGTCGGGTCGCCGCAGCCCACACGCACCACTTCCGGCTCGCCGTCGGCCAGGTTGATCACGGTGGAAGCCTTGTTGCCGCCGTAGCCGCCATCAATGATCAGGTCGACGTGTTTTTCCAGCAGGCGGCGCATTTCGTACGGGTCGTACAGCGGCTCTTCTTCACCGGGCAGGATCAACGACACACTCATCAACGGCTCACCCAGCTCCGCCAGCAACGCCAGGGCAATCGGGTGCTCCGGCACCCGCAGGCCGATGGTGCGCTTTTTCGGGTGCAGCAACAGGCGCGGCACCTCGCGGGTGGCATTCAGGATAAAGGTGTAGGGCCCCGGCGTGTGGGCCTTGAGCAGGCGGAAGGTGCCGGTGTCGACCTTGGCGAACAACCCCAGTTGGGACAAATCGCTGCAGATCAGCGCAAAGTTGTGGTTCTTGTCCAGGTCACGCAGACGTCTTACACGTTCAACCGCGCTTTTATCGCCGATCTGGCAACCAATCGCGTAGGACGAATCCGTTGGGTAGATCACCACGCCACCGGCGCGGATGATCTCCACGGCCTGTTTAATCAGGCGCGCTTGAGGGTTTTCCGGATGAATCTGGAAGAATTGACTCACGTGTTCTACCTGTTCAGACGGTGGCAATAATGGGGTCATGCTTGAATCGCCCCCACAACAGCGGCAGGTCTTCCGGGACTTGGCGGTATTCGCCAATCTCGGACCAGCCGCCTGGGCCATGAAAATCACTGCCGGCACTGACCAGCAGACCAAATTCGCGGGCAAGAATCGCCAGGCTTCCCACCTGTTCGGCGGGTTGGTGCCCGTTGACCACTTCGATTGCGTGGCCGCCCGCTCCAATATAGTCGCCAATCAGCTTGCGGCGCTTGCTGCGGGTGAAATCGTAATGCCAGGGATGCGCCAGGCTGACCCAGGCCCCGGAGGCCCGCAGGGTGCCGACGGTGTCTTCCAGGGTCGGCCAGTGTTGCTTGACGTCGCCCAACTTGCCGGCGCCCAGCCATTTGCGGAACGCTTCGGCGCGGTCCTTGACGAAACCTTCACGCACCATCCAGTCGGCAAAGTGCGGCCGGGCCGGTGCATTGCCGCTGTCGCCCAGTTCCTGCTGGATGGCGCGAGCGCCATCGAGCGCATTGGGCATGCCCTTAAGGCTGAGTTTGCGGCTTATTTCTTCGGACCGCAGCCAGCGGCCATCGTGCAATTGGGCGATGGCGGCGACTAACGCCGGGGCGTTTTGATCAAAGCCGTAGCCGAGCACATGAATGGTGGCGCCGCCCCAGGTGCAGGACAATTCCACGCCATTGACCAGTTGCATGCCCAGGGCCTGGGCCGCTTCGCGGGCTTCATCGAGGCCTTCGAGGGTGTCGTGGTCGGTCAACGACAGGACTCGCACGCCTTTTTCAAACGCACGCGCAACCAGTACCGCGGGCGCCAGGGCGCCGTCGGAGGCCGTGCTGTGGCAGTGCAAATCAACATTCACGGGAGTGTGTAACCTCAAGTCAGCTGGCGCTTTCGCTACCAAGGATGTTTGTTATTATGCCGCCACATCCAGCTTCTGGCTCTTACTGTGAAACAATTCATCGACTTCATCCCGCTTTTGCTGTTTTTCATCGTTACCAAACTCGACCCCAGGGTCATCGATATCGCCGGTCACGAACTGACGTTCGGGGGCATCTACAGCGCCACCGCCGTGCTGATCATCAGCTCTATCGTGGTCTACGGCGCCATCTTCATCTCCCAGCGCAAGCTGGAAAAAAGCCAATGGCTGACCCTCATCGCCTGCCTGGTCTTCGGTGGCCTGACCCTGGCCTTCCACAGCGAAACCTTCCTTAAATGGAAAGCCCCGGTGGTGAACTGGCTGTTCGCGCTGGTGTTTATCGGCAGCCACTTCATCGGTGATCGCCTGCTGATCAAGCGGATCATGGGCCATGCACTGACATTGCCGGACCCGGTGTGGACGCGTTTGAACGTGGCCTGGATCGTGTTTTTCCTGTTCTGCGGCGCCGCCAACCTGTTCGTGGCCTTTACCTTTCAAGCCTACTGGGTCGACTTCAAAGTCTTCGGTAGCCTGGGCATGACCGTCTTGTTCCTGATCGGCCAAGGCATCTACCTGTCGCGCCACCTGCATGACACCGCCCCTACCACGCCGAAAACCGAGGACTGACATGCTCTACGCCATCATCGCTACCGACGTTGCCAACTCGCTGGAAAAACGCCTGAGCGTGCGCCCGGCGCACCTCGAACGCCTGAAAGAGCTGCAAGCCGAAGGCCGTCTCGTACTGGCGGGCCCGCACCCGGCGGTCGACAGCAATGACCCGGGCGCGGCGGGTTTCACTGGCAGCCTGATCGTTGCCGAGTTCACCTCGCTGGCGGATGCCCAGGCCTGGGCCAAGGCCGATCCGTATATCGCGGCGGGTGTCTACGCCGATGTGGTGATCAAGCCGTTCAAGCAAGTCCTGCCTTGAACGCGCTGTCTTTAATAAAGCCGCGCCGAACCTAATCGGTTCGGCGCGCTCCTAATTGCTCATTATTCTCGGTAACCTGCCGACAACGTTCTGAATATTCGTGTGGAATCAGGAGTTCCGATGCGCTTACGTCAGTTGTGTCTGTTGGCAGTGTTAACGATCGGGGCTACGGCCCACGCTGAAGAAACCTCGAACACCGGCAGTTCCACGCCCCTGTCCTTGAGTGCCGGCAGCCAGATCACCGAATTGCAGCAGCGCTTGAAAGAAAGCGAACGCCTGCGTGAAGAACTGAGCAAGCAACTGCAAACTGCAGACGCTGCCCGCGAAAGCGCCCAACTGAGTCGCTTGCGCCAAGAGAACCAACGCCTCACCCAGCAACTCAAAGAAACACAGGGCGGCGCCTTGACCCGCTGGCTGACCGAACAACAGCAATGGTTTGTCACCGGTGGCGCCGTTGCACTGATCGCGTTGCTGTGCGGAATCTTCGCCAGCGGTGGGCACCGTCGCCGTCGACAATGGCTAAATTGAGTGAGTCATGAGCGAGCTGTTACTGATAGATGATGACCAGGAGCTCTGTGAGCTGCTGACCAGTTGGCTGAGCCAGGAAGGTTTCCAGGTGCGCGCCTGCCACGATGGCTTGAGCGCGCGCAAAGCCTTGGCCGACAGCGCCCCGGCGGCCGTGGTACTCGACGTGATGCTGCCCGACGGCAGTGGCCTGGAGTTGCTCAAGCAATTGCGCAACGACCACCCGGAACTGCCGGTGCTGATGCTCTCGGCCCGTGGCGAGCCACTGGATCGCATCCTCGGGCTGGAACTGGGCGCCGACGACTACCTGGCCAAGCCTTGCGATCCACGCGAGCTGACGGCGCGGCTGCGCGCCGTATTGCGCCGCAGCCACCCGGCTGCCGTGTCGACGCAGCTGGAGCTGGGTGACCTGTGCTTCAGCCCGGTGCGTGGCGTGGTGACGATCGATGAACAGGAGTTCGCCCTCACCGTCTCCGAAAGCCGCCTGCTCGAAGCCCTGCTGCGCCAGCCCGGCGAGCCGCTGGACAAGCAGGAACTGGCGCAGATCGCCCTGGGCCGCAAACTGACACTCTATGACCGCAGCCTGGACATGCACGTCAGCAACCTGCGCAAGAAAATCGGCCCACACCCGGATGGCCGGCCACGGATCGTGGCGCTGCGCAGTCGCGGCTACTACTACAGCCTCTAAACACAACACTATAAAGATGGTTCCCACGCTCCGCGTGGGAACGCCGCCTGGGACGCTCCGCGTCCCGTTGCGCATGGGTGACGCAGAGCGTCACGGTATGCATTCCCACGCGGAGCGTGGGAACGATCACCGGAGCGTGGGAACGATCAACTCACCCGTCTTGAAAGTTTTGTCAGCGCCCACCAAAAACCTCTTTACCCAAGCTTTACCCACACCTGACCGCCGCTGACCTTGATCTCCGTAATCTACTCACATCCGGACTCACCGGAATAGAGACAGGAGAATCACCATGCGCAAGACCCTTATCGCTTTGATGTTCGCCGCTGCCCTGCCCACCGTTGCCATGGCCGCAGCGCCAGAAGGCCCAGGCCCGATGGGCGGCCCTGAAGGCCACATGATGGGTGGCCCGGGCCACGGTGGTGAACACGGTCCGCGTGGCAAAGGCGGCCCCTTCAGCCAGCTCGACCTGAGCCGCGAACAACGCGAGCAAATCGGCAAGCTGATGGGCGAACAATGGCACGGTCGCAAAGAGATCGTCCGCAAGTACCTGGACAAACTGCCCGCCGCTGACCAGCAAGCCATGAAGAACGAAATGGCTGCCGCCAAGCAGAAAACCCAGTCTGACATCCGTGCCGTGCTGAAACCCGATCAACAGAAGAAATTCGACGAGATCGTCAAGAAACAAGCCGAGCGCCGTGCCGAGTGGAAGGAATTCCAGGCCTGGAAAGCCCAACAGCCGCAAAAAGCGCAATAATGCGTTAGCTTCACTCCCCAGCCCAGTGGCTTACGCCGCTGGGCTTTTCCTGCTTGAGGGTTTCCTGTGCGTTCATTGTTCTGGCGCATCCTGGCCAGTTTCTGGCTGGCCATCGCCCTGGTTGCCGGGTTGTCGATCCTGCTGGGGCATATGCTCAACCAGGACGCCTGGATTCTCAGCCGCCACCCTGGCCTCAACAACCTGGCGCAGGAGTGGACGCAACTCTACGAAGCCCAGGGCGAGGACGCTGCCCAGGATTTGCTGCAACAACGCAAGCGCCAGTACCACATCGACGTGCAAGTGCTGAATGAAAGCGGCGATCCGGTGGTGCGCGGCACCTTCCCGCGGCGTGCTGCAGCGTTTGAGGCCCGGCAGAATGACAGCAAGGACGGCCACCTGCCCTGGCGCCGCCTGACCGCTGAGTACACCAGCGAAAAAACCGGTGACACTTACCTGCTGATCTACCGCATCCCGCACCCGGAGCTGGACGAATGGCACCGCAGCAGCCTGACGTGGCCGTTGAGCGCGCTGGCGATTGCGCTGGTGGTGTTGACGCTGTTCAGCCTGCTGGTGACGCTGTCCATCACCCGCCCGCTCAGCCGCCTGCGCGGCGCGGTGCATGACCTCGGCCAGGCCACCTACCAGCAAAACAGCCTGGCGAAGTTGGCCAACCGGCGCGATGAGTTCGGCGTGCTGGCCACTGATTTCAACCGCATGGGCGCGCGCCTGCAAAGCCTGATCGGCAGCCAGCGCCAGTTGCTGCGCGACGTGTCCCACGAGTTACGCTCGCCGCTCGCCCGGCTGCGCATTGCCCTGGCCCTGGCCGAACGCGCCAGCCCCGAAGAGCGCGAACGACTCTGGCCACGCCTGACCCGCGAGTGCGACCGCCTGGAAGCGCTGATCAGCGAAATCCTGGTGTTGGCCCGCGTCGATGCCGACAACGCCAGCGCCGAAGACATCGACCTCAACCCGCTGCTCAAGACCCTGCAAAAAGACGCCCAGCTCAGCGCGCCGGAGCAGGTGGTGCAACTGAACGCCGAGGCCGACCTGCACCTCAAGGGCTGGCCAACCATGATCGAGCGCGCGGTGGATAACCTGCTGCGCAATGCCCAGCGCTTTAACCCGCCGGGGCAGCCGATAGAAATGCACGCCCATCGCGCGGGTGAAAGAATCTTCATCAGCGTGCGTGACCACGGCCCAGGCGTTGACGCCGAACACCTGAGCCAACTGGGTGAGCCGTTTTACCGCGCCCCCGGGCAAACCGCCCAGGGCCACGGTTTGGGCCTGGCCATCGCGCGGCGCGCCGCCGAACGTCATGGCGGCAGCCTGATCCTGGCGAACCATGCCGAGGGCGGTTTTATCGCCAGCATCGACTTGCCGTTGGTGCCGGGAGTTGTCACACCGGTGTGACGATCTTCTATAGTGGCCCTTCTCTAAACGGAGGGCCTTTGATGACTGACCTGCTGACTCCCATCCAAGCCGCACTCGATCTACCGCACACCCCGCTGACCTTTACAGAAGCCGGCGCCCTGCCCTCGGCCTTTGCCGTGACCGAACTGGCCAGCGCCAGCCTCGGTGCCGCCGGCCAAGCCGTCGCTCAACTGATCCAGCAACAGACCGGGCGCTTGCCCAGCGTCAGTGTCGACCGGCGCCTGGCCTCGTTCTGGTTTTCGTCCTCGCTGCGCCCGGTAGGCTGGCAAACGCCGCCGCTGTGGGACCCGGTAGCCGGCGACTACGCCTGCGCCGATGGCTGGATTCGCCTGCACACCAATGCGCCACACCACCGTGCCGCCGCCGAGCGGGTGCTGGGCAAGGTCAATGACCGCGCCGAGATGGCCAGCAAAGTTGCGGCCTGGAATGCCGCCGAACTGGAGCAAGCGATTGTCGATGCCGGTGGCTGCGCGGCGCAGATGCGTTCGTGGCAAGCCTGGCAAACCCACCCTCAAGGGCTGGCGGTGAACGCCGAGCCGTTGGTGCAGCGTGAGACCTTCGACACCACCACCGACAAACCCTGGCTTGGCTCGGTGGCGCGGCCACTGGCCGGCATCAAGGTGCTGGACCTGACGCGCGTATTGGCCGGTCCCGTTGCCAGCCGCTTCCTCGCTGGGCTCGGCGCCAATGTGCTGCGCATCGACTCACCGAGCTGGAACGAACCCGGCGTAGTGCCGGAAATGACCTTGGGCAAACGCTGCGCGCGCCTCGACCTGAAAAGCCCCGAGGGCCGAGAGGTGTTTGAAAGCCTGCTCAAGGACGCCGACATTCTGTTCCACGGCTACCGCGCCGACGCGCTGGAGCAACTGGGCTACACCGCCACGCAGCTGCAAACCCTCGCCCCCGGCCTGATCGACGTGAGCCTCAATGCCTACGGCTGGAGCGGCCCGTGGCGTAACCGCCGCGGCTTCGACAGCCTGGTGCAGATGAGCAGCGGGATAGCCGACGCGGGCATGGCCTGGAAGCAGTCGGATAAACCGGTGCCGCTGCCACTTCAAGCGCTGGATCACGCCACCGGGTATTTGATGGCGGCCAGCGCGCTTCAGGCATTGAGCGAACGCTTGAAATCCGGGCGTGGCGGGTCAGCGCGGTTATCGTTGGCGCGTACGGCGAAGTTATTGGTGGAGGCCGGGCAAGTGCCGGAGCAGCCAGCGTTGCGCGCCGAGGAGCCGGGCGATCAGGGCTTGGTGGTGGAGCAGACGGCCTGGGGCCAGGCCCATCGCCTGCTGGCGCCGGTGAGCATCAGCGGTACGCCGTTGCAGTGGGATTTGCCGGCGGGGGAATTGGGCTCGCATCGGGCTCAGTGGTGACCTGAAAACCGCAATCGCAGGCAAGCCAGCTCCCACAGTTAACCGAGTACCGTTCAAACAACTCAGTCAACTGTGGGAGCCGGGCTTGCCCGCGATGAGGCCCTCACAGGCGCTGCGCCGCTAAAAAGCCCAGCATCGCCGCCCAGTCATAGGGCAGCTGATACGCCAATCTCACAACGACAACACCCCGCTATACAGCCCATACGCCGCCAGCCCGGCGCCTGCGACCACGCAACTGAAAATGCCTTTTTCCAGGTGGGTGAACAAGGGCTGGCCCTGCTCGCGCTTGGCCAGGGCGAACAGGATCACGCCGGGCGCATACAGCAGCGCCGAGAGCAGCAGGTATTTCAAACCGCCGGCGTACAGCAGCCAAACGGCGTAGCCAAGCGCGACCAAGCCGACCAGTAAGTCCTTGCAACGTTGGCGCTGGGCGCCGTCATAGGTTTCGCCGCGCCCGCTGAGCAGCACCGCATACGCCGCCGACCACAAGTAGGGCACCAGAATCATCGACGAGGCCAGGTAGATCAACGTGGTGTAGGTGCTGTGGGAAAACAGCGTGATCACCAGAAAGATCTGGATCATCACATTGGTCAGCCACAGCGCATTGACCGGCACGCGGTTGGCGTTTTCCTTTTTCAGGAAGGCCGGCATGGTCTTGTCATGGGCGGTGGCGTAGAGGATTTCCGCACACAGCAGCGCCCAGGACAGCAAGGCGCCGAGCAACGACACCGCCAGGCCAATGCTGATCGCCATCGCCCCCCAAGGCCCGGCGATATGCTCCAGCACACCGGCCAGGGACGGGTTTTGCAATTGCGCCAGTTCCGGCTGGCTCATGATCCCCAGCGACAACACATTCACCAGCACCAGCAGCGCCAGCACACCGAGAAAGCCGATCACCGTGGCGCGGCCGACGTCCGAGCGTTTCTCGGCGCGCGCCGAATACACGCTGGCACCCTCGATGCCGATAAACACGAACACGGTGACCAGCATCATGTTGCGCACCTGATCAACCACACTGCCGAACTGTGGATTGCCCAAGCCCCAGATATCGCGGGTAAAGACATCCGCCTTGAACGCCACGGCGGCGATCACGATAAACATCAGCAACGGCACGATCTTCGCCACGGTGGTGACCTGGTTGATGAACGCCGCCTCCTTGATCCCGCGCAGCACCAGAAAGTGCACGGCCCACAACAACAGCGACGCGCAGCCGATGGCCACCGGCGTATTGCCCTGGCCGAACACCGGGAAGAAGTAGCCGAGGGTGCTGAACAGCAACACGAAGTAACCCACATTGCCCATCCAGGCACTGATCCAGTAACCCCACGCAGACGAGAAGCCCATGTAATCGCCGAAACCGGCCTTGGCGTAGGCATACACCCCGGAATCCAGCTCGGGTTTGCGGTTGGCCAGGGTCTGGAACACGAACGCCAGGGTCAGCATGCCGACGGCGGTGATCGCCCAGCCGATCAATATCGCGCCCACTTCGGCACGTGCGGCCATGTTCTGCGGCAAGGAGAAAATCCCCCCGCCGATCATCGAGCCCACCACCAGCGCTATCAGCGCGCTGAGCTTGAGTTTTTGGGCCGGTTGGGACATGAAGACTCCTGATAAAAATAGTTTGAGCTGACAACCGTGCACTCAACTAATTAATTCAGCGAGTGTAGCGTTTATTAAAGGCAGCGATAAAACCGTCACGCTCATAACGCAATGGCATGACACTTTATAAAGTTTAGGTTTATTTAGAATTTAAATAGGCAGGCACTTTGCCAGCCTTCGTCTATTTAGCGGCGCGTCCCGAAATAGTTTGCACATTCATTAAAAAGGGCTAGTTTCAAAGTCCACCCAAACGCACCAAACAATTAGCCACAACGCAGAGCCGCTCTGGGACGCGACTTTGCGAGGAACAGTATCGCCCGCGAATCTTACCCCTAAGTCATTAATTCACAATGGAATGTGCCAATGAAGTGATCTGAGTCAGCTGTTTGATTAGCGCACAGACTTATTCTGTGGTCTCTCTTCTCCTGCATTGGAGTCATGCAATGTCTGAATCTCCCGGAAAACTTCGATTAGGCGCGCTGGTTGCACTGGTCGTGGGCTCAATGATTGGCGGCGGGATCTTCTCACTGCCGCAAAACATGGCCGCCAGCGCCGATGTGGGTGCGGTGTTGATCGGTTGGGTGATTACCGCCATCGGCATGCTGACCCTCGCGTTCGTGTTCCAGACCCTGGCCAACCGCAAACCCGACATCGACGGCGGCGTGTACGCCTACGCCAAGGCCGGGTTCGGCGACTACATGGGTTTCTCGTCAGCCTGGGGCTACTGGATCAGCGCCTGGCTGGGCAACGTCGGTTATTTTGTGTTGCTGTTCAGCACCCTCGGTTACTTCTTTCCGGTTTTCGGCGAAGGCAACACGCCGGCGGCGGTGATTGGCGCGTCGGTACTGCTGTGGGCCGTGCACTTTCTGGTGCTGCGCGGGATCAAGGAAGCCGCGTTCATCAACCTGGTGACCACCGTCGCCAAAGTCGTGCCGCTGGTGCTGTTCGTGTTGATCGCGGTGTTCGCGTTCAAGCTGGACATCTTCACCGCTGACATCTGGGGCGTGAAAAACCCGGATCTGGGCAGTGTGATGAACCAGGTGCGCAACATGATGCTGGTCACCGTGTGGGTGTTCATCGGTATCGAAGGCGCGAGCATCTTCTCCTCCCGCGCAGAAAAACGCTCCGACGTCGGCAAGGCCACGGTGATCGGTTTTATCACTGTGTTGCTGTTCCTGATGCTGGTGAACGTGCTGTCCCTGGGGATCATGACCCAGCCGGAACTGGCCAAGTTGCAGAACCCGTCGATGGCCGCCGTGCTGGAGCATGTGGTCGGCCATTGGGGCGCGGTGCTGATCAGCGTCGGCTTGATCATTTCCTTGCTGGGCGCCCTGCTGTCGTGGGTGCTGCTGTGTGCGGAGATCATGTTCGCCGCCGCCAAGGACCACACCATGCCGGAGTTTCTGCGCAAGGAAAACGCCAACCACGTGCCGGCCAACGCCCTGTGGCTGACCAATGCCATGGTGCAGATTTTCCTGGTGATCACGCTGTTCTCCGCCAGCACTTACCTGTCGCTGATCTACCTCGCCACCTCGATGATCCTGGTGCCTTACCTGTGGTCGGCGGCTTACGCGTTGCTGCTGGCGGTGCGCGGCGAGACCTACGAAAACGCTCTGCGCGAGCGCAAGAAAGACCTGTTTATCGGCGCCATCGCGTTGATCTACGCGATCTGGCTGCTCTACGCCGGCGGCGTCAAATACCTGCTGCTGTCCGCCCTGCTGTATGCGCCTGGCGTGATCCTGTTCGCCAAGGCCAAGCATGAACTGGGCAAACCGATTTTCACCAACGTCGAGAAGCTGATTTTTGCCGCAGTAGTCATTGGCGCCCTGGTGGCTGCCTATGGCCTCTACGACGGCTTCCTGACTCTGTAACTTTTGTTCACTGGAGGATCTGTAATGACCACGGAAAAAGTGAAGTACGGCGTACATTCCGAAGCCGGCAAACTGCGCAAAGTCATGGTGTGCTCCCCAGGTTTGGCCCACCAGCGGCTGACCCCCAACAACTGCGATGAACTGCTGTTCGATGACGTGCTGTGGGTGGCCCAGGCCAAGCGCGACCATTTCGACTTCGTCACCAAAATGCGCGAGCGGGACATTGATGTGCTGGAAATGCACAACCTGCTGACCGACATCGTCGCCATCCCCGAAGCGCTGGACTGGATCCTGGAACGCAAGATCACCGCCAATACGGTGGGCCTGGGCCTGGTCGACGAAGTTGGCTCGTGGCTGCGCAGCCTGGAGCCGCGCAAAATCAGCGAGTTCCTGATTGGTGGCGTGTCGGCCGATGACCTGCCGGGCAGCTTTGGCGGCAAGACCATCGAGATGTTCCGCGACTTTCTGGGCCACGCCAGTTTCATTCTGCCGCCGCTGCCCAACACCCAATTCACCCGCGACACCACCTGCTGGATCTACGGCGGTGTGACGCTTAACCCGATGTACTGGCCGGCGCGACGCCAGGAAACCCTGCTGGCCTCGGCCATCTATAAATTCCACCCTGAGTTCACCAACGCCGACTTCCAGATCTGGTACGGCGACCCCGACCAGGAGCACGGCGCCGCCACGCTGGAAGGCGGCGACGTGATGCCGATCGGCAATGGCGTGGTACTGATCGGCATGGGCGAGCGCTCGTCCCACCAGGCCATCGGCCAACTGGCGCGCAACCTGTTCAAGAACAAAGCCGTGGAACGCGTGATCGTTGCCGGCCTGCCGAAATCCCGCGCGGCGATGCACCTGGACACAGTGTTCAGCTTCTGCGACCGCGACCTGGTCACCATCTTCCCCGAAGTGGTCAACCAGATCGTGCCCTTCACCCTGCGCCCGGATGAAAGCAAGCCGCACGGCATCGATATCCAACGGGAGAAAACCAACTTCCTCGAAACCGTCGCCGCCGCCCTCAACCTCAAGGCCCTGCGTGTGGTGGAAACCGGCGGCAACAGCTTCGCCGCCGAGCGCGAGCAGTGGGATGACGGCAACAACGTGGTGGCCGTGGAGCCTGGCGTGGTGATCGGTTACGACCGCAACACCTACACCAACACGTTGCTGCGCAAGGCCGGTGTGGAAGTCATCACCATCAGCGCCGGTGAACTCGGCCGTGGCCGTGGCGGCGGCCACTGCATGACTTGCCCGATCATCCGCGACCCAATCGACTACTAAGGAGATTCCATCATGGCTTTCAACATGCGCAACCGCAGCCTGCTGTCGCTGATGCACCACACCACGCGCGAGCTGCATTACCTGCTGGACCTGTCCCGCGACCTCAAACGCGCCAAATACACCGGCACCGAGCGTCCGCACCTGCAAGGCAAGAACATCGCGCTGATCTTCGAAAAAACCTCGACCCGCACCCGTTGCGCGTTCGAAGTGGCGGCCCATGACCAAGGCGCCCACGTCACCTACATTGACCCGGTGTCGTCGCAGATCGGCCACAAAGAAAGCATGAAAGACACCGCCCGCGTCCTGGGCCGTATGTTCGATGCCATCGAGTACCGTGGCTTTGAACAGGAAATCGTCGAAGAGCTGGCCAAGTTCGCCGGCGTGCCGGTGTTCAACGGCCTCACCGCCGAATTCCACCCCACCCAAATGATCGCCGACACCCTGACCATGCGCGAGCACAGCGACAAGCCGCTGCATGACATCAGCTACGCCTATCTGGGCGACGCGCGTTACAACATGGGCAACTCGCTGCTGATGATCGGCGCCAAGCTGGGCATGGATGTGCGCATCGGCGCGCCAAAAGCGCTGTGGCCACACGAGGATTTCATCAAGCAGTGCCAGGCGTTTGCCGAAGAGAGCGGCGCGCGTATCACCATCACCGAAGACCCGAAAGAAGCAGTGAAAGGCGTGGACTTCATCCACACCGATATCTGGGTGTCGATGGGCGAGCCGGTGGAAGCGTGGGACGAGCGCATCGAGCAACTGCTGCCGTACCAGGTCAACGCCAAGATGATGAAGGCCTCGGGCAACCCTCGGGTGAAGTTCATGCACTGCCTGCCGGCGTTCCATAACAGCGAAACCAAGGTGGGTAAGGACATCGCTGCACGCTACCCGAACCTGGCCAATGGCGTGGAAGTGACCGAAGAGGTGTTCGAGTCGCCAGCCAACATCGCGTTTGAGCAAGCGGAAAACCGCATGCATACCATCAAGGCGATTTTGGTGTCGGCGCTGGCGGATATCTAACCCTCACACTGATCGCTCCCACGCTCCGCGTGGGAACGCAGCCTGTGACGCTCCGCGTCACAAGAGCGGACGCAGAGCGTCCAGTGAGGCATTCCCACGCAGAGCGTGGGAACATCAACTTCAGAAGGACATTCTTTATGCGCATCGTCGTAGCCCTGGGCGGCAACGCCCTGCTCCGCCGTGGTGAACCCATGACCGCGGACAACCAACGCGCCAATATCCGCATCGCCACCGAACAGATCGCCAAGATCCACCCCGGCAACGAGCTGGTGATTGCCCATGGCAATGGCCCGCAAGTCGGCCTGCTGTCGTTGCAGGCGGCGGCCTACACCAGCGTGTCGCCGTACCCGCTGGACGTGCTGGGCGCCGAAACCGAAGGCATGATCGGCTACATCATCGAGCAGGAACTGGGCAACCTGCTGGACTTCGAAGTGCCGTTTGCCACACTGCTGACCCAGGTCGAAGTGGACGCCAACGACCCGGCGTTCAAGAACCCGACCAAGCCTATCGGCCCGGTGTACGCCAAAGCTGAAGCCGAGAAACTCGCCGCCGAAAAAGGCTGGGCCATCGCCCCGGACGGCGATAAATACCGCCGCGTGGTCGCCAGCCCACGCCCCAAACGCATCTTTGAAATCCGCCCGATCAAGTGGCTGCTGGAAAAAAGCGCCATCGTCATCTGTGCCGGTGGTGGCGGCATCCCCACAATGTATGGCGAAGACGGCAAGCTGCGCGGCATTGAAGCGGTGATCGACAAAGACCTGTGCTCATCACTGTTGGCCGCGCAACTGGACGCCGATTTGCTGGTGATCGCCACCGACGTCAACGCGGCCTTTATCGACTTCGGCAAGCCGACCCAGCAGGCGATCGGCCAGGCTCACCCCGACGAAATGGAAAAGCTCGGCTTCGCCGCCGGTTCCATGGGGCCCAAGGTGCAAGCCGCCTGCGAGTTTGCCCGCCAGACTGGCAAAACCGCCGTCATCGGTTCACTCTCGGACATCGAAGCCATTGTCCAGGGCAGCGCCGGCACACGCATCAGCACGGCAACACCTGGCATCACCTACCTGTGAAGTAGAGGAGAAACGCCTATGGCCACCTTTGAACCCGGTCACCTGCACGTCGAACGTCACGCGCTCAACAAGGATGATTACAGCTACAACCTGTGCATCGACTACGAAGTCAGCCAGGACCCAAAGGAAGGCAAGGGAATGCTCTTCAAGCTGCACGGTTCGGTGCAGGGCAAGGACCTCAAGGAGGAATTCTTTTTGCCTAAGGACCAGGCATTTGATTTCGCCCGGCATGCGATGAACATCGCGCAGAAATATGGCATGCCGAAGGTTGCGACGCTCAACGGCCAGATGCACAAGCAGTACGACTTGATGTTTGAGGATGTACGGCATCAGTTGGATGTGAAGGCGGGCGATCCGGTAAAGCCCGAGCACCTGGAGTAAGAACACCGTAACTCCAATGTGGGAGCTGGCTTGCCTGCGATGACGGCGGATCAGTCACCGAAAGTATCGGCTGACAAACCGATATCGCAGGCAAGCCAGCTCCCACATTTTTTGATCTCCACCACCTGTCAGGCATACTTGCCGTCTCCAGTTCCCCAGAATTGCTAGCCCCATGCGTATCCACGTCAGCTTCATCGACCGCGTCGGCATTACCCAGGAAGTCCTGGCCTTGCTCGGTGGGCGCAATCTCAACCTGGATGCGGTGGAGATGGTGCCGCCCAACGTCTACATCGACGCGCCGACCCTCAGCGCCGAGGTACTCGAAGAACTGCGTGATGCGCTGTTCAGCGTGCAAGGCGTGCAAGCAGTCACCGTGGTCGACATCCTTCCCGGCCAGCGCCGCCACTTGCAACTCGACGCCCTGCTGGCCGCGATGACCGACCCGGTATTGGCCCTGGACAGCGCGGGCAAGATCCTGCTGGCCAACCCGGCATTGATCGCGCTGTATGGCCGCGAACCCGCGGGTGAAAGTATCAGCGCGCTGTTCAATGACTCGGCGCTGCTGGAGACCTTGCTGGAGCATGGTTTTCGCCTGCCTTTGCGCGAAATCAGCGTCAACGGCCAGACCTTTTTGCTCGACGCCACGCCCATCACCGACGCCGGCGCCTTGCTGACGCTGTACCAGCCCAACCGCATCGGCGAGCAATTGTCGGCGCTGCACCATGACCATGCCGAAGGCTTTGATGCGCTGTTGGGCGAGTCCCCGGTGATCCGCACCCTCAAGGCGCGTGCGCAACGGGTGGCGGCACTGGATGCACCGTTGCTGATCCAGGGCGAAACAGGCACCGGCAAAGAGCTGGTGGCGCGGGCCTGCCATGCGATCAGCGCGCGCCACAGTGCACCGTTTTTGGCGCTGAACTGTGCGGCGTTGCCGGAGAACCTGGCCGAGAGTGAACTGTTTGGTTATGCCCCCGGCGCTTTTACCGGTGCCCAACGCGGCGGCAAGCCGGGGCTGATGGAGCTGGCCAACCAGGGCACGGTATTCCTCGATGAGATCGGCGAAATGTCGCCGTACTTGCAGGCCAAACTGCTGCGCTTTCTCAATGACGGCAGCTTCCGGCGCGTGGGCGGCGACCGCGAAGTGAAGGTCAATGTGCGCATTCTCAGCGCCACCCACCGCGACCTGGAAAAAATGGTCAGCGAGGGTACTTTCCGCGAAGACCTGTTCTACCGCCTCAACGTGCTCAACGTTGAAGTGCCGCCGCTGCGTGAACGCGGCCAGGACATCCTGCTGCTGGCCCGCTACTTCATGCAGCAGGCCTGCGCGCAGATCCAGCGCCCGGTGTGCCGCCTGGCGCCCGGCACTTACCCGGCGCTGCTGGGCAACCGCTGGCCGGGCAATGTGCGCCAGCTGCAAAACGTGATCTTCCGCGCCGCCGCCATTTGCGAAAGCAGCGTGGTGGACATCGGCGACCTGGACATCGCCGGCACCTCGGTAGCGCGCCAGAGCGACGGCGAAATCGACAGCCTGGAACAGGCGGTGGAAGACTTCGAGCGCAGCCTGCTGGAAAAGCTCTACGCCAGCTACCCCTCGACCCGCCAACTGGCGAGCCGCCTGCAGACTTCGCACACGGCGATTGCGCATCGGCTGCGCAAGTACGGCATTCCCAACAAGCCCTGACTGAATAAACGCTGATCAAAATGTGGAAGCCAGCTCCCACACAAACACCTCCCACATGGACGGCACTCCAGATTTTGGTCTGAGAACGACATCCAGTGTACTGAAAGCGCTACAGCGTAACGATATCGCTACAACCCTGTTTTTTGCGTGCCATGCAAGGCTTTGATCCACATAGGCTTTTTTTCACAGGCCCAGCTGTAGCGAAATCGCTACAGCAAAAACGTCCAGCGCCATTACCAATTTTATTAAGCCATTGATTTATAAAGGTTTAATAACGTTGGCCGCGATATTGCTAAGCAACTCCCCATTATTCCAATCCCGTCCACCAGACGAATCTGGCCTTGAGGAGTTTCCATGAGCGAGTTGCGTTTCACTGAAGATCACGAATGGCTGCGCGCCGAAGCCGATGGCAGCGTCACCGTGGGTATCACCGCTTTCGCGCAGAACGCGCTGGGTGATGTGGTTTTCGTGCAACTGCCGGAGTTGCAGTCCTACGCGAAGGGCGCAGAAGCCTCCACCGTTGAGTCGGTCAAGGCCGCGAGTGGCGTGTACATGCCGCTGGACGGCGAAGTTCTCGAAGTTAACGAAAAGCTCAGCGACAGCCCGGAGCTGGTCAACGAAGACCCGATGGGCGAAGGTTGGTTCTTCCGCTTTAAACCCGCTGATGCCAGTGCAGTGGCTAAGCTGTTGGATCAGGATGCGTACGACCGCCTGATCAAAGCCAACGCTGAAGCTTGAGGAGCGCGCCATGACCGTTAATCTCACTACCGCCAACGAATTCATCGCCCGCCATATCGGCCCACGCCAGGAAGACGAGCAGCAAATGCTCGCAAAGCTGGGCTTTGACTCCCTGGAAGCCCTGAGCGCCAGCGTGATCCCGGAAAGCATCAAGGGCACCAGCGTGCTCGGCCTGGAAGACGGCCTGAGCGAAGCCGAGGCCCTGGCCAAGATCAAGGCCATCGCCGGCAAGAACCAACTGTTCAAGACCTACATCGGCCAGGGCTACTACAACTGCCATACGCCCTCGCCGATCCTGCGCAACCTGCTGGAAAACCCGGCCTGGTACACCGCCTACACCCCATACCAACCCGAGATTTCCCAAGGCCGCCTGGAAGCGCTGCTGAACTTCCAGACCCTGATCAGCGACCTCACCGGCCTGCCGATTGCCAACGCCTCCCTGCTCGACGAAGCCACCGCCGCCGCCGAAGCCATGACCTTCTGCAAGCGCCTGAGCAAGAACAAGGGCAGCAACGCCTTCTTCGCCTCGATCCACAGCCACCCGCAAACCCTCGACGTGCTGCGCACGCGTGCCGAGCCGCTGGGCATTGACGTAGTGGTGGGCGATGAGCGCGAGTTGACCGACGTCAGCCCGTTCTTCGGCGCCCTGCTGCAATACCCGGCCAGCAACGGTGACGTGTTTGATTACCGCGAACTGACCGAGCGCTTCCACGCCGCCAACGCCCTGGTCGCCGTGGCCGCTGACCTGCTGGCCCTGACCCTGCTGACGCCTCCGGGCGAGTTCGGCGCCGACGTGGCCATCGGCAGCGCGCAACGCTTTGGCGTGCCGCTGGGCTTTGGTGGCCCGCACGCGGCGTACTTCTCCACCAAGGATGCGTTCAAGCGCGACATGCCGGGCCGCCTGGTCGGTGTGTCCGTCGACCGTTTCGGCAAGCCGGCCCTGCGCCTGGCCATGCAGACCCGCGAGCAACATATCCGCCGCGAGAAGGCCACCAGCAACATCTGCACCGCCCAAGTGCTGCTGGCCAACATCGCCAGCATGTACGCCGTGTACCACGGCCCGAAAGGCCTGACCCAGATCGCCAACCGTGTTCATCACCTGACCGCGATTCTCGCCAAAGGCCTCAGCGCTTTGGGCCTGAAGGTCGAGCAGGAACACTTCTTCGACACCCTGACCCTCAACACCGGCGCCCAAACCGCCGCCCTGCACGACAAGGCCCGCGCCCAGCGCATCAACCTGCGTGTGGTGGATGCTGAGCGTCTAGGCCTGTCGGTCGACGAAACCACCACCCAGGCGGATATCGAAGCCTTGTGGTCAATTTTCGCCGACGGCAAGGCACTGCCCGCCTTCGCCGAGGCTGAAAGCACGCTGCCGGCCGCGCTGCTGCGCCAGTCGCCGATCCTCAGCCACCCGGTGTTCAACCGTTACCACTCCGAAACCGAGCTGATGCGCTACCTGCGCAAACTGGCCGACAAGGACCTGGCGCTGGACCGCACCATGATCCCGCTGGGCTCGTGCACCATGAAGCTCAACGCCGCCAGCGAAATGATCCCGGTGACCTGGGCCGAGTTCGGTGCCCTGCACCCGTTCGCCCCGGCCGCGCAAAGCGCTGGTTACCTGCAGCTGACGTCCGAGCTGGAAGCCATGCTCTGCGCCGCCACCGGTTATGACGCTATCTCGCTGCAACCGAACGCCGGTTCCCAGGGTGAATACGCAGGCCTCTTGGCCATTCGTGCCTATCACCAGAGCCGTGGCGAAGAGCGCCGCGACATCTGCCTGATCCCGTCGTCGGCCCACGGCACCAACCCGGCGACCGCCAACATGGCCGGTATGCGCGTGGTGGTCACTGCCTGCGACGCACGCGGCAACGTGGATATCGAAGACCTGCGCGCCAAGGCCATCGAGCACCGCGAGCACCTCGCCGCGCTGATGATCACCTACCCGTCCACCCACGGCGTGTTCGAAGAAGGCATCCGCGAAATCTGCGGGATCATTCACGACAACGGCGGCCAGGTGTACATCGACGGCGCCAACATGAACGCGATGGTTGGCCTGTGCGCACCGGGCAAGTTCGGCGGCGACGTGTCCCACCTGAACCTGCATAAAACCTTCTGCATTCCTCACGGCGGTGGCGGCCCGGGCGTTGGCCCGATTGGCGTCAAGTCGCACCTCACGCCATTCCTGCCCGGCCATGCGGCCATGGAACGCAAGGAAGGCGCGGTATGCGCGGCGCCGTTCGGCAGCGCGAGCATCCTGCCGATCACCTGGATGTACATCAGCATGATGGGCGGCGCGGGCCTCAAGCGTGCTTCGCAGCTGGCGATCCTGAATGCCAACTACATTTCCCGTCGCCTCGAAGAGCATTACCCAGTGCTCTACACCGGCAGCAACGGCCTGGTGGCGCACGAATGCATCCTGGACCTGCGCCCACTGAAAGACAGCAGCGGCATCAGCGTCGACGACGTGGCCAAGCGCCTGATCGATTTTGGCTTCCACGCGCCGACCATGTCGTTCCCGGTGGCCGGCACCTTGATGATCGAGCCAACCGAAAGTGAATCCAAGGAAGAACTGGACCGCTTCTGTGACGCCATGATCGCCATCCGCGAAGAAATTCGCGCGGTGGAAAACGGCACCCTGGACAAAGACGACAACCCACTGAAAAACGCGCCGCACACCGCCGCTGAAATCGTCGGTGAATGGAGCCACCCGTACAGCCGTGAACAAGCGGTGTACCCGGTTGCGTCGCTGATCGAAGGCAAGTACTGGCCACCGGTTGGCCGAGTCGACAACGTGTTTGGCGATCGCAACCTGGTGTGTGCGTGCCCGTCGATTGAGAGCTACGCGTAACACTGACTGACGGAACAGGGTCAAGTGTGGGAGCTGGCTTGCCTGCGATGGCATCACCCGGGTCTACCTGATAGACCGGGGTGATGCCATCGCAGGCACGCCTGCTCCCACCTGGACCTCTTCCACAGTCAGGCCGAGTACACCCAACACATAATAAGAAACCGGAGAACAACCATGTCCCTTAGCGTGTTCGACCTGTTCAAGATTGGCATTGGGCCCTCCAGCTCCCACACCGTTGGCCCGATGCGCGCCGCCGCCCGATTTGTCGAAGGCCTCAAGCGCGACAACCTGCTTGGCGCCACCACCGGCATCAAGGTGGAACTCTATGGCTCGCTGGGCGCTACCGGCAAAGGCCACGGCAGTGACAAGGCCGTGCTGCTGGGCCTGGAAGGCGAACACCCGGACACCGTGAATACCGAAACTGTCGCCGCACGCCTCGCGCAGATGCGCAGCGATGGTCGTTTGAACCTGCTCGGCGAACACAGCATTGCGTTCAACGAGAAAGAACACTTGGCGATGATTCGCAAACCCCTCGCCTACCATCCCAACGGCATGATTTTTCGTGCCTTCGACGCCGCCGGCATCCAGATTCGCAGCCGCGAGTACTACTCGGTCGGCGGCGGTTTTGTGGTGGATGAAGACGCGGCCGGCGCCGACCGGATTGTCGAAGACACCACGCCGCTGACCTTCCCTTTCAAACACGCCAAGGACTTGTTGGGCCATTGCGCCACCTACGGGCTGTCGATCAGCCAGGTGATGCTGACCAATGAAAGTGCCTGGCGCCCGGAAGCGGAGACGCGCGCCGGCTTGCTGAAAATCTGGCAAGTGATGCAAGACTGCGTGGACGCCGGTTGTCGCAACGAAGGGATTCTGCCCGGTGGCTTGAAGGTCAAGCGCCGCGCCGCTGCTTTGCATCGCCAGCTGTGCAAGAACCCCGAATCAGCACTGCGCGACCCGCTGTCAGTGCTCGACTGGGTCAACCTGTACGCGCTGGCCGTCAACGAAGAAAACGCCAACGGCGGGCGTGTGGTCACCGCGCCCACCAACGGTGCGGCCGGGATTGTGCCGGCGGTGCTGCATTACTACATGCGCTTTATCCCCGGCGCGAACGAAGACGGCGTGGTGCGCTTTCTGCTCACCGCCGCCGCCATCGGCATTTTATACAAGGAAAACGCCTCGATCTCCGGCGCTGAAGTCGGTTGCCAGGGCGAAGTCGGCGTGGCCTGTTCGATGGCGGCCGGTGCGTTGTGCGAGGTGTTGGGCGGCAGCGTGTCCCAAGTCGAAAACGCCGCCGAAATCGGCATGGAACACAACCTCGGCCTGACCTGCGACCCGATTGGCGGGCTGGTGCAGGTGCCGTGCATCGAGCGCAATGCGATGGGCTCGGTCAAGGCGATCAATGCGGTGCGCATGGCCTTGCGCGGCGATGGGCAACATTTTGTGTCCCTCGACAAAGTCATCCGCACCATGCGCCAGACCGGCGCCGACATGAAAAGCAAATACAAGGAAACCGCCCGTGGCGGTTTGGCGGTCAACATTATCGAGTGCTGACGCCTAACAGCGCGTCCGCACGTTTTTCAGGAGCTGAATATGTCCACCGAAACCCTGTTGAAAACCCCACTGCATGCGCTGCACCTCGAATTGGGCGCGCGCATGGTGCCCTTCGCCGGTTACGACATGCCGGTGCAATACCCGCTGGGCGTGATGAAGGAACACCTGCACACCCGTGAACACGCCGGGTTGTTTGATGTGTCGCACATGGGCCAGATCCGCCTGACCGGCGCAAACGCCGCCAAAGCCCTGGAAACCCTGGTGCCCGTCGACATCATCGACTTGCCGGTTGGCATGCAGCGCTACGCCATGTTTACCAATGATCAGGGCGGCATTCTCGACGACCTGATGGTGGCCAACCTGGGCAACGACGAACTGTTCCTGGTGGTCAATGCCGCCTGCAAGGACCAGGACCTGGCGCACCTGCGCAAACACATTGGCGAGCAGTGCAGCATCGAGCCACTCTTCGAAGAACGTGCCCTGCTCGCCCTGCAAGGCCCGGCAGCGGTGAAGGTACTGGCGCGCCTGGCACCGGAAGTGACCAAGATGACGTTCATGCAGTTCGCCACCTTGCGCCTGCTGGGCGTGGACTGTTACGTCAGCCGCTCCGGCTACACCGGTGAAGACGGTTTTGAGATCTCTGTGCCCGCTGCCAATGCCGAGAGCCTGGCGCGCAGCCTGCTGGCCGAAACCGAAGTGCAGGCCATCGGCCTGGGCGCGCGTGACTCGCTGCGCCTGGAAGCCGGCCTGTGCCTGTACGGCCACGACATGAACACCGACACCACGCCGATTGAAGCCAGCCTGTTGTGGGCAATCTCCAAGGCCCGGCGCGCCGACGGTGCACGTGCCGGTGGCTTCCAGGGTGCCGACCGGATCTTCACCCAGCAACAAGCCGGTGTGAGCCGCAAGCGAGTCGGCCTGCTGCCCCAGGAACGCACCCCGGTGCGCGAAGGCGCAGAAATCGTCGACGAACACGGCACCGTGATCGGCAGCGTGTGCAGCGGCGGCTTTGGCCCGACCCTGGGCGGCCCGCTGGCCATGGGTTACCTGGACAGCGCCTTCAACGCACTGGACACCGAAGTGTCTGCGTTGGTACGTGGGAAAAAGGTGCCATTACGTGTAAGTAAAATGCCATTTGTACCGCAACGTTACTACCGTGGCTGATTGACTGTTTCTATAAGTAACGCGGTTGCGTTAACGTGCACTAAACTGTAACGCAACCGCCATAAAACAGTGCATTGACGATAGGCAATGTAATAGGCTCGCCCCTATAACAAGTGATCAACTCTATCGAATAAACGGGATCCACTTTGTTGCTCAAACAGTCACGAAGCCAAGCAAAACCTGGGCTTTTGGCAGGGCTTGTTTTTTCTCCATTAGTTGGCGTAAAGTTTGTTCACTGTGTTTGCATGGGTCGCTTTGAACCTGGACCTGGGCAGTAGCCAAAAGTTTGCTACAACCCGTTCGACGTCTCTTACTTTCCTGCAACTCAGCCCAGTACTCTTTCGTGTGAAAGGGGCTGTCATTAATTTTTAGCGTCAAAGGAAAGAAGAAAATGTCAGATCGTCAGAGCGGTACCGTCAAGTGGTTTAACGACGAGAAAGGGTTTGGTTTTATCACTCCAGAAAGCGGTCCGGATCTGTTCGTGCATTTCCGCGCTATTCAAGGCAACGGCTTCAAGAGCCTGAAAGAAGGCCAGAAGGTCACTTTCAAAGCTGTGCAAGGCCAGAAAGGCATGCAGGCTGACGAAGTACAAGCAGAAGGCTGATCCTTGCTGCGACAAAAAGCCCCTGATGGTGACATCAGGGGCTTTTTTATGTGCGTTTGCTCGTAAAATGGCTTTTTTCTCTAGAGAGACTGCCATGTCCAAACCCCTGCTGAGCCCCCAAGGCGACTTCCCCGCCGTTGGCCTGGGCCGTCGCCTGGCAGCGATGTTCTATGACTTTCTGCTGTGCACCGCCCTGCTGATCGTCACCGCGTTTATCTACAAGCTGGTGTGGATGGCGTTTATCGGCGAAGCCAAGATGCGCACGCTCACCGAATCCGGCGCGCTGGACGGTGACCCGCTGCTGTCGACGATTTTGTTTTTTGTATTGTTTGGTTTTTTTGCCAAGTTCTGGACCTATTCCGGGCAGACCCTGGGCATGCAGGTATGGGGCGTGCGCGTGCAAAACGCCGATGGCTCGCGGATCAGCCTGTGGCAGGCGCTGCTGCGCTTTGTGGTGTCGATTGCGTCATGGTTGTGCGTGGGGCTGGGGTTTATCTGGTCGCTGTTTGATAAGCACAAACGTAGCTGGCATGACATTTATTCGGATACGCAGTTGGTGCGTGTCCCGAAGCAGAAGAAATAATTCCAAACCACACAAAACAACTGTGGGAGCTGGCTTGCCTGCGATCAGGGTGGTTCAGTCACTGCACTATTGACTGATAGACCGCTATCGCAGGCAAGCCAGCTCCCACATTTTTTACTGTGTTTACAGCTTGTGTCAGGCGTTGCCAGCCAGTTTCAAGCGCGCAGCCTGAGTGAAATCCAGCATGCGCTTGAGCGGCCTTACCGCCTGCGGAATCACTGACGGCTCAACAAAGATCTCATTACTGCCCTCACGCAAACATTGCAGCGTGCGCTCCAGCGTATTCATTGCCATCCACGGGCAGTGTGCGCAACTGCGGCAAGCTGCGCCGTTGCCGGCGGTCGGCGCCTCAACGAAGACCTTGTCCGGGCACAACTGCTGCATCTTGTAGAAGATGCCGCGGTCGGTGGCGACGATAAAGGTCTTGTTCGGTAAGCGCTGGGCTGCGGCAATCAGTTGGCTGGTGGACCCTACGGCGTCCGCCAGCTCGATCACCGCCGTGGGCGACTCCGGGTGCACCAGGATCGCGGCGTCCGGGTACAGCGCCTTCATGTCTTCGAGCTGCTTGGACTTGAACTCTTCGTGGACGATGCACGCGCCGTCCCACAGCAACATATCCGCACCGGTCTGGCGCTGAATATAAGTGCCCAGGTGCTTGTCCGGGCCCCAGATAATTGTCTCGCCGTTGTCCATCAGGCTTTCGACGATTTCCAGCGCGCAGCTTGAGGTGACGACCCAATCCGCCCGGGCTTTGACCGCCGCCGAGGTGTTGGCATACACCACCACGGTGCGCTCGGGATGCTGGTCGCAAAACGCCGAAAACTCATCCACCGGGCAGCCCAGGTCCAGGGAGCACGTGGCTTCCAGGGTGGGCATGAGGATGCGTTTTTCGGGGGTAAGGATTTTGGCGGTCTCGCCCATGAAACGCACACCGGCGACCAGTACGGTCTTGGCCGGGTGGGCAGCGCCGAAGCGCGCCATTTCCAGGGAGTCGGAGACACAGCCGCCGGTTTCTTCGGCCAGGGCCTGAATCACCGGGTCGCAATAGAAGTGGGCGACCAGCACCGCGTCCTGAGCCTTGAGCTCGGCGGCGATGGCGGCACGCAGGCTCGCCTCTTCTTCGGCGCTCAGCGCCTTGGGCTGCTTGGCGTCGAGGTGGGCTTGGACCAGTAGGCGTTCGGAAATTTGCGTCATGTTCGCAAGACCTGCAGGCGCAGTAAGCGCGAAAGTCGAGTGTACCACCGGCTCTGGAGCCCTTCGGGCGCCGCCGGACGAAGTGATTGTGTTCATCAAGCACGGGTGAAGCTGCGCAAGGCTACAGAATATCGAATGGATTCAAAAGCCTAATCTGGCCTGCGCAGGCACGCTCACCGGGCAAAAAAAACGGGAAGGCGCATCACTGGGCCTTCCCGCTTTGATCACGCCGAACGTCAGCGCATCAGCACATCCGGATCGTTCTGCAACAGGATCGAGTCATGCATGTTGGCCAAGGCATCCTTCAAGGTTGACTGCTCCAGGGCATCCTTGGACTTTTTGCTCTGCTGGGCGGCGTGCTCAAGCAGCGCCAGGTAGTCGCGCCTGGTTGAGGCTTCCTTCGGCACCACGCTGTCTTGCACCCGGTTGCCCATCACGTACTTCTGCGTGTGGGTGTTCCGGGAAGCCGATTGGGTAACGGACGCATTTGTCAGTCGGCCATCTTTATAGGCGAAGGTTGCGGTGCTGCTGGCCTTGTCCTGCACTTGCACATACAGGTAATTCTGCGATTCGCGAGAGCCGTCAAAAACCGGCGGTTTGCCACCGTCGAGGCCTTTATGGAAGCTCGCCGACAGCAGCGATTGCTGGTTCTGGGTGACGCTGCGGTCGCCCGTGCTGCGGCCATTGACCTGGGTGTTCTGCGACACGTTGTAGGAAAAGCCCTCAACTTCCGACCGACGCATCGAATTGGGCGCGCCCGCCGCCTGCTTGATCGAGGCCTTGAAGTCAGCCAGACCCGTCAGCAAGCCTTTGTCGGTCGGGTTATTCGTCAGCGGGTTTGCAGTGCCAGCCCCGGGCGGATAGTTGCTGTTCATGGCGCTGAACGCGTCCTTGAACATGGCCATCAGGTCCGCGTTGGCACTGCCGCGCCGCTCGACGCGGTCGAACTGCGCCAGGTAAGTTTGCAGCGCCTTGGCCTGCTGCTTGGCATTGCCTAGGATCGCCGCGTTTCTCAGGTCCACCGTGAGGTCAATCTGACCCGCAGGGCCACTCATGCGCGTGGTACGGCTCACGCTGTCGGCATGAAAGGCCAGGGTAATGTCCTCAGCGTTCGAGGCCTTCACCTTGGCATTGAGGTCCACCGACGACAGCAGCTTGGCGTCGAACTGAGTCAGCCTGCTCAAGTCGAGTTTCGGCGGCACGGCGGTCAGCCCGTCGACCGAGGCCTGGAATGCGCTGCCCAACTGGCCGACGGCCTTGAGTTCATCGGCGGTCAACTCCCCGCCTTCTACGGTGGCCTGTACGCCCAGGCCATCTTTCTGGCTGGACAGGCTGAACGTCACCGTCTTGCCGCTGGCAGTCTTGATGCTGAGGCTGACTTGGTTATCGGCCTTGCTGTGCAGCAGCGTCTGGTCCGCCTTGATTGCATCGGTGTCGCCGGCGCGGTCAGCGGTGGTGTTGAGCAGCGACTGGGAAATAGCGGCACCGCCACCTTTGGTGAATTGGTCCACCAGCGCAGCGCCCAGCCCACTGTAGCGGCCGGCCGTAGTGACCGAGTGGAAGCTGGAGTTGATGGCCCAGGTGATCGAATCATCGCTGTTGTTTTCCCAGGTCCGCACGCTTTCCTGGCCGGGCAACAAGCCGTTTCGAGAATAGGTATCGACGACATCGGCTGGCGGATTGCCAAGGCTGACCACTGCGGAAGGCCGCGTCGGTGAGACGTCGACAGTGTTCGCCAGGGTGGCGGGAGGCGCGGTGGTCGCAGCCCGAACAATAAGGGGATTGGTCGCGATAACAGGCGTTAACGTAGTCATGACAGTCCATGTCTTAAAAGCTGAGTAGCTTTCAATCTAACCAACACGTGCCGTAAATGACAGCATTGATGTCAACAAAACTGGCAAAGAGCCATGCCAAAAAACTGGCTCTTCGCCGGATTGCATCGATCAGAAGCGGTAAGTCACCGAACCGCCAAACCCATTCGCGCTGTTTTCATACTTGGCGTCGTAGTTCAGCGCTAACTGAGGGTTGTTGTCGCGAACCTTGATCGGTTCTTCCTTCAGGTAGGAATAGGCCACGTCAAAGGTCAGGTTATCCACAGGCGTCCAGCCGGCACCCACGCTGAATACGGTACGGTCGCCCGTAGGAATACGTACAGAACGGTCGGTGTTGTTGGTCGGCGTCTCGTCCACCGAGAAGCCGGTGCGCAGCACCAGTTGTTTGTTGAGCTGATACGACAGGCCGATGGCATGGGACCACGTGTCGTGCCAGTGCTGCTCTTCGGTGATTGAGCCCAGGCCTGCCAGCTCAGCCGTAATATCCGACACGCCGGCGTTGTTCACCGTGATTTTCTTCAACTGGCTCCAGCGCGTGTAGGTGCTGCCCACGTAGAGGGTCAAGGCATCGGTCAACTGGTGAGTGACCGAGAAGTCCACGGAAGAAGGCGTGGTGACGTTCAGCTTGGCGTCATACTTTTGCGGCCCGCCGTCCAGCAGATCGGACAGCACGCCCGAGGCTTGGGTATGGCCGCTCAGGTGATACACCACTTGCGAATGGTAGGTGACGCCGATGCGGGTGCTGTCCAGCGCCTGCACCAGGATACCGGCGTTGAAGCCCATCGCGGTGTCATCGCCCTTGATCTTCACCGCTTCGGTGCCGAGGCCGAACGCCGGGACTTTGGAGTCCAGCTCGCCGCTGATCTTGTTGAAGGTCGGGCCGAAACCGACCGACACCTTGTCATTGAACGCGTAGCTGACGGTCGGCTGCACGGTGGTGACTTGAATCTTGCTCTTGTTGCCAAAGCCATTGCCCTGGAAGCTGTGTTCATAGTCGGTCACCAGGCCAAACGGTGCGTAAACCCCCAGGCCAAACGCCCAGTGCTCATCGATCGGCGTGACCAGGTAACCCATCGGCACGGCAATGCCAGGCACCATGTCGCCCTTGTTGGTGCCGGGGTTATCGACGCCGCCCTGGCTGGAGCTGGCGTCCTTGATATTGGTTTTGGCATCGAGGTAAGTCGCGCCGATGCTGACTTCATTGTGCTTGAGGCGGGACATGCCGGCCGGGTTACCGAACACCGTGCTGGCGTCATCGGCCGAGGAAGAACGCCCGGCGTAGCCCGTGCCCATTGAACTGACGCTTTGTTCATTGAGCGCAAAACCACCGGCGAGCAGTTGTGTAGAGGCGAGCGAAACGGAGAGCGCCAAGGCGCCTTTAAGAGTTTTGTTATTCATTATTAGGACTCGAATTATTGGGCAGCGCTGGGAAAACTACCAACCTTCGAGCGGAGCGTTTATGAAGAGTTTTTCATCTGCTGGATTGTCCGACAATCCCAGGCATTTCAAGGACTTTGGCGGTTTTTAGGCTTCATTTTATGACCTTTTAATCTGTTCGTGACTGCCCGGTTTTATCCGGCGTGCGCTTGCGCTATAAACGCCCCGATTAAGCGATTTCGCTGCAACAATCAAAAACGATCTTCGTCCATCCCCCGTCTCATCCTCCCCGAAAATACGTGGCTTATCAGGCATGCGCCTGCACCTTCGCACTAAAAATGTGCATTTATTTCCTGAATAACGCGGCATTCCTCACGTTTTATGTAATAAATCCTACAGCCGATGTAACAATCCGTTTAATGATGACTCAAGAGCGGCACACCTTGAGCTCACAGCTTGGCTCAGGGGCATGAATTGTGTGTATTTCTACGTTAAGGATGTCGAGTGCCAAACCAGCCCTCAACCCAACGCCTTTGCTGTATCCGCAGATGGAGTGTCGCCCTGCTCTGCCTGTGCGCGTTGCCGGTGGCCGCAGCCGATGGCCCGCAGCCCGGCCAGGAAACCCTGCGCTTGCAGCAGCAACAACAGCGCGACCTGCAACAGTTACAACTGGAGCAGCGCCAGCGGCAGATGCAACGCGGCAGTTTCGGTACGCAACCGGCCACGCCGGCCTTGCCCAACGCTGTCGACAAAGATGAACGCTGCTGGCCGCTCAGCGGTACACGCCTGGCCGGGGTCACGCTGTTCAACAGGGCCGAACTGAACAAACGCATCGAGCCCTACGTGGCGCCGTGCATGGGCGTCACCCAGATCAACCGCCTGCTGGCCGAGATCACCCAGCTGTATGTGGAAGCCGGCTATATCGCCAGCCGCCCGTACCTGATCAGCACGCCGGCCGCCGGGCTGCCGCTGGATATTCACGTCGAAGAAGGATACCTGGAAGCCATCGAACTGGCCGACCAGAGCCTGCCCGTGTCGTTAACCGGGGCATTTCCCGGAATGCTCGGCCAGCCGCTGAACCTGCGCGACCTGGAGCAAGGCCTGGACCAGCTCAACCGCCTGCGCTCGGTGGACCTCACCGCCGACATTGCTCCCGGCAGTGAACCTGGCGCCTCGCGCATCATCCTGCGCTCGCGCAGTACGGCCTCGCGCTGGGGCTTGGGACTTGGGCTGGACAACCTCGGCAGCGCCGGCACCGGGCGTGATCGCAATGCGATCAACCTGAGCCTGGACAGCCCGCTGGAGCTCAACGACTCGCTCAACCTGAGCTTCAGCGACACGCTCAACCACGGGCCGCGTTACAGCCGCAGCAACAGCCTGTTTTATGCCATCCCATACGGTTACTGGACTTACAGCCTGTTCGCCAGCCATGCCGAATACCGCTCGCCGTTCAAGCTCAGTCGCACCACCTTGTATAACAGCGGCCGCACCGATCAGGTCAGTTTGCGCACCGACCGCGTGCTGTGGCGCGACCAGGGCCATCAACTCAGCGCCAACCTGCAACTGGCCTACAAGGACGTCGACAGCTACCTGCAAAAGGTCCGCCTGGGCATCCAGAGCCCAACACTGACCGTGGCCGAGGCGGGCCTGAATCTGTTCTGGCTCAACAGCGCGGTGTGGAACCTCGACGTCAATTACGCCCAAGGCCTGACGTGGTTCGGTGCTGATCGCGATGCCGAGCAAACGCAAAAAAACCTGCCCCAGGCACAATTCCACAAGTACCGCGCCAACCTCACCCAATGGCGCAATGGCCAATGGCAGGGGCAACCGTGGCAATGGCAGAGCCAGCTGTCAGCGCAATACAGCCCGGACGCTTTGCCCGCCATCGAACAACTGCTGGGCACCGACGACTCGGCGGTGCGTGGCTACCGCGAATACAGCGCGTCCGGTGCCATCGGTGCGGTGTGGCGCAACACCTTGCGCCTGCCGCTCAACAGCGACCTGCCGATAAAAATCACCCCGCGCCTGGGCCTGGACAACGGTTGGGTCAAGCGCGAACACGGCGCCCAGGGCCAACGCCTGAGTGGCGCCAGCGTCGGGCTCAACCTGAGCTGGAAGAACCTGCAGCTCGACCTCGATTACCAACGCAGCCTCAACACACCCACAGGGTTTGGCCAGGAGCCGGAGGTGTGGCTGACGCGCCTTAGCGTGCAGATTTGATCTTGCACAGATGAGCTGACACATGATTAGCCTGAAATAACCGCCGTACCTGAGCACTACACCAGCGTTGCACCGAACAACGCACGTGGTGGATCAGCCAACACAGAGCGAATTTATTATGCCGACTGCCACACACGCGTTTCACCTTTCCCCTCAGGGCAAACTGCGCTGGGCCATCGCCAGCCTGTTCCTGCTGCCGCAGCTGGTGCTGGCCGGTGGCGTGACCGTCGTTGAAGGGCCTGGTGGCACGCCGCAGCTGCAAAACCAGGGCGGCGTGCCCATCGTCAACATCGTCGCGCCGAATGCCGGCGGCCTGTCCCACAACCAGTTTCTGGACTACAACGTCGACCGCCAGGGCGTGGTGCTGAACAACGCTTTGCAGGCGGGCCAATCGCAACTCGCCGGGCAGTTGGCAGCCAACCCGCAGTTCCAGGGCCAGGCGGCCAGCGTGATCCTCAACGAAGTGGTGAGCCGCAACGCCTCGGCCATCAACGGCGCGCAGGAGATTTTCGGCCGCGCCGCCGATTATGTGCTGGCCAACCCGAACGGCATTTCCGTGAACGGCGGCAGCTTCATCAACACCCCGAATGCCAGCCTGGTAGTGGGCCGCCCCGAGCTCAACGACGGCAAGCTGCAAGGTTTGAACACCCGCGATGCAAGCGGCCATCTGACGGTGCAAGGCCAGGGCCTGCAAAACGGCGCGGGCTCGATCCACCTGATCGCGCCGCACATCGACAGCGATGGGCGCCTCAGTGCGCGGGATCAATTGAACCTCACCGTCGGCCGCAATCAGGTCGACTACGCCAGCGGCCAAGTGCGTCAGGTCGACCCGGCGAGCAAGACCCAGGACCAACGCATCGACGCCCGCCTGTTCGGCGCGATGCAAGCCGGGCGTATCAATATCATCAGTACCGCCGAAGGCGCCGGCGTGCGTGTGGGCGCGGTGCAAGTGGAAGGCCGCGACGGCGTGAAGGTCAGCTCGGCCGGCGACCTCGACATCCGCGGCCAGGTGCACGCCGACAGCCTTGAGGCCACCCGCGCCGGCGTGCACAGCCGCCAGGGCGACGTTGACTTGCACAGCGCCAAGGACTTGAGCCTCGCCGCTGCGGACGTCAGCGGGCGCAACGTCAAACTCGACGCCAGCCGCAACCTGACCCTCAGCAGCCTGGAAAGCCGCAAGCTCCAGGAAAAGCGTGAACAGTGGAACAACAGCAACTTCCTGTTCACCTACGAAACCTATGACCGCACCACCACCGACAAGGACTCGCGCCAGCACGGCAACCATGTCGTCGCGCAACAGAATGCCGCGCTGTCGTCCGGTGCCAACACCACGATCACCGCCAGCAAAGTCGAAGCGGGCGACGCCTTGCGCGTCAACAGCGGCGCCGACCTGCAGGTGAACGCTGCCACCGAAACCCATGAAACCCGCGATCAAGGCAACCACCGCAAGCACCTGTGGAAGGCCAACTGGGACAAATCCAGCAGTGAACAACGCAGCGTCACCAGCAGCCTCAAGGCCGGCAAAACGCTGGACCTGACCAGCCAGCAGAAACTGCAGTTGCAGGGCGCCGAGCTGAAATCGGCGGGCGACATTCAATTGGCCGGCCGTCAGGTAGACATCGCCAGCGCCAGCCGCACCCAGCGCAGCAGCGACAACGCCTACGCCGGCGACCTCACGGGCGGCAGCTTCTTCGGCAAAAGCGGCGACGGTGACAAGGGCAAAACCTTGAACACCGGCAGCCAGGTGAATGCCGACGGCAAGTTGATCGTCAAGGCCGATGACGTGCGCATCAGCGGCAGCCAGGCGCGCGGCGGCAAACAGGCCAGCGTGATCAGCGACAAAGGCTCGCTGGTGATCGACGGCGTACAAGACACCTCCCACGACAATAGCTACAGCAACGACAGTAAGTTCTTCGGCATTACAAAGGATGAAAGCCGCAAGAACCTCAAGGACAGCACCACCGTCGCCAGCAACCTGCGCTCGGACAGTAACCTCAGACTGCAAAGCGCCAAGGACATCGAAGTCAGTGGCTCTCAAGTGGCCGCCACAGGTTCATTGCAGGCGCACGCCAAGGGCGATATCAAGGTCGCTTCGGCGCAAAACACCTCCAGCGATACCACCAGCACTCACACCCGTGGTTTCGATGGCTACGCCAAGGAAACCGCCGAAGGCAGCCGTCAGTACCGCGCGGGTGTCACCTACGAAAATCAACAGCAAACAGCTAAGACCGACACCACCCGGCAGCAGGCTGCCAGCCTCAGCGGTGGCAGCCTGGCCGTCACCGCGGGTGGCGATGTGAGCATCAAGGGCTCTGAGCTCAAGGCCACCCAGGGCGACGCGACCGTGAGCGGCAAAAACGTCGAGCTGCTGGCGGCGGATGACAGCACCCGCAACCAAACCGACACGACCACCACTGCGGGCGGCGTGTACTACACCGGTGGCCTGGACCGCGCTGGCAATGGTGCACAATTCAGCCATCAGAGCAGCGATGACACCCGCAACAAAACCACCGCGCAAACCAGCAATGTGGCGGCGGCCGGCAAGCTGACGATCAACGCCGGCAACACCCTGACCAGCCAAGGCGCGCAGGTCAAGGCCGGCTCCGAGTTGCCGGTCAACGCTGCCCAGGTCGATAACCAGGCGGCGCATAACACCGAGACCAGCACCCACAAGGAGAATGGCTGGACCGCCGATGTCGGCGCCAATGTCGAATACAAAGGCATCACCCGGCCGATCGAAAAAGCCGTCGAGGGCGTGGCCCAGGCCAAATTCCATCAGCCAGGTTTGCTCGATGCGTTCGAGCAGCCGAACGTCGGGCTGGATGTGGACGTCGGTCATACCCAAAAGACCCGCACACAGCAGGACAGCACCGCGGTGGTCAGCCAGTTCAGTGGTGGCACGGTACAGGTCAATGTCGCCAACACCGTGAAGGATCAAGGCACTCAATACCGCGCCAGCGAGGGCGGGCTCAAGATCAATGCCGGCGAGCACCTTGCCACCGCAGCCGCCAACACTCACAGCAGCAGCGAGCAAGGCGTGGACGCCAAGGCGGGCGTGCGGGTTTACACCACCACGGGTGAAGACTTGAATGTGCGCGGCAGCGGCACCGGCGGCAGCAGCGATGTGCGCGAATCAAGCAGCACGGCGGTGGTCGGCAGCTACGCCGGAGCTCAGGGTGTGAGCATTCAGACCCAAGGCGATGCACGCTATGAAGGCAGCCACTTCAACGGTGGCCAGGCAGGCGTCAACCTCAAGGCGGGGGGCGAATTGGCGCTGAACCAGGCCAGCGATACCCAACACAAAACCGACAACAGCCTGCGCGGCAGCGGCTCGTTGACGGTGGGCACAGCGCCGGGCAGCAAGGGTACGAACGTGAACCTGGGTGCCGGCGTTCAACTGGATAACAAGCGCCTCGACACCCAGGACAGCCAGGCACGTGTCGCGACGCTCCACGGCAACGGGCCGATCCAACTGAGCAGTGGCGGCGACATGACCCTGCAAGGCACTCAGATCGGCAGCAGCACCGCTAAGACCGGTGACATCAGCCTCAACGCCGGCGGCAAATTGAACCTGCAAGCGGCCACCGAAAACCATGTCAGCAGCGCCAGCAACCTGGGCGGCGGCTTGACGGTGGGCGCCGGCAAGACCAGCAGTGCCGAAAGCAGCGGTACAACCGGCAGCCTGAGCGCCAACTTCAACATCGGCAAGGTTTCCGAGAACGATCAGGGCGTAGTGGTCGGGCAATTGCACAGCAACGGCAACGTTACCCTCGCCAGTGGCGCTGACGCGGCGGATGCCATCCACCTGCAAGGCACCCAGGTAGTGGCCGACAGGGTCAACCTGGCGGCGCAAAACGGCGGCATTTTGCAAGAGTCGGCACAATCCACCCAGGCGCATAACAGCTGGGGCGTGACCTTGGGCGCAGGTGGCAGCGGCGGCAAAACAGCGCTGGCCGACGCCGGTGAACACGACACAGCCAAAACCCAGTACGGCATCAATGCGCGGGTCAAGGTCGACGTCGATCACCTGCAAGGTACCACCCAGCACGACAGCCTGATCAAGGCGAATAAGGTGGTGATCAACAGTGCCGGTGATACCCATCTGGCCGGTGCGCGGATTGAAGCCGAGCAGGTCAGCGGCAACGTGGGCGGCAACCTCGTCGTCGAGAGCCGCAAAGACCACGTCAGCAGCACCCAGGTCAACGTCGACACCCGGCTCGACGTCGAGAAAAACCAACCGGGTGTGGTCAACAAACTGGCCAAGGCCAGCGGCCCGCTCAAGGACAAGGTGCAAGCCAAGGCCGAGGGCGCGTTTGAAAAACACCGCGAAAAGCTGGAGAACGCTGTCGACAAGGGCACCGAGCACCTGGCCTCGGCCAAAGAGAGCGTGATCAACGCCAAGGAGCGCCTGGGCGAAAAACTCACCCGCAGCGGTAGCTACGACGTGAACCCCGAGCCCCGTGGCGCCTTTGGCACACGCGTGGATCAAGCCAAGGCTTACCTGGCGGACAAGAAGGACGCCGTGGGCACTCGCCTGTCCAACCTCAAGGAAAAAGTCTGGCCAAAAACCACGGACAGCTACACCGTCAGCGGCAAGAACACCACCGGCAGCTCGGTGGCCAATACCGCCGAAAACGTGCTGTTCGGCGACAAAAGTGGCGATACGTCCTACACCCCAACGTTGAATCTGGACGTCAGCCACGTGGTGAAAGACAGCGTCACCCAGGCGTCGGGCCTGCGCGGCACTCAGGGCGTCACTCTGCACGTGAGTGGCGAAACACGCCTCACGGGTGCGCAGATCAGCGCGGAAAAAGGCAAAGTCGACCTCGGCGGTTCCACGGTCAAGGCGACGACACTGGCCGGCAGCGACTACCGGGCCGATGTCGGGCTGAACCTGTCGAAATCACCGGTCAACCTGGCCTTGGGCGCCAAGGATGAACTGACCCGGAAACAGGACGACGCCACGCGTAAGGATCAGGCTTTCAACCTTGGGCCACTGCGAGTCGGCGGGCACAGTGACAGCCAGGTGTTGCAGGCCGGGATAGAGCAGAGCATCAACTAATTCGCACGGCGGCGGTGGGCGTGGGCAACCCACGTTCACCGGCGCAAACATTTCTAAATGTTTCTTCATAAAGCCAAACCGTCATTAAACAGACATATCTCAGGAATTAAATCGTCACGTCTTAGACAGGTGGACCTATCCACTTACCCCTTCCCTTGAGGTGTTGTCGTGATGTTGCCGACTAAAAAAAGTCTGTCTGTTCTGTTCGCTGCCCTGTGCTTGAGCGGCGTGGCCCACGCCACCGACGTTACCGGCGCCGGCTCCAGTTTCGTCTACCCGGTGCTGTCCAAGTGGTCGCAGGACTACAGCAAGAACTCCAGCAATCGCATCAACTATCAGTCGATCGGCTCCGGCGGCGGCATCGCCCAGATCAAGGCGGCCACCGTTGACTTCGGCGCCTCCGACGCCCCGCTGTCGGCCGATGAACTCAAAGCTGGCGGCCTGGGCCAGTTCCCCAGCGTGATTGGCGGCATCGTGCCGGTGATGAACGTCGAGGGCGTAGCGGCTGGCCAGTTGAAACTCGATGGCGACGTGCTCGCGAAGATTTTCCTCGGTGACATCAAGGCCTGGAACGACCCGGCCATCGCCGCCCTCAACCCTGGCTTGAACCTGCCGGTGGCGAACATCACCGTGGTGCACCGTTCCGACGGCTCGGGCACCTCGTACAACTTCACCAACTACCTGGCCAAAGTCAGTGACAGCTGGAAAGCCAAGGTGGGGTTCGGCACCACCGTGCCGTGGCCGGTCGGTGTGGGCGGCAAGGGTAACGAAGGCGTTTCGGCCTACGTGAAGCAGATCAAGAACTCCATCGGCTTTGTGGAATACGCCTACGCCCTGCAGAACAAAATGACCTATGCCCAACTGAAAAACGCTTCGGGGAAATTCGTCAAACCTGATGCCAAGGCATTCCAGGCCGCCGCAGATACCGCTGACTGGGCGAATGCCAAAGACTTCAACCTGATCATGACCAACGCCCCAGGCGAAGGCGCGTGGCCGATCACGGCGACCACCTGGATCATCATGTACAAGCAGCCGAAGAATGCCGAGCAAAGCCAGGCGGCGTTCAGCTTCTTCAAGTGGTCACTGGAAAAAGGCCAGCAACAGGCCGCGGCGCTGGACTACGTAGCCCTGCCGGACTCCCTGGTGTCGCGAATCGAAGGTTACTGGAAGTCTGACTTCGCCAACTGATTCGTCCTACGGCCGCCTTGCGCATTGACTGCGCAAGGCGGTGAGCACATCTGATATGAACGACACCGTCCAACCGCTGGTCATGACTTCTCACGCAGGCGACACCGCGGGCGACCGCCGTGCCACCCGCGATCAACGCCACGATCTGTGGTTTAAACGCTCGATGTTCGGCGCCGCCATGCTGGTGTTGGCATTGCTGGGTGCCATTGCGGCCTCGACCCTGTGGGGCGGCGGCTTGGCGTTCAAGACCTTTGGTTTCAGCTTTATCACCAGCACCGAATGGGATGCGGTGAACAACCACTTTGGCGCCGTGGTGCCGATTTACGGCACCTTGGTCACCTCCTTCCTGGCCTTGCTGATTGCGGTGCCGGTGAGTTTCGGCATTGCGATTTTTCTCACCGAGGTCGCGCCGCCCTGGCTCAAGATGCCGGTCGCGTCGGCGATTGAATTGCTCGCCGGTATTCCTTCGATCATCTATGGCATGTGGGGCTTGTTCGTGTTCGGGCCGTTTATGGCTGAGCACCTGTCGCCCTTGATCAACGACTACCTCGGCGCCCTGCCCTTTATTGGCTCGCTGTTCCAGGGCCCGCCGCTGGGGATCGGCATGTTGACTGCCGGGATTGTGCTGGCGGTGATGATCATGCCGTTTATCACCTCGGTGATGCATGAGGTGTTTCGCAGTGTGCCGACGCCATTGAAAGAATCGGCCTACGCGCTTGGCAGCACAACGTGGGAAGTGGTGTGGGACATCGTCTTGCCCTACACGCGCTCGGCCGTTGTCGGCGGGATCTTTCTCGGTTTGGGCCGTGCCCTTGGCGAGACCATGGCGGTGACCTTTGTACTGGGCAACGCCCAACAATTCTCCGCCTCGCTGCTGATGCCCAGCAGTTCGATTGCGTCCGTGATCGCCAACGAGTTCAGCGAGGCCTACACCGACCTGCACCGCTCCGCGCTGATCGCCTTGGGCTTCTTGCTGTTTATCGTGACTTTTGTGGTGCTGGCACTGGCGCGCCTGATGCTGATGCGCCTGTCGCGCAAGGAAGGGTTATGAACGCCAACGAACGCCTGTACCGAAAACGTGCGCTGAAAAACGCGGTTGCGATGTGCCTCAGTTGCGGCGCGACAGCCTTCGGCCTTTTGTGGCTGGCGTGGATTCTGCTGACCACCATCATCAATGGGTTCCAGGCCCTCAACCTGCGCCTGTTTACCCAGATGACGCCGCCGCCCGGCACCGAAGGCGGCCTGGCCAACGCGTTCTATGGCAGCGCATTGATGTCTGCCATCGCACTGTTGATCGGCACGCCCATTGGGTTGATGGCCGGTATCTGGCTGGCAGAGTTTGCACGCCACTCACGCCTGGGCACCACGGTGCGGTTTATCAACGACATCCTGCTGTCCGCACCTTCGATTGTGCTGGGTTTGTTTATCTACACCGGCGTGATCTTGCCACTCAACCTGCTGACCAATCACCAGGTTGGTTTTTCCGCCATCGCCGGCGCCTTGGCCCTGGCCCTGCTGGTGATTCCAGTGGTGGTGCGCACCACCGATGAAATGCTCCAACTGCAACCTTCCACCATGCGCGAGGCCGCGCTGGCACTGGGTGTGCCGCAATGGAAACTGACCTTGCAGATCGTGCTGAGAGCGGCCAAGGCCGGGGTAGTCACCGGCATCCTGCTGGCCCTGGCGCGAATCACCGGGGAAACCGCCCCGCTGCTGTTCACCGCCTTTGGCAACCAGTTCTGGAGCAGCAACCTGCTCAAGCCGATTGCCAGTGTGCCGGTGGTGATCTTCCAGTACGCCATGAGCCCGTTCGACGACTGGCACTCACTGGCCTGGGCCGGCGCCCTGGTGCTCACACTGTTCGTGCTGGTGCTCAGCCTGGCATCTCGCCTGATCCTTTTACGCAATAGGTCTCACTGATGGACGCTACCGGCATTGTTCCCGAAAAAACCAAAATCCAAGTGCGCGGGTTGGAGTTTTTCTACAACCACCAACGCTCGCTGAAATCCATCGACATCGACATTCCGGAAAAGCGCATCACCGCCATCATCGGCCCCTCCGGCTGCGGCAAGTCCACCTTGCTGCGCGTGTTCAACCGCATCTACTCGATGTACCCGAAGCAGGAAGCGCGTGGCGAAGTGCTGCTCAACGGCGAAAACATCCTCGCCCCCGGCTACTCGATGAACCGCCTGCGCAGCCACGTCGGCATGGTGTTCCAAAAGCCGGTGCCGTTCCCGATGTCGATCTACGACAACATCGCCTACGCCGTGCGCCACCACGAAAAACTCTCGCGCCGTGAGATGAACGACCGCGTCGAACAAGCCCTGCGCGGCGGCGCCCTGTGGGATGAAGTCAAAGACAAACTCAACCAGAGCGCCCAAAGCCTCTCCGGCGGCCAGCAACAACGACTGTGCATCGCGCGCACCATCGCGCTGCGCCCGCAGGTGTTGCTGCTGGACGAACCGACCTCAGCGCTCGACCCCATTTCCACCGGGCGCATCGAGCAATTGATCACCGAGCTTAAAACGCAGTACACGGTGATTATCGTGACCCACAACATGCAGCAAGCCGCGCGGGTGTCGGACAACACCGCGTTCATGTTCATGGGGGAATTGATTGAGTATGGCAATACGGACGAGATCTTCACCAAGCCGAAGATGAAGCAGACGGAGGACTATATTACGGGGCGGTTTGGCTAGTAGGCCCGACAGAGGGGCCACGGGCCGCCTGTTGCAGGCGGCTTTTTCACCAGGCAAAAAAAAACCCGGAAATCCTCACTTGCGTGGGCCTTCCGGATTTTCTAAACCGCCAAAAATGGTGGGTCGTGTGGGATTCGAACCTACGACCAATTGGTTAAAAGCCAACTGCTCTACCAACTGAGCTAACGACCCGCTGTGTGGTGGCGCGTATAATACTGATTTCTAAGGATTATTCAACACCTTATTTTAAATAAATCAGAAATAACGCGTTGGGTCAGCAATTCCGGCGGCTTGGAAGCCTTCTGCACGCAGTCGGCAGGCGTCACATTTCCCACAGGCGTGGCCGGCATTGTCTGCTTGGTAGCAGGAAACTGTCAGCGTGTAGTCGACACCAAGTCCTACACCAGCCTTCACAATATCCGCCTTGGTCATGTTCTGCAGCGGCGCCTGGATACGAAAGCCCTGCCCCTCTACACCGGCCTTGGTGGCCAGGTTGGCCATGCGCTCGAATGCCTCGACATACTCAGGGCGACAGTCCGGATAGCCGTTGTAGTCCAGTGCATTGACGCCGATGAAGATGTCGCGGGCGTTCAATACTTCGGCCCAGCCGAGGGCCAGCGACAGGAAGACGGTGTTGCGCGCCGGCACGTAGGTCAGCGGGATGCCTTCGCTGGGCGCCTCGGGTACGTCGATGCTGCTGTCGGTGAGCGCCGAACCGCCGATGCCATTAAGGTTGAGGCCGATGACCTTGTGCTCGACCACACCCAGGTCACGGGCGACACGCGCGGCGGCGTCCAACTCGGCACGGTGGCGCTGGCCGTAGTCGAAGCTCAGGGTGTAGCAGCTGTAGCCTTGAGCGCGGACCATGGCTACCAACGTGGCGGAATCAAGGCCACCGGAGAGCAGGATGACGGCACGTTTTTCATCGGCCATGTCAGCGCCCTGGCTCGTCATTCCACAGGTATTTATGCAACTGCAATTGCAGGCGCACCGGCAGGTTGTCCGCGACGACCCAGTCGGCCAGGTCGCGGGCGTTCAGGTCGTGATGGCTGGGTGAGAACAGCACCTCACCGGCGCGGCGGTCGAGGCCGTACTGGATCAGCTTGGAGGCCGCCCAGTCATAGTCGTCACGAGAGCAGATCACGAACTTGACCTGATCGTTGGCCGTCAGCAAGTCCATGTTCTCGTAGAGGTTGCGGTGCGCCTCTTTGGAACCTGGGGTCTTGAGATCGACTACCCGGCTCACGCGCGAGTCAACAGCCGAGATGTCCAGGGCGCCGCTGGTTTCCAGCGAGACCTCGTAACCGGCGTCACACAGCCGCTTGAGCAATGGGATGGCGTTGGGTTGGGCCAGCGGCTCGCCACCTGTCACGCAGACGTAGCGCGGCTTGAAGCCGGCCACTTGCTCGAGGATGTCGTCGAGGCTGCGCACGGTGCCGCCACTGAAGGCATAGGCGCTGTCACAGTATTGGCAACGCAAAGGACAGCCGGTCAGCCGTACAAATACGGTGGGCAGGCCAGCGGTTCGCGTTTCACCCTGTAACGAGTAAAAAACTTCGGTAATACGTAATGTGTCTTGCATAGTCGCCACGGGCGTAACAGCTAAACAGGCTGTCCGCCTCCGTCAGGCACTTCAAGGAATTTCGCAAACGCGTAAACCCCAGGAAGCGTGTTTCATAAAAGGGCGTGGATTCTAACGAAAAAACCCGCGCCAGGCGCGGGTTTCTTCTAAACGGGAAAGCATCGCTTACAAGCGTTGCAGATCTCGTTGAGCCAACTGGGCAGCGGACGTACCCGGATATTGGGCAACGACCTGCTGCAGAATGCCTTTGACCTTGTCGGTGTGACCCAGGCGGCGTTCTACGTCAGCAAGTTTGTACAGCGAATCAGGCACCTTGGCGTGCTTTGGGTAGAGCTGGCTGACCTTGGCAAACGCCTGGCCTGCGCCCTGCAGATCACCCTTGGCCAAGTTAACCTCGCCCAACCAGTACTGGGCATTGCCCGCGTATTGGCTGTTCGGGTATTTGCGCAGGAATGCGGTAAAAGCCTGGCTGGCCTTATCGAAATCCTTGGCTTTGATCAGGTCGAAGGCTGCATCGTAATACAGCTTTTCTTTGGCCGGATCACCCGGTTCGCTGCTGGCGGCAGGGGCTTGGCTTGCGGCCGCAGCCCCCGCTGCTGCACCACCGGCAGCGGCGCTTGGCGCGCTACCGGCAGAAGAATTATCAGGAGTGGCGGCTGGTGTTACGCCGGCTCCAATGCGTCGATCAAGATCCTGGTAACGCTCCAGGCCTTCTTGCTTCAGCTGGTTCACTTGATTCTGCAGAACTTCAATGGTGCCTTGTTGCTGGGACAATTGATCCTGCATGCGTTGCAGCTGGTTGAACAGTTCGCCCTGTGCCGAGGGAGCGGACGTAGCCGCTCCCCCAGCATAGGCGCCGTTCGTGCCATAACCCGCTGGCGGATAACTGCTCCCGCTATTGTTATAGCCAGAGTTGCTATCTTCCACAGGAACCGCAGCCCACACCGCAAGCGGGGCGAGGCTGAGAGCCAATACAGTTAGAGCACGACGGCACGTTCGCATGACGAATTACTTACGCAGTTCGACGCGACGGTTTTGAGCCCAGGACTGCTCGTCGTGGCCAGTAGCAACTGGACGCTCTTTACCGTAGGAAACCAGTTCCAGTTGGCCTGGAGCAACACCTTGCAGTACCAGGTAGCGCTGAACGGCTTTCGCACGACGCTCGCCCAGTGCCATGTTGTACTCACGAGTACCACGTTCGTCGGTGTTACCTTCCAGAACAACGCGAGCGCCGTTAGCTTTCAGGTCCTTCGCGTGAACGTCCAGAGCGCGCATGGCTTCTGGTTTCAGGTCCGAACTGTCGTATTCGAAGTAGAAAGTGGTGATAGCGCGCAGAGCAGCTTCTTCGCTCAGGGAGCCGTCAACTGCACCAGTGTTAGCGCCGTAACCAGCGTTTGGATCAACAGCTGCGCCTTCACCGGCATTGTCGCCGCCTTTAGACGAGCAACCAACGGCTACGGACAGAGCCAGAGCCAGAGCAGCAAACTTACCAAACTTCAGCATTTCCATCGTGAAACTCCTAATGAACCCCAGTGTGTTAAGTACTTCTTTTTGTAGCGCCGCGTCAGTTCAGGTAAGGGGACCAGGATGGTTCTCTGACTTCGCCTTGTGCGGTAGGAAGCGGGAGCCTTACGCGTCCATTAATGGACACGAGCATCAAGACTCCCCGGCCCTGCTGGCGGGTGGCGTAGATTACCATGGTGCCGTTGGGCGCAACAGTAGCTGACTCATCAAGGTTGGTATCTGTAAGGATTTTTACGGTTCCGCGCTGCAAATCCTGGGCCGCAACCCGGAAATTAGTGAAACCATCCTGACGGTGAATCATCACCAACGTCTTTTCATCAGCCGAAAGCTTAGGGTTGGCATTGTAGTTACCAATAAAGGTCACGCGCTCTGCACCACCGCCGCCTACGCTAGTTTTATAGATTTGTGGCTTGCCGCCCCGGTCGGAGGTGAAGTAGATGGTCGAACCATCCTTACCCCAGAACGGCTCGGTGTTGATGCCCGGGCCGCTGGTCACACGGCTGATCTGGCGCGAAGCCATGTTCATCACGTAGATGTCCGGGTTGCCGTCCTTGGACAGCACGAACGCCAGGCGCGAACCATCCGGCGACCAGGCTGGCGCACCGTTGAGGCCTTCGAAGTTGGTGATCTGCTCACGACGGCCGGTATCGATGTGCTGCACGAAGATGCGCGGGCGGCGCTGTTCGAACGACACATAGGCAATACGCTTGCCGTCTGGCGCGAAACGCGGCGACAGGATTGGCTCGCGCGATTGCAGCAAGGTCACAGCCCGTGCACCGTCGTAGTCCGAGCGCTGCAAGGTGTAACGAGTGTTGTCTACAGAGAAACGCTCAGCCGTTACATACAGCAGACGCGTCGAGAAAGCACCCTTGATACCGGTGAGCTTTTCAAACGACTGGTCGGAGATGTAGTGCGCCATGTCCCGCAGTTGTTCGGCGGTGCCCGATACGCTGCCGGTCAAGACCTGCTGCTCGGTGGCCACGTTGAACAACGTGTACTGGATCTGCAGGCGACCGCCGGCCGGCGTGATGCTGCCGACCATCAGGTACTGGGCGCCGACGGCTTTCCAGTCACGGAAGATGACTTCGCTGGCCTGGGTCGGCTGGCTGATCATGTTGCCTTTTGGAATCGGCGCGTAGTAACCGGAGTTGCGCAGGTCGTCACTGACGATCTGGGCCATGTCGTCCGGCAGCACGCTGCCGCCCTGCCAGCCGAACGGTACTACGGCGATCGGGGTGGCCCGATCGCTACCGCTGGTAACCAGGATGTTCTTTTCATCCGCCGCCGCTATCCCTGCCATACAGCAAATAACGACAAGCATTCCTCGAAGAAGGTTTCTCACAAGGCTAGATCCTCAGGTGTGAATGTCATCTTGAATGAACGATAGGGAGCGAAGTCGCTTGGTTTCATTCCCTGCATCTCGGTCAACCGGCCAATATTCTTGACCGCGGCAACCGCCGAACTGTCGAACGAACCGTCACCACTGGACTTGGCCACGCTGACCGAAGTCACCGTACCGTCCGGCAACATGCCGATCTGCAGCACTACTGTCATGCCTTTGCGTGCCGAAGGTGGACGTGTCCAGCCTTCCGCTGCCCGTGCCCGAATCAGGTCGTCGAAACTGCCCGCGACTTCGTCACCACGCTCATCGGCCAAGGCTTGCTGACGCTGAGGCGTGTCGGAAAGCAAATCTGCCAAGGCCTGGGCCTTTTTCTCTTCGGCGGATTTACGTGCTGCTTCCTGGGCCTTTTTCTTGCTGGCATCGGCGGCAGCTTTCTTCTTCGCGTCGTCGGCGACTTTCTTCTTCGCCTCGTCTGCTTCAGCTTTTTTCTTGGCGTCTTCGGCGGCTTTCTTCTTCGCGTCTTCGACTATCTTCTTCTTGGCCTCTTCAGCGGCCTTTTTCTTGGCCTCTTCTTCGGCAGCTTTCTTGGCTTCTTCTTCAGACTTCTTCTTGGCTATATCAGCCAATTGTTTCTCTTCGGCTTTTTTAGCTTCGGCAGCTTTTTCGGCTTTCTTGGCTTCATCAGCCTTTTTCGCCTCGTCAGCTTTCTTGGCTTCGTCAGCCTTTTTCGATTCCTCGGCCTTTTGAGCCGCCTCTTCTTTCTTTTGTTCCGCAGCAGCCTTCACCGCTTCCTGCTCGACCTTCTTCTGTTCCATCTGTTCGACTTCAGTCTGGCGCGCAGCCGACTTCTGGGCCTCACCCGCAATCTTCTGATTGGTCTGGGTGGTGGCCTGACTTTTCGATTTCAGCTGATACAGGGTCGCCTGCACGATCGGCTTGGCTGGCGGCAGGTCCGGGGTCATGGCAAAGCTGACGAACAGCATGCCAAACACCAGGACGTGCAGGGCAATTGCCCAGACGCTAGGCCAGAAGTAGCTTTCCGAGGCGGACGGCTCTCGCTGTTGCTGCATCAGGGCGCCTCGGTAATCAAGCCAACGTTACCCACGCCGGCCTTCTGCAGCCCGCCCATGGCGCCCATGACGGAGCCATAGTCGACCACTTTGTCGCCGCGAATGAACACCTGGGTGTGCTTGCCGCCTTCGTTGCCGGACCGAATGATCTTGGTCACGGCGTCGGTCATCTGCGGCAAGGTCATGGCCTTGTCCTGCTGTTTCTGGGTATCGACTTCGCTGCCAAGGTTCCAGTAATAGGTCTTGTCAGCCTTGATCGAAATGGTCAGGACCTGAGTGTTGTTGTCTTGCGGCAAGGCTTCGCTGGAAACCTTGGGCAGATCAACCTTCACGCCCTGATTGAGCATCGGCGCGGTCACCATGAAAATGACCAGCAGCACCAGCATCACGTCGATGTAAGGCACTACGTTCATCTCGGCGACCGGCTTGCGCTTTTTGCGAGCTCGAGCGATTAAAGCCATTGGGAATTACCTGCTTATTCTTCGCTGGTGTGCACTTTACGGTGCAGGATCGCCTGGAATTCGTCGGCGAAGGTGTAGTAACGGCTGATCAAGGTTTCGCCACGGGCGGCAAAACGGTTGTAGGCGATTACTGCGGGGATAGCAGCGAACAAGCCGATCGCGGTGGCGATCAGGGCTTCAGCGATACCCGGGGCCACGGTGGCCAGTGTCGCTTGCTGGGCCTGGGCCAGGCCGCGGAAGGAGTTCATGATCCCCCATACCGTACCGAACAGACCGATGTACGGGCTGACGGAACCGACGGTGGCGAGGAACGGCAGGCTCTGCTCCAGCTTCTCTTCTTCACGGGAAATGGCGACGCGCATGGCACGGGCCACGCCTTCCATGACTGCTTCCGGGTCAACGCCCGGTTGCTGGCGCAGGCGGGAGAACTCCTTGAAGCCGGCGCGGAAGATCTGCTCGACGCCCGAATCCGGGTCCGGGTTGCTGCCGGCCTGACGGTACAGTTTGGACAGGTCGATACCCGACCAGAAGCGCTCTTCAAAGCTCTCCAGGGCACGTCGACCGGCACGCAGCAAGTTGCTGCGCTGAAAAATCATGACCCAAGAGGTAACCGAAGCGGCTACCAGGACCAGCATCACCAGTTGAACCACAACACTGGCATTGCTGACCAGGCTCCACATGGAGGAATGGTCGACGACGGTAGGTTCCACGCTAAATCTCCTGCTTTGATTGTTTACCCGCGCCGCTTACGCCGGCAAAGGCCGCACGTAGAGCTTCGGGAATGGCCCGGGGTTTCAAACTATTGGTGCGCACACAGGCCACCAGGAACTGCCCCTCACAGAGCAGCGTTGCATCCGTTGCCCGCCTGACTTGCTGTTTAAAGCGCAGGCTGACACGGTTCAATTCGATTACTTCAGCGCTGACCAGCAACTCGTCGTCCAATCGCGCCGGTGCGTGGTAACGCGCCTCGCTGGAATGCACGACGAATAACAGGTCCTCCCCTGCCAGCTGGGATTGGGCAAAGCCCAGCTCCCGTAGCCGCTCGGTTCGAGCCCGCTCCATGAACTTGAGGTAGTTGACGTAATAAACGATGCCGCCGGCATCGGTGTCCTCGTAATAAACGCGACAGCGATGTGCGAACGACTGATCCCCGTTTTGCGCGCGCATACTCTAGTGCTTACTCCTCAGGTTGCCAATCCGGCTGGGCAACTGTTTTTGCATTCTATTCAGCATTTCTAACGACTGAATGACGACACCAGCCACTAGGACAGCACAAACTTCAGATAAATCGTCTGGCGTGGTGTTATTAATCGTCCACCGCATCGAGGAATTCGTCTACTACAGGCATCTCGCCCAATCGTGACGGAATGTTTAACCCGAAGTGCAAATAGGCGTGGCGCGTGACCACGCGGCCCCTTGGCGTACGCATGATGTAACCTTGTTGGATCAGGTACGGCTCCAGCACATCCTCAATGGTGTGACGCTCCTCGCTGATTGCCGCCGCCAGGCTGTCCACACCTACCGGGCCACCGTCGAACTTCTCGATCATGGTCAAGAGTAGACGTCGATCCTGGTGATCGAAGCCATGCTCGTCCACATCCAGCAGGTTCAAGGCCAGATCGGCCACGGCCTTGGTGATATGCCCCTTGGCCCGCACCTCGGCAAAGTCGCGCACGCGACGCAACAAACGGTTGGCGATTCGCGGCGTGCCACGTGCCCTGCGAGCGATTTCAAACGCGCCTTCCGGGTCCAGGGGCAAGCCGAGAATGCTCGCCGAACGGCTGACGATGGTGGCCAAATCCGCCGTGCTATAGAACTCTAGACGTTGAACAATGCCGAAACGGTCTCGCAACGGGTTGGTCAGCATGCCCGCACGGGTGGTTGCGCCCACCAGCGTAAAGGGCGGCAGGTCGAGTTTGATCGAGCGGGCCGCCGGGCCTTCGCCGATCATGATGTCGAGCTGGAAGTCTTCCATGGCCGGGTACAGTACTTCCTCGACGATAGGCGAAAGCCGGTGGATCTCGTCGATGAACAGCACGTCGTGCGGCTCAAGATTGGTCAGCAACGCCGCCAGGTCACCCGGACGCTCGAGCACCGGGCCGGAGGTGGACTTGATCGACACGCCCATTTCCTGGGCGATGATATTGGCCAGCGTGGTTTTACCCAGCCCCGGCGGGCCGAAGATCAACGTGTGGTCCAGAGACTCGCTGCGCCCGCGCGCGGCCTGGATGAACAACTCCATTTGCTCGCGCACGGTCGGCTGGCCGATATACTCGGCCAGGCTCAGCGGGCGGATGGCCCGGTCCTGGACTTCTTCACGGTCGCGCGGGCCGGTGGCCGCGATCAGACGATCAGCTTCAATCACTTAAATCATTCCCTTCAGGGCTCGGCGGATCATGTCTTCGCTGCTCAGGTTCTTGTCCTTGATGGCAGATACGGCTTTGCTGGCCTCCTGCGGCTTGTAGCCCAGGGAGATCAACGCGCTGACCGCATCGCTTTCGGCGCTGGTCACCTGGCCTGCCGGCATATCCGGCTGGTTCGGCACCAAGGCGAACATGCTCGGTACGACTTCCCAGGCTTTGAAGCGGTCCTTGAGCTCCACCAACAAGCGCTCGGCCGTTTTCTTGCCGACGCCCGGCACCTTGGTCAACGCCGAGGTGTCCTGGGCCGAAACCGCACGCACCAGTTCGTCCACCTCCAGGCTCGACATCAACGCCAGCGCAAGTTTGGGGCCTACGCCGTTCAGGCGAATCAGCTCGCGGAAGAAGTCGCGGTCGCGCTTGCCAATAAAACCATAAAGCAATTGCGCGTCTTCGCGCACCACCAAATGGGTGTGCAGGGTCAGCGGCTCGCCGACCGACGGTAGACGGTACAGCGTGGTCATGGGCACTTCCAGCTCATACCCCAACCCGTTTACATCCAGAATCAGGTGCGGCGGCTGTTTTTCAGCCAGGGTGCCGCGCAAGCGTCCAATCACGGTTCAAATCCTTAAAGCTTGGGGTCAGATAAGGCCTGACCGGAAATAACGATTGCGCTGATGCTATCAGAGACGCAGGCGACCGCCACGACTGCGTGCCGTGCCCAGACCATGCGGCAACAGGCTTGAGCGGGTATGCGCATGGCAAATGGCAATGGCCAGGGCATCGGAGGCGTCAATTTGTGGTTTTGAGGTGAGCTTGAGCATGTGCATGACCATCATCTGCACCTGTTCCTTATTCGCCGCGCCGGTGCCGACCACGGCCTGCTTGACCTGAGTGGCGGTGTATTCGGCGATTTCCATGCCTTCCTCGGCGCCGGCGACGATGGCGGCGCCTCGCGCCTGGCCAAGTTTTAACGCAGAGTCGGCGTTCTTGGCCATGAACACCTTTTCAATGCCCATGGTCACCGGCCCGTAGGTCTGGATCACTTCACGCACGCCGCGATAGACGATCTGCAGGCGCTCGGCCAACTCGCCCGCACCAGTGCGGATGCAGCCCGAGGCAACGTACACACAGCCGCGCGGGGTCTGTTGCACCACGCCAAAACCGGTGATGCGCGAACCGGGGTCGATACCTAGGATTAAAGTCATAACGCCTGCGAAGTGGAAAAAACACAATTCTTGCGACCAACATAGATCGAATGTGGGGGCTGGCTTGCCTGCGATGCAGACACCTCGGTGGTTCTGTCAAACCGAGGTGATGCTATCGCAGGCAAGCCAGCTCCCACCCAAGCCAGTCCCCACAGTGGAGGGGCGTGATGCTTAGGTGAGTTGTTCTGCGACAGATTCCGGGATATCGGCGTTCGAGTACACGTTCTGCACATCATCCAGGTCTTCAAGCATATCCAGCATCTTCAGCACTTTCTGCGCACCGTCCAGGTCCAGCTCGGCGCTGGTGGTCGGCAGCATCACGATTTCCGCGTCGGTGCCTTTGAAACCGGCGGCTTCCAGGGCGTTGCGCACCGCATAGAAGCCGGCGAACGAGGTGAATACGTCGATGGAACCGTCTTCGTTGGTCACCACGTCGTCGGCATCGGCCTCCATCGCGGCTTCGATCAGCGCATCTTCATCCACGCCCGGCGCGAAGGAGATTTGGCCCTTGCGCTCGAACAGGTAGGCCACCGAGCCGTCGGTGCCCAGGTTGCCGCCGCATTTGCTGAACGCGTGACGCACGGCTGCCGCAGTACGGTTGCGGTTGTCGGTCATGCACTCGACCATCACCGCCACGCCGCCCGGGCCGTAGCCTTCGTAGCTCAGCTCGACCATATCGTCAGTGTCGGCCGCGCCGGCACCACGGGCCACGGCGCGATCGATGATGTCGCGGCTCATGTTGGCGCCCAAGGCCTTGTCCAGCGCCAGGCGCAGGCGCGGGTTGGAGCCCGGGTCACCGCCACCCTGACGGGCAGCGACGGTCAGTTCGCGAATCCACTTGGTGAAGATCTTGCCTTTCTTGGCATCCTGACGCTCTTTGCGGTGCTTGATGTTCGCCCACTTGGAATGGCCAGCCATAACACAACTCCGAAATTCTCTAGAAACCTTAACAATCCCACCCCAGGCAGGAATTCCCTCTTTTAAACGCAAAGGCGCATCCGAAGATGCGCCTTTTTGACTGCTTACAACCTTATCGCGCTTTCACGCAGCAGCCTTACTCAGCCTTCGGCGTCTCGCGCAGACGGATGTGCAGTTCGCGCAGCGCCTTGGCATCCACCACGCCCGGAGCCTGGGTCATCACGTCCGCAGCACTCTGGGTTTTCGGGAAGGCGATCACTTCACGGATCGACTGGGCGCCGGTCATCAGCATCACCAGACGGTCCAGGCCAAACGCCAGGCCACCGTGCGGCGGCGCGCCGTACTTCAGGGCGTCGAGCAGGAAGCCGAACTTCTCTTCCTGTTCCGCTTCGTTGATGCCCAACAGACGGAATACCGCTTGCTGCATCTCCTTGCGGTGGATACGGATCGAGCCGCCACCCAGCTCGGTGCCGTTCAGGACCATGTCGTAGGCTCGCGACAGCGCGCCTGCGGGGTTGGCTTCCAGCTCTTCAGGCGAGCACTTCGGCGCGGTGAACGGGTGGTGCAAGGCGCTGAAGCTGCCGTCGTCGTTCTCTTCGAACATCGGGAAGTCGACCACCCACATTGGGGCCCACTTGCAGGTCAGCAGGTCCAGGTCGTGGCCCAGCTTGATGCGCAGCGCGCCCAGGGCTTCGCTGACGATCTTGGCCTTGTCGGCACCGAAGAACACGATGTCGCCGTCAACCGCGCCGACGCGGTCCAGGATCGCGTTCAGGTTGTCGAGCGGGATGTTTTTCACGATCGGCGATTGCAGGCCGTCAACGCCACTGGCGCGCTCGTTGACCTTGATGTACGCAAGGCCTTTGGCACCGTAGATGCCGACGAACTTGGTGTAGTCGTCGATCTGCTTGCGCGGCATGCTCGCGCCGCCAGGCACGCGCAGGGCGGCGATGCGGCATTTCGGGTCGTTGGCCGGGCCGCTGAACACCTTGAAGTCGACTTCTTTGAGCTGGTCGGCCACGTCCACCAGTTCCAGCGGGTTACGCAGGTCTGGCTTGTCGGAACCGTAGCGGCGCATGGCTTCTTCGAAGGTCATGTGCGGGAATTCGCCGAACTCCAGGTCCAGCACTTCCTTGAACAGGTTGCGGATCATTTGTTCGGTCAGGCCCATGATCTCTTTTTCATCGAGGAAGCTGGTCTCGATGTCGATCTGGGTGAATTCAGGCTGGCGGTCGGCACGCAGGTCTTCGTCACGGAAGCACTTGGCGATCTGGTAGTAACGGTCGAAGCCGGCCACCATCAGCAGCTGCTTGAACAATTGCGGCGATTGCGGCAAGGCGAAGAAGGAACCGGCGTGGGTACGGCTCGGCACCAGGTAGTCACGCGCGCCTTCCGGGGTGGCCCGGGTGAGGATCGGCGTTTCGACGTCAAGGAAGCCGTTTTCGTCGAGGAAGCGGCGGATGCTGGTGGTCATGCGCGAACGCAGACGCAGCTTCTCGGCCATTTCCGGGCGACGCAGGTCCAGGAAGCGGTAGCGCAGGCGAGTTTCTTCGCCCACGTCGGAGTATTCGTTGAGCGGGAACGGCGGGGTTTCCGACTCGTTCAGCACTTCCAGCTCGTAGCCCAGCACTTCAATACCGCCGGACGCCATGTTCTTGTTCACGGCACCGGCCGGACGCAGGCGCACCTTGCCGGTGATTTTCACGACGTATTCGCTGCGCACGCGGTCGGCGGCGGCGAAGCTCTCGGCGCGGTCCGGGTCGAACACCACTTGGGCCAGACCATCACGATCACGGATATCGAGGAAGATCACCCCGCCGTGGTCGCGGCGACGGTGAACCCATCCGCAAAGGGTGATTTCCTGACCTTCCAGGGTCTCGTTCAGTTGGCCGCAATAGTGGCTGCGCATCATGGTAGTGGTTTCACTTCTCGTAATTCGAAATTCGGTGGAGGCTCGCCTCGTCACCGTACAGTTAAGCAGGGGACGGATAATGCAGGAGCCTGCGCGTAGAGTTCAACTCAGTCTGCTTTGTCGCCGCCTGCCAGGTTTTTCTTGGCGCCGGTCTTGAAGTCGGTCTCGTACCAGCCACCGCCGCTCAGGCGGAAGCCCGGCATGGACAACATCTTCTTCAGCTCAGGTGCCTGGCAGGCAGGGCAATCGACCAGCGGCGCGGCGCTGATCTTCTGAATGGCTTCCAACTGATGACCACAGGAAGCACATTGATAGTCGTACATGGGCATGGAGATGTCTCGGCGATCAGATCATTACTGCGCCACGCCCTGCCCTGTGGATAAACACCAGGCATGCGCAGCAAAGCGCGGGATTATATCTGGTAAATCGAGGCAGCGCAGCCGGCTTTCTGCCCCAAGGCCGGCCCACCTCAACGGCGGGCCGGCTGTGCAACCGCCGGATTAATCGGCACTCATCGGGGTAGTGCAGGCTTTTAATACGTGAACCACGCACACCACCCTGACCAATCCGCTGAAGTTCTTCACCCCTCCGTAACGCAAATGCACTTCCCGGTCGACATACGACAGCAACGCACTGACTGAGCAGGCATTGATCCTGGCGATCTCCGTGAGGATATTCCAGTAGATCTGCTCAAGCCGCAGGCAGGTGGAAAACCCGTTGAGCCTGACCGACCGGGACAATGGCTTGGCCAGTCCCATATCGAACCCTTTTGCAAAGGGGTCGACCTTTATCTTATGAAAACCACAGGTTTCCATCACTCCATTACCCACTGCGCGTGACATACACCTGACACTCCATTGCCAAACAACAGCCCACGGGTTTCTCCCATGGAACAGTGGGTCTATAAAACAGCAGGATGCGAGGGGCGACCAGAAGACAGGGAGTCGGTAGTCGTAGGACAACGCCAGGAAGCGCGGGGAAACCACTGAGCGGCGCCAGGGCGGCGCCACTCAGGTGTAGATTTACTGGTTTTCGAGCAGAGAACGCAGCATCCACGCGGTTTTTTCATGAACCTGCATACGTTGGGTCAGCAAATCCGCCGTTGGCTCATCGCTGACTTTATCGAGCAGCGGGAAGATGCCGCGCGCGGTACGCGTCACTGCCTCCTGGCCCGCCACCAACTGCTTGATCATCTCTTCGGCGCTGGGCACACCCTCTTCTTCCTTGATCGAAGACAGACGGGCGTAGATCGAATAGGCACCCGGCGCCGGGAAACCCAGGGCACGGATACGTTCGGCAATGGAGTCCACTGCCAGCGCCAGTTCGTTGTACTGCTCTTCAAACATCAAGTGCAGCGTACGAAACATGGGGCCCGTGACGTTCCAATGGAAGTTGTGGGTTTTCAAATACAGTACATAGGTATCGGACAGCAGCCGTGAAAGTCCGTCGACGATGGATTTACGGTCTTCTTCACTGATACCAATATCGATTGCCATGTTTTTCCCCTTCAATTGACGAGCATTCATTGATCAGGTGCAGGACCACTCTAGCAAGAGTGCCGGCTATATGCAGCCCGACATACACCGCCGGCGTGCGGCAAATCGCCCCTTCTACGCATGCATCTGCCGGTCACGTGACAGCGGCATGCAAGCCTTTGCGCAGAGCAGGAAAACGCTAAAAATGCTGCTCAAAAATCCTGCACCTGTCTAGGACAAGTGTTTGCCGCAGAAATGCCAACGCGCTCGCAACACCCCGAAATGCTTGATTTGAGTAGGCACAGCCTTTGCTGTTAAATAGACGTCGTGTGGTGCGCCGTTTATTTCTGCGGCGCGCCACATAGGCTGATACCCGTGCACGTGCCCAACGCCTCCCATTGTTCAGAAGCGAACCGTGCCAGTCAGCTCTTCCTTGTGATCCTTCTTAACGTGAGTTAATCAAAATGTTGAAAATCGTCCACCTGCTAACGGGCGTTGCAGCGTTGCTGCTGTCCTTTATACCGAGCTTGCAACAGGGAAGCCCTCCCTACCTGGAACAACACGACGCTCTGTACCTGGCCTTGTTCGGCCTTCTTAACCTGACGCTGGCACCGGTGATCCCTTACTGGAACAAAGGCACGCGTCATCAACTGCAAAACCTGGTCAGCGCGCTGCTGGTACTGACCGTTGTCGTTCAAACCCTCACCCTCCTCGCACCGATGCCTGAAGTCGGCGGCCACCCGGCCATCCTGCTCAGCCTGGTGATTGCTGTGGTCGCCATCGTTCTTCACCTGGCCATCAGCTTCTACCGTTCGTCCCCTGCCGCTGCGTCGCAAAACTACGACATGACCAACCGGGATACCGGGACCGTCAAGTGGTTCAACACCTCCAAAGGCTTCGGCTTTATTTCCCGCGATTCGGGCGACGATATCTTCGTCCATTTCCGGGCCATCCGCGGCGAAGGTCATCGCGTTCTGGTCGAAGGCCAGCGCGTGGAGTTCTCCGTCATGAACCGCGACAAGGGCCTGCAAGCCGAAGACGTGATCGCGGCATTGCCGCGTCGCTGATTCCCACCCTCGGCGCAATAAAAAACCGCGATCCAGCCCTGCTGGATCGCGGTTTTTTTATGCGCGCTTTAATAATGCGGCGGCGGCGCCTCTTCTTCGGATGACTCGAACTGGCCACCCATTTCTTCCTGGCGCTTGAGCAGCGCCTTCATCTGCAGTTGCAGACGCTCAACCGCGCGCTGCTGGGTGACTAGGATGTCATTGAGGGTCTCGATGGTGTCGTCCTGAAACGCCAGGCGGCTTTCCAGGTCGTTGACGCGGTCTTGCAGGTCCATGGTTCAGTCCTGGGTAAAGATGAAGTCGGCAGGCAATAACGCGCGCAGTCGGGTGCGAAGCGCCGCCACTTGCTCTTCGGTATACGGCCGGGCCGGGTGCTTGCCCCAGACCGGTGCCGGCCAGGCGGCATCGTCGCGCTTACGCACAATCACGTGCACATGCAACTGGCTGACAACGTTACCCAGCGCACCGATGTTCATCTTGTCGGCCACCAGGCCTTCATTAAGCACTCGCGCCAAGGCGGTTGTTTCTTGCCACAGCGTCTGTTGATCGGCGACATCCAGCTGAAACACTTCACTGATACCGTCGACGCGCGGCACCAGGATGAACCAGGGGTAATTCGAGTCATTGGACAGCAGCAGGCGACAGAGCGGGAAGTCACCCATGACCAGTGTGTCTTGTTGCAGGCGTTGATCTAAGGCGAACACGCGGGCACTCCGTTCGGCAGGTCGATATCAGGCGCCCAGCATACCCTCGATGCAAGCAGATAAAAAATCTGCACCCTTTAGAGGCAGTCGAATATTTGAGCTACGCTAAATCGGGCCTCAGCGGGATGCACCAAAATGACCCACCTGTGCTTCAAAGGGATCCGCCAACTACCCACTCAGCGGGGTGAACCGGTAACGTTTTGCTCTGGCACAGGTTTTATGTACCTGCTCACAGGTGAAATACCCGGGCGTCAAGCCCAAACCAAACGACGTAAAAAGCCCGTGCTTATGCGGTTTTTACACTGCCGTAACGTTTTTCACGAAAAAATGACATTCGGTTACCGCTTTGTGCACGCTTGTTGCATTCACACCCGTATCGTCGGCAACGGCACCCGTTTGGAAGCAGGTGTTTCGCGATAAAAGAACAGCAGCGTTTGAATGCGCACCAAGGAAGAGTTCAAACTTCGACAGGGGTCTGAAAACAGCATTTAAGTTGTCAGCCCTGTCACATTAGGGCTGTGAATTTGCGACATGGAACTAGCAATTTACGACAGCCTCGTAAAGAAGCTGAAAGGATAGATGAGTCAGTATCGTCAATAGGGTCTGCGTGATATAACTTTGCGCCGACACAAAAAAGAAAGAGCCGCCCAGATAAAAATACAGGTGGGACGGCAGTACTCTTCCTAAAACCAAAGGAGCAAATCACGATGCGCGTGATGAAGTGGAGCATGATCGCCCTGGCTGTTTCAGCCGGCACCTCGCAGTTCGCAATGGCGTCCGCCCAAGATGATTCCAAGGGCTTTGTAGACGACAGTACTTTCAGCATCAATACCCGTGCGCTGTATTTCAGCCGCGATATCCGTAACGAACCAGGTGGCGGCTACAAACCCGTCAAACCGGGCAGTACTGAACGCAAAAGCATCTCCGAAGAATCAGGCCTTGGCTTCAATGCCCTGTACCAATCGGGCTTTACCCAAGGCACCATCGGTGTCGGTGTAGACGTTATTGGCTTGCTGGGCGTCAAGCTCGACAGTGGTCGGGGTCACGCCGGTACCGGCCTGTTCCCTAACGGTGCTGACGGCCGTGCCCAGGACGATTACTCCAAAGGCGGCGGCGCAATCAAGTTCCGTTTCTCTGACACCGTGCTGAAAATCGGTGATCAGTACACCACCGCACCGGTCTTCGCGTCCGATGACAGCCGTCTGCTGCCAGAGCTGCCACAAGGTATCTCGATCACCAGCAACGAAATCAAGGGCCTGAAACTGGAAGGCGGTCACTTCACGGCCTCCACTGCGCAAAACGCGACTTATCATGACAGCCTGGGCCTGAAGGAAACCAACTTCATCGGCGGCGTCTACGCGTTCACCCCAGAGTTGACCGGTAGCCTCTACTACGCAAAAACCGAAGACTACTGGAAGAAGACCTACGCCAACGTCAACTGGACCCATGCCCTCAGCAAGGAACAGTCGCTGGCCTTTGACTTCAACATCTACAGCACCAAAAGTGATGGCGAAGGTCTTGTTCGCGCAGAAAAAGACAACACCACCAAGCTCGACAACCGTGCCTACAGCTTGCAGGGCGCGTACACCATCGACGCTCACACCTTTACCCTGGCCTACCAGAAGGTTACCGGTGATGGCGACTACGGTTATGGCGTAGACGGCGGCGGCACGATCTTCCTGGCCAACTCCGTCGCTCGTTCTGACTTCAACGCCGAAGGCGAAAAATCCTGGCAAGCTCGTTACGACCTGAACATGGCCACTTTCGGCATTCCAGGCCTGAGCTTCATGACGCGTTATGTCACGGGTAGCGGCGCCGACAACGGTGTCACTAACAACGCGAAAGAGTGGGAACGCGACATCGAAGCCAAGTACGTGATCCAGAGCGGCCCGGCTAAAGACCTGAGCCTGCGTCTGCGTCAAGCGACTTATCGCTCCAGCGATGCGGTTTACTACGGTTCGGCCTCCTTGGACGAACTGCGTCTGATCGCGCAATACCCGCTGAATATCTTGTAATTAGCCGTTTAATTACAACGATGGCTTAAGGCTTCGGCCTTAAACAAAAAAGCCGCTCCCCTGTTTACAAGGGGGCGGCTTTTTTTGTTGCAACTTTATTACCTTGGAAAAATAACTAGCAAGCTAACTAACGAGATTAATCGTCAGCTTCGAACCTGACCTATTGGCCAAGTTCGATACACTTTAACGCTTAGTTATTTCGCCGCCGGTTCCTGCATCACGCGAATAACTCGCTGCGGAAACGGAATATCAATCCCCGCGCCTTTCAAGCGATCACGCGCCAGTTCATTAAGCATAAACACCACGTCCCAGTAATCTGACGTCTTGGTCCAGCAGCGCAAAGACACGGTGATCGAACTGTCACCCAAGGTCGACACCACAGCAACTGCCGCCGGATCTGCCAATACACGCGGGTCTTTCGCCAGCTCCAACAGCACTTCGCGGGCCTTCTGCAGGTCGGCTTCATAGTCGACACCCACGTCAAACACCACCTTGCGGGTCGGCTGACGGTTGGTGTTGGTGATGAGGCCGTTGGACAGGCTGCCGTTCGGGATGATCACGGTTTTGTTGTCGCCGGTGCGCAACACGGTGTGGAAGATCTGGATGCTGTCGACGGTACCGGACGTGCCTTGTGCTTCGATCCAGTCACCAATGCGGAACGGACGGAACAACAGGATCAGCACGCCACCGGCGAAGTTCGCCAGGCTGCCTTGCAATGCCAGGCCGATTGCCAGCGTGGCGGCACCAATCGCGGCCACGAACGAGGTTGTTGCCACGCCGATCATCGAGGCTACGTTGACCACCAGCATCACTTTGAGCGCGATGTTGGCAAGGTTAGTGATGAAGTGTTGCAGGGCCAGGTCGGCGTTACGCAGTGCCAGCAAACGCCCGACGCGGTGGGTCAACACGTTGATCAGCCACCAACCGATGGCCAGCGTGACCACGGCCAGCAAAAAGCGGCTGCCATATTCCATGATCATCGGGAGCCAAGACTCAGAGGTCTTGATCAGGTGATCCACTTCAGCGTTCAAATCCATCTATCTTCTCCTGTTGCGCGGATGTGCGGCTTTATTGACTGCCTTAAAACGCAAATGAGCCCCGAAGGGCTCAAGTGTAGGCACTGTTTCCGGGGCGTGGGACGTCAAAAACGCCCACAGGTTCCCCAATGTGCCATCAGTCGCGGAAGTTATTGAACTGCAGCGGCATGTCGAAGGTCTTGGCGCGCAGGGCGGCGATGGCTTCCTGCAAGTCATCACGTTTCTTGCCGGTCACACGCACCTGCTCACCCTGGATGGCAGCCTGGACTTTCAGCTTGGCATCCTTGATGTGGGCGACGATTTTCTTCGCCAGCTCTTTGTCGATGCCTTCCTTGAGTACCGCTTCCTGCTTCATCAGCTTGCCGGAGGCGTAAGCATCCTTGATTTCAAGGCACTGCGCGTCGATCTTGCGCTTGACCAGGGACAGCTTGAGGATCTCGATCATCGCTTCCAGCTGGAAATCGGCTTCAGCGGTCAGGTTGACGGTCAGTTCCTTTTCCTTGAATTCGAAGCTGCCCTTGCCTTTCAAGTCATAGCGACGGTCCAGTTCCTTGACGGCGTTCTCGACGGCGTTGGTGACTTCGTGTTTGTCCAGTTCGGATACCACGTCGAACGAAGGCATGTCATTTCTCCAATATAAGGGGCGGGCTCAGTAGAGATGGAGCGCGCCCGAGCTAAAATGCCGAGGCATTATAGCGGTTCTTTCGCCCCGTTCACTGTGAGCGACCCCACGGAGCACAATCTGATGTCGACCACCTGGCACATTCTCGGCGCCGGCAGCCTGGGCACACTCTGGGCCACGCGCCTGGCCCGCGCGGGCGTACCGGTGAAACTGATCCTGCGCGATGCTGCGCGCCTGGCCAGCTATCAGGCAGGCCCCGGGCTGACGCTGGTCGAACACGGCGTAGAACACACCTACCCGGTGATCGGCGAAACGCCCGACAGCCCCGAGCCGATACAGCGCCTGCTGGTGGCGTGCAAAGCCTACGACGCCCAAAGCGCCATCGCACAGCTGCAACATCGCTTGGTGCCGGACGCCGAACTGATCCTGTTGCAAAACGGCCTCGGCAGCCAGGACGCGGTGGCCGCGCAGCTTCCCAAGGCGCGCTGCCTGTTTGCTTCCAGCACCGAAGGCGCGTTTCGCGACGGCGATTGGCGCGTCGTGTTTGCCGGCCATGGCTACACCTGGCTGGGGGACGTTGGCCACCCGACTCCACCGTTGTGGCTGGACGACCTGCACGCCGCCGGCATTCCCCACGAATGGAGCACCGAAATTCTGACACGCCTGTGGCGCAAGCTGGCCTTGAACTGCGCCATCAACCCACTGACCGTGCTTTACCAGTGCCGCAACGGCGGCCTGCAAGCGCATCAATGTGAAGTCGCGACCTTGTGCGCCGAGTTAACCGAGCTGCTTGAATGTTGCGGCCAACCGGCGGCCGCCGAAGATTTGCACAGCGAAGTAGAACGGGTGATCCAGGCCACTGCCGCCAATTACTCTTCCATGTATCAGGACGTGGCCAACGCCCGGCGCACCGAAATCAGCTACCTGCTGGGCTATGCCTGCGCGGCGGCGGCCCGCCACCAATTGGTACTGCCGCATCTGCAACAAGTGCAAGCGCGCCTGGTCGAGCACTTGCGCGCACGCGGATTGGCCAGCGACTGAGGCACGCGCTACCCTGCCTACCTGTCTATCACCTGGGAAAACCCTGATGCCACTGCGCCAGCGTCTTGAAAATCTACCGGTAGGGCAGAAACTGCTGGCGGCCCTGCTGGTGTTGTTGACCACCGTGTTGCTGGTGGCCAACCTGACGTTTATCAGCGCCGCCTATTGGATCTCCCAGGAAAGCATGGCGCCCCAGGCCTTGCAGGCCATTGGGCGCCTGGTGTCGAACCCGTCCCTGGCCGGTGAGGCCCTGGAATCCCCGGCCAAGGCCGAAGCCCTGCTCAATGAGCTGACCAGCTACTCGCCCCTGCGCGCGGCGGCGTTGTACGACGGCGACGGCAACCGCCTGGCGCAGATGCAACACGGCAATCGCCTGCAGTTGCCGGAAAACTACCGGCATATCGAAGCCTGGCGTGTTACCGAGTTTCGCAGTAACCAGGTCATCACCCTGCCCCGCACCGGCCAGCCTTCCGGGCATTTGCTGTTGGTGGCCAGCAGTGAGCTGCCGATGGCCTTCTACACCGGCACGCTGACCGCCAGCCTGGGCATTCTGATTTTCAGTGTGTTGCTCTGGCTGATCATCGCCCGGCAGATCAAACGCCTGATCACCCGCCCGATCCACGAACTGGAAGAACTCTCGCGCCAGGTCACCCGCGAAGAAAACTACGCCCTGCGCGCCGGGCGCGGCAACCGTGATGAAATTGGCAGCCTGGCCGAAGCGTTCAACACCATGCTGTCGCGCATCGAGGCCCGCGAGCAGCAGCTCAAGCGTGCGCGCGATGATTCCCAGGCAGCCTACGACCAAGCACAGGGATTGGCCGAAGAAACGCGTCACACCAACCGCAAGCTGGAACTGGAAGTCCAGGTGCGCAGCAAGATCGAGAAGAAACTCACCGGTTTCCAGAATTACCTGAACAGCATTATCGACTCGATGCCCTCGGCGCTGATCGCCCTCGATGAGCAGCTCTACGTAACCCAGTGGAACCAGGAGGCCAGTGCACTTTCCGGCACGCGCCTGGATGAGGCGCTGAACCAGCCGATCTTCCTCGCGTTCCAGCCCCTCAAGCCCTACTTGCCGCAAATCAAGGCCACGGTTGAGCAACACACGGTGGAACGGATTGAGCGCGTCACCTGGATCAAGGATGACGAGGCCAAGCATTACGCCCTGACGTTCTACCCGCTGATGGGCGGCGCCGGGCGCGGCGTGGTGATTCGTATCGACGACATCACCCAGCGCCTGTCCCTGGAAGAAATGATGGTGCAGTCGGAAAAAATGCTCTCCGTCGGCGGCCTGGCTGCGGGCATGGCCCATGAAATCAACAACCCGTTGGGCGCGATCCTGCACAACGTGCAGAACATCCGCCGGCGCTTGTCACCCGACCTGCCGAAGAACCTGGAACACGCCGAACAGGTGGGCGTCGAGCTGGACACCGTCAACCGTTACCTGCACAGCCGCGAAGTGCCGCAACTGCTCGATGGCATTCAGCAAGCCGGCGCGCGGGCGGCGAAGATCGTCACCCATATGCTCAGTTTCAGCCGCCTCAGCAATCGCCAGATGGCGCCCTGTGATTTGCCCGCCCTGATCGACCAAGCGGTAGAAATTGCTGGTAACGACTTCGACCTGACCATAGGTTTCGACTTCAAGGGCCAGGCGATCATCCGCCAGTTCGACCCGCAACTCGGCCCGGTGCCGGGCACCGCCAACGAGCTTGAGCAAGTGTTGCTCAACCTGCTGAAAAACGCCGCTCAAGCCATTCACTTGCGTGAAGACGACCGCGAACCCGGGCGCATTATCCTGCGCACCCGCCTCAACCCGCCCTGGGCGGAGATCCAGGTGGAAGACAACGGCATCGGCATGAGCGAAAACGTGCGCAAACGGACCTTCGAGCCGTTCTTCACCACCAAGGAAATCGGCCAAGGCACCGGGCTTGGGCTGTCGGTGTCGTATTTCATCATCACCAACAACCACAAGGGCCAGATGGAGGTGCACTCCACCCTCGGCCAAGGCACTTGCTTCACCCTGCGCCTGCCGTTGGCCGGCAGCCAGATTCCATCCTTTGACCTGACTCAACTGGAGCAATGACCATGGGCTTTCGCCTGTCGAAGATCTACACGCGTACCGGCGACAAAGGCGAGACCGGCCTCGGCGACGGCCGCCGCGTGCCCAAGGACCACCCGCGGGTGGAAGCCATTGGCGAGGTGGATACGCTGAACAGCCAGTTGGGCTTATTGCTGGCCAACCTTGAAGAGCAAAGCGGCAAGCACCCGCAACTGAACGAGGTGATCGAGGTGCTCACACCTTGCCAGCATCGGTTGTTCGACTTGGGCGGTGAACTGGCGATGCCGGTGTACAAGGCACTGAATGCAGCGGAAGTCGATCGGCTGGAAGCGGCGATTGATCGCTGGAACGAGGAAGTCGGGCCGTTGGAGAACTTCATCCTGCCCGGTGGCTCGGCGCTGATCGCCCAAGCCCACGTGTGCCGCAGCCTGGCGCGCAGCGCGGAGCGGCGGTGTCAGCAGTTGAATACGCTGGAGCCGTTGGAAGGCGTGGGGTTGGCGTATATCAATCGGCTGTCGGATCTGTTGTTTGTCGCGGCACGGGTGATTGCCAAGCGCCAGGGTGTGGCTGAGGTGTTGTGGCAGGCGGCCGCAAAACCCCACTAAGATCGTAAGATCGTTCCCACGCTCTGCGTGGGAATGCCTCTTGTGACGCTCCGCGTCACGCTTTGGGACGCGGAGCGTCCTGGGCTGCATTCCCACGCAGAGCGTGGGAACGATCATCAGACCTGCGGCCAGAACGCCCGAATGCCTGCCACACCCTGAGCCCCAGCTTCCCAAGCCTGTTCCCGCTCAGCCGGCCCAACGCCGCCCAACAGAAACACCGGCTTGCTGAACCCACTGATCAGCTGCGCCGCCTGCTCCCAACCCAACGGCTGGGCATCCGGATGCGTCTGGGTCGGCTGCACCGGTGACAGCGTGACAAAATCCACGTCCATCATTTCTGCCAGCGCCAGCTCTTCGGCGTTATGACACGACGCCGCCAACCAACGATCCTTCGGCAGCGGGCGGCCCTTGCTCGCGTATTTGCGCAACTGCGCCGCAGTCATATGCCAACCAGCGGCAGGGAAATCCCCCAGCCACTCGAACGGCCCTTTGAGCATCAGTTGCGCCTTACCGGCACACAAGCCAACAGCGTCCACCGCCAGGTCACGATATTTGGGGTCGTAGCCGTTAGGTGCACGCAATTGGATCAGCTTGATGCCACCGGCAATGGCTTTCTGAATACCGCGCAGCAATGTCGGGGTTTCCAGCTCGCCCGGGGTGATCAGGTACTCAGCCGGTAGCCGCGCCGCCGCAACGATCGGAGCGTTGGCCGCCGGGAATGCATAGTTGATCAAATCCCGTGGAGCCACCCATTCCAACGGCTGCCCTTCGGCACCATGGGGCTCGCCGCTAAAGGCCGAGACTTCCCAGACATCCAGCAACACCTGTTTATCCGGGTAGTCATGTTGCACCTTGATCAGCGGCCGCGCCGTGGTGACCTGAATGCCCAGCTCTTCCTGCAATTCGCGGGACAGCGCAGTGGCGACCGATTCATCGGCCTCCACCTTGCCGCCGGGAAACTCCCAGAGGCCGCCCTGGTGTTGGGTATCGGCGCGGCGCGCCAGCAGAATCCTGCCATCGACGCCACGGATCACCGCTGCTGCTACATGCACTCGTTTCACCGCGCTATCCTCTTGGCTGTCAGGTGCGGTATTCCGCATTGATCTTCACGTATTCGTGGGACAGGTCGGTGGTCCAGATGGTTTCGCTGCACTCGCCGCGCCCCAACTCGATGCGGATGGTGATTTCTTCCTGCTGCATCACCGCCGAACCCTGGGCTTCGGTGTAGGTTTCGGCGCGGGCGCCACGGCTGGCAATGCACACGTCGCCCAGGAACACGTCGATCTTGCTCACGTCCAGGTCCGGCACACCGGCACGGCCCACGGCAGCAAGGATGCGACCCCAGTTCGGGTCAGAGGCAAACAGCGCCGTCTTGATCAGTGGCGAGTGGGCCACGGTGTAGCCGACATCCAGGCATTCCTGGTGGTTGCCGCCGCCGTTGACTTCAACGGTGACAAACTTGGTCGCGCCTTCGCCATCACGCACGATGGCCTGGGCCACGTCCATGCACACTTCAAACACCGCCTGCTTCAATGCAGCGAACAGCGGGCCTTCGGTGGAGGTGATTTCCGGCAGGTTGGCCTGGCCGGTGGCGATCAGCATGCAGCAGTCGTTGGTCGAGGTATCGCCGTCGATGGTGATGCGGTTGAACGACTTGTTGGCGCCGTCCAGCATCAGGCGCTGCAACACGTCACGGGAAACTTTGGCGTCGGTGGCAATGTAGCCGAGCATGGTGGCCATGTTCGGGCGGATCATCCCCGCGCCTTTGCTGATACCGGTCACGGTGATGGTCACACCGTCGTGTACGAACTGACGGCTCGCGCCTTTGGGCAGCGTGTCGGTGGTCATGATGCCGGTAGCGGCGGCAGCCCAGTTATCCACCGACAAATCATCCAGCGCGGCTTGCAATGCGCCTTCGATTTTTTCCACGGGCAGCGGCTCGCCGATCACACCGGTGGAGTACGGCAGCACTTGGCTGGCGTCCACGCCGGTCAACTGGGCCAACTTGGCGCAGGTGCGCGCAGCCGCCACCAGGCCAGGCTCGCCGGTGCCGGCGTTGGCATTGCCGGTGTTGGTCAACAGGTAGCGGATCGAACCGGCAACGCGTTGCTTGGCCAGGATCACCGGCGCCGCGCAGAACGCGTTGAGGGTGAACACACCCGCGACCGTCGAGCCCTCGGCACAGCGCATCACCACCACATCCTTGCGCCCCGGGCGCTTGATGCCGGCCGAAGCGATACCGAGTTCAAAACCGGCAACCGGGTGCAATGTGGGCAAAGGACCAAGACCAACAGCCATGAATGCGCTCCTTAAAAATTAGGTGATGTCTGTGCCGTCGTGTCGACGGTGAAATTAATGGCAAAACGCCGCGACGGCAGAAGCCGGTCGCGGCGCGGGGTATTGCAGCGTCAGGCAAAAACCTTAGTTGATTTCGCCGTGGCAGTGTTTGAACTTCTTGCCCGAACCGCACCAGCACAGTTCGTTGCGGCCCAGCTTCTGGTCATTGCGAACCGGGGTTTGAGCCAAGGCCACATCGACCTCTTCACCCAATACTTCCGGCGCTTCCAGGCCCGGTGCTTCGTCGTGCTGGAACTGCATGCGCGCAGCCAGTGCTTCGGCTTCCTGGCGCAGGCGAGCTTCTTCCTCGATCGGGTCTTCGCGACGTACCTGAACGTGGGACAGCACGCGAATCGAATCGCGCTTGATCGAATCCAGCAGCTCGGAGAACAGCGTGAACGACTCGCGCTTGTACTCTTGCTTCGGGTTCTTCTGGGCGTAGCCACGCAAGTGGATACCGTGACGCAGGTGGTCCATGGTCGACAGGTGGTCTTTCCACAGGTCATCCAGTACACGCAGTACGATTTGTTTCTCAAAGGTGCGCAGTGCTTCGGCACTCGCTTGCTCTTCTTTTTCGTTGTACGCGGCCAGCAGCTCGGTCATCAGCTTCTCGCGCAGCGTCTCTTCGTACAGGTGGTCGTCTTCGTCCAGCCATTGCTGAACCGGCAAGTCCACACCGAAGTCGCTCTTCAACGCCGCTTCCAGACCGGCAACATCCCACTGCTCAGGCAGGGACTGTGGCGGAATGTGTGCGCTGACGGTGGCGTTGAGCACGTCCTGACGGAAATCAGCGATGGTTTCGCCAATGTTGTCGGCGGCCAGCAACGTGTTACGCATGTGATAGATCACTTTACGCTGTTCGTTGTTGACGTCATCGAACTCGAGCAGTTGCTTACGAATGTCGAAGTTGCGGCCTTCAACCTTGCGCTGGGCCTTCTCGATGGCGTTGGTCACCATACGGTGCTCGATCGCTTCACCGGACTGCATGCCCAGGGCTTTCATGAAGTTCTTCACCCGGTCCGAGGCGAAGATGCGCATCAGGCTGTCTTCCAGCGACAGGTAGAAACGGCTGGAACCAGCGTCACCCTGACGACCGGCACGACCACGCAGTTGGTTGTCGATACGGCGCGATTCATGACGCTCGGACGCGATCACCTGCAGGCCACCGGATTCCAGCACGGCCTGGTGACGTTTCTGCCAGTCGGCCTTGATCTGGGCGATTTGCTCGGGGCTTGGGTTTTCCAGCGCCGCGACTTCCACTTCCCAGTTACCGCCCAACAGGATGTCAGTACCACGACCGGCCATGTTGGTGGCGATAGTCAGTGCGCCTGGGCGACCGGCCTGGGCGATGATCTCGGCTTCTTTTTCGTGGAACTTGGCGTTCAGTACCTTGTGCTCGATACCTTCCTTGTTGAGCAGGTTGGACACGTGCTCGGAGGTTTCGATAGTGGCGGTACCCACCAGGATCGGACGGCCCTGGGCCATGCCGTCCTTGATGTCGTTGATGATTGCCGCGTATTTCTCTTCGGCAGTCAGGAACACCAGGTCGTTGAAGTCTTTACGCGCCAGCGGCTTGTTCGGCGGGATCACCATCACGGCCAGGTTGTAGATCTGGTGGAATTCGAACGCTTCGGTGTCGGCCGTACCGGTCATGCCGGACAGCTTGTTGTACAGACGGAAGTAGTTCTGGAAGGTAGTGGACGCCAACGTCTGGCTTTCGGCCTGGATGTTGAGCCCTTCCTTCGCTTCGATGGCCTGGTGCAGGCCTTCGGACAAACGACGACCCGGCATGGTACGGCCGGTGTGTTCGTCAACCAGGACGACCTGGCCGTCCTGCACGATGTATTCGACGTTGCGATGGAACAGCTTGTGGGCGCGCAGGCCGGCATACACGTGGGTCAACAGGCCCAGGTTGTGCGCCGAGTAGAGGCTTTCGCCTTCTGCCAGCTCGCCGATCTGGGTCAGCATCTCTTCGACGAACTGGTGACCGGCTTCGTTGAGTTCGACCTGGCGGGTCTTCTCGTCGATGCTGAAGTGACCTTCTTTGGTCACCACGCCTTCCACTTCCTCGATGTGCTGCTCCAGACGCGGGATCAACTTGTTGATCTCGGTGTACAGGCGCGAGCTGTCTTCGGCCTGGCCGGAGATGATCAGCGGGGTACGGGCTTCGTCGATGAGGATGGAGTCGACTTCGTCGATCACGGCAAAATTGAGTTCGCGCTGGAATTTTTCTTCCATGCTGAACGCCATGTTGTCGCGCAGGTAGTCGAAACCGAATTCGTTGTTGGTGCCGTAAGTGATGTCGGCGGCGTACGCAGCGCGCTTCTCTTCCGGCGGCTGGAACGGCGTTACCACGCCGACGGTCAGGCCGAGGAATTCATACAGCGGGCGCATCCAGTTGGCGTCCCGGCGAGCCAGGTAGTCGTTCACCGTCACAACGTGCACGCCCTTGCCGGACAGTGCGTTGAGGTAAACACCCAGGGTTGCCACCAGGGTCTTGCCTTCACCGGTACGCATTTCGGCAATCATGCCTTCATGCAAGGTCATGCCGCCGATCAACTGGACGTCGAAGTGGCGCATGCCCATGACACGCTTACCGGCTTCACGGGCGACCGCAAAGGCTTCGGGAAGCAGCTTGTCGAGGGTTTCACCTTTGGCTATGCGGGCCTTGAACTCTTCGGTCTTGGCGCGCAATTGCTCGTCCGAAAGGGCAACCATCTGCTCTTCGAAGGCATTGACCAGCTGCACCGTTTTGAGCATGCGTTTAACTTCGCGCTCATTCTTGCTTCCAAAAAGTTTCTTTAACAAAGGCGCAAACATATCGGCAGGTTCTTCCACACATAGGGATGGAGGGCGCACCGTCAGTGGCCCGAGCAGCCCTCACGGCCGCATGCGAACGCGCATTCTACCCGGAATCGTGGGTGAGGAAAGTGGCGTTATTCCCCGATGCTGGCATGGCGCTGTGAGAGGGCCTGTTTAAAATAAGGGCTTTTGCTGGAACTTCAACCCATGGAGCGCAGAAGTTACCTATTGATTTCACGGGCAAAGGCCTGTTATCGCATTGCCTGGGGGCGCACAGGCGCTTTCTGCTAAGATGGCGGCTCTGTTACTTAAGGTGTCTAGACATGGCATTTCGCCCTCTTACAGCCCGCGCGCCAAGCGTGTTGCTCCGCGAAGCCAAACCGTTGAAAGCCATCTTCGGCCACGCGCAACGCCTGGGCCATTTGCAACGCTTGGTCGAAAGCCAGCTGCAACCTGCCGCACGAGAACATTGCCATGTCGCGTCCTGGCGTGAAGGCAATTTGCTGTTAATTGTCACCGACGGCCATTGGGCGACCCGTTTGCGCTACCAGCAAAAACGCCTGCAGCGACAATTGATGGTATTTGATGAATTTGCCAGTTTGACCCGTATTCAGTTCAAGGTGCAGCCACCCACCGTGCAGCAAGGCGCAGTGGGGCACACGATCAACCTGTCGGTGACGGCCGCCGAAACCATCCAGGCGACGGCCGATGGGATCAGCGACCCGGGCCTGCGCGCAGCCCTGGAGCGGTTGGCCGCGCACGCCAAGACCAAAGCCTGAGCCCCTATTTACGCTTGCTGCCGCCCAGCAACGAGCCCAATAACCCTCTTACCAGTTGCCGCCCCATCTGATTGGCGGCCTGTTGCATGGCTGACTTGAGTGCCTTGCCAGCCGCCGTGCCCAAAAACGCGCCGGCCCTGTCGGTAAAGCTCGGTTCTTCAGTGGAGGGTTTAGCCTCTTCGGTCGGCCCAAGGTCCTTGCGCGCCATCAACACTTCATAGGCCGACTCGCGGTCAATGGGCTTGTCGTAACGCCCCAGCAGCGGCGAACTGGCGATCAGTGCCGCGCGTTCGGCCTCACTGAGTGGCCCGATTCGCGATTGCGGCGGCGCAACCAGCACGCGCTGGACGACCTCCGGCGTGCCCTTCTCCTGCAACGTGCCCACCAGCGCCTCACCCGTGCCCAGTTCAGTCAGCACCGACAACGTATCGAACGCCGGGTTGGGCCGGAAACCGTCGGCGACCGCACGCAGGGACTTCTGCTCTTTCGTGGTGAACGCACGCAAGCCGTGCTGGATACGCAGGCCGAGTTGCGCCAATACCGTGTCAGGCAAATCACCTGGGGACTGAGTGACAAAGTACACACCCACGCCTTTAGAGCGAATCAACCGCACCACTTGCTCAAGACGATCCTGCAGCGCCTTCGGCGTGTCGGCAAACAACAAATGCGCCTCGTCGAAAAACAGTGCCAGCAGCGGCTTGTCGGCATCGCCGCTCTCCGGCAATTGCTCGAACAGCTCGGCCAGCAGCCATAACAGGAAGGTCGCGTAGACCTTCGGTGCCTCATGCACCAGGCGGCTGGCGTCGAGCAAGTGGATGCGCCCACGGCCGTCACTGGCCGGTTGCAAAATATCCTCGAGTTGCAGCGCCGGCTCGCCAAACAAGGCTTCGGCACCTTGCTGTTCCAGCACCGCCAGGCGCCGCAACAGCGCCTGGCTGGAACCGGTGGTCATCAGCGCCGCGTCGTCACCGAGCAGTTCCGGGTGATAGCGCAAGTGGTTGAGCAATGCCTTGAGGTCTTTAAGGTCGAGCAGCAACAGGCCTTCGCGGTCTGCCACTTTGAAGGTGGCATACAGTGCCGATTGTTGGCTGTCAGTGAGCTCCAGCAGGCTGCCGAGCAATAACGGCCCCATTTCGCTGATGGTGGTGCGAAGCGGATGACCCGACTGCCCGTGAATATCCCACAGCGTTACCGGATAGGCCTTTGCCGTGTAGTTAAGGAAAGGCATACCCGCGATGCGCTCGGCGACTTTACCTTGAGGGTTGGCCGCAGCGCCCAACCCGCACAAGTCGCCCTTGATGTCAGCGGCGAACACCGCCACGCCCGCATCACTGAAGGCCTCCGCCAGGCGCTGCAACGTAACGGTCTTGCCTGTGCCGGTGGCACCGGCGATCAACCCATGGCGGTTGGCCAGGCGCATGGCCTGGGCGATTGGCTGGCCATCGAGGCCGGCGCCGATAAGCAGTTGCGAGGAGTCAGGCATTTCGTCACCTTTGATTAATCTTTAATGCCGCCAGGTCGATATAGAGCGATGTATGACCCACAAAGTCTAAAAATAGGTCAGATAGCTCCTACAGGGACCAACAGAGCTATCACAAGAAGTATCACACCTTTTTTGACGCTGTCATTTTGCGCGTCCCATAAGGACGCGCTTCGGATATTAAGACCTTAGCGGACCCTACAAGCCATGAATAAAAACCTGCGCTTCAGCCACAAAATCCTGCTTGCAGCCTCCCTTATCGTCATCGCCGCCTTCGCGCTGTTTACCCTCTATAACGACTACCTGCAACGCAACGCGATTCGCGACGACCTCAATAACTACCTGCATGAAATGGGCGACGTCACGGCCAGCAATATCCAAACCTGGCTCAACGGGCGCATTGCCCTGGTGGAAAACGCCGCACAAAACATCGCCATCAATCCCGAACCCAGTGTGGTTGCCGGCCTGCTTGAGCAGAAAGCCCTGACCTCCGCGTTCATGGCCACCTACGTCGGCGACAGCAAAGGCGCCTTCACCATCCGCCCCGACACCAAGATGCCGGACGGCTTCGACCCGCGCGTTCGCCCCTGGTACAAGGGCGCCCAAAGCAGCAACGGTTCGACCCTGACCGAACCCTACATTGACGCCGCTACCGGCCAGTTGATTATTTCCGTGGCCACCCCGAGCACCACCAAGGCTGGCCAGAGCGTCGGCGTGGTGGGCGGCGACCTGAGCCTGCAAACCCTGGTGGATAACATCGGCGCGTTGAATTTCGGCGGCATGGGCTATGCGTTCCTGGTCAGTGCTGACGGCAAAGTGCTGGTGCACCCGGACAAAAACCTGGTGATGAAGACCCTGGCTGACGTGTACCCGAAAAACACGCCGAAGATCAGCGCGGACTTCAGCGAAGTCCAGGCCAACGGCAAGGACAACATCGTGACCTTCACGCCGATCAAGGGCTTGCCTTCGGTGAACTGGTACCTGGGTATTTCAGTAGATAAAGACAAATCCTTCGCCATGCTCAGCGAATTCCGCACCTCGGCGGTGATCGCCACGCTCATTGCCGTGGTGATCATCATTGCGCTGCTGGGCATGTTGATCCGCGTGCTGCTGCAACCCTTGCACGTGATGACCCGCGCCATGCAAGACATCGCCGATGGCGAGGGCGACTTGACCCGCCGCCTGACCATTCAGAACAACGACGAATTCGGCAGCTTGGGTAACGCCTTCAATCGCTTCGTGGAGCGAATTCATACGTCGATTAGGGAAGTGTCCTCGGCCACTGAGCAGGTCAACGAAGTCGCCTTGCGCGTGGTCAGCGCGTCCAATTCGTCGATGGTCAATTCCGACGAGCAGGCCAACCGTACCAACAGCGTCGCCGCCGCCATCAACGAGTTGGGTGCCGCTGCCCAGGAAATCGCACGCAATGCCGCACAAGCCTCCAACCAGGCCAGCGATGCGCGGCACCTGGCCGAGGACGGCCAACAGGTGGTTGATCGCAATATCAAGGCGATGACTCAACTGTCGGCGATGATCAGCGCGTCGAGCAGCAATATAGAAGCGCTTAACAGCAAGACCGTGAACATCGGGCAAATTCTGGAAGTGATCACCAGCATCTCGCAACAAACCAACCTGCTGGCACTTAACGCCGCGATCGAAGCGGCGCGTGCCGGGGAAGCCGGGCGCGGGTTTGCGGTGGTGGCCGATGAGGTGCGCAACCTGGCCCATCGCACTCAAGAGTCGGCGCAACAAGTGCAGAAGATGATTGAAGAACTGCAAGTCGGCGCCCGGGAGTCGGTCAGCACCATGAGTGAAAGCCAGCGTCACAGCCAGGACAGCGTGGAAATCGCTAACCTGGCCGGAGAGCGCTTGAACAGCGTGACCCAGCGCATTGGCGAGATCGACGGCATGAACCAGTCGGTCGCCACGGCCACCGAGGAACAAACCTCGGTGGTGGAGTCGATCAATATGGACATTACCGAGATCAACACCCTCAACCAGGAAGGCGTGGAAAACCTGCACTCAACCCTGCGCGCCTGCACCGACCTGGAACAACAGGCGGCACGCTTGAAGCAACTGGTGGGCAGTTTCCGCATCTGACCTGCGTGCCCGCCGGCTGATACGACGGCGGGCAGACTAGTCTTGCGAGGGCTCGGGTTTACCGTGCTCACGCTCCCACAGCTCGGCGGCACCGGGAAACTCGGTACCGTCCTCAGCGTCCAGGTCATCCGGGTCAAATCGGCTCAAACACCCCTCCCCCAGCGTCGCCGGGGCTTTGGAGGTGGCTTTGTCGAGTGGATCGCTCATCGATCAATCCTCAATGGCAGGCAAAGAAAAAGGGCCTGGGACGATTTAACGCCCAGGCCCTTTATTCTTCAATCGTTCAAAACGCGATTATCAGAACACCACGGTTTTGTTGCCATGCACCAGCACGCGGTCTTCCAGGTGATAACGCAGCCCACGGGCCAGCACCATCTTCTCGACGTCACGGCCGAAACGCACCATGTCTTCGATGCTGTCGCTGTGGCTGACACGCACCACGTCCTGCTCGATGATCGGACCGGCGTCCAGTTCTTCGGTAACGTAGTGGCAAGTGGCGCCAATCAACTTCACGCCACGCAGCGAGGCTTGGTGGTAAGGCTTGGCCCCCACAAACGACGGCAGGAAGCTGTGGTGAATGTTGATGACCTTGCCGGCGTATTCGCGGCACAGTTCCGGCGGCAGAATCTGCATGTAGCGCGCCAGCACCACAACATCCGCCTCATGCTGCTTGACCAGGCGGGAGACTTCGGCAAATGCCGGTTCCTTGTCCTGCGGATTGACCGGCACGTGGTAGTACGGAATGCCATGCCATTCGACCATGCTGCGCAGGTCGTCATGGTTGGAAATCACGCAGGCGATCTCACAGTCCAGCTCATCGCTGTGCCAGCGGTGCAGCAGGTCGGCCAAACAGTGAGACTCACGGCTGGCCATCAGCACGACGCGCTTTTTCTGCTCGGTGTCGGTGATGTGCCAGGTCATCGAAAACTCTTCGGCGATCGGCGCAAACGCCTCACGGAAGGCTTCAAGACCAAAGGGCAGCGTGTCGGCACGAATTTCGTGACGCATGAAAAACCAACCGCTGAGATCATCCGAGTGATGGCTCGCCTCGGTGATCCAGCCGTTGTGGGAGGCCAGAAAGTTACTGACTTTGGCAACGATGCCAACCCGGTCCGGGCAAGCAATCACCAGCCGAAAAGTGCGCATTAGGGGGGAACTCCAGAACTTCGCAAAGGCCGCCATTCTAGCGATTACGCAGAAAAACTGCAGTATTCCTTGCGCCTTATTCTGCCCGCGCGCCCTGGCTACAGCCCTTAATAGCGTAAGGTTTTACTACCGCTATATGTCTGTACAACGTCGAGCACGGGCAGTTATCGGAAAATAACCGAGATTATCTTTACGCTTGGCACCTACTAATTAACTCGATTGCGTAGCCTCGCTACAAACATTCAACGTAATTCACATAAATACGTCCTTAAATGTTTACTTGAGGTAATTGCCTGACTATTATTAGCCCACTTCCCCTGTCAATCAGCGCTCTACATAAGGTAGTCCACATGTCTCTGATCAACGAATACCGTGCCACCGAAGAAGCTATCAAAGAGCTGCAAGCCCGTTTGAAGAACCTGTCCCAAGACGACAAGCTGCAAACCGAGCTGGAATTCGAAGGTAAACTGCGCACCCTGATGGGTGAATACTCCAAATCCCTGCGTGACATCATCGCGCTGCTGGATCCAGAGTCGAAAGTTAAAGCACCGCGTGGCGCTGTAAAAACTACCGGCACCAAGCGTGCTCGCAAGGTCAAGCAATACAAGAACCCGCACAATGGCGAAGTGATTGAAACCAAAGGTGGCAACCACAAAACCCTGAAAGAGTGGAAAGCCAAGTGGGGCGGCGACGTCGTTGAAGGCTGGGCTACCCTGCTGGGCTAAGCCTGGTCAGGCACTTGCCTGATATGCAGCACATTAAAAACGCCAGCTTGCTGGCGTTTTTTATTTCCGATAATTCTGCAATTGCCTGACTACAGCGCCAGGCGAGCCGCTAATGAATCGGCATACTCCTGCCATTGATCAAGCACCTGGCACTGAAACGATGTAGCACTAAGGGCCAACTCCTCACGCGCCTGTTTAAATGCCAAAAGGGTATTGGGCGCGCCCCACTCCGGATTCGACAAACGTTGCTGGCAAAAAAGTTTCCAGCGCTGTTGCTCCTCGCTGTTCAAGGTGTCAGGAAAGTTGCGTGCGCGGTAGCGAAATAACAGTTCAGGCAATCGATGATCATCAAAAGGCCACTGCTGCTGCGCTAGATGTGCCGGTTCAGCCAACCGGACTTGTTCGCATAAACGACGGTCGCGATCACCTATAAAACCGTCATAGAGCTGCTGCTCAGGATCTGCACTCGGCGCAAAATCTTCCTCGGCGTAAATGGCCGCCAACTTATCGCGCCAAACTTCCTGTGCGTCAGTTAGTCGCAGCGCCCGCGCCTGGCACGCCGCCATATCCAACTGCAGGCGCTCGGCATCCTGTGCCCGCAGCACATTCAAAGGGGCAACCACCGGGCAGCGGTTGATATGCACCAACTTGAGCGGAACCGGCAGTTCACCCTCCGCCAGATCATCGCGCCGCGTGTAGAGACGTTCGCGCAAGGTAGCGGCGTCCAGGTCCAGCAACCCCTGCGGGTCGAGCCCCAGGTCACAGACAATAAGCGCATTACGGTTGCGCGGGTGCCAAGCCAGAGGCAGCACCACGCCCAAGTAATGACGCTCGGCGGAAAAACGCCCGGAAATATGCACCATGGGTTGCAGCAGGCGTATCTGATCCATCACCCGCTGCTTACTGCGCAACTGAAACAGCCAGTCGTACAGCTTCGGCTGTTTCTCCCGGACCAAACGGGCCAGTGCAATGGTGGCTCGCACGTCCGACAAGGCATCGTGAGCCTGGCCATGATCAATCCCATTGGCCTCGGTCAAGCGCTCAAGTTTAAGGGTGACGCGCCCGTCCTGCTCCGGCCAGACGATACCTTCGGGGCGCAGCGCATAGGCTGTGCGCACGACATCGATCAAATCCCAGCGACTGTTGCCGCCCTGCCATTCACGGGCGTAGGGGTCAAAAAAGTTGCGGTACAGGCTGTAGCGCGTCATTTCATCGTCAAAACGCAGGGTGTTGTAGCCGGCGCCACAGGTGCCTGGCGCGGCCAGCTCGGCGTGCACGCGGGTCATGAAGTCGGCTTCGGCCAACCCCTTTTCCGCCAGAACACCGGGGGTGATACCGGTAATCGCGCAAGCGGCCGGGTGAGGCAGGATATCGTCGCTGGGCTGACAATAAAGATTGATCGGCGGGCCGACCTCGTTGAGTTCGAGATCGGTACGAATACCGGCGACCTGCAGCGGGCGATCGCTGCGCGGGTTAATGCCGGTGGTTTCATAGTCGTACCAGAAAATGGAGGTCACGGGCTGTTCCTGTACTGAAGACCGTCAAAGTCTAGGCGCTGCGAGGCGTCCTGGGCCAGCGATAGATGACCTGTACAAACATCCAGTAAAATCTGGAAGGGTTGCTTCCACCGTCGACACTGCTAGCATCCGTGTCTCTGAACCGCCTCGCACTGCCAAGGATCGCAATGCCATCACCCCCGTTGGATACCCGCTATCAGATCGAGACCCCAGAGGGTATTGATCTGCCCCTGCGCCCGGCAGGTCTTCTGCCACGCGTCCTGGCCTTTGCTTTCGACCTGGGCGTGCGTGGGCTGATCATGGGTATCCTGCTCGTGCCTTTGGCCCTGCTGGGCAATATCGGCATCGGCCTGGGCTCATTGCTGCTGTTCCTGGTCAGTTGGTGGTACATGGTCCTGTTCGAGGTGCTCAATCAGGGCTGCTCCCCTGGCAAACAAGTCATGGGCCTGCGGGTGGTGCAGGACGACGGCACACCTGTCGGCTGGTCCGCATCACTGATCCGCAACCTGCTGCGCTTCGTCGATATGCTGCCCTTCGGTTACTTCCTCGGCGCCATCAGTTGTCTGCAACATCCTCATTTCAAGCGCCTCGGCGACTTGGCCGCCGGCACGCTGGTGGTCTACCGTGAACAGCCACTGCTGCGCCCTCAGATTCCTCAAGCTGGCGCCCTGCGACTGCCCTTTGCCCTGGACCTGAGCGAGCAACGCGCCATCCTCGGCTTCGCCGAACGCCAGGCTGAGCTGTCGAGCGAACGGGTGCATGAACTGGCCTCAATCCTCGCCACGCCCCTGCAAGTGTCGCCGGCGCGGGCCGTGGAACAGCTCAATGGTGTGGCCCGTGGCTTGTTGGGGCCGACATGAAACAGAGCCAGTTCGAAAGCCGTCACCAGGCCCAATGGGAAGCCTTCACCGAGCAACTCAAGCAGTTGGAGCAGGGTAAAGCCAAGCCGAGTGACGTGGCTGATTTTCCCCATCACTATCGACGTTTATGCCAGCACCTGGCCCTCGCCCAAGAGCGCGGCTACAGCAGTTACCTGGTAGATCCGCTGCAGCAACTTGCCCTGCGTGGCCATCAACAGTTGTACCGTCACCGCAGCCAGCTGGGCGCGAATGTATTGGCCTTCATTCTGGCCGGCTTCCCGCGGCTGGTGCGTGAACAGTGGCGCTTCGTCCTGATCGCCAGCCTGCTGTTCTTTGGCAGCCTGGCGGGCATAGCCCTGCTGGTTTACATGTTTCCCGACCTGATCTACAGCATCGTCAGCCCCCAGCAGGTCGCCGAAATGCAAAGCATGTACGACCCGGACGCCAGCCGCCTGGGCCGCGCTGCCGAGCGCGCCTCCAGCGAAGACTGGATGATGTTTGGCTACTACGTGATGCACAACATCGGCATTGCCTTCCAGACCTTCGCCGCCGGCCTGCTATTTGGCCTGGGCAGCGTGTTCTTTCTGATTTTCAACGGCTTGATCATTGGAGCTGTCTCCGGCCACCTGACCGAAATTGGCTATGGCCAGACCTTCTGGTCATTTGTCATCGGCCACGGTGCATTCGAGCTGAGCGCCATCGCCTTAGCCGGCGCGGCGGGCTTGCAACTGGGTTGGGCGCTGATCGCTCCGGGGCCGCTGGCTCGCAGCGAATCCCTGCGCCTGGCGGCACGCAAAAGCGTGCAGATGCTCTGTGGCGTCATGGTGTTCCTGCTGATTGCGGCCTTTATTGAAGCGTACTGGTCTTCCACCACATCGATCGCCCCCTGGGTCAAATACCTCGTCGGCGCTGCGCTTTGGCTCATGGTCGTCACCTACCTGACCCTTGCTGGACGGACCCGCCATGCGCCTGAGTGACGCCAGCGTGGTGATTCGCCCGCGTACCGCCTGGGAAGCCATGGACCTTGGCGTATTAATGGCCCGGGAACATCGCCTGCTGTTGATGAGCAGCTGGGCGCTGGTGAGCCTGCCGGTGTTTGCCTTGCTCACCGTCTTGCTTTGGGAACACCCGTCCATGGCGATGTTCGTGTTCTGGTGGCTCAAGCCGGCTTTCGATCGCTTGCCGCTGTACATCCTGTCCAAGGCCCTGTTTGGAGAAACGCCGCGTCTCAAAGACGCCGTACGCCATTGGCCACGACTGCTGAAAAACCAGTTGCTGGTCAGCCTGACCTGGCGACGACTCAGCCTGAGTCGCAGTTTCGTGTTGCCGGTCAGCCAACTCGAAGGCCTCGGTGGCCAGGCACGCCAGCAACGTCTGGGGGTACTGCTGCAACGCAACGCCGGTGCCGCGCGCTGGCTGACCATCATCGGCGTACACCTGGAAATCGGCCTGTGGTTTGGCTGCATGGCGATGTTTTATCTGTTTATACCGGATCAGGTTGAGCTGGATTGGGACTGGCAACGCCTGGCGCTTGGCACGGGATCGAACTGGCTGTGGCTGGAACACCTGACCAATGCCTTCTACGCCCTGATCCTGGTGTTCTGGGAGCCGATCTATATTGCCTGCGGTTTCAGCCTGTACCTCAATCGTCGCACCGTGCTGGAAGCCTGGGACCTGGAGCTGGTATTCCGTCGACTGCGCCAACGCCTGAGCAGTGTCGCGCCGCTGCTACTGCTGGTTGTCGGGCTGTTGCTGCTACCGTCGAGCCCGCCGGCCATGGCTGGCGACTCAAACGCACGCACGCCACTCAGTACTCAGGCTGCCGCCCAATCGATCAAGACCGTGCTGGAGCAGCCCCCGTTCAAAAACCCGGAAACCGTCACGCGTTATCGTTTTGGTGATGAAAAGCCTGCGACTAAAAACAAAACGCACGGTGACGGCAAATTACCAGCCTGGCTTGAGTCGCTGCTGGACAGCCTCAACAGCAACACCTTCAAACATGTCGGCCAGGGCTTGGAAGTTATCCTTTGGAGCCTGGTGATCGGTCTCTTGGCCCTGCTGCTCTGGCGCTACCGAGACTGGCTGCGCGCCTTTGTCGGCTGGCGCCCGCAGGCCAGCCCTAAACTCACCAAGCCAGCCCCTGCGCAGTTGTTCGGCCTGGAACTGGGTGTCGAGACGTTGCCGGAAGACATCGCCAGTACCGCCGAGCAACTGTGGCTCACTCAGCCACGGGAAGCCCTTGGCCTTCTGTATCGAGGCCTGCTCAGTCGATTGCTGCATGACTACAGCCTGCCACTGAAAAGCGCCGATACCGAAGGCCAGGTGCTGGAGCGCATTCACCAGCTGCATCAACCGCAGCTGCTGGCGTTCAGTGCAGAATTGACCCGTCACTGGCAGAACCTCGCCTACGGTCACCACCTGCCTCCAGCCTCAGTCCAGCAGAAACTCTGCACCGATTGGCGCGCGTTGTTCAGTTCGGGGGCCGCCCAATGAACCGCCCATTAGGCTGGATCGGAGTACTGCTGGCCTGCCTGCTGGGAGCCGGAGCCCTTTATGCCTGGCACAAGGCAATCCCTTATGACGAAGTGGTGGATCGCGGCCCTTCGCCCCAGGCCCGGCAGAACCCCTATCTGGCCGCCGAGCATTTTCTACGTGAGCAAGGTTTGGCCGTTGAGCATGCCAACAACCTTGAACGACTCACCCAACTCCCGGCCAAAGGCAATAGCCTGCTGATCCTGGGCGAACGCAGCAACATGACCCCGCGCCAAGTGGATCAACTGTTGGGCTGGACCAAGTCGGGTGGGCACCTGCTGGTGGTTGCCGAAGCGTTATGGGATGAAGAAACAGGCAAGAGCGGCGACCTGCTGCTTGACCGTTTGAACATCCACCAACTGATGAGTGACGTCCCTGACGAGCCGGCCTCCCCGCGCAAAAAGAAAGCGGCTCCGGATCTGACCAAGCTCTACGTCGACAATGAAACGGCCCCGGCCTATTTCAGCTTCGATACCGCCTTCAACCTTACCGACCCCAAACACGTCGCACAGTTTTCCGCGAATAGCGCCAAGGCCAGCCACCTGATGCAACTCGACTTCGGCAACGGCACCGTGACGGTTGTGACCGACAGTGACCTGTGGAAAACCCCGGCCATCGGCAAACACGACAACGCCTGGCTGCTGTGGTATCTCAACCAAGGCACTGACGTGACCTTGCTGTTCAACAGTGACGTAGACAATTTACTGACCCTGTTGCTGCGCTATTTCCCCCAGGCCCTGGTGGCATTTGTTGCGCTGATTGCCCTGGCACTGTGGCAGGCCGGCATGCGCCAAGGCCCTATCCAGGCGCCGGCGCCCAAGGCTCGCCGGCAGTTGCAGGAACACTTGAAGGCCAGCGCCGACTTCCTGCTGCGCCGCAGTGGCCAAGGCCCACTCCTGCAAGCCTTGCAGCGTGACGTCCAACGCGCTGCAAGACGGCGTCACCCAGGCTTTGAACACCTCGAAACCGCTGAACAGTGGCAGGTGCTCGAACGCCTGACGCGCCAACCCTTCCACGTCATTAGTCAGGCCCTCGGCCCACTCCCGGCAAAACGGCTCAGCAGCGCCGATTTCTGCCGTCAGGTGGCTTGCCTGCAAACTCTCAGGAATGCCCTATGAGCGATTTTCCAGCAGCCACGGCTCCGACCAGCGAAACCCTTCAACACGCCAGTGGGCAGGCGCAAGCCCTGCGCGTTGAACTGCGTAAGGCAGTGATCGGCCAGGACCAGGTGATTGACGACGTACTCACCGCTCTGATCGCCGGCGGCCACGTCCTGCTCGAAGGCGTACCGGGCCTGGGCAAGACGCTGCTGGTACGCGCCTTGGCCCGGTGTTTCGGGGGCGATTTCGCGCGTATCCAGTTCACGCCGGACCTGATGCCCAGCGATGTCACCGGGCATGCCGTCTACGACCTGCATACCGAACAGTTCAAACTGCGCAAGGGGCCGCTGTTCACGCATTTGTTGCTGGCCGACGAAATCAACCGCGCCCCGGCCAAGACTCAGGCCGCCCTGCTCGAAGCCATGCAGGAACGCCAGGTCACCCTCGAGGGCGAGGCGCTGCCTATCGGCCAGCCGTTCATGGTGCTGGCGACGCAAAACCCCATCGAGCAGGAAGGCACTTACCCTCTGCCCGAGGCCGAGCTGGACCGGTTCATGCTCAAAGTACGCATGGACTACCCCGATGCACAGCAGGAGCTGGAGATGGTGCGCGAGGTGACCCGCTCATCCAGGGCGGACATGCTCGATGTGCAACCGCTGCGCACCGTGCTGCAAGCCGAGGACGTACTGCGATTGCAGCAGATTGCCAGTGAACTGCCGTTGGATGAACAGGTGCTCGACTACGCCGTGCGCCTGGCGCGGGCCACACGCACCTGGCCTGGGCTGGCTATCGGCGCCGGCCCTCGGGCGTCCATCGCACTGGTTCGCGGTGCCCGCGCCAGAGCCTTGTTACGCGGGGGTGAATTTGTCATCCCGGACGACATCAAGGGCTGTGCGCTGGCGGTATTGCGTCACCGGGTGCGCATTGCACCGGAGTTGGACATCGACGGCCTTGAGGTCGACCAGGTGCTCAAGCAGTTGCTGGACCAGATTGCAGCGCCGCGGCAGTGACGTGCCCATGAAGCCGACCCGACTGCTGCTGGCCTGGCTCGGTGCGCTACTGGGCCTGAACACCTTGCTCGGCGTTGCCGCAGCATTGCAGTTCAAGGTGCCCGACACCCTGCATTCGGTCGCCTGGGGCCTGCTGCTGGCGCTGTTGCTGCTGACCCTGCTGGATGCTGCACGCTTGCGTCGGCGCCCTCCTGTGCAAGTGCAACGGCAAATGCCCGGCAGCCTGGCGCTCGGACGCTGGGGTGACGTTCGCCTGATACTCACCCACAACTACCCGCAGCCACTGACGGTGCAGGTGTTCGATCACGTCCCGGACGGCCTGAGCATGGAAAACCTGCCTCAGTCCATCGAACTGCGCCCCGGTGAACGCAGTGAGTTGGGTTATCGGCTACGCCCCCTGCGGCGTGGGCACTTCCGTTTCAGCCGTTGTGAAATTCACCTGCCCAGCCCCTTTGGGCTCTGGTCAGCACGACGTTTTATTGAAGTTAACGATACAACCCGCGTCTACCCGGACTTCGCCCGGCTGTACGGCGCGCAGCTGCTGGGTGTGGATAACTGGCTGAGCCAACTCGGTGTGCAACAACGTCAGCGCCGGGGGTTAGGGCTGGAATTCCATCAACTGCGTGAATTTCGCGAAGGCGACAGCCTGCGCCAGATAGATTGGAAGGCCACCGCCCGCCAACGCACGCCCATCGCCCGCGAATACCAGGATGAGCGCGACCAGCAAATTGTGTTCATGCTTGATTGCGGCCGACGCATGCGCAGCCAGGATGACGAGTTATCGCACTTCGACCACGCGCTTAACGCATGCCTGCTGCTCAGCTATGTCGCACTGCGCCAGGGTGATGCCGTGGGTCTGTGCACCTTTGCCGGTGACCAGCCACGCTACCTGGCGCCGGTCAAGGGTAGCGGCCAGTTGAACCTGCTGCTTAATGCGGTGTACGACCTGGATACCACCCGGCGCAGCGCGGACTACCAGGCCGCCGCCAGCCAACTGCTGGCTCGGCAGAAACGCCGGGCGCTGGTAATCGTGGTCACCAACCTGCGCGATGAGGACGATGAAGCACTGCTGACAGCGGTGAAGCGCATCAGCCGACAGCATCGTGTATTGGTGGCCAGCCTGCGCGAGGAGGTGCTTGATCAACTGCGCCAGGCCCCCGTGCAGACCTTGCCCGAGGCACTGGCTTATAGCGGCACGGTGGACTACCTCAATACGCGTAACGAACTCCACGACCGGCTGAGCGCGCATGGGTTGTCCGTAGTGGACACCTCACCTTCGGCGCTGGGTGCCGCACTGGTGACGCGTTATCTGGGCTGGAAGAAAGCTGGCGTATTTTGAGCGCGAGTGTACGACCAGGTTCGGGCAACCACAACCGAACCGGGCCGACAACACACAGTGCCTAGGCGGATGCCTGCAAGGGATCAAAACTGAAGTAATTCAACAAGGCGGTGATCAGTTGCCCGTACTCTTCACACGCATCAATCACGCTGAACCCGGAGTCATAATACTGAGGATTGATGTCCTCATGGCTCCACAAGCAGGTCGCGGTAAGGTCAATGGCCTGGAGTTCGCCGTCCGGCCCAGGCACTTTCAGGCGCAACTCGAAGTCCACATCGACCATCATGGGCAATTGGCTGATCAACATCAGCCCGTTCTCGGAAACATTGCCAAGAAAGCCGATAGGCTTGTCGGTAAGACGATTGAACACCTGCAAGTAGCAATGTAACTGGTGCCGCTCGATCCTTCGGTGGGTAACCATGTGAGATCGCCATCCAATGGCCATGTTTTGGCCGTGCCAGTGATTCGGAACGAGCCGATGGCTCGCTCTCCCTGGATCTCGGTGTGACAACGTAAAGCGTTATGGTCACTAAAACAGCTGCCGAATCCGGGCCTCGCATTCGTTTGAATAGAAACTTGTACAAACGAACAATCAAAGAATAGCCCAAGACTGGCGTCGGGCCAGCTACAGCATGACAAATATCCTTACAAAGACGCTGGCCGTGGCTGCGCTACGCTGGCGCCAGGGTAATGGCCCAATTGCTGCAGGGTGTCCAGCCGCGCACGCGCACGAAAAGCGTATTCACTCGTCGGGTACTGACTGATGATGAATTGATAGGTTTGTACGGCGTCCACGAACAACTTCTGCCGTTCCAGGCATTGTCCGCGCAACATCGAGACCTCCGGTTGTACGTAACGACGGGTACGGCTCTCACGGTCGACCTGGGACAATTCCAGGGTGACGCGCTCGCAATCACCCACCCCATAGGCGCGGTAAGCATTGTTCAAATGGTGGTCCATCGACCAGCGGGTACAGCCGACAACACTGACGGCCAGGGCAGCAACGAGCAAAATTCGCATGGGGGTTCTCCTGTCTTGAGCAGTGTATCGACCCCTCGTCGAAAATCTTCAAGGATGTTCGTCGATTCAACCGCTGCAAAAACAAGCCAATCGTCGATAAGTAGTGCAAACGAACAATGACTACAACGAAAGAGCATAGTAGCCTTCTCCAGCGCTTGAACTCAGGAGTCTGTGCATGTCCGTCCGTCGCACCAAAATCGTCGCCACCCTTGGCCCGGCCAGCAACTCGCCGGAAGTCCTCGAACAGCTGATTCTGGCTGGTTTGGACGTTGCCCGTCTGAACTTCTCCCACGGCACCCCGGACGAGCACAAGGCTCGCGCCAAGCTGGTGCGTGACCTGGCCGCCAAGCACGGCCGTTTCGTGGCACTGCTGGGTGACCTGCAAGGCCCGAAAATCCGTATCGCCAAATTCGCCAACAAGCGGATCGAACTGAAGATCGGTGACAAGTTCACCTTCTCCACCAGCCACCCGCTGACCGACGGCAACCAGGAAATCGTGGGTATTGACTACCCGGACCTGGTGAAAGACTGCGGCGTCGGTGACGAACTGCTGCTGGACGACGGCCGCGTTGTAATGCGCGTCGACACTGCGACCCCGACCGAGCTGCACTGCACCGTGATCATCGGCGGCCCGCTGTCCGACCACAAAGGCATCAACCGCCGCGGTGGTGGCCTGACGGCGCCGGCCCTGACTGAAAAAGACAAGGCCGACATCATTCTCGCCGCCGAAATGGAAGTGGACTACCTCGCCGTGTCCTTCCCGCGCGACGCTGCCGACATGGAATACGCGCGTAAACTGCGCGACGAAGCTGGCGGCACCGCCTGGCTGGTAGCGAAGATCGAACGCGCCGAAGCCGTCGCCGATGACGAAACCCTCGACGGCCTGATCAAGGCTTCCGACGCTGTGATGGTTGCCCGTGGCGACCTGGGCGTGGAAATCGGTGACGCCGAGCTGATCGGCATCCAGAAGAAGATCATCCTGCACGCACGCCGCCACAACAAAGCGGTGATCGTGGCGACCCAGATGATGGAGTCGATGATCCAGAACCCAATGCCGACCCGTGCTGAAGTGTCTGACGTGGCCAACGCCGTGCTCGACTACACCGACGCCGTGATGCTCTCGGCTGAAAGTGCTGCCGGCCCGTACCCATTGGAAGCGGTGCAAGCCATGGCGCGTATCTGCCTCGGCGCTGAAAAGCACCCGACCAGCAAGACCTCCAGCCACCGCATTGGCAAAGAGTTCGAAAGCTGCGACCAGAGCATCGCCCTGGCTGCGATGTACACCGCGAACCACTTCCCGGGCGTTAAAGCGATCATCGCCTTGACCGAAAGTGGCTACACGCCGTTGATCATGTCGCGTATCCGTTCCTCGGTGCCGATCTACGCGTTCTCCCCGCACCGCGAAACCCAGGCCCGCGCGGCCATGTTCCGTGGCGTGTACACCGTACCGTTCGATCCGGCTTCGTTGCCGCCGCATGAAGTCAGCCAAGCTGCCATCGACGAGCTGATCAAGCGCGGCGTGGTGGAGAAAGGCGACTGGGTCATCCTGACCAAGGGCGATAGCTACCACACCATCGGCGGCACCAACGGCATGAAGATCCTGCACGTTGGCGACCCAATGGTCTGAGTGACAGGCTGAAAAACAAAAGCCCCGCCATGTGAATGGCGGGGCTTTTTGCATTTCAAGCTGACGGGTGTGTTGAGTTTGGGGCCTCATCGCAGGCAAGCCAGCTCCCACAGGGGATTGCGGTCGACTGTGGGAGCCGGGCTTGCCCGCGATGGCGTCATCAGCGCCGGGCGATAAAACCCGACAACGCCGCAATCGCCTCCGGCGACCTCAAACGCTGGGTAAACAACGCCCCCTCTTCCTCAATCACCTGCCGCAACTGGTCGCGATCAACACTCTTCATCAGTTGCTTGCTCACCTGCACCGCCCCCGGCGCCAGCGTTTCAAAGCGTTCAGCCACTTCCCGCGCCTTGGCCAATGCCGCCTCACCACTGCCCAACGCCTCGGTGGCAATGCCCCACGCCGCCGCTTGCTCACCGGTAAACCCTTCGCCCAGCAGCAACAGCTCAGCCGCCTTGGCATGCCCGAGCAGACGCGGCAGGATCAAGCTGGAGCCAAACTCGGGGCACAGCCCCAAGTTGACAAACGGCATGCGCAAACGCGCATCGCGGCTGATATACACCAGGTCGCAATGCAGCAACAGGGTCGTACCAATGCCCACCGCCGCGCCGGCGACAGCGGCGATCACCGGCTTGCGGCAGTTGAGCAGGCTTTTCATAAAGTGAAACGGTGGGCTGTCGAGGTCGCTGGGCGGCTGTTCGAGAAAGTCGCCGATGTCATTACCGGCGGTAAAACACTCACTGCTGCCTTGAATCAGCACGGCACGAACAGCGGCATCCGCATCGGCCTGCTCCAACGCTTCGGCCAATTGGGTGTACATGGTCCGGGTCAGGGCGTTTTTCTTGTTGGGCCGATTGAGCTGCAGAATCAGCAGCCCGCGTTCGCGTTGTTGAAGAATGGCGTCGGTCATGGCGGATCTCGCGGCTGTCGAATTCAGCGCTCAACCACGGGGCAGGAACACATCGGCCAGCAGTTGATTACGCGGCAGTCCCGCCAGGAACAAGCGCTTGGAAAACGCCTCGACGCTGGCAGGGTGCCCGCAGAGTAAGGCCAGAGTTTGCCGCGAAACAAGCCGTAGTTGCGCCAATGCCTGGGTCAACTCCGCCGCCGTCCACAGCTCCACGCTCAGGTTGGGATGCTGCGCAGCCAGCTGCGCCAGGGGCTCGGACAAGTAGTGGGCGTCGGCATCATGGGCCAGGTGAATCACGCGGATGGCGCCCTGATGATCCTGACGCAGGGCCTCACGCAGCACGCCCCACAAAGGCCCAAGGCCAGTGCCCGAGGCCAGCAGCCAGAGTGGCCGCGATTGCCAGTCGGGGTCGTATTGCAGCGCGCCTCCTCTCAATTCGCCCAATCGCAGGCTGTCTCCTGCCTGCAACTGCCGGGCAATATCGCTGAACTCACCGGGCAGACGGCAATCGAGGTGAAACTCCAGGAACGGATCTTCCTGGGGCAGACTGGCCAACGAATAGGGGCGCGCCACCTGCCCCGCCCACAGCACCAGATGCTGCCCGGCCCGATAACGCAATCCACGCTCCGGTTGCAGCCGCAGGCGCAGCACGTTCGCCGTCAGCCAATCGGCGCCGACCACCTTGGCGGCCAAACCGTCACGCAGCGGGTCAAACGTCTCAACCTGCAGATCCCCGCTGACCTGGCACTGGCAGGCCAGACGCCAGCCGTCCTGGCGCTGCGCGGGGGTCAGGGCGTCGGGTTGCTTGTCCTCGACCTGCCCCTGGCAACGCACCAGGCACGCATGGCAACTGCCCGCCCGGCAACTGTAAGGCACGGCCACACCCGCCAGATTCAGGGCGTCCAGCAGGTTGCTGCCGGTGGCTACCGACCAATGGCGTTCGCCGACGTGCAGTTCAGGCATATAAGGTCTCTATCAGAAGGGCTGCGTACAGGGAATCATGCCCTACAGAGTTTGACCATAGTCGGGTGTATCAGCCACCGCGCCGGGTTATACTGCCGCGCCTTTTTAGCGTCGCGCCAACAATACTTGCTCTTCTTGGCGACGCGCCTTGGAAAGGTGGCTTCAGCCGACCGATGCAACACTGAAGCCACCTTTATTGAATGTTCCCGTCTTATAGAGGAGCGCGACTCATGACCGTGATCAAGCAAGACGACCTGATTCAGAGCGTTGCCGACGCCCTGCAATTCATTTCCTACTACCACCCCGTTGACTTCATCCAGGCGATGCACGAAGCCTACCTGCGCGAAGAATCGCCAGCAGCCCGTGACTCCATCGCGCAGATCCTGATCAACTCGCGCATGTGCGCCACCGGCCATCGCCCGATCTGCCAGGACACCGGTATCGTTACCGTGTTCGTGCGCGTGGGCATGGACGTACGTTGGGACGGCGCCACCATGGGCCTGGACGACATGATCAACGAGGGCGTGCGTCGCGCCTACAACCTGCCGGAAAACGTCCTGCGTGCATCGATCCTCGCCGACCCGGCCGGCGCGCGCAAAAACACCAAGGACAACACCCCGGCCGTGATCCACTACTCCATCGTCCCGGGTAATACCGTGGAAGTGGACGTGGCGGCCAAGGGCGGCGGTTCCGAGAACAAGTCGAAAATGGCCATGCTCAACCCGTCCGACTCAATCGTCGACTGGGTGCTCAAGACCGTTCCGACCATGGGCGCCGGCTGGTGCCCACCGGGCATGCTCGGCATCGGCATCGGCGGCACCGCCGAGAAGGCCGCAGTCATGGCCAAGGAAGTGTTGATGGAATCCATCGACATCCACGAGCTGAAAAAGCGCGGCCCGCAGAACCGTATCGAAGAGATGCGCCTGGAGCTGTTCGAGAAGGTCAACCAACTGGGCATCGGCGCCCAGGGCCTGGGTGGCCTGACCACCGTGCTCGACGTGAAAATCATGGACTACCCGACCCACGCAGCCTCGCTGCCGGTGTGCATGATCCCCAACTGCGCCGCCACCCGTCACGCGCACTTCGTGCTCGACGGTTCCGGCCCGGCGTCGCTGGAAGCGCCACCGCTGGACGCCTACCCGGAAATCGTCTGGGAAGCCGGCCCATCGGCCCGTCGCGTCAACCTCGACACCTTGACCCCGGAAGAAGTGCAGAGCTGGAAGCCGGGCGAGACCGTGTTGCTCAACGGCAAGATGCTCACCGGCCGCGACGCTGCGCACAAGCGCATGGTCGAGATGCTGAACAAGGGTGAAACCCTGCCGGTGGACCTCAAGGGTCGCTTCATCTACTACGTCGGCCCGGTTGATCCGGTGCGCGAAGAAGTGGTTGGCCCTGCCGGCCCGACGACCGCGACGCGGATGGACAAGTTCACCCGTCAGATCCTCGAACAAACCGGCCTGCTGGGCATGATCGGCAAATCCGAGCGTGGCCCGACCGCGATCGAAGCGATCAAGGACCACAAGGCTGTGTACCTGATGGCCGTGGGCGGCGCCGCTTACCTGGTGGCGCAAGCCATCAAGAAGTCCCGCGTTGTCGCCTTCGCCGAGCTGGGTATGGAAGCGATCTACGAGTTCGACGTGAAAGACATGCCGGTCACCGTTGCTGTCGACAGCAAGGGCGAATCCGTGCACATCACCGGTCCTGCCATCTGGCAGAAAAAGATCAGTGAAAGCCTGGCGGTAGAAGTGCAGTAAGCACCTCACTGCAAGTAAAAAGGCGACTGCGGCCCCACGGCCCAGTCGCCTTTTTTTATGGCGAACTCGGTCATGTGGGAGCTGGCTTGCCTGCGATGCAGACACCTCGGTACATCAGGCACACCGGGCTGATGCCATTGCAGGCGAGCCAGCTCCCACACAAGCGTGCTCGCCACAAGTTCCAGGCCGCTCATGCTATGGTGCTCGCCCCTTACCGTGCCTGTTCATCACCGTATGATCGCGATCCCACGCCCGTTGCGCCTGACCTTCTACTCCCTGCTGATCATCGCTGGTGCGGTGCTGGCCGCGGCCTTGGCCACTCGCCATGCCGAACGCCAGGCCCTGGTCGATGACGCCGCTCGCGCCAATCAACAGCTCACGCTCTATGGCAACTCCCTGCACACGCTGATCGAACGCTACCGCGCCCTGCCCGCCGTGTTGGCGCTGGATTCGGAGATGATCAGCGCGTTGAAAAAACCGGTGGATGCCACGACTCAGGACGTGCTTAACCGCAAGTTGGAGCGCATCAACGGCGCCGCACAGTCTTCCACGCTCGAACTGATGGACAGCACCGGCCTGGCCGTGGCCGCCAGCAACTGGAACCTGCCGAGCAGTTATGTCGGACACAACTATGCGTTTCGCCCTTATTTCAGCCAGACCTTGAGCCAGGGCACCGGGCGTTTTTATGCCGTCGGCGTAACCACCGGGATTCCAGGTTACTTCCTCTCCAGCGCAGTGGTCGACGAGCACGACCAGTTCCTCGGCGCCATGGTCGTGAAGCTGGAATTCCCTGAACTCGAACGCGAATGGGCCCAGGGCAATGACCTGCTGCTGGTCAGCGACGCGCGCGGCATTGTGTTTATCGCCAATCAACCAGGCTGGCGTTACCGCAACCTGCGACCGCTGTCGGCCAGTGACCTCGCCGAGCTCAAGGCCACCCGCCAGTACGACAAAAAACAACTGCAGCCGTTGGAAACCAGCACCCTGCAGCGCTTCGACGAAAACAGCCACCTGATGCGCGTCAATGGCCCCGACGGCAATGCCAATTACATCTGGGAATCGCTGCCGCTGAAGGCCGAAGGCTGGACGCTGCACCTGCTGCGCAAACCCCAATTTGCCTTTGAAGACCAACGCAACGCCGGCCTCGCCGCCGCCGGGTCGTGGTTGGCCCTGGTGTTTCTGGTGCTGTTCCTGACCCAGCGCTGGCGCCTGGCCCGCCTGCGCCAACGCAGCCGCGAAGAGCTGGAGCAGTTGGTCGAGGAACGCACCCAGGCGCTGCGCACGGCCCAGGATGGTCTGGTGCAATCGGCCAAGTTGGCTGCATTGGGCCAGATGTCCGCCGCCCTCGCCCACGAAATCAATCAACCGCTGACCGCGCAACGCATGCAGTTGGCGACCTTGCGCCTGCTGCTGGACCATGGCCGCGTGGACGATGCCTATCAGGCACTGACGCCGCTGGACGATATGCTCACACGCATGGCGGCACTCACCGGCCACCTCAAGACCTTCGCGCGCAAAAGCCCGAGCGGCCTGCGTGAAAAGCTGGATTTGGCCACCGTGGTCGACCAATCCCTGCACTTGCTCGATGCACGCCTGCGCGACGAAGCCATCGGCGTGGTGCTGGACCTGACGCGCCCCGCCTGGGTACGCGGCGACGCGATCCGCCTGGAACAGGTGCTGATCAACCTGCTGCGCAACGCCCTCGACGCGATGGCCGACAAGCCGCGCAAACGCCTGGAAATCCGCCTGCACGCCGACCAACAATTGTGGCGGCTGACCGTCAGCGACAGCGGCGGCGGGATTGCCGAAGAACACTTGAACAGTGTGTTCGACCCGTTCTTTACCACCAAACCCGTGGGCGACGGCCTCGGCCTTGGGCTGGCGGTGTCCTACGCTATCGTGCATGAATTGGGCGGGCGCCTGCTCGCCGGCAACCGTGGCGACGGCGCCGTGTTTACCCTGACCTTGCCCATTGCGCTGGAGAAACCCGACCTATGTTGAATGCAGTGATTGTGGTCGATGACGAAGCCAGTATTCGCACGGCTGTCGAACAATGGTTGAGCCTGTCGGGGTTTGCCGTGCAGCTGTTCAGCCGCGCCGAGGAATGTTTGGCGCAACTGCCCAAGGATTTCCCCGGCGTGATCTTGAGCGACGTGCGCATGCCCGGCCTCAGCGGCCTGGAGTTGTTGGCCGAAGTACGGCGCCGCGATGCCGACCTGCCGGTGATATTGCTCACCGGCCACGGCGATGTGCCGATGGCGGTGGAAGCCATGCGCGACGGTGCCTACGATTTTCTGGAAAAACCCTTCAGCCCGGACGCCTTGCTCAATAGCCTGCGCCGCGCGTTGGACAAACGCGGGCTGATCCTGGAGAACCGTCGCCTGCATCAACAGGCCGACCATCGAGCGCAGCTGGAGTCGAGCCTGCTCGGCGTGTCCCGCAGCTTGCAGAATTTGCGCCGCCAGGTGCTGGACCTGGCGAGCTTGCCGGTCAATGTGTTGATCCGTGGCGAGACTGGCAGCGGCAAGGAATTGGTCGCGCGCTGCCTGCATGATTTCGGCCCGCGCGCGAAAAAGCCGTTTGTAGCGCTCAACTGCGCCGCCATCCCCGAGCAGCTGTTTGAAGCCGAATTGTTTGGCCACGAAAGTGGCGCGTTCACCGGCGCCCAGGGCAAGCGCATCGGCAAGTTGGAATACGCCCACGGCGGCACGCTGTTCCTGGATGAAATCGAAAGCATGCCGCTGGCCCAGCAGGTAAAGCTGCTGCGCGTGTTGCAGGAGCAGAAGCTGGAGCGACTGGGTTCCAACCAAAGTATTCACGTGGATTTACGCATTATCGCCGCGACCAAGCCGGACCTTCTAGAAGAGGCGCGCGCCGGGCGTTTTCGCGAAGACCTGGCCTACCGCCTGAACGTCGCGCAACTGCGCCTGCCACCGCTGCGCGAGCGCCGCGAAGATATTCCGCTGCTGTTCGACCACTTTGCCCACAGCGCCGCCGAGCGTCTGGGCCGCAGCGCCGAACCCTTGAGCGGTGCGCAGCTGGGGCGGTTGCTCAGCCATGATTGGCCGGGCAATGTGCGCGAACTGGCCAACGTCGCCGAACGCCAAGTGCTGGGCCTGGGTGAACCTGAGCCGGAAGGTATCGAGGCCGGGCAATCGCTGGCGGCGCAGCAGGAGGCATTTGAAGCGCATTGCCTGAAAGCGGCGCTGGTTCGGCACAAAGGTGATATCAAGGCGGTGCTGGCGGAGTTGCAACTGCCGCGTCGCACCTTTAATGAAAAGATGCAGCGGCATGGGTTGGTGCGGGATACCTTCCTGTAGGCCATTTTCTGTGTTGTTTTCACAGGCGCCATCGCAGGCAAGCCAGCTCCCACATCTTGATTTGTGAACACATTCAAATGTGGGAGCTGGCTTGCCTGCGATGAGGGCCGCCGCCATAAGCGGATTTCCGCTCATCCCCCTCAAACCATCAGCAACTTTCCGCTCAAAAATATTCTGAAACCCTTCTAAACCGGGCCTTCATCTACCTGGCACAGCTTCTGCTATAGCCGAACCAGGCAGCGTTCGCGCCGCTCCACAAAAACAATTAGATGAAGGATCCTTCAATGGATAACTCCAACACCTTGCCTTTGGGGTCGGCGGCTGTGCCGGCCAAAGAACGCACGACGTCCAGCCGGATCAAATCGATCTTCAGCGGCTCCGTCGGCAACATGGTCGAGTGGTATGACTGGTACGTCTACGCCGCCTTCTCGCTGTACTTCGCCAAAGCCTTCTTCCCCGCCGGCTCCTCCACCGCCCAGTTGATGAACACCGCCGCGATCTTCGCCGTGGGCTTTATCATGCGCCCGATCGGTGGCTGGCTGATGGGCCTCTACGCCGACTACAAGGGCCGCAAGGCCGCGCTGATGGCCTCGGTCTTGCTGATGTGCTTCGGCTCGCTACTGATCGCGCTGACCCCGGGTTACGACACCATCGGCATCGGCGCGCCGATCCTGCTGGTGTTCGCGCGTTTGCTGCAAGGCCTGTCGGTGGGTGGCGAGTACGGCACCTCGGCGACCTACCTGAGTGAGATGGCGACCAAGGAACGTCGCGGTTTCTTCTCCAGCTTCCAATACGTAACCCTGATCTCCGGCCAGCTCATCGCCCTGGCGGTACTGATCGTGCTGCAGCAAGTGCTGACCACCGAGCAGTTGTATGCCTGGGGCTGGCGCATCCCGTTCGCCATCGGCGCCTTGTGCGCAGTGGTCGCGCTGTTTCTGCGTCGCGGCATGGAAGAAACCGAGTCGTTCACCAAAAAGGAAAAAGCCAAGGAAAGCGCCATGCGCACCTTGATGCGCCACCCCAAGGAAGTGTTGACCGTGGTCGGCCTGACCATGGGCGGCACCCTGGCGTTCTACACCTACACCACCTACATGCAGAAATACCTGGTGAACACCGTCGGCATGAGCATCTCCGACTCCACCACCATTTCGGCCGCCACGCTGTTTCTGTTCATGTGCCTGCAACCCTTGGTCGGCGGGCTGTCCGATAAAGTCGGCCGGCGCCCGATCCTGATCGCCTTCGGCATCCTCGGCACGCTGTTCACCGTGCCGATCCTCACCACCCTGCACACCATCCAAAGCTGGTGGGGCGCGTTCTTCCTGATCATGGCGGCGCTGATCATCGTCAGCGGCTACACCTCGATCAACGCAGTGGTGAAAGCTGAACTGTTCCCGACCGAAATTCGCGCCCTCGGCGTGGGCCTGCCGTATGCGCTGACCGTGTCGATCTTCGGCGGCACCGCTGAATACATCGCGCTGTGGTTCAAGAGCATTGGTATGGAAACCGGTTACTACTGGTATGTGACGGCGTGTATTGCCGTGTCGCTGGTGGTCTACGTGACCATGAAGGACACCCGCAAGCACTCTCGTATCACCACGGACTAAAGGTTTAACGCGGTAAAAATGTGGGAGCGGGCTTGCTCGCGAAAGCGCAGTGTCAGTCGATACATCAGTGACTGATAGACCGCATTCGCGAGCAAGCCCGCTCCCACATTTAGTTCTTTAGCGTTTCCAAAAAAGCGTCAGGTCAGCTCTACAGACTGCTGACGACCATACCGGCGCTGCGCATACGACGCCCCCGCAATCATCACCACCAGCACTGCCGCCAACACCGCCGATGAACCGATGGTGCCGAAATCCAGCCCGCCCTTTTCGTGGGGCTTGGTAAGGAAGTCGCCCAGGGTCGCGCCGAACGGCCGGGTCAGCACAAATGCCACCCAGAACAACAGCACCGACGACAGTTGGGTGAAGTATTTGAGTGCCACCACTGCCGCAATGGCCGCGCCGATCAGCAAGGCGCCCCCGGCAAAGCCGAGCCCCGAGTCGTCCGCCAGGAAGTCGCCCAGCGCGGTGCCCAAGGTGTTGGAGAACAGAATCGCCATCCAGTAAAACAGCTCACCGCGAAACGTCTGGACCTTGTTCACGTTCAGCGAGTCGCCGCTCAAACGCCACAGCGCAAAGATGATCATCAGGATCACGATCAGGATCATCGACCCCGCGGCATATCCCAGGCCGAGCGTGCGGTCCATGAAGTCAGACATGGTGGTGCCGGCCGTGCTGGTGGACAGGATCACCAGCCAATACAGCACCGGGTTGTAGGTTTTCGACCAGAGTTGCGTCACCAGGGTGACGAAAAACACGCTGATCAGGATCATCGAGCTGATGGCGTAGCCGACGTTCAAGGTCATCGACAGCAAATCCCCGGCCGTTTCGCCCAGGGTGGTTGCGCAGATTTTCATGACCCAGAACGCCAGGGTGATCTGAGGAAGTTTGTTCATGGTGCAGAAGGCTCCGAAGCTCAGTCTTTCATTGGGCCGACTTATAGGGGTGTCGACCTGGGGCGCAGACTGAACGCAGGGCCGTGAAAAATAGGTGGGCAATCAATGAAAATTCCATACGGCCAATGGAAATTCGCCGTTATGGCTTGCACTATGGCTACCTCCCAGAACCCCGCTGCAGGAACCCCGGCCCATGTCTGACGATATCCACTTCTACGAACCCGCCAACGGCCACGGCCTGCCCCACGATCCGTTCAATGCCATCGTCGGCCCACGGCCAATTGGCTGGATTTCTTCCCATGACCGCGAAGGCCACCTGAACCTGGCGCCTTACAGCTTCTTCAACGCGTTCAACTACATTCCGCCGATCATTGGGTTTTCCAGTGTCGGGCGCAAAGACAGCCTGAACAACATCGAACAGACCGGCGAGTTTGTATGGAACCTGGCCACTCGCCCGCTGGCCGAGCAGATGAACCAGAGCTGCGCGGCGGTCTCGCCGCAGGTGAATGAATTCGAGCTGTCGGGCCTGACGCCGGTCGCCTCGAAAATCGTCGGCGTGCCGCGCGTGGGCGAAAGCCCGGTGTCGTTCGAATGCAAGGTGACGCAGATCATTCAGCTACAGCGTGCGGACAAAGAGTTGGTGCCAAGCTGGCTGGTGTTAGGCGAGGTGGTCGCGGTGCACATTGCCAAATGGCTGCTCAAGGACGGGATCTACGACACCGCCGCTGCCGAGCCGATCTTGCGCGGTGGTGGGCCGGCGGATTACTTCCAGTTGGGACCGGAGGCGTTGTTCAAGATGTATCGCCCTCGCTGATTGAAATACCGCCGAACAAACACCACAGATCCATGTGGGAGCCGGGCTTGCCCGCGATGAGGGCCTAACAGCCGACTTATTGGCTGGCTGACACTCCGCTATCGCGGGCAAGCCCGGCTCCCACATTTGATCGGTGGTGGTGTTCAGCTAGCAGCTGTTGCCCAAGTCAGTTGCCCTTCGTCGTCCACATCGACCAACCGCTGCAATTGCGCGGCAGCCGCATCGTCGGCGTCGTCAGCGGTCTTGAACGTCTGTCCTTCAAGGATCTTGTGAAACTTGGGTGCGCCCATACCATCGAGTGCCTTGACGGCAATGGCAGCGCTGTAGCCACCTTCTTCTTCACGCACCAAGGCGGAAACGGCTTCGTGGTGGGCAAACTCTTTACGTGCCATGTTGCAGGTCCTGGCCAATGGAAAGTCGGCCATTCTAACCGTTAACCGGCCAGTTGCAGGTACTCGCCGTAGGCATGCGCGGCGGATGCATCGGTGAAGGTCTGGAAGTCCATGCTGCGCACGACCATGTCGTTCAACAGCTCGGTAAAGATCATCAGCGCCGGAGAATTGAAGTAGGCGCTCATCGCCTGCTCGCTGCTCCAGAAGCCCGAGACCAGCCATACATCGGGATCGACCTGGGAATGCTGCAACGAGAATTGCAGGCAACCCTGCGCCTGACGGCCAGGTTCGATCAAACTGCTCAAGCGTGCACCGAGTTCGGTGCTGCACCCGGTACGGGCACGGATAAAGGCCATATGGCTCGCGGGAATGGGGGTGGACATGTTCGACTCTCCCGTTGAGAAGTGATGCTCGGCAAGCACTGTGAGGGCGTGTTGCCACAGGATCAAAGATAACGGCGCGGGTGTGGGCGCGGTTAGTCAATTCCTGCAGGCTTATTGCACAATCCTGCGAGAAGCGTAGATAAGACGTTTGGCCCCCAGGGTTTATTCCAGGCCCATGCTCAGTGTTTCAGGCACAGGACAGGCCAGGTACTTGCCTGATTCGCGACCTCTCGCAGGATCAGGCAAGGATTGTGCAGAATCGACGTAACACTTTTTCGAAAGCCGCCGCTAAGCTGGGCCCACCAAACAAGCGTGTAGAGGACACCCCATGTCGTCGCCGGACCTCAAGCCCATTCCCCTCGATGCCGAGATGGAAAAACAGCGCGCCGAACTCGCCGGTATCGTGCATCGGCATACCTGGGAAGACGGTTCCTACGGCACGGCGATCACCTCGCTGTTTCTCAACCGCCACAACACGCCGCGCGACTTTATGCCGGTGCTGGTGGAGCCGGCGCTGTGCATCCTCGCCAGCGGCAGCAAGGAAGTACGCCTGGCCGACGAGATCTTTGCCTACGACCCACTCAACTATCTGGTGTTCTCGGTTGCGATGCCGGTGGCCGGGCGGATCATCGACGCCACGCCGGAAGACCCGAACCTGTCAGTGCGCATCAATATCGACCCGGCGCAACTGACGGCACTGATCGCCGAGGCCGGCCCAATGGGCGTGCCCTCCCGCCCGACATCGCGCGGCATGTATGTCGACCGCATCGACACCCAACTGCTGGATGCCGTGCTGCGCCTGGCGCGCCTGCTGGACAGCCCCAAAGACATTGCGATGCTGGCGCCGTTGATCAACCGCGAGATTCTGTATCGCCTGCTGCGTGGGCCGCAGGGTTATCGGCTGTATGAAATCGCCGTGGCCAACAGTCAGAGCCATCGTGTGAGCCAGGCGATCAAGTGGTTGAACGGCAACTATGAACAGCCACTGCGTATTGATGACCTGGCCAAGGAAGTGAACCTCAGCGTCTCGACCTTGCACCACCGTTTCAAGGCGATCACCGCCATGAGCCCGCTGCAATACCAGAAGCAACTGCGCTTGCAGGAAGCGCGGCGGCTGATGATTGCCGAAGGGCTGGAAGCCTCGGCGGCCGGGTATCGGGTCGGGTATGAAAGCCCGTCGCAGTTCAGCCGGGAGTACAGCCGGTTGTTTGGGGCGCCGCCCTTAAGAGACTTGGCCAGATTGCGCCAAAGCATCTGACTCACCGCAAGTATCATTGTGGGAGCTGGCTTGCCAGCTCCCACATTTGAACCTCAGTGTGCTTTAGTCCAGGGTTCGCGGGAGCTGCAAGGTCACTCGCAAACCACCCTCACGCAAATTCTGCAAACTCACCTCGCCGCCATGGCTGTGGGCAATGTTGCGCGCAATGCCCAAGCCCAAGCCATAACCCTGTTGCTGGCCGGCCAGGCGAAAGTGCGGTTCAAACACTTGCTCCAGGCGCTGTTCCGGAACACCTGGCCCTTCATCATCAACGTGCAAGATGAACAACACACCATCATCTTCGATATGCAAATGCGCGTTCTGCCCATACTTCAAGGCGTTGTCGATCAGGTTGCCGATGCAGCGCTTGAGCGCCAGCGGCTTGCCTGCGTACGGCGCCACGGCTCGCCCGTCCTGGGTGATGCGGCCGTTGCCGTTGGGCGCCAGGTACGGCTCCACCAGGCAATCGAGCACGTGATTGAGGTCGACCGGCTCAATGTTTTCGTGGATGTCGGTGTCTTTTACGCACTGCAGCGCGCCTTTGACCAACAACTCCAACTCGTCCAGGTCGCGGCCGAATTTGGTTTGCAGGTTTTCGTCTTCGAGCAGTTCCACGCGCAGGCGCAGGCGCGTAATCGGCGTGCGCAAATCGTGGGAAATGGCGCTGAACAATTGGCTGCGCTCGGTCAGGTAACGGCTGATGCGTTCGCGCATGGCGTTGAACGCACGCCCCACTTCCACCACTTCACTGCCGCCGCCTTCGGCCACCGGCTCCACGTCCGCGCCCAGCGACATGTCCCGCGCCGCCCGCGCCAGGCGCTTGAGCGGCCGGCTCTGCCAGTGCACCAACAGACCGATAAACAGCAGCAGGAAGCCACTGGTCAGCACGATAAACCACACCTGCTGCGACGGCAGGCCTTGTTCTTCAAGGCTGGTGTAGGGTTCAGGCAGCAGCGAGGCGATGTACAGCCATTCGCCGGGCGCCAGCTGGATCTGCGTCACCAGCACCGGCGGGTTTACCGGCTCCAGGGTCAACGCGTAATGCGCCCAGGAACGCGGCAGCTCATCGAGCTTCAAACCGGCGTTGAAAATACGCAGGTCTTCGGCACTGACGAACTCCACCGAGATATGCACGTCGCCGCCCAGGGTCTGGCGCAACACTTCATCCACGGCTTGCAGCACCGCCTGCTTGCGCGGGGTCTGCGGCAATATCTGCATGTCCAGGGGGCGGTCGTTGAGGGTCACCACAAAGCGCGTGCCGCCCATGCTGCGCAGCTGGTCCAGCACTAACGGCCGGTAAGCCACCGGCAGCGAACGGAAATAACTCACGCTGGCCGTCATCGAGTGCGCAAGGCTGCGGGCGCTGGTGACCAGGCCTTCGAGCTGGGTGGCACGCAATTGCGAAACCCAAATCACGCTGGAGAGTGTTTGGGCGAACAGCACCGCGAGCAAGGTCAGCAGCAGCATGCGCCCCAGCAGTGAACGCGGCACCGGGAAGCGGCGGCGGCGTTCAGTTACATGCTCAGTGGGCATTGCCGGCAACCACGCTGGCTGCCAGTTGATAACCGCTGCCGCGCACGGTGCGGATCAGCCGAGGGGGTTTTTCGGTGTCGCGCAGGCGTTGGCGCAGGCGGCTGACGGCCATGTCGACGATACGGTCCAGCGGCATCAGGTCGCGGCCACGGGTGGCGTTGCCGATGGTGTCGCGGTCGAGAATCTGTTGGGGGTGGTCGAGAAACAATTTAAGCAGGGCAAAGTCGGCGCCGGAGAGAATCACCTCTTCGCCGTCGATGTGAAACAGGCGATGACTGATCATGTCCAGGCGCCATTCATCGAACACCCACACATCGCCACCGCTGCTGCGCTCCTGGCCAAACTGGGCACGGCGCAACAGGGCCTTGATCCGCGCTTGCAGCTCGCGGGGGCTGAACGGCTTGCCGATGTAGTCGTCGGCGCCCAGCTCCAGACCGATCACGCGGTCGGTTTCGTCGGAGCTGGCAGTGAGCATGATGATCGGCACCTGCGCCTGGCGCGGGTGCTGGCGAATCCAGCGGCAGAGGCTGAAACCGTCTTCGTCGGGCAACATCACATCAAGAATGACCAAGTCACACGGCGCCTCGTTCATCGCCTGGCGGAACCCCGCACCATCCGACACGCCACGCACCTGGAAGCCGGCGCGACTGAGGTAGGTTTGCAGCAATTCGCGGATTTCCTGGTCGTCGTCGACGAGGAGAATCGATTTACTGATTACGCTCACGGGGTCCTCCTTGTTGTTATGGCCAAGCTTAAGTCATTTGTTGCCCTTGAGGCCCCTTTCGCGAGCAAGCCAGCTCCCACATTTGGAATGCATTTCAAAATGTGGGAGCTGGCTTGCCTGCGATGAGGCCATCAGCCCCTACGCAAAAGCCTGTTCAAGCGCCACACCCGCCCCGGTCAACCCGGAATACGGCGCCGTCACCAACCACACCGGAATGCCTTTGAAGTAGTCGCTCATGCAGCCTTTGTCGCTAAAACTCTTGGCAAAATCGCTGTTGATAAAGAAGTCGGCAAACCGTGGAATCACCCCACCCACGATATACACCCCACCGCGCCCACCGGTGGTCAGTACGTTGTTACCCGCCACACGGCCCAGCCAGATGCTGAACTGGTTCAAGACTTCCATTGCCACCGGGTCGCCGGCCAATCCCGCCGCCGTAATGGCTTCGGGCGTGTCCAGCACCGGGGTATGGCCGTCGACCGCGCAAATGGCGCGGTATACACGGGGCAGGCCGCCACCGCTTAACGCGGTTTCGGCACTGACATGGCCGATTTCAGTGTAGATGTGCTGCCACAGCTGGGTTTCACGCGGGCTGCTCAGCGGCAGGTCGACATGCCCGCCCTCGCCCGGCAGCGCCGCGTAACGGCCTTCGCCCAGGTCCAGCAAGGTGCCGACGCCCAGGCCGGTGCCAGGGCCGATTACCACGGCTGGGCGCCACGGCTCCGGGGTGCCTTCGCAGACCACGCGGAATTCGTCGGGCTTGAGGCGCGTCATGCCCAGGGCCATGGCGGTGAAGTCGTTGACCAGCAGCAGCTCATCCACTTGCAGGGTTTTGCAGAATGCAGTTTTGCTCAGGCGCCAGTGATTGTTGGTGAATTTAAATTCATCGCCACTTACCGGCCCGGCGACCGACAGGCACACCGCGCCGATGTCGCCGATTTCCAGGCCTTCTTCCTTGAGGTAGACCTTGATGGCCTCCTCAGGGCTGGTGTGATCCGCCGTGGCATGCACGCGAATCGAGTGCGGCGCCTGATCCCGCCACAACGCAAAACGGGCGTTTGTACCGCCAATATCACCGACCAGCGCAAGCTTCACTTAAGCGTCTCCAAGGCAGAGGTAAAGGCGCTGGCGCCCTGCTCTGCGGAGCTTGCGGCCAAGCGCATAAATGCAAACAGCTCGCGACCGGCCCCCACGTTATTGCCCAACAGGCCCGTGGCAGGCGTGCGCGCTGCAAATTCTTCGGCGTCCACCTTAAGCTCCAAGGTGCCTTTGACGCCATCGACGCGAATGATATCGCCATCTTTGACCCGCGCCAGCGGCCCGCCGCTCTGAGCTTCGGGGTTGACGTGGATCGCGGCGGGAATCTTACCCGACGCGCCGGACATACGCCCGTCTGTCACCAACGCCACTTTAAAGCCACGGTCCTGCAACACACCGAGGAACGGCGTCATTTTGTGCAGTTCCGGCATGCCATTGGAGCGCGGGCCCTGGAAGCGCATCACGGCGACAAAGTCTTTTTCCAACTCGCCGGCCTTGAACGCATCCGCCAGGTCCTGTTGATCCTGGAACACTACGGCCGGTGCTTCGACAATCTGGTGTTCCAGGGCCACGGCTGAGACTTTCATCACGCCACGGCCGAGGTTGCCTTCCATCACACGCAAACCACCTTCCGGCGAGAACGCGCGGGCCACCGGGCGCAGGATGGTTTCATCGAGGCTTTCGATCGGGCCTTCACGCCAGACCAGTTCACCGTCGACCAGGAAGGGTTCCTGGGTGTAGCGGCTCAGGCCGTGACCGGCCACGGTGTTGACGTCGTTGTGGAGCAGCCCTGCTTCGAGCAGTTCGCGAATCAGGAACGACATGCCGCCCGCGGCCTGGAAGTGGTTGATGTCGGCTTTGCCGTTCGGGTACACGTGGGACAGGGTCGGCACCACCTCGGAGAGGTCGGCCATGTCCTGCCAGGTCAGGATGATGCCCGCCGACATGGCGATGGCCGGCATGTGCAGGGTGTGGTTGGTGGAACCGCCGGTGGCGTTGAGCGCGACGATGGAGTTGACGATGGATTTTTCGTCGACGATCTCGCCGATCGGCGTGAAGTTGCCGTTGGCCTTGGTCAGGCGTGTGACCTGGTGCGCGGCCTCGCGGGTCAGCGCGTCACGCAGCGGCGTGTACGGGTTGACGAACGAGGCGCCCGGCAAGTGCAGGCCCATCACTTCCATCAACAGCTGGTTGGTATTGGCGGTGCCGTAGAAGGTGCAGGTGCCGGGGCTGTGGTAGGACTTCATCTCCGATTCCAGCAGCTCTTCGCGAGTGGCCTTGCCTTCGGCGTAACGCTGGCGCACGTCGGCCTTCTGCTTGTTGGAGATGCCCGAGGGCATCGGGCCGCCCGGTACGAAGATCATCGGCAGGTGGCCGTAGCGCAGCGCGCCCATCATCAGGCCAGGGACGATCTTGTCGCAGATGCCCAGCATCAGCGCCGCGTCGAACATGTTGTGGGACAGCGCTACCGCCGTGGACATCGCGATGACTTCACGGCTGAGCAGGCTCAGCTCCATGCCGGGCTCGCCTTGGGTCACGCCGTCGCACATGGCGGGCGTACCGCCGGCGAACTGGCCGACCGAGCCGACTTCACGCAGGGCTTTTTTGATCTGTTCTGGGAAATGTTCGTACGGCTGGTGCGCCGAGAGCATGTCGTTATATGACGAAACAATTGCCACGTTGGCGGCATTCATCATGCGCAGGCTATTTTTATCTTCAGTGCCACAACCGGCTACGCCGTGGGCGAAGTTGGCGCATTGCAGCTTACCGCGCATCGGGCCGTCGCTGGCGGCGCCGCGAATGAGCGCAAGGTAAGCCTCGCGGGTTGCACGACTGCGGGCGATAAGCCGTTCGGTGACCTCAATAACGCGGGGATGCATGTGTAGAACTCCAGGCTAACGGATGTGGCGACCTGAGTGTCTATGCTGATCAAACGCCCGCAGCGCATGGGATGGCAGGGTGTCGTTTGGATCATCGGACCAGTTGATTCAGGTCACTCGTTGTAGATTGAACAAAATATTGCCACTAAAAAGGCTTGTTTTCTATTTTTATGCGAATAATCTTGTAATTCTTACAACAAATCGACGACAGGCACTTTCCAATGACTCTTCGTATCGCAATCAATGGTTTTGGCCGTATCGGCCGTAATGTCCTGCGCGCACTGTATACCCAAGGCTACCGCCAGGATTTGCAGATCGTCGCCATCAATGATCTGGGCGACAGTTCGATCAATGCCCACCTGCTCAAATACGACACCGTACACGGTACTTTCGAAGCAGAGGTTGCCCACGATCAGGAAAGCCTGACCGTCAATGGTGACCGGATCGCCGTAAGCGCCATCCGCAACCCGGCCGACCTGCCGTGGGCTGCGCACAAGATCGACGTGGTATTCGAATGCACCGGTCTGTTCACCGACCGTGACAAGGCTGCCGCGCATATTACCGCCGGCGCGCGCAAGGTGATCATCTCGGCCCCGGCCAAGGGCGCCGACGCCACGGTGGTCTATGGCGTAAACCATGACATTTTGCGTCAATCCCACCAGATCATCTCCAACGCCTCTTGCACCACCAACTGCCTGGCGCCGGTCGCCCAGGTGCTGCATCGCGAACTGGGTATCGAAAACGGCCTGATGACCACGATTCACGCCTACACCAACGACCAGAACCTGACCGACGTCTACCACACCGACCCGTACCGCGCGCGCTCAGCCACCCAGAACATGATCCCAAGCAAGACCGGCGCCGCTGAAGCGGTCGGCCTGGTGCTGCCGGAACTGGCAGGCAAGCTGACCGGCATGGCGGTGCGCGTGCCGGTGATCAACGTGTCGCTGGTCGACCTCACCGTGACACTGAAGAAAGAAGCCACGGCCGAGCAAGTCAACGCCCTGCTCAAAGAAGCCAGCCAGCACTCGAAAATCCTCGGCTACAACACCCTGCCGCTGGTTTCCAGTGACTTCAACCATAACCCGCTGTCGTCGATCTTCGATGCCAACCACACCAAAGTCAGTGGCAAATTGCTGAAAGTGCTGGCCTGGTACGACAACGAGTGGGGCTTCTCCAACCGTATGCTGGATAACTGCCTGGCGCTGTGTAACGCCGAGTAAGCAGGCAACGCAGCGAGATCGTTCCCACGCTCTGCGTGGGAATGCCGCTTCGACGCTCCGCGTCCCGCTGTTAAGTGGCGACGCGGAGCGTCACAGGAATGCATTCCCACGCTGAGCGTGGGAACGAGCAGCAGGGTTCTTCGTGCCATCTCAAAGTGCCACTTGCCATTTGAGTTGATGATAAGCATTATCATTAACTGCATATCGGTCTGGTATCACTGTGAGCCAATCTCGCTTCAACCAAGTCTTTCTCACCCAACGGGTGATTCTGCTACGCACCTTGCAGCGGATGGTGAATAACCACAGCACCGCCGAGGACCTGTTGCAGGAAACCTACCTGCGCGTCACCCGGGCCCTCAGCGAGCGGCCGATTGATCACCTCGAACCCTTCGTCTACCAGACGGCGCGCAACCTGGCGCTCGACCACCTGCGTTCGCGTCGGATTCAAGCCCGCACGCTGCAGGAAGATGTCCCGCTGGACGTACTGCAAAGCGTCGCCGCCCCCATCAGTACGCCCGAAGACGCGACACAGGCCGAGCAACTGCTCGAACACCTGAGCGTCAGCCTCGGTCAGTTGAGCGCCCGTCAGCAGCAGATTTTCATCCTCAGCCGCCTGCATGGCTGCAGCTATCAGGAGATTGCCGACCAGTTGCAAGTGTCCTTGAGCACCGTGCAAAAGGAACTGAAATTGATCATGGCCATCTGTGTAGGTGTGGCCGAGCGGCTGGATCAGCCTTAAGATTCACCCGACAGATGTGTCGATCCAGGCCGCAAAAAAGACGAATAGAACGTGGCGAAGACCCGAGGAACACCGTGACGGACCCGAATAAACTGCGCGCCCATGAGCTGGCTCATGAGGTGTTGCAAGACACGGCCATGGACCAAGCCCTCGACTGGCTGATCGCCTTGCAGTGCCCGCAACCCGGGCAGCAGGCGGAGTTCGACGCCTGGCTGGCCGCTGACCCGACGCATGCCCACGCCTTCAACAAAGCCCAGGCCGCCTGGGGTGGCGCGCCCGTGCACAGTGCCGCTGTGGCCCTGGCTGCGCCGCGCAAACCGAGCGCCTGGCGCCGGGTCAAGCCGCACTGGAAACCATTGGCCACCGCCGCCGTGCTGCTGATCGGCCTGTTCAGCTTCAGCAACCTGCCCGTGCGCCTGCAAGCCGACCACCTCACCGTGGTCGGCGAACGCCAGCGCCTGCAATTGGACGATGGCTCCAAAGTGCTGCTGAACACCAACTCGGCGTTTTCCAGCAGCATCAAGGACCACCAGCGCGTCGCCCGCCTGTATCAGGGCGAGGCGTTTTTCGAGATAGCCCCCAACCGTGGCCTGCCGCTGGAGATCGACGCCGGCCCCGTGCGTGCCAGCGTGCGTGACACCGACTTCGCCGTGCGTTACCTCAACGGTGAAGCGCAAGTGCAGGTGCAGCGTGGTGATGTCGACCTGAGCAACACCTTCGACGATGCCCGTGTGCGCCTGCGCGCTGGCGAGAGTATCCGCATCGGCCCCAAGGGCTTCGGACAACCCGCCAAGCTGGATGTGAGCAAGGATCTGGCCTGGGTCCAGGGCCGCCTGGTGTTTGAAAACTGCCCGATGAGCGAAGTGCTGGCCGAGCTGCGCCGCTATTACCCCGGCTGGATCGTCAACACCAACGACAAACTGGCCAGCGTGGCCGTCACCGGCAACTACCGCCTCGACCAGCCGCTGGACGTAGTGCGCTCACTGGCACACATCACCTCGGCCAAGCTTTCGGAATACCCGGCGCTGGTCATCTTGAACTAAATGAGAATTATTTTTACTCGATGCTAACCGGCGATACGTCTCGTTATAGCCAATGCAACTGATTCCTATTTGATTCGGTTCGCAACTATAAGATTCGTACCTCCGGAGCGCTCTCGATGTCCTCTCGTTTCAACCGCCGGTCTTCTTCGCCCGTCCTGTCCCTGCTGACCGCCGCCATCCTGCTGGCCAGCGCGCCGGCGATGGCCGCCACGGCCGCCGAGCCGGTCGCCCGCAGCCACGGCAACTACAACTTCAGCATCGAGCAGCAGCCACTGGTCTCGGCACTCAACGCCTTTACCCGCGTGACCGGCTGGCAAGTCGGCCTGCCGGCAGAGCTGGGCCAGGGTGTGTCATCCCCTGGCGTGCGCGGCCCGCTGTCGCCGGAAAAAGCCCTGGACCGGCTGTTGGTGGGGACCAACCTGAGCTACCGCAAACTGGGCAATAACAACATCGTGCTGGAAAAACGCGCCGCAGGCAGCGTGCTCAACCTGCAACAGGTGACCATCAGCGCCACGCGCAACGAGCAGGCCGTCGACAGCGTGCCGAGCACCGTCACCGTGCATGATCGCCAGGAACTGGACCGCCAGAACGTCAACACCATCCGTGAACTGGTGCGCTACGAGCCCAACGTATCGGTCGGCGGCGCCGGCACCCGCGCCAGCAACGCGGGCTACAACATTCGCGGCATCGACGGCGACCGCATCCTCACGCAGGTGGACGGCGTCGAAGTGCCGGATAACTTCTTCAACGGCCCCTACGCCAAGACCCGCCGCAACTACGTCGACCCGGAAATCGTCAAGCGCGTGGAAATCCTGCGTGGCCCCGCCTCGGCCTTGTACGGCAGCAGCGCGATTGGCGGCGCGGTGAGTTATTTCACCCTCGACCCGGACGACATCATCAAGCCCGGCCAGGATGTCGGCGCCCGCCTGAAAACCGGCTACAGCTCTGCTGACGACAGCTGGCTGACCTCCAGCACCGTCGCCGGCCGCGTGCAGGACTTCGACGGTTTGCTGCACCTGAGCCAGCGCAATGGCCACGAAATGGAGTCCTACGACGGCAACAACGCCACCGGCCTGGCCCGCACCGGCGCCAACCCGGAAGACGCGCGCACCACCAATATTCTCGCCAAGCTGGGCTGGAATTATGGCGATGACAACCGCCTGGGCCTGACCTACGAGAAGTTCAAGGATGATCGCGACGTCGACCTGAAAAACGCCGTGGGCGGGCCGTTCGTTGGTGGTCGAGGCTTCAACTTCTATCGCGGCCGTTCGGGTAACGACACCATCACCCGTGAGCGCTTCGGTATCGAAAACCGCTTCGCGCTCGATTCGCCGATTGCCGATCAGATCAAAACCAGCCTCAATTACCAGATCGCCAAGACCGACCAGACGACTGCCGAGATCTACCAACCGTCGCGTCGCGTATTGCGTACTCGCGAAACCCTGTACGAAGAAAAACAGTGGGTCTTCGACGCCCAACTGGACAAAGCCTTCAGCCTCGGTGAAACCGATCACCAAGTGACCTATGGCACCACACTCAAGCAGCAGAAAGTCACCGGCTCCCGGGAAGGTGCCGCGACGTGCCTGGCGGTCGGCGGGGGTTGCACGGCTATCGGCGCGCCCAGCCCTTCGGCCAGCGACAGCGTGAAAAAATCCAGCGACTTCCCGGACCCGACCATCAACACCTACTCGCTGTTCGCCCAGGACCAGATCACCTGGAACAAATGGACCTTCCTGCCCGCCGTGCGCTACGACTACACCCAGCTCAAGCCAAAGCTGACCCAGGAGTTTCTCAACACCGTAAACCCGACCGGCGCCTACCCGGTCAGCGACAAGGAAAAAACCTGGCACCGTGTGACGCCCAAGTTCGGCCTGACCTATGCCCTGACCGACCAATACACCTGGTTCGGTCAATACGCCGAGGGCTTCCGCACCCCGTCGGCCAAGGCGCTGTATGGTCGCTTTGAAAACCTCAACCTGGGCTACACCGTCGAGCCAAACCCGAACCTCAAGCCGGAAACCAGCAAAGGCATCGAAACCGGGATTCGCGGCAATTTCGACGAAGGCTCCTTCGACATCGCGGTGTTCTACAACAAGTACCGTGACTTTATCGACGAAGACGCCTCGGTCGCCGGCGGCGATATCCAAACCTTCGAAGCCAACAACATCAAGCACGCCACCATCAAGGGGATTGAAGCCAAGGGCCGCCTGAACCTCGACGCCTTCGGCGCACCACAAGGCCTCTACACCCAGGGTTCGGTCGGCTACACCTATGGCCGCAACGACGACAACGGCGAGCCGCTCAACAGCGTCAACCCGCTTAAAGGCGTGTTCGGCCTGGGCTACGAGCAAGAGCAATATGGCGCGCTGGTCAGCTGGACGCTGGTGAAGAAACAGAACCGTGTCGACAGCACCACATTCCACGCACCGGATGGCAGCACCAGCGCCCCGTTCAAAACCCCAGGCTTCGGCATCGTCGACCTGACCGGCTACTACAAAGTCACCAACGACGTGACCATCAACGGCGGCCTCTACAACCTCACCGACAAGAAGTACTGGAACTGGGATGACGTGCGCAGCTACGACGGCGTCGGCGAAGCGGGTGTGACCGCGCCGGCCAACCTCGACCGCCTGACCCAGCCGGGCCGCAACTTTGCGATCAACCTGATCTGGGACATCTGATCGCGCTTGCCCCAAATGCCGCCCTCCTCACCTCGCCGGAATTTCAGCGGCGAGGTGAGGATTTTTTACTGTGCCGCGTCTTCTTGTTCGTCTAGTTGATAACAGCTCTCTTTAGGGCACCCAGGCGCTACTCTTCTCAAGGACTTTTTCGATGACCGCTTCTCCTACCGCAGAACGCCCAAGCCTGCGCTCCCAGCGCCTGAACCAAATCACCAACGCGCCACATACCAAGCTCGATGCGCTGGTCAAAGCCCACGCCCCGTTCGAAACCCAAGCCAACTTCGCCCGCTTCGTGGTCGCGCAATACCTGTTCCAGTCGGAACTGGTGGCGCTGTACAACGACCCTGAGTTGATCAAGATCGTCCCGGACCTGGCCGAGCGCTGCCGCGCCGAAGCCGCCAAGCTGGACCTGGGCGACCTGGACACCGAAGTGCCTGCACCGGTTGCCGGCGCCGTGAAAAACCCGAGCAAGGCCGAAGCCCTGGGCTGGCTGTTCGTGTCGGAAGGCTCCAAACTGGGCGCTGCCTTCCTGATCAAGCGCGCCGTGGGCCTGGGCCTGAGCGAAACCTTCGGCGCCCGCCACCTCGGCGAGCCGGCCGGTGGCCGTGCTGAAGGCTGGAAGCGCTTTACCCGCACCCTCGACGGCCTTGAGTTCAGCGCCGAAGAAGAAGCGGCGGTAGAAAAAGGTGCAATCGACGCGTTTGTGCGCTTCACCGTGCTGCTGGAACAGGCGTACGCTAGCGCGCCTGAATTGGCGTAAATGTTCCGATAAACACCGGCTCAATGTGGGAGCTGGCTTGCCTGCGATGGCGGACTGCCTGTCTATACATAGGTGCCTGGCCCACCGCTATCGCAGGCAAGCCAGCTCCCACAGTTGAGCGCATTTCAGTTCGGATAATGTGTAAACCCTCCCAGCAGATAAGCGTCAGCATGCCCGGCAAAACCCAATCCACCTCAAAAATCGCCCAGCTCCTCTTCGGCCTGCTGGCCTACGTCAGCCTGGGCATTGGGTTGGTGGCGATTGTGATACCGGGTTTGCCCACCACTGAATTCATCCTGCTCGCCGCCTGGGCCGCGACCAAAAGCTCGCCGCGCCTGAGTGCCTGGCTGGAAAACCACAGACTGTTCGGCCCGATCCTGTTCAATTGGCGCAACGGCAAGATCATCGCGCGCCGTGCAAAAATCAGCGCCACCGTGAGCATGCTGCTGTGCGCCGGCTTGATGCTGGTGATGCTCGATCACGGCTGGCCGATCTACCTGGCGATTGCCGGGATGAGCCTGGGCAACCTGTGGATCTGGTCACGCCCGGAACGGCTCGCAACGCCCGTATAGCGAGGCGTGTAGTCTTTTACCTACCGCTCATCGCCTGCCCCTCATGAAACATCTAGTTACGCCGATGTTCCGGACATAAGCGCCGAATGGACTTGGCTCGCCCTGCTTGCAGGTCAACAAGTCCAATCGCGAGTGAACCTATGTTCGACACCCTCTCTATCCGCTTGAAAATCGTGCTGCTGTCGGGCCTCTGCCTGGTTGGGGTGATCGCGCTGATCGTCGGCATCAACCTCTACGAGGCCGACCAGAACAACCGCATGGTCAGCGAATCCAGCTCGCGCATGCTTACCACCAGTGTGCAGAACCTGTTGCAGGCCAAGGCCGGCGAACAGGCCGTACAGCTGCAGAAAACCTTTGGTGAAAACCTGGTCGTGATCACAGCATTGGCCGACCAGATCAAAGGCCTGCGCACCACAGCCGCCAAACGCGGGCTGGAAGCGGGCGCACTGCGTGAAGAACTCAACCAGAGCCTCAAGACCGCGTTCGAGCGCAACAGCAAGGTGCTGGGCATCTGGCTGTCGTTCGAACCCAATGGCCTGGATGGCAGGGACAGCGAGTTTGTCGACGACAAAGCCCGCGTCTCCAACGAAAAAGGTCGCTTCTCCAGCTACTGGAGCCGCGCCGCCGGTGAAGGCCTGAACACGGTGATGGTCGAGGAAGACCTGACCAAGACCACGCTCAACCTCAGCGGTACGCCCTACAACATTTGGTACACCTGCCCACGGGACACGCGCAACGTTTGCCTGCTGGACCCGTATTCCGACGAAGTGGCCGGCAAGCAGGTGCTGATGACCACGATCTCGCTGCCATTGATCGTCGACGGCAAGGTCATTGGCGTGGTCGGTATCGACCTGGCCCTGAATACCTTGCAAGCGGTGACGGACGCGGCACAAAAAGAACTGTTCGACGGTGCGGCGCACTTGGAGATTCTGTCCAGCACCGGGCTGATCGCGGCCTACAGCGGTGAGCCCGCGCGCGTGGGTAAAAACCTGATCGACACCCTGGGCGCCGAGGGCAAGGAGATCGTGCAACTGTTGGCCAACGACACGCGCACGATCCGCGAGCAAGACGACACGATCCGCGCCGTGTACCCGGTCAAGCCGATTGCCGACGCCAAGTCCTGGGGCATCGTGATCAAACTGCCGAAAAACGTGATGCTGGCCGACACCTTGAAACTGCAAGGCGTACTCGACAAAGCCCAGGCGGCCGGCATGCTCAAGGCCTTGCTGGTCGGCGCCACCGCTGCCTTGCTGGGCTTATTGCTGATCTGGCTGACCGCCACCGGCGTGACCCGCCCGATCAATACCGTGGCGGCAATGCTGAAGAATATCGCCAGCGGCGAAGGCGACCTCACCCAGCGCCTGACCTACTCGAAGAAAGACGAACTGGGCGAGCTCGCCAACTGGTTCAACCGTTTCCTCGACAAGCTGCAACCGACCATCGCGCAGATCAAGCAAAGCATCACCGAGGCACGTGGCACGGCGGATCAGTCTTCGGCCATCGCGCGCCAGACCAGTGAAGGCATGCAGGTGCAGTTCCGCGAAATCGACCAGGTCGCCACCGCTTCCAACGAAATGAGCGCCACCGCCCACGACGTCGCCAACAGCGCCTCCAATGCCGCCAGCGCAGCACGCGGTGCGGACCAGTCGGCACGTGACGGCATGGCGATCATTGAACAGAGCACCCGCGACATCACTACCCTTGCCGAGGAAGTCAGCAAAGCCGTGGGCGAAGTTGAAGCCCTGGCGGTGAACAGCGAGCAGATTGGCTCGGTGCTGGAAGTGATCCGCAGCATTGCCGAGCAGACCAACCTGTTGGCGCTCAACGCCGCCATCGAAGCAGCGCGCGCCGGGGAAAGCGGGCGTGGGTTTGCGGTGGTGGCCGACGAAGTGCGCAACCTGGCCAAACGCACCCAGGATTCGGTGGAAGAAATTCGCCTGGTGATCGAACGTATCCAAAGCGGTACCCGCGGCGTGGTGGCGACCATGCATTCCAGCCAACACCAGGCCCAGAGCAACGCCGGGCAGATCCATCAAGCCGTGCAAGCGCTGGGCAAGATCAGCGATGCAGTGACGGTGATCAGCGATATGAACCTGCAAATCGCCAGCGCCGCCGAGCAACAAAGCGCCGTGGCTGAAGAGGTCAACCGCAATGTGTCGGCGATCCGCACCGTGACCGAAACCCTCACCGGCCAGGCCACCGAGTCGGCGGCCATCAGCAGCCAGTTGAATGCCCTGGCCAGCCAGCAGATGAAGCTGATGGATCAGTTCAAGGTGTAACACCACTCCCGAAACCAATAGAGGTCGCTGTGGGAGCCGGGCTTGCCCGCGATGGCGGTGGGTCAGTCCATACCTTTATGGCTGACCCACCGCCATCGCGGGCAAGCCAGCTCCCACATAGAGCAGAACTGTGGTGGCTTAGCGGCCAGGCCACGCCTGAACAAACGCCGCCACATCCTCTTTCTGTGCAACACGCGGCGGGTTCTGCGGCGTCCCCAGGTAAAGGAAGCCAATCACTTCCTCATCCGCCGTCAGCCCCAGGCCTTTCGCCACGTGGGCCGAGTAAGACAACTCCCCCGTACGCCACACCGCGCCGATCCCCTGTGCATACGCCGCCAACAGAATACCGTGGGCCGCACACGCGGCCGCCAGCAGTTGCTCGGATTTCGGCACCTTGAAATGCTCTTGCAGGCGGGCAATCACCACCACCACCAACGGTGCGCGCAGCGGGCCGTTCTGCGCTTTGTCGATGACAGCTTGCGGGGCGTCGGCGTCCTGCAGGCGCGCCGCTTCAGCCAACAATGTCCCCATCTGCTCACGGGCGGCGCCTTCCACGGTGAGGAAACGCCAAGGGCGCAACTGGCCGTGGTCCGGCGCGCGCATGGCGGCGGCGAACAGCACGTCGCGCTGCTCCTGGGTCGGTGCCGGTTCCAGCAAACGCGGCACGGAAACACGGTTGAGCAAAGCGTCGAGAGCCTGCATTGGCCACCTCCAGAGAAAAATGTGCGGCCATTCTAGCGGGAATGACTCGGATTCGACCAAACGATAATTGCTCTTATTCAAACCGCCCTGCCCTGTTAGACTTTGCGACCTAATTTTCGGCCTCCGTTCAGGAATTTCGATGTTCCGTTCGCTATTTCGCCTGTGCGCAGCATTGATGGCCTTGAGCCTGACGGCCTGCGATGACGCTCCACGCTTCACCAAGGCAGAGCCGGGTGAAGCGCGAGCCGGCGGCGCGACGACGGTAAACAAGCGCGACCAGAACGCGTTTTCCCTGCCCTCGGCCAACCTGGCACCCACCCGCCGCCTGGACTTCAGTGTCGGCAACAGCTTCTTTCGCAGCCCGTGGGTGATCGCGCCGTCCACCACCACTGCGCGCGACGGCCTTGGCCCACTGTTCAACACCAACGCCTGCCAGAACTGCCATATCAAGGATGGCCGTGGCCACCCGCCGTTGCCGGACGCGCCGAATGCAGTGTCGATGCTGGTGCGTCTCTCTATCCCGGATGCTGCGCCCTACGCCAAGCTCATCGAACAGCTCGGCGTAGTGCCCGAGCCGGTCTACGGCGGGCAATTGCAAGACATGTCGGTGCCGGGCGTGGCGCCGGAAGGCAAGGTGCGGGTCGACTACACGCCGGTCAACGTGACGTTCAAGGACGGCACGGTGGTCGAGTTGCGCAAGCCGGAGCTGCAAATCACCCAGCTCGGCTATGGCCCGATGCATCCAGATACACTTTTCTCGGCGCGCATCGCCCCGCCAATGATCGGCCTGGGCTTGCTCGAAGCCATCAGCGACGCCGATGTGCTGCGCAACACCGACCCGAAAACCGCCGACAAAGAAGCCCTCGTCGGCCGCGCCAATTGGGTCTGGGATGACGCCCAGCACAAAACCGTGCTCGGGCGTTTCGGCTGGAAAGCCGGGCAACCCAACCTCAATCAACAAAATGTTCACGCGTTTTCTGGTGATATGGGCCTCACCACGTCCCTGAGACCCTTTGATGACTGCACCGACGCCCAAGTCGCCTGCAAACAGGCGCCTAACGGTAACGGCCCCGATGGCGAGCCGGAAGTCAGCGATAACATCCTGCGCCTGGTGCTGTTCTACACCCGCAACCTGGCCGTGCCGGTGCGCCGCGGCGTCGACACGCCGCAGGTGCTGGCCGGTAAAAACCTGTTCTACCAGGCCGGTTGCCAGGGCTGTCACAAACCGACGTTCACCACGGCCGCCAACGCTGCCGAACCCGAACTGGCCAATCAAGTGATTCGCCCTTACAGCGACCTGCTGTTGCACGACATGGGCGAAGGCCTGGCCGACCACCGCAGCGAATTCAAGGCCGGTGGCCGCGACTGGCGCACGCCGCCGTTGTGGGGCATTGGCCTGACACAGACCGTCAGTGGCCACACTCAGTTTTTGCATGATGGCCGCGCCCGCAACCTGCTCGAAGCCGTGCTCTGGCATGGCGGTGAAGCACAGGCGGCACAGCAGCATGTGTTGTCCTTTAATGCCGAGCAGCGTGCCGCGTTGCTGGCGTTCCTGAATTCTCTATAAGATTTGCCCCAATTACCGAAGGGAGCTCGACATGTTTCGTCCCAAGTTATTGTTCACCAGCCTGGCCGCCTTAGCCCTCGGCGCCTGCTCGCCGCAGGACCCGCAAGCGGTGACCTCGGCGGCCATCGCCAAGCAAGTGATTCTGCCGACCTACAGCCGCTGGGTTGAAGCCGACCGCCAATTGGCCGTGAGCGCGCTGGCCTACTGCCAGGGCAAGGAAAGCCTGGACACCGCGCGCGCCGACTTCCTCCACGCGCAAAAAGCCTGGGCCGAACTGCAACCGCTGCTGATCGGCCCACTGGCCGAGGGCAACCGCTCGTGGCAAGTACAGTTCTGGCCGGACAAGAAAAACCTGGTCGGCCGCCAGGTCGAGCAACTGGTCACCGCCCAGCCGCAGATCGACGGCGCCGCATTGGCCAAATCCAGCGTGGTGGTACAGGGCCTGTCGGCCTACGAATACATCCTCTACGACGCCAAGACCGACGTCGCCGACGAAGCTCAGAAGGCCCGCTACTGCCCGCTGCTGGTGGCCATCGGCGAACGCCAGAAAGCCCTGGCTGAAGAGATCCTGGCGAGCTGGAACAGCACCGACGGCATGCTCGCGCAGATGACCAAGTTTCCGAACCAGCGTTACGCCGATTCCCACGAAGCCATCGCCGATCTGCTGCGCGTGCAAGTGACCGCGCTGGATACGCTGAAGAAAAAACTCGGCACGCCGATGGGCCGCCAGACCAAGGGCATCCCGCAGCCGTTCCAGGCCGATGCGTGGCGCAGCCAGTCGTCCCTGCAAAGCCTGCAGGCCAGCCTGGCCGCCGCCCAGACCGTATGGGCCGGCGTCGACAACAAAGGCCTGCGTGGCTTGTTGCCGTCGGACCAAAAACCATTGGCCGACAAGATCGACGCTGCCTATGCCGCTTCACTGAAACTGTTCGCCAGCAACCAGCGCACGCTGAATGAACTGCTGGCCGACGACGCTGGCCGTCAGCAGCTCAACGACATTTACGACAGCCTCAACGTAGTCCACCGCTTGCACGAAGGCGAGTTGGCCAAGGCGCTGGGCATCCAACTGGGCTTTAACGCCAACGACGGTGACTGATGATGCTCAGGCGACAGGCTTTGGCGGTGGGTAGCGTGCTGCTCAGTGCAATCACACTGGGTGGCTGGACGCTGTTCAAGCAAAAGGGCTCAAAGAGCCCGTTGCTGCTGTCGGCGCGCGATGATGTGGATGGCAAACACTATGCCGTGGGTTATCACCTGGACGGCAAGCAAGTGTTTGCCACCCAGGTTGGCCAGCGGTGCCACGACATCATCAACCACCCGACGCTGCCGATTGCGCTGTTCGTCGCCCGACGTCCGGGCACAGAGAGCTACCTGATCAACCTGCGTGACGGCGCGCTGCTGCAGACCATTACCTCGAATGCCAATCGCCATTTTTATGGCCATGCGGTCATCCACAAGAGCGGCGACTGGCTGTATGCCACCGAGAACGACACATCCGACCCCGGCCGTGGGTTGCTGGGTGTGTATAAGTTCGAAGGTGAGCGGCTGGTGCACACTGGGGAAATTTCCACCCACGGTATCGGCCCGCACCAGGTGTCATGGATGCCTGACGGTGAGACCTTGGTGGTCGCCAACGGTGGCATTCGCACCGAGGCTGAAAGCCGGGTGGAGATGAACCTCAACGCCATGGAGCCGAGCCTGGTGCTGATGCACCGCGACGGCAGCCTGATCAGCAAGGAAACCCTGGGGCAGCAAATGAACAGCGTGCGCCATATGGGGATTGCCGGCGACGGCACCATCCTCACGGGGCAGCAGTTTATGGGCGCGTCTCAGGAGCGCTCCGAGTTGCTGGCAATCAAGCGGCCAGGGCAGCCGTTTGTGGCGTTTCCGGTGGCCGATGAGCAGTTGCAGGCCATGGGGCATTACACCGCCAGCGTTGCGGTACACAGTGAGTTACGGCTGGTGGCGTTGACTGCGCCACGGGGCAATCGCTTTTTTATCTGGGACATGGACAGCGGCGAGCTGCGCCTGGATGGGCCGTTGCCCGACTGCGCCGGGGTTGGCGCGGTAGCGGACGGTTTTGTGGTGACGTCAGGCCAGGGGCGCTGCCGCTTTTATGACTGCCGCCAGCAGCCGTTGGTGGCTAAACCGTTAGAGCTGCCGTCGGGGTTTTGGGATAACCACTTGCACTTGGTTTGACATCAGCACGCTCGTTCTCCCGCGCGGGAACGAGCCTTCATGCGGTTGTAGATGCTTTCAGCGAACACCGCTGGCCAAGAGCGATTCATGTTCAGCTCTATTCTGGAATAACGCTTATTTCCATATCGAATTAAAAACTGTCATTTCTCACAGTACACCGCTATCTCTTCCATCGTTATGGTGTCGGGGCAGTCACTATTGGCTACTGTTCGCAGTAGTTGAGATTGGATACTTAAAAGGAATTACAGTATGAAACAACTAATCCTCGCGGCCTGCCTACTGATGTCAACTCAGGTATTTGCCGCAACTCTCGAATATTTCCCTTCACCCAATGACGACGTGAGAAATAATCGCCCTATAGGCGTTATGCCGGAGATGCCAAAAGATGGCCCATTGGCGTATCGGTTAGATAATTCAACTATGGGGTTTGCAGAAAAACTAACTTTACCCAAAAAGTCGAATGATTCTAACAGCGCTGTGATGGTACTAAACAGAGCGGATAAATCTACCTTTATCAACACGGACAATAGTTCTCTTCCGAAGCCTCTGGAAATCAAGCCGAATCACGGAGTCTTGGTGAGCTTTGACAAAGCTAACGGTAACTGGAAACCGGCTGAGCCTTATGTCATCACTGCTGGCCCCCCATCCGGCCAAGTCAACGTTGCCCCATCCCAGATGCCTTGAACGCCGCGCCCGATGCTGAACATTGGGTGTTTTGGCTCGACGTTACTTATAAGCGTCCAGGTCAAGTACAAAAAAAGGGCCTCGCATCGCAAGGCCCTTTCTTGGGGGGTTGAAACATTTCAACGCTCTATTCAACTCTGCGGCCTCATGCCCTGAGACATCCCGAACATGAACAGCAACAACTCATGATCAGGCTTGACCGCCACACTCGTCTTGGCGACGCGCGGCAACAGGCACTGCCCGCTACCTTGCACCGCACTGAGCACTTGTGTGCGAGGTTGTTCCCACGCAGCCAATGCGAGGGCTGCAATGCCCAACGCACCGACCAGGAACAAACCTCGTGCTATTTCTAGCTTCATCTGGTTAAACCCTTGATAGCGCTGCCAAACGCCGTCTCGTAAAAGTAGCTGAGTTTTTTCCAGTCTGTATCACTCCACGACGAATGGCGCCGCAGTTGCTGCATGTCATGGGAGGCGGCCCGATAAGCGGTCAAACGCTGGCGGCATTTCTCAAAATCCAGCAACGCCACTTCCACATTGGCCGAGTCGCCCTCACCTGTCACCCGTAAAAAGATGTGCTTGATGTACAGGCAACCATGTTGCCAGCGGCCCTTGTGCATACGCGCCAGGGTGCCCGCCACCTCCTTGAGCACACGCTCATGCACCACCTCGCCATACTGCTCGCGGCCACCGGCGGCGTACCAGTTTTCGATCTCGTCGAAACCGTCGAGCGACGCGGTCACCAGCAGCGCTTTCCACTGGTGCTCGGGGTCACGGCGCGCCTCGCAGAACACCAGTTCAGGCACCCGTACATCCAATGAACGCAGGCCCTTGAGGGCATCACGTTCACGCAACACTGTCGGGCGCCCGAACGGGTGGAGCAAGCTACGGTAGATATGCCCGGTCTGGCGCTTGCTGTAGAGCAAACGACCATTGGGGCTGATCACGCGTTGCACACCACTTTCACCACCGCGTCGACGATTGGGTTCCTCGACCCATTCGCCCTTCAGGCGCCAAAAATAATCAAACCGTTCTTCGGGAGCTACATGACTGCCTACTACGCACTCAACTGCCATCCTGTTACCTCTTACGCAATACATACACACGCCACATGGCGTAGAGCGGTATGAAGTCCAGGGATTCCTGAACACGGAAACCGGCCTGCTCGAACTCTGCCTCAACAGTAGCAGCCGGTAACACGAACCGGTTTTGGTAACCTTCCTGCTCACCTTTACTACGACGTTTCACTTCGGCGCGCTTGCGTTTCCAAGCCTTGAAATTGCCGTCCACCCACAGCGAAATAATCACGCTGTCGCGGGTAACCCGCTGAAATTCCCGCAGTATCGTCATACGGTGCGCCGGGTCACCAATGTGGTGCATCAAGCGCATGCAGAAGATGCTGTCGACCGAATTGTCAGGCAAATCGATATCAAAGGCAGATGTCTGCAAGGGTCGTACCCGTTTAACCACGTCCGCCGGCTGAGCGACGGTCGCCACCTTCAACATCGACGCCGAATTGTCGGCCCCGATAATCACTCGGTTGGGTTTCTCCGCCAGCAACGGCCAAAAACGCCCGGCCCCGCAGGGCAGGTCCAACACCAGGCCAGGTTCGCCAGCCATGGCCAGCGCACCGCGCGCCAATTGCTCGTCGCGTTTGTGGGACAACCGGCGAGCCAGATTGTCCTGATGCTTGAGCAAATAATTCTGCGCGTGCTGATCGTCGTACTTTTCGGAAAAATCGAGCTTGATCGGGGTAGACATCAACGGATCTCCAGTAGCTGATGCCTACAACCTTAAGCACCGCCCTGTGATCAACTGGTCAACCCGTTGTGAAAAACTTGTCCTGTCCAATCTCATACATTTCAAGACTTTACAGACACAAGCAATATCATGGGGCCATCTTCGCCGAATTACGGCGATGTCTGGCAGGATAACGGCAGGGACTTGCGTCAGGGCTTGACCTGACTCAACTGGACGTGAAAACGGCAGCCGTGGGGGTCCATCGGGTTGAGGCTGACCGTCCAGCCCTGGTTCTCGCAGATGCGCTGCACCAGCGATAAACCCAGGCCAAGGCCTTCGCCACGCTTCTCGCTGCCACGCACAAACGGCTCGAACATCGCCTCACGCTTGTCTTCGGGGATCCCTACACCGGTGTCTTCCACCACAAAACCGCTGGGTTCAAGGGTCAGGCGGATAAAGCCGTGTTCGGTGTAATGCAGGGCATTGCGCAACAGGTTGCCCATGACCGCATGCAGGAAGGTGGTGTTGTAGCGCGCATCCGAAGGATTGCCGGGCTGGTAAATCAATTCCAGCCCCTTGCGCTCGATTTGCTCGCGCCAGATGCCGAGCAAATCGTCAGCGACCTGCGCCAGCGTCACCTGCGGTGACATCGCCGCTTCATCATGTTCGGCACGCGCCAGCATCAGGAAGGTTTGCACCAGTTCACGCATTTCTTCGCAGGCACGGGCGATGCGTTCCACTTGATTACGCCCGCGTTGGTCGATGGCCGGGTTTTCCAGCAGCAGCTCGCAGGAACTGGCCAGCACCATCAATGGTGTGCGCAATTCATGGCTGACATCACTGGTAAACAGCTGCTCGCGCGACAACGCCTGGCGCAAGCGGCCCAAGGTGGCATCGAAGGCCACCGCCAGTTCGCCGACTTCATCGGCCGCGTAATCCGGCGCCAGCGGCGGCGCCAGGCCCAGCAGTTGGTCGCGATGTCGCACCTGGCGGGCCAGCCGCACCACCGGCGCCATCACTTTGCGCGCCAACACCCAACCGAGAAACACCGCCAGCGCCAGGCTGAGCACGAAGCCCACCAGCACCACGGCGAACAGAACACGCTCGCGCTCTTCAAAATCGCTTTGGTCTTGCAACAGCACATAGCGCCGGCCATCCACCACTTCGACCATGGCGTGATACGACAGCGACTCGCGGAACACCTCGTGAAAGCCCGGTTCCAGATGGCGCAAATCCTTGGGCAGTTCGAAATCCCCGCGCCCACCGCTGAAATAGAACAGCTGGTCGGGCTCGGGCCGGTGGCTCCAGTCCTCGACGCTGTCCATCAGCAACAAGCGTTGCAAGTCGCCGCCCAGGCCTGCCGAGATGAGTTTTTCTTCCACCAGGTGCACGGTTGCGACGATGCCCATGGCGAACGCCCCCGCCACCAATGCACTCATCAATGCAAAGGCGATGATGATCCGTTGAGCAAGGCTTTGCTTAAACTCCATCACGACCCTCGGCCAGGCGATAACCCACACCGTGTACCGTTTGCAGCAGCGGCTTGGCGAACGGTTTATCGATCACTTGGCGCAATTGGTGAACATGGCTGCGCAGGCTGTCGCTGTCAGGGCAGTCATCGCCCCACAGGGCTTCTTCGAGAATCTCACGGCGCAAAACATGCGGGCTCTTTTGCATCAACACCGCGAGCAACTTCAAGCCCACAGGGTTGAGTTTGAGCAGGCGCCCTTCGCGGGTCACTTCCAGGGTGTCGAGGTCATAGTTCAAGTCGCCAACCTGCAGGGCACGGCGGCCGCCACCTTGGGCGCGGCGCAATACGGCTTCGATGCGGGCGGCCAATTCCGACAAGGCAAACGGCTTGAGCAGGTAATCATCGGCGCCGGACTTGAAGCCCTGCAGCCGGTCGTCCAACTGGTCACGGGCGGTGAGCATGATCACCGGCGTGTCACGGCGCGCGTCTTCACGCAGGCGTTTGCACAAGGTGTAGCCATCGATGCCCGGCAGCATGATGTCGAGCACGATCAAGTCGTAATGCTCGGTGGCGGCCAGGTGCAGGCCTGATAAACCGTCCTGCGCACAGTCCACGGTGTAGCCCTTCAGCCCCAGGTAATCGGCCAGGTTGGCCAGAATATCGCGGTTGTCTTCAACCAATAAAATTCGCATGGGCAGTGTCTCCGTACGCGGTAACGGCCGTGTTGGCTCGCGCAGCTTAAGGCCAAGTGTGGCTCAGGGATAGACCTTGAGGGCCTGTCGATAAATGTTTTCAACCAATTGCACGAACCAACAAGTTTTTCACTATAGCTTCACAAACTGACTACAGTGTCAGGCTGAAGATCACCGCCCATTGATATAAGGAATGTAGACATGGGGTTTCTCAAAACGGCGCCTATGCGCTTTTTGCTGCTCGTCACCGGCGCCTGGCTGGTTGTTTTCTTGCTGACGCGCAGCGTGCTGCTGCTGACCCATCTGGATGAAGTCGGCGGCAACCTGCTGCCGGTGTTTGGCGTGGGCCTGTTATACGACCTCGGCTTCCTGGCCTATGCCGCCTTGCCGCTGGGCTTGTACCTGCTGCTCTGCCCGCCTGCGCTGTGGCGCCGCCGTGGTCACCGCTGGTTTCTGCAGGCAGTGCTGACCGTCAGCCTGTTCGCCATGCTGTTTACGTCGGTCGCCGAGTGGCTGTTCTGGGATGAGTTCGGCGTGCGCTTCAACTTTATCGCCGTCGATTACCTGGTGTACTCCGACGAGGTGTTGAACAACCTGCTGGAGTCTTACCCGATCGGCAAGCTGCTCAGCCTGCTGGCAATGCTCGCGGTTGTGTTGAGTGTGGTTCTGCGCAAGCCGTTCAATGCCGCCATGAACGCACCCTTGCCGCCGCTGCGAGGTCGCCTGCTTAACGCCCTGTGCCTGTTGATTGTCGCCGGCCTCAGCCTGCAACTGATCAGCCAGGACAGCCCGCGTACCCAAGGTGGCAACGCCTACAAGAACGAGCTGGAGAGCAATGGCCCATATCAATTCTTTGCGGCCTTTCGCAACAACGAGCTGGATTACCCACAGTTCTACCAAAGCCTGCCCACCGAGGTGGTCGCCAAGCAGTTGCGGGCCGAACTCAGCGAACCCAACGCGCGCTTTATTGGCAAAGACCCGTTGGACATCCGCCGCGCAATCAACAACCCCGGCACGTTGCGCAAACCCAATATCGTGCTGGTGACCATCGAAAGTTTCAGCGCCAAATACATGGGCAGCAATGGCGACGGGCGTAACCTCACGCCGAACCTGGATGCCCTGCGCAAACAAAGCCTGTACTTCAATAACTTCTATGCCACCGGCACCCGCACGGACCGTGGCCTGGAAGCGATAACCCTGGCGATTCCACCCACGCCTGGCCGTTCAATCGTCAAGCGCATCGGCCGTGAAAGCGGCTTCGCCAGCCTCGGCCAGCAACTCAGCGCCATCGGCTACGACAGCGTGTTCGTATACGGCGGCCGCGGTTATTTCGACAACATGAACGCGTTTTTCAGCGGCAACGGTTATCGGGTGGTCGACCAGAGCAGCGTGCCGGAAACCGACATCTCATTCAAAAACGCCTGGGGCATGGCCGATGAAGATCTTTATCGGCAAACCCTGAAACTGGCCGACGCCGATTACGCCAGGCAGCAGCCCTTTTTGCTGCAACTGATGACCACCTCCAACCATCGCCCCTACACCTACCCGGACGGGCGCATCGATATCAAATCCGGCAATGGCCGTGACGGTGCGGTGAAATACACCGACCACGCGATCGGCGAGTTCCTTGAGGCGGCACGCCAGAAACCGTGGTTCGATAACACGATCTTCGTGTTCGTCGCCGACCACACGGCCGGCAGCGCGGGCAAGGAAGACTTGCCCATTACCAACTACCAGATCCCGCTGTTTATCTATGCACCCAAGCTGATCGACGCCCGGGAAACCGCGCAACTGGCCAGCCAGATCGACTTGGCGCCGACCTTGTTGGGCCTGATCAACCTGAGCTACGAGTCGACGTTTTTCGGCCGCAACCTGTTGCAGGACAACCCGCTGCCGCCGCGCGTGGTGGTCGGCAACTACCAGCACCTGGGGTTGTTTGACGGCAAGGACCTGGCAATCCTCAGCCCACGCCTGGGCCTGCGTCGCCATGACCAAGCCTTGGCCGAGAGCCAGGAGTTGCGCGTGGGCAGCGATGACCCATTGATCCTGCGCGCGATCACCTACTACCAGGCCGCCAGCTATGGCTTCAAACAGCAATTGCTGAGCTGGAAAGCGCCGAAGGATGAGCCTGCGGCCATCAGCATCCGCTGACAGCCCCACTCAAGCCCTTGCCTGCCACAGGGCAAGGGCGTAACACTTGCGCCCATTCCCTGGCGACGACGCCCGTTCATGTCCGACACCCTGCTGCTGATTGAAGATGACCGCCCACTGGCCGCGCTGACCGCCGAGTTTCTGCGCGCCGAAGGTTTCACCGTGGCCATTGAGCACCGGGGCGACCGCGCCGCCCAGCGCATTCGCGACGAGCAGCCGGCGCTGTTAATCCTGGACGTGATGCTGCCGGGTATCGACGGCTTCACCCTGTGCCGACAGATTCGCGACCAATACCCTGGGCTGATCCTGATGATGACGGCACTGGACGAAAACGCCGAACAGCTCACCGGGTTCAACGTCGGGGCAGACGATTACGTGGTCAAGCCTGTCGACCCACAGTTGTTGCTGGCCAGGATTCGCTCGTTGCTGCGCCGCCACCCGCAAGCCCCTCGCGCGTATTACCAGTGGGGCGCGTTTCGCTTGGACCTCAACAGCCATTTCGCCTGGCTGAATGACGCGCCCTTGCAGTTCTCGGTTGCGGAGTTCGAATTGCTGGCGATTTTTGCCCGCCATTGCGGCGTCTTGCTGACGCGGGAAAAACTCCTGCAAAGCCTGCGCGGCCTGGAATACGACGGGCTCAACCGCTCCATCGATATGCGCGTATCGCGCTTGCGCAAAAAGCTGATGAGCCTGGAATGCCCGGTGACCATCCAGACCATCACGGCCCAAGGCTATCTGTTCGTCGAAATCCCGCAGGAAGCCGCGCGTGTTCTCTAAACTGCGGCCCTGGATGGTGGCGACGGCCGGCGCGGGCTGGACCGGCTTGACGCTTTACCTGCTCTGGCTGTGCACCAACGCCTCAGTATTTGTGGGTGACGACAGCTTCTTGCGCCTGATGGCCGGGCCGGGCTACCTGGTGGCCGAACAGCTCAAAGGCGTGCCCGCCGACCAGCGCGAAGCGCGGATGGATACCCTGCGTGCGCACTTTCAGTACCCGGTGAACCTGATCGCGCTGGACGATGTGGAGCTGCCGCCGGAAGCCATGGTCATGCTGGAACATGGGCAACCGGCGCTGAACAGCGACGAAGACATCAGCTACTTCCCGCTCGACGACGAAACCGTGATCCGATTCGGTCCCATGTGGGGCAGCGCCGAGGTCAAGGACCTGCTGAAATTCCCGGTGTTCTGGATCACAGCCTGCGTCGCAGGCTTGCCGGTGCTGCTACTGCTCGGGATTGGTTTACGCCTGCACCGTCGGCGCCACGCCGACCTGCACACACTCAATAACTGCCTGGCGACACTGGCGCGCAGCCCGAACGTGATGTTGCCCGCCATGGGCAAGGAATGGACACCGTTGCTGCTGACGCTGCAACAGCATGCACGGGACATCAGCGCCATGAGTGAACGCCACCGCGAAGTCTCCCAGGCGGTGTCCCACGAACTGCGCACGCCCCTGGCGCGCATGCGCTTTGCCTTGTCGCTGCTGGGCAAAAGCGAAGACCCGCCCACCCGAGCGCGCCTTCAAGAACGTTTGCTCATCGATGTCGAAGAGCTCGAAGCCTTGGTTCGCGCCAGTTTGGCGTTTGCTCGCCTTGCGGGCGCGCCGACCGACTTGCAGCACGAACCGATCAACCTGCGTGACTGGTTGCATCAAGAGTTCGCCTTGCTCGACGGGCACCATCGACGGTTGAGCCTGGAAACCGAGCCGGCCGGGCTGGAACTGGTCGGCGACCGCGCCTTGTTACACCTGATCGTACGTAACCTGTTGAGCAACGCCATCACCTATGCCCGCGAGCAAGTGTGTGTCAGCGCGGCGTATCAGGGGCAACATCACTTGGTGCTGCACGTGGATGACGATGGGCCCGGCATCCTCGCGGAAAACCGCGAAAAGGTCTTCGAGCCCTTTGTGCGGCTTGCCATGGGCGGCGACGCACCCGGAGGCTTCGGCCTCGGCCTGGCGCTGGCCAAACGTGCGACCCAGTGGCACCACGGTGAATTGACGGTGGCCCGTAGCCCGCTGGGTGGTGCACGCCTGACCCTGGTGTTGCCGCTGCGCCCACTCTAGATAGCGTGTTACAGCCGGTGACAGCGAAACGCTGCCATTACCCCTACTCTCTGCCGCCTGAATCCCAGGTTGGAGAGCCCGTACATGCGTCCCCCCAAGAAGCATTTGTTCACGCTGCTGCTGTCGTTGTGCATCGTCACCGGCACAGCGTCGGCCTTGCCACTGGCGGTCACACACTCGCCAGCGCAGCGCATAGACCAATACGTCGCCGACTACACACGCAAAGCCGTGTGCTACCCAAGCGTGACAGGCAAGGTCGTTGTAGCCGAACACCGGAGGCGGCCCAGAGCCACCCGCGCTGAAAAACTCGCGCACCTGCCTGTCACTCACCCACTCAACGAAGCTGCTGCACCGCAACCCCTGGCACTTATGCCGCATGCCGAACTGATGCTGGCCCGGGGCATGACCTTCAAAAAGCTGTTGCGGCGCCGCTCCATCGGTTGATGTATTGAATAAAGCCCATAAAAAAACCCCGCCTGCATCGCTGCAGGCGGGGTTTTTCAGTAGCCGGGTGAGGCTGGCTTACATCATGCCGCCCATGCCACCCATGCCGCCCATGTCTGGCATACCGCCGCCAGCCGAGCCTTCTTTCTTCGGTGCATCAGCAATTGCGGCTTCGGTGGTCAGGATCAGACCGCCGATGGAAGCTGCTGCTTGCAGTGCCGAACGAGTCACCTTGGTAGGGTCCAGGATGCCCATTTCGATCATGTCGCCGTAGACGCCAGTCGCAGCGTTGTAACCGTAGTTACCTTTGCCGTTCTTGACTTCGTTGACCACAACGCTTGGCTCGTCGCCGGAGTTGGCAGCGATCTGGCGCAGCGGTGCTTCAACGGCACGACGCAGTACAGCGATACCGACGTTCTGGTCAGCGTTGTCGCCTTTGAGGTCAACCAGCGCTTCCAGAGCACGGATCAGCGCAACGCCACCGCCAGGTACCACGCCTTCTTCAACGGCTGCACGGGTTGCGTGCAGGGCGTCTTCAACGCGGGCTTTCTTCTCTTTCATTTCAACTTCGGAACCCGCGCCAACCTTGATCACTGCAACGCCGCCGGACAGCTTGGCCAGACGCTCTTGCAGTTTTTCACGGTCGTAGTCGGACGAAGTTTCGGCAACCTGGGCACGGATCTGAGTGATGCGCGCCTGGATGTCCTGCTCTACGCCAGCACCGTCAACGATGATGGTGTTTTCCTTGGAGATGGTCACGCGCTTGGCGCTGCCCAGGTTTTCCAGGGTGGCGCTTTCCAGGCTCAGGCCGATCTCTTCGGAGATAACGGTACCGCCGGTCAGAACAGCGATGTCCTGCAGCATGGCCTTGCGACGGTCGCCGAAGCCTGGAGCCTTGACGGCTGCGACTTTAACGATGCCACGCATGTTGTTCACAACCAGCGTCGCCAGGGCTTCGCCTTCAACGTCTTCGGAAACGATCAGCAGTGGGCGGCCGGCTTTGGCAACGGCTTCCAGTACTGGCAGCATTTCACGGATGTTGGAGATTTTTTTGTCGACCAGCAGGATCAGCGGGCTGTCCAGCTCGGCAACCATGGTCTCTGGCTTGTTGACGAAGTACGGGGAAAGGTAGCCACGGTCGAACTGCATGCCTTCTACAACCGACAGTTCGTTTTCCAGGCCAGTGCCTTCTTCAACGGTGATCACGCCTTCTTTACCGACTTTTTCCATGGCTTCGGCAATGATATCGCCGATGGAGCTGTCGGAGTTGGCGGAGATGGTGCCTACCTGAGCGATAGCCTTGGTGTCGGCGCATGGCTTGGACAGGTTCTTCAGCTCAGCAACAACGGCGATGGTCGCCTTGTCGATGCCGCGCTTGAGGTCCATCGGGTTCATGCCGGCAGCGACGGCTTTGTAGCCTTCGTTGACGATAGCCTGAGCCAGAACGGTGGCGGTGGTGGTGCCGTCGCCTGCGTCATCGTTGGCACGGGAGGCAACGTCTTTGACCAGCTGCGCGCCCATGTTCTCGAAACGGTCTTCCAGTTCGATTTCTTTGGCGACGGAAACGCCGTCCTTGGTGATGGTCGGAGCGCCGAAGCTCTTCTCGATGATCACGTTACGGCCTTTAGGGCCCAGGGTCGCTTTTACTGCGTCAGCCAGGACGTTAACACCGGTGAGCATTTTTTTGCGGGCGGAATCGCCGAATTTAACTTCTTTAGCAGCCATGATCGATATTCCTTAAATACTTAGTAGTAACGGGAAAATGAGCGGGGAATCAGTCTTCCAGAACGGCGAGAATTTCGTTCTCGCTCATTACCAGCAGGTCTTCGCCGTCGACTTTCACAGTGTTGCTGCCGGAGTAAGGGCCGAAAACAACCTTGTCACCCACTTTCACAGCCAGCGCACGTACTTCACCGTTTTCCAGAGCCTTGCCTGGGCCTGCAGCGATGATCACACCGTGGTTGGCTTTTTCAGCAGCCGAACCTGGCAGAACGATACCGCCAGCGGTTTTCTTTTCTTCTTCGCTGCGACGGATTACGACGCGGTCGTGCAGAGGACGAAGCTTGCTCATTGTCGATCTCTCCTAATTGTGTTTTTCATCGGCCGGTATCGGTACCGGCGGGTTGTATTCCGGCGGTGCCGGTCGCGCCTCGCCAAGCAAGACGCGGAAGTCTGTCTGGTGTCGCCACCAGAAACCTTGCGGTGACCGTTACATAAGGGCGCATAAGCTTATTACAAGGGGTCGCAGCGGAAATTTTTTGTGTCTGCCGGCAACCAAATGCAACACGGCACCCGAAGGTGCCGTGCTCATAAAGCGGTTATTTGCTGTCGCGGTGTTCGAACTCGCCTTCGATCACATCACCTTCACGCCCCAACGGCTGGCGCGGGGCCGGGCCGCCACGGGGTTGCAGGTCGTCGGCGAACGCACGCTGGCGAATCGCAGCCTCTTCGGCGCGCTGGCGCATCTTGCCGGCCAGCAGCTTGCGGGTGACCGGCAGCAGCATGACCAGGCCGACCACGTCACTTATGAAACCCGGCAGGATCAACAGGCCACCGGCCAAAGCCATCATCAGGCCTTCAAGCATGGTCTGGGCCGGCAGTTCGCCGCGATTCAAGCTTTCACGGGCACGCAACGCCGTGGCCAGGCCGGCGACGCGCAGCACCAGAACGCCGAGCATCGAGCCGAGAATGATCAGCAACAGGGCCGGGAAAAACCCGATCGCACCGCTGACTTGTACGAATACGAACAGCTCCAACACCGGAAATAGCAGAAAGAGCAATAAAAAAGGGCGCATCAAATGGTTCCTCAACGCAAGAATGCCTTGCCAGTCCACCTTAGATGACGTCGCCATTTCGTGAATTCAAGCGCTGGCAGGCTCTTTTTTCGGCCAGACCTCGGCGTGAGCCAATGAAACCAGGGCTTCGCGTACTTGTGTCGGAGTGTTGCAAGACGCTGCGAAGGGCAGCCAGTGCAACGACTGGCCAATGCGCAAGTGCATGCCTTCGCTGTCGATGCCGGCCAATTGCGCCGGTTCAAAGGTCGGCAAGCCGGTCAACGCGACGTAATGCGCGATGGCCTTGGTGTGATCACTGTTCATGTGCTCGATCATGCTGCGCTCGGCCTTGCCCGCGAACGGATTGGCCAGGGTCAATTGATCGACCCAGTGAATGGCGCCAAACCCGCCGATATAACGATGACGCACAGGCTTGAGCAGCCAGAAGTCGAAATCGTGGGCCTTGTGGTAGTTGGCGGAATCGGGGAAGTAGCGGTAATAACGCTCGGCGGCCGCGTCAATGGCGTCGGCGTCTTCGAGTTTCTCGGCTTCGGCCAGGTACGTCAGGCGGCCGACGGCCTGTACATCATCGGCCTCGCGCTCGCCTACCAGCAGCGAGCACTTGGGGTCTTTCTGCAGGTTATGGGTGTGCTGGGCGATACGGCTGATCAGGATCAGCGGTCGGCCCTGCTCGTCGAGGCAATACGGCACGACCGAGCCAAAGGGAAACCCGGGCATGGCTTTGGACAATGTGGAGAGAGCCCCACGGTATTCCTTGAGCAACAGCTCTCGGGCGTTCTTGGCAACGTGCGCGCTCAACGTATGACTCCTCGGGTAATCAGCCGCCCATAGCCTATGGCGTCTATGGGAATGAATCTCAACACAAGGTAATCAATAACCGCGCAGGTTGCCAGAGCGCTCCGTGCTGCTTTTACCAGGCCACGCCAAAGCCTGCGGTATAACGGGTCTTGCTCAAGCTGCCTTGCGAATCGCCATCAATGATGTCGCGTTCGGCCTTGAGGTTCAGGGACGCCCACTCGGTGACTTTGTAGCGCAGGCCCATTTCCGAATCCAGCGAGTACTTGGCCGGCCCGGAGAGTGGCTTGCCCACTTCACCGTTAGTGAAGAACTCAACGGTTTTGCCCACCAGGTAGCGGTTGTAGTTCCACTTCATGGCCAGGGAATAGAAGTTGGTCTTGCGATCATCGGAATATTCATAATCGGTGCGGTTAACCAGCGAGCCGAGGGAGAACGCCCCCAGTTCGTCGTCCCAGAACTGGTAGCCCGGGCCTGTACCGACGGTGCGCTGGCGGGACAAGTCTTCAACCTTGTCGCGCTTGTAGGTCAGGCGGCCCTGCCAGAACCAATGCTCGGTGAGGAAACGGTCCAAGTCATATTCCAGGGCCCAGTTGTCGGTGGTGGTGACATCGTCCTGGAACTCGCGGTTGTATTCGCCCTGGCCGGTATGACGCCACTGGCCGTGACGGGCGGTGGTCTTGAAGTCGACGTCGTAGTCGTTGGTGTCTTTGTCGGCACGCTTGTAGTCGAGCGCCAGGTCGACGTTGCCCTTCCACACCAGGTCTTCAATCACAGGCTTGGGCTTGATGATTTGCTGGATGCTCGCCAGCTCCACGGTTTTGGGGGCTTCGCCATTGGCCAAGACCACCTTGCCATCCTCCGCTGCCTTCAAGGACTTGGCCTTCTCGCCGCTGTAGGCGTCCTGCTTGACCAGCAATTCCTGGTCGCTTTCCAGGGTTTTCACCTGTTTCCAGTCCACCGGGATTGCCCCTGCATAGTCGGTCTGAATCAGCAGTTTGCCACCGTCGAAGACCTTGATCTTGCCCGTCAGGCGGTCACCGTTCTTCAACCAGACGGTGTCGGCGAGCAAGGGCGTGGAGGCGCTGAAAACAGCGAGGCACAGCAGGGTTCTGGACAACATAAGCGTATTGGGGGCTCGGAGTTGGCGAAAAAGGGGCGTTATCGTGTTAGATAGCTAGGACTGACTCAAGTATTTATATTGAGTTCAATTCTCACCTGCATGATTACAGACGTTTCTTACAAAGACCCTGACGATGCCCACAGAGAATTCACCCGACGATACCCCTCAAAGCCCGGCCGAAATGCGCCGCACGGCGCTGTACCTGACCTTGGCGCAAGTGCCCGAGGGTTGCGTGGTGAGTTACGGCGAACTGGCCCATCTGGCCGGGCTGGGCCGCGCGGCCCGCTGGGTCGGGCGCACGCTGAGCCAACTGCCGCAGGACACTCGCCTGCCCTGGCACAGAGTGCTGGGTGCCGGTGGTCGGATAAGTCTGCCGGTGGGCAGTGCCTCAGGCGACGAACAACGTGCGCGTTTACGCAGCGAAGGTGTCAGTATCCTGAACAATCGCGTTGATATTCAGCGTCATGGCTGGCGCCCGGTAGAGCACAGCGGTTAGAGTGCGCGCTTTGTTTCCGCAAATCTGAGGCAGACTCCAGCCCATGCCCCGTAAAACCTGGCGCGCCGCGCTCGCTGCCTATGCCAGCCCCTCGACGTTAGTACTGTTGTTGCTCGGCTTCGCCGCCGGCTTGCCTTACATGTTGGTGTTCTCGACGCTTTCAGTGTGGTTGCGCGAGGCCGGTGTGGCCCGCGAGACCATCGGTTATGCGAGCTTGATCGGTTTGGCCTACGCCTTTAAATGGGTCTGGTCGCCGCTGCTCGACCAATGGCGCCTGCCGCTGCTCGGTAAACTCGGACGTCGTCGTTCCTGGCTGGTGCTGGCCCAAACGCTGGTGATCCTCGGGTTGATCGGCATGGGCTTTTGCGACCCGCAAAAACACCTGTCCTGGCTGATCGCCATTGCCGTCATCGTTGCCTTCGCTTCGGCTACCCAAGACATTGCGGTGGACGCCTACCGCCTGGAAATCGCCGACGACAGCCGCCAGGCAGCCCTGGCTGCCAGCTATATGTCCGGTTATCGCATCGCGGCCCTGCTGGCCACGGCCGGCGCACTGTTCTTTGCCGAAGGCTTCGGCTCGACCGGGTTCAACTATAAACACTCGGCCTGGACCGGCACCTACGTGTTGTTCGGCGTGCTGATGATCCCCGCCTTGCTCACCACCTTGTTCATGCGCGAACCCAACGTGCCACTGCGCACCCAGTTGCAGGCCGGCCGTTACAGCTTCGTGCACCAGCTTGTTTCTGTATTTGTGCTGATCGTGCTGCTGGTGTCGGTCCCGGCGATGTTCACCCAGCTGTACAACACCGATTTCGCCAGCGTGTTGTTCCATGGCGTGAGCCTGTGGGAGCTATTGATGGAAGACCGCGCGTTCCTGCGCGCCATTCTGTACATCATCCTCACCACCCTGTGCCTGTCGGCCATGGGCCGTCGCGGCCTGGCGCCGGTGCTGACGCCGGTCAACGACTTTATCCTGCGCTATCGCTGGCAGGCGTTGCTGCTGCTTGGGCTGATTGCCACTTACCGCATGTCCGACACCGTGATGGGCGTGATGGCCAACGTGTTCTACATCGACCAGGGCTTTACCAAGGACCAGATCGCCGGGGTGAGCAAGATCTTTGGCCTGATCATGACCCTGCTCGGCGCCGGTATGGGCGGCCTGCTGATCGTGCGCTTCGGGATCCTGCCCATCCTGTTTATCGGCGGCGTGGCCTCGGCCGCCACCAACCTGCTGTTCGTGATGCTCGCCGACATGGGCCCCGACCTGCAGATGCTGATCTTCACCATTTCCCTGGATAACTTCAGCTCGGGCCTGGCCACGTCGGCGTTTGTCGCCTACTTGTCGAGCCTGACCAACCTGAAGTTCTCGGCCACTCAATATGCGTTGCTCAGCTCGATCATGCTCTTGCTGCCGCGCCTGATTGGCGGCTATTCAGGCGTGATGGTGGAGAAGTTCGGTTATCACAACTTCTTCCTGATCACCTGCCTGCTGGGCGTGCCGACGCTGTTCCTGATTGCCTTGCATTGGTTTCAGGAAAATCGACGGATTCGGTTGAGCCCGCCTGAACAGGAGTGACACTCCTCGGTCAATGTGGGAGCTGGCTTGCCTGCGATGCAGACGACGTGGTGTATCTGATACACCACGGTGATCCCATCGCAGGCAAGCCAGCTCCCACAAAGGCCCTGCGCCAACAAAAACACCCCGCGACCTCATGCCTGTACTCCGGCAGCAACCGCCCGTACAATCCCAAGTCATTTCAAGTCCAAGCAACCGACAACGGCCTACCATGCGTACCAGTCAATATTTGCTCGCCACACAGAAAGAAACGCCTTCCGACGCGGTTGTGATCAGCCATCAGCTGATGCTGCGCGCCGGCATGATCCGCAAGCTGGCCTCCGGCCTGTACACCTGGCTGCCCATGGGCTTGAAGGTGATGCGCAAGGTCGAAGCCATCGTTCGCGAAGAAATGAACGCCGCCGGCTCTCTGGAAGTGTTGATGCCGAGCACCCAACCGGCTGAGTTGTGGCAGGAATCCGGGCGCTGGGAAGAGTACGGCCCTGAATTGCTGCGCTTCAAGGACCGTCATGGCCGCGATTTCTGCGCCGGCCCGACCCACGAAGAAGTGATCACCGACCTGATGCGCAACGAGCTGAGCAGCTACAAACAGCTGCCGCTGAACCTGTATCAGATCCAGACCAAATTCCGTGACGAAATCCGCCCACGCTTCGGTTTGATGCGCGGCCGCGAATTCATCATGAAGGACGCCTATTCGTTCCACGCCGACCAGGCCTCCCTGCAGGTCACCTACGACCGCATGCACCAGGCCTACTGCAACGTGTTTACGCGCCTGGGCCTGAAATTCCGCCCGGTTGAAGCGGACAACGGTTCCATCGGCGGCGCCGGTTCCCACGAATTCCACGTGCTGGCCGAGTCCGGCGAAGACGATATCGTCTTCAGCAACGGTTCCGACTACGCGGCGAACATCGAGAAAGCCGAAGCCGTGCCACGCGAGACCTCGCGCCCGGCACCGGCTGAAGAACTGCGCCTGGTGGACACGCCAGAGACCAAGACCATTGCGGCCCTGGTGGAAAAATTCAATCTGCCGATTGAAAAGACCATCAAGACCCTGATCGTGCGCGCCGAAGAAGAAGGCAAGCTGATCGCCCTGGTCATCCGTGGCGACCACGAGCTCAACGAAATCAAGGCCGCCCAGCAACCTGGCGTGGCCAGCCCGCTGATCATGGCCACCGATGCCGAACTGCGCGACGCGATTGGCGCCGGTGCCGGTTCGCTCGGCCCGCTGAACCTGCCGCTGCCGATCATCATCGACCGTTCGGTCGAGCTGATGAGCGACTTCGCTATCGGCGCGAACATCGACGACAAGCACTACTTCGGCGTGAACTGGGAACGTGACCTGCCGGTGCCGACCGTGGCCGACCTGCGTAACGTGGTGGCCGGCGACCCAAGCCCGGACGGCAAGGGCACCCTGGAAATCAAGCGCGGCATCGAAGTCGGGCACATCTTCCAGCTGGGCAACAAGTACAGCAAGGCGATGAAGTGCGAAGTGCTGGGCGAGAACGGCAAGCCGATCACCCTGGACATGGGCTGCTACGGCATTGGCGTATCCCGCGTGGTTGCCGCTGCCATCGAGCAGAACAACGACGAGAAAGGCATCATCTGGAGTGACGCCCTGGCGCCATTCCAGGTGGCGTTGGTGCCGCTGCGTTATGAAACCGAGCAAGTTCGCGAAGCCACCGACAAACTGTATGCCGAACTGACGGCTGCCGGTTTTGAAGTGCTGCTGGATGACCGGGACAAGAAAACCAGCCCGGGCATCAAGTTCGCCGACATGGAACTGATTGGCATCCCGCACCGGATCGTGGTCAGTGACCGCGGCCTGGCCGATGGCAATCTGGAATACAAAAGCCGGACCGAAGCCGAAGCCCAACCGTTGCCGGTGGCTGACGTGCTGTCTTTCCTTCAGGCGCGTATTCGTCGCTGAAAACCAGATCAAGAGAAGTCATGTTCAAGCGAAACACCAGAGCCCTGGGGGGCGCCGCCTTGTGCGGCGCCCTGTTGGTCAGCGGCTGCGCCAACCAGATGTCGCAACGCAGTGAGCACGAGGAGCGGGTCGAGCGAAAGTTGCTCGACCACAGCCTGCAGATCGATGTAGGCGAACCCAAAGTGCTCGAACTGCCGCAACGCCGGGTTCGCATTCACGAGCAGAAGACCTTTGAGGTCACCGAATACGAAGTCACCCGCCGTTACGATCGCTACACACCGTACCAACCCTGGCGCAAAGTCTACGAAATGCCCCTGGGCGCGGTCGCTTTAGTGGCGGGCGCGGGCGCCAACGTGGCGAATATCTTCGCCCTCGGCAACCTGCCCACCAGCATGACCCGCGACTGGCTGAGCTACGGCGTGGACGGCATCAACCCGTTCATGAACGTGCAATCCCACGGCCGTGCGCAACAGAACCTGGCGGGTATCGATGAAGTCCAGCGCGACAAACGCACGGAGTATTCGAGCCTGCCGTGGAGCGAACGCCCGGTACAGGTCACCGCCGGCAAGCAAACCCATGAGCTGACCACCGACCGTAATGGCGTCCTGCGCCTGAACCTGTTGGACAGCCCATTCGCCGAGCAGGACCTGAACCGCATCAGCACCTTGAAGATCAGCGTGGAAGATGGCCAGGACGATGTGCATTCGGACTCGACCCTGGCGATCAGCAACACCCTGCGCGGCAAGTTGCTGGAAGCCCATGGCCTGATTTACGACGACCTGGAAGACGACGAAGTCAACCAGTGGGTGCACCGGGTCAAGCGCCTGTCGGAGCTGGGCCTGGAGGAAGAAGCCAGTGAACTGGAACAGAGCCTGATCGAACTGACCCGCAATGATCCGGAGTTGCAGCAGGAATTCCTGCAGGCACTGACCAAGGATGCGGGGCGGCTCGTCGCAGACCCGGGCGCTCACTGAGATTCCAGGCTGGATGAAAATCCAAATGTGGGAGCTGGCTTGCCTGCGATAGCGGTGTATCAGTTAAAGCATCAATAACTGACCCTCTGCTATCGCAGGCAAGCCAGCTCCCACAGTTTTTTCCGGTTTCTACCAGGGAAACTGAAGCTGCTCATTACCACTGCTCAAATCCAGCAACCTCACCCCAATCCCCAGCAACCGCACCGGCTTGCCGCCCCGATTGAACGCCTGGGTCAACAGCTGTTGATAACTTTCCAGGTCCCGCCCTGCCCCGGCCTGCTCCAAGGTGGTCTGGGTAAAGTCATGAAACTTCACTTTGACGAACGGCTTGCCCGCGCGATAGCTGCTGTCGATGCGCGCCATGCGCCCGGCAAGGGTTTCCATCAGTTCGGGGAGCTTCGCCAGGCAACTTGAGAGATCCGGCAGGTCCACATCGTAGGTGTTTTCGACACTGATGGATTGCCGGCGGCTGTCGTTCTGCACCACACGGTCATCAATCCCACGCGCCAGGCTCCACAGGCGCTCGCCAAAACTGCCGAATTCACGCACCAGCGCCAGCTTGTTCCAGTCACGCAACTGCAGGCAGTCTTCAATGCCCAGGCGCGCCAGCTTGTCGGCGGTGACCTTGCCGACGCCGTGCAGCTTTTTCACCGGCAACTGGGAGACAAAGTCTTCGATCTGATCCGGGGTAATCACAAACAGGCCGTTGGGTTTTTTCCAGTCGCTGGCGATCTTGGCCAGAAACTTGTTCGGCGCAACGCCTGCGGACACGGTGATATGCAACTGGTTGGAAACCCGACGGCGAATGTCCTGGGCAATACGCGTGGCGCTGCCGCCGAAATGCGGGCTGTCGGAAACATCCAGGTAGGCTTCATCCAGCGACAGCGGTTCGATCAGGTCGGTGTAGTCACGAAAGATCGTCTGGATTTCCTTCGACGCTTCCTTATAGGCATCCATGCGCGGCTTGACGATGGTCAGGTCCGGGCACAGCTTCAAGGCGTGGCGTGACGACATGGCCGAACGCACCCCGTACGCCCGCGCCTCATAGTTGCAGGTGGCGATCACCCCTCGCCTGTCCGCCGAACCGCCAACGGCCAGTGGCTTTTGTGCCAGGCTCGGGTCGTCGCGCATCTCGATGGCGGCGTAGAAGCAATCACAGTCGACGTGGATGATTTTGCGCTGCGTCATATAAACAGAGGGTGTAATCCAACGGGTGGCCAGTATCGCACTCACACCTGTATATAGCACCAGTAGTTTGATTCTTCCGCTTGAGCGGTAGGAAATTTCACAGATGAATTTATTTTCTCAATCGAAATCAGCCTTCCGATAGAGCCGAAACCCACGGCCTGACTGGCCCCGAGCCATTCCAAACCCCACCTTGGAGAGCTAAACGATTGAACCACAAGCTCTTTTCTTCAATTCACAGGTTGACACATCTGCGTTCCTCTGTAGAATGCCGACACACAGACGCGGGATGGAGCAGTCTGGTAGCTCGTCGGGCTCATAACCCGAAGGTCGTCGGTTCAAATCCGGCTCCCGCAACCAAACATCAAAAAAGGCTACTCGAAAGAGTGGCCTTTTTTGTGCGTGCCTGTTTTTGCTGTGTATGAAAATTGTAAGACAAAAAAGTCTTTGCCCTTCGCGCACTTACCGTGCGTAGCCGGTTCAAAACAGCTATTTCACACTAATTTGACCCATCAGCCCATTAACGGTTGACACCCCGCCGCTGGGCTGTAGAATGCCGCCCACAGACGCGGGATGGAGCAGTCTGGTAGCTCGTCGGGCTCATAACCCGAAGGTCGTCGGTTCAAATCCGGCTCCCGCAACCAAACATCAAAAAAGGCTACTCGAAAGAGTGGCCTTTTTTGTATCCGGTGAAAAAGTTCTTCTGAAACAATGGCATGGCATCTTTCATGAAACCCTGCGCGGTTTGTTGAGTCCATGTCTTTGCAAGCTATGCTCAATGCTCAAGCGCTATCCTCTACGACCAATGGCCGCAGTCGCCGCACCCGGCGATACGCGTTAATATTTGTAATTATTTTGTCCATAGGGATTGGTAACTTGGCTGGATACCTCCATCCTGTCGCGCACAATCCACGAGGTGATTGATGCGCGCCAACTCGTCTGAACCACAAGACACCGTCACAGCGACACAACCGATTCCACCCACCCGTTTGCGTTGGCTGGATCTGTTGAGTAAATACCGTCAGCCCATTGGGTTGGCCGTTACTCTGTTGCTGTTCGCAATCGCCCTGATCGCCTGCCGACACCTGTTGCTGGAGCTGGACCTGTACGCCCTCCACGACTCGATCCTGGAAGTGCCCAAGCCTGCCCTGCTCGGCGCGTTTGCGGCGGCGGTCGCCGGTTTCATCATTCTGCTCGGTTATGAATTCTCCGGCGCACGCTATGCCGGAGTGAAACTGCCGGCCAAGACCCTGGCGATGGGCGGCTTCACAGCCTTCGCCATCGGCAACGCAATTGGTCTGTCGATGCTCTCGGGCGGGTCGGTGCGTTACCGTCTCTATGCACGCCATGGCATCGGCGCTGCCGAAGTCGCCCACATGACCGTGTTCGCCAGCCTGGCCCTGGGCACCGCCCTGCCGCCACTGGCCGCGTTGGCCACCCTGAGTAATTTGCCAGCCGCCTCTACTTACCTGCATTTGTCCCAAGGATTGCTCGGCGGCATCGCCGCTGCAGTACTCGTGCTGTCCGCCGCGCTATGCATCGGCATCTATCGTCGTCGCCTGCCGGAGCAGCCCTACCCCGACAACCTGCTGGTCAAGGCCGGGCGCCGTACCCTGCGCCTGCCGGGCCGGCGCCTGACGTTCCTGCAACTGATCATCACCGCGCTGGACGTCGCCGCTGCCGCCACCGTGCTTTATATGTTGCTGCCGGAAGCACCGCCGTTCGGCCCGTTCCTGCTGGTGTACCTGCTGGCCCTGGCCGCTGGTGTGCTCAGCCATGTGCCGGGTGGGGTGGGTGTATTCGAGGCGATTCTGCTCGCCGCCTTCGCCGACAAGCTCGGCGCCGCGCCGTTGGCCGCCGCCCTGCTGCTGTACCGCATGATCTATGTGGTGCTGCCGCTGCTGATCGCCTGCATATTCCTGCTGGTCAACGAAGCCCAGCGCCTGTTCCAGACCCAGCAAAGCCTGCGGGTTGCCTCAGGCCTGGCCGCACCGGTGCTGGCCGTGCTGGTTTTTTTGTCCGGCGTGGTCCTGCTGTTTTCCGGCGCAACGCCGGAAATCGACTCACGCCTGGAAAACATCGGCTTCCTGATTCCCCACCGCCTGATTGACGCCTCGCACTTTGGCGCCAGCTTGATCGGCGTGTTGTGCCTGTTGCTCGCCCAGGGTTTGCGTCGGCGGTTGTCAGCCGCCTGGATGCTGACCATGGTGTTGCTGCTGACCGGTGCCCTGCTCTCGCTGCTCAAAGGCTTCGACTGGGAAGAAGCCAGCCTGATGATCATGACGGCGGTGCTGCTGGCGATCTTCCGGCGTTCGTTCTACCGCGCCAGCCGCCTGACCGAATTGCCGTTCTCGCCGCTGTACCTGGTGGCCAGCGTCTGCGTGCTGGGCGCCTCCATCTGGCTGCTGCTGTTTGCTTATCAAGACGTGCCGTACAGCCACCAACTGTGGTGGCAGTTCACCCTGGACGCCAATGCCCCACGCGGCCTGCGCTCGCTGCTGGGCGCGGCAGTGCTGTTGGTGATCGTGTCGCTGACCTGGCTGCTGCGCACCGCGCGCCCGGTGATCCACCTGCCGACGCCGGACGAACTGGAACGCGCCACCAAGATACTGATGGCCTCGTCCCAGCCCGACGGCGGCCTGGCGCTGACCGGCGACAAAGCCTTGCTGTTCCACCCTAACGATGAAGCCTTCCTGATGTACGCGCGTCGCGGGCGCAGCCTGGTGGCCTTGTATGACCCGATCGGCCCGACTCAACCGCGCGCCGAAATGATCTGGCAGTTCCGTGACCTGTGTGACATCCACCACGCACGCCCGGTTTTCTATCAGGTCCGCGCCGAGAACCTGCCGTACTACATGGACATCGGCCTCACCGCGATCAAGCTGGGCGAAGAAGCCCGCGTCGACCTGAAACGCTTTGACCTGGAAGCCAAGGGCAAAGAGATGAAGGATTTGCGCTACACCTGGAACCGTGGCACCCGGGACGGCTTGTCCCTGGAGATCTTCGACCCGGGCCAGGCGCCGATGGATGAACTCAAGGTCATCTCCGATGCCTGGTTGACCGGCAAGAACGTACGGGAAAAGGGCTTTTCCCTGGGCCGTTTCAGCGACGACTACCTCAAGCACTTTCGCATCGCGATCATTCGCTTCGAAGGGCGCCCGGTGGCCTTCGCCAACCTGCTCGAGACTTACAACCACGACCTGGCCAGTCTCGACCTGATGCGTGCGCACCCGGACGCGCCGAAGCTGACCATGGAATTCATGATGGTTGGCCTGATTCAACATTATAAGAACCACGACTACGCCCGCTTCAGCCTCGGCATGGTGCCGTTGTCGGGCCTGCAACCACGCCGTGGCGCGCCGTTGACCCAACGCTTGGGCTCGATGGTGTTCCGCCGTGGCGAGCAGCTGTATAACTTCCAAGGTTTGCGCCGCTTCAAAGATAAGTTCCAGCCTGACTGGGAACCCCGTTATATGGCCGTGCCCGCAGGACTTGATCCGCTGGTGGCACTGGCCGATACCGCCGCCCTGATTGCGGGCGGCTTGACTGGATTGGTGAAACGCTGATGATTCGACGCTCCTGGCGGTATGTATTGGCCTTTGTAGTGCTGCTCGCGCTGATCGCGGCGGGTGGCTTTTGGTACTGGAACCGCCCTGCCCCGCAACCGACCCTGGAACAACTGCCCCAGGCCGACGGTTCGGTGATGACCCGTGTCACCCCTGCCGGTTCGGCAAAAGCCCGCGTGGCTGTAGCCGTATTGGCCGATGCAACCTTGACCGACAGCCAACTGATTGCCCTGAGCCAGGGCGGCTCTGCGCAAATCGTTCAAGTGATCCTGCCCAAAGACGACTGCAAGTTGCAGGAACAAGCGCTGCAAAGCGCCCTGGGCCAGCTTAAAGGCCCGGCGACGCTGGTCAGCGGCATCGGCCCTGGCGCAAGCCTGGCGTGGCGCTGGTTGGCCGCACAGACCGACGACAAGGCCAACGCCATCTCGGTCGGCTTCGCCATGACCCAGGAAGGCTGCAAGGACCCACTGCCGAAAACCGCCGCCCACGGCAATTGGCTGGTGGCTTGGAACGATAACCCTGACGATGATGCCGCCAGTTTCGTGCGCGACACCCCGCGCGCCACCACCAGCATCAGCGACTACGACATTCATTACCCGCAAGTGCTGAACAACGAACTGCGCAAGCAGCTGGTGGGTTCTGACAACGGCGGCCTGGCGATTCCTGTGGTTGAAGTACCGGCCGGCCAAGCCAAGGACACCGTCACCCTGTTCCTCTCCGGTGACGGCGGCTGGCGCGACCTGGACCGCGACGTGGCCGGTGAAATGGCCAAGATCGGCTACCCGGTGGTGGGCATCGACACCCTGCGCTACTACTGGCAGCACAAGACCCCGGAACAGAGCGCCAAAGACCTCACCGAGTTGATGCAGCACTACCGGCAGAAATGGGGCACCAAGCGCTTCGTGCTGACCGGCTACTCGTTCGGTGCAGACGTACTGCCCGCGATCTACAACCGCATGCCGGAAAACGAACAACAGCGTGTGGACGCAATCATCCTGCTGGCCTTCGCGCGTACCGGCAGCTTTGAGATCGAAGTGGAAGGCTGGCTGGGCAACGCCGGCAAAGAAGCCGCGACCGGCCCGGAAATGGCCAAGCTGCCGGCTGACAAAGTGGTGTGCATCTATGGCGCCGAAGAAGTCGACGAGAGTGGCTGCACCGACAAGACGGCGGTTGGCGAGGCGGTGAAACTGCCGGGCGGGCATCACTTTGATGAGAACTACCCGGCGCTGGCACAGCGCTTGGTGGACATCATCGTGAAGCATCAGGCCAAGGATAAGGCCGAGTAACTCCGGCCGCCCACAAAACTAAAGGTGGGCACTTCTGTGGGAGCTGGCTTGCCTGCGATAGCATCACCTCGGTGCAACTGAAAAACCGAGGTGCCTGTATCGCAGGCAAGCCAGCTCCCACATTTGTTTTGTGGTGGGGCTGAGTTTTAGCGCGGCTCGATATGCGCAATCATCAACTGCACAGTTTCATTCCCACGAAACTCGTTCACGTCCAGCTTGTAGGCCAACTCCACCCAACGCACCGTCGGGTTCGGCCAGACTTCACGGTCTACACCAAACGCAATGCCATCGAGCTTCACAGACCCGCATTCGCTCTTGAGCACTACCTTCAGGTGCCGCTCTCCCACGACGCGCTGCTCGACCAACTGAAACACGCCGTGAAACAACGGCTCGGGAAAGTGCTGCCCCCACGGCCCGGCATGCCGCAAGGCGCGCGCCAGTTCCAGGTGAAACTCTTCCACCGCCAACGTACCGTCAGACAGCAATCGGCCAGTCAGGTCTTCTTCACGCAGTTGCCGACGCACTTCAGCGTCGAAGGCTTCGGCAAACAGTGGGAAGTTTTCTTCGCGCAAGGTCAAGCCAGCCGCCATCGCGTGGCCGCCGTATTTGGCGATCAGGTTGGGATGCTGGCTCGCCACGACCGCCAGGGCGTCACGGATGTGAAAACCCTGCACAGAGCGCCCTGAGCCCTTGAGCAGGCCATCACCGGCGTCGGCAAAGGCGATGGTCGGGCGGAAATAGCGCTCTTTCATCCGCGACGCCAGAATGCCGATCACACCTTGGTGCCATTCCGGGTCGAACAGGCACAACCCGTAAGGCATCGACTCCACCGGCAAGTCCTTGAGCTGGGCGAGCGCCTCGCGCTGCATGCCCTGTTCGATGGATTTGCGGTCCTGGTTCATGCCGTCCAGTTGCGCCGCCATTTCCCGCGCGGCAGCGACGTCGGTCGTGAGCAGGCATTCGATGCCCAGGCTCATATCGTCCAGGCGCCCGGCGGCGTTCAGGCGTGGCCCGAGGATAAAGCCGAGGTCGGTGGAGGTGATGCGCGCGTGATCGCGCTTGGCGACTTCAAGGATCGCCTTGATCCCCGGCCGCGCTCGGCCGGCGCGAATACGTTCCAGGCCTTGATGGACGAGGATGCGGTTGTTGGCGTCCAGGGGCACCACGTCGGCGACGCTGCCCAAGGCCACCAGGTCAAGCAATTCACCAATGTTCGGCTGAGGCTTGTTGTCATACCAACCCAGGCTGCGCAACCGCGCGCGCAAGGCCATCAGCACGTAAAAGATCACGCCTACACCGGCCAGCGCCTTGCTGGGGAACTCACAGCCAGGCTGGTTCGGGTTGACGATGGCATCTGCCGCCGGCAACTCATCACCCGGCAAGTGGTGATCGGTGACCAACACCTTCAACCCTGCCGCTTTTGCCGCCGCTACGCCTTCGACGCTGGAGATGCCGTTGTCCACGGTGATCAGCAGCTGTGGCTCGCGCTGCAGCGCCACCGCGACGATTTCCGGGGTCAGGCCGTAGCCGTACTCAAAGCGGTTAGGCACCAGGTAGTCGACATGGGCCGCGCCGAGCAACCGCAGGCCCAGGGTGCCCACGGTGCTGGCTGTGGCGCCATCGGCGTCGAAGTCACCGACGATCAGGATGCGCTGGCGCTGCTCCAAGGCCACCACCAGCAGGTCCACCGCTGCATCAATCCCCTTGAGCTGCTGGTAAGGAATCAACCGCGCAAGGCTCTTGTCCAGCTCGGCCTCCGACTGCACCCCGCGTGCAGCGTAGAGACGGGTCAACAGCGGTGGCAATTCACCGAGAAACGGCAGGACAGCAGGCAACGGGCGAGGATCGATACGCATGGGGTGACGGAAACTTCTCTTCTAGTACAACGGTTAAACAACAATGCTGAAAACAACATGGATCAACTGTAGAAGCCGGCTTGTGTAGGAGCCAGCTTGTGTAGTAGCTGGCTTGTGTGGGAGCTGGCTTGCCAGCAATGCAGACACCTCGGTCTTTCAGCCATACCGAGGTGATGCTTTCGCGAGCAAGCCCGCTCCCACACAAGCCCGGCTCCCACATCAAGCCAGCTCCCACACAAGGCGGCGCCTACAGGGTCAACCGCGCTCGCCGGCCAGCCATTCCAGCTGGACTTCGTGCTGGCCACGGTCGTCAGTCACAAAAACCGTGCCTTCGCTGATCATCACGTCCCACTTGATCACCCGTGGCATGTCCTTGGCCAGGGTTTCCAGGATTTCCTGGGGCACGGCGGCGATGTGCACATTTTTCAGGTTTTTCGCCACCGGCACTACTTTGCCTTCCCAGACGCGCAGGCTGCCATAGGCCAGCAACGTGGTGCGTTCGGTGCGACGGGAACACCAGGTCAGGCGCTCCGCATCCGGCTGGCCCACTTCGATCCAGTGCAGGACGCGGTCATCCAGGCTTTTTTCCCACAAGGCTGGTTCGTCTACATCTGACAGGCCACGACCAAAAGCCAGCTGCTCGTTGTAGAAAAGGGCGTAGGCCAGCAGGCGCACAGTCATGCGCTCTTCGGTTTCCGAAGGGTGGCGGGCGATGGTCTGTTTGACGCTCTCGTACACCGAACGATCGAGGTCGGTAAGGTTGAGTTCGAATTTGTAGGTCGTGGACGGCTGGGCCATGAACGGGCTTCTAGAGACAGGGAAAGGCGGCCAGTCTAACCGATGGTGGGGCCAATCAACGAATACTGCGCTGCATCATCCTTATCCCTGGGCCGCTCGCCTATGTTAAAAGGCATCACACCACCGCCCTGCGCTTGCTAAGGATCCTCATGTCGTTTAATGCCAAACCGCTTGCCGGCCTGAAAGTCATCGAACTGGGCACCTTGATCGCCGGCCCGTTTGCGTCACGCATTTGTGCCGAGTTCGGGGCCGAAGTGATCAAGGTCGAATCCCCGGACGGCGGCGACCCACTGCGCAAATGGCGCAAGCTGTATGAAGGCACGTCACTGTGGTGGTTTGTGCAGGCACGTAACAAAAAGTCGCTGACACTCAATCTCAAGCATCCGGATGGCCTGGCGATCCTCAAACAGTTGCTGGCGGATGCCGACATCCTGATCGAGAACTTTCGCCCCGGCGTACTGGAAAAACTCGGCCTGAGTTGGGAAACCCTGCATGCCCTGAATCCCAAGCTGGTGATGGTGCGTCTTTCAGGTTTTGGCCAGACCGGGCCGATGAAGGACCAGCCGGGGTTTGGTGCAGTGGGCGAATCAATGGGCGGCTTGCGCTATATCACCGGTTTCGAAGACCGACCGCCGGTGCGCACCGGGATTTCCATCGGCGATTCGATTGCCGCCTTGTGGGCGGTGATCGGCGCGCTGATGGCGCTGCGTCATCGCGAAGTCAACGGCGGCCTGGGCCAGGTGGTGGATGTGGCGCTGTATGAAGCCATTTTCGCCATGATGGAAAGCATGATCCCGGAGTTCGATGTGTTCGGCTTTATCCGCGAGCGCACCGGCAACATCATGCCCGGCATCACGCCGTCGTCGATCCATACCAGCGCCGATGGCAAGCATGTACAGATCGGTGCCAACGGTGATGCGATCTTCAAGCGTTTCATGAGCGCGATCGGCCGTGAGGACTTGGCCAATGACCCACAATTGGCCAGCAATGATGGGCGCGACAGCCGCCGTGATGAGCTGTACGGCGTGATCGACCGCTGGGTCAATTCGCTGCCGCTGGACCAGGTCGTCGAGCTGCTCAACACGGCAGACGTGCCCGCCAGTCGCATCTACAGCGCTGAAGACATGCTTGGCGACCCCCAGTTTCTGGCGCGGGAAATGTTTCTCAAGGCGCAGTTACCGGGCGGCAAGGACTTCAAGATGCCGGGGATTGTGCCCAAGCTCTCGGACACCCCCGGCAGTTGTGAATGGGTCGGCCCGCAGTTGGGCGAGCACAACAGCGTGGTGCTCAACGCGTTGGGCTATGACGCGCCAGCCATTACCCGCTTGCGTGAGGATGGCGCGATCTGATGGCTCGTCCGCGCAAGCGCCGGTTCATCCGTGTGTACCTCGCCGGCGCGATGTTCGGCGTATGGCCATTCTTTGCGCACGCCGAAGAAACCTTGATTTGGCTGCTGCGCGACTTGCCGCCCATTACCATTTTCGAGGGCCCGCAGAAAGGCCAAGGGGCGCTGGACCAACTGCTGCCGATACTCAGCGAGCGCCTGCCGGAATACCGCCACACAGTCATGCACGTCAACCGTGCGCGCGGCATTCAAATGTTGCGCGCGCCCTCCCTCACCTGCGACCCGTCGCTGTTGTGGACCGCGGAACGCGCCAAGTATGTGGTGTTTTCCAAACAGGCATTCGTGGCGGTGGCCAATGGGGTGACCATCCGACGCAGCCAGCAGCAAGCACTGGCGCCGTTTATCGTCGAGGGCCAATTCGACCTGCAAGCCTTTCTCGACTCCCATAAGGCACGGATCGGCGCAACCGCCGAGCGCAGCTATGGCCCTGTGATCGATGAACAGCTCAAAGGCGTTGACTCACACACCTTGGCACTCCATTACGGCAATGACGCCCTTGGGAGCCTGTTGCAAATGCAGCGCTTGGGGCGATTGGAAGCGGTGTTGGGCTATTGGCCAGAAATTCGCTATCACGCCAAGCAACAGGGAATCGCCGCCCAAGACCTGATGTTCTACACCATCAAAGGCTCAGCGCCTTACCAGCGCACGCATATCGGTTGCTCGGACACGCCGCAAGGCCGCAAGGCCATGACGCGCATTGACCAGGTACTACGCGAGATCCCACAGGCGCAACTGCAGCAATCCTACGCCTCATGGTTGGACCCGGGCATGCGTGAACAGTATTTGCGCGACAACCCGAGGTTTTTCCAGGATTCCCCCGAGCCCTGAGCAGCCACAGGGTAAATCGCAGGCAAAAAGAAACCCCGAAGAGTGGGGAGACACTTCGGGGTTAAACGTGGCCTACAAAGACCAGTACAACAAGCCACAAACACCGGAGCACAATGTTTGCTCTTGCTGTTACAAAATCTGACCGGCCATGCTGTAGGAAGTTTCGCCGATTAAATTTTTCTTCATGCGACGGCAGCGCCACGCGTCTGTGCAGCGTTACGCAGGGCCGCGATGACCGAGGGCTCCAGGCGACCTTCGGCGATTTTCAGGTCGCGCAACAGGCAATCCACCACATCCACCAAAACGCGCTTGTCGGTCAATTGTGCGCGGTCGACTTCACGCTCGACTACGATGGCACCGGCCGGATTCTTCACGGTCACCAGGCACTCGTCCTGCATACCCGAGGTGGTCAACGTAACCTGATAAGGGCTCAGTGCTTCTTCGAGCAATAGGCTGATATTTTCCATCTCGATCACCACTCAATAGTTCGGGAACAATCGTTTCAACGGCAGCTGCCTCTATCCTAAGTGACTGGTTATGTCGTAGGAAAGTTCGCTTTATCGTCTTTACGCGGTCGTCAGGGAGTGACGTGAACCAGCATGCGCTTGCAACATGACAGACAAAAAACGCCGCTGACCCAAGGAAGGGAAAGCGGCGTTTTTGTCTACGCGGTTCGCCTTACAACGGCTTGCCCCGATTCCCGTGCTGGCTGACAAACGCCTGCACTGTCTTCAGGTCATTGGCCAGCACCGTGCAACGCTCTTCACGTTCGAACAGGTCAGCCAGGTGCTCCGGCAATTCCAGCGCCTTGCCCACACCTGCCTTCTCCACCGCTTCCGGGAACTTGACCGGGTGAGCGGTGCCGAGGATCACCATAGGAATGTCCAGGCTACGACGGCATTCGCGTGCAGCCTTCACGCCGATAGCGGTGTGCGGGTCGAGCAGCTCGCCGGTCTGGGCGTAGACTTCGGCGATGGTTTCGCAGGTCTGTGCATCGTCCACGGCCAGGGAGTCGAACAGCTTGCGGGTTTCGGTCCAGCGCTCCTGTTCGACGCTGAAACCGCCACCGCTCTTGAAGCTGTTCATCAGCTCGGCCAGGGCAGCGCCGTTGCGACCGTGCATGTCGAACAGCAGGCGTTCGAAGTTCGACGAGACCATGATGTCCATCGACGGCGACAGCGTCGCGTGCAGGGTTTCCTTGACGTACTGGTTGCCGCTCATGAAGCGGTGCAGGATGTCGTTGCGGTTGGTGGCGACGATCAACTGGTTGATCGGCAGGCCCATGTTGCGCGCCAGGTAACCGGCGAAGATGTCGCCGAAGTTGCCGGTCGGCACCGAGAACGATACCGAACGCGCCGGGCCGCCCAGCTGCAGCGCTGCATGGAAGTAGTAGACGATCTGGGCCATGATCCGCGCCCAGTTGATCGAGTTCACCGCCACCAGGCGTGTGCCTTTCAGGAAGCTCTGGTCAGCGAAGCTGTTCTTGACCATTTCCTGGCAGTCATCGAAGTTGCCTTCGATGGCGATGTTGTGGATGTTCTCACCAAAAATGGTGGTCATCTGGCGACGCTGTACTTCCGACACGCGCTTGTGCGGGTGCAGGATAAAGATGTCGACGTTTTCGCAGTGCTTGCAACCTTCGATGGCCGCCGAGCCGGTATCACCCGAGGTCGCACCGATGATCACCACGCGTTCGCCGCGTTTTTCCAGCACGTAATCCAGCAGACGACCGAGCAGTTGCAGGGCGAAGTCCTTGAACGCCAGGGTCGGCCCGTGGAACAGCTCAAGCACCCACTCGTTGCCATTGAGCTGACGCAATGGCGCGATGGCGCTATGGGAAAACACGCCGTAGGTTTCTTCCAGGATCTTCTTGAAGTCTGCATCCGGAATGCTGCCGGTGACGAACGGGCGCATCACGCGGAACGCCAGTTCGTGGTACGGCAGGCCGGCCCAGGAAGCAATTTCTTCCTGGGTGAAGCGTGGCAGGTTTTCCGGCACGTACAGGCCGCCGTCAGTGGCAAGGCCTGCCAGCAAAACGTCTTCGAAATTCAGGGCCGGTGCCTGGCCGCGGGTGCTGATGTAACGCATGACTGGCTCCTCTAAAACATTCTCGAACAGGGGCCGCCGAATGCGCGGGGCCCCTGGAACAAATCGGTTAGTTCAAGTGCTCGACGCGAATCCGCACCACCGGGCCGACCACACCTTGCAGGGCTTCGAGGGCGGCGATGGCATCGTTCATGTGCTGCTCGAGCACGCGGTGGGTCAGCAGGATCATCGGCACCTGGCCGTTTTGCTCCTCGACTTCCTTCTGCATGATCGACTCGATGTTGATACCGCGCTCCGACAGGATGCTCGCCACCTGGGCCAACACGCCCGGATGATCCTGGGCCTGGATGCGCAGGTAGTAAGCGCTTTCGCACGCTTCAATCGGCAAGATCGGGTGAGCCGACAGCGAATCGGGCTGGAAGGCCAGGTGCGGTACACGGTTTTCCGGGTCGCTGGTCATGGCGCGAACCACGTCCACCAGGTCAGCGATCACCGACGAAGCAGTTGGCTCCATGCCGGCGCCCGCGCCGTAGAACAATGTAGAACCGGCAGCATCGCCGTTGACCATCACCGCGTTCATCACGCCATTGACGTTGGCGATCAGGCGGTCGGCCGGGATCAGCGTCGGGTGCACACGCAGCTCGATACCGGCCGGTGTGCTGCGCGCCACGCCCAAGTGCTTGATGCGGTAGCCCAGCGCTTCGGCGTAGTTCACGTCGGCAGTGGTCAGCTTGGTGATGCCTTCGGTGTAGGCCTTGTCGAACTGCAGCGGGATGCCAAAGGCGATGGACGCCAGGATAGTCAATTTGTGCGCAGCGTCGATGCCTTCCACGTCGAAGGTCGGGTCGGCTTCGGCGTAGCCCAGGGCCTGGGCTTCGGCCAGCACGTCTTCGAAGGTACGGCCCTTCTCGCGCATTTCGGTAAGGATGAAGTTACCGGTGCCGTTGATGATGCCGGCCACCCAGTTGATGCGGTTGGCGGACAGGCCTTCACGGATCGCCTTGATCACCGGGATGCCGCCGGCCACGGCGGCTTCGAACGCAACGATCACGCCCTTCTCGCGGGCCTTGGCGAAGATCTCGTTGCCATGTACGGCGATCAGCGCCTTGTTGGCGGTGACCACGTGCTTGCCGTTCTCGATGGCCAGCAACACCAGGTCACGGGCCACTGTGTAGCCGCCAACCAGCTCGATGACGATATCGATTTCAGGGTTGGTGGCCACGGCGAAGACATCGTTGGTAATCGCAATACCGGTCGTTTGGAACTGAGGCTTTGGCGAACGCGTGGCAATCTGCGCCACTTCAATCCCGCGCCCTGCACGGCGGGAAATTTCTTCAGCGTTACGCTGAAGTACGTTGAAGGTGCCGCCACCGACGGTCCCTAACCCACAGATGCCTACTTTGACCGGTTTCACTGAAGAACTCCCCATGAAACGGCCGACTCAAGGTCGGCCGTGGAAAACAGCCGCACAACTGCGGCTCTCAATTAATGACCCGCCGACTGTTCGGCGGGCCATGATCGTCAAGGCTCGACGATTACTGCTTACTCGCACCCAGTGCCAGTTTGGCAACTTGTGGCGCCGGCTGGTAGCCCGGAATCACTTGGCCGTCAGCCAAAACGATGGCCGGCGTACCGTTCACACCAATCGACTGGCCCAAGGCGAACTGCTTGGAAACCGGGTTGGCGCATTTGGCGGATTTGATTTCCTTGCCATCGACCATTTTGTCCATGGCGGCTTTCTTGTCGGCCGAGCACCAGACTGCCTGCAATTGCTCGTCACCCGGTGAACCCAGGCCCTGGCGCGGGAACGCTACGTAGCGCACTTCCACGCCCAGCTTGTTCAGCGCAGGCACTTCGGCGTGCAGCTTGTGGCAGTACGGGCAGGTGGTGTCGGTGAACACGGTGATGTGGGTCTTGGTCTCGCCGATGGCCGGGTAAACCACGGTTTCAGCCACCGGAATACCGTTGATCAGCTTCGACACGCCCAGGCGCTCGGCTTTCTCGGTGAGGTTGACCGGCTTGCCATCTTTCAATTGGAACAGGTAGCCCTGGACGATGTACTGGCCATCGGCACTGGCGTACAGCACGCGGCTGCCCTTGAGCTTGACTTCATACAGGCCGGCCATCGGGCTGGCACTGATGCTTTCGATGGGTGTGTCGAGCTGCAGGTTGGCCAGGCTCTTGCGAATCGTTTGCTCGGCGGCGTCGTCGGCGACAACAAAGGTGGAAACCAACGCAATCGCTGCGGCGGCAATAATCTGGGTCAAGCGCATGGGAACTCCTGAAGGCAGATGCAGGGACGGGAAGGAACACCGGTCTGAAAACACGGGCTGAGGCCGTCCCCTTTGCTAACCGGCAAAGCCTACCACAGTTGGGCCACAGGGCAGACTGCGGTGGGTAAATTGGGCCGTTTCCCACGTAATTTCATCCGCGCGGATGGTGCTTGGCGTGCATATCCTGCAAGCGCGCCCGCGCGACATGCGTGTAGATCTGGGTGGTGGATAAGTCGCTGTGCCCAAGCAGCATTTGCACGACGCGCAGATCCGCACCGTGGTTGAGCAAATGGGTGGCAAACGCGTGACGCAAGGTGTGAGGCGAGAGCGCCTTGCCGATCCCGGCCACTTTGGCCTGGTGCTTGATACGGTGCCAGAAGGTCTGGCGGGTCATCTGCTCGCCGCGCAGGCTGGGGAACAGCACATCGCTGGGCCGCCCACCGAGCAATTCGCCACGGGCATCACGCATGTAGCGCTCGACCCACACAATCGCCTCCTCACCCATCGGCACCAACCTTTCCTTGCTGCCCTTGCCCATCACGCGCAGCACGCCCTGGCGCAGGTTGACCTGCTCCAGGGTCAGGCTGATCAGCTCGGTCACGCGCAGGCCGCAGGCGTAGAGCACTTCCAACATGGCACGGTCGCGCTGGCCAATGGCTTCGCTCAAGTCGGGCGCAGCGAGCAAGGCGTCGACGTCGGCTTCCGACAGGGATTTGGGCAATGGCCTGCCGAGTTGCGGCATATCGATTTGCAGGGTCGGGTCGACGACGATCAACTTTTCCCGCAGCAGATAACGATAAAAGCCACGCACACCCGAGAGGAATCGCGCGGTGGAACGTGGCTTGTAGTTCTGCTCCAGGCGCCAGGCCAGGTGATCGAGGATCAACTCGCGACCGGCATTGATCAATTCGAGGTTTTTCTCCTGCAACCAGCCATTGAACAGGGCCAGGTCGCTGCGATAGGCCTGGCGGGTGTTGTCTGACAGGCCTTTTTCCAGCCAGAGGGCGTCAAGGAAGCGGTCGATCAGAGGGTGGTCAATGGCGGGCATAGGGGCTCAGGCTGATTTCTTGGATATCTGGTAGATCCTATCGCAGGCAAGCCAGCTCCCACATGGGTTTTGTGTTTTGCCTGATAGCAGGATCAACACCGAACAAATCTGTGGGAACTGGCTTGCCTGCGATAGCCGCGACTCGGTACCGGATCAGTCAACAAACCCGGGCAATACCGGCACCGGGCGCTTGTCGGCATCAATCGCGACAAAGCTGAACACGCCCTGGATCGCCTTTTCACGACCATCGGCGCTCATGCTCTCGACAAACACTTCAACTTCCACCTTAAGGCTGGTATTGCCCACTTTGATCACGCGGCCGATCAGCTCGACGATGGAGCCGGCCGGGATTGCATGGTTGAAGTCGATGCGGTCGGTAGACACCGTCACCAGCGGCAACCGGCAAAACCGCGTGGCGGTGATGAACGACACTTCGTCCATCCAGGCCAACGCAGTGCCGCCGAACAGGGTGTTGTGGTGGTTGGTGGTCGGCGGGAACACGGCCTTGGTCACGTGGGTCACGGACAAGTCGGTACGACGCTGGATTTCTTCGAGGCGGGTGGTCATGTGGGGAATTACCGGCAAATTGACAAATTTCAGGCACAAAAAAGCAGCCCGTAGGCTGCTTTTTTCTGCATCGGGAAGCTGGACTTAAGCCAGTTTTTCCTTGATGCGAGCTGCTTTACCGGACAGGTCACGCAGGTAGTACAGCTTGGCTTTACGTACGTCACCGCGACGCTTAACGGCCATGCTGTCGATTTGCGGGCTGTAGGTCTGGAAAGTACGCTCTACGCCAACACCGTTGGAGATTTTACGAACAGTGAAAGCACTGTTCACACCACGGTTACGCTTGGCGATTACCACGCCTTCGAACGCTTGCAGACGCGAACGGTCGCCTTCCTTCACTTTCACCTGAACGACAATAGTGTCGCCTGGGGCAAAGGTAGGGATCTCTTTGGTCATCTGCTCTGCTTCGAGTGCAAGGATGATTTTGTTAGTCATGCTGTGCTCCTAAGGTAAGTCGTCGGACCTACCATCGATACGTTGTTAACTATCGTCCCGCGCGAGGATGTATTCCTCGAGCAGCTTCTTCTCTTCTCCAGAAAGCGAGCGGCTTTCCAGAAGATCGGCGCGTCGTTCATAGGTCCGACCAAGGGACTGCTGTAAACGCCAACGCCGGATGTGTGCGTGATTGCCACTTAGCAATACGTCGGGAACACGCTGATCCGCATACACCTCCGGTCGGGTGTAGTGCGGGCAATCCAGCAAACCATCCGTGAAGGAATCTTCCTCCGCGGAGTCCGCATGCCCTAAAGCTCCAGGCAGCAGTCGTGTAACCGCATCTATCAGGACCATCGCCGGCAGCTCGCCGCCAGACAGAACATAGTCCCCAATCGACCACTCTTCATCGACATGAGCTTCAATAAACCGCTCGTCAATGCCTTCATAGCGACCGGCAATCAGGATCAGTGCTTCCTCATTCGCCAGTTCGCGTACCGCAGCCTGTTTCAGCTGACGGCCTTGAGGGGACAGGTAAATTACCTTCGCCTTCTCCCCGGCGGCGGCCTTGGCCTCAACCAACGCGTCTTCCAGGGGCTTGATCTTCATCACCATGCCCGGGCCACCGCCAAATGGGCGATCGTCCACAGTGTGATGTCGATCCGTCGTGTAGTCTCGCGGGTTCCAACAGGTAAGCTGCAACAGCCCCTGTTTCACCGCCCGACTGGTGATGCCGTACTCGCTGATGGCGGAGAACATCTCGGGAAACAAACTGATCACTTCAATGCGCAAATTAGCCACGCTTAGAAGTCCGCGTCCCATTCCACCTTCATCTCGCCCGCTGCCAGGTCGACGGCCAACACACATTGCTCGGTATACGGCAACAGGCGTTCGCGATCATCCAGGCTGCCAGCGCAAGGCTTGACCACCATTACATCATTGGCGCCGGTTTCCAGAAGATGATCGATTTTCCCGAGCAATTGCCCGAGTTGATCAATAACCTTCAGACCTTCCAGCTGGTACCAGTAGTACTCGCCGTCGGTCAATTCAGGGAACAGGTTGCGCGGCACGCAGATCTCATAACCGGCCAGAAGACGCGCTTCTTCACGATCATCAAGACCCTTGAGCTTTGCGACCAGGAACTTATCGCTCCCGCGTCCACTGACCAGCTCAACCTGTTTCACACTCCCTTCGCGCTTGAGCGTCCAGGTTTTGTACTGCAACAGGTTTTCAGTCGGATCAGTAAAGGAATACACCTTCACTTCGCCGCGAACGCCATGAACAGAGTAAATCTTGCCGATAACGATCAAATCATCAGCAACAGCTGGCGTCGCGTTCATATTGCTCAGGCTGCGGCCTTAGCCGAGTCCTTCAACAGTTTTGCTACGCGCTCGGATGGCTGTGCACCCACGCTCAGCCAGTAGGCTACGCGCTCTTGGTTCACGGACAGACGAGTTTCCTGACCACGAGCAACAGGGTTGAAGAAACCAACCTGTTCCTTGTGCGAACCGTCGCGCGGGTTGCGGCTGTCGGTTACGGTCAAGTGGTAAAACGGGCGCTTTTTGGAGCCGCCAAGGGCAAGACGGATTGTTAGCATGTGAACATCGTTCCTGTAGTCGGTGCTGCAAATCTAAATGCACAGCGGGCATAGGTGCCCGAAAGGCCGCATATTCTAAGGAATATCCGGACTTTTGCAAATGTCTTTTTCTGGCGCCTATCAGCGTGCCACTCAGATCTGCTATAGAGCCGTCGGTTAAAACGGCGAGTCAGCGCCCGCCAACGGCGGGTTTGCTGGAGATCCCACTTCCGTGTGGGTCGGAGCGCAAGCGTGCTTGCGCTCGAATACTTTACATTTTAGGCATGCCGCCGCCGGGCAACATACCGCCCATGCCGCGCATCATCTTGGCCATTCCGCCTTTTGCGGAGAATTTCTTCATCATCTTCTGCATCTGCTTGTGCTGCTTGATCAAGCGACCGATGTCCTGCACCTGGGTGCCGGAACCCATGGCGATCCGACGTTTGCGCGAACCGCTGATCAGCTCAGGGTCGCGGCGCTCGGCCGGGGTCATGGAGTTGATGATGGCTTCCATCTGCTTGAACTGCTTCTCTGCCGCGCCCTGGGCATTGCCCATTTGCGCCAGGTTCACACCGCCGATGTTCGGCAGCTTGTCCATCAGGCCGCCGAGGCCGCCCATGTTCTTCATCTGTTGCAGCTGGTCACGGAAGTCTTCGAGGTCGAAGCCCTTGCCCTTCTTCAGCTTCTTGGCCAGCTTATCGGCCTTGTCCTTGTCGAGCGTGGCTTCGGCCTGCTCGATCAGGCTGAGCACGTCGCCCATGCCGAGGATACGCGAGGCGATCCGCTCAGGGTGGAACGGCTCGAGCGCTTCGCTCTTCTCGCCCATACCGATGAACTTGATCGGCTTGCCGGTAATCGCACGCACCGACAATGCGGCACCGCCACGGGCGTCGCCGTCAACCTTGGTCAGGATCACGCCGGTCAGCGGCAATGCGTCGCCGAAGGCCTTGGCGGTGTTGGCCGCATCCTGGCCGGTCATGGCGTCAACCACGAACAGCGTCTCGACCGGGTTGATCGCGGCATGCAGCGCCTTGATCTCGCCCATCATCTCTTCATCGATGTGCAGGCGACCGGCGGTATCGACGATGACCACGTCGATGAACTTCAGCTTGGCTTCTTTAATAGCCGCGTTGGCGATGTCGACCGGCTTCTGGCTCAGGTCGGACGGGAAGAAGGTCACGCCCACTTCGCCCGCGAGCATTTCCAGCTGCTTGATGGCCGCCGGACGGTACACGTCGGCCGACACCACCATCACCGATTTCTTCTTGCGCTCTTTAAGGAAGCGCGCCAGCTTGCCGGCGGTGGTGGTCTTACCCGCACCTTGCAGACCAGCCATCAGCACAACGGCTGGCGGCACGGCGCTGAGGTTCAGATCTTCGTTGGCCGCGCCCATCAGGCTTTCGAGTTCGGCCTGCACGATTTTCACAAAGGCCTGGCCCGGCGTCAGGCTGCGGGACACTTCAGTGCCCACTGCGCGCTCTTTGACCGAGTTGACGAAGTCCTTGACCACAGGCAAGGCGACGTCGGCTTCCAGCAACGCCATGCGCACTTCACGCAGGGTGTCTTTAATATTGTCCTCGGTCAGCTTGGCCTTGCCGGTTACATGGCGCAGCGTCTGCGAGAGACGGTCAGTCAAGTTTTCAAACATGCGCGATCCTTTCAGGCCCTATTCATCGAAATGCATTAATAGACCGAGGTAGTGGCGGCCCAGGCTGGGGTAAATCGCTATTAAAAACAGCGCTCGGCGAGCCTGCGGCGTGGGCAGGTCGCGGATTATAGCGAAGACTGCGCCTGTGCACACCCGCTGTCTGGCCCAGGAGTCTTTCGTGCAGCGCAGGTGTGTGCCAAACTCAGCGCCTTTCGGGCTTGTCTATCAGGATTTATGGTCCCCTTGTCACCCAGTTTGCTACCCAGCCTCGCCGCCGCCATTTTGTACGCCGCTGCGACTTTCTATCAGGGCACTCGTCTGGCCCAAGGCGCAAAAGCGGACAAACGTCTGCTGGTCGGCTTGGGCGTCGTCGCCCTGCTGGCTCACGCCGCGAGCCTGTTCACCCACTTGATGACGCCGGTTGGCCTGGGCCTGGACTTTTTCAGCGCCGCCAGCCTGATCGCCGCAGCCGTCATCGCCCTGACGCTGCTGGCCTGCTACCGCATTCCCGTGGAAAACTTGCTGGTGCTGCTATTCCCATTGGGAGTGCTCACGGTGCTGCTGGCGCAATTCACCCCGACCGGCACCGTGCAGGTGATCGACGAGGAGCCGGGCATACTCGCGCATATCCTGCTGTCGATCCTGGCCTACGGCATGTTCACCATCGCGGTGTTCCAGGCCCTGCTCGTGCTGCTGCAGGACCATCAGCTTAAAAACAAGCACCCGTCCGGGCTGATCAAGAACTTCCCGCCGCTGCAAACCATGGAAAGCCTGCTGTTCGGCTTCCTGTGGGCCGGCTGGACGTTGCTGTCGCTGTCGCTGATTTCCGGCTGGCTGTTCGTCGAAAACCTGTTCGCCCAGCACCTGGTGCACAAAACCCTGCTGGCGTGCCTGGCCTGGGTGGTGTTCAGCGTGTTGCTGTGGGGGCGTAACCGCCTCGGCTGGCGTGGGCACAAGGCGATCCGCTGGACCCTGGCCGGTTTCTGCCTGCTGATGCTGGCCTATTTCGGCAGCAAGCTGGTTCGCGAATACATCCTGCATATCTGACGGGCAGCGATCATGGACAACTTGCCCCTTGGGCCGATGCTCGCGGTAATCGCCTTGCTGGTGTTATGGGCGGCGCTGTTTACCGCCATCGAAGCCGCGCAACAACACCTGCTGGCCCTGCGACCCGGCACACGCCAGGGTGACAAGGCGGCCGCCCGCCTGAATTTCCCGCGCAACAGCCTGATCCTGTGCAACAGCCTGTGCCGCGCCGCGGTGGTAATTCTCTGCACCCTGCTGGCGATTTACGCCTGGGCGCAAAACGGCCCTTGGCTCGGCTGGCTGATCTCCTGCGCGATTTTGCTGGTGCTCGCCGACTACCTGCCTCGCGCCCTCGCCATTCGCCACCCGCAAGCCGTGCTGGGTTTTGGCAACACGCTGCTGGGTGTGCCGCTGAAAATCCTTTATCCGCTGGCCTGGCTGCTCAATGGCATCAGCGTGTTACTGCTGCGCCCGTTCGCACGCAAATCCGGCGTGGTAAAAAAGAGCGACGAACCACTTCCCGACCACGACGATGAACCGGAGCCCGAGGCCGACGAAAACCGCACGCCCGGCATGCCCGGCATCCACGCCCTGGACAACATCACGGTCAACGACATCCTGGTGCCACGCAGCGAAGTGGACGGCATCAACCTGGATGACTCGGTCGAGGAAATCATCGAGCAACTGCGCACCTCCCAGCGCACGCGCCTGCCGGTGTTTCACAGCGACATCAACCAGGTCGAAGCGGTGCTCAATACGCGGCAGATCCAGCACCTGCTGCCCGATGCCAGCCTGACCAAAGAAGCCCTGCTCGCCGCATGCCACGAGCCTTACTTCGTGCCGGAAAGCACACCATTGCAGCTGCAACTGCTGAACTTCCACAAGCAGCAGCGCCGTCTGGGCATGGTGGTGGACGAATACGGCGAAGTGCTGGGCATCGTCACCCTGGAAGATATCCTCGAAGAAATCGTCGGCGAATTCGAAAGCGATCAGGCGGGAGACAACCCACATATCGAAGCGCAACCCGACGGCCGCTACATCATCGACGGCGCCGCTTCGATCCGCGAACTCAACAAAAGCCTCGGCTGGCACCTGCCAAGCGACGGCCCTAAAACCCTCAACGGCCTGGTGACCGAAGCGCTGGAGACCATCCCGGACTGCGCGGTATGCCTGAAGATCGGCCGCTATCGCCTGGAAATCCTCGAGACCGAGGACAACCGCGTGAGCAAGGTGCTGATCTGGCACACCAGCCGCGTGCCCGTGGCCGCCTAGCCTCCTGGCACAACACAATCCAGTGCAGGAATTGGCTTGTGTGGGAGCTGGCTTGCCTGCGATGCAGGCACCTCGGTCATTCAGTTAAACCGAGGTGATGCCATCGCAGGCAAGCCAGCTCCCACACAAACCAGTCCCCACATAAGCCAGCCCACACACTTAGACTATCTGCGTGCCAGCGCCCCCTTGTTGGATCCGCAAACCCCTTCCTATAATCGGTGCGGCTTACCAGAGCCCCGCCCGACCGCGTGCTACCCGCACTCAGCGCGTCCAGGCACTGCTTTACCTTGTCTGACCGGTGTTTGCTCCCATCCCGAGCCGCCCCGCGCGCACCCCTGAACCATGGGTGTTCGACCAATAATAATCCGCGTCCAAACGCGCAACGACCGTCAGGGATACTTCAATGAGCACCACCTACAACGAGGCCGCGACCGCCGCCCCGCTTAACTCGACCGCACGAGTCGCGACCGCGAGCATCGTCGGCACCGCCATCGAATTCTACGATTTCTATATCTACGCCACGGCTGCTGCGCTGGTGATTGGCCCGGTGTTCTTCCCGCAGACCTCCGGCACTGCACAGATGCTGGCGTCGTTCCTGACCTTCGGCATCGCCTTTATCGCCCGCCCGCTGGGCTCGGCCCTGTTCGGCCACTTCGGCGACCGTATCGGCCGCAAGTCGACGTTGGTCGCCTCGTTGCTGCTGATGGGCGTGTGCACCACGCTGATCGGTTTGCTGCCGGGTTACGACAGCATTGGCGCCTGGGCACCCATCCTGTTGTGCGTATTGCGTTTCGGCCAGGGCCTGGGGCTTGGCGGCGAATGGGGTGGCGCGGCGTTGCTGGCCACCGAGAACGCGCCCAAGGGCAAGCGCGCGTGGTTCGGCATGTTCCCGCAACTGGGCCCGTCGATCGGCTTTCTGGCCGCCAACGGCCTGTTCCTGATCCTGGCCATGAGCCTCAACGACGAGCAGTTCCGCAGCTGGGGCTGGCGCATCCCATTCATCCTCAGCGCAGCGCTGGTGATGGTCGGCCTGTATGCACGACTCAAATTGCATGAAACCCCAGTGTTCGCCAACGCCGTGGCCAAAGAAGCCCCGGTGAAAGTGCCATTGGTGGAGCTGTTCAGCCAGCATTGGCTGCCGGTGCTGCTGGGCGCCGCGTCGATGGTGGTGTGTTATGCGCTGTTCTATATCACCACCGCGTTTTCCCTGAGCTATGGCGTATCGACACTGGGCTACAGCCGCGAAATGTTCCTCGGCTTGCTGTGCTTTGCCGTGTTGTTCATGGGCCTGGCCACGCCATTGGCGGCCTTGGCCAGCGACCGCTACGGGCGCAAGCCGGTGCTGATCGTCGGCGCGATCCTGGCGATTCTGTCGGGCTTCACCATGGAGCCACTGCTGACCCATGGTTCGACCTGGGCGGTGGCGTTGTTCCTGGCGCTGGAGTTGTTCCTGATGGGCGTGACCTTCGCCCCGATGGGCGCGATGCTGCCGGAACTGTTCCCGACCCGCGTGCGTTATACCGGCGCTTCGGCGGCGTATAACCTGGGTGGGATTGTGGGTGCGTCGGCCGCACCGTTCTTCGCGACCAAGCTGGTGGCGATGGGTGGGCTGAGTTATGTCGGCGGGTATGTGTCGGCGGCAGCGTTGCTCAGCTTGATTGCTGTGCTGTGCCTGAAAGAGACGCGGGATAATGACCTGAACAAGGTCGCTTGAGCGAAGATCGTTCCCACGCTCTGCGTGGGAATGCAGCCCGGGGCGCTCTGCGTCCCAAAGCGTGACGCAGAGCGTCACATAAGGCATTCCCACGCGGAGCGTGGGAACGATCACGGTAAAGTTAGAGTTCTACGACAACAGCTTTGGAAGCACGAGTAGCCTTGGCCCGCGCCGCCTCAATCGATTCATCCCGCGCCAACGCCACACCCATCCGGCGCTGACCATTCACTTCTGGCTTGCCAAACAGGCGCAACGCCGTGTCCGGCTCGCTCAAGGCCGCGCCGAGGTTAGCGAATGCGGTCTGGGTCGACTGCCCTTCCACCAGGATCACCGCCGAAGCCGAAGGCCCGAACTGGCGAATCAGCGGAATTGGCAGCCCCAGAATGGCGCGAGCGTGCAAGGCAAACTGCGACAGGTCCTGAGAAATCAGGGTCACCAAACCGGTGTCATGCGGGCGCGGCGACACTTCGCTGAACCACACTTGATCGCCCTTGATGAACAATTCCACGCCAAACAGACCACGGCCACCCAGCGCCTCGGTCACGGCTTTGGCAACCCGCTCGGATTCCGCCAGGGCAATCGGGCTCATGGCTTGCGGCTGCCATGATTCCTGATAGTCGCCTTTCTCCTGACGGTGGCCGACCGGCGCACAGAAGGTGGTGCCGCCGATGTGGCGCACGGTCAGCAGGGTGATTTCGTAGTCGAAATCGATAAAGCCTTCGATGATCACGCGGCCTTTACCGGCACGCCCGCCTTCCTGGGCGTAATCCCAGGCTTTCTGCACGTCATCGGCGCTGCGCAGTAGGCTCTGGCCTTTGCCCGAGGAACTCATCACCGGCTTGACCACGCACGGGAAGCCCAGGTCTTGCACGGCCTTGCTGTAGTCTTCGAAGGTGTCGGCGAAGTGGTACGGCGAGGTCGGCAGGTCCAGCTCTTCGGCAGCCAGGCGGCGAATGCCTTCACGGTTCATGGTCAGCGAGGTGGCCCGCGCGGTCGGGATCACGGTGAAGCCTTCGGCTTCCAGCTCAACCAGCGTGGCAGTGGCGATGGCTTCGATTTCCGGCACGATAAAGTGCGGTTTTTCCGCCTCGATCACGGCACGCAAGGCGGCGCCGTCGAGCATGTTGATCACGTGGCTACGGTGCGCAACCTGCATGGCCGGCGCGTTGGCGTAGCGATCCACGGCAATCACTTCAACGCCCAGGCGTTGCAGTTCGATTACCACTTCCTTGCCCAGCTCACCGCAGCCACACAGCAAAACGCGGGTCGCGGTTGGCGACAATGGAGTTCCGATTCGGGTCATCTCAGGTCCTCAGGGGAGCGGATCATGGGGAGAAAGGCCGGCATTTTACATGAACTGCAAGAATTGGCCTCAGTTGGCGACGGCGCGTTTGCGCATGCGCCAGGCCATGATCAGCCACACTACCGTGACGCCGGCGAATTTAGACACCAATGCCGTGCCCGCCACTGCCGGCGTCAGCGCGCCGATCAGGCCGAAGAAGATAAACGTATCGAGGGGAATGCTCAGCGCCGAACTTATCCACAGGCGGTCGTGCAGTGGGCGCTTGGTGATGCTGAACACCAGCCAGTCGATGCACTCGGACACTGCAAACGCCGTGGCACTGGCCAGGGCGATGGACGGGTCGGAGGTGATATACGACAGCACCAGCGCCGCCAGCATGGCGATGATTGCACCGTGGCCGAAGCGGGTTTGCACCATGTCGCGCAGGATAAACACCAGGCCACCCCAGGCGGACCAGATGACATCCAGGTGCGGGGCGGTGGAAAAGGCGAAGTTGATCAGCACGACGCTGCTGATGTAGGCGATCAGGAAGAGCATGGAGATGGACCTGTGGGTAATGCCGCACAGGGTAATGCACAGCAACCATTGTGGCGAGCGGGCTTGTCCCGCGTTGGGCTGCGCAGCGGCCCCAATAAGAACGCCGCGTTTTATCAGTTAAACCGAGGCGCCTGTTTTAGGGCTGCTACGCAGCCCAACGCGGGCGGTGCGACGATTCGACAAGCCCGCTCGCCACAACAAGCCAGCTCCCACGTTTGAAGGTATTCACAAATCAAGTGTGGGAGCTGGCTTGCCTGCGATAGCGATGGCTCAGGCGCCGGATTTCCCCGGCATCATCCACACCAACCCACTCGCCTTCGCCCGCTCATGACACAACCCCAACACCACTCGGCGTTCGGTATTGTCCATGCGGCTCCAGCGTGTAATTTCATCCACGGTACGCTGGCAACCTGTACAGATGTCATCGTCATCCAGCGCGCAAATACTCACGCACGGCGAGGCAACAGGGCGTTCAGTCGGGTTCATTCTTCCTGCTCAACCAAGTCACGCGCATACCGCTGCGAGTTATGCACATAGTGCGCGGCGCTGGCTTCGAGCATGCGTTTCTGCGCCTCGGTGAGTTCGCGCACCACCTTGCCCGGCGAGCCCATCACCAGCGAGCCATCGGGAATTTCCTTGCCTTCGCCGATGAGCGAATTGGCGCCGATGATGCAATGCTTGCCGATCTTGGCGCCGTTGAGGATCACCGCGTTGATGCCGATCAGGCTGTAGTCGTCGACCGTGCAGCCGTGCAGCATGGCGTTATGGCCGATGGTCACGCCGGTGCCCAGGGTCAATGGGTAGCCCATGTCGGTGTGCATCACGCTGCCATCCTGCACGTTGCTGTTCTTGCCGATCAGGATCAGTTCGTTGTCACCGCGCAACACCGCGTTGAACCAGACGTTGGCGCCCTCCTCCAGCTTGACCTTGCCGACGAGCGTGGCGTTAGGTGCCACCCAGCTTTGCGGATGAGTCTCGACGCGGGCGTCGCCCAGGCGGTATTTCATGGTGTGTCCTCACGGCGCTGCCATTCAAGCGATGGCTTACGTATTGATGAAACTTTTAGGTGGGTGGTGCAGGCTGATCTTGGCGTCGTCATAGAGCAGGTTGATCAGCTCGACAATCATGATTGCCGTCAGCCCCCAGATCTTGTATTCGCCAAACCGATAGCTGGGCACATACCAACTGCGGCCCTGGTAATCGATGCGGTGAGTATGTTCGCGCGGGTCCTGGCGGAAAAACTCCAGAGGCACGCTGAAGACCGCAGCGATCTCGGCATCGTTGGCGAGGTATTCGACGTAATCGGGAATCACGCCGACGTAGGGCGTCACGCGAATACCGTGCAGGGAAATCAACGGGCTCAACGGGCCAATGACTTCCACCAGACCGGGCGGCAGGCCGATTTCTTCTTCGGCTTCACGCAGCGCAGTAAAGATCAGGTCCGGGTCTTCGGGGTCACGCCGCCCGCCAGGAAACGCCACTTCGCCGCCATGGGTCGACAGGCCGCTGGCGCGCAGGGTCAGGATCAGCTCAGGTTCGTCGCTGCGGGTGATCGGCACCAACACGGCGGCCTCGGGGAAACGCCCGTCAGTTTCCAGTGTATGAGGGGTGTGATTGCTTACCCGGCGAAGTAGCTCGTCCAGCATGAGTCATCTCGGTCTGTTGGCTACCTTGCATCATGCACCAAAGCGGGCAGGCACCCAACCCCAAACCCTGCGCATGTCGCGAAACGACAACTTGCAGGGCCCTGCCCGTCAAGCCAAGATAGGCCCACTCTCCAGGAACCCCAGCATGAACTTCTGCAGCCAGTGCGGTAAACCGGTCACTCAGCACATTCCCGAAGGCGACACACGCCTGCGTTATGTGTGTGATCACTGCTCGACCATTCATTATCAAAACCCCAACATCGTCGCCGGCACCGTGCCGGTCTGGGGCGATAAAGTGCTGCTGTGCCGCCGCGCCATCGAACCACGCCTGGGTTACTGGACCCTGCCCGCAGGCTTTATGGAGAACGGCGAGACCGTGGAACAGGCCGCCGCCCGCGAAACCCTGGAAGAAGCCTGCGCCCGCGTGCGCAACCTGAGCATTTACACGCTGATCGATGTGCCGCATATCAGCCAGGTGCATGTCTTCTTCCGCGCCGAACTGGTCGACCTCGACTTTGCCGCAGGCCCCGAAAGCCTTGAAGTGAAGCTGTTCGATGAAGCCGACATCCCTTGGTCAGAGCTGGCTTTCCGCACGGTCGGGCGTACTTTAGAATACTTTTTCGCTGACCGTCGGCAGCAGGCGTTCCCGGTGCGCAGCGAAGCTGTACCGCCCATGGGCAAACCCACCGAATAAAAAACCGGCAGATAGCCTCTAAGGGAAACCGTTTTAATGCGTCTGTTGCTCGCTTTGATCTGCCTGTCGTTCGCTACCTTTTCGTCGGCCTCCACGGTGGAAATCATCGGCGGCAAACCTGTGGAAAAAATCCTGGTGCTCAAGTCCGCCCACCAGTTGCAGTTGATCAATGACGGCAAGCCGCTGAAGACCTATCGCATTTCCCTCGGTAAAAACCCCAAAGGCACCAAGCTGGTTGAAGGCGACCGCCGCACGCCGGAAGGCTTCTATTGGATCGACTGGCGCAAAACCAGCGACCGCTTCAACCTGGCCATGCACATCTCCTACCCGAACATCAGCGACTCCGCGCGCGCGCGCCGCGAAGGCGTGAAGCCGGGCAGCATGATCATGATCCACGGCACGCCCGACACCGAGGAATACCCGGAGCAGTGGTTCCACACCCTGGACTGGACCGACGGCTGCATCGGCATGCGCAACGTGGACATGCGCGAAGTCTGGAACCTGGTCAAAGACGGCACCATGATCGAGATTCGCCCCTAGTTTCGTACCGTTCGTAAAATAATCTGAAAATAATTCCTGCCCCTGGCAGCGCCCGCCGGTGAATACCAGTTCACCGCGCCGGGCTGCGTAGTTCTGCGCGCGATAAAGACCTCTCTAATACCACTTGATACCAGGCACCATTAAAGCGCCCACAAACCGGGATTCGCACCGTTTTGGCAGCATTGACATGGTATTTAAGTGGTATTAATTTCCGGCCACTACCGGGCGACAACACTCCAATAACCGCATCGGAACCTTCACAGATGAACCCCATCCTGACGCTGCGCCCCGACGACAAACAATCTACGCCGCTGTACCTGCAGCTGGCGCGCAACCTGGAAGCGGCGATCCATGCCGGCCAGTGGAAATCCGAGCAGGCCTTGCCGTCGGAACGCGCCCTCAGCGAGCAACTGAGCATTTCGCGGGTGACTGCACGCAAAGCGCTGGAAGTGTTGTTCGCCCAAGGCCTGATTCGCCGCAGCCAAGGCTCCGGCACCTTCATCACACCGCGCCTGGAACAACCGCTGTCACGCCTGTCGGGCTTCAGCGAGATGCTGCGACTCAAGGGTTTTGTGCCCACGTCACAATGGCTGGAACGCGACATCACCCCGCCAACCCACGAAGAGCTGATCCGCCTGGGCCTGTCGCCGACCGACAAAGTCGCGCGCCTCAAACGCCTGCGTAAAGCCGATGACACGGTGATGGCGATTGAAATGACCGCCATGCCCGCCTCGGTACTGCCGCAGCCGCAAGCCATCGGCAATTCGCTGTACGAATACCTGGAAAGCATCGGCAAGCCCATCGTGCGTGCGCTGCAGCACATCCAGGCGATCAACGCCTCCGATGAGTTCGCCAAGCTGGTGGGCATCGCCCCCGGCACCGCCATGCTGCTGATGACGCGGGTCGGCTACACCGCCGATAACACGCCGATTGAAATCACCGACACCTACTGCCGCAACGACTACTACGACTTTGTCGCAGAGCTGCGCCGTCATGACTATTCCGCTGAACTGCGACGTTAGAGAACTGCCCATGTCCGAAGACAATATCCTCACGCCCCACGGCTGGATTCGCGGCCGCCTGGTGCACGAACACGGCAAGGTGGTCGCCATCGAAGGCACGCCGTGCGACCCGGCAGACAACGACCTGCCCTACTTGCTGCCGGGCTTTATCGACCTGCACGTACACGGCGGTGGCGGCAAAGACATCATGGAAGGCGTCGACGCCTTCGAGACCATCACCCGCACCCACGTGCGTTTTGGTACGACGTCATTGCTGGCGACCACCATGACGGCACCGGTGAACGAAATCTCCCGCGTGCTCGGCGAACTGGGCAGCTTCTGCGAACAACGCCCGACCGGCAGCGCCCGTGTACTTGGCGTGCACCTGGAAGGCCCCTACATCAACCCAGGCAAACTCGGCGCCCAACCCAACTTCGCCCACACCGCGCTGATGGCCGAAGTGGAGGCCTATCTGCGCCTGGCGCCGATCCGGGTGATCACTATCGCACCGGAAATCGCCGGGCATGACGCCTTGATTCGCGCGCTCAGCCAACGCGGCGTGCGCATGCAGATCGGCCACACCCTGGGCAGCTATGAAGAAGGCGTCGCCGCCCTCGCAGCCGGCGCCACCAGCTTCACGCATTTGTACAACGCCATGAGCCCGCTGCATCACCGCGAGCCGGGCATCGTCGGCGCCGCGCTGGCCCACGCCAAGTACGCCGAGTTGATCCCCGACTTGCTGCACGTGCACCCCGGCGCCATGCGCGTGGCCCTGCGTGCAATCCCGTGCCTGTACTGCGTCACCGATTCAACCGCCGCCGCCGGCATGCCCGACGGCGAATACAAGCTGGGCAGCCACACCGTGACCAAATGCCTGGGCGGCGTGCGCCTGGCGGACGGCACCTTGGCCGGCAGCATCCTGACCATGGATCAGGCGCTGCGCAACCTGGTGAAAATCGGCCTGCCGATCAGCGAAGCCTCACAACGCCTGTCGCAATTTCCTGCGGATTACCTGGGCCTGGAAGAACGCGGCCGCCTGCAACCCGGCAGCTTTGCCGACTGCGTGCGCCTGGACCGCTCCCTGCACCTCACCGACGTAATGGTCGAAGGAGAAACCATTGACTTCAAAAATGCTTGAAGAGGCCCTGGCCTCCTGTGACGCCGTCGCGGCGCAGCTGCAACGCCTGGACCCGCTGCTGGAAGAAGTCGCCGGGCGCCTGCGCCGTCAGCCGCCGCAAGTGGCCATGACCATTGCCCGTGGCAGTTCGGACCATGCCGCCAGCTACTTTGCCTACCTGGCCATGCAGCACGTGGGCATTCCGGTGGCGTCGTTGCCGATGTCGGTGGTGACCTTGTTGCAGGCACCGTTGAAAGTCAGCGGCCAGGTGGCGTTCGGTTTCTCGCAGTCGGGGCAAAGCCCGGACCTGGTCAACAGCCTGCGCCTGCTGCGCAAACGCGGTGCCCTGAGCATTTCGCTGGTCAACGCCGAAGAGTCACCGCTGGAAGCCGCCTGCGAATTCCACCTGCCGCTGTGCGCCGGGCCGGAACACAGCGTGGCGGCGACCAAAAGTTTTATCGCCACCCTCAGCGCCAGCGCGCAATTGATCGGCCACTGGAACCAGGAGGCCGACCTGCTGCAAGCCTGCCGCGCCTTGCCTGACGAGTTGCGTGCCGCCGCCAGGCAGGATTGGAGCACCGCCATCGACGCCCTGCGTGACAGCCAGCGCTTGATGGTGATCGGCCGGGGCGCTGGTTTTGCCATCGCCCAGGAAGCCGCGCTCAAGCTCAAGGAAACCTCGGCGATCCAGGCCGAAGCCTTTAGCAGCGCCGAAGTGCGCCACGGGCCGATGGCCTTGATCGACGAGAACTACCCGCTGCTGATTTTCGCCCCACGTGGCGCCGAGCAAGCCGGCCTGTTGAGCCTGGCCGCCGACATGCGCCAACGCGGCGCCCGTGTGCTGCTGGCCGCGCCGGACGATATCAGCGAACGCGACCTGACCCTGAGCCGTGCCGAACACCCGAGCCTGGACCCAATCCTGGCGATACAAAGCTTTTACGTAATGGCCGCAGGCCTGGCGCAAGCCCGGGGCATGGACCCGGACCAGCCGCGTCACCTGAGCAAAGTTACCCGCACTCACTGAGTCGCGTTTTCCTGATGAGTACCGTGCCCATGTCCAACAAGAATAATGAATTGACCCTAAGCGCCCCACTCAGTGGCCCGGTGCTGACCCTGGGCAACGTTCCCGACGAAGTGTTCGCCAGCGGCGCGATGGGCGACGGTATGGCCATCGACCCGCTGAACGATTGCCTGCACGCGCCGTGTGACGGCGTGATCATCCACGTCGCGCGCACCGGGCATGCACTGACGATTCGTGCCGACAACGGCGCCGAAGTGTTGATGCATGTGGGCATCGACACCGTGGAACTGAACGGCGAAGGGTTTGCGCTGCTGGTCAAGGAAGGCGCGCGTGTCAGCAAAAGCCAGGCGCTGGTGCAGTTTGATCTGGACCGCATTGCGCGCCAGTGCAAAAGCCTGGTCAGCCTGATTATCCTCACCAATGGCGAGCGCTTTGAACTGCGCCCGGTGGCGGCAAACACCGTCAAGGTCGGTGAGCCCTTGCTGCAGATTGTGCCGCGCTCGGCGGCAGCCCCGCTGGCGGCTGTGGATAACTCGGTGACCGAAGTCCGCGCCAGCGTGCGCATTACTCACCGTGGCGGTTTGCATGCACGCCCCGCTGCGTTGATCCGCAAAACCGCGCAAGGCTTCAGCAGCCACGCGCAGTTGCACTTTGCCGGGAAGTCGGCGCCATGCGACAGCCTGATTGGCTTGCTGGGGCTGGGCATCGGTGAAGGCGACGAAGTACGCGTCACCTGTCGCGGCAAGGATTGCGAGGCGGCGTTGCAGGCGTTGGTGGCGGCGCTGTCGGTGGCCGTCAGTGAAGAACATCACGCGCCGGTGGCCGTTGCTGCGCGCCCTGCGAACACCGAAGTTGGCGTACTGCAAGGTGTGTGTGCTGCGCCGGGCCTGGTCTGCGGGCCGATGTTTCGCTTGAGCGGTATCGAACTGCCGGCAGACACCCGCAACCACTCCGCCGACGACCAACTGCAACGCCTGGATGCGGCCCTTGAGCAAGTGCGCGGCGAGATCCGCACGACGCTGGACCACGCTCGCCAACGCAAAAACATTGATGAAGAAGAGATCTTCGCCGCCCACCTCGCCCTGCTGGAAGACCCGGCCCTGTTGGAAGCGGCCACCGCCGCCATCGAGCAAGGCAGCGCCGCCACCCACGCCTGGCGCGATGCGATCCAGGCGCAATGCGCGGTATTGCTGGCACTCGGCAAACCGCTGTTTGCCGAGCGTTCCAATGACCTGCGCGACTTGCAGCAACGGGTGCTGCGCGCGCTGCTGGGTGAAGCCTGGCACTTCGAATTGCCTGCCGGGGCGATTGTCAGCGCCCATGAACTGACGCCATCCGACCTGCTGCAATTGAGCGCACAACACGCTGCGGGCATCTGCATGGCCGAAGGCGGCGCCACCTCCCACGTGGCGATTTTGGCCCGTGGCAAAGGCCTGCCCTGCGTGGTGGCGTTGGGCGCAGAAGTACTCGATGTGCCGCAAGGCCAACGCGTGGTACTCGACGCGGCCAATGGTCGCCTGGAACTGGCTCCCAGCGAAGCGCGTCACGCCGAGGTGCATCAGATTCGCGACGCGCAAAAACTGCGCCGCGAGCAACAACAGGCCCAGGCGCACCAAGCGGCGCAAACTCGCGATGGCGTGCGCATCGAAGTGGCCGCTAATGTCGCCTCCAGCGCCGAAGCCCAAGTGGCGTTTGAGAACGGCGCCGATGGCGTCGGCCTGCTGCGCACTGAATTCCTCTTCGTCGACCGTCGCACCGCGCCGGATGAACAGGAACAGCGCCAGGCTTATCAAGCCGTGCTGGATGCCATGGGCGACAAGGCGGTGATCATCCGCACCATCGACGTGGGCGGCGACAAACAGCTCGACTACCTGCCGCTGCCCATCGAGGCCAACCCGGTGTTGGGCTTGCGCGGTATTCGCATGGCCCAGGTGCGTCCCGAATTGCTCGACCAGCAACTGCGCGCGCTGCTGCAAGTCAGCCCGTTGGAGCGTTGCCGCATCCTGCTGCCGATGGTCAGTGAAGTCGACGAACTGCTGCAAATCCGCCAGCGCCTGGATGAGCTGTGCGCCGAGCTGGAACTGAGCCAACGCCCGGAGCTGGGCGTGATGATCGAAGTGCCCGCCGCCGCATTGATGGCCGAGCAACTCGCCAGGCATGCGGACTTTCTGTCCATCGGCACCAATGACCTGTCCCAGTACACCCTGGCCATGGACCGCGACCACGCCGGCCTCGCCGCTCGCGTTGATGCGCTGCACCCGGCGCTGCTCAGGCTGATCGCGCAGACCTGCGCCGGCGCAGCCAAACACGGGCGTTGGGTCGGTGTGTGTGGTGCCCTGGCGTCCGACCCACTGGCGACACCGGTGCTGGTCGGCCTGGGCGTCAGCGAGCTGTCGGTAAGCCCGCCGCAAATCGGAGAAATCAAGGACCGCGTCCGCCACTTGGACGCGGCTCAATGCCGGCAACTGAGTCTCGGGCTGCTCGACCTGAGCAGCGCCAAGGCGGTTCGCCAAGCCTGTCAACACCACTGGCCGCTGAGCTGACAACAACAAGAATAGGGAGACACGCCATGTACCAACATTTTATCGAAGGCTTACAACGCCTGGGCCGCGCGCTGATGCTGCCGATCGCGATTTTGCCGATCGCCGGCCTCTTGCTGCGCCTGGGCGACACCGACTTGCTCAACATCGCCGTGATGCACGATGCCGGGCAGGCGATTTTCGCCAACCTCGCGCTGATCTTCGCCATCGGTATTGCCGTGGGGTTTGCCCGCGACAATAACGGCACGGCGGGCCTGGCCGGCGCGATTGGTTACCTGGTGATGGTCTCCACGCTCAAGGTGATGGACACCACTATCAACATGGGCATGCTCGCGGGTATCGCCAGCGGTTTGATGGCGGGCGGGCTGTATAACCGCTTCAAGGACATCAAGCTGCCGGAGTACCTCGCCTTCTTTGGTGGGCGACGCTTTGTGCCGATTGTCACCGGGTTTTCGGCGGTTGCCCTGGGCGTGATCTTTGGCCTGATCTGGCCGCCGATCCAGCACGGCATCAACAGCTTCGGCGTGCTGCTGATGGAAAGCGGCAGCTTGGGCGCCTTCGTGTTCGGCGTGTTCAACCGCCTGCTGATCGTTACCGGCCTGCACCATATCCTCAACAACATGGCGTGGTTCGTGTTCGGCACCTTTACCGACCCGACCACCGGCGCCGTCGTCACGGGCGACCTGACCCGCTACTTCGCCGGCGACCCAAAAGGCGGCCAATTCATGACCGGCATGTTCCCGGTGATGCTGTTCGGCCTGCCCGCCGCGTGCCTGGCGATGTACCGCAACGCGCTGCCCGAGCGCCGCAAAGTGATGGGCGGGATTTTCCTGTCGATGGCGCTGACCTCGTTTTTGACCGGCGTGACGGAGCCGATTGAATTCGCGTTCATGTTCCTGGCGCCGTTTTTGTACCTGATTCACGCGGTACTCACGGGCCTGTCGATGGCCGTGACCAACATGCTGAATATCCACCTCGGTTTTACCTTCTCCGGCGGGTTTATCGACATGGTGCTCGGCTGGGGCAAGTCCACCAACGGCTGGCTGGTGTTCCCGGTCGGGTTGGCATACGCGGTGATCTACTACAGCGTGTTCAACTACTGCATTCGCCGCTTCAACCTGAAAACGCCGGGTCGTGAAGATATCCAGGTGGTGCAGGCTGAGGCGATGAGTGATAACCAACGGGCCGGTGCGTATATCCGTGCGCTGGGCGGTGCGGATAATTTGCTGAGTGTCGGCGCCTGCACCACGCGTCTGCGCTTGGACATGGTGGATCGCAACAAGGCGGTGGATGCAGAGCTCAAAGCACTCGGCGCGATGGCCGTGGTTCGGCCGGGTAACGGCGGCAGCTTACAGGTGGTGGTCGGGCCGATGGCCGACAGCATTGCTGATGAGATTCGCTTGGCCATGCCGTCATTTGTTGCCAGCGCGCCGGTGGCGGTTGCGCCTGTGGATAAGCCGGTTGCGGTGAATGTGCAGGAGGCCGAGAAATGGCTGAAGGCCTTGGGTGGCCGTGAAAATGTACGGCAGTTGGACGCCGTGGCGGTGACCCGGCTGCGGGTGGAGTTGGGGGATGATTCGGTGTTGTCTGAAGCTGATCTGACGGCGCTGGGCTGCCAGGGTGTGAGCCAGCTGGACAGTGGCGTTTGGCACTTGTTGATTGGTGAAAAGGCCTTGGGTTTGGGTGAGGCTTTGGAGCGGTTGGTTACCCGCCCTATCAACGCCTGACCGATCGTTCCCACGCTCTGCGTGGGAATGCCGCCCAGGACGCTCCGCGTCCCGCTCAAGCCCTGCACAAGGGTGACGCGGAGCGTCACAGGATGCATTCCCACGCGGAGCGTGGGAACGATCAACGCCTAAGCAGACGCCGCACGCTGCTCGGCTTCGTAATGGCGCGTCTGGAAAGGCATCAGCGCTTGAGCCTTCAAACCCAGCCCCTCACTCAACCCCCAAGACAGCGCGAGTTCATCACGACGGCTGCGCAGCGCAACAGCGCCTTGTGGTTTCACTTCTTGCTTGGCGGCAGAAGCCGAAAATAACTCAAGGGCCTTCAACGCTTCCATTACCCGAGTATCCGTCGCACATGAAAAGCGCGTAAAGCGCTCAAGCAAATAGCCTGCGCGACGAAGCTCCACTTCACTGGAATGTGCCTTTAGAAAAGCCCTCACCTCGCCCACAGGGTTCGCGTCCGAGTACCAAACCGCTTTTGCTGCACAGACAAGAGCAGCATCATCAGCCTGATTCAAAGGGCTTTTGACCAGCGTATCCAAGGCGGATGACAGGACGGGAGCGTTAAAAGGCTTCGTCAACTTCAGTCTCCAGATAATCGTGCAGAATGTTGGTCAGGATGGATCTAGGTGGCTCCTTGTTGCCAACATAACGATCAGCTAGTGGGTGCTGGTACTTCGTGAAGATCCAATACCCGATCCACCATCAACTGGATACCTTCCAACATCCGGTGAATCCCCAGCACCGCATCACGCTGCGGGCCGTCGATGTCAAACGCCAGATTGCCCGCCAACGCCTGCACGGATGCGAGGTCTTGGGAGGCATTGGCGAGGAGGGTTTCACTGTTCAGGTTGGGGAGTATGGTGAAGATTTGGTCGGCGGGCTGAGAGTCAGATGGAGGATTTGGACTGTCTTTGATCATGGTAAAACTCCTAACAAAAATGGGAGCTACCGACATCACTTGCAGATGATGGGTGGCAGCTGTGTACGGGCCTGCAAGACCGAGTTGTTAGGAACCCCGGCAGACCCGAGGATCTCCCGCACACAGCCACCATGACTCAATAACCGCTTTATGAAAGCGGCACGATTATAGGTGTGCTGTTGAGTACTAACAAACTATCGGCGGGCTTGCAGTCCCGGTCGCCACATTGGCAGCGACCCGAGAAGATTAGTGAGGCCAGTTCCGAGGGACAACCTGAAAGGCCTGTGGGAAAGGTCTGAGGCGCCTGTCCCGACGCCTTCGCAGGCAAGCCAGCTCCCACAGTGGGTTGATGTACGACATGATCACGCGGTCGAATGTGGGAGCTGGCTTGCCTGCGATTGGCCCGTACAGGCAACAAAAAACCCGCTGACCAAACTGGTCCAGCGGGTTTCTTGTTTTTGCAATCTGCGAATCAAAAATCCGCCAACTGCCACACCTCATATGCCGGTGTTTCATACGGATGACTGAGTTTCAAAGCAGCCACAACCGCCACAATCAACTCATCCGCCACCACCAGCTCAACCTTCCACTCTTCAACCACTTCAACCTGGCCGACCTGCCCGAGAAACGGCTGGCTGCCGTCCAACGCGCGGAATTGGCCCTGGCCCAGCACTTGCCAGGCGCAGCTGTCGTAGTTGCCGATACGCCCGCCGCCAGCGGCGAAGACGGCGGTTTTCACCGTCTCCACATGGCTTGCGGGCACAAAGAAGCTGAGCTTGTACACCGCCTTAGTTCACCCACACGCGCGCGTTACGGAACATGCGCATCCAGGCGCCGTCTTCGTTCCACTCTTCCGGGCGCCACGAGTTCTGTACGGCGCGGAAAACACGCTCCGGGTGCGGCATCATGATGGTCACGCGGCCGTCGCGGCTGGTAAGGCCGGTGATCCCGCGCGGCGAGCCGTTCGGGTTGGCCGGGTAGCTTTCGGTGACCTTGCCGTGGTTGTCGACGAAACGCATGGCCACGCAGCCGGACAAGTCGGCTTCGAGCAGGGCTTCTTCGCTTTCGAACTCGGCATGGCCTTCACCGTGGGCGATGGCGATTGGCATGCGCGAACCGGCCATGCCTTGCAGGAAGATCGAGTTGGACTCTTGCACCTGCACCATGGCGACACGGGCTTCGAACTGCTCGGAACGGTTACGCACAAAGTGCGGCCAGAACTCGCTGCCCGGGATCAGTTCGCTGAGGTTGGACATCATCTGGCAACCGTTGCACACGCCCAGGGTGAAGCTGTCGTTGCGCTCGAAGAAGCCTTGGAATGCGTCGCGGGCACGGCTGTTGAACAGGGCCGATTTGGCCCAGCCCTCACCGGCACCCAGCACGTCACCGTAGGAGAAACCACCGCAGGCGACCAGGCCTTTGAACGCGTTGAGGTCAACGCGACCGGCGAGGATGTCGCTCATGTGCACGTCGATCGCATTAAAGCCGGCGCGGTCGAACGCGGCCGCCATTTCCACTTGGCCGTTGACGCCCTGCTCACGCAGTACGGCAACCTGTGGGCGAATGCCTTTTTTGATGTAAGGCGCGGCGATGTCCTGGTTGACGTCGAAGCTGAGCTTGGTGCTCAGGCCCGGGTTGTCTTCTTCCAGGATCACGTCGAATTCCTGTTCGGCGCAGTCGGCGTTATCACGCAGGCGCTGGATCTGGTAGCTGGTCTCGGCCCACTGGCGTTGCAGCAAGCGGCGCTGGCCGGCAAACACGGTGTCGCCGTTGAACGAGATGTTGATTTCGCCGTTGTTGATCGGCTGGCCGATCACCGCCACGCAATCGTCCAGGCCAGCAGCGCTGAACTGTGCGAGTACGTCCGGGGTAGCGTCCTGGCGAACCTGGATCACGGCGCCCAACTCTTCGTTGAACAGGATGCCGTTGATTTCGGATGCATCCTCGGCAACGCTGTCGAGCACGATGTTCAGGCCACAGTGACCGGCGAAGGCCATCTCTACCACGCTGGTCAGCAAACCACCGTCGGAACGGTCGTGGTAAGCCAGCAGGTGGCCGTCGGCGTTCAGGCCCTGGATCACGGCGAAGAAGGCTTTCAGGTCTTCGGCGTCATCCACGTCCGGCGCGTGCTTGCCGAGCTTGCCGTGGGTTTGCGCGAGGATCGAGGCGCCCATGCGGTTCTGGCCACGGCCCAGGTCGATCAGGATCAGATCGGTGGTGCCTTTGTCCATGCGCAGTTGCGGGGTCAGGGTCTGGCGGATGTCGGTAACCGGCGCAAAGCCGGTGACGATCAGCGACAGCGGCGAAGTGACGCTCTTGTCGGTGCCGTCTTCGTTCCAACGGGTGGCCATGGACATGGAGTCCTTGCCCACCGGAATGGTGATACCCAGCTCCGGGCACAGCTCCATGCCGACAGCCTTGACGGTGTCGTACAGGCGCGCGTCTTCACCGGGGTGACCGGCAGCGGACATCCAGTTGGCCGACAGTTTGATGTCGGACAGCTTGCCGATGCGCGACGCAACGATGTTGGTGAGGGTTTCACCAATGGCCATGCGGCCCGACGCCGGGGCGTCCAGCAGGGCCAGCGGCGTGCGCTCGCCCATGGCCATGGCTTCACCGGTGTACACGTCGAAGCTGGTGGCGGTGACGGCAACGTCAGCCACCGGAACTTGCCATGGGCCAACCATTTGGTCACGGGCCACAAGACCGGTGATGGTGCGGTCGCCGATGGTGATCAGGAAGCTTTTGCTGGCCACGGCCGGGTGGTGCAGCACGCGCTCGATGCTGTCGGTCAGGTCGAGGCTGCTTGGGTCGAAGTCATCGCCCAACTCGGTTTCACGCACGGCCGAACGGTGCATGCGCGGGGCTTTGCCCAGCAGCACTTCGAGTGGCATGTCGACCGGACTGTTGCCGAAGTGGCTGTCGGTCACCGTCAGCTGTGGCTCGGCAGTGGCTTCGCCGACTACCGCAAACGGGCAACGCTCACGTTCGCAGATGGCCTGGAAGCGCGCGAAGTCTTCAGGGCCAACGGCCAGTACGTAACGTTCCTGGGATTCGTTACTCCAGATTTCGTGCGGGGCCATGCCCGGCTCGTCGTTTGGAATGTTACGCAGTTCGAAACGGCCACCACGGTCGCCATCGTTGACCAGTTCCGGGAAGGCGTTGGACAAACCACCGGCGCCGACGTCGTGGATGAAGCTGATCGGGTTCTTGTCACCCAACTGCCAGCAACGGTCGATAACTTCCTGGCAGCGGCGTTCCATCTCTGGGTTTTCGCGCTGTACGGACGCGAAGTCCAGGTCCGCCGAGCTGGTGCCGGTGGCCATGGAAGAGGCTGCGCCGCCGCCCAGGCCGATCAACATCGCCGGGCCGCCGAGGACGATCAGCTTGGAGCCGACCAGGATCTCGCCTTTCTTGACGTGTTCTTCGCGGATGTTGCCCATGCCGCCGGCCAACATGATTGGCTTGTGGTAGCCGCGCACTTCATCGCCACGCGGGGTGGTGATGGACTGCTCGAAGGTACGGAAGTAACCGGTCAGCGCCGGGCGGCCGAATTCGTTGTTGAACGCGGCGCCGCCCAGTGGGCCTTCGATCATGATGTCCAGCGCGGTTACGATGCGCTCAGGCTTGCCGTACGGCACTTCCCACGGCTGTTCGAAGCCTGGAATCTGCAGGTTGGACACGGTGAAACCGGTCAGGCCCGCCTTTGGCTTGGCGCCACGGCCGGTTGCGCCCTCGTCACGAATTTCACCGCCGGAACCGGTGGCTGCGCCCGGGAACGGGGCAATCGCGGTTGGGTGGTTGTGGGTTTCAACCTTCATCAGGATGTGCACCGGTTCCTGTACCGCACCGTATTGGCGGGTTTCAGGGTCCGGGAAGAAACGGCCGGCGACGGAGCCGACGATCACCGAGGCGTTGTCCTTATAAGCAGAAAGAACACCTTCGCTGTGCATCACGTAGGTGTTCTTGATCATGCCGAACAGGCTTTTTTCCTGGCTTTCGCCGTCGATGTCCCAACTGGCGTTGAAGATCTTGTGACGGCAGTGCTCGGAGTTGGCCTGCGCAAACATCATCAGTTCGATGTCGTGGGGGTTGCGCTTCAAGCCGTTGAAGGCGTTGACCAGGTAGTCGATCTCGTCTTCGGCCAGGGCCAGGCCCAGTTCGGTGTTGGCCTTCTCGAGGGCGGCGCGGCCACCGCCGAGCACGTCAATCGCGGTCAGCGGTTTTGGCTCGGCATGGCTGAACAGACCGGCAGCCTGTTCCAGCTGGCTGACGATGATCTGGGTCATGCGGTCGTGCAGGCTGCTGGCGATCAACTCGGCGTCGGCATCGCTGAACTGGCCGGCGACGTAGAAAGCGATACCGCGCTCCAGGCGCTGGATTTTTTCCAGGCCACAGTTGCGGGCGATATCACTGGCCTTGCTCGACCAGGGCGAGATGGTGCCGAACCGTGGCAGAACCAGGAACAAGCGGCCATTAGGCTCTTGAACGGGAACGCTTGGGCCGTACTTCAGAAGGCGTGCCAGCACTTGCTGTTCGTCGGCGGTCAATACGCCGGTAACGTCGGCGAAGTGAGCAAATTCAGCATACAAGCCTGTAACCGCTGGAACCTTTTGGCTCAGTTGCTCAAGGAGTTTGCTGTGGCGAAAGGCAGAAAGGGCAGGAGCGCCGCGCAGGATCAACATCTTCGGGACAGCCTCGGGAAGGGGGTGTGCTTTGAGGCCGTGCATTCTAGCGTAAACCGCCGCCAACGGCACCCGAAACGGCACGGCTGGCCGTTGCCGAACGTCAGTTGGCACGCTTTGCACAGTATCGGGGCGTTTTTCACCGGGTTGCGCGCAGTTATTTTAACCGTCACAAACCCTCGTCAACCCGCGTTTCTGCGGGCTGCAGCCCAGTTTCAGGGGTGCTAGCAGACAAGTCCCCCGCTGTCGATATATGGCGCCGTGGGTCGTTTGCGTATACTGCGCAGATGTTCTCCCCTACTGCTTTGCGCCCGCGATGTGCCAAATGGCTCATCGCAACCGGACTCTTCCTGATGCTCAGCGCCTGTGTTGATAAGCCCAGCACGCTCGAGCGAATCAAGGAGGATGGCGTATTGCGGGTGATTACCCGGAACAGCCCGGCGACTTATTTCCAGGACCGCAACGGTGAAACCGGTTTCGAGTACGAACTGGTCAAGCGTTTTGCCGATGACCTGGGGGTAAAGCTGGAGATTGAGACCGCCGACAACCTCGATGACCTGTTCGGCCAGTTGGGCAAACCCAACGGTCCGGTATTGGCCGCCGCCGGCCTGGTCAGCAGCGAGCAGCGCGCGCAACAGGTGCGTTTTTCCCATCCTTATCTGGAAGTGACGCCGCAGATCATCTACCGCAACGGCCAGTCCCGCCCGACCACGGCGGCGGACCTGGTGGGCAAAAAGATCATGGTGCTCAAGGGCAGCACCCACGCCGAGCAACTGGCGGCGCTTAAAAAGCAGAACCCTGCGATTGAATACGAAGAATCCGACGCCGTTGAGGTGGTCGACTTACTGCGCATGGTCGACGAGGGGCAAATCGACCTGACCCTGGTGGACTCCAACGAAGTCGCGATGAACCAGGTGTACTTCCCCAACGTGCGCGTGGCGTTCGACCTCGGCAATGCCAGCAATCAGAGCTGGGCCGTGGCGGCGGGTGATGACAACAGCCTGCTCAACGAGATCAACAGCTACCTGGATAAAGTTGAAAAGAACGGCACCCTGCAGCGTCTTAAAGACCGCTATTACGGGCATGTCGATGTACTCGGCTACGTCGGCGCCTACACCTTTGCCCAGCACTTGCAGCAACGCTTGCCCAAATACGAGAAGCACTTCCGTACCTACGCCAAGGAAGAAAAAGTCGATTGGCGCCTGCTCGCCGCCATCGGTTATCAGGAGTCGCTGTGGCAACCGGCCGTGACCTCCAAGACCGGCGTACGTGGCCTGATGATGCTGACCCAGAACACCGCCCAGGCCATGGGCGTGTCCAACCGCCTGGACGCCAAGCAAAGCATCATGGGCGGCGCCAAATACCTGGCCAAGATCAAGGATGAGCTGGACGACAGCATCGCCGAGCCGGACCGCACCTGGTTCGCCCTCGCGGCCTACAACGTCGGCACCGGTCACCTGGAAGACGCGCGCACGTTAGCGAAGAAGGACGGCCTGAACCCGAACAAGTGGCTGGACGTGAAGAAGATGCTGCCGCGCCTGGCGCAGAAGCAGTGGTACAGCAAGACTCGCTACGGTTATGCGCGTGGCGGTGAGCCGGTGCATTTTGTGGCGAACATCCGGCGGTATTACGACATTCTGACTTGGGTCACGCAGCCGCAGTTGGAAGGCAACCAGGTGGTCGAAGGCAACTTGCATGTGCCGGGTGTGGATAAGACCAAGCCGCCGGAAGATAACCCGCAGCTGTAACCCCAATCTCCCCCACAACACATAACCCTGTGGGAGCCGGGCTTGCCCGCGATGGCGGCCGGCCAGTCAACCTATTCGTTACCTGACACACCGCTATCGCGGGCAAGCCCGCTCCCACATTTTGATCTGCGCCTGGCTTCAGAAGCCGATGAGCAGGTGCACCACGCCGCCCGTCAACACCATCACCCCTGGCACACCCGCCGCTTTCAGCGCCTGCGCATCCAGCCGCCCCGCATCCTGCAGTTGCACACGCACCCGTGTCAGCGCCACGCGCTGTTGTGACTTGAGATTATCCGCGCCACCCAATGCCTTCAGTACATCGGCCGACAACAGGCTCGGCGTCGGCGCCGTTACCGTCTCGGCAATCAAATCCGGGGTCAGGGCTTTCCAGAACGCGCGCTGTAATTTCTCGAACATGCTCAGTGCTCCACAACAGGTGAGGTTTCAACCGTAGCCGCGTGATACAGACGCAAGGCCTCGCGAACCTGGGCTGCTTCTTCCAGACCCAGTACCTGGCGGGCGATGCTTTGGCAGTCCGCCAGGTCCAGCTCGCGCACGGTGGCCTTGATGGTCGGGATCAGCGGTACGCTGACTGACAACTCATCCACGCCAAGCCCGATCAACACCGGCACCGCCAGCGCTTCGGACGCCAGCGCGCCGCACACACCGACCCATTTTCCATGGGCGTGCGCGGCCTTGACGGTGGTTGCAATCAGGCGCAACACCGAGGGGTGAAAGCTGTCGGCCTGGCTGGCCAGGCGCGGGTGGTCGCGGTCCATGGCCAGGGTGTATTGGGTCAGGTCATTGGTGCCGATGGAGAAAAAATCCACGTGCGGGGCGAAGACATCGGCCATCAAGGCCGCAGACGGCACCTCGATCATGATCCCCAGCTTCGGCAGTTCCTTGAGCCCCAGCGCCAGCGCTTCCTCTTCAAGAATCGTGCGTGCCAAGTGCAGTTCCGACAACAGGCTGACCATCGGCAACATGATATGCAGCCGCGCGAAACCGGCGCTGGCGAGGATTGCGCGGAACTGTTCGCGCAACAGTTCCGGGCGCTCCAGGCACAGGCGAATACCGCGCAAGCCGAGGAACGGGTTGGTCTCGCTTTCCATCGGCACATAGGCCAGCGGCTTGTCGCCGCCGACGTCCAAGGTGCGCACCACCAAATTGCGCTCGGAGCCCAGGGCGCGAGCGATGGCGCTGTAGGTGCCGGCTTGTTCTTCAGGGCTGGGCGCGCGGTTGCGGTCCAGGTAGAGGAACTCCGAACGCAGCAGGCCGACACCTTCACCGCCCAAGCTCAAGGACTGCTCCACCTCCTGCAACGAGGCAACGTTGGCCGTGACCTCGACGTGGTGGCCGTCGCGGGTGATGGCCGGCAAAGCAGCCTGCGCCACTTCCCGCTGGCGCCGCAACACCTGCTGTTGGCGGGCAGCTTGCAGCTGCTCGATTTCGGCCAGGTCCGGGTCCAGGTGCAGCTCGCCCTTATCGGCGTCGAGCAGCACCTGCTTGCCGTTAGCCAGGGTCAGCACGTGCACCGGCACACCGCAAATCGCCGGCAGGCCGAGTGCGCGGGCGAGGATCGCGACATGGCTGGTCGCACCGCCACCGACGGTGACAAACCCCAGCACCTTGCGCGTGTCCAGGCTGGCGGTTTGCGATGGAGTCAGTTGCTCGGCAATCAGGATGGCTTGCTCGGGCAAGTCCCAGGCACGGTCCTCGATACCGAGGATCAGCTTGAGCACACGTTGGCCGACGTCGGCCAAGTCCGCCGCCCGTTCGGCGAGCAGCGCGTTGCCCATGCCCTGGAACAAGGTGGCGGTGGCCAGCGTGGCGCGGTTCCAGGCAAAGGCAGCGCTTTTGCCATTGGCCAGTTGGGCGTGGGCTTGTTCAAGCAAGGTGGGGTCTTCGAGCAGTTCTTGATGGGCACGGAAGATCTCGGCCTGGGCAGTGCCAGCCGCCTTGGCTTGCAGGGCTTGCAGTGCCTCGGTGGCCGCCAGCAGGCCACGCTCCAGTGCGGCACGCTCGATCGCTTCGCCAGCGCCGGCTTCGGTAATCTTCAACGCTGGCTCGGCCACTTGCACCACCTGGCCAAACGCCGAACCAGGGGACGCACACACGCCACGCAGCAAGCTGGCCGACGACAGCGGCGCGACCGGTTCCGCCACCGCAGCAACTGCCGCGACCGTCTCGCCACAGCCTTCGGCCAACAACGCCACCAAGGCGTTGATCGCCGCGTCGGCGTCATCACCTGCCGCGCTCACTTGCACCGTATCGCCCCTCACGGTTTGCAGCGCCATGATCGCCACCATCGACTTAGCGTTGGCGCTCTGGGTTTGCTTGTGCAGGTAAATGCTTGCATTGAAACCCTTGGCCGCCTGGGCAAACACCGCCGCAGGGCGCGCGTGCAAACCGTTGGCGTTGGGCAGGGTCAGCGGCTTGGAAAACAGCGCTTCGCCCTCCTCCTCATTCGCCGTTTCAGCTGCTTCGCCTGTTGCGACTCGCAACAGCGGCTGGCCCACATCCACCACGCCACCGTCCGGCGTCAGCAGCGTAAACGGCTCGCCGCTGACCACCAGCATCAAGGTCAGCAAACTGCGTGCATGGAGCGCTACGTAGTCGGCATCGAATTCAATCAGCGGCTGCCCGACCGCCACGCACTGGCCTTCCTTTACCAACGGCGTGAAGCCTTGGCCTGCCAGGTTTACGGTGTCCAGGCCGATATGCATCAGCACCTGGACGCCGTTGTCATCGGTAACGCTGACCGCATGACCACTGTCCTGGATGCTGCTGATCACCCCGGCCAGCGGCGCGCAAAGCGTCTGCGAGGTGGGATCGATGCACAGGCCGTCGCCGATCATGCGACTGGCGAACACCGGGTCGGGCACCTGATCCAGCGCCAGCAGCACACCGGACAGCGGCGCGAGCAGTTCCAGGGGTTGAGTTGTGGTCATGACTTCACCTGCTGTTTTGTTCTGTAAAAATCATAGGGCGAACGAAGATCAAATGTGGGAGCTGGCTTGCCTGCGATGCCGGCGACTCGGTTTCTGAGTAAGACCGAGGTGTTGCTATCGCAGGCAAGCCAGCTCCCACATACAGCTCGTTCACTTAAATCCGAGCTATTTCCACCAGTATTCGACCTGCACACCCACATTCGACCCATGCCGCGCGGTGCCGTAGGCGCCGGTGTCGGACAACGCCGAGCCCGCCGCCAGTTCATTCGCCGCGCGTTTGGCCGCTTCGTTCCAGGTTGCGTAGGTGTAGTACAAACGCACTTCCGGCCGCGCCCAGAAATCCGGGCCGTTGGGCGACCAGGTCGGGGCGAAGGTAAATTTGCTCAGCTTGCGTGTTCCGCCAGCAGCGTCGACTTGATCATGCCCAAGTTCGGTGACCAGCTTGAACTGCTCGCTGATGGCATAGGCCGGGCGCACGCCGATGGACATCCAGGTCTGGTCCTGGCTGCCTGGGCGAATGTCTTTCTGGTACACCGCCTCGACCTGCCCGCCAAAACGCGGGGTGACCTGCCAGTCGAAAAACTCCACGGCGCGGTAGCTTTTGCTGCTGTTATCCAGGGCGGTATTACCGGTGTAGCCCAGGCCAGTGCCGGGGCCTTCGCCGTACTGCAAGGCGAATTTGTTTTTGCCGCCGAGAAACGGTTTTTGCACATGCTGCGCCGTGATCGCCCACCCGCTGTTGGCGTCGCGGCCGCCAGCTTTTTCGATATAGCTCAGGCCGAACTCCAGCTCACCGCCGGGGTTGGTCTTGAAGCCCGCAACGTTGAAGTCGTGACGGGTGGCGTATTCCTTCTGGTACAGGTTGTCCTTGCGCGACAAGGCGTAGCTGTATTTGAGGTCGCCGATTTTCACGTCCTCGACACCACCGCCGGTGGCGCTCTGGTTCCAGTAGTAGAAGTCGGAAATATGGATGTCGTTACGTTTGTAGTAACGCCGACCCGCCCACAGCGAGCCGCCATTAAGGCTGGGCAGGTTGGACCACTGCGCATACATCTGCGGCATGCGCGCCGAGCCGTTGTCTTCGCCCTGGAACTTCAGGGCGCGGTCGTACTTGTTATAAAGCGATGCCATCGCATCGACGCTGAGCACCGAGCCGTCGTCGAGGGTCAGAAGGTCCTGGCGCAATTCCAGTTCGGCGTATTGCTCGCATTCGTTACCCAAACGGTACTTCGTTTGCGCCCCCGGCAGTTGGAAGCATTGCTGCTTGCCACTGCCCGTTGAAGTGCCCGCGCCGCTGCGCAAGTAACCGGCAAACTCCAGCGCCTGAGCGCCAAAAGGTGCAGTCAGACATGAGGCAATGAGGCCCAGCTTTATTGTTGTTTTCATGAAGCACTCCAAATATTTTTATTATTGTTATTACGTGACGCGCCCCTTGTAGGAATCGGCTTGCCGACGCCTGCAAGGGAAGTGTTTCAGTCCTTGAGGTGCAGGACGAAAGATTCATAAGGGCGCAATACCACGGCGCCCGTACGTAATGGGCAGTCGGGGTAGTTGCTGATCAGCAGGCGTTGCTCGCTCGTCGCGTTGATGACGCCTTCGGGCAGTTGGATTTCGCAGGGCGTGCCATAGAAGTTGTTCAGCACCAGCAAGCGCTCGCCCTGCCCTTCGCGCAGGTACGCCCAAACCTGGCGATGGTCTTGCAGCAGTTGGCGATAAACGCCCTCCTGGATCAGCGGCTCGTGGCGACGCAACGCAATCAGCGCACGGTAGTGATGCAGCACCGAATCAGGGTCATCCAATTGGCTTTCGACGTTGATCTGCGCCGCGTTGGCCGGAATACCGATCCACGGTTCGCCGCTGCTGAAGCCGGCATTGGCTTCGCGGCTCCACTGCATCGGCGTGCGACCGTTGTCGCGCGACTTCTGCATGATCGCCGCCATGCTCGAGGCCTCGGGCTCACCGGCATCACGCTTGAGCCGGAAGATGTTCAAGGTCTCGACATCGCGGTACTGCTCGATCTTGTTGAAGCCAGGGTTGGTCATGCCCAGCTCTTCGCCCTGGTACACATACGGCGTGCCCTGGAGAAAGTGCAGCGCGGTGGCGAGCATCTTGGCCGAGACCACACGGTGTTCGCCGTCGTCACCGAAACGCGAGACCACCCGCGGCTGGTCGTGGTTACACCAGAACAGCGCGTTCCAGCCGCCACCGGCCTGCATACCCAGTTGCCAGTCAGAGAAAATCTGCTTGAGCTGCAGGAAGTCGAAGTCGGCTTTCACCCACTTCTGCAGGTTCGGGTAATCGACTTTCAGGTGATGAAAGTTGAAGGTCATCGACAGCTCTTTCGACGCCGGATTCGAGTAGCGAATGCAGTGCTCCAGGCTGGTCGACGACATTTCGCCGACGTTGATCAGGTCATGCCCTTCGAAGACTTCGCGGTGCATTTGCTGCAGGTATTGGTGCACGTTCGGGCCGTCGGTGTAGAAGCGACGACCGTCAGTGTTGTCCTCGGGGAAATCGGCAGGCTTGGAGATCAGGTTGATCACGTCCAGGCGGAAACCGCCCACGCCTTTGTCGCGCCAAAAGCGCATCAGCTTGAACACCTCGGCGCGCACCTTGGGGTTGTCCCAATTCAGGTCGGCCTGGGTGTGGTCGAACAGGTGCAGGAAGTACTGGCCGGTTTGCGCTTCGTATTCCCAGGCCGAGCCGCCGAACTTGGATTCCCAGTTGTTCGGCTGGTCGCGCCAGATGTAGAAGTCACGGTACGGGTTGTCGAGGCTGCTGCGCGCTTGCTGGAACCACTCATGTTCGATGGAGGTGTGGTTGACCACAATGTCGAGCATCAACTTAATGCCGCGTTTGCCCGCTTCGCTGATCAGCAGGTCGCAGTCGGCCATGGTCCCGTAGCTCGGGTCGATGGCGTAGTAGTCGCTGATGTCGTAGCCGTTGTCGCGCTGCGGCGAGCGCAGGAACGGCGTGATCCACAGGTAATCCACGCCCAGCCATTTGAGGTAATCGAGCTTGTCCACGATGCCAAGCAGGTCACCGGTGGCGTTACCCGCGTGGCTGTGGAAGCTTTTAGGGTAGATCTGGTAGATCACCGAGTGTTGCCAGTTTTGCATGGTGGGTTCCTTCAATTAAATTGTGTACTGGCCGTGCGGGCCTCATCGCGGGCAAGCCCGGCTCCCACAGGGGAAAGCATTTCAAGTGTGGGAGCTGGCTTGCCTGCGATAGCGATTGATCAGGCGACCCGGTATCCAGGCCGAACAATTTTCATGCTCAACGCACAGGTCAGAACAAACGGCACCACAATCGCGATGACCATCCCGATCACAAAAACCGGGATGTACTGCGGCAGGATTGAGATAAACGCCGGCAAACCACCGACGCCGATGGCCGAGGCGGTCACCTTGTTCAACGACAGGAAAATGCTGCCCAGCGCAGAGCCCAGCAGCGCGGCATAAAACGGAAACTTGAAGCGCAGGTTCACCCCGAACATCGCCGGCTCAGTGATGCCGAAGTAAGCGGAAATCGCCGAGGTCGACGCCATGCTTTTGTCCCGCGCATTACGGGTCATGTAGAACACGCCCAGTGCGGCACTGCCCTGTGCGAGGTTGGACATGACGATCATCGGCCAGATAAACGTGCCGCCCTGGGTGGAGATCAGCTGCAGGTCGACGGCAAGAAACATATGGTGCATGCCGGTGATCACCAGCGGCGCATACAGCAGGCCGAATATCGCCCCGCCGACCATCGGCGCCAGGTCAAACAGGGTGACCACGCCTTCGGTGATCAGGATACCGAGGTGACGCGTGACCGGGCCGATGACCGCCAGGGCCAGCACGCCGGTGACGACGATGGTGGTGATCGGCACCACCAGCAGTTGGATCGCGTTAGGCACACGTGCCCGCAGCCATTTCTCGATGACGCTCATCACATACGCCGCCATCAGGATCGGCAGGATCTGCCCCTGATAACCGACTTTCTCGATCTTGAACCAGCCGAAGATATCGAAGTACGGCAGGCTCTGGCCGTCGAGGCCGGCGACGGCCTTGCCGTAGTTCCAGGCGTTGAGCAGGTCGGGGTGTACCAGCATCAGGCCGAGCACGATGCCGAGGATTTCGCTGCCGCCAAACCGCTTGGCCGCCGACCAACCCACCAGCGCCGGCAGGAACACAAACGAAGTGTTGGCCATCAGGTTGATCAGGCTCCACAGGCCATCCAGGTTCGGGTAGGCCTCGAGCAGCGTCTTGCCCTCGATGAACATGCCCTTGGCGCCCATCAGGTTGTTTATGCCCATCAGCAGGCCGGCGATGATCAGCGCGGGCAGGATCGGCATGAACACGTCGGAGAACACCCGCACCAGACGCTGCATGGCGTTGGTCTTGTCGGCGCCCTTCTTCTTCACGTCGGCAATGGTGGCGGCGGCAAGGCCGGTCTGTTCGCGCAAGGCGGCGTAGACCTTTTCCACTTCGCCGGGGCCGATCACCACTTGGAACAGGCCACCGGTGAAGAACGAACCCTTGACCAGGTCGACCTGGTTCAACGCACTGCTGTTGACCAGGCTCGGGTCCTTGAGCGCCAGGCGCAGGCGGGTCACGCAGTGGGCAGCTTGCTCAAGGTTGTCGCTGCCCCCGAGGTTCTCGAGAATCTCGCGGGCAATAGCTGAATAGTCGTGGCTCATGCTTGGTTTCCACTTTGATTTTTTTATTTGGGGGCAGTCATTGGCAGCACGCCGAGGCCAAAAGTACTCGTCTGTACGAGTTAAATCAACAACTCGTCTGTACGAGTCACAAATTGTTTATATTTCTGAATTTTGAGTCAGGCATTTCCTTTTCTTCCACTGGGGTCGAATGGACAAACCTCACCTCTGCCACTAAGGTTCCTGCCTTGAACGCGCCGTTCACCTTCATCACGTCGGGCATAGAGCCAAACCATGAGCAAATACAACCAGATCTATACGGATCTGCTTGCCAGCATCACCACTGAACGCCTGCAACGCGGCACGCGCCTTCCCTCCGAAACCGAACTGATGGACGCCTACCAGGCCAGCCGTGGCACCGTGCGTCGGGCCATTGAGCAGTTGCAGGAACGTGGCTTTGCACAAAAAATCCACGGCAAGGGCACCTTTGTGTTGTCGCCAAACCCCATCGAGTTCCAACTGGGCGGCATCGTCAGCTTCCACGAAACCCACGCTGACCTGGGCGATGACGTACGCACCGAAGTCGTCGAATTCAGCCAATTCCCACTGGAAGGTTCACTGCTGCAACACGTCGAAGCCGAACCCGGCACCGTGATAACGCGGATAAAACGGGTACGGCGCATCGGCGGCAAACGGGTGATTCTCGACATCAACCACTTCGTCGCCGACCTGATCCCAGGCCTGGACCGCGACATCGCCGAACAGTCGATCTACGCGTTTATCGAACAGACGTTGCAGCTGCAGATCAGCTACGCGCAACGCACCATCGAGGCACTGCCGCGCAGCAAGGATGATCAGACCCATCTGGACCTCGAAGGTCAGAGCCATGTGATTGTGGTGAGCAACCAGACGTTTTTGCAGGATGGAAGGCAGTTCGAGTACACCGAATCGCGGCATACGTTGGATAAGTTTTACTTTTCGGATATCGCGCGGCGCTAGAAGACAAACAGAGATCAAATGTGGGAACGGGCTTGCTCGCGAATACGGTAGATCAGCCAATAAATTTATTGACTGACACACCGCCTTCGCGGGCAAGCTCGCTCCCACATTTTGATCGCACTTCAAAACACAAAACCCCGGCACATGGCCGGGGTTTTGTTATTCAGCGTTCACCTGCTATCGCAGGATCACTCCCACTCTATTATAAACAACCTATAAAAGTCTTTATATATCAATGGATTGGCATATGAGCAGCCTCTAAAGCCATGAAATATGCCATAACTGGTAACATAGACAGTCGTCTTGGTTCCCAATCGGAAAAATCTTTGTCCCGCGTCTTGCCCAAATGCATCAGCTATTTGCCGTAATAAGATGGCGAGCTCTCCAGAGTCTCCCTCTCGACCAATTTCAGCCAGCAGCTCGGCTACATAGTTCGGATCAGAGCAGAACGTCTCAGCCATAGCTTGATCGTGACTACGACTTTTCATTTGTAGCATCCTCATTGCTGAACGAACGCTCCAAGGATACGCGATACAACGTACAGGCGCGGAATTCGACTTTGCCATCACCCACATAGCGACGGACTCGTCAACTGAATCCGCGCCGACCAATTGGTTTATGCGGCGGCTTGACGACACCCGCAATATCATAGGCTAGAGAAAGTGCCGCATTTTTTTTCCTCTTCTATTCATATTGTGAGGGTCGTTATGCCTACTCGTTTATCTCTAGAACACGTGTGAGAGGATGACAGTTAGTCTCATGTCGAAGACCTGTTCTAAGAAAATTAAAACACTTTTTGGGTAGAGACTGATACCTAGCCACAAGATTGGTATTATTTATTTCATCTTCGACGGAAAGTGTCGTTTGCTTGAATACTCGAATCGTATCGAGATGATCAAATAACTCCTGCATAACTCCAAGATCTCTCAAGAAACCTCGAATTAGGTTCTTGTCTTGCTCGCCTATCCTGGTAGTAGAACCAAACAATGCATCGTCGCCAATATCCTTCCCGCAGATTAATTTGACTGATAGGTGAGGACCTATTAACTTCTTTAACTCGACTTCTATTTTTTTCACGCCAGCAGATGTGTATAAAATAGTACAGATATTTATAACACTTAGACCTTTGAGGCGTTTAACCAACTCTTCCTGCTGATGTTTAGCCACCTCAAAATTGTTTGAAGCAGACCTAGTCTCAACACCTAGAAGATAAAACCTCATCGAAGAAATTATTTGCGCACCCGAAATTATATTATCAGTAACTAAAGTGGCATGATTTGCACCTGGAGAAATATTTAATGGCGATAGCCGGTCAACATCTCTTCCAAGAGTCGTAAACTTAAATAGAACTCTGTGTGTTCCATTATAATCCCCAATACGCTTTATAAGGAACGGGTTAGAACCTTGATCTTGCAACAACCCCTCGACTTTTCTTGAAAAAGCATCTATGTCATCTTTTCGCATAACTACATGAGCAGATATCAAAGTTATCAACATCTGATGAAACTTTTTCGGTAGCGCTCCAAGCCACTTTATTAGGTTTTTCTGCGCCTCTATTCTAGTAACATCACGATGTTGCGAAATAACATCAATTGCAGAGTCAAAATTATTTAACGAAGAAATAGCAGCCGCATCAAAAGTCGAGGCCGGGTAGCTTCTTATTGTAATGCCAGTAGAAGTGGTCTTCCCTGCTCTTTTTACGACAGAGTCATAAACCTTACTGATTGAACTATTGATTGATGCAACGTAAATATCTGGCGAGCCTTCAAAAAAATAAATATGTTCCGAAGAGCTTATTGCGACTGTGTGCCTAGCTTCAAACGGAACCACCTCATTAGTGGTAATATTTATCAGCTTTATATTTTTGAACTTATAGTCCCTACCATTTATATTTAAAGATTCATTTAAAGGCGAAATCCTTGGATAGACACGTACAAACTTATCAATATCAAGAGCTGGTAACTCCGAGTCATGAAACTCAACCAACCTGCTCAAACGATATCTGTATTGTTCAATATCTTTATGAAGATATAGCGACAGAGATGGAGACACTTCAGTGGGTATGATTTTGAGGGAAGCCTCGACCGTTTCTAGTAATTGTATAGGGGTTTTGTCACGGGGCTTTGTGTTTTGATCTACCGCATAAATATGCCGATCTTCAGTGGACTGATTGCATCGATGATATTGATTTATAAATTTATCAATCCTCCTAACCGGTTCAGCTTCTTTCATACATAAATATAGAGCAGCTGCTGCGGCAATATCAAAATGAAAGTCATCTTCGATATCATTTATTTCTTCCAACTGAAGTGAGAAGTATTTTATAAAATTCACGACAACCAAGTCGTCATCAAGATTATCAATATATTTCTCTTTAATCGAAAGTAAGCTTTTTTTATCATCTGGCTCAGAGCGAAAATAGCTTCGAATGAAGTTTTTCTGATTATTAACGAGAGGCTCAACGTTTTCAGTTCTGTCTTCAAATATTATCGCCCTTGAATTCATCAGTTCGTTACTAAAAGGGAGCAAAGTGTTATTGCTTAAAATTCGATCACGGCAAAAGATATTGGGGTACGTGTCTCCGCTGCTACAGAAACTTATGATACTGAGCAATTGCTTCAATTTCTGCGATGTACTCTGGCCTGCAAGAAGTCCTGCTAAATTATTTAAGGACGATGAATTATACTCAACAATAACTTCACTGTAACCGTTATGTTCACTTGCTGGCATACTTGACGGATGGAAGTGGGCAGTGGGCTTCCTAAAAAGGACAAGATTGCCTTTTTTCAACATAATCGAGCTGTTCTCTATTATGTTTTTCTCGAACCATGACTTATTGGTCGTGGGAAATAACAGCGTATCGTCTTTCTCGATAAGCCACTTATAAAACACTGCTTTATGTTTTATTGCCTCAAGTGCTTTTTCGACGTTGGCACTCTTCAGACTTCCATCTTGAAAAGTTATGTAAATCAATAGCAAATTATGAAACTTTTCAAACACCTTCCTTTTATCATCAAGCCCGCGAAATATATTTCCATCTATAATCGCAGAAATTATTAGGAGAGCTTTTTCTTCGCTATACTCAATATCGACTATCTTGCTGAACCAGTCAGGAGACTTATGTGTAATTTCCGCATCACAACTATTAAAAACATGCGCACAGTACTTCCAGGCACTTGCTAAAAGCTCAGGTGATTTGTTTTTGCTAGAAATGGAGAACAGACAAAGCAAATAGTAATATTTCGAAGCGATTGAGGGAGAATCGATTTCTGGCGAAACTGTAGTCGATAGTTTTCCGTTACTTTCATCAGTCGAAAGCTTAGCGTAAAAAGTAATAGCTAAGTTATTAAGATCAGCACGACTTATTTTGGTACTAGCACAGAGAGGATACATCGCCTCAACAAAATCTGGCAGTGACTTTATATCATTAAGAGATGTATTTATCTGATTAACAAGCGGAGTTGTAACACTAAGAAGACTTACACTCTGCATTGCTTTAAGACTATTTATTATAACATTTGGAGATATATTCTTAATATCAATGTCAGCACCGAATACTATAGCAAGGTACGCTAGATTTTCGTTGGTTAGCTCACTAGGTGAAAGCTTACTTTCCAGGTCTACGATTAAGCGCTTTAGGGGCTCGGCAACCGATTTACTGGACTCTAGTACAGTAATGATGCAAGCGGTTAACACCTCTGATTGAAGTTCATCAAACCGTGCTACCTTATAAAGTTCAGCCCAGTTTTCCTGTGAATCCAAGACGAAATTGAATAAGTGCTTATACAAGCTGCCTCTACCAATTCCTTCTTTTAAAGTAGGCTCAACCTTTTCCCTTTTCCATGTATCTAGCTGCGGCACTCCAGCCAAATGAGAAAATATAAACGCCAGATCATTATCACAACTATCTGATTGAACAAGATTCATAAACTCAGTAATGGCTAGATTTTTTTGCGTATCGGTTGAGTCAGCATAGTTTTTCGAAACTTTGTCAACTGCGTACTTTGATTGCGAGCGATAGCTATCGAAGTCCTCAGAAAAGTTTTTTATCTGTGTTACTACTGTTTTTTCGTTGTTAATTTCCAAGCCTAGAAGGCTAAGCTCTGTTCGCAATTCGTTGAGTACACTTTTCGCCGCCTCCTCGTTAGGTGCAATGAAAAAAATATCATCGACATAACGTTGATACAGATATAACTCTTCTTTTTGAATTTTTGTATCGAATAACTGATCGAGGTTATCAAGATATATCTCAGCAAGATATCTCGCATAAGCCGGGCCTTGAGGCAACCCTATTTTAGAATCAACGGTTTTTTCTGTTATATCAAAAAGAGTATCAATATGTGCTTTATAAGAAGCTTTAGACGACTCGGATAATGCACTAGATTTAGCTTCTATCCGTGAGTTTGTTCCTCCAAGAAGCATCCTTTTTAGATTGTCATGCGGAATCATATCGTAAAAGCTTTTGATATCAGTTTTAACGATGTAGCATTCCTGGTTGCCTGCATCTTCGATAGCCTCGCTTATGTTAGATACAAACTTTATCCAAAGGTACAGCCATGGTTGAAATATATACCCTCCACTAAATCCCTTATTAGGTCTATAGCCATGAGAGTTAATACTCGGCTGGAAGTTTAAAAAATATATGAGTTGCTTAAGAATACACGAAGTAGCTATCCTCTCAGGCGCCTTCAACGTGACCAGTAATCTTATTTTATTTTTTTCATTTCTTAAGTGCTTATAAAACCCAGCCGCCCTAGGATTACTTATTACATCGCAAACCAGATTGTACAACCTATCATTGTCATCAGAAGCAAGTTCATTAATTATGTTTTTTGACTGAGCCTCGTCATTCAGAAAAAGATAGCTTAGCTCAGCCGCTTTGGTAATCTCTATATCAGCCCTCGATATTTCAAATGTAGCATCTTCATACTGAACAAATTTCGGTATACAGGCGGTTAATAATTCACCAACTGAAAGAGTGGTACTGAAGCTAACCTTTGTTGCTCTCTCTATTTGCTCTTGCGAGGGGAAGTTAAATGAAGAAAGCTTTTTTAATGCGCGGTTGGTTACATCCGAGTCATAATTCTCAGCCTTGCTAAAAATCTCATGCAAAATACACGACCCAGCATTTATTATATTTTTAGCTTGAATGTTACAGAGAAGACCGACCAACAGCTTTCTCTCCTCATGATTAAGTTTTGCGTTTTCTTCTATTTTTCTACCGAGTGCGTTCAGCGGCGCGTAGGCTTCCCAATGCGAAAGTAACTCACACAGCGAGAAGCCATTGTTCTGAACTTTTATAGATTTAATCCTTGCGGGATGAAACTCCTCGTCATGTGCCGTTTCAAAAAAAACCCCCATTGAGTTTTCAATTTCCGACTTACTTGTGCTTTTATGAGCTAATAGTATTTGTAGGTTTTTTCTAACTATCTCATCATCCAGCTCTGTGAACCTTGCAAGCGACGGCATATCATTCGGAGAACCCAATAAAGTTGCATATTGCTTAGACTTCGTATGCTTAGACAAAGGCGATTTGACACCCATGCCAACCCCATCGGTTGGCGTGGGTGTGCTCGGAAAAAGATCTATAGCTATTAGATCTTTATTAAAACTTAGTTCAGCAGCATCTAATAGGGCTTGTTCAATTTCGAATCCAGTGCGATAGCTTATTTTTTCCCTGAACGTGATCCATATGTGAAATCCTCTATTACCAGAAAACTCAAGCAGGTAGGGAACACCAAGAGAGTCTAGTGACTGACAAAAAACATCAACGCTCCGTTCAAGTTCGGCTTGAGCGGCTGATCGATTTTCATCATTCAAGTTAGACTTCAATATATCAAAGTCGAAGCATATCCACTTGATAGTTAAATCAGTGTTTTTCTGATAAATTGCAAGCGAAGCACCATCTTTTATATTTTTCTCTAATAGTTTTGAGGTAATTGCGCCTGCTCTTTTTCTATAAGTTCCGTCGGATTGTTGCTGTGCATGATAGCTTTGATCTGTAGCTAAGAAACCATGGAGCAACTTGGCTAGCTCGTTTAGCATAATCGACCTCACAAAAAATTCATGAAAAACGTTTGTTTACGTTCCTCGACTCAATAGAGTTATATTGCTACCAGCAGAGAAAAAACGAATCTAATGACATTAGCACTTAGCAACTTAACTGGCAGCAACTCAGTCACTTTTAAACTCCGAAAAATTCAGTTAAATATTGATTTTGATTAAAGCCAATAGCTGAGCCGAGCATAGTTATAGAACCGTACGTGCGTCAGGCACGATCTTAAATGACTGGAACGCTAACCTAGACCTAAATACGATGGCGCTGGGAAAATTCTGTTTAACTTTAAGCCTTACCGATTCGATAGGTTCTTCGCACAGTGCGCCCAAGATGACCTCTACCAGTTTAATATCCTCATTGAAAGACCAGAAATGAAGAAGTTCTTCAGCAGACGCCTCATTCAGATTCACGAAGCGGCGGTACTCTTCCTCATACCTCCATCCTGCGGACTTGGTACGCAGTAACTCTTGCTGCAACTCCTCACTCAAGTCGTGAGGAGTTGATGTTGATGTCAGAGCGGCGCGGATCCGATTATCTTGGTAGCTAACCTGCTGAACGGTGTCACGACTGACGTCGAATCCCAAACAGATTCCTGTGTGTTTCTCAGCATAATGGCTCCACATCACAGGTTCTGACCAGTCACCGGCAAAACACAGTAGGCCCATCAGCGAATGGCTCTTATCTTTCCAGTTCCTAACAACCTGGCGGGTTTTGTGTTCTTTAAAGTTAGCTGCAAGTAGCTCGAAGGGATCATTCAGATCGGCAAGCCTAGAAACTTTAATACGCCGAAGTTGTATGTTGCTAAGTGCGTGGCGGACACTAGTGAGGTTGTACAGGCGAATTGCCGAGGGATCGGCGGGCGGACTGCAGGCTATCGCGCTGCCCATATCTGATTTATAGCCTGCTGAGATCCATTCGTTTCTCAGTCTTTCATGAGTGGCCATACCTGCTTCCTTACCCTGATTTTTGTATTTTCCAGCTGCGCAATATGCACCTGACTCAATTTCAGCCTCCCATACAGATCGGCTCGACATTGCCACCCTAATATCCTAGACCACTCCGGCGTCTACTCTTGGCGTTTTCTGCCTTTTGCACAAAAACTCAATCAACGCCAAAGCGAATTTCGGTCCGGGTAGAAGGTAACATTCGCACCCGTCCCTCTCCCGCAAGATTCGATTTTTGCTTTTCAAATCGGCCGCGGCAGTCAGGTTAACAATCGGCCGCATAGGCATCGTCAAACCGGAGGGTCGAAAGTAGCCCATCCCCCCCGCCCTCTTAGCCGCGCTCGGTGTTCGACACCTTCCTCAGCAAACCAACACTCGATAGGCTTGCTGCTTTAGCGTGTCTTTTTTCGCCCATCAGGGGCGCTTCTGTGGTCGCTGTGTTTTGGCTCTCAGACGCGGCAGCGAATGCGCGCGTCGCGGAGCAAGATCCGTCGAGCCGCAGGCGAGTAAGGGTAGGTGGTGGAGGCCCTAGCTGCGGAGCAGCGTAGGCCTACAACACACATCTTGCCGTCCGATTCGACGCAAATACATGCGTATTTTTGCGAACGGTTCATATCTAGCATACCTACGCATATCTGCGCATCTTTGAGCTAGATTACGCATGGTAAGTAGACAATTTTTTGCGCATACTTGCGTAATCATGCTTAAGCGGAGGTTTGATGATGAGGACACCAAAAGAAGGGCTTACTGGCGCGGGGCGAGTGGCGTTTTTAGCGCGCCTCGATGAGTTTCGGGGTCTCATTCAAGCCGGGTGGCCGGTGACGGTCGTTTATGAGAACCACGGCGGAGATAACACGGGGCTGAGCTACAGCCAGTTCGCTCGGTACGTAGGAAAGTACATCCGCAAGCCGACCAAACGTGGCGCCCAGCAGCCCACAATTCCTGACGAAATAACAACTCCGGTAGCGCCGGTGCCAGAACAAATGCAGTCCGGCACCCCAACGGTACCAGCCCCTATGTCGAAGCCCCGACCTGGGTTCCGGCATGACCCAAGTAGCGGCAACAACCGTGATGATCTTATATAGCCTTCTAACGGTTTAGCCTTTTCGCTGCACATCTTTCAAGCGGCCCGAAGTACCTACTGGAAGTAGAAGCCCAATATTCGGTACATTCCGAACAGGTCGGATTGAACAAATAATCGCCACGAATTGATCTTCCCTATGTCAACCTAATTAGCCAATCATTCCATCGATGCAACCGGCATGTCCGGGCACGATCAGGCACTGACCCAAGTGACTGATAGAGGCCGGGAAATGCACCAAAAAATCACAACGTCCATTATCGCCAAAACGCCGCTGGCAACAATTCCCCTGCGCGAAACGACCATTTCTCCTGCTTGGAAACTCCGTCGTCAGGCGGCCTATGGTGCCAAAATTGCCGTATCGGTCTTTTTCGGATTGGCCATGTACATCGCTCCACCCCCGGCTAACGCCATCTATTGCTCGAACTGCTCGACGTTCTATCAGCAGATGTTCGAGTACGTCGAGGCCGTTAATACCGCCTTGAACACCGCCGAGACGTTACAGACGCAAATTCAGCAGTATCAGAACATGGTCACTCAAGGCACCGGCTTGCCTAGCTCAATGTTCGGCAGCGTCGCGGCCGATCTCAAAAAAGTGGCCAACATCTACACCCGCTCGCAGTCTCTAGGCCGCCAGATCCATAACATGGACTCGCAGTTCAATACGGCTTTTCCCGGCTTTCAATCCTACCTGAATCAAGCTGCAAACTCGGCAGAAGTACCGTCGGGCGAGCGCTATCAGAAGTGGTCAGAGCAAAACCGCGACAGCGTGAAAATGGCGCTTGAGGCGGCGAACCTCAACACCAGCACTTTCGAGTCTGAGGATACCCAGCTCGATCACATGGTGGCTCGCTCACAGTCGGCCGTAGGCCGGATGCAGGCCATTCAGGTAGGCAACGAGATAGCCTCTCAGAACGTTCAGCAGTTGCAAAAGCTGCGCGATCTACTGGCCACGCAAATAACCATGCAAGGTAACTATATGGCTCAGCAGGGCGACCGGAAGGCTGCTAGCGAAGCCGCCGAGCAAAAGTTTGAGGCCCGTAAAAATAACTGGGGGCCTTCCGAGGATTTCTAACCATGTTCATATCTAAAAATCTGATCGTTGGGTTATGCATCGCCTCTGCTCTTGGAGGCTCTGCTCTATCTGGATTCATTGTTTCTATCCGCACCGATTGCGTGGCTGTTGAGCGGTCGATGCAATCAGACACGGATAAGAACTTTGAAGCACGGAAAAACAACTGGGGCCAGTCTGAGGATTTCTAACTATGCAACGCTCAGCATTTGTAGCACTGATTATTGCAGTACTTTTGCTTTCGGCCGGTAGCGCGATGGCAGCAGGAGATGTAACTCAAAGCAATGAAATGAACGGGCTTTTGCGGATGCTCTATCAAGCCGCAAGCGAATGGTCACCACGGCTACAGGGTTATGCACTCAAATTACTGGCATCTCTCGCTCTCATCCAATTGGTTTGGACGTTCATGCCTTTAGTGATGAGACAAGCTGACTTAGGCGAAATTGTCGGAGAGCTGATCCGCTTCTTCATGACCATTGGCTTTTTCTACGCAGTCATCGAACATTCCGTGCCATGGGCGACAGCCGTAGTGGACAGTTTCCGAGAGGCTGCGGGCACGGCTAGCGGCTTGGGCCGTGCGCTTCAGCCCGGTGATATGTTCGCGGTGGCTGTCAACTTCTCACGCACCATCGTGGAAGGCATTTCACTTTTTTCTCCGGGTAAAGCAATTCTTATCGCGCTTGTTGGCTGCTTGGTTTTACTGTGCTTCGCCTTTATCGCGGCATTTATGTTTGTGACGCTTGTAGAGTCGTACGTCATCATTAATGCCTCCGTACTGTTCTTCGGTTTCGGTAGTTCGCAATGGACTCGCGATTTTGCAATTGCACCACTCCGCTTCGTTGTTGCAGTGGGTGCCAAGCTGTTCGTCTTAACATTGATCGTAGGAATTATTGTCACGTCGGCTAAGTCCTGGTTAGCCGCTTATACCAATGACGAAGCATCTCTGATGACATTGGCAGGTTTGGCTTTGGTATGCGCCTACCTGACCAAGACTATTCCCGAACTGATTGGCGGGATGATCAGCGGCACGTCAATGGGTGGAGGTTCGGCCATCGGTGGAATGGCAGCGGCTGGCGCTGCCGGTGCTGCTGCCGCAGTCGCCACCATCGCCACGGCCGGTGCCGCTGCGCCCGCTGCCGCTGGGGCGCTTGGCGCTGCCAGTGGTGGTGCAAGTGCCGCAGGGGCGGCTGGTAGCGGAGGATTGGCTGGCTCTATCAACTCCAGCTTTGCCGGTGCGGCAAACTCCGGTATCGGTGCATCGGCCTCAATGGGCAACGCCGCGTCCTATGGAGTGGGTGCCAGCAATGGTGGCGGTGCAGCCATCAAAGTCTCTACATCAGCAGGGTCGAGCGTGGGTGGCGGTACAACTAAAGCGACGCCCAGCCCTGCCCAGCCACTTAACAGCGGCGTGCAGCAGGCCGCCAAGCAGGCTGGAAAGGTAGTGCAAGACAACGGCGACAAAGACAAACAACAAGAGACACCCAAAAGGGGTACTGAAGTGTCGGAAAATTCCCTATCTAAAGCGGCGAATGGAGGTGCGAAGGTGCTCGGGGTGATGGCTTCAATGGCTGTACCGGGCATGGAGAATGCGCACGGCCTATCCCTTGGTGCTGGATCAACCCCACCTTCAAATAGCGAGGCCAATTCGGCCGCTCCAAACAGCGGCGGAGAGTTAGCCGCTGATTCCGAGCAGGGGGATTCCAACGTGATCCGTCCAGCCTCAGACGCAAGCCCTACTACTGGTCGCCTAGCCTCGCTGAGTGTGCCGGGTACGGCCTCCAACAACGAAAAAACGGAGAAATAATCATGATGGGCTTTCTGATGCTCGCTGGATTCGTAGTATTCGCCTTTACGTTCGCCGTTGGCATGTGGGCACTCGGCCGGTGGCTGCGAAGCAAAGGTTACGGGCCGCAGCTGGACAAGCTGGATCGGCAGTACACGGCGTTGCAGCTTCGCGTTAGCCCGCTCGCACTGTCCGCTTCATATCGCATGTTTGTCGGGGCAGAGGCTGTAAATCGCCTACCTTTGCTGGGCAGCAAGACTAACGCGAACTTGAACCGGCAAGTTTTGTTGTCCATTCGAAGCGTGCAGCAAGCACAGCAGCAGCAGAAATCTGATAAACGCTGATTACTACACGGTTTCAGAGATAATGCTGCTCAAGTGCAGGATTTGTTTGCCGTAACCTAAAACCGCCTCAGATATGCATTTGCTCCAAGACGAATTTCAACAGCTAGAGAAAATTATAAGCTTACTGCCTCCTACGATGCTTCATGCAATCGCAAGAGCCGGATGACTGCTCTCCCACCGCTCTCCCTTTTGGTGTCTAACAGCAGCAGGCCAAATTGTATGGATGTCCATCAAGCAGTACCCGCGTTATCACCGCTATCAAGACCAAAAACCAGATTCGTTGGAATACGCGCTCCGTCGACAAAGGCCGCGCTGTCCCACCTACCTTACGGTGTGATCAAGATATTTCACCATAAAAGTTGCTCCCTGCTGAGTAAAAGCATGGAGCGACTACTCTTTTCGCATTAGCTATGACCAGAAAATCACATTCGATTGTGTACTCACCCGACGTTTACAGCTGACGACCTGTACATGTGACAGGGGCCAATGACACATATAAATCACCCTCCTCAGTCGGCCATGGAAACATGCCCACCGTCCACAAGAGACGCTCAACATGTTGTGAAAGCGCAAGGATGCTCTCGATTGTGAACTGGTCATCTGCATCATAGAGCCGTCGTAAATCGCGCCCAAAAAGCTCAATCCAATCGCGAAGACCCTGGTTTTTCAAGTTTTCTGGAAGCGAGGATCCGGGGAACGACTCTTGCGATGGAAGCCCATCCCGGTGCCCAAGCCATTCGGCTGCATGATCGAGTACTGAAGATATATGCGTAAGGGCTACGTCTAGCAATTGGTCCATTGCTAGATCAACAAGGTATGTCTGCTTCGCGCATTGGATCGCTTGTTGTGCTGAGGACAGGCTATCCAAAAATAAAGTGGCAAATCGCTCACCGGCACCGTTATCGGCAAAAGCGCTAGTTTTCGCCGAAAAATACATGCCAGGACAGGAAGAAGAGGCTACATGCAGGCGCCCTGAGACGATGTCAAATTGGATATCTGACATGCTAGGAAGACCCTGCTCGTAAAGCGCGCTGTGTGCGACATTTGCGAGCATCCCCACAACGACGTGTAGAGCCCAAGCGTTGTTTTCATCTTCCGTATCAAATAGCGCTCTTGCAACAACTGCGCTGAGCACAATATGCTCTTTACGCTTCCCGTCGCGGATAACATGAACGCATTTGGCTATGGCTTGACCATAATTTCGAGGGCGGGTCCTGTCCGCGAGGAGCGCTGGATCTCCCCTATCTAGGCTCTCAAGAGCTGCCGCGTAGTCTGCCGCGAACGTAATACCATCTAGATTTGAGAGTGGTAAATCCCGGCTCATTTCCTTGGCTATACCCCGCATAACGTTACCAAGTTTGGTCGCAGTTTCGGAATCGGCAAACCCTTGGCACGTTAGAGAGAAGCTAAAGCTACTGCTGTGATTGGCTGAGACAACGGGATCCATCCCAGTCCTTGCGATTGACTGCGAGGAGTCACGTTGTCTAACTTCAGATATCGCCTCTGCGACAACTTTTTTTATTGATAGGGAGCAGCGCTGACCGATCAGGCTGGCAAAATCGGTAGAGTTGTAGGAGTTGCGGGCAATAAAGAAGCTGTCGCTGCAAGCAGCGCTTGCGGCGTTGATTTTTTCGATATTAATTTCTTTTATTTCTTCCTTGGATCCCACAAGTAAAAGATCGTGAGCGATGGGCAAAATTATGATGTTAGGTATTTTTTCTTCTCTCAAAGTTAGAGCGGTTATCGAGTCAGAGCCGCTCTGCGCCAAAGCAATGCAGTCTGGAAGAATAGCCCCCTCAACACTGTACGTTCGCCATGACAGCTGCGCTAGATCCGCCTCCCATTTACTCTCTTGGGATATTCTCAATGCCTTGTTATGACCGTCCCGGGTCATAGCGGGAAGCGCATTTATAAGTTTTGTGAAAGCGTCGGCGACCACTGGCATTTGAAATGAGTAGAACTCGTTGAACGACTCGCGTAGCGAGAAGGCTAGAGCTCTCTTGGCGAAAGGACGCGGAAATAATTCTCCAAGGGGAGACGAATTCAATTCTTCCTCGATTGCAGACAGGGGCAGACTCATGCCCACACTATCTATCCCCATCAATTTACGCAGTTGATCCGAGTCAGAGATTATTACGGACAACTGATCTAACAATTGCTCAGCGCCTTGAAGGAAGGTCGAGCGTACATGCGCCGTCCTTAACGTAAGGTGCGTCGTAACGCGGGCAGGAATTCGTGAGTCGGCGATAGGCCCTCGGGGAGCACGTTGGAGCTCTTGGAGACTGGTGTGGATATCCCACTCAATCGATGTAATGAGATCGTCTAGTCTTTCTTCGTCTGCAGGCCCTAGCTTCGAGTAGAAGAACTCGCCGACTCCGACATCTTTTATACCGACCAGTCGTGCTGCGGTACCTCGCCGATGCAGCCACGTCCGCTCAGCTTCGCCGGTTTGCTCAGCGAGAAAACCTCGCTGTAGGAATCTGGGAATGTAATGTTGCCGTTTTCCTGCCATGTCGCGCCTATAACGATCTCGTTCAACCGAAGACCGTTCCTCTATTGTTGATTATTTGCGCGCAGCATCGTGGCGCCCAAAAACATGTCGCATGTCATTCGCATAAGCGCCCTTTGATGCCAGTTCGAACGACTGCCTTTGCTACCAATAGCACATTCTGGCGCGACTTTTCGCGGGTAGCATCCGCTGCTACGCATTAATCAATCTGACTCATCGAGCTCCCGCTTTAGAGATTAGTAATACGCACGGACCTATGACACCTGCTGATACCTCCATTGCCAAACCTCAACCCCTTGGATCAGCGCGAACGGACGGACGTCAAAAGCGCGGAGGCTTCGCCATTAGTAATACGGACGGACCTGGGACACCTGTGACCGTCCCTCAGGACTAGACCCCTTCCCCGTAGGGCAACGCTAAAGGGGTATTGGCAAAAATGCAGATGCTTTGCCGTTCGTAAAATTCACGGACATGGGACGCTCACACAATCACTGAGATAGCGTCCTACCGCCGTCTTGCTTACTGCCATGAGGGCTGCAATAGCACGGATACTTAATCCCTCAGCTCGCAGCATTCGTGCTTGCGCACGGCGGCTCTCGGCCGCCTCTAAGAAAGTTTCTCTATCGACCGCCCCAGCGGCGCGCCTACGAACCTCGTGGCGCTTTCTATCACGCTCCTGGGCCACCCGCACACTGATGATCGTCTTGAGCTGCCGTTGCTCGTCTGCGGTGATCCTGAACAGGTTGATAAGGGTGTCATTCTTGGGAGTGTAGAGCGGCGCGTAGTCCTTGCCGCCGAAACTGACCCTTTCCCCGGACTCATAGGCCTTAGCCTTGCTGAACAGGGTCATCAGCTCTTTGGAGCGGCTATTCCATTGCGGATCTAGCTCGCGGGCCAGCGCCGAGGCTTCGTGGTACATCTGTTTGCTGTTGGTCGCGCCCGACAGTAGCAGGAAGTTCAAGCGCCAAAACAGGTGTTGCATCCGGCTGCCTTCGTTGACACCGCCGCGCAGGTAGGCGAGCTTGCGGAGGTCTTCGAGCCGATCCCAAGCAAGCTGGCGGCCGGAGAATCCGCGGAGATTGTCAGCTTTACCGCCGGGCACCAAAAGGAAGGGCTTAAGCTTGCGTTTGACCCGCTCGGCCTGATCCTGCCGCTGTTGCTCGATTGTCCAACGGGAAGTTGGTAGCAGGGCCTCGGCCATATACTCGAAGTTGTAGCGGACGGGCTGGCCATCGGTGTCGTTCGTGACGTGAACAACGCGACAGACTTCGCCACTCTTGCTGTTGACTGTCTGGATGGTTCGCAAAACGCGGCTTGCGTCTTTGGCCATCGGATCGGCCCCGACATGTGCGAGGCGATCCACTAGGTAGCGTTGGCACGCATTCCAGCGTGGCAATGCCTGACGCGGGATAGTACCGTCGAGTAGCCATTTCGCCTGGATACCCCGGCCGCTGTAGATCAGTACGGACGGTGCCGGTAATCCTTCTTCAGTGCAGAAATACAGCACCGACATCGCCAGTTGGTCAGGCGTGCGACCGGCGAGAGAAGGTATGCGGTAAGTGTCAAGATCGGTGAACAACAGCCCCAACCGGGCAAGGTTCACGACCCGCCGGTTGGGCCGGATGAACTCTGCCTGAGACATCCATGTGTCGCGGTTTTTATCCACCAAATTGAGAATGGCGGGCATGTCCGCTAACCGGTGGGAGGACTGGCGTTTTTCGCCACGTACGTCAACCAACAGCGAGAAAAACCCGCTCCTGTTGCTGTCGTGGTACATCTGCGCCTCGTCCTGAGAACTGAATAGCGCAAGCTGTGGACATTGGTGGCGACCGCAAGCCGTTCTAGCATGCTGCTGCGACATGGGCCCTGCGTCGGGCCCGATCTGCACCGCTCAGACTCCAATTCCGGGCCTGGGCGCAGGGCCGGAGTCCTTACATGCGTCAATCCAATCTTCGACCTCAGCCAAATCCCATACTACTTTGCGACTGCTGATCGCAATGCGACGCGGGAACTTACCTTTGATTTCAAAGTTGTAGATCGTCCGCTCACACAGCGGGATCATCGCTAGTAGCGTCTTTTTATCGATAAGCGTTCTGTTCGTTGATACCTGCATACCCTTGCCTCAATCAGTTACATTGGATGTGTGCCTGATCGTGCCCGGACGTGCCGCTTGCTTCGACGAGATGATTGGCTAAAATGGTTGACATGAAAAATAGATCAACCATCGCCATTTGGAAGGGATGCGACCCAACCGTCGCAGATGCCATTCGACGGTTTCGGGATTGCTGGGAGCCGTACTCTGCAGCATCCAAGCGCTACCCTATCGCTCGACTGGTAGAAGAACTCATCGACCCCGTTGTAGCTACGTACACGACAACACTCCCGTCGCGCTATTTGGGGCACGTGCCAGGAGCCGGTACCGGCGTAGCATTCAGTGAGATCATGCGATTGGTCGGTGCTGAAGCAATGGTCCGCGTACAGCGCCGATTGCTGCGAGCTTTTGTTCTAACAGAAGATCAGCAGTCCAAGAGAGACCAGCAATTTATCGCCACACTCGAAACGCTCATCGAGCTGGTATGGGCATGCAAGCGCAAGCAACCGGCGAACAGAAATGTTCGCGGCTTAAATGGCCAACGCTTAAAAGTTTTTTGTAGATTTTGCGGCTCGCTTGCGGAGCTGGCCTCGTTCGCTGAATCCGTCAAAGACGAAGGCCAACGCGGCATCGATGAAAAACTACGCTTAAGCAACCTGTACTGCGCGGCTCATCGCCCTAAGTTGCCGGATGACGATTGGAATCCCGAGTACAGGAAAGCAAAACGGTCTGTAGCGCAGTTTGACCTCGAACTAATTAGGCTCAGCCGACAATGCGCCTCGCGAGGCACCCCGCAAGCGAAATCAGGTGACGAGTTGGTTGACAGCTACATACACAACTACATGCTTGGCCAAACGCTAACGCTAGCAGAGGAAGCAGAGTTACGGGACCTAGCGCGGCTCATGGTGGACTCAAGATTATCTGATAGAAAAAAACAGATACTCATGCTCCAACGGCTTGGTTTCAATCAATCAGCGATTGCGCGCAGGCTGGGTATCGAACGCCAAGCGGTATCCAAAGCAATTGCCTCAATCCCAGAGATATTTTGGTTGAGTCAGCCACAACGATCCGGTTAGTGGCTCTTTTTAGTGTCAACCCAAATACACAATCAATAGAGGTTCACGCGGCCGAACCGGACTCTTAAATCAAACCTTCGCACGTGGTTTTTTTAGCGTCCATTCGTCAATCATATCCGCCCAATCCTGCAACATCGCCCGACGCTGATCGCGGTATTCAGCCTTGTTGTAAACGGCCCGTACCCCCTTCTGCTCGTGCGCAAGGCACTTCTCAATCCAGTCTGAGTTGTAACCCGCCTCATGCAGCAGCGTGCTTGCTGTGCGCCTCAAATCATGCGGTCCGAACTTGCTCAGCGGCTGTCCTTCTTTCTGCGCAAGCCGATAGGTCAGCGTCAGCACCTGATTGATCGTCGCGGTGCTCATTGGCAAATCAGAATCGTACCGGGAGGGAAAGACGTAATCTGAACCACCGGCGAATGTCTTTAGCGCAATGAAGAAATCCAAAGCCTGCTGAGATAAGAACACCAAATGGGGGTTGCGGCGCTTCATCCGCTCTTTCGGAATGGTCCACAGGGCTTCGGTGAAATTGATTTCGCTCCAGGTGGCATTGGTCAGCTCACTTTTGCGCACCATGGTCAGCAACAACAGCTTAGCGGCCACCCTCACGGAGGAGGCGGTGCCGATGCGGTCCAGGTACTGATACATCAACGCGATTTCGTCAGGCCCTAAAGCGCGGTCACGTGGCTCGAATTTAGCGATGCTTGCAGGACGCACCAGATCAGCCGGGTTCTCGACCTTCTGACCACGCTCAATCGCCCATCGAAACACCTGCATCACAATCTCGCGGGAGTGCACGGCCGTCGCTGGAGCTCCACGCTCCACGATTGCATCAGTCAGCGTTCGCAGGTCCTCATGATTGATTTCCACCAGTTTCTGATTACCGAATTGCGGCTTGAGCTCCCGCTCGTAAACAGATCGGCGCATGTCACGAGTCGAATCAGCCATCTGATACCCACGCAGCCATTTCTCAGCCCACGCATCAAACGTCTCTGCCCCTTTGGTGCGTGCCTTGGCACGGGCTTTCTCCTTGGCAGGTGACTTACCCGCCGAAACCATTTTTTTAGCCTCGCCCAGGCGCTCTCTGGCTTCCGCAAGTGTGATGCCACCCACGCCATAACGACCGAACGTGATGGTCTCCTGACGGCCGTTGACTGAGTAGTTGTAGCGAAATGAGATGGAACCGGCAGCAGTGACGGCCACATACAGCCCGTCGCGGTCGTTCACCTTGTAGAGCTTTTCTTTCGGTTTGAGGTTACGCAGTTTGGTATCGGTCAGCATGGCAGTCACGGATTCCATGGAAAAAATACCATGCTCAGAGAAGCACTCATCCATCACGGAAAAACCCAATGAAACCGGGCTTATGATGAGACTTGATACCATGTCCTTCCCTACTAAGGCGACATGGTATCGAGCACCAAGCATGGCATTTGGCTCAGTCAATGCCCCGTACCATGCCATATAAACACGGTGCTTGGCGATGCACAAAGCTGCCAGAATTTGCCAGACCCAAAAAGCCAAAAGCCCGAAATTACGCGGGCTTCAGGGCATTTCTTGCTAGATCGTGCCGGACAATGCCGGACGTCGGATCATTCCCACTCAATCGTCGCCGGCGGCTTGCTCGACACGTCATACGTCACGCGCGAAATACCTTCGATCTCATTGATGATACGGCCGCTGACAGTCTCCAGCAGTTCGTAAGGCAGGTGCGCCCAACGCGCGGTCATGAAGTCGATAGTCTCTACGGCACGCAGCGCAACAACCCACGCGTAACGACGGCCATCGCCTACAACGCCCACCGATTTAACCGGCTGGAACACCACGAAGGCCTGGCTGACTTTGTGATACCAGTCGGCCTTGCGCAGTTCTTCGATGAAGATGTGGTCGGCGCGACGCAGCAGGTCGGCGTATTCCTTCTTCACTTCACCGAGGATCCGCACGCCCAGGCCCGGGCCTGGGAATGGGTGGCGGTAGACCATGTCGTACGGCAGGCCGAGTTCCAGGCCCAGGCGGCGGACTTCGTCCTTGAACAGTTCGCGCAGCGGTTCTACCAGCTTGAGGTTCATTTCCTCAGGCAGGCCACCCACGTTGTGGTGGGACTTGATCACGTGGGCCTTGCCGCTCTTGGCGCCGGCCGACTCGATCACGTCCGGGTAGATGGTGCCCTGGGCGAGGTACTTGATGTTGTCCAGTTTGTTGGACTGGGCATCGAATACGTCGATGAAGGTGCGGCCGATGATCTTGCGCTTCTTCTCTGGGTCGGACTCGCCGGCCAGGTTGTTGAGGAACTGGTCCTCGGCGTTGGCACGGATCACCTTGACGCCCATGTTCTCGGCAAACATGGCCATCACTTGCTCACCTTCGTGCAGGCGCAGCAGGCCGTTGTCGACGAACACGCAGGTCAGCTGGTCGCCGATGGCTTTGTGCAGCAGCGCGGCAACGACCGAGGAGTCAACGCCGCCGGACAGGCCAAGCAGCACGTTGTCGGTGCCGACCTGGGCGCGAACCTGGGCGATGGCGTCTTCAGCGATTTTCGACGGGGTCCACAGGGCTTCACACTCACAGATGTCGAGGATGAAGCGCGACAGGATGCGGCCACCTTGTTTGGTGTGGGTCACTTCCGGGTGGAACTGTACGCCGTAGTAACGACGCTCGTCGCTGAACATGCCGGCGATCGGGCAGCTCGGGGTGCTGGCCAGGATGTGGAAGTCTTCCGGCATCTTGGTGACCTTGTCACCGTGGCTCATCCACACGTCGAGGCCGAACAGGCCATCGGCGTCGATGTGGTCTTCGATACCGTCCAGCAGGCGGCTCTTGCCGACTACGTCGACACGGGCGTAACCGAATTCACGCAGCTCGGAACCTTCAACCTTGCCGCCCAGTTGCTCGGCCATGGTCTGCATGCCGTAGCAGATACCGAAGACGGGCACGCCCAGGTCGAATACGGCTTGCGGGCAGCGCGGGCTGTTGGCTTCGTGCACGGACTCGGGGCCGCCGGCGAGGATGACGCCTTTAGGGGCGAATTCGCGAATCGCTTCGTCATCCATGTCGAACGGGTGCAGTTCGCAGTACACGCCGATTTCACGCACGCGGCGGGCGATCAGTTGGGTGTACTGGGAACCGAAGTCGAGGATCAGGATGCGGTGGGCGTGAATGTCGAGGGCCATGGGGTCAGTCTCGTCTATGCAATTCGGTGAAGAAAATCAGAAACAACTCGGGGCTGAAAACAGCCCCGGTTACTTAACGTTTTGCTGGAAGCCTCAACCTACGCGGTAGTTTGGCGCTTCCTTGGTGATCTGCACGTCGTGGACATGGGATTCAGCCATGCCGGCGCCGGTGATCCGTACGAACTCTGGCTTGGTGCGCATTTCTTCGATGTCGGCGCTGCCGGTGTAGCCCATCGAGGAACGCAGGCCGCCCATCAGTTGATGGATGATCGCACTGAGGGTGCCTTTGTACGGCACACGGCCTTCGATGCCTTCCGGTACGAGCTTCTCGGCGCCTGCCGAGGAGTCCTGGAAGTAACGGTCGGAAGAGCCTTGCGCCTGGGACATGGCGCCCAGCGAACCCATGCCGCGGTAAGCCTTGTACGAACGGCCCTGGAACAGTTCGATCTCGCCCGGCGCTTCTTCAGTACCGGCGAACATCGAGCCCATCATCACGCAGGAAGCACCGGCAACGATGGCCTTGGACAGGTCACCGGAGAAACGGATGCCGCCGTCGGCGATCAACGGAACGCCAGTGCCTTCAAGGGCAGCGGCAACGTTGGCGATGGCGCTGATTTGCGGCACGCCCACACCGGCGACGATACGCGTGGTGCAGATCGAGCCAGGGCCGATACCGACCTTGACCGCATCCGCGCCCGCTTCGGCCAGGGCCTTGGCGGCTGCGCCGGTGGCAATGTTGCCGCCGATTACTTGCACTTCAGGGAAATTCTGTTTGACCCAGCGAACGCGGTCGATCACACCTTTGGAGTGACCATGGGCAGTGTCGACCACCACCACGTCAACACCGGCAGCGACCAGGGCCGAAACGCGGTCACCGGTGTCTTTACCGGTGCCGACCGCAGCGCCAACGCGCAGACGACCTTGGTCATCCTTGCTGGCCAGCGGGTAAGCCTTGGCTTTTTCGATGTCGTTGACGGTCATCATGCCTTTGAGGGCGAATTTGTCGTCGACGATCAACACGCGCTCGATGCGGTGCTTGTGCAGCAACTCGCGCACATCGTTCTTGTCGGCGCCTTCCTTGACAGTCACGAGGCGCTCTTTAGGCGTCATCACTTCGCGGACGGTGACTTCAAGACGGTTCTCGAAACGCACGTCACGGGAAGTGACGATGCCGACCAGGTCGCCATCGTGCAGCACCGGAACACCGGAGATGTTGTGCAGGCGGGTCAGGTCGAACAGGTCACGCACGGTGGCGTCGGCTTCGATGGTGATGGGATCTTTCACCACACCGGCTTCGTAACGCTTGACCTTGCGCACTTCGGCAGCTTGCTGCTCGATGGTCATGTTCTTGTGGATGATGCCGATGCCGCCTTCCTGAGCCATGGCAATTGCCAAACGGGCTTCGGTGACGGTGTCCATGGCAGCGGAAACCAGGGGAATATTCAGCTCGATGCCACGGGTTAGGCGGGTCTTGAGACTGACTTCGTTAGGAAGCACCTCGGAATAACCGGGCACTAGGAGAATGTCGTCGAATGTCAGAGCTTCTTGGCTGATACGCAGCATCGCGGGGGCTCCCGAGCGGGAAAATGGAAGCGCGCCATTATATACATGCACCCTGTCGGGCTCAATGTAAAACTCTGACAAACTTGGTAATACTGATAGATGGGTAATTGATCGTTCCCACGCTCTGCGTGGAAACGCCTCCCTGGACGCTCCGCGTCCTGCCCCCGCGCAAGGGTGACGCGGAGCGTCACGGGGTGCATTCCCACGCAGAGCGTGGGAACGATCGGCGATCGGATTAAAGCTCGACTTTGACCCAACTCATCTTCTGGTCCAGCCAGTCGGCAAATTCGTCGATAAAGCTCTGCTTGAACCCCGCCTCCGCCCAGTTGTTGAAGATGAACCCCAGGTTGGAAAACCCGCATTCCTGCAGGAACAGAAACCCGTTGATGTCATCTTCGTGCCCACACAGCGGGCAGGTGAAGTTGTCGGTGTGGCCGGGCATCCAGTCTTCCAGGCTTTCGAACAGCGCCTCGCCGACTTCCTTGAGGCATTCCGGGCAGCCGGCTTCTTCGAGAAAGCCTTTGGCTGGCGTGTAGATACAGCGCTTGTAGATGATCTCCAGGCCATTGATCGGCTCGTTGAACGGCAGCGCTTCCGGGTGCAGCACCACGGCGCGGGCGCCATCGGCCAGGGCATAGGCCATGCGGTTGCCGGTGCGCCCGCAAGTGGTCAGTTCTTCCTTGATGATGTTCTTGCGCACCAGCCAACGCACGATAGCCCGCGCGCGGGGTTCGTGGACGGGCAAGGTGGAGATTTTCGGAACAAGGATGCTTTGGGAGTTCATGGGTGTCCTGCGGTGTGGCTACTGGCCCCATCGCGGGCAAGCCCGCTCCCACATTGAAATGCAATCACTTGTGGGAGCGGGCTTGCCCGCGATGAGGCCCTGAAGGCTGGCAGCTTAATCCCTGCCCCACACAGGTCAAGTGCTCAAGTACCGCCCGATCAACGCAATCCCACTGGCCAACACCAACCACGTCACCAACCGCACAAAGGCCTCACGCGACATACGCATCGTCAGCCTGCGCCCCACCCACAGCCCCAAGGCCATCGCCGGCAACAAGCACAGCGCCAATATCAGCAGCGGCAAATCCGCGTAAACCCCGGCGATCAGGAACAGGCTCAAGCGCACCACCGTGCTGCAACTGATCAACGCACTCTGGGTTGCCCGCGCCGCCTCCTTGGGCAAACGGCTGTTCAGGTAGATCGCATATAAAAAGCCGCCACTGCCAAACAGCGCACCAAACAACCCGCCGACGGTGCCCATGGGAATCGACCAGGCCGCCGCCAGCTGCGTTGGCCGCGCTTTCACCGCCAGGCTGTAAATCGCGTAGGCACTGATAAACAGCCCCATTAATAGCAACAACAGGTCCGAATGCAGGTTGAGCAAAAACACCACGCCCAGTGTGCAACCGATTGCCATGCACGGCAGCAATCGCAACAGTTCGGGCTTGTTCACGTCCCGCCGCGATTGCAGCAGGTTGCCAAAGGCGGCGACAAAATCCAGCAGCACCAGCAGCGGGATGATCTTCGACAGGGGCATAAACACAATCAGGATCGGCCCCGCGACCAGCGCCGTGCCAAAGCCTGCGATACCAAACACGATGTAGGCCACGACGATGCCGAGGCCGATCACCAGCCAATCAACGCCGCCAAACGACCACTGATTCATCAGCTCGACCGGGCTCATGGGCACTTCCTTGAAAGAGTTGGCAATCACTTTAGCGATGAGCGAGTGTTGCGACTAATATCATCAAAGCCCTCTACCCATCTCGAAAAGGCATGACGCGTGATCTCCACTCGCCAACTGCGCTACTTTGTCGAAATCGCCGACAGCGGCAGCTTCAGCGCTGCGGCCGAACGCCTGTTTGTGGCGCAATCGGCATTGAGCCGGCAGATAAAAGAGCTGGAAACCCAGCTGCAAACCCCGCTGTTCGAACGCACCGCGCGCCAACCCCGGCTGACGGCGGCCGGTGAAGCCTTTTACCCTCGGGCGCGCAACCTGTTGAGTGAGTTGCTCAAGGCGAGCGAAATGGCCACGCAAGTCGGCAATGGGCAATTGGGCACGCTGCGCCTGAGCCATTCGAGCACCGTGCCGATGAGCGGCGCCTTGCTGCAAGGCATCAGCACCTGGCTGGAGCACTGCCCCGGTGTGTCGATGGACATCGTCAAACTGTCTTCCGAAGCGCAGCTTGAGGAGATTGCCGACGGTCGCCTCGACGTCGGGCTGTTGCGCTTGCCGGTGCTGCGCCAACGCGAGGGCGTGCGGGTGGTGCCGATATACAGTGAAAAATTGCTGCTGGCGGTGCCGCCGAATCACCCGCTGGCACGCCGCAATACGCCGGTGGAGTTGGCGCAACTGAAGGACGAAGCGTTTATCTCGATTCCCCATCCGCAGCGCGGTGGTTTGAGTTATCTGTCAGCTGAATTGTGCATGCGTGCAGGATTCTTCCCCAAGGCGGCGCGGGTGATGTCGCGCAAGACCACGCAGTTGCAACTGATCCAGGCCGGTTTCGGTATTGCCTTGTTACCAAAGTCCATGCAGGACATTGCGCCCGCCAACGTGCACTTTTTGCCTCTGGCCGACCCGGACGGCCTCAGCACCGTGGCCCTGGCCTGCGCGCAGACGCCGAGCGCGCTGGTCGAGCAATTCTGCCAAACCTTGCACGAATGCCTATAAACTGCCGCCCATGATTAAAGATCGCTCCTCATGATTAAAGACCCGTTTGCCCGCCTGGGCCTGGACCGCGAAGTCCTGACTGTCAGCCAGCTCAACGGCCGCGCGCGGGTGTTGCTGGAAGACGTGTTCACCAATATCTGGGTCGAAGGCGAGATCTCCAACCTCGCCCGCCCGGCCTCCGGCCATGTGTATTTCACCCTCAAGGACAGCGGCGCCCAGGTGCGTTGCGCGCTGTTCCGCAACAACGCCGCGCGGGTGCGCCAGGCGTTGAAGGATGGCCTGGCGGTGAAGGTGCGCGGCAAGGTCTCGCTGTTCGAGGGCCGTGGCGACTACCAGTTGATCCTCGACACCGTGGAGCCTGCCGGTGATGGTGCGCTGCGCCTGGCCTTCGATGCCTTGAAGGAAAAGCTCAGCGCCGAAGGCCTGTTCAGCGCCGAGCGCAAGGTGCCGCTACCGGCCCATCCTCGACGCATTGGCATTATCAGTTCGCCGACGGGCGCGGTGATCCGCGACATCATCAGCGTATTCGGCCGCAGAGCGCCGAACGTTGAGCTGACATTGATCCCCACAGCCGTACAAGGCCGCGAAGCCGTGTCGCAGATCGTGCGCGCGCTGAAGCTGGCCGACGCGCGTGGTTTTGACGCGCTGATCCTGGCCCGTGGCGGCGGTTCGCTGGAAGACCTGTGGTGTTTCAACGAAGAAGCGGTGGCGCGTGCAGTCGATGCCTGCGTTACGCCGATCGTCAGCGCCGTCGGGCATGAAACCGATGTGTCGATCTGCGACTTCGTCGCCGACGTGCGTGCGCCTACGCCATCGGCCGCCGCCGAATTGCTCGCCCCCGACGCCAGCCACTTGGTGCGCCAAGTCGAAAACCTGCATCGCCGTCTGGTGATGCTGATGCGCAATCGCCTGAGTCATGACCGTCTGCGCCTGGAAGGCATGGCCCGCCGTCTGCGCCACCCCGGCGAGCGTCTGCGCCAGCAGGCCCAGCGCCTGGATGACCTGGACATGCGCATGCGCCGCGCCTTCGAGCGCAGCCTTAATACCCGCCGCGAACGCCTGATCCGCCTGGAAACCCGTCTCGCCGGTCAGCACCCCGGCCGTCAGTTGGCCCTGCTGCGCCAGCGCCTGGACAGCCTCGCCGAACGCCTGCCGCGCGCCATGCGCGAAGGCCTCAAGGCCCGCCGCCTGCAACTGCAAAGCCAGGTGCAGACGCTGCACGTGGTCAGCCCGCTGGCGACCCTGGGCCGTGGTTACAGCATCTTGCTGGATGAACGCGGCCAGGCGATTCGCAATGCCGCGCAAACCCACACCGGCCAGCGCCTGACCGCGCGCCTCGGTGAAGGCCAATTGCAGGTGCGGGTGGAAGATAACCACCTGACGCCCGTCACCCTTTCGTTATTGGATTGATTGATGCCTCGTCTATTTAGCCTGCTGATGCTGTTGTGCCTAACCTTCAACGCCCATGCCGACAGCTACATCACTCGGCTGTTGAACAAGCCGGTGCCGGGTGGCGTCGCAGTGGTCGACCTCGGCGTTTCAGCCGCGGCGCCAAAAGCCACCTACCAGAACAGGCCGGTGCTGGTCGTCAAGGAACAGAACAACTGGCTGGCGATTGTCGGGATTCCGCTGACGGTTAAGCCCGGCACCCAGCGCATCACCAGTGGCGGGCAAAGCCTGCCGTTTGTGGTGGGGTTCAAGAAGTACCCCGAACAACACATCACGCTCAAGAACAAAAGCCAGGTGAACCCGGACCCGGCACAGCTCAAGCGCATCGAGGGTGAACTGGCGGTGCAGCTCAAGGCTTACCGCAGTTTCAGCCCGAACACGCCGAGCAACCTGCTATTGGACAAGCCGGTCAACGGGCCGCTGTCGAGCAAGTTTGGCGTGCGCCGCTTCTTTAACGGCGAGGAACGCAACCCGCATTCGGGCCTGGACTTCGCCGTCGGTGCCGGCACGCCGATCAAGACTCCGGCGGCAGGTAAAGTGATCCTGACCGGCAACTACTTCTTCAACGGCAACACCGTGTTCGTCGACCATGGCCAGGGCTTTATCAGCATGTTCTGTCATATGTCGAAGATCGACGTGAAGGTCGGTGACCAACTGGCACGCGGTGCTGTGGTCGGCAAGGTCGGTTCGACCGGCCGGGCGACCGGGCCGCATATGCATTGGAACATCAGCCTCAACGACGCGCGGGTCGACCCGGCGATCTTTATCGGCGCGTTCCAGCCTTGATTTAAACATTGAACATACCGGCCTCATCGCGGGCAAGCCCGGCTCCCACAGGTGAGCGCGATTCCCTGCGGCAGCCGGGCTTGCCCGCGATGGCGCCAGGTCTGCCAACACAATTGCGCACCCAATAAAGGCCGCGCAATTAAAATCAACTCTCAGCTCGATAACCGCCATAAAATCTCGCCTTTGCGTCAGATAGCAGAACCTCTATCAATTTTTCTCGACTGCTTGCCATCTTTCACCCCTGCGGTTAGGGTTGAGCTTATGAAAACCTCTCACACCCTCATTCAGCTCCGCCAGCACCGCAGCCTGTGCCTTGTCAGCGCACGACTGCCAGGCTGAATCGATCTGCCTCGTCTTCCTGCTTTATCCCTAAAAACAGTTCTACGGCAGGCCGCCTTTTCTCGGCCCCTACAACAAAGGATTTCCCGATGAGCATGCTCAAAGACCCGTCTTCGAAGTACCGCGCGTTCCCGACCATCGATATCCCGGACCGCACCTGGCCTTCAAAAACCATCACCGAGGCGCCGATCTGGTGCAGCTCCGACCTGCGTGATGGCAACCAGTCGCTGATCGAGCCGATGGACGCGGTGAAAAAGCTGCGCTTCTGGAAGACCCTGGTTGCGGTCGGCGTGAAGGAAATCGAAGCCTCGTTCCCGGCGGCTTCGCAAACCGACTTCGACTTCGTGCGCACCCTGATCGAAGACAATCACATCCCCGAGGACACCACCATCCAGGTGCTGACCCAGGGCCGTGAAGACTTGATCGCACGCACCTTTGAATCCCTGCGCGGCGCAAAAAAGGCCATCGTGCACTTGTACAACGCGACCTCGCCGTCGTTCCGCCGCATCGTGTTCAACCAGGACAAGGACGGCATCAAGGCCATCGCGGTCAACGCCGCCAAGCTGTTCGTCAAATACGCCGCCCAGCAGCCGGAAACCCAGTGGACCTTCGAATACTCCCCGGAAACCTTCAGCGCCACCGAGCTGGAGTTCGCCAAGGAAGTCTGTGACGCGGTGATCGAGGTGTGGAACCCGACGCCTGAGCACAAGATGATCCTCAATCTGCCGGCCACCGTTGAATGCGCCACGCCGAACATCTATGCCGACCAGATCGAATGGTTCGGTCGCCATATCAACCGTCGTGACAGCGTGATCATCAGCCTGCACACCCACAACGACCGTGGCACCGGCGTGGCCGCCACCGAGCTTGGCCTGATGGCCGGCGCCGACCGTGTCGAAGGCTGTCTGTTCGGCAACGGTGAGCGCACCGGTAACGTCGACCTGGTCACCGTGGCACTGAACATGTACACCCAGGGCCTCGACCCACAGCTGGACTTCTCCGACATCGACGGCGTGCGCAAAGTCGTCGAGGAGTGCAACCAGATTCAAGTGCACCCACGTCACCCTTACGTCGGCGACCTGGTGCACACCGCGTTCTCCGGTTCCCACCAGGATGCGATCCGCAAGGGCTTCTCCCAGCAGAAAGACGATGCACTGTGGGAAGTGCCGTACTTGCCGATCGACCCGGCCGACATTGGCCGCAGCTACGAGGCGGTGATTCGGGTGAACAGCCAGTCGGGCAAAGGCGGCATCGCCTACCTGCTGGAGCAGGAATACGACATCAGCCTGCCGCGCCGCATGCAGATCGAGTTCAGCCAAGTGGTACAGGCCGAAACCGACCGCGTGGGTCTCGAGATGACCGCGCCACAAATTTACGCGTTGCTGCAGCGTGAATACCTGCAAGCCAACACGCCGTACGCGCTGGTCAGCCATCGCCTGCAGGAAGAGAACGGCAACAGTTTTGTCGAGGTGGAAGTCTCGGGTAAAGGCCAGGGCGAAACCAACCTGCACTGGAAAGGCAAAGGCAACGGCGCCCTGGAAGCACTGGTGGCCGGCCTGCCGATTGGCGTGGAGATCATGGACTACAACGAGCATGCCATCGGTGCCGGCACCAACGCCAAGGCGGCGGCCTACATCGAGCTGCGCGTGAATGGCGAGCGTCCGGTGCATGGCGTGGGCATTGATGAAAACATCACCACGGCCAGCTTCAAGGCGTTGTTCAGTGCGCTGAACCGCTCGTTGAGCCAGCAGGAAGCGAAGGCGGCGTAAACACTTACCGCTGAAATGCAAAAGGCCCCTGGGTGAGAATCCAGGGGCCTTTTTGTTGGGCTTTAAAAATGCGGGGCCTGGAAGGGCCTCATCGCGGGCAAGCCCGCTCCCACATTTTGATTTGTGAACACAGTCAAAAGTGGGAGCTGGCTTGCCTGCGATAGCGGTCTGTCAGACAAACTCAAACCTGTCGGCATCCAGATTCGCCGGGAACTTGCTGCGATACGCCGCCAACTCCGCCGCCTCCAGGCACACCTGAAACACCCCATCCGCCTCCCCGGCACTGAGTAACGTCTCACCCTGGAAATCCAGCACCTGGCTGTCTCCCGTGTAGGCAAAGCCTTTGCCATCCGTACCGACCCGATTCACCGCCGCCACGTAACACAGGTTTTCGATGGCCCGCGCCGGCAACAGCCGATTCCAATGTTGACGCCGCGCACCCGGCCAGTTGGCGGTATACAGCAGCAAATCCGTGTCCTGAGCATCTCGACTCCACACCGGAAAGCGCAGGTCGTAGCAAATCAACGGCCGAATACGCCAGCCCTTCAATTCGAACTGCACCTGGCGCTCACCCGGTGTGTAGTGGTCGTGCTCACCCGCCATCCGGAACAGATGGCGTTTGTCGTAATGCAACACTTCGCCGTCCGGCCGCGCCCACAGCAGGCGGTTGCGATGGCTGCCGTCGGCGGCCTGGATGATCACACTGCCGGTGATCACGGCGTTGTATTTCGCCGACTGGGCCTGCAGCCACTCATGGGTGGGGCCATGTTCCCGCTCGGCGAGCAGGGCCGATTCCATTGAGAAGCCGGTGGTGAACATCTCCGGCAATACAATCAGATCGGCGCCCTTGGCTTGCTCCAGCAGCAGTTCGAAATGCTCCAGGTTGGCCTGACGGTCATGCCACACCAGGCTGGTCTGGACCAGGGCAATGTTCAGGTCGGGCAGCGCACTCAAATCACGCATAGTTTCTCCGCCGCTTGTTGCAGCGTCTCCTCGCGTTTGGCAAAGCACAGGCGCACCAGGCGCTGGCCTTGGGGTGGGTGCTGGTAGAACACCGAGACCGGAATCGTCGCCACGCCGTGTTCGCGGGTCATCCACAGTGACATGGCGACGTCATTCAGGTCCGGGCGAATTTGTGAGTAATCCACCAGTTGGAAGTAAGTACCGGTCACCCGCGTAAAGCTGAAACGCGACGGCGCCAGCAGGTCGCAGAACAGGTCGCGTTTGGCCTGGTAAAAGGCCGGCAGTTCTTCGACGTGTTCCGGGTGTTCAGCCATGAAGTCCGCCAAAGCGTACTGCAAAGGCGTCACACCGCAGAAATTGACATATTGATGCACCTTGCGCAGTTCAGCCGTGAGCGCCGGTGGTGCGACCACGTAGCCGGTTTTCCAGCCGGTAACGTGGTAGGTCTTGCCGAAGGAGCTGACCACGAACGCACGCTGATACAGCTCTTCGTGGGCCAGCACGCTGACATGGGGCACGCCGTCGAACACCAGGTGTTCATAGACCTCGTCGCTGACCAGGTAGATATCACGGTCGCGGATCAGTTCGGCCAATTGGTCCAGTTCGGCCCGACTGATCAGTGCGCCGGTGGGGTTATGCGGCGTGTTGAGGATGATCATGCGCGTGCGCGGTGAGAGCGCGGCCTTGAGCTTTTCGAAGTCCAGCGCAAAGCCTTGCAGGCTTAGTTGCACGTGCACGCAGCGGCCACCGGCCAGGTCGACCGAGGGCTCATAGCTGTCGTAGCTGGGGTCGAAGACGATGACTTCATCACCGTTGCGAATCACGGCCTGAATCGCACAGAAAATGGCCTCGGTGGCGCCAGGGGTGATGGTCACCTCGCTGTCGGCATTCACCGTGGCGCCATAACTGCGGGCGATCTTGGCCGCCACTTGTTGGCGCAGCACGGGCAGGCCAGTCATCGGCGCGTATTGGTTATGGCCGAGGGCGATATGTTTGCCCACCGCATCAAGCAGCGCCTGCGGGCCATTGAAATCGGGAAAGCCTTGGGACAAGTTGAGTGCGCCGGTCTCGGCAGCGAGTTGCGACATGGTGGTGAAAATGGTCGTGCCGACATTCGGCAGCTTGCTGGTGATCATCGGAGGCCCCTGCAGGTGAGCCCCAAGTTTTAAGCTGCCGGCCGCGCGGGGTCAAGGCACAAACCGTCGCGCACAAAAAAGGGCTCCAAAGGAGCCCTCTCTTACAACGTGCAGCTTACAACGTGAAGCGGCGATTATTTCTTGTCGCGGCGCTTCTTGTCGGCCTTCTTGTGGTGAGTCATCAAACGACGCTTCTTGTTCACCTGACGGTCAGTCAAGGTGTTCTTGTTGCCTTCGTACGGGTTCTCGCCACCTTTGAACTCGATACGGATCGGCGTACCGACCAGTTTCAAGACACGGCGGTAGGTGTTTTCCAGGTAACGCACGTAGGACTTCGGCACCTTCTCGATCTGGTTACCGTGGATCACGATAATCGGCGGGTTGGCACCACCCAAGTGGGCGTAACGCAGTTTGATCCGGCGGTTGTTGACCATCGGCGGCGCGTGCTCGCCAACAGCGTCTTCGAGGATCTGGGTCAGACGGTTGGTCGGCCAGCGGGTGACCGCAGACTTGAACGAGTTCTGTACGGACGCGTAGAGGTTGCCCACGCCAGTGCCGTGCAATGCCGAGATAAAGTGGATATCGGCGAACTCAACGAAGAACAGACGACGCTGCAGCTCGATCTTGACGAAATCGCGCTCGCTCGGCGTCATGCCGTCCCACTTGTTGATCGCGATCACCAGGGCGCGACCGGCTTCCAGGGCAAAGCCCAGCAAGTTGAGGTCGTGGTCCACCACGCCTTCGCGGGCGTCCATGACGAAGATCACCACGTTGGCGTCTTTGATCGCTTGCAGGGTTTTGACCACCGAGAACTTTTCAACTTCCTCGTGGATCTTGCCGCGCTTGCGCACACCAGCGGTGTCGATCAGCGTGTACTTCTCGTCGTTACGCTCGAACGGGATGTAGATGCTGTCGCGGGTGGTGCCGGGTTGGTCATACACGATGACCCGGTCTTCACCGAGCATACGGTTAACCAGGGTCGACTTGCCCACGTTCGGGCGGCCGATGATGGCGATCTTGATACCGTCTTTTTCGCTCGGGCCAGGAATGCGCTTGGCTTCCTCACCTTCGGCAACGATCTCCTCTTCGCCCTCTTCTTCCTCGACGTCATCCTTGGGGAAGTCGCGCAGGGCGATTTCCAGCATCTGGGTGATACCGCGACCGTGAGCACCTGCGACCGGAATCGCATCGCCCAGGCCCATCGGGCTGAATTCGGCACGGGCTGCCTCAGGATCGATGTTATCGATCTTGTTGGCGACCAGGTAGGAACGCTTGTTGCGCTTGCGCAGGTGCTCGCCAATCATCTGGTCGGCAGCGGTGTAGCCCGCGCGGGCATCCACCAGGAACAACACGACATCGGCTTCTTCGATAGCGAGCAGCGACTGCTCGGCCATCTTTTCGTCCATGCCATGCTCGTCACCGGAGATACCACCGGTGTCGACAATAATGTAGGAGCGCCCTTGCCACTTTGCCTCACCGTATTGGCGATCACGGGTCAGACCGGACAAGTCGCCGACGATGGCGTCGCGAGTCCTGGTCAGGCGGTTGAACAAGGTGGACTTGCCGACGTTAGGTCGGCCCACCAGGGCGATTACGGGAACCATGCGGCTCTCCACTTCGTTATTTCAGAAAATACAAAAGCCGCTGCAAGGCAGCGGCTGGTGCTCGGGGCAGCATATTCAAATGCCGCATGCCCCGCCGAAGCGGGGCCGCCTGGGTTTTACCCCAAGCATAGTTCTTTACTTGATGGTCAGGGCTTCCAGCTTGCCGCTGTTGCCATACACGTAAAGCATGTTACCCACAACCAGCGGACGGGCACGCAGGCCGTCACTGTCGATACGCTCGCGGCCGACAAAACGACCGTCCACCTGACTCAGCAGATGCAGGTAACCTTCGAAGTCACCTACCGCTACGTAGCTGGAGAACACTTCCGGTGCCGACAGCTGACGGCGGGCCAGGGAGTCGTTGCTCCACAGTGCAGTGGTGGAACGCTCGTCGACACTTTCAACGGTGCCGGACGCCAGGCTTACGTAGACGCTGCCAAACCCTTGGGCGACACCGGCATAGCTGGAAGCATCACGCTGCCAGTTGATGCGGCCGCTTTGCAGGTCCAGCGCCGCAACGCGGCCCTGGTAGGTAGCGACGTAGATAGTTTCGCCCGACAGCAGCAAGCCGCCGTCGATGTCCACAACGCGATCCAGTTCGGAACGACCTTGAGGGATGGCCACACGGGTTTCCCAGGCCGGCACGCCGTTCTGGGTATCCAGGGCGACCACTTTACCGGTCGACAGGCCTGCAACGGCCAGGTTATTGGTCACAATCGGACCACTGGTGCCGCGCAAGGTCAGCACCGCCGGGGTGCTGTCGTACAACCAGCGCTGGTTGCCGGTAGCGGCGTCCAGGCCAATCACACGGTCATCCTGGGTCTGCACCACAACGATGTCGCCGTTGGTGGCAGGGGCCGCGAGCACTTCACTGGTCACGCGAGAGCGCCATTTCTCTTCACCCGTTGCCGAGTCCAGAGCAACCACGTCGCCTTTGAGCGTACCGACCAGCACCATGCCGTAGCCGACACCCACGCCACCGGAAACCGGCAGCTCGAGGTCTTTCTTCCACTTCACGTCGCCATTCATGCGATCCATGGCAATGATCACGCCAGTGGAGTCAGTGGCCACGATGTTGTCGCCGTCAATCGCCGGCTGCAACAGGTTGTACAGGTCACCCTGGCCATCACCCACGGAGCGGCTCCACTGCTTTTGCAGGACCACTTCTTCCTTGAAGCTGGTCAGCTCGGCAGGAGGCAGTTCTTTTTTACTGTTGCTGCTGCAACCCGCGGCCAGAACGGCCAGAGCCAGCAATGCTGCATGTTTCCAACGGATCACGTCACGCATCCCCTTTGGCCAAGTCGTCCAGCTTGATTTGTAAGCCACCGACCGCCGCTTCATCAGACAGCGCCGCCTTGGCTTTTTGGTACGCAGCATGGGCTTCGTCGGTACGACCCAATTGGACCAACAGGTCGCCCTTGAGCTCTTCACGAGTGGCCACAAATGCCTTGTCAGCATCGCCGTCGAGCAGTTTGAGTGCTTCGTCAGCCTTGTTCTGTGCCGCCAACACCTGCGCCAGGCGCTGACGTGCGATTTCACCCAGGGTCGGGTTGGTCGGCTTGTCGGCGATGGCCTTCAGTTCGGTCGCGGCGTCATCCAGCTTGCCGGTGTCGACCGCGACTTTCGCGACGAACAGGCTGCCGTATTGGGCGTAAGTGCTACCGCCGAATTCGCTTTTCAGCTTGCCGGCCAGGTCCGCCACTTGGGCAGGGTCAGGCTTACCGTCCGGCGTCAGCGTGGTTTCCAGCAATTGCTGATAGAGGATCGAGGCGCCTTGGGACTGGTTGGCCTGATACTTGTGCCAGGCTTGCCAGCCGAACACCACCACTAAAGCCAGCAGACCGCCGGTAACCAGGGGCTTGCCGTTACGCTGCCACCAGTCCTTGAACTCGGCCAGCTGCTCATCATCAGTACTCGACACCCCAATACTCCTTAATCGCTAAATTCGGCTGTTCGACAGCTTCAACCCTGCACGACGCAGGTGGCCAAGTGCGCGGCGAGCGCATCAAAGGCAATGTTCTGTTGCTCGCCCTGGCCACGCAGGGGTTTGAAACCTATCACTTGCTGGGCCAGTTCGTCATCGCCGAGGATCAGCGCATACAGCGCACCGCTCTTGTCGGCCTTCTTGAACTGGCTCTTGAAGCTGCCGGCGCCGGCATTGATCTGCAGGCGCAGGTTCGGCAGTTGGTCGCGGACTTTTTCACTCAAGGCCAAGGCAGCCAGTTCGGCGGCCTCGCCAAAGGCGCAAAGATACACGTCCACCTGACGGGAGATTTCTTCCGGGACTTGCTCAAGGGTCTCCAGCAGCAGAATCAGCCGCTCGATGCCCATGGCAAAACCCACGCCCGTGGTCGGCTTGCCGCCCATTTGCTCGACCAGGCCGTCGTAACGGCCACCGGCACACACGGTGCCTTGGGCGCCGAGCTTGTCGGTGACCCACTCGAACACGGTCTTGCTGTAGTAATCGAGGCCGCGGACCAGCTTCGGGTTGATCACGTACGGAATCCCGGCCGCATCCAGTCGAGCCTTGAGGCCTTCGAAGTGGATGCGCGATTCGTCGTCCAGGTAGTCGGCCATTTTCGGCGCGTCGACCAGTACGGCCTGGGTGTCGGCGTTCTTGGTATCAAGCACGCGCAACGGGTTGGTCTTCAGACGGCGCTGGCTGTCTTCATCCAACTTGTCCAGGTGGGCCGACAGGTATTCGACCAAGGCTTCTCGGTAGCGGCCCCGGGATTCGCTGGTGCCCAGGCTGTTGAGCTCAAGTTTGACCGCGTCGCGGATGCCCAGCAGGCCCCACAGGCGCCAGGTCAATACGATCAGCTCGGCGTCGATGTCCGGACCGTCGAGGTTGAACACTTCCAGGCCGATCTGGTGGAACTGGCGATAACGACCTTTCTGCGGGCGCTCGTGGCGGAACATCGGGCCGATGTACCACAGCTTCTGCGGCTGGCCACCACCGGTGAGGCCATGCTCGAGGACAGCGCGCACGCACGCGGCAGTGCCTTCCGGACGCAGGGTCAGGGAGTCGCCGTTGCGGTCTTCGAAGGTGTACATCTCTTTTTCGACGATGTCGGTCACTTCACCGATGGAGCGCTTGAACAGCTCGGTGAACTCGACGATCGGCATGCGGATCTGTTTGTAACCGTAGTTATCCAACAGACGCGCGACCGTGTTCTCGAAGTAGCGCCACAGTGGCGTCTGCTCCGGCAGGATGTCGTTCATGCCACGAATGGCTTGCAGAGACTTGCTCACATCTAATCCTTAAATTCGTTCTTAGCCGCGCGCGATCAGCGCTGCGTCAGCCGCGACCTTCTCGGCCGCTTTCTCGCGGATCAGTCTTTCGAGCTCATCCACCAGATTGTCATTCGTCAACTTCTGCGACGGCTTGCCGTCGATGTAAATCAGGTTCGGTGTACCGCCGGTCAAGCCGATGTGCGCCTCTTTGGCTTCACCCGGGCCGTTGACCACGCAACCGATCACCGCAACATCCAGCGGCACCAGCAAGTCTTCGAGGCGCCCTTCCAGTTCGTTCATGGTTTTCACCACGTCGAAGTTCTGCCGCGAGCAGCTCGGGCAGGCAATGAAGTTGATGCCACGGGAACGCAAATGCAGGGATTTGAGAATGTCGTAACCGACCTTCACTTCCTCTACCGGGTCTGCCGCCAGGGAGATGCGGATAGTATCGCCAATCCCCTCGGCGAGCAGCATACCGAGACCTACCGCAGATTTCACTGTGCCTGAGCGCAAACCGCCCGCTTCAGTGATACCCAAGTGCAGCGGCTGTACGATTTCCTTGGCCAGCAGGCGGTAGGCTTCTACCGCCATGAACACGTCGGAAGCCTTTACGCTGACCTTGAAGTCCTGGAAATTCAGGCGTTCAAGGTGTTCAACGTGGCGCAGCGCCGATTCAACCAGCGCGGCCGGGGTCGGTTCGCCGTATTTCTTTTGCAGGTCTTTTTCCAGGGAACCGGCGTTAACGCCGATGCGGATTGGAATGCCGCGATCACGGGCCGCATCCACCACCGCGCGCACACGGTCTTCGCGACCGATGTTGCCCGGGTTGATGCGCAGGCAATCGACGCCCAGTTCGGCCACGCGCAAGGCGATCTTGTAGTCGAAGTGGATGTCTGCAACCAGCGGCACCTTGACCAGTTGCTTGATGCGGCCAAAAGCTTCGGCAGCGTCCATGTCCGGCACGGAAACCCGCACGATGTCCACGCCGGCCGCTTCCAGACGGTTGATCTGGGCGACGGTGGCGGCCACATCATTGGTGTCGCTGTTGGTCATGCTCTGCACTGCGATGGGGGCATCGCCACCCACCGGCACCGAGCCGACCCAGATCTTGCGCGATACGCGACGTTTGATTGGAGATTCGCCGTGCATGACTATTGTCCCAACTTGAGGCGAGCGGTCTCGCCACTGGTGAACGGCGCTACGTCCACAGGCTGGCCGTTGTAGACCACTTGCGCGCCACGGGCAAAGCCCAGACGCAGCGTCAAAGGAGGCTTGCCGCCTTGGTCAAGCGTATCTCCCTTACGCTTCAAACCGCTGAACAGCACTTTGCCGTTGCCATCGGTGACTTGCGTCCAGCAGTCAGCGATGAAAGTAATCTGGATATGCCCGTCACCGGCGATCAACGCAGGCGTGGTCGGTGGCGAAACCGCTGGCGCTGCCGGAGCGACTGGCGCGGTGGTCGCAGGAGCCTGTGCCGCCGTTGCAGGTGTATGGGCCTGGGCAGTTGGGGCGGCCGGAGTAGCCGGCGCCGGTACGGCGGCGGTAGCAGCCGGCGCAGTGGCGGCTTCGGGTGCTGGCTGCTCGGCAGTGGTCGGCGTCTCAGGCGCGGCCTGACCTTCGACAACGGCCTGGTCTTCCGGCTCATCCAGCGGATGGATCTGGGTGGTGCCGTCGGCGCTTTCGACTTCGACGTGCTCCATGGCGTTGCTGGTCAGGTCCTTGCTGCGCTGGGAGGCCTGGTCTTGCCACCAGACAAAACCACCGCCGATTACGGCGATCAGCAATAACAGGCTGACAATTCGCAAAATCGTGTGGGAAACCCGCACCGGCTCTTCGATGCGACCCAGGCCATGCACATTGCTGCCCTGGGAGTCGGTGCCGGTGAATTGGTCGAATTCCTGTACCAGTACGGTCTGGTCAATGCCCAGCAACTTGGCATAGGCGCGGATATAGCCGCGGGCGAAGGTATGCCCAGGCAGCTTGTCGAACGCGCCGGCTTCCAGGTTGCCCAGCGATGTCGTGGTCAAATTGAGCTTGAGGGCCACTTCTGCCAGCGACCAGCCATTGCTTTCGCGGGCCTGACGCAAGGTCTCGCCTGGGTTTACGCGATTAGCTGCTACAACTTCCGGGTGCGCCGCTTTCATCATTGCTCCGACAGGTATTGCTGATATTCCGGCGTACCGGGATAGAGTCGTTCGAGTTGCTGGCCAAATCGTGCGGCCGTGTCGCGTTCTTCATGAACCGTCGCCAGGCGCACACCGAGCAATAGACTACGTGCATTTTGCCCGCTGAGCAGGCTAAAACGCTCGTAATAGTCACGTGCCGGCACATAATGCCTGTCTTCGTAAGACAACTCAGCCATTTCGAGCAACGCGCGTGGCTGACGACTGTTCAAATGCAGGGCTTTTTCCAGTTGTTGGCGCGCGCTGTCGCGCTGGCCAAGGCGCATCGAGGTGACCCCAAGGTTCTCGAACACCCGCGACCGCTCCGGGTAGAGGGCATCGGCGGAGGCTTGCTGGAAATAACGGGAAGCCTGGTCATAACGTTTCTGCTCGAACAGGAAGCTGCCGTAATTGTTCAGCAGCCGAGGGTCGGCAGGACGCGCGGCCAAGGCCTTGTGGAAATATTCATCGGCCAATGCAGGCTCGGCCTGCGCCTGGAACACCAGGGCCAGCGCCGCATTCGCGTCGGCATCGTCGCCGTCCAGCTCAAGGGCCTTTTTCAACGGCACCTTGGCCTGTTCGCTCATCCCTTGGCGCAGGTAACCCAAGCCCAGTTGCACATAGGCAACTCGCGCCTCATCACGGCCTTTATCAGTGTGCAAAGGGCTGTCGTGGCCCGATGAAACACAACCGGCCACGAGGCCGGTAAACAGTAAAAGCAGCGCAAGGCGCAAGGGCATAGAGATCCTCTCTCAGATTCGATTCACAGCAATCTGCGGCAAATCTTCGGCGGCGTTAAGTTCGCGCACGGCGATATAACGTTCGCTGCGGCGGGTGCGGTCCATCACCTGCCCTACCAATTGGCCACACGCGGCGTCGATGTCCTCACCACGGGTGGTGCGTACGGTGACGTTGTAGCCCGCCTGGTGGAGTTGATCCTGGAAACGGCGGATGGCGTTGTTGCTCGGCCGCTCGTAGCCAGAATGTGGAAACGGGTTAAACGGAATCAGGTTGATCTTGCACGGGGTGTTCTTGAGCAGCTCGATCATCTCGACGGCGTGCTCAACCTTGTCGTTGATGTCCTTGAGCATGGTGTACTCAATGGTCAACACACGCTTCTCACCCAAGGTCGCCATGTAACGCTGGCAAGATTCGAGCAGCATCTTAAGCGGATACTTCTTGTTGATCGGCACCAATTGGTTACGCAATGCGTCATTGGGTGCGTGCAGCGACAACGCCAGGGAGACGTCGATGTGCTTGGCCAGCTCATCGATCATCGGCACCACGCCGGAGGTCGACAGGGTCACACGGCGCTTGGAGATGCCGTAGCCCAGGTCGTCCATCATCAGGTGCATGGCCGCAACCACGTTGTCGAAGTTCAGCAGCGGCTCACCCATGCCCATCATCACCACGTTGGTGATGGCACGGTCGACGGTTGCCGGAACGCTGCCGAAGGATTTGTTGGCAATCCACACCTGGCCGATGACTTCGGCGGCGGTGAGGTTGCTATTGAAGCCTTGCTTGCCGGTGGAGCAGAAACTGCAGTCCAGGGCACAGCCTGCCTGGGACGAAACGCACAAGGTGCCGCGTTTGCCCTGGGGAATGTATACGGTCTCGACGCAGCTGCCGGACGCCACGCGCACCACCCACTTACGGGTGCCGTCGCTGGAGATGTCCTCGCTGACCACTTCGGGGCCACGGACCTCAGCAATGGCCTTGAGCTTGTCGCGCAGGGCCTTGCTGACGTTCGTCATGGCGTCGAAATCGTCGACGCCAAAGTGGTGAATCCACTTCATTACCTGACCGGCACGGAAACGCTTCTCCCCGATTGAGTCGAAGAATTTCTCCATTTCCGGCTGAGTCAGACCCAGCAGGTTGGTTTTTACAGTCGATGTAGTCATGGATTCACCCTCACTCTTTAAGCCGATGCTTAGCGAGCGGTTACTTCAGTAGCAGCGAAAAAGTACGAGATTTCGCGAGCAGCAGCGGCTTCGGAGTCCGAACCGTGAACAGCGTTGGCGTCGATGGACTCAGCGAAGTCAGCACGGATGGTGCCGGCAGCTGCTTCTTTAGGGTTGGTAGCGCCCATCAGCTCGCGGTTCAGAGCGATAGCGTTTTCGCCTTCCAGAACCTGAACAACAACAGGGCCGGAGATCATGAAGGAGACCAGGTCGCCGAAGAAGCCACGAGCGCTGTGCTCAGCGTAGAAGCCTTCAGCTTCAGCTTTGGACAGTTGCTTGAGTTTCGAAGCTACAACCTTCAGGCCGGCTTTTTCGAAACGAGTGGTGATCTCGCCGATGACGTTTTTTGCAACAGCGTCAGGCTTGATGATGGAGAAAGTACGTTGAACAGCCATGGTGTAACTCCAGAAACGGTAATTTACGAAAAATTAAACCCGCGAATTATACGCGGGTTATTGGGTATTGCCTAACTGCGTAAAAAGGCGGCTCAGTCGTCTGCTTCTTCGATCCACAGACCCTGAATCGCTTCCAGAACCTTTTCGCCACCCCGGTCCGGGATATCGTCGAATTCCGGCAGCGCCATTACGAGGTCGCGCAGCTTAACGAAGTTCACGGTAAGAGGATTGACCTCAGGATGAGCTTCAGCAAGTTGTATAGCGATTTCTTGTACATCAACCCATTTCAGGCTCATGACATTTCCTTGAATCAATGCGGCGCTTCGGCTGCATGGTTGAGGGAATATTTCGGAATTTCGACGGTGATGTCTTCAGTCCCAACCTTGGCCTGACAGCTTAGGCGAGAAGTCGCTTCCAGGCCCCAGGCGCGATCCAGAAAGTCCTCTTCCAGCTCATCGGCTTCTTCCAGAGAGTTGAAACCCTCACGAATCACGCAATGGCAGGTGGTGCAGGCGCAGACACCGCCACAGGCACTTTCGATCTCGATGTGGTTGTCATGGGCAACTTCGAGGATGGACTTGCCGGTCTCAGCCTCCACGACCATACCGTCCGGGCAATGCTCGGCGTGTGGCAGAAAAATGACCTGCGGCATTAATTATTCCTCGATTTCATTCAGATTGCGCCCGGCCAGGGCGGCTTTTACCGACTGGTCCATGCGACGGGCGGCAAAAGCATCGGTCACTTGCGACAGACGCTTGGTCTGTTGCTCAATAGCGTAGCCATCGGTGCCTTTCATCAGTTCGGCCAGTTCCTGCATCTGCAGGTCAATAACCATGCGCTCTTCGGCGTCCAACAGGCGCTCGCCGTCAGCATCCAGGGCGCCCTGCACAGCTTCAAGCAGGCGCTGGGCGTCGACTTGCTGCTCGCGCAGTACGCGGGCGACTTTGTCGTCACCGGCATATTGGAACGAATCCTTGAGCATCTTGGCGATTTCGCCGTCGGTCAGGCCATAGGACGGTTTGACCTGAATGCTGGCTTCAACGCCCGAGGCCAATTCACGCGCAGCCACACTGAGCAGGCCATCGGCGTCTACCTGGTAGGTCACGCGAATCTTCGCCGCACCGGCAACCATCGCCGGAATACCGCGCAATTCGAAGCGTGCCAGAGAGCGGCAGTCGCTGATCAGCTCGCGCTCACCTTGCAGCACATGAATCATCATGGCCGTCTGGCCATCTTTATAGGTGGTGAAGTCCTGGGCGCGCGCAACGGGGATGGTGGTGTTGCGGGGAATCACCTTCTCCATCAGGCCGCCCATGGTTTCCAGCCCCAGGGACAGCGGGATCACGTCGAGCAGCAGCAATTCGCCGCCGTCGCGTTTGTTGCCGGCCAATGTGTCGGCCTGGATCGCGGCGCCAATGGCGACCACTTGATCCGGGTCGATTTCGGTCAGCGGCTGGCGACCAAAGGCTTCACCAACGGCTTCGCGAACCCGTGGGACGCGCGTCGAACCGCCGACCATGACCACGGCGGCCACGTCTTCCAGCTCTACGCCGGAATCGCGCACGGCACGGCGGCAGGCTTTCAGGCTGCGGGCAACCATTGGCTCGATCAGCGCATCGAAGGCTTCACGGGTCAGTTGAGCCGACCAGGAACCGTAGGAAACATCGACAGCATTGGCGTCAGTCAGCGCTTCTTTGGCCGCACAGGCGGTTTGCAGCAGGTTGCGCTGCTCGCCCGGGTCCAAATCAGCAGACAAACCGGCGCTGGTGATAATCCAGCCGGCAATCGCGTGGTCGAAGTCATCACCGCCCAAGGCGGTATCGCCACCGGTGGCCAGCACTTCGAACACACCGCCGGTCAGGCGCAGGATCGAAATATCGAAGGTGCCGCCGCCCAGGTCATAAATAGCAACCAGGCCTTCAGCGTGCTGATCCAGCCCGTAAGCCACTGCGGCCGCCGTCGGTTCGTTGAGCAGGCGCAGCACGTTCAGACCGGCGAGCTTCGCCGCGTCTTTGGTGGCCTGGCGCTGTGCGTCGTCGAAATACGCAGGAACAGTAATCACCGCGCCGACCAGTTCGCCGCCCAAGGTCTTTTCCGCACGCTGGCGCAGCACCTTGAGGATATCGGCCGACACTTCCACCGGGCTTTTAGGGCCTTGGACGGTGTCGATAAACGGCATGTGGGATTCGCCGCCGACAAAGCGGTACGGCAGCTGGTCGCCCAATTGCTTGACGTCGGACAGACCACGACCCATCAAGCGCTTGACCGACAGCACCGTATTCAAAGGATCGGTAGACGCCGCCAGCTTGGCCGCCTCGCCGACTTCGGTGCGATCAGCGTGATAGCGCACGGCGGACGGCAGGATAACCTGGCCATCGGCGTCGGGCAGTGGCTCGGACAGGCCGCTGCGCAAGGCAGCAACCAGGGAATTGGTAGTGCCCAAGTCAATCCCGACCGCCAGGCGACGCTGGTGCGGTTGAGGGCTTTGGCCGGGTTCGGCGATCTGCAGTAGAGCCATGGTAATCAGGTCTTATCTGTCTATCAGGCGTGCACGGGCAGCACTGGGTTAATCGTCGAGGCGCTCTTCTAGCTGGCGCACTTCGTAGGTGAGCTTGTCGAGGAACTGCATGCGCCGCATCAGGCGCTCGGCCTGTTCACGTTGCGCTGCATCATCCCAACAGGCTGCGAAGCTTTCGTTGAGCTCATCCTGGGCCACTTTCAGACGGCGCTTGAAGACTGCGACACCGTCCACATCGGCCTCGTCCTGCAAATCTTCGAGTTCTTCGCGCCACTGCATCTGCTGCATCAGGAAGTCCGGGTCGTGCACCGTGACTTCAATCGGCAACTCGCCACCGTTCATCGCGAGCAGGTAGCGCGCGCGTTTAGGCGGATTTTTCAGCGTCTGATAGGCTTCGTTGAGGCTGGCTGATCGCTCCAGCGCCAAGCGTTGCTCACGCTCGGAAGCGTCAGCAAAGCGGTCCGGATGCACCCCACGCGCCAACTCTCGGTAGCGCGTGGCAAGCTGCTCGAGGTCCAGCCGAAAGCTCGGCTGCAGCTCGAATAAAGCGAAATGACAAGGAGTACCCACGAATAGCCTCAGATGTTGAAGCTTTCGCCGCAGCCACATTCACCGCGCACGTTGGGGTTGTTGAACTTGAAGCCTTCGTTCAACCCTTCCTTGACGAAATCGAGCTCGGTGCCGTCCAGGTAGGTCAGGCTTTTAGGGTCGATGATCACTTTCTCGCCGTGACTTTCGAACACCTGGTCTTCCGCAACCACCTCGTCGACAAACTCCAGCACGTAGGCAAGGCCGGAACAGCCCGTGGTGCGAACACCCAGACGAATCCCCTCACCTTTACCGCGCCCATTCAGGGAGCGGCGAATGTGCTGCGCAGCCGCTTCTGTCATGCTGATAGCCATCGTTGACTCCTTACTCGTCGCCAAATGCTTAGATCAAGCCTTTCTTCTGCTTGTAGTCGCGAACGGCCGCCTTGATGGCGTCTTCTGCGAGTACCGAGCAGTGAATTTTCACTGGCGGCAGGGCCAGTTCTTCAGCCAGCTGGGTGTTGCTGATGGTGACAGCCTCATCCAGGGTCTTGCCTTTCATCCACTCGGTGGCGAGGGAGCTGGAGGCAATGGCGGAACCGCAGCCGTAAGTCTTGAACTTGGCGTCTTCGATAACGCCAGCGTCGTTGACCTTGATCTGCAGGCGCATAACGTCGCCGCACGCCGGAGCGCCGACCATGCCAGTGCCGACATCAGGGTCTTCCGCGTTCATCTTGCCGACGTTGCGCGGGTTTTCGTAGTGGTCGATGACCTTTTCGCTGTAAGCCATGGTACTGAATCCTCACTCATCAGGGCCGCTCTGGAACCCTGTAAAAACGCCTGCGTTTTCCGCCACGTTCTTACAGAGCTTGGGTGGCGGCTTCTATAGTTAGTGTGCCGCCCACTCGATCTTGGAAATATCGACACCGTCTTTGTACATGTCCCACAGCGGCGACAGAACGCGCAGCTTGTTGACGGCTTCGCAGACTTTCTGCGCGGCGTAGTCGACTTGCTCTTCGGTGGTGAAGCGGCCGAACGTAAAGCGGATCGAGCTGTGTGCCAGTTCGTCGTTGCGGCCCAGGGCGCGCAGCACGTACGAAGGCTCAAGCGAGGCCGAGGTGCAGGCCGAACCGGACGAAACCGCCAGGTCCTTGAGTGCCATGATCAGCGACTCGCCTTCGACATAGTTGAAGCTCAAATTCAGGTTGTGCGGTACACGGGCGGTCATGCTGCCGTTGATGTACAGCTCTTCAAGGTTCTCGACCTGCTTGTAGAAGCGATCGCTGAGGGCCTTGATGCGGATGTTTTCGGCGGCCATGTCTTCCTTGGCTACACGGAAGGCTTCGCCCATGCCAACGATCTGGTGGGTCGCCAGGGTGCCGGAACGCATGCCACGCTCATGACCGCCGCCGTGCATGGTGGCTTCGATACGTACGCGCGGCTTGCGGCTGACGTAGAGGGCACCAATGCCTTTAGGGCCGTAAGTCTTGTGGGCAGAGAACGACATCAGGTCGACTTTCAGCTTCGACAGGTCGATGTCGACCTTGCCGGTGGACTGCGCCGCGTCAACATGCAGCAGGATGCCCTTGGAACGGGTCAACTCGCCGATGGCCGCGATGTCGTTGATGGTGCCGATTTCGTTGTTCACGTGAATCACGGAAACCAGGATGGTGTCTTCACGCAGCGCGGCTTCGATCATGGCCGGGGTGACGATACCGTCGGTGGTTGGCTCGAGGTAGGTGACCTCGAAACCTTCACGCTCCAGTTGGCGCATGGTGTCGAGGACAGCCTTGTGCTCAATCTTGGTGGTGATCAGGTGTTTGCCTTTGGTCGCGTAGAAATGCGCCGCGCCCTTGATTGCCAGGTTGTCGGACTCGGTAGCACCAGAGGTCCAGACGATTTCGCGCGGGTCTGCGCCCACCAGGTCAGCGACTTGGCGACGAGCGTTCTCGACCGCTTCCTCGGCTTTCCAGCCGAACACGTGGGAACGGGAGGCTGGGTTGCCGAAGTTTCCGTCAACCAGCAGGCATTCGCTCATCTTTTGCGCGACACGCGGATCAACCGGGGTGGTCGCTGAGTAATCAAGGTAAATCGGCAATTTCATGGACTTTCTCCTAAATCAGGCTGGCTGGCGTGCCGTTAGCTCTGCGGCTGTCACTCGACGGCGGACGCTTCGATCTTGTCCAGACGCGGCGCCTTGGTGTTGCAACGGCGCTGGTCCTGACGCTGGGCTACTTCTTGCACCTCACGGCGAGTCACAAGATCAGCCAAGCTGATACCACTCAAAAACTCATGGATCTGCAGGCTCAAGTCACACCACAAGTGGTGTGTCAGGCAGGTGTCGCCGGCGTGGCAATCACCCAAACCCTGGCATTTGGTGGCATCGACGGATTCGTTCACCGCGTCGATCACCTGGGCTACCTGGATACCCTGCATGTCGCGGGACAGTTGGTAGCCGCCACCCGGCCCACGGACGCTGGAAACCAGGTTGCTACGGCGCAACTTGGCGAACAGCTGTTCGAGGTAGGACAGGGAAATGCCTTGGCGCTCGGAGATATCGGCCAGGGACACCGGCCCAGTTTGCGCGTGCAAGGCCAGATCCAGCATGGCGGTTACCGCGTATCGGCCTTTTGTAGTCAGTCTCATGGACAAGTACCAAGGTGTTTCAGAATGGGAGCAAGTATGCGATTCCCGAGTATTTAAGTCAACTATAAGACCTAGTACTTTAGTCAGGATTACCCGTAAAAAGGGCGCGCGAATCATAGCAGGGTGGGGTGGGATCGAACAGCAGGAACAAGGCCACGACTCAATCTCAAGACCAATGGAGATCAAATGTGGGAGCTGGCTTGCCTGCGATTGCGGCGGGTCAGCCACTCAAAGGGTGGCTGGCGGACCGCTATCGCAGGCAAGCCAGCTCCCACAGGCGTTTTTTTACCGACTTTAAGAGCTAGCCAGCCTTGGTGGCGGTTTCGTTCTTGATCTCGGCGAAGTCTTCTTCGCGCAGCTCAGGCAGATCTTTCGCACAGTAGCTGCTGCCCAGCTCTTTCAGCGCACCACACATGCCATCCAGCTTGCCGTCGACCGCTTGCAAGTGGTCAAGCAACTGCCCAATGGCACGCGCCACAGGGTCGGGCATGTCTTCGCTGACGCCGTAGGCATCGAAGCCGATCTTTTCGGCCATGGCCTTGCGCTTGGCTTCCTGCTCGTCGCCTGCTTCCGGCTTGACGATAATGCGCCCCGGAATACCTACAACGGTGGCGCCAGGCGGCACTGCCTTGGTCACTACAGCATTCGAGCCGACTTTGGCACCGGCGCCGACGGTAAATGGACCAAGCACCTTGGCGCCCGCCCCCACCACCACGCCGTCACCCAGGGTTGGATGGCGCTTGCCTTTGTTCCAACTGGTGCCGCCCAGGGTCACGCCCTGATACAGCGTCACATCGTCACCGATCTCAGCGGTCTCGCCAATCACGATGCCCATGCCATGGTCGATAAAGAAGCGACGCCCCACCTTGGCCCCCGGATGAATCTCGATCCCGGTCAGCCAGCGGCCGAAGTTCGACACCAGCCGCGCCACCCATTTCCAGCCCATACCCCATAAGGCGCCGGACAGACGATGGATCCAGATCGCGTGCATGCCGGGGTAGCAGGTCAGCACTTCAAAGGCGTTGCGCGCCGCCGGGTCACGGTGGAAAACACTCTGGATATCTTCTCGCAAACGCTCGAACATTTTTAATCCTTCCGCTTAAGAAGCTCGCCACGGGCCGCTTTTTGGGTTTCCGTGAGGATGCCACGCAATATATTCATTTCCGCTCGGCTCACCGAGCTGCGCCCGTACAGGCGACGCAGGCGCGCCATCAAGTGCCGTGGTTTTTCCGGATCAAGGAATTCAATGGCCACCAGGGTTTGCTCCAGGTGTTCATAGAATCGCTCGAGCTCGTCCATGGTGGCTAACTCGCCACTTTTGGTCGAGGCAACTTCATCCTTTTCAACCTTGCTCGGCTGACCTTCAGCGGCCAGCCAGGCCATGCGCACTTCATAACTCAACACCTGCACCGCCGCCCCCAGGTTCAGCGAGCTGAACTCAGGGTCTGATGGAATGTGCACATGGTAATGACATCGCTGCAGCTCTTCATTGGTCAGGCCGGAATCTTCACGGCCAAATACCAGGGCAATTTCAGCACCGCCGGCGGCCTCTTCCACCACCTTGGTGCCGCACTCGCGCGGATCCAGCAGTGGCCAGGGGATGCGCCGGTCACGGGCGCTGGTACCGAGCACCAGATTGCAGCCGACCAAGGCGTCTTCCAATGTGGCGACGACCTGGGCTTTTTCCAGGATGTCATTGGCGCCGGATGCGCGGGCATCGGCCTCGTGGTGCGGGAACACGCGCGGTTCGACCAGCACCAGGCGCGTCAGCCCCATGTTTTTCATGGCTCGCGCCACCCCGCCGATGTTGCCGGGATGACTGGTATTGACCAAGACGACACGAATGTTTTGCAGCAAGGGAGGCGCTCTCGGACACGGGAAAGGGGAGCAAATCTTACAGAACAGCCTAAGGTTATGCCATGAAAGCTAACGTCGTCCTTCACCTGAAGAAAGTTTCTGCTAGAATGCTCGGCTTTCTTTAACAACCTTAGGTGACACATCCATGCAGCCCATGCTGAATATCGCGCTGCGCGCCGCCCGCAGCGCCAGTGAATTGATCTTCCGCTCCATCGAGCGCCTGGATACCATTAAGGTCGACGAAAAAGACGCCAAGGATTATGTATCCGAGGTGGATCGCGCCGCCGAACAGAAAATCATCGACGCCCTGCGCAAGGCCTACCCTACCCACGGCATCCTCGGTGAAGAAACCGGCTTGCACAAAGGCAGCGGCGAAGGCGAAGACTACCTGTGGATCATCGACCCACTGGACGGCACCACCAACTTCCTGCGCGGCATCCCACACTTCGCTGTGAGCATTGCCTGCAAATACCGTGGCCGCCTGGAACACGCTGTTGTGCTGGACCCGGTTCGCCAGGAAGAATTTACCGCCAGCCGTGGCCGTGGCGCCCAGCTGAACGGTCGTCGCCTACGCGTAAGCGGCCGCACCAGCCTCGACGGCGCCCTGCTGGGCACTGGCTTCCCGTTCCGTGACGACCAGATGGACAACCTGGAAAACTACCTGGGCATGTTCCGCGCTCTGGTTGGCCAGACCGCTGGCATCCGTCGCGCTGGCGCGGCAAGCCTGGACCTGGCTTACGTAGCCGCCGGTCGCTTCGATGCGTTCTGGGAGTCGGGCCTGTCCGAGTGGGACATGGCTGCAGGCGCCCTGCTGATCCAGGAAGCAGGCGGCCTGGTGAGCGACTTCACCGGTGGTCACGACTTCCTTGAGAAAGGCCACGTGGTTGCCGGCAACACCAAATGCTTCAAGGCAGTACTGACGGCGATCCAGCCGCACCTGCCGGCTTCGCTGAAGCGTTAAGCGAGCGAGCACAAAAAAAGCACCCCGAGGGGTGCTTTTTTTATGCCTGGGATTTGGGTAAACCCAATCCCACTGACTCAAACACAATCTAATGTGGGAGCTGGCTTGCCTGCGATAGCGGCCTGCCAGCCAGCTGATTAGCTCCTGACCCACCGCTATCGCCGGCAAGCCAGCTCCCACATTTAGACCGAAGCCAGGCTTTGGATTTACTGCTGGTTCTGGCCCAGAATCAAACGACCTTCCTTGTCGACTGGAATCTGACCACCTGGATCACGGTCCATACGCACCGAACCTTCTTTACCATCCAGGGTGTACCGCACGTCATAGCCGACAACCTTGTCGCTGATGTCGTTGACGGTGTTACAACGGGTTTGCGTGGTGGTGTAGGTATCGCGGTTCTGCATGCCTTCCTGAACCTTGTTACCGGCGTAACCGCCACCGACCGCACCGGCTACCGTAGCCAGCTTCTTGCCATTACCGCCACCGACCTGGTTACCCAACAGGCCACCAGCCAGCGCACCGACCACGGTGCCGACGATTTGGTGTTGATCCTGCACCGGCTTCTGCCGGGTTACGGCGACGTCTTTGCAGACTTCGCGCGGGGTTTTAATCTGGGTTTTCACCGGCTGTACCGCCAGCACTTGCGCATACTCAGGGCCGCTTTTTACCAGGCTGTAGGTGGCAACAGCACCCCCGGCAGTCACACCGACAGCACCCAATACCGCACCAACCAGCAACGACTTGTTCACGTTGAACCTCCTGACCATCACAAACGGACCGAACGATCCGCGCTATACCCAGCCTTGGAGCAAAAAAAAAGGCGCGAGTTCAATACTCGCGCCTTCTTTGTAACAGCGTGTCAACAAACGCCCATCAAGGGCGGTCGTCGACCTCCTTGCCGGTAGCGGCAGGAGGGATCAAGTCTTCGCTGTTGAGGTTCAGCCAAATCAGCACCACGTTGGCGATGTAGATCGACGAGTAGGTGCCCGCCAGAACGCCGATGAACAGCGCCAGGGAGAAGCCCCACAGGTTGTCGCCACCGAAGATCATCAGCGCCGCAATCGCCAGCAAGGTGGAGATTGAGGTCGCCATGGTCCGCAGCAGGGTCTGGGTCGTGGAAACGTTGATATTCTCGATCAGCGACGCCTTGCGCAGTACGCGGAAGTTCTCACGAACCCGGTCGAATACCACGATGGTGTCGTTGAGCGAGTAACCAATGATCGCCAGCACCGCCGCCAATACCGTCAGGTCGAAGGTGATCTGGAAGTACGCGAGGATACCCACGGTCACGATCACGTCGTGGATCAGCGACACAATGGCGCCGACGCCGAACTTCCACTGAAAGCGGAACGCCAGGTAAATCATGATGCCGGCCAGCGCCATCAGCATGCCAAGGCCGCCCTGGTCGCGCAGCTCTTCACCCACCTGCGGGCCGACGAACTCAACGCGCTTGACCGACGCCGGGTTGTCGCCGCCGACCTTCTGCAAGGCCTCGGCTACCTGGTGACCCAGTTGCGGGTCTTCGCCAGGCATACGCACCAGCAGGTCGGTGGTGGCACCGAAGCTCTGCACGATGGCTTCGTGATAGCCGGCCTTGACCAGCTCGTTGCGCACCAGGGTCACGTCGGCGGGCTTCTCGTAGGTCAGCTCGATGAGCGTACCGCCGGTGAAGTCCAGGCCGTAGTTCAGGCCCTTATGGAACCAGCTGAACAACGCCAGAACGGTGAGCACCATGGTGAAGCCGAACGCAACGTTGCGAACGCCCATGAAGTTGATTGTACGTAACATGGCAGCCCCTTAAATCCACAACTTCTTGAAGTCACGCCCGCCAAAGATCAGGTTGACCATTGCGCGGGTCACCATGATGGCCGTGAACATCGAGGTAAAGATACCGAGGGACATGGTCACCGCAAAACCTTTGACGGGGCCTGTGCCCATGGCAAAGAGAATCCCGCCGACCAGCAAAGTGGTCAAGTTGGAGTCGAGAATCGCAGTAAATGCCCGGCCGAAGCCTTCGTTGATTGCACGCTGTACGGTCATGCCCGCCGCGATCTCTTCACGAATACGCGAGAAGATCAGTACGTTGGCGTCTACCGCCATACCCATGGTGAGCACGATACCGGCGATACCTGGCAGGGTCAGCGTAGCGCCCAGCAGCGACATCAAGGCCAGCAGCATCACCATGTTGCCCGCCAGGGCCACGGTGGCAATGATGCCGAAGAAGCGGTAGATGGCGATGATGAACAGCGACACGAACAGCATGCCCCACAAGGCTGCGTCGATACCTTTGGTGATGTTGTCGGCACCCAGGCTCGGGCCAATGGTGCGTTCTTCAGCGAAGTACATCGGCGCCGCCAGGCCACCAGCACGCAGCAGCAGTGCCAGCTCGGACGATTCGCCCTGGCCGTTCAGGCCAGTGATGCGGAATTGAGCACCCAGCGGCGACTGGATGGTCGCCAGGCTGATGATCTTCTTCTCTTCCTTGAAGGTTTGCACCGGCACGTCTTTCTCGACGCCGTCGACCACTTGCTTGGTGTAAGTGGTGACCGGGCGCTGCTCGATGAAGATCACCGCCATGCTACGGCCGACGTTGCTGCGCGTGGCGCGGCTCATCAAGTCGCCGCCGTGGCCATCCAGACGGATGTTCACTTCAGGCGTGCCGTGCTGCGAGTCAAAACCCGCCTTGGCGTCGGTCACCTGGTCACCGGTGATGATCAAGCCACGCTCGATCAACGCTGGAGGACGGTTACCTTCACGGAACTCGAATTCTTCGGCAGTCGCGCGGGAAGCACCCGGCTCAGCAGCCAAACGGAATTCCAGGTTGGCGGTTTTACCCAGGATACGCTTGGCTTCAGCGGTGTCCTGTACGCCCGGCAGTTCAACCACGATGCGGTTGGCACCCTGACGCTGAACGATCGGCTCGGCCACACCCAGCTCGTTGACGCGGTTACGTACCGTGGTCAAGTTCTGCTTGATGGAGTATTCGCGGATTTCCGCCAGCTTGGCCGGGGTCATCGCCAGACGCAGTACAGGTTGGCCGTTCAGGTCAGCCGGTACGATGTCGAAATCGTTGAAGTTCTTGCGCACCAGCGCACGGGCCTGTTCGCGGGTAGCTTCGTCAGAGAAGCCCAGCTGGATGGCACCGTTGAGCTGCGGCAGGCTGCGATAACGCACCTTCTCTTTACGCAGCAGGCTCTTCACGTCGCCTTCGTAGACCTTCAGGCGTGCGTCCAGGGCCTTGTCCATGTCGACTTCCAGCAGGAAGTGCACACCACCGGACAAGTCCAGACCCAGCTTCATCGGGTGCGCGCCAATGCTGCGCAGCCATTTTGGCGTGGTCTGTGCCAGGTTCAGTGCAACAACGTAGTCGTCACCCATGGCCTTGCGCACAACGTCCTTGGCCGGCAATTGGTCTTCTGCCTTGGTCAGGCGCAGCAAGCCGCCCTTCGCATCAGATGCCAATGTTGCCGCTTTAACCTGGATGCCCGCGTCGGTGAGCGCTTTGCTCGCGCGTTCCAGGTCAGCCTGATTGACTTGCAGCGAAGTGCTGGCGCCAGTGATCTGGATCGCAGGGTCATCAGGATAAAGATTGGGAGCGGAATAAATAAAACCGATCGCCAGCACCGCCAGGATCAGTACGTATTTCCACAGAGGGTATTTGTTCAGCATCACGCCGCCCGCTTATAACGCGGGGCGCCTTGCGCGCCCCGTCGATTGGTAAAGGTTGTTACTCAGATCGCTTTGAGCGTGCCTTTTGGCAGCGTGGCGGCGATGGCGCCCTTCTGGAACTTCATTTCTACGGTGTCGGAGACTTCCAGAACCACGAAAGCATCGGAAACCTTGGTGATCTTGCCGGCAATGCCGCCAGTGGTCACAACTTCGTCGCCTTTTTGCAGGCTGCCCAGCAGGTTTTTCTGCTCTTTGGCGCGCTTGGCCTGTGGACGCCAGATCATCAGGTAGAAGATGACCAGGAAGCCGACCAGGAAAATCCACTCAAAACCACCGCCCATAGGGCCGGCAGCGGCAGGCGCAGCGGCGTCAGCCATGGCATTAGAGATAAAAAAGCTCATTTAGCACTCCAGTTGCAAATAGTGAATCTTAGGGTCGGAAAACTCAGTCCAAGGGCGGCACAGGGAGCCCGCGCTTGGCATAGAAGGCATCGACGAAGGCGGCCAATGTACCCTGTTGAATAGCCTCGCGCAAACCAGCCATCAGGGCTTGGTAGTGATGCAAATTGTGGATGGTATTCAACATGCTACCCAGCATTTCCCCGCACTTGTCCAGATGGTGCAGATAAGCACGCGAGAAGTTCTGGCAGGTGTAGCAGTCACAGGTGGGATCCAGCGGCGAATCATCATGGCGATGGAACGCGTTACGGATCTTCAGCACGCCTGTATCGATGAACAGATGCCCATTGCGGGCATTACGGGTTGGCATCACGCAATCGAACATGTCCACACCGCGGCGCACACCCTCTACGAGATCTTCCGGTTTGCCAACGCCCATAAGGTAACGAGGTTTGTCAGCCGGCATCAGGCCTGGCAGGTAATCCAGCACCTTGATCATTTCGTGCTTGGGCTCGCCCACCGACAAACCGCCGATGGCCAGGCCGTCAAAGCCGATTTTGTCCAGACCTTCCAGCGAGCGCTTGCGCAGGCTTTCGTGCATGCCGCCCTGGACGATCCCGAACAGCGCCGCGGTGTTGTCGCCGTGGGCGTTCTTCGAACGCTGGGCCCAACGCAACGACAGCTCCATGGAGATACGCGCGACGTCTTCGTCCGCCGGGTACGGCGTGCATTCGTCGAAGATCATCACGATGTCGGAACCCAGGTCGCGCTGCACCTGCATCGACTCTTCCGGGCCCATGAACACCTTGGAACCGTCGACCGGCGAGGCGAAGGTCACGCCCTCTTCCTTGATTTTGCGCATGGCGCCCAGGCTGAACACCTGGAAGCCACCGGAGTCGGTGAGGATCGGGCCTTGCCACTTCATGAAGTCATGCAGGTCGCCATGCTTCTTGATCACTTCCGTGCCCGGGCGCAGCCACAGGTGGAAGGTGTTGCCGAGGATGATCTCGGCGCCGGTGGCGACGATGTCACGCGGCAGCATGCCTTTAACGGTGCCGTAGGTGCCCACCGGCATGAACGCCGGGGTTTCGACGGTGCCGCGCGGGAAAGTGAGGCGACCACGACGAGCCTTGCCATCCGTGGCCAACAGTTCAAACGACATACGACTCATAGTTGTTCCTCAGGGCCCGCTTCTTTAGGAGCAGTCGGCGCAGGGTTACGGGTGATAAACATCGCATCACCGTAGCTGAAAAAACGGTACTCGTTGGCGATGGCGGCTTGATAAGCGGCCATGGTTTCCGGGTAACCGGCAAATGCCGACACCAGCATCAACAGCGTGGATTCCGGCAAATGGAAGTTGGTGACCAGGCAATCGACCACGTGAAACGGCCGGCCTGGGAAGATAAAGATATCGGTGTCGCCGCTGAACGGCTTGAGCACGCCATCACGCGCCGCACTCTCCAGCGAACGTACGCTGGTGGTGCCCACCGCCACCACGCGCCCGCCGCGCGCCTTGCACGCAGCCACTGCATCGACGACTTCCTGGCTGACTTCCAGCCACTCGCTGTGCATATGGTGGTCTTCGATGTTATCCACACGCACCGGCTGAAACGTGCCGGCCCCCACGTGCAGGGTCACATAGGCGCTTTCGACGCCCTTGGCGGCAATCGCGTCCAGCAGCGGCTGGTCGAAATGCAGGCCCGCAGTCGGCGCGGCCACAGCGCCAAGGCGCTGCGAGTACACCGTCTGATAGCGCTCGCGGTCCGCGTCTTCGTCGGGGCGGTCTATATAAGGAGGCAGCGGCATATGGCCGACGCGCTCCAGCAGCGGCAACACCTCTTCGGCAAACTTGAGCTCGAACAACGCGTCATGGCGCGCGACCATCTCGGCCTCGCCACCGCCATCGATCAAGATGCTCGAACCCGGTTTCGGCGACTTGCTGGAGCGCACATGGGCCAGCACGCGATGGCTGTCCAGCACCCGCTCCACCAGAATTTCCAGCTTGCCGCCGGAGGCTTTCTGGCCAAACAGCCGTGCCGGAATCACCCGGGTATTGTTAAACACCATCAAATCGCCTGGGCGCAAATGCTCAAGCAAATCAGTGAATTGACGGTGTGCGAGGGCACCGCTGACCCCGTCCAGGGTCAGCAGTCGACTGGCGCGACGCTCGGCCAAAGGGTGGCGAGCGATCAGCGAATCAGGGAGCTCAAAAGTAAAGTCAGCAACGCGCATGATGGGGTTCGTCTAGCAGGGCCGGGAAGTCTAGCGGAAATAGTGAAAATTGACCATGAAACGTGATTGACCAACGGTAATCTCATCTCTATACTTCGCCGCCATTGAGCCCTGATGGCGGAATTGGTAGACGCGGCGGATTCAAAATCCGTTTTCGAAAGGAGTGGGAGTTCGAGTCTCCCTCGGGGCACCATCTTAAAGAAAGACCTTGAAATTCAAGGTCTTTTTTTTCGCCTGTAGAAAAGTGAGTAAACACAGGCGAACGCAGACGTTGAGGAGCCGGGACCATGGAATTGATGCTGGAAGCTGTTGCGCTTTTTGCTCTCAAGCTGGTGCATGAGACCGAAGGTGCGAGCACGATTCTGCGGGACGATCTGGTCATGGATGGGTATGAGCGCGAGGTGTTTGGGTTGTTGGTGCGCCAAGGGGATCTGGCTGCGATTCAATTCAAGCTTAATGAGTGCATTGCGTTAGCACTGGAATCCTTGGGTGGCGCCGATACCGTCATGGGCCGCGAGCTGCAACGGCTCGCGGAGGACATGCGCCAAGCGTCGACACTTGAGGAACTAAATACCTCACTCAGCCCACTCAAGGATTACTTGAAAGCTATCTTGTAGAGCCCGACTTACCGCCGCCCTTCAACCGCCATACGCACCGCCAACCCCATCAACACCGAGCCCATCACCCAACGCTGTACCACCTGCCAACTCGGCCGGGTGACGAAGAACACCGCGATGGAGCCTGCCATTATGGCAATGACCGCGTTTACGCTCACGCTGATAGCAATCTGCGTAAAGCCCAGGATCAGCGACTGCGTCAGCACACTGCCATGGCCGTTCGGGTCAATGAACTGCGGCAACAATGACAAATACATCACCGCCACCTTGGGGTTCAGCAGGTTGGTCACAAAGCCCATCATGAACAGCTTGCGCGGGCTGTCCTGGGGCAAATCGCGAACCTGAAAGGGCGAACGGCCACCCGGCTTGACCGCCTGCCAGGCCAGGTACACCAGGTACAACGCACCACCGAGGCGCAGCGCGTCGTACGCAAAGGGCACCGCCATCACCAACGCGGTAATGCCCAACGCCGCGCAAAACATATAAACAAGGAAACCCAACGCAACACCGCCCAGCGAAATCAACCCGGCCGTGCGGCCCTGGCAAATCGAGCGGGAAATGAGGTAAATCATGTTCGGCCCGGGCGTCAGCACCATGCCAAGTGAGATCAGGCCATAAGCAAGCCAGCTGGACAGTTCGGGCATGGTGTCGCTCCTTGAATAGTGTGCTGGGCGCCATGGTAAGGCGCTGAACAGCAGCCCGTTAGATACAGATCCACGAGCAAAACGTCATACACACACGCCGGCGGATACCGCCCCCTTCACCCAAGGACAGGCACATGATCGACTTCAACAACAAAGGCTTCTTCAAACTCAAACAAAACAACGAATACGCCGAACGCGTCTCGGCCCTGCTGCTCGACGGCGAAGAAGTGATCGACGCCTATAAAGCCATGCGCGACGGCGTGGTCTTCACCACCAAACGCATCATCGCGGTGAACGTGCAGGGGATTACCGGCAGCAAGAAGGACTTCACCTCGCTGCCATACAAAAATATCGTCGCGTATTCGGTGGAAACGTCCGGCACGTTTGATCTGGATTCGGAACTGGAGATTTACTTTTCGTCGCTGGGGAAAGTGAAGTTTGAGTTCACCGGGAAGACTTCGATTGTGGAAATTTCGCGGATCATTTCCAAGCACCTGCTGAGCTGATCAGCAGGCAAAAAAAGACCTTGGCGTCCCAAGGTCTCTTTTACTGCTTAACGATTTACACGGATGTACCAAGATCAAAATGTGGGAGCTGGCTTGTCGGGTCGCCGCATCGCTGCGAAGACGCCAGCCCAAACACCATCACCTCACCCGCCTACACACCAACAGCCTCCCCCTCCTCCATCACCCCATTCGGCAACATCCCATTCGCCAAATCATCCACCACCGCCTTCGCCATCTCCCCCAAATAATGCGCCGCCCAGGCATAACGGTCCGCGCTCTTGTCCATGGCGGCATCCAGCGCGAGCATTTTGGAACAGTGCAGCAGCTCGGAGGCATGTTCCAGGGCATCGCGGATGGGTACGCCGGAGTTGACGCGGAATAGGCGGTGGAGGTCGGGCTGTTGGCCACAGGTGGAGAAGGTGATGATGCCGAGGGTTTTGTTGAGGGGTGGGTTGATCATTGGGCACCTCCGGGCTGTGTGGAGGTGGTGACGAGGGCGCTGCGAGGGTACGACCTATCAGAAACGCTCATTGCTTAAGCTCCTAATGTAGTGAGCTGCCACGTTCGTTTCTCATGCGAATGGGTGGCAGCTATGCGCGGGCTGAGAAACCGGGACAATAGGAACCCGGCAGACCCGAAGGTCTCCCACGCATAGCCGCCATGACACAGACATACGAGCACAAAAAAGCGCCAACAGTCTAATGGATGGTGGCGCCTATGCGCCTATTGTTTCTCGGATTCTCAAGTCCGGTCGCTGCGTTGGTAGCGACTGCGGGACGATATCTCGAGCAGGTAGAAATGAGAAAGCACGAGTTTGTTGCGGTAGGTTTCTAGGCGCGGAGAGCAGGGAAGACACCGTATAGCCGCTAAAGCCTCAGACTTCACGCATCAAGTGCTTGCTGCTGCCTAGCGCTGCTTCACGACCGATGCCACTATGACACCACCAATAAATGTAGCGCGTAAAGCACGCTCACAGATCGCTCCCAAAAAATCGGATTATGGATATTTTAGATGTCGTTTAAGAACGAAAAATTTTCAACGCGAGAGTGGATTTTCTTAATATTAATTCTACTATTAATTCAATTCCTAATACATTGGCTATCAATGAAATATGGAGGCAGCTCAAGCGCCCTTGGGTATGTATCTTTTGCCGGAACCGTCGTATCTATTCTGCTCGGTCTGATCGCCATCATTTACTCATTCGTCCAATCAATTTCTCAAAGTAGTTCCGCAGTCGAGATACGAGAACAAATCGAGAGACTTATCAGCGCCGGAGAAAAAATAACTGATTCAAAAAATGAAATCCACAAATCAGCCCAAGAGCTTCGCGAAATAACAACTCATCTCGGCGGACAACTTAACGAGAACACTACCGCCACTAATAAGATCACAGACATCCTGTCAGATGTTTCCAAGACCTCAAGCGTTTTTTCAAAGCCCGAAGACAAAACGGATGAAACCTCATACTCGTTATTTAACAGCAATAAAATTTGGTCCAGCATATCTCTAATCATTATAGGGGAAGCTATAAAGCGTTCTTGGTCAGTAACAGATCTAAAAGAAAATATATTAACACCGCTCTCATCCGAACTTAAAATCTCCTTCGACCTTACAGTGGGAATGACTCTTGGCATGTTGTTTTGCCTAGAAAGCGAAGGCTTTATTGAATACTTAAACGATGACGACAACATAAACTCTCCTATCGTCGACGTGGGTGTATTCCAAACTAAGTTAGAGTCTATAATTCGAGTGACACAAGCGACAAAAGCAAAACAATTCACCTGCCTCTGGAAAATAATTAAAAACATCGACTCAAAATAATCACACCCCAAAAATGGCATATCCACCTATCAAAGTGGACTGCCATTCTTCATTGACAATGCTTCAGTATTTTTAACATCCCTTATGCCCACAACTCCAATTTTTTCAAAGAGATTGCTCGTCAACGCCGAGTCTCGGCCCCTTCACATTGGAAATAACTTGATTATTTAGGCGCAAGCTTCCTTTCCTAAAACGATTTTTATCCCCCTCAAACTAACAACCTCAAAATCATTAATTACACGGATACAAACTAACGAAACCCCCATATTAAGAGGCGGATAAACAACTTCAACTACCCATTTGGAAGCCGCCAGAAACAAGCTGACTCTTCCCACACACACCATCGAACAAAGCCGACATCAACCTCTGCGTCCCCCTCGTACGCTCACTCCCTCGCACAAGGAAGTGAGCCCGTCATGCCAGAACGCTCGTACCCCATCACCGAAGAAGACCAACTCAAACGGCGAATCCTGACTCCGCAGCCGAAACGGGAGCCCTATTCGCCGCCGATAGACTTATTCGACCCAACACCTACCCCAGCGCCTACGCCCGCAACGCTTCCCGGCTGCACCTTCGCCAAGCCTTGCCAGCTCCCCGACGGCATCATTCGCTACAACAACCCCACCGGTTACGTACCGCTGGAGCTGATCAAGGACTACGGCCATTTCAGCCTGTTAGGCGGCCGTGAGGTGGACAGCCGAGGCACGGTTGCCCTGCGCAAGATCAGCGGCAGCGCACTGCCCGCTGGCTTGGGGCAGTTGGCGTTGCGTTCGGCGGTAGTGGAGTCTGCAGCTGCCGCCGCTGGCTCTGTAGCCGGTGGCCTGTTGGCGGGGTTGGTGGCGTTGGCTTGGCCGTCTGAGTTGGGCGACAGCGCGCTTTACAGCGAGGAGCAATTGCGTTCGCTGCAACGGGCGCGGTCGCAGATGCGTTTGCATGTGGAGCAGCGTGAGGACGGCACGCTCAAGGGGTATGGGTTTTACACGGGCAACCATGCCGACTGGCAGATGATTGATGTGGTGCAGTTCCAAAGCCGTGGCGATCAGTTTGTGGCGGATTTGGGTGAGGGCGTGGAGCTGATCTGGACGCCTGCGGTTGATCCGGGCGACACGCTGGGTATTCCGGCGTTGGAGGCTGCGCCGCAAGCGCCGGTGATTTGGATTTATCCGCCGACGGAAAAGGCGGCGCAGATTCTGGTGAACCCGGTTTATCCGCCGGAGTATCGGGATTTTATTCTGGTGTTCCCGGTGGAGTCGGGGGTTCGGCCGCTGTATGTGGTGGTTAGCGTTCGGGCTGGGGATCACAAGTACCACAAGGCGCCTAAGGTGCAGCAAATAACCGGTTTTTTGAACCTGACAAAAGCAAAGCCTAAAACTCCAAAACAGGGAGGCGGTGGATTAAGAGAACGTTGGATTGATGAAAAGGGGCGGACAATCTATGAGTGGGACTCACAGCACGGCGAGCTGGAAGCTTATCTAGCAAGTGATGGAAGTCACCTCGGGGCCTTCAGCCATGTAACCGGCGAGCAGCTCAAACCGGCGAAGAAAAAACGAAATATCTCTAGATACTTGTGAGGCTACATGGGACTTAAAGTGAGATTGGAATGGTTCGACAAAACCACGGAATGGTTGGGTGGCGCGGAAGACTCAAAAGACATGGGAGACAACTACTCCATCGTTACAAAGCTAGGGCTTTCGAAGGAGGAGGCAGTCAATAACGGCATGTTTGAACTGCGCCGGGATTGGCTATCGCATGTGCAACCATTCTTCGCTCATGAAATCGCTTTTTCACAGAGCGACTATTTCATAGCACTCGATTACGAAGATGCACAAATGTGACCTCACTTAAGAGAAATAGGATTCCATGCGCAGACTTTCACTCACAAACAAAAAACTCCGCAACATCCCCAGGCACCTCAGGGCCCTAACCCGCTGGGCCAACAGCTTCGAAGGCTGTTTCTACGAAGAGTTACCGCCACAACCCGACTACGTAACCGAAAGAATCCCCGTCATCGAAAATCTTGTTGAGGGCAAACAAACCACACCAGAAATTCAGGCGCACTGTGCTCAACAGTTAATCAATGTCTCAGGCCATCTGCTTGAAGCACGACCAGACGACGCCCCTGAATGCTGGGTTGTCGCCTGTGTCACGGTTCCGGACATGTTCTCTAGCCGAGTCTGTGTCTACACCGATAAAGCTCGCTATCTTGGGCACACTCAACCTTTCGACTATGACTACTTCTGCCAAACCCGAATCACAGGCAGAAGCCTGGCCAAAGAATGGAAACTGACTATCCCCCCAGGGCTTAACGAAGTCGGCTTTCAGTTCATCCACGAGAATGAAGACGGAGATATTTTCGAGTCAGAGCATTGGTACTTCGGCGAGGTCAGCGCGACCGACGACGATCCAGGCGGTGAGCGCTGGAAGTACCAGACCTTCAGGTCCTTCCAAGCGCAGCACCCACATTTGTTCGGCCCGGCCTCTTAGCCCGCCTTCCCCTCACTCCCCGCCCCCTCAACCACCACCCGATTCGCCGGATCCGTCACATCAAACACCTGCTGCACACACCTATCCCCTTTGAACTGAAATTCCACCAGATACACCTTCGCCCGCTCCGGCACGAAGTTGCTGAACACCGGCCCGCAAACGGAGTAAATACCCGGTCGCGAGGCTCTGGCGGTACTGGATACGGTCAGTTCCTTGCCTGGATCGGCCTGAATTTCCAACTGTGGAAAACGCTTGAACCCGGCACTGGCGACCGTCTGGTTGAGTTTGGCGATCCAGTTGAAAACCCGGCCTTCGCCGGTGTCCATCACGGTGCCGAGGGTTTCCATGCGTTGGTCGGCGTCGCCTTCGCGGCGCACCGCGAATTCCACGGGGGCGGTGCCGCCGTAGGCTTTCATCACGACTTTGGCGTGGTCTGCATCCACGGCCACGGTTTTTTGGCGCAGCTGGATGCCGTCCTTGAGCAAGGTGGGCGATGAGTCGCGCTGGTTGGATTGGCAGGCGCACAGGGCCAAGGCGAGAGAAAGCAGCGCGATTCGCTTCACGGGGGATGTCCTTATCGAGGGTGGGTTTGATGGCAGGAGCGGAGTTTAAACGAATGTTGTGTAACGGAGCAGCGATGCGGGCGCTTGGGTTGGGCAGGTGCACCGAGGTGATGCCATCGTAGCCTCGCTGGGGCTCGACAACTCCCACCGTTGAGCCGGGGTCGCTTCAGGTTTGGTTGAATACCAGCCGTGCGCACAAGCCGCCCTGCGCCAGATTGTGCAACGTTAGCCTGCAGCCGATCTTGCCCACAATCATCTCCACAATCGCCAACCCCAACCCTGCGCCATTGGCGTTGTCGCGGCTGTAAAACCGCTCGAACAAACGGCCCAGCTCCGCCTCATCAATCCCCGGGCCTTGGTCTTCCACGCTCAAGTAATCAGCACCGATGACCACCCGTACTTCACTGCCGGCCGGGGAGAAATTGAGCGCATTGGTCACCAGGTTCTGCAACGCAATCGCCAGGGCTACCGGCTCGGTTTGCACCCAACATTGCTCTTGGCCTTCCAGCACCAGCTCCACGCCCTTCTCCATCGCCAGCGGCGTCAGCTCAGCGAGTTCTTCGCGCACCAGTTCCGTCAGTTGCACAGGCTTGCACACGGGGTTGTTCAGTTGCGGTTCGATACGCGCCATGGTCAGCAATTGGCTGCCAATGCGCGTTGCGCGGTCCACGCCACTCACCAGAAAATCCAGCGCTTCGCGCCGTTGCTCTTCAGTGGCGGCGCTTTGAGCGTTTTGCGCGTGAATGCGCAGGATCGCCAACGGTGTACGCAGTTCATGCGCTGCATCCGCGATAAAGCGGCGTTCGCGCTCCAGCAAATCATCCATCTGCACCAACAGCCGGTTCAGCGCGGTTTGCATCGGTTCCAGGTCACTCGGCAGCGGCTTGAGGTGCAGCGGTTGCAAGGTGTCAGTGTTGCGCCCACGAATCGACAGCACCATGGCGCGCAGGGGTTTGAGGCCCCAGCCGATGGTGAGCCAGATCAACACGGCCAGCAGCGGCACGCCGATCAGGGTGGGCCAGAGGGTGTGGCGCACGATGCGCTCGATCAGGTCCTGGCGAATGTCATCACGCTCGCCCACCCAAATCAGCAAACCCTGTTGCGGGTCGGCGAGGAGGAAGGCGCACCAGTCGTTGCCGTTGTCGATGATGTCGTGGGCGCCAAGGGTGGTCGGCGGTGCCGTCAGTACGGGCGCTTCGGCGGAGCGCACCAACAATTCACCGTCGCTGCGCCATACCTGGAAGGTCAGGCGGGTTTCATACGGGTGGGCGACGCCGTCTTCACCGACGCGGCTCATGGCGTGGTCAAAGGCTTGATACAGGCGGTCCCAATCCGCTTCGCCAGGGTCGCGCTGGCGCAAAACACCTTGCAGCAGGCGCGCACTTTGGGCGAGTTGGGCGTCGTAGACTTCTTCGATCTCGTGGTGGCTGTCACGCAGTACGAGCCAGCTGATCAGCGCGTCGCCGAGCAAAATCAACACCAGCACCGGGATGAGGATGCGCGCGCGCACCGAGCTCATGGTTTAAGCGCCAGCACGTAGCCGACGCCGCGCACGGTGCGGATCAGCTCGGTGGATAACTTTTTGCGCAGGTTATGGATCAGCACTTCCAAAGTGTTGCTCTCCACTCGATCCTGCCAGCCATACAGCGCGCGGGCCAGGCGCTCGCGGGTCACGACTTTGCCGGGGCGCACCATCAGTTGGTGCAGCAGTTGGTATTCCATCGGCGTGACGATGATGTCTTCATCCTGGTAGCGCACTTGCTGGGTGGCCGGGTCGAGGCTGACGCCGGCGTGTTCCAGCATCGGTTGCGCGCGGCCCTGGCTGCGGCGCAGCAGGGCGCGCACGCGGGCCTTGAGTTCTTCGACGTCGAAAGGCTTGATCAGGTAGTCGTCGGCGCCAGCATCCAGGCCGGCGATGCGCTCGGCGGTGCCATCGCGGGCAGTGAGGATCAGCACCGGCAGGTCGTGCTGCCCGGCGCGCAGTTGCTGCAGCAGGTCGAGGCCGTCGAGGCGCGGCAGGCCGAGGTCGAGCAGCAGCAAATCGAAGTTTTCAGTACGCAGGGCGTGCAAGGCACTGAGGCCATCGTGCAGCCAATCCAGCGTGTAGCCTTCGGCGCCCAATGCCACGCGAATGCCCTGGCCGAGGGCACGATCATCTTCGACGAGGAGTAGGCGCATTGCGAAATCTCTGTAGGAAACGGCGGCATCATGCCGGGTTCTAGTGCGGGCTATTCCAGTAAAGATGTTACGGCGCATTGCCAACTAAGGTTGCGCTAAGGTTGGTTTTGCACTGTGAAATCTCCCACATCTGCTGAGAGCTTTTCCATGCGCAAAATTCTCCTGCTGTCTTTGATCATCGCCAGCCCCATGGCCCTCGCCGGCCCGCAGTGCACCACCGCCGAGCGCTCGCAGTGGCAAGACGAAAAAGCCTTCCAGGACAAGCTCAAGGCCGAAGGGTACGAGATCAGCAAGTTCAAGGTCACCGACGGCAACTGCTACGAGATCTACGGTTTCGACAAGGACAAGCGCAAGGTCGAGATCTACCACGACCCGGTGACCGGCAAAGCCGTGAAGACTGAGATAAAAGGCTGATGCCAGGCGAAACCCTGCGCCTGTGGGACCCGTTGGTCAGGCTGTTTCATTTGTCTATCGCCGGAGTCTTTATCGCCAACTACTTCTTCAACGAAGCAGGCGACGACTGGCATGTGTGGCTGGGCTATTACGCCATGGCCTGGCTGCTGGTGCGAGCGGTGTGGGGTTTTGTCGGACCGCGCAGCGCGCGTTGGTCGGATTTCTGGCCGACGCCTGCGCGTCTCGGCGCGCATGTGCGTACGGTGTTCAGCGGGCGAGCGCTGCATCGCCTCGGCCATTCGCCTATCGGCGCGTTGGTGATGCTGTTGATGTTGTCGGCGCTGCTGACCCTCGGCATCAGTGGCTTCCTGATGCAGGAAGTCGACGCGTTATGGGGTGCCGACTGGCCGCTGCAAGTCCACGAAACCGCCGCCAATGTGCTGCTGGGTCTGGTCTGTGTGCATGTGCTGGCCGCCGTGTTTGAAAGTATCCAGGTCAAGGACAACCTGCCGTTATCCATGCTCACCGGTCGCAGGAAGCGCCTGCCGGATGAGCGTGCGCAGTAATCCTTTTCTCTGACAGGTTCTCTATGCGCTCCGCCCTACTGATCTGCAGCCTGCTCGGGGTATTCATCGCCGCCTGGCTGAGCCATCCGCCCCATGTGCTGGCGCCGTTTGCCCAGGCGAGCCCGCCCCCCTCGAAGGTCGCGACGGCACCGCAATACACTAGCCGCTTCGTGTCCTCGCAACTGACTGACTTTGTGCACTCATCTTCCGTCACCGCGCTACCCGGCGGCGACTTGATGGCCGTGTGGTTTGCAGGCTCGCGCGAAGGCGCCGCGGATGTGCAGGTGCGCACCGCGCGCTTTGATGCACGCAGTGGTGAATGGGGCGCCGAACACGTGCTGGCCACGCGGGAAAGCACCCGCGACGGCACCCAGCGTTACATTCGCAAACTCGGTAACCCGGTGATTGCACTGGGGCCGGACAAGCGCCTGTGGATGTTTTATGTGTCGGTGTCGGTCGGCGGTTGGGCCACCAGTGCGATCAACGTGATGGTCTCCGATGACCTCGGCGCGAACTGGTCGGCGCCTCGGCAATTGGTCACTTCGCCGTTCTTCAACATCAGCACCTTGGTGCGTGCCGCGCCGGTATTCCACGCCGACGGCTCCATCGGCTTGCCGGTGTACCACGAGTTCATGGGCAAGTTTGCCGAGTACCTGTACTTGAGCGCGGACGGGGCGGTGATCGACAAATTCCGCATCAGCCGTGGCAAGCATTCGCTGCAACCGACCATCGTGCCGCAGGACGGCCAGCGCGCCGTGGCGATGTTGCGTTATGCCGGCGAAACCCATCACCGCGTGCTCGCCAGCCGCACCGAAGATGCCGGGCGAACCTGGAGCGAGCCGTACCCGTTGGAGCCGGCCAACCCCAATTCATCATTGGCGGCAGTGGCCACCGAGGACGACGGTTTGTTGGTCGCCCTCAACGACCTGCAAGACGGGCGCTTCAAGCTCAGCCTCTACGGCACCAACGCGCAGTTCAGCCAATGGCGCACGGTGATCGAGCTGGACCAATCGCCCGACCCGCTCGGCCAGCCCTTCTCCCACGAGGCGTACAAAGAAATCATCGGCGAAAGCTTCCGCGCTTCCAGCGGCGCCAAACGCCTGCCGCTGGAACAACGCTTTTTGAGCAACCTGGACTACCGCGTGTGCAAACCACGTGGTTGCGATTTTGAGTACGAGTACCCGTATTTCAGCCGCAGCCCGGACGGCACGTACCACTTGGTGTACTCGTGGAATAACACGTTTATCAAACATGTCAGCTTCAACGAAGCCTGGCTGGCGGAGCATCTGTGATGGTTTCTGTGTGGCAAGCCCATTTGAGTTTTGTGCTGCTGGGGTTTGTGCTCTTGAGCATGTTTCGGTTTACCACGCCGTGGCGCCCGTGGCTGCTGCCGCTGTTGGTGGTGCTGAGTGTTATCCCGGTGAATGAACTGCCATTGGCGGCGTATGTGCGCAGCTTTACCGATGACCTGGCGATCAGCACGTTGGTGTTGTTGGCGTGGGTAAGCCTGTGTCGATTGGGGGTGGTGCAGCCGCTTGGTCGTCCACAGCAGGTGCAAGTGCTGGTGCTGTTTGGCGTGCTGAGCCTGTTGTTGTACCCGGCCACGATGGGCCTGACGTATTACGACCCCTACCGCTGGGGCTTTAACCCTCGGCCGATGATTGTGCTGGTGGGCGCGGCGGCCTTGTTGATGCTGTGGCTGCGTAATGCGCTGGCGGTGTGGATGCTGGCGCTGGGCACCTTGGCGTTCGCGCTGCGGCTGAAGGCTTCGGAAAACTATTGGGATTACTTGGTGGATCCGCTTTTAACGGGCTACTGCGTAATCGCTGGATTAATGCAATTCAACCTGTGGGAGCGGGCTTGCCCGCGAATGCGGTGGGTCAGGCGGCACATCTGGCACTGAACCAGCGCTTTCGCGGGCAAGCCCGCTCCCACATGGGCTTTGTGGTGTTTTAGAGATCGAGTCGAGATCAAGGATGGCGCGATCAGACACGCTCGCCACTGGATGAATGCAACTCAAACTGTGGGAGCGGGCTTGCTCGCGAATGCGGCGGGTCAGGCGGCATATCTGTGACTGAACCAGCGCTTTCGCGGGCAAGCCCGCTCCCACATGGGCTTTGTGGTGTTTGTGAGATTGAGTAGAGGTCAATGATGGGTGTGTTGCAATCACGCCGCCTGCGCTACGGCGTGGGCGCGATTGGGTTGGTGTTTGCGTTGCTGGCCGCACTGCGGCTGGTGTTTTTAATCAGCTTTTCCGGTCTGGATTTGAACACGCCGGCGCTGCTGGAAACCCTGGGCATCGGCTTGCGTTTCGACTTGCGCCTGGCAGTGTTGATCCTGCTGCCGCTGGCGCTGCTGGCCTGGTTCCCGCGCTGGAACCTCACCACCTCGCCCGCCCTGCGCTGGCTGGCGCGTGGCTATCTGGTGGTGGCACTGGCAGTGGTCGGCCTGGTGTACATCATCGACTTCGGCCACTACGCCTACCTCGGTGTGCGCATCAACGCGACGGTATTGCGCTACCTGCAAGACGCACAGATTTCTCAGCAGATGGTGTGGGAAACTTACCCGGTGCTGTGGATAACTGCCTGTTGGCTGGCAGCCGTGGCTCTGTGGGTATGGGCGTTGGTGTGCCTGGAACGATTGACCCTGGACCGCGAAGCCAAACCCATCGGCAGATGGGCGGTGGCTTCTGTGGCCGTGGTCGGTGTTGTCGCCGTACTGCTGGCGTTGCTGGGCCGCGTGGCCAACCTCAACCTGGAAAACCCGGTGCCGCTGCGCTGGAGCGATGCGTTCTTTTCCGGCAACAGCCAGGTCGCCGCCGTGGGCCTGAACCCGGTGCTGTTTTTGTACGACACGCTCAAGGTCGGCCAATCGCAATTCGATGAAGGCAAGGTGCGCGAGCATTACTCGCAAGTTGCCGAGTATTTGGGCGTTGATCAACCCGATCCCCAGCGACTGAACTTCACCCGCGAGCAAGGCGTGCAGCCCTATCGCCTGCAAGGCGAGCGCCCGCCGAACGTGGTCTTCGTGATGCTCGAATCCCTCGGCACCAGCGCCGTCGGTGCCTACGGCAACCCGCTGAATCCCACGCCGAACCTGGACAAACTGGCGACGCAAAGCTGGTTCTTCAAACACTTCTACGTGCCCGTCACCGGCACCGCCAAAACCGTGTGGGCGAGCATCACCGGCGTGCCCGATGTCACCCGCCAGGAGACCGCCACACGCAACCCGCTGATCACCCGGCAACATACGTTGATCAATGCCTTCGAGGGCTACCAGAAGTTCTACATGATCAACGGCAATGCCGGCTGGGCGAACATCAATGCGCTGATCCGCCAGAGCATCGACGGTGTGCAGCTGTTTGACGAAAGCCACTGGCGCTCGCCACGGGTGGACGTGTGGGGCATCTCCGACCTGGACCTGTTCAAGGAAAGCGACCAGTTGCTGCGCGCGGTGCCCAAGGACCAACCGTTCTTCGCCTACGTGCAAACTTCCGGCAACCACCGCCCGTTTACCATCCCCAAGCACAACGACGGGTTTGAATTAAGCAACGTAACCCTGGAACAAGCCCAGGCCGCCGGTTCGCGTAGTGTCGAGCAATACAACGCCGTGCGCCTGCTGGACTTCAACATTGGCCGCCTGATGGACATCGCCAAGGCCGGTGGCTGGTACGACAACACCATTTTCGTGTTCTTCGGCGACCACAACACGCGGATCAGCCAGATCCCGCACATGGCGCCGGCCTTCGAGCAACTGGGCCTGGAAAGCAATAATGTGCCGATGCTGATCCACGCCCCGGGCCTGCAACCACGGGTGATCGAAGAAGCGGTGGGCCTGGCGGATTTGCTACCGACCGTGGCCGGCATGGCGGGCGTCCCGTTTCGCAATGGCGCGATGGGCCGCGACATCCAGCAGCCGGCGCCGGAAGGCGAACGCGTGGTGCCGCTGGTGCTGCACGAGGGCACGTTCCCGATTATCGGCGGCGTGACCAAGGACTTCCTGCTGCAGATGCAACACGACGGCAGTTCGCCGACCCTGCATGACCTGGCTTCGCCAACGCCGCGCGACGATGTGGCGCAGCAACACCCTGAAGAGTTTCAACGCCTGCAGGGGCTGACGCGCGGGCTGCATGAGAGTGCGCGGTTGATGCTGTTCAGAAACGTGCGCGAGTGATCATTTGGGCTGGAAGGTTTCGAGGTAGGCCAGGATGTTTTCAATTTTTTCCTGATCACTGATGCCCCAGAAGATCATGCGCGTGCCGCTGACCACTTTCTTCGGCGCCTCTATATAGGCGGCGAGTTTGTCGCGGGTCCAGACCACGCCGGAGTTTTTCATCGCGTCGGAGTACTGGTAATCCGTGGTGGTGCCGGCGGGGCGGCCGATGATGCCGTTAAGCTCTGGGCCGAAGCCGCCGCGCGCGCCTTCGCCGATACTGTGGCAACCGCCGCAGGTCTTGCTGAAGAGCTTGCCGCCCGCCTCGGCATCGCCCGCCGCAAAGGCCGGTGCGGTGTTGAGGATCAGGGCGAGGGTCAGTAAGGCGTACTTCATGGCGGGCTCCACGGCAGGTGTTGCGGCGATTATGCCTGTTTGTCAGGAGCGCATGCCCATCCAGATCACCGTTTCGGTCCACGCCGTGACCACCGGCGTGAGCGCCCTGAACCACGGGTCACGCACATCAATCTGCGCGGCCGAGTGGTCATGGTGGTGCTGTTCCTCTTCGACGATGGAAGCAATCGCCGCCACCGCCAACGGGTCGATGTCGTGCAAGGTGTGAAGCTGATGGGCCAGGTGCTTGAGTACCACGCTTTCAACCGCCACCGTGGTGGCGACAATAGCCTTGCGCCCGCAAAGCCCGGTGAGCAACCCCAGCACCAGCCCACCCAGCCCGCAGAGCCAATAACTGCGGCAACGGCGATAACCACGGCGCTGCAACTCGGCCTGGAACACCGCGCGGTGGCGGCGCTCGTGGGACAAGAACTCCTTCAGCTCGGCGACCATGCTCGGGGCAAACCAGCGCGCCATGAACAGTTGGCCGCTGTAGATACAGATCGCACCATGCTCGCCAGCGTGGTCGACTTTGATCATGCGGTTGCCCAGGTTTGGGTCCAGCAGCAGGGCGGCAGGAGCGTTCATGATTGACGGCCTTGTTCGTTGGCCTGTGTTAGTAAGGCCGGTCCTTGGATGGAAAGCGTCGGTATCGTGCAATATGCCCTGCAGAGGCGCAACCCAGACCCTCTAAATGACCATCCATCGCCTCAGAAACATCCAATCGAACCTATCACCGCGCGCCCCACTCCACCTTACTGAACCCTGATGGTGGAGTAAGGATCATGGCTCAGCCATCGATTTTAGTGCTGGAAGACGACGAGATCATTCGCTCGTTAATGGTGGATGTGCTGGAGGATTTCGGGGCGCAAGTGACGTCGTTTCCTTCGGCGGATGAAGGGATGATTTACCTGGAACGCGGCGATGACCCTGTGGATTTGATTGTCAGCGATATCCAGATGCCAGGTTTGCTCAACGGCTATGACCTGAGCAAGGTGGTGGCGCATCGCTGGCCGTCGGTGCCGGTGGTATTGACCTCCGGTAATACCAAACTGGCAGCACAGCTGGGCGGTTCCGTGCGGTTTTTGCCCAAACCGTGGAGTACCGAACATTTGGTCCAGTGCGTGCAAACGGCGCTGAGCCAGCGGGGATCTTCGCTGCATTGATAGCGCCGCAATATCACTTAAAGCGAACTTGAGGCGCTGCCCCGTGGTCATTAATTACGCAAGGAGCGACTTTTCTGATCCGCCGGTCAGCCTTTTCGCCTTGTGCGTACAGTTGACGGCAATGAGTTGTGTAGAATCGTCGCTATTTACTCGCGTCATTCATGGCCGAAAGGCCCACAGTTCGAGCTCATTGAATGCAGTCACAGGCCCCTGACGTTGGTGCGCCCTCATTACTGGAAGCGTTACGCGCCGGCACCGGCCTGCTGCATGTTGCGCTGGAAGAACGCCTGCCGTTTTTCGCGCCAGACCTGGATGCCGATTGGTATCGGCGCTTGCTCCAGGCGTACTACGGCTTTTACGCGCCCATCGAAGCGGCACTGCACGACAGCGGCTTGATCGCCGGTGGATACGACGCCGTGTTGCGGGTGAAAACGCCCACGCTGCTGAGCGACCTGCACGCCCTCGGCCTGAATGACCTTGCGATCAGTGCCCTGCCCCGTTGCACCGAACTGCCCATTTTTGACGCCCCCGCCGCCTGCCTCGGCGCCCTTTACGTGCTCGAAGGCGCCACCTTGGGCGGCCAAGTGCTGCGCCGGGAAATGGCCCAACGGCTGGGCATCGACGCGAGCAACGGCGGCGCGTTTCTCAATGTTTACGGCGCCAAGACCGGTCGGCGCTGGAAAGACTTTCTCGATTACCTGGGCCGCCAGCCACTCGATGCGCACGCCAAACAGCGTGCCGTGGCGGCGGCCTGTTCGACATTCAGTGGCTTTGAGCAATGGCTCGCCAGCCAGGAGGTACTGCTATGAAACCCGACGATTTTGAAGAGTTGCTTGCCAACTGTGCCGACGAACCCATTCGCTTTCCGGGCGCAATCCAGCCCCACGGTGTGTTGCTGACGCTGTCGGAACCCGACCTGCACATCATCCAGGTCAGCGCCAACGTGGGCACTTTATTCGGCCACGCGCCCCAGACACTGCTGGGTCAGCCGCTGCACACGTTAATTGGCGCAGAACACGCCCAAGCCGTGCGAGCCATGGCTGAACAGAACACGTTTTTCGATGCGCCGCCGCTGCATATCAGCCTCAACGGCGCCCAGTTTGAAGGCCTGTTGCATCGCCATCAAAACGTTCTGGTACTGGAATTCGAGCCGCGCCTTGAAGATTTCAAACCGCGCGCCCTGAATGGCCGCACCAGTGACCTGGGCAAAATGCTGCAACGCCTGCAGTCGGCGAAAACCCTGCAGGCGCTGTACGAAATCAGTGTGAATGAAATCCAGGCCATGACCGGCTATGACCGGGTGCTGATCTATCGCTTTGAAGACGAAGGCCATGGCCAGGTGATCGCCGAAGCGTCGGCGCCGGCCATGGAGCTGTTCAACGGGCTGTTCTTCCCCGCGTCCGACATCCCCGAGCAGGCTCGCGAGCTGTACCGCACCAACTGGCTGCGCATCATCCCGAATGCCGCCTACGAGCCGGTGCCACTGTTGCCCAAACTGCGCCCGGACACCGGCCAGCCGCTGGACTTGAGCTTTGCAACGTTGCGCAGCGTGTCGCCGATTCACTGCCAGTACATGCAGAACATGGGCGTGTTGTCGTCCATGAGCATCTCGTTGATGGCGGGCGACAAGCTCTGGGGCCTGATCAGTTGCGGTAACCGCGAGCCGCTGCTGGTGCCTAACGACCTGCGTGTCGCCTGCCAAACCATCGGCCAAGTGTTGTCATTGCAGATCAGCGCCATGGAAGCGTTGGACCTCAGCCGTCAGCGCGAAGAAAAAGTCGAGGCCCTGGCCCTGCTTGATCGCGCGATGAAAGCCTCTGAGCAAAACGTGTTCGACGGCCTGGCCCAACAGCCGCAAGTGCTGATGGACCTGACCCTGTCGGGCGGCGTGGCGATCATTGAAGACAAACAACTGCACCGTTACGGCAACTGCCCGCATCCGGAGCAGATTCGTGCGCTGCACAAGTGGCTGCAAGCCAGCGGCGAACCGGTGTTTTCCAGCCACAACCTGGTGGCGGTGTACCCGCCCGCCGCCGAGTTCCAGCAAGTCGCCAGTGGCGTGTTGGCCATGAGCCTGCCTAAGCCTGTGGATAACGGTGTGCTGTGGTTTCGCCCGGAAGTGAAAGAGAACATCAACTGGAGCGGCGACCCGAACAAACCCCTGAACCTGGAAACCTCCGACGCCGGTTTACGCCTGCGCCCGCGTACCTCGTTTGAAATCTGGAAAGTGGAAATGGCCGGTATCTCCACCAAGTGGAGTCATGGCGATTTGTTCGCCGCCAACGACCTGCGCCGCTCCGCCCTGGAAAACGACCTGGCCCGCCAAGTGTTGCGCGAGCAGCAAGCCGTGCGTGCGCGGGATGAGCTGGTGGCCGTGGTGTCCCACGACTTGCGCAACCCAATGACGGTTATCTCGATGCTCTGCGGCATGATGCAAAAGGCTTTCAGCTCGGACGGCCCACACACCTCGCGGCGGATTTCCTCGGCCATCGACACCATGCAGCAAGCTGCCGGGCGCATGAACGTGCTGCTGGAAGACTTGCTCGACACCTCGAAGATCGAGGCCGGGCGTTATGTGGTCAAACCGGTTGCGCTGGACGTCAGCCAGATGTTCGAGGAGGCCTATTCCCTGCTCGCGCCACTGGCGATGGAGAAAGGCATCGACCTGTCGTTCAACACCGAGCCCGGCCTGCAGATTCACGCCGACCCGGAGCGCCTGTTCCAGGTGTTGTCGAACCTGATCGGCAACGCCATCAAGTTCACCCCGCGCCAGGGCAACATCGGTATCAGCGCCATGAGCAATGGCGAAGAGATCGTGTTCTCGGTGCGCGACTCCGGCGAGGGTATTGCGCCTGAACAGTTGCCGCATGTGTTTGACCGCTACTGGACGCAGACCGAGAACAACCCCACTGGCAGCGGGTTGGGGTTGTACATCACGCAAGGGATCGTGCAGGCCCATGGCGGGCGGATAGAAGCTGAAAGTGAAGTGGGCCGAGGCAGTGAGTTCAGGTTTACGGTGCCAAAGCCTGCCTGAGAGACGCCCTGATCCTACAATCCAAACATGCGGATACCTATGGCCGGGAACGTAAACCCGGCCAATGCCACTGAAACGATGCGTAATCAAAGGGAATATTGATGCGAGAACACTCCTTCAATTGAGCAAGAGGTTTTCCCATGATCATTGGTAGCCCATTCCACACCCATAACATCAACCAAGCCATACAGCCCGTCGAGCCGCCCGCCAAGCCTCAGGAAAAACCTGCGAATGACGTCAGCGACCCCCAGCAGCAAAACGCCCAATCTCAGTCGAAAAATAGCTCGTCCCTGGATTCCCTCGGGCAAGGCCGCCTGACTTAACGCCGCAAGCGCCGGCGGATGGCCTGTTAACAAAACACTGACATCCGCTGCGCTACGCTTTCAGTTCTTTCTTCTGTGAGCTGCTTGCTTCATGCCGCAACCCGACACACTGCCCGCTGTCATTACCGGCCCACTGCTACGTCGCCTGGAACCCCGGCGCCTGGTGATCTGGCTGGTGGGCAGCCGTGTCCTGGCGTTGTCCTTGAAGCTGATTATTCCCCAGGGCGAAACGCGCACGATTGATCTGGACACAACGCATTGCCAGGTCGTGCCCGTTGGGCGCCATGCGTTCATCCACCTAATCGACGTACAACTGGACGACGCCCTGCCGTTGGACCTGGCGATCGGCTATGACCTGCTGATCGACAACATCGGCATTGCCGAGTGGGCGCCGCACCTGCTGTACGCCGAAAACCAGCCACCCAATTTCGTGCTGCACAGCCGCATCCGCCAGTTGGTGCACGGCTCCTGCCGCAAGCCCCATCACCGCGCCGACGAAGGCCTGCTGTGCGTCGACCGCCTGCTGGCCGAGGCCCACACGCCGACCGAACGCCCAGCCTTGCTGATGATGAGTGGCGACCAGATCTACGCCGACGATGTTGCCGGGCCGATGCTGCGCGCCATTCATGCGCTGATCGCCCGATTGGGCCTGTTTGACGAATACCTCGAAGGCGCGGTGGTGGATGACAGCGCCAGCCTCTACGGGCATCGCGCCAGTTATTACCATCGCGCCGACCTGCTCCCCGCGCTGGACAGCAACGAGACGCTGCGCGAGCGGTTTTTTGGTGGCGTGAAAAAGCCGATTTTCACCAGTAGCACCGCCGACAATCACTTGGTGACCTTTGCCGAAGTAATCGCGATGTACATGCTGGCGTGGTCGCCGACGCCCTGGACGCTGATCGCACCGCAAGCGCCGCAGCTGAGTACCGAGGAACACCAGCGCTATACCCGCGAGCAGGCGCACATCGATAAATTCCGTGACGGCTTGCCAGGCGTTGCGCGGGTGTTTGCTCACCTTTCGACGCTGATGATCTTCGACGATCACGACATCACCGATGACTGGAACCTCAGCGCACAATGGGAAGAAACCGCCTACGGCCATCCGTTTTCCAAGCGCATCATCGGTAATGCGCTGCTCGCGTACATGCTGTGCCAGGGTTGGGGTAACCAACCGGATGTGTTTGGCGAGTTGCTGAGCCAAACCCAGGCCCTGACCGCCCGCGTGCAAGACAACCATCTGCAGGCGGGTGCACACGATGACCTGCTGGAAACGCTGTTGAAGTTCCAGCGCTGGCATTACGTACTGCCCACCACGCCCGCCCTGGTGGTGCTCGACACCCGCACCCGGCGCTGGCGCAGTGAGCTCGCACTCAAGCAACCCTCCGGCCTGCTGGACTGGGAAGCCTTGAGCGAGCTGCAACAGGAACTGCTCGACCACCCTTCGGCGATCATCGTTTCGCCCGCGCCGATCTTTGGCGTCAAGCTGATCGAGACCGTGCAGAAGGTGTTCAGCTGGTGTGGCTACCCACTGCTGGTAGACGCCGAAAACTGGATGGCCCATCGCGGCGCCGCCCAGGTCATCCTCAACATCTTCCGCCACTCGCGCACGCCGGGAAACTACGTGATCCTTTCGGGCGATGTGCATTACTCGTTCGTCTACGAAGTGCTGATCCGCCACCGCAACGGTGGCCCCAGGATCTGGCAGATCACCAGCAGCGGTATCAAGAACGAATTTCCACCGCGCTTGCTGGAATGGTTCGACCGCCTTAATCGCTGGCTCTACTCGCCGCGCTCGCCGCTCAATGGGTTCACTCGCCGCCGCAGCATGCAAGTGGTGCCGCATATTCCGCAGCATGCCGAGGCAGGTGAACGGCTGTGGAATTCAGCCGGCATAGGCCAGGTGTATTTCAATCAGCAGGGCCAGCCGGAGGCGATTTACCAGCACAACGCAGATGGGAAGCCTCGCACGCGGATGGTGGCGCCGGAGTAAACCAACGCTCACACTCAATTTTTCGCTCGAAATAATGGCTCATAGCCACCAAACTAAAGCCGCACAGCCGCCCTATTCAAACCGCGCAAGCCCCGATGTACAGTAGCGCCAGCCACGGAGTATTGGCGTCAACGAAGACTGGCTGTACAAGCCAGCGCACGCAGGGAAGCGCAAAGATGGACGATCACTCCGGCAATAAACCGCTACGCAATGACTTTTCCGAGCTCAACGCCGACATGTTGCATGCCGTCATGGAGCTGGTCAGCGACGGCATCTGGGATTGGAACGCCAACACCGGTTTTGTCTACCGCAACCCCGGCTGGTACGAAATGCTCGGCTACCCGCGCCACTCCCTGGAGAACAGCGTGTTCACCTGGGAGAACGTGATTCACCCCGAGGATTACCCCCGCGTGATGGTCGTGTTTGATGACTACATCAGCCAACGCGCGCCCCATTACCAAGCCGAATATCGCTGCCAAAAAGCAGACGGCACCTACTTGTGGATCGAAGACCGGGGCTACGTGATTGCCCGTAACCCGGATGGATCGGTGGCGCGCATGGTCGGCGCGCACCGCGATATTCATAGCCGCAAGAATTCCATCGAACAGCTGCAAAAGCGCAACCAATCCCTGGAAGCGCTGGTGGCCGATCGCACCCGTGAATTGTCACGGGTCAATCAGCAACTGCAATTGCAGCTCAATGAAAACCGCCTGCTGGCCGAACAGGACGCCCTGACGCGCATCGCCAACCGTTACCGTCTGGAAAAAGTGCTGCTGGAAGAATGCGAGCGTGCTGAGCGTTTCCGCTTGCCGTTGGCCCTGGTGGCCATGGACATCGATGACTTCAAGCCGATCAATGACCAGCATGGCCATGGCATCGGCGACAGGACCCTGGTCCAGGTGGTGCAAGGCCTGGAAGATTGCGTGCGCCCCGGTGATTTACTGGCACGCTGGGGCGGTGATGAGTTTATGGTGATCCTGCCCAAAAGCACCTTGGACACAGCCAGGCAAATGGCCGAAAGGGTTCGGCTGAAAATCACTGAGATCCCCGCCGTGGGCGATTTCAAAGTGACCCTGAGCCTGGGTGTGGTGGAGCGTCGTATGGGCGAAGCCCCGGCCGCCCTGATGGCCCGCGCCGATCAAGCGCTGTACCGGTCCAAGGCAGCGGGGAAAGATGCCGTGTCGGATTAACCACATTCCCACAGCTGCCACAGTTGATCTTCACTGCCCCCTGAATCATCGGCGTGTTTCCCAATGATCAAGCGGCTAACCGCGATTTAATCAACACAGGTAATCCCCTGTGGGAGCTGTCGAGCCTTGGCGAGGCTGCGAAAGCGGTGGGTCAGGCGACCACTCTCCCAACAGTGCCGCCGCCTTCGCAGCCTCGCTGAAGCTCGACAGCTCCCACAGTTGATCTTCATTGCCCCCTGAATCATCGGCGTGTTTCCCAATGATCAGACGGCTAATCGCAATTTAATCAACACAGGTAATCCCCTGTGGGAGCTGTCGAGCCTTGGCGAGGCTGCGAAAGCGGTGGGTCAGGCAACCACTCTCCCAACAGTGCCGCCGCCTTCGCAGCCTCGCTGAAGCTCGACAGCTCCCACAGTTGATCTTCATTGCCCCCTGAATCATCGGCGTGTTTCCCAATGATCAGACGGCTAATCGCAATTTAATCAACACAGGTAATCCCCTGTGGGAGCTGTCGAGCCTTGGCGAGGCTGCGAAAGCGGTGGGTCAGGCGACCACTCTCCCAACAGTGCCGCCGCCTTCGCAGCCTCGCTAAGGCTCGACAGCTCCCACATTTGATCTTCACTGCGCCCTGAATCATCGGCGTGTTTCCCAATGATCAAGCGGCCAACCGCGATTTAATCAGCACAGGTAATCCCCTGTGGGAGCTGTCGAGCTTTGGCGAGGCTGCGAAGGGATCACCGCGCTGTACCTGTCAAACCGCAGCGCCTGCATCGCAGCCTCGCTGAGGCTCGACAGCTCCCACATCAACGCACAGGCGGCGCGTACTGGATGCCGCCGTTGCTCCACAACGCATTGAGTCCGCGCTTGATCTTCAGCACGCTGCCCTGGCCGATATTGCGCTCGAACACTTCGTCGTAGTTGCCCACCTGCTTGACGATTTGCACCACCCAATCCTTGCGCAGCTTCAGGTCTTTGCCGTAATCGCCATCGGCACCCAGCAGTCGTGCCACGTCGGGGTTCTTCGTGGACTTGGCCTGCTCTTCAACGTTCTGCGAAGTGATGCCCATTTCCTCGGCATTGAGCATGGCGAACAAGGTCCACTTGACGATGCTGAACCACTCATCGTCGCCCTTGCGCACCAGCGGCCCCAGCGGTTCTTTGGAGATCACTTCCGGCAGCACCACGAACTCGTCCGGGTGGGCCATCTTGATACGCTGGGCGTACAGGCCGGATTGGTCGGTGGTCAGCACGTCGCAGCGCCCGGCCTCAAGGCCCTTGGCGCTTTCATCGGCGGTGTCGAAGGTGATCGGCGTGTACTTCATTCCGTGGGTGCGAAAGTAATCGGAAACGTTGAGTTCGGTGGTGGTGCCGGCCTGGATGCAAATGGTCGCGCCATCGAGTTGCTTGGCGGCGGTCACGCCCAGTTTGTTATTCACCAGAAAGCCAATGCCGTCGTAATAGGTCACGCCGGTGAACACCAGGCCCATGCCCGAGTCACGGGAACTGGTCCAGGTGGTGTTGCGCGAGATCAGGTCGATTTCGCCGGATTGCAGCGCGGTGAAACGCTCCTTGGCGGTCAACTGGCTGAACTTCACTTTTGAGGCATCGCCGAATACCGCCGCCGCGACGGCGTGGCACACGTCCACGTCAATGCCGGTCATTTTGCCCTGGCTGTCCGGTACACCAAAGCCTGGCAAACCATCGCTGACGCCGCACTGGATAAAGCCTTTTTTCTGGATCGCGTCCAAGGTCACGCCCGCCTGGGCACTGCTCGCCAGGCCCAGTGCCGCAGCGGCAGTGAGGGCGGCCAAAGTGGTCTTGAGGTTGTTCATGCGAGGCACTCCCTGTCGATCTTTATTATTCGGCGCCGCACAGCCCGCGCCGGTTTATAGTGGTGCCGCGCAGTATCGACGGCTTTACACCCCTGCCACAAACGACCTTTAGGCAAAGGCTCCTTCCGATTTGGAATGAACTGCATGATCTCAAAACGCTTGACCCCTTCGATGACTGCCCTGCAGTGCTTCGAAGCCGCCGCCCGCCACCTGAGTTTCACCCGCGCCGCCGAAGAGCTGCACCTGACCCAAAGTGCGGTGAGCAAGCAGGTGGCGCAGCTCGAAGAAATGCTGTGCCACAATCTGTTCGAACGGGTGCGCCAGCGCCTGTACCTGTCGCCGGCCGGCTCGCTGTACCTGGCCGAAGTCCGCAAGATCCTCACCCAGGTCGACATCTCCAGCCGCTACATCCTCACCTATGGCGGCGAGACCGAAGTGTTGCGCATCGCCACCCAGCCGACATTCGGCGACCGCTGGCTGGTGCCCAAACTCAAGGATTTTGCAGCCAGGCATCCGAACATCCACCTGGATGTGCGCAACGAACTCGAACCCTTCGACGTGTTGCAGGCCAAGGCCGATATCGCGTTTTTCTTCGGCCAGGGCTCGTGGCCGGGGGCGACGTGCATTGAGCTGTTTCGCGAAGCCGTGGTGCCGGTCTGTGCGCCGGGCTTTGTCGCCGAAGGCAGCGATGCTTCGTCGCGCCACACTTTGCTGCAATGCACCTCGCGCCCGGAAGCCTGGCACGAATGGTTCCTGGAACAAGGCCTGCATTCGCAGAACAGCTACCACGGGCCGCGTTTCGACACGTTCTACATGTGCATTCGCGCAGCGCAATCGGGCTATGGCGTCGCGTTGGTGCCGCAGTATCTGGTCGCCGAAGAACTGGCCAACGCCAGCTTGATGATTCCGTGGAATTACACAATGTCCAGCGCCGGCGCGCATTTTATCGCCCACGCCGAACATGCCGGCGAAGTCCCTAAAGTCAAAGCCTTCCTGAACTGGATGGTGGACTACGTAAAAGCACATCCCGACTTTTAATAATGACCCGGCGACTTTATTTCGTTTGCGGCAAGGCCGGGTGCGCGACTTAGATAAAAACACGCCCGCCATTGCCGAGTCCGAGATTCATGAGCCGCGAAACCATCAGCCAGTCGATTTCCATCGTTCACCCCATCAGCCTCAGCCACGGCAAAAACGCCGAGGTCTGGGACACCACGGGCAAGCGCTACATCGATTTTGTCGGCGGCATCGGCGTGCTCAACCTCGGCCATTGCCACCCTGGTGTGGTCGAGGCGATTCAAACACAGGCAACCAAACTGACCCACTACGCGTTCAACGCCGTCCCGCACACGCCCTACCTCGAACTGATGGACCGTCTTGCCGCGTTTATCCCGGTGGACTACCCGGTGAGCGGCATGCTCACCAACAGCGGCGCAGAGGCGGCGGAAAACGCCTTGAAGATCGTGCGCGGCGCCACTGGCCGCACGGCGGTGATCGCCTTTGACGGCGCCTTCCACGGCCGCACCCTGGCCACGCTCAACCTCAATGGCAAGGTGGCGCCCTACAAGCAAAAGATCGGCGTACTGCCCGGCCCGGTGTATCACTTGCCTTATCCCAGCGCGGACAACGGCGTGACCTGTGCCGAAGCACTCAAAGCCATGGACCGCCTGTTCAGCGTGGAAATCGACGTTGAGGATGTGGCCTGTTTCATCATCGAGCCGGTGCAGGGCGAAGGCGGTTTCCTCGCCCTGGACGTTGAATTCGCCCAAGCCCTGCGACGTTTCTGTGATGAGAAAAACATCCTGCTGATTGCCGATGAAATCCAATCCGGATTCGGGCGTACCGGCCAGCGCTTCGCCTTCTCGCGCCTGGGCATTGAGCCGGACTTGATCCTGCTCGGCAAAAGCATCGCCGGTGGCGTGCCATTGGGCGCGGTGGTGGGGCGCAAAGCCTTACTCGACAACCTGCCCAAAGGCGGCCTGGGCGGCACGTATTCCGGCAACCCCATCGCTTGCGCAGCCGCATTGGCCACGTTGGATGCGATGACCGATGAACACTTGAAAACCTGGGGTTCACACCAGGCAGAAGCCATCGTCAGCCGTTATGAAACATGGCGTACGCAAGGTTTGCCCTATGTGGGCCGCCTAACCGGCGTCGGCGCCATGCGCGGCATCGAGCTGGCCAACGCCGATGGCACGCCCGCGCCCCAGCAACTGACCCAACTGCTGAGCCTGGCGCGGGACGCCGGCCTGCTGCTGATGCCCAGCGGCAAGTCGCGGCACATTATTCGGCTGCTGGCACCGCTGACCATCGAACCTGCGGTGCTGGAGGAAGGCCTGGATATTCTCGAGGCCTGCCTCAAACAGCTGACTCAGTAGCGTGCGTCGGCGGGCTTGCCGCCGTTAGGCCAGTCTTTGACCTTGTCGGGGAAATCCGGACGCGGTTGAGTGGAGAAGTACGCCGCCACGTCCACCGCTTCCTGGTCCGACAACCCGCCCTGCCCCAACGGGAATTTCTCGTGGAAGCCGATCGGCATGTTGCGTTTGACGAACGCCGCCGCCGTGTAGGGCCGCGCCATGCCGGCGCCGATGTTGAACGACTGCTCGCCCCACAACGGCGGGTACACCCACTCGCCATCGGCACGCGCCAGGCCCTGGCCGTTGTCGCCATGGCACACCGCGCATTGCTTGGCGTACACCTGTTTGCCGTTCTCAAGGTCCGGTTTGATCGACGGGTCAATCTTGCCCACGCCACGCCCGGCGACTTTGTCTTCGGGGCGGGTGTTGTTTTTCATCCAGTCGAAGTACGCGACCATCGCCTGCATATCCGCCGATTGCGGCGGCAGGGGTTTGCCATTCATCGAACGGCGGAAGCAGCCGTTGATGCGTTCCTCCAAGGTGACCACCTTGCCCGCGCGCGGCGCATAGCTGGGGAAGAACGCCGACACGCCCACAAACGGCGAGCCGTCCGCCACGGTGCCGGCGTTGAGATGGCAGCTGGTGCAATTGAGCGCGTTGCCGACGTTGTTCGGCAGCAGCGCTTTGGTTTGCAGGTGCAGGCGCATGCCGCGAATCACTTGGTCGGCATTCGGCGCAGCGAGTAAATCGGCCAGGCGTGGGGTTTCGAAAGCCGACGAATCAGTGGTGGCGGGGTTGAGTTGGTCACGCAGTTTTTTCACTTGGGCGGCGCTGATCGGCGTGCCCTCGTTGCCCCAGCGGGTGCGCACGAAGCTCAGGATCTCGGCGATTTCCTGGTCCGCCAAGCGGCTGAAACCCGGCATGGTGTAGACCCGCGGGTGGGTGGCGGTTTGTGCGGTTTCCCAGCCGGTCAGGGTGATGTGCAGCAGCGAGGTCGGGTTGTTGGCCGCGATGCTCGGGTTGCCGGCCAGCGGTGGGAACAAGCCTTTCACGCCGCCGCCGTCGCTGCGGTGGCAGTCGCTGCAAAACTGCATGTAACCCAGGCCGCCACGGCTGGTAAACAGGTCCGCCGGTGGCGCAGCGGGGCCGTGGGCGACCGACGGCATCGGCAGATCATCTTTGCCTGGCGGCAGGGATTTGAGGTAGCTGGCAATGGCGGTGAGGTCGTCGTCGCTGAAATGCTGAGTGCTATGGTGAATCACGTCAGCCATATTGCCGGCCACCGTGGCAAAACGGTTCTGCCCGGTCTTGAGCAGTTGCACGGTGTCTTCCACCGTCCACAGGTTGCGCAGGCTCAAGGCACGCCAGTGTTCAACGGTTTCGCCGGCCAGGTAATGCTGGCCGCTGCGGCCGTCATCACGCATGGCTTTTTCCTGGAAGGCAATGCCGCGTGGCGTGTGACAGGAGCCGCAATGGCCCAGGCCCTGGACCAGGTAGGCGCCACGGTTGAGCACCTCGTTACGGTTCGGGTCCGGCTGGAACGGCTGCTTGTCGAGAAAAGCAAAATTCCACAGCGCCAGGCCCCAGCGTTGGTTGAACGGGAAGCCCATGTCGGCTTCGAGGTTGGCCTGCTGCACGGGCTCGACGCCCTGCATCAGGTAGGCGTAGAGGGCGCGCATGTCCTGCTCGCTCATTTTGGCGTAGGACGGGTACGGCATCGCCGGGTAAAGATTCATGCCTGTCGGCGTCACGCCTTCACGCATCACTTTGTCGAACTGCTCGAAGGTGTAGGCGCCGATACCGGTCTCACGGTCGGGGGTGATGTTGCTCGAATAGATCGTGCCCATCGGCGTGCTCAGCTCCAGCCCGCCGGCCATCACCTTGCCTTGCCTGGCGGTGTGGCAGGCGATGCAGTCGCCCAGTTGCGCAACGTATTGGCCGTGTTCGATGTCGGTGGGAGCGGCTTGCAGAGGTAGCGCCAGACACAGCGTCGCCCCCAGCAAGGCCAGGCGTGGCAGGGAGAAGGCCATGGCATTAATCCTTTAATAACCTGGCGTGGAGTGGTCTCCTCGGCGCAGGTAGGTCATCGTTTTTATGGGTTTATCAGGCCTGCGTGTTGTAACGGGTTTTGCGGCGTGGGGTGTTGATGTGGGTCAGGGTCGAATTGATGGACATAACCGTGAAGACTCAAGGATTATCCACCGCCTACCCACACTGCAAGGAAGCACCCCATGCTCGATATCCTCCAAGGCACGCCCCTTTGGGTGTACGCCGTTTACCTGTGGATTTGTTATTACGGCATCAAGGCCGGCCTGGGCGGGCGGGAGAATCGTCGCTCGTTGATGATCCTGCCGGTGGTGTTGGTGGTGTGGTCGCTGATGTCACTGGCGCCGTCGATGCTGTCGAGCAGTGCCTGGGTCGGCGGCGCGCTGGTGGGCAGCCTGGTGGGCATACTGCTGTTCAACGCCGACGGCGCGCAGCTCGCTGCCAATGGCGAAACGCTGGTGTTGCCGGGCACCTGGAAAACCTTGCTGATCTCCCAGCTGTTCTTTGCCGTGAAGTATTACTTCGGCTATCAGCAGGCGGTGCATCCGCTGTTTTTGAGCACGCCAGAGATGCTGGTGGCGGTGGGCGCTGTGTCGGGGTTTACCGTTGGTCTGTTCTGCGGGCGGGCCGTGCGGTTGCAGCGGGCGTTGACGGCGTTGCGCCGCGATAAGGGCGTTGTGCTGCCTTGACCTGATCTGCCTGCCCACTGAAAATGCGCGACGCTTTTTTGTCCCGTTTACTGAAGTAGTGAAATTTCAATGTCCGATTCTTACACCGAACACTCCACCGAAGAATCCGTAACAGCCCTGCGATCCAAGGCTGAATACGAAAACGCCATCAATCTTTCACAGCATGTGCCGGCGGCCAAGATCATCAGCGAGATGGTGCTGGACGCGTTCCACACCTCCAAGGAAAGCGACCAGATCCGCGAGTTGCGCGTGGCCATCCGCCAGGCCCACGACGCCTTTGACGACGACAAGGCCTACGACCTGATGGGCCAGCTCAAGCAGCTCAAAGACGCCGAGGCCGCCGACAACATCGCCCTGGAAGACCTCAGCAGCAAATTCTCGATCAGCCGCATCCTGTCCAGCTTCAAGGACGACCCCGAGTTTCAGGAGCTGGTCTACGGCCTGGCGCTCAAGGTGCTGAACCAGTCCCACCAGGCGATCAGCAACCCAAGCGCCGGCAAGAGCAAGGCCTCGCGGCCGAAGAAAGAAGCCGAAGTGTTTGTGATCAGCAAGGACGGCATCAGCGTTACGCTGCCGCTGCGCACGCCGCGTTCCAAGTTGAACGTCGACCGTGAGGCGTTGGAGTTCCTGGGCTTTACGTTTGTGGGTGAAGGCAGCGAGGCGGAACTGGAAAGTGAAACCTTCGTCGACAACAGTGGCGAAGAGCAGCCGGTCACGCGTAAAAGCATCGTCACCGCGCTGCAACAGCAAAGCGCCTTTGACGGCTACGCCATCGCCGCGCAGTAAGCGGCTGACGCAATAAGGCGCGCGCGCAATGCGTTGCGCCTGGTGGCGTTTACGCCTCCTTGTTCCATAACACCGCCGAACCTTTCATCACGCCCACCGCGACCGCGAACAGCAGCAAGACAAACCCTGCCAGCAACCACGGCGACGGCAAGGATGGCTGCGAGACCAGCATAAACGCCAACGACGGCGCGACCATCACGCCGATATTCACGCCCGCCGCGTAATAACCCAGGTTGCGGTCCACGGTATGGCGGCTGGAAATGCTGCTGACGTAGTGGGTGATGCCCGGGAACACGATCATCTCGCCCAGGCTCCACAGCACCGTGGCCAGCATCAACAGTGCCCCGACCTGACCAAACCCCATCAAGAAAAAACCGACGCCAGCCAGCAGGAAACCGGCGATCAGCGCGCGGCAGCTCGACAGGTGCGCCATGCGCAGGTTGATCGGCACTTCGAACACAATCACCAGCAACGCGTTGATGAGGAAGATGATGCCCACGTAATACGCCGGCAGTTCGGTGTAGTTGATGATGTACGCCGACAGAAAGGTCGGTGGCAATGCGTAGGCCACGTGAACCGGCAGTGCCGCCAGCAGAATCACCAGCAGCCGCGAGCGCTCATGGGGCGCGGCCTCCGGTAAGCCCTCGCCTTTGCCGGCCACCGGCGCGCCGTGTGCCACGGGCTTGGAGCGCGCGAGATACAGGCAGGCGGCGAAGGCCAGCAGGGACAACAACGCATTGATGTAGAACACCGCATCGGGATGGCTCAGGAACACCAGGCTGCCCAGCAATGGCCCGATGGCCATGCCGACGTTGATCGCCAGGCGGTTGCAGGAAAACGCCACTTTGCGCGTCTCCAACGTGCTATGGGCCACGGTTTCGGAAAACGTCGCCGGCGTGAAGGCCTCGTAGCAGGCGCCCCACAGAAACGACAACACCAACAGTGCGAGCGGGTTTTCCACCGACGGGATGACCAGCAGCAGCAAGGCATTGAGCAGCAATGCGCCGAGGATCACGCGGTTGGCGGAAAAGCGCTTGATCACCGCACCGATGATCAGGTCGGTGCACAGCGCCCCCGCACCGTACACGCCCACCAACACGCCTGCGGTGGCTGCCGACACGGCGTGCTGGTGAATCAGGTACGCCGCGTAGAAAGGAAACGCCAGGGTGCCCATGCGGAACACCAGCGTAATCACGAACAAGGCCTGCAGCCGGGCATTCAGGCCGCGTAATGCGCGATAGGTGCCCATCAGCAAGGCCCGCTGCAACGGATGTCGACCAAGGCTGCGTAACGTTTCATGCGGCTGTCCCTTCGCAATGGTGATGCCGGTTGATCCGGCGTCACACTCAAGGCTTGGGAACGTAATGCAGCACTGCCGGGCCAACAAGCTGCCCATAAGGACAGGTAAGGTCAGGACGGGTGGCGGATATAGCCCAGTTGCAGAGCCTTGCGGATCGCCGATTTACCATTGGTAACGTCCAGCTTGGCAAAGATGTTCTTCATATGAAACTTGACCGTGTGCGACGTCATCGACGTCAACAGCGCCACTTCGTTGTAGGTCTTGCCCAGGCTGGCCCAGGTCAGCACTTCGGTTTCGCGTGGCGTCAGCACCGTGTGCGGCTCAACGGCCGGGTGCTGCTCCAAGGCCTCGTCATACACCGAGACCAGCAGCATCTGCAGCTCACTCTGGAAAGCCTGCACGGTTTCGCGAAACTGTTGTTCCTCGCCGAAGCTGCACAGGTTGAGGACCGAGTAGAACCCCCGATTGCCATGCACGATGAAACTTGCGCCCTCGCCCACCGGCTTGCACGGGCCTGGCACCGGCCGCGCTTCGTCGGCCGGAGCGAGCAGGTTTTCATCGCTCCAGAAAAACGGTTTGATGCGCTTACGGGTCAGGGCAACCAGCTCGCCGCGCCGGTAGAAATCATCCGCGGTATCGGAAGGTTCCAGGGCATCGGGGTAATTGGAAATAATCTGCGCTTCGTCCAGCGGCGGCCCGCACTGGTAGACCTCAAAGTGCCCCAGGCCACGGCGGCTCAGCTCGGTATCGAGCAATTGCCGCACCTCTTCGGGTTCCAGGGGCGTGGGCGTGTCGGGGTGTCCATTGCGTCGCATGCGTATCGTCCTTGATCATTCAACACGGTCGAGAATGCGGCATGCCTTGCGCGCCTGTCCAGGCCTTAAGCACTCACCACCTGCGCCGCGAACACCTCGCGAAAGCGCTGCATCTCGTGCTTATTGCCCACCGTCACGCGCACCCAGTGCGGCCAGTCCTTCCAGACTCGCCCGATCAACACGCCGTGTGCGGCGAGCTTCTCGATCACCTGCTCGGCCGGTTGCTTCACATCGATCATGAAGCAGTTGCTCTGCGACGCGGTACAGGTGAACCCCCGGCCCTTGAGCCACGCCACGGTCTCGTCGCGCAACTGGGCATTGAGCGCCTTGCGCTGTGGCAACAGCTTGATGTCTTCCAGACTCGCTCGGGCGCCCAGCAGCGTAGAAGCCGCCGGCACGTTGTCGCCGCCGAACACCGCCAGCCGCTCCAGCAGCGTCTGGTGGCCGATCGCCAGGCCCAGGCGTGCACCGGCCATGCCGTAGATTTTCGAGAAGGTACGCAGCACCAGCAAATCGTCGTGGTCCTTGACCCAACTGACCACGCTTGGCGTGTCGGAAAAATCGATATAGGCCTCGTCCACCACCAGCACACAGCCTTGGGGTTTGTTCACCAGCGCCTGACGGATCGCCTCGGTCGGGGTGATCGTGCCGGTCGGGTTGTTGGGGTTGCACAGGTAGAGCATGCCCGCGTGTGGATCGGCAGCGAGCATCGCCGGTACGTCATGGGCGTGGTGGGCGTCGAGGCTTACTTCATGAACCTGTGTCTTGCAGGATTCGGCGGCCTGGCGCGGCACTTCGTAGGACGGCGTGGCCATGACCAGGCCGCGGGTTGAGCGGGTGAATGCCAGCACCGCGTAGCGCAGGGCGGCCATGGAACCGGCAAACACCGCGACGTTTTCTTCGGTGATGCCTTGCTGCTGGGCAAACAATGCGGCTAACGCGTACATGTCCGGGTAGGGATAACGCCCCGACGTCGCGACCCCGCGCTGCATGGCCTCACGCGCGGCGCCTGAAGGGCCGTAGGGGCTTTCGTTGTAGTTGAGCCGCACCTTGTCAGGCGTCGCCGGGGCAGCGAGCGCCCAATCCAGATGCCCGAGCACGGGCAGGGCCGCACCGAGGGCGAGAAGGGACCGACGACTTACGCTGACCATGGGGCTACTCCTTGTAGACGGGTGATCGATTCGCACAGTGCGTACAAGGAAGTATGACGAGGAAGGTGGCGGCTGATTTAACCGGCTGCTGGGAATCAGGGCTCCGGGGAATCAGCTCTCCAGGTAGTCGGCAATGGGATAGCGCGCGCACAGGGCTTCAACCTCTGAACGCGTCTGCTGGCAAACTGCAGGCTCCAGGTGGTATTCCTGCTCGCCCAGCGGTGTCACACCGTCCAGCACCCGGCAAACCAGCTCGATCACCTGGCGGCAGCCTTCACGATCCAGCCTGCGCTGCGCCATGGAGCCGGTGCCGATACACAACCCGCTGGTCACCAACGACGAGCGTGTCTCGCCCGGCACGCGATGTTTGTTCACGACGATGCCGCACTGCTCCAGCGCCGACTCGGCGATAGCCCCGGTCATGGCGCCTTGCAAGCGGATCAACAGCGTATGGTTTTCACTGCGCCCGCCGACCACGTCGTAGCCATTGGCCTGAAACGCGCAGGCCGCTTCATCGGCAAGTGTACGAACCCGGCCCATGCAGGCGTCGAATTGCGCCGATTTCGCGTAACCCAGCGCGGCGGCTTTTGCCGCGATCAGGTTGACCGCCGGCGCGCCCTGCATGCGCGGGAACACGGCCTGATCGAGTACGCGACTGAAGGTCGAGCGCAAGCCGGGGACTTTGGTGTTGGCGTCGCGGCCCGACAGAATCAGCCCGCCGCGAGGGCCGCCGAGTTGTTTGTGCGTGCAGGTGACGGTGACGTGGGCGGCGTTGATCGGGTTCGGGTGACGCCCCGTCACCACCAGCCCGGCGATATGGGAAATGTCCGCCAACAGGATCGCGCCCGCCTCATCGGCAATCGCGCGAAACCGCTCGAAGTCCACCACCCGCGAGTAAGCCGACGCACCACAGATGATGATGCGTGGTCGATGTGCCAACGCCAGGCTGCGTACCTGCGCGTAATCGATCAGGCCATCGGCATCGGTGCCGTAGCGAATGGCCTTGTAGTAGGCGCCCGTGAACACCGCCGGGCTGCCAAGGGTGAGATCACCGCCGTGGTCGTGGGCCATGCCGAGCAAGGTATCGCCAGGCTCCAGCAGCGCGCTGAGTACTTGGGCAATTGCGTTGGAGGCCGAGTGCGACTGCACACTGGCGTAGTGGGCGTCGAACAGTTCGCGGGCGCGGCGAATGGCCAGGGCTTCGACCAGGTCGACGTTTTCGCAGCCGGCACGCTGACGTTTGCCGGGCATGCCTGCGGCGCTCACATTGACCAATGCCGAGGCACACGCCACCAGCGTCCGTGGTGTGACCGCGCAGGAAGAGGAAACCAGAGACAGGGTGCGGTGCTGGCGCAAGACCTCGGCATCGAGGAGGCTCGCCAGCTCGAAATCTTCAGCGTGCAGATCGGCCAGGCCACGACGCAGCAAGTCGGCCTGGTCTTTGAGGTGTGCGGTGTTGACTGCCATCAGTGCGGGTCCCTTCCTGGGCGTTGCATGCCGGTCCATCCTGAACCGCGGGCTTTTATTAAACAGGAAATTAAACAGGAAATTAAACATTTTCCAAATTTAATGTGCTTTTTTGCCCAGCCGGAACCGAGCGTCGGCGCAGCAACAGCGCACCCGGGACTTTATTGTTAGGGCCCACGCATGCAACACTCCCGCCGCCGCGACGCCGCACGCGCCGCGCACAGGGATGGCATGACTAAAAGGAAGTGGTGAGCACGTGATACACAGACGGGAAAAAACCGAGCACTTGAAGAGCAACATCAAGTACTTGATCAAAAGCCGCGGCGAAACGCAGCTGTCGTTATGCAGTGCCGCCGGCCTGACCAGGACCACCATCTACAACATCCTGGAAGGCAAGGTCGTCAACGTCCAGCAGTCCACCATTCGCAAGATTTCGGATTTCTTCGGCGTCTCTTACGACGAGATTGAAACCATCGATTTTGAAGCCAAGGAAATCATCGAGAGCAGTGTTTCCCCCCAGGGCAACATGAACCCGGCGGCGGTGCCGATCCTCACGGAAAGCCTGGTGATCCAGAACCTGGACAAGCGCATTGGCGAACTGGCGACGCTGTACCCGCTGACCTACTACTTCGGCACCTCGCATAACCTGATCGCGGTGCGCCTGGAACACGCGATCCCCGGCATCAATGAGCCGGGTGATCTATTGATCGTGCAAAAAGGCTCGTCGAGCGACGGCAAAGAAAAGCTGGTGTACGACCGCGCCACCAAACGCATGCTGATCACCCTTGAAGCCTCTGCCTACTCGGACCGCCTGTGCGTGGTCGGCGATATCATCGAGGAGCGCTTCAATGACCACGTCTGAAGCGGGCATCGAAAACAGCAAATACAAACTGCTGGGCTTTGAAAATGACAAGCGCCTGGCCGTGATCATGGTGATCGCCACGGGCAAGGTCATCAAGATGAAACTGAGCGAAGTACTCAACAGCGAAATAATGGACAACCTAAACAAAATGGAAGTTAAGAACATGTACAAGAAGTTTTATTCGCAGGGCGGGGCACTCACCGCCTACGATATAAACGACCGCAATGAAAGCTCCTGGATGATTTACATCATTCTGAACTTGCTGCTCTTCACGTTTTATATCTTCACCAGCATTGCCGCGACTAAGCCGCTTTACCTGGAATCGCTGGGCATCATCGTTACGCCGGGCACGTTTCTGTATCCGTTGACCTTTTTGATCGTGGATTTGCTTAACGAGCAATTCGGCCTGCGCCTGGCCAGAAGGGCCATTTTGTTTGCGTTTGCCAGCAACGCGATGATCATCATCTTGCTGTATGGCTCGACCTTTCTGCCGGGGCTGCCGGGCTGGAAACTGGACGGGCCGTATAACGACGTGATCATTCAAGTGTCTTCGGTTCTGGTCGCCTCCTCGGTGTCGTTCCTGGTGTCGGAGAATATAAACTCGTACTTGCTGTGCAAGATCAAGGAACTGACCAATTCCAAATACTTGTACCTGCGCATTTTCTTCAGCACGTTCTTTGCGGTGATTATCGACAGCTTCCTGTTTTGCTTCATCGCCTTTTATGGCGCGATGCAGACCAGTGACATCCTGAGCATGATCTACGTGCAGATTGCGATCAAAGTGGGTTTTGCGTTTTTCAACATCGCACCGGCCTACGGGGCGCGTGCGTTGTTCAAGCGCTGGATTACCGGTACTGCCAGCTGATGTAATTCGCTCCCACACAAGCCAGCTCCCACAATTGACCGAGTATGGTCCCTACACGCTAGCCCAACTGCAACTTACCTTTCAGGCTCTGCATCACAGCCGCCTTGTCCTGCAAATACTCATTCAAACCGCGTGCACGCAGGTTGCAAGCATCGCAGTTACCGCAGCCACTGCCGATAACGCCGTTGTAGCAGGTCAGCGTCTGGTGACGCACCAGCTCCAACTGGTTGTGGTAGTCGGCCAAGGCCCAGGTTTCGGCCTTGTTCAGCCACATCAACGGCGTGTCCAGGCGCAGCTTGTATTCCATGCCCAGCTCGAGTGCCTTGTTCAACGCTTTGACGAATTCGTCGCGGCAGTCGGGGTAGCCCGAGAAGTCGGTTTCGCACACGCCGGTGATGACGGTTTCGGCCTTCACCTGGTAGGCGTAGATCGACGCCAGGGTCAGGAACAGGATATTGCGGCCCGGCACAAAGGTGCTTGGCAGGCTGCCACCTGAGCTGTCCACGGTCGGTACGGGAATGTTGTCGCGGGTCAGGCTGCTGATGGCCAGCTCGTTGAGCAAGGACACGTCCATGACTTTGTGGACGGTGGCGCCCAACTGCTTGGCGAGCTTCTGGGCCACTTCGATTTCCGCCACATGGCGCTGGCCATAGTCGAAGGTGATGCAGTGTACTTCGTCGTACAGCGGCAGTGCCTGGATCAGACAGGTCGTGGAGTCCTGCCCGCCACTGAACACCATCACGGCTTTTTTAGTCATTACGTTGCTTCCTGCAGGTTAAAAATGTGGGAATAGTTTAAAGGCCCAGCCATAAAAAACCCCGCGCTTCTTTCGAAGGCGGGGTTTTTTAATGCTCGATGACTCAGTGTGCGTAGGTCAGCAACAGCTCTTTCGGCACTTGGAAATCCAGGGACATCATCACGCTGAGCGCGGTGATGGTGAAGATCGAGAACACGAACAGCTTGCGCGCCCAGACGGTGTCGTCCACCGCCTTGTAGCCGGTCCAGGCCATGTACAACCAGTACATGCCCATGGCCGCCGCGACGGCGAGGTAGCTCATGCCGGCGTAGCCACTGAAGGTCAACATCAAGGTCGCCACGAGGAAGGCCAGGATGTAGAGCAGGATGTGTTTCTTGGCTACCTGGATGCCACGTTTGACCGGCAGAACCGGAATCGAAGCAGCCAGGTAGTCATTGAAGCGGAAGATCGCGATGGCATACGAGTGCGGCATCTGCCACAGGCTGAACATCACCAGCAGCACCAGCGCGGCCATGTCGAAGCTATTGGTCACAGCCACATAACCAATCACCGGTGGCATCGCACCCGACAGGCTGCCGACCAGCGTGCCGTGAACCGACTTGCGCTTGAGGTACAGGCTGTAGAGGCCGACGTAGATGACAAAACCGATCACGGCAAACAGCGCCGCCAGCGGGTTGGCCACCTTGTACAACAATGCCACGCCGGCAACACCCAGGACGGTCGCGAACAGCAGTGCCAGTTTCAGGGAGATCAGGCCCTGGACCAGCACACGGTTCTTGGTGCGTTCCATCTTGATGTCGATGTCGCGGTCGATGCAGTTGTTGAACACGCAACCGGAAGCTACCACCAGGGAAGTGCCGATCATTGCAGCCAGGAAAATGGCCAGATCGACATGTCCCTTGGAGGCCAGGAAAAAACCGCCTGCCACAGAAAGCACGTTACCGAAAATGATCCCCGGTTTGGTGATTTGGATAAAGTGCTTAAGCGACATCGGGTTTTACCTCACTTCGCCATCATGAACGTATGGATGCTGAACATGATCCAGATCGACAGACCAACCAGCAGCAGGATCACAAGGCCTGCGAACACAAATGCAATCACGTTATCGCGCTGCTCTTTGGAACGGTCCAGGTGCAGGAAGTACACCAGGTGAACCAGAACCTGAATCACCGCGAATGCCAGAACGATCATCAAGGTGATCGACTTCGGCAGGGTCGGGTACATCACCAGACCGAACGGGATGAGCGTCAGGATTACCGACAGGATGAAGCCGATGGCGTACGACTTAACGCTGCCGTGGCTCGCATCATGGCTGTCATGGTCATGGGAGTGTGCATTAGCCATTACAGAGTCCCCATCAGGTAAACAACGGTGAAGACGCAGATCCAGACCACGTCCAGGAAGTGCCAGAACAGGCTCAGGCAGCTCAGGCGAGTCTTGTTGGTGTTGGTCAGGCCGTGTTTATTGACCTGATACATCATCACCGCCATCCACAGCAGGCCGGCAGATACGTGCAGACCGTGGGTACCTACCAGCGTGAAGAACGCGGACAGGAAGCCGGAACGGTGCGGGCCGTAGCCTTCGGAGATCAGCAGGTGGAACTCGTTGATCTCCATGCCGATGAAGCCCAGACCGAACAGGAAGGTCAGTGCCAACCAGCTCAGTACGCCTTTCTTGCTGCCCTTGTAGAAGGCCAGCATGGCGAAGCCGTAGGTGATCGAACTGAACAACAGCAAGGCGGTTTCGCCGAGCACGTAAGGCAGTTCGAAGATGTCGTGGCCCGACGGGCCACCCGCTACGTTGTTTACCAGTACCGCGTACACCGCGAAGATCGACGCAAACAAGATGCAGTCGGTCATCAGGTAGAGCCAGAAACCGAATACGGTCATTGGCCCCGAGTCGTGGTGATGGTCATCGTGCCCATGGTCATCGACATGGGCGTGTCCAGCATTGGTCACTAAGTTCGACATGGTTTAAGCCTGTTCCAACGAGGTTTCTACACGGTTGGCCGGGATTTTCTTCTCGGCTACCAGGCGAGCGTGTTGCTCGGCTTCGATGCGCTCGATCGTCTCGACCGGCACCATGTAGCCTTGATCATCACGGGCAGCGTGAATGATGAAGTAACCGATGGTGCCTACCAGGCCCACGATTGCCAGCCACCAGATGTGCCAGATCATCGCGAAACCGAACACGGTCAACAGCGCGCCCATCACCACGCCAGTGGCGGTGTTGTTCGGCATGTGGATCGGCTCGTAGTGCTTGGGTTGCTGGTACGCAGTACCGTCTTCCTTGGCTTCGGTGAACGCATCGATCGTGTTCGCAGTAGGAATCACAGCGAAGTTGTAGAACGGCGGAGGCGACGAAGTCGACCATTCCAGGGTGTGGCCATTCCATGGGTCGCCGGATTCGCAAGCGTTCTGCTTACGGTCACGGATACTCACGTACAGCTGGATCAGCTGGCAGGCGATACCGGCAGCGATCATCAACGCACCGAACATGGCGACGTACAGGTACGGCACCCACTCAGGGTTGGTGGTGGCGTTCAGACGACGGGTCATGCCCATGAAGCCCAATGCGTAGAGCGGCATGAACGCGACGAAGAAGCCCGAGATCCAGAACCAGAATGCAGCCTTGCCCCAACCTTCGTGCAGCTTGAAGCCGAACGCTTTCGGGAAGTAGAAGCTGAAACCAGCGATGTAACCGAATACAGCACCACCGATGATCACGTTGTGGAAGTGAGCAATCACGAACAGGCTGTTGTGCAGTACGAAGTCAGCACCCGGAATGGCCAGCAGTACGCCGGTCATGCCGCCGATAGCGAAGGTCACCATGAAACCCAGGGTCCACAGAACCTGGCTGGTGATGCGCAGACGGCCGTGGTAGATGGTGAATAGCCAGTTGAATAGCTTCACCCCCGTCGGGATGGAAATCAACATGGTCGCCAGGCCGAAGAAGGCGTTGACGCTGGCACCCGAGCCCATGGTGAAGAAGTGGTGCAGCCACACCATGAAGCCCAGTACCGAGATTGCGCCCGATGCGTAAACCATCGAGTGGTGACCGAACAGGCGCTTGCCGGTAAAGGTCGAGATCACTTCAGAGAAGATACCGAACGCTGGCAGGATCAGGATGTACACCTCAGGGTGACCCCATGCCCAGAACAGGTTCACGTACATCATTGGATTGCCACCAAGTTCGTTGGTGAAAATGTGGAAATCCAGGTAACGGTCAAGCGACAGCAGCGCCATGGTAGCGGCCAGGATCGGGAACGAAGCCACGATCAGGACGTTGGCCCAGGTGCAGGTCCAGGTGAAGATCGGCATGTCCATCAGTTTCATGCCAGGGGCGCGCATTTTCAGGACGGTGGCCAGGAAGTTGACCCCCGTCAATGTCGTCCCGAGCCCTGATAACTGTAGCGCCCAGATGTAGTAATCCACACCCACGCCAGGGCTGTACTGAATGCCCGACAACGGCGGATACGCAACCCAACCGGTCTTGGCGAATTCGCCGACGCCCAGGGACAGGTTGATCAGTACCACGCCGGAAACCAGCAGCCAGAAGCTCAAGGAGTTCAGGAACGGATAGGCAACGTCACGCGCACCGATCTGCAGCGGCAAGGCCAGGTTCATCAAGCCGGTGAAGAATGGCATCGCCATGAAGATGATCATGATCACACCGTGAGCGGTGAAGATCTGGTCATAGTGTTCAGGCGGCAGGTAGCCAGGCGAACCCTCGGTGGCCATGGCCAACTGGGTACGCATCATGATGGCGTCGGCAAAACCACGCAGCAGCATGACCATGGCAACGATGACGTACATGACACCGATTTTCTTGTGGTCGACAGACGTCAACCACTCGGTCCACAGGTAGGTCCACTTCTTGAAATACGTAATTGCAGCAAACAGTGCCAGACCACCCAGCGCGATCATGGCGATGGTCACCATTACGATCGGCTCGTGGAACGGGACCGCATCCCAACTTAATTTACCAAACATCGTTTACTCCTCTGCCCCAGCAGTTGAATGCGAGCCCGTGTCAGAACCTTCAACCACGGCCACTTCTTTCTTCTCGTGCTTGACCGGTTTGCCTGGCTTCATACCTTCGTACTTGTCGACGATTTTCTGAAACAGGTCCGGCGTGTACGTGGAGTACAGAGCGACTGGGTTGTTCTGGCTTGGTTTGGCAAGGGCGTCGTATTCAGCTTGATCAAGCTGTTTAGGTGCGGCCTTGACTTTGGCGACCCAGGCGTCGAAATCTTCCTGGCTCGTCGAGATCGCTTTGAATTTCATGCCGGTGAAGCCAGCGCCGCTGTAGTTGGCGGAGATGCCTTCCATTTCAGCTTTCTGGTTGGCGATCAGGTGCAGCTTGGTCTGCATGCCTGCCATCGCGTAGATCTGGCCGCCCAGAGCAGGGATGAAGAACGAGTTCATCACGGCGTCGGAGGTGATCTTGAAGTTCAGCGGAGTGTGCTCCGGGAACTGGATTTCGTTCACAGTGGCGATACCCAGGTCCGGGTAGATGAACAGCCACTTCCAGTCCAGCGCGACCACTTCGATGTTGATCGGCTTGACGTCGGATTCCAGCGGACGGTACGGGTCCAGAGCGTGGGTGGACTTGTAGGTCACATAACCCAGGGCAATGATGATGAGGATCGGCACCAGCCAGACTGCAACTTCGATCTTGGTGGAGTGCGACCACTTCGGCGCGTAGGTGGCGCTGGTGTTCGACGCGCGGTATTTCCAGGCGAAGGCGAAGGTCATGATGATCACGGGGACCACGACCAGCAGCATCAGCAGGGTGGCGGTGATGATCAGGTTTCGTTCATCCAGACCGACCTGTCCTTTTGGGTCGAGCAAGGTCCACTTGCAGCCTCCCAGCATTAACAGCATGCCAAGCAGCGGCAAAAAGCCTAGTAATCGGGGGTACCTGTTTTTACTCATCTCACGACCTCTAAAGCAGCTTGCGCAATGCAGTTGGGTTTTGATCGCCAACACTTCACCCTGCCAAGGGTTGGCATTTCTCTTCGATTGAATAAGAGCCTGCCCGGCACGCCATAAATGGACGTTTCACGGACCTGCGGTGAGTTCTTATTCGATTTCGTGGTTAAAGGCCTTGTTACAGACCAATTCCATTTGGTGCGGATAGTTGAAAGGCTTGCCGGAACCTGGGGTCGCACAGAGCCATCCATCTGCCCCTCGACCGCTCCAATGCTCAAATATTGAACAGCACCGGACATTCAGTGCGGGCGATTGTAGTTAGCTAGCGATGTATAAACCATGTCTTATAAAGAAATAATTTTTATCGATTCCAGCAACAATCCTTCACCAATCTTGCAAAGGTTCGGGATCTTATCGTGTTCGATTCTCAACAAAAACCACAAAAATTGCCGTGTTATTGCGTAAAGCACCACAGCCCTTACAGCTTGTAAGGGCATGCAAAACGGATCCAAGTCCCCATAAAACAAGGCATTCGGACATCACCGATTGGCTCGAACTGCGCGACATTCGTGGCATCGCTCAAACGACGAACTGACAGCACATCTTGGCGGTTTTATGCAAATTTAAGCGGTGGCTCGCTGCGTCAGAAACGTCCTGCGACAGTGTCCGTGTGACAACATGTCGCACGCTGCGCGCACCTGATCTTGTCCTTCGTCACGCCCCTTTCACAAATCCCTACCTACAAAAACGCCCCGTCCTTCCTTGAATGAAGAACGGGGCGTTTCAGTGAGTCGGGTCAGGCCTTGCGTTGGCGATTCCGATAGATGCCCAGTGGCACCAGGATCACTGTCAGCACGAACGCCACGAGCGCCCATTGCGCCAGGGACAAGCCCAGGATCGGCGGATACGGCGTGCTGCAGAAGCCGTCCACTTGGAAGCCCAGCGGGAACACCTTGGCCAGTGGCAACTCATCGACGATCGGTTGCAGCACGTCGATGCCGCAGCTGACCTCGGGGAAGAACTGGGTGTACACGTGATGACCCGCCGCCGCCACGCCGCCCAGGGCACTGAGGACCACCAGCCCTTCAAACAGGGTGACCGCGCCTTTGGTGCGCATGGCAGCGCCGATGAAGGCGAAGACCGCGATCAACAGCAACGCATACCGTTGCAGGATGCACAGCGGGCACGGCGCCTCGCCCAGCACCACTTGCATGTACAGCGCACCGCCGATCAGCGCCAGGCAGATGATGCCCAGCAACACCAGAAAGCGCCGCTCCCTGCCTAAACGCAATTCGTCACTCATCCCCGTTTCCCTTTGCCTGATTATGGTTGTGCCTGATGGGCGCAAGTTTACACACAGGGGATGGTTAAAACATTGGGGGGTTAACGGCGGATTAATCTGGAGGAATAGAGAAACAAATGTGGGAGCGGGCTTGCTCGCGAAGGCGGTGTTTCAGTCGACTTATTAAGTGACTGATCCACCGCTTTCGCGAGCAAGCCCGCTCCCACATTTTGAACAGTGTTGTGCCTGGGACGGTTATTCCAGGGCCGATGCGGGGCCGAAGAATTCGTAGCGCGCCTGGTTATCAGGGACGCCCAAAGCCTTCAGGTGGCGCTTGATGGCGGCCATGAAGCCTTTAGGGCCGAGGAAGTAGGCGTCCAGGTCGCGCTGTTCGGGCAACCAGGCGGCCAGTTGCTCCTGGCTCAGCATCCCAACCTTGTCCGCCGCAGGGCTCACGCCATCGTCTTCGGCGTAGCAGTAGAAGCGCTTGAGCTGCGGGTGCCTGGCCGCCAGGGTGTCCACCCAGTCACGGAACGCATGCACGCCGCCGTTACGCGCGCAGTGGATAAAGTGCACCGGGCGCTCGGTGGCCAGGGCTGCTTCGAGCATCGGCAAAGTCGGTGTGATGCCCACCCCGCCGCTGATCAGCACCAGCGGTTTGTCGCTGGCCGCCAGGGTGAACTCGCCGGATGGCGGGAACAGGTCAAGGGTGGCGCCGACGTGCATCTGGTCATGCAGGTAGTTGGACACTCGCCCACCCGCCTCGCGCTTGACGCTGATGCGGTACACGCCCGCGTCACTCAAGGCGGACAGGGAATAGTTGCGGCGCACCTCCTCGCCCTCCAGCACCAGCTTCATGCCGATGTACTGGCCAGGCGCGGCGGCCAGGATCGGGCCGTTATCCACCGGGGCGAAGTAGAACGAGATGATTTCGTCGCTCTCCTCCACGCGTTTCACCAACAGGAACGGCCGCGCCCCGCGCCAGCCGCCTGGGGCCTGGGCCTTTTCGTCGTAGATCGCGGCTTCGGCGCCGATCAGGATGTCGGCCAGTTGGCCGTAGGCCGCACCCCAGGCACTCATCACCTCAGGCGTGGCGATCTCGCTGCCCAGCACTTCAGAGATGGCACGCAGCAGGCACGCGCCCACAATCGGGTAGTGCTCCGGCAGGATCTGCAACGCCACGTGCTTGTTGATGATCTTGGCCACTAGGTCGCCCAACTGGTCGAGCTGGTCGATATGCCGCGCGTACATCAGCACGCCGTTGGCCAGGGCGCGGGGCTGGTCGCCGCTGGCTTGGTGGGCCTGGTTGAACAGCGGGCGAACCTCGGGGTACTCGCTGAGCATCATGCGGTAGAAATGCGTGATCAGGGCTTCACCGCCGCTTTCCAGCAGGGGCACAGTGGATTTGACGATGGCACGGTCTTGGGCACTAAGCATGGCAGACTCCTGAGTCTTTTTACTGATTGCCCTTCTCTACTCAGTATTCGTGCCAATTTATAAATCGTTATTTTTCAATGACTTGAGTATTACCTAGTCAATATGACTTCCTACGCGATATAGTCATTAGGACTATAAGGAGTCAATATGACTGCACAATCCCTGCTCACCACCCTGCTGCCGCTGGTCGCCGACCTGTCCCGCGAGCTGCCCGAAGGCGAGCGCTACCGGCGGCTGCTGCAAGCCATGCGCGCCCTGCTGCCGTGCGACGCCGCCGCGTTGTTGCGCCTGGACGGTGAATGGCTGGTGCCACTGGCGGTGGATGGCTTGAGCGCCGACACCCTTGGCCGGCGCTTCAAGGTCAGCGAGCACCCGCGCTTCGGCGTGCTGCTGAGCAGCCCGGGCCCAACCCGTTTTGACAGCGACAGCGAACTGCCCGACCCCTACGACGGCCTGGTTGATGGCCTGCATGGGCACCTGGAGGTGCATGACTGCATGGGCTGCCCGCTGTTTATCGAAGACAAACCCTGGGGCCTGCTGACCCTCGACGCCCTCGACACCGAGCGTTTCGAGCGCGTCGAACTGGATGCCCTGCAAGCCTTCGCCAGCTTGGCTGCGGCCACGGTCAACGTCGCTGAACGCATCGAGCGCCTGGCGTTGCGCGCCGAAGATGAGCATCAGCGCGCCGAGATCTACCGCCAGGCCAGCGGCCAGCAGCACAAGGAAATGATCGGCCAGAGCAAGGCACACAAGCACTTGGTCGAGGAAATCAAACTGGTGGGCGGCAGTGACCTGACCGTGTTGATCACCGGCGAAACCGGCGTGGGCAAAGAGCTGGTGGCCCAGGCTATCCACGCGGCATCGGACCGCGCGGACAAGCCCTTGATCAGCCTCAACTGCGCCGCACTCCCGGAAACCCTGGTGGAGAGCGAGCTGTTCGGGCATGTGCGCGGGGCCTTTACCGGCGCGTTGAACGAGCGCCGTGGCAAGTTCGAGCTGGCCAATGGCGGCACTCTGTTCCTGGATGAAGTGGGCGAGTTGTCGCTGACCGTGCAGGCCAAGCTGCTGCGCGTGCTGCAAAGCGGCCAGTTACAGCGCCTGGGTTCGGACAAGGAACACCAAGTGGACGTGCGCCTGATCGCCGCGACCAACCGCGACCTGGCCGAAGAAGTGCGCAATGGCCGCTACCGCGCCGACTTCTATCACCGTTTGAGCGTGTATCCGCTGCAAGTGCCGGCGCTGCGTGAACGCGGTCGCGATGTGTTGTTGCTGGCGGGTTTTTTCCTCGAACAGAACCGCTCACGCATGGGCCTGGGCAGCCTGCGCCTGACCAGCGATGCCCAGGCGGCGCTGTTGGCCTACAACTGGCCGGGCAATGTGCGCGAGCTGGAACATTTGGTCGGACGCAGCGCGCTAAAAGCACTGGGAAACTGTCGCGAACGTCCGAAGATTTTGAGCCTCAGTGCCCAGGACCTCGACTTGCCCGACGTCAGCGCCTCGCCGGTGATCGAAGCACAGGCCGACACCGCCGCCGTCGCCACCGGCGACCTGCGCCAGGCCACCGAACACTATCAACGCCAAATCATCAGCGCCTGCCTGGAGCGCCACCAGCACAACTGGGCCAGCGCCGCCCGCGAACTCGGCCTCGACCGCGCCAACCTGGGCCGAATGGCCAAACGCCTCGGCCTCAAATAACCCAGACAAATGTGGGAGCAACTCAGCCACTGTGGGAGTCAACTCGGTCAAGGTGGGAGCTGGCTTGCCTGCGAAAGCGGTGTACCAGTTAAAATCGAACCAACTGACACACCGCCATCGCAGGCAAGCCAGCTCCCACATTAGATCTGCTTTACCTTAAAAACCGGATTCACAGGCTGGCTCGGCCTAGCCTTCCTAAACACCAACACATTCCCCAACATCACCAACACCAACCCCATCAACGCTGGCGCCGTCCACTGATACCCCTCGGCAAACGCCGACACATTCAGCGCCACCACCGGAAACAGCACCGTGCAATACGCCGCGCGCTCCGGCCCCATACGCCCCACCAGCGTCAGGTACGCGGTAAACCCAATCACCGACCCCGGAATCACCAGGTACCACAGCGCCCCGACATACCGCGCGCTCCAATCCATGTCGAAGGGAATCCCACGCACCGCGCAATAAGTCGCCAGCATCACCGAGCCATATGCCATGCCCCAGGCATTGGTGGTCAAGGGCTTGAGCCCCGCCTTCTGCTGCAAACTGGAGAGCATGTTGCCGGCCGAAAAACACATCGTCCCCAACAGCGCCAAGCCCAGGCCCAGCAAGGTCTGCGGGCTGGCGGTATGCCCGACCAACTCAGGCCAGAACAAAAAGCCCAACCCCAGCAGCCCCAGCGCGCCGCCCATCAACACGTTACGCGCCACCCGCTGGCCAAAAAACACCCGCGCATTCAGGGCATTCCACAGCGTGGCCGTGGAAAACACCACCGCCACCAAACCGCTGGGGATCCACTGGCTGGCCGTCAGAAAGCACATGAAGTTGACGCAGAACAGGCACAAGCCCTGGGCCAGGCAGATCAGGTGCCCGCGCCGGTTCATCACCTGCAACCTGCGGCTGAGCAGCAACAGCGCAAACAGCACCAACGCCGCCAGGCCAAAGCGATAGACGATCGACACAGGAATGGCCACGACGCCCAGCTGCCACTTAAGGGCAATCCAGGTGGTGCCCCAGATGAGCACGGTGAGTAAATACAGGAAAAGGTTCATGGTGGGCTCCGGTGGTTGAGCCACAGTGTCGCCCGCCGCCCCGGGAGCGCTCTTGCATATTCTTGCGCTTTTGTCGGGTGCCGGGATCACAGCAACGGCGACGCGGAGTAGGATGCAAGGCGTCGGAGAGAACAACCATGCCAGAGCTGGAATCGCTGCAAGTCTTTCAAGCCCTTAACCGCTCGCCCAACGCACGCCTTGAAGCCTGCGCCGAGCTGGGTGACGGCTTGTCCGCAGCTTTGTGGAGCAATCATCACGACGCCCAGGATTACCAGGCGCCCACCCACCACACGTTGTCCTGCTACATCGGTGGCGGCACCGGCACGTTTCGCCGCGACCAGCCCGGCACCAAGGGCGGCCCCGATAAACTGTGCATCCTGCCGGCCGAGCACCAGTCGGCGTGGGTGATCAACGGCGAGATTCGCCTGGCCCACGTGTATTTCAGCCCGGAGCAATTCGCCCTCGGCTGCGTCACCTTGCTCGACCGCGAACCGCGCGAACTGCAATTGCGCGAAAGCACCTTTCTTGAAGACGCCAGCCAGGCCCGGCGCTTTCACCAGCTGATCGCCCTCAACTGGCACGAGCCCGCCGAGCGCCTGCTGACCAGCAGCCTGGCGCATGAAATGCTCAGCCACACCTTGCTCAGCCAAGTGGGCGCTCGCGACGGGCTGCGTTTGAAAGGCGGGCTGGCCGCGCATCAGCGACGGCTGTTGGTCGACTACATCGACCACCACCTGGAAGACCCGATCAGCCTGGGGCAACTGGCCGGAATGTGCGCGTTGTCCGAATACCATTTCGCGCGGATGTTCCGCCAAAGCTTCGGCCTGCCGCCCCATCAATACCTGCTGGCACGGCGCCTGGCGCGCGCACAAACCTTGCTGCGCAGCGGCGCCCTGCCCCTGGCTGAAATCGCCTGGCTGTGCGGCTTCTCCAGCGCCAGCCACTTCAGCCAACGCTTCCGCCAAGCCATGGGCGCAACCCCAGGCGAATACCGCCAAGCCTTCTGCACCTAGCGCACAACCTCAAGCCAACAAAGATCAAATGTGGAAGTTCAATGTAGAAGACCAATATGGAAAATCAATGTGGGAGACCAATGTGGGAGACCAATGTGGAAGATCAGTGTGGAAGATCCATGTGGAAGATCCATGTGGGAGCGGGCTTGCCCGCGAAGACGTCAGCCCAGCAAACATTGATATTGACTGACCCACCGCTATCGCGGGCAAGCCCGCTCCCACAGGTTTTGCCCTTAAGCGGGTTTTATGGCTACCCCATCAACCCCAACGTCTTGGCCTTCGCCACCGCCTGCGTGCGCCGCTCCACACCGAGCTTGCTGTGTATACGCCGCGCATGAGTCTTGACCGTGTGCAACGAAATAAACAGCCGATCCGCAATTTCCAGATTGGAGTTACCCAGGGCGATCAACTGCAACACTTCCAACTCACGCTGGCTCAACGGGTTCTCCACCGCCCCGGTGGACGACGTTTGCGCCTCCAGGCCCAACTCACTCAACAACCCCGGCGAGCGCAAACGCAGCTCACGAATCGCCTGCTGCACCTGACAGCGCCCCGCCAGCTCCAAACCCGCTTGCAGCGCGCGACGGGCCAACGCCGGATCCCCCAGTTGCCAGGCGACCTCGCCCAGCACCAACTGCAATTCAGTTTCCAGGCAAAGCATGCCGCGTTGCCGGGTGGTGTCGAGCAAGGCCTTCAGCCGCTCAATAGGCTGCTCGGCACAGCCCAACTTCACCTCGGCCAGCACCAGCAAATACTCCAGGCGCGGGATCAGCTCCAATGTGGCCGGCGGTGCTTGCTTGGCACAAGGCCCGCGAAAGTGACGCAGCACCCGACGTACCGCTTCCAGGGTCAATTCGGCGCGGCCCTGCTGCAACCAGAAGTGCCCACTGACCAACAGCAGCACCGCGCGATACACCGTGTCCGGGACGTGGCGTTGCTGCATCAAGCGCTCGGCCTCGCGCAGTTGAATAAAGGCCTGGGCGTAATCCCCACGGTTTGCCGCCAGCAGCGCCAGGCCGAGAAACCCATACAACACGCGCTTGTCCTGGCTGTGCAGGCACATCGTCAAACCGGCCTCGAAGCATTCGGCGGCCAGGCTGTCCTGCCCCTGGCGCAACGCCAGGTGCCCACGCCGCAACGAGATCCGCCCCGCCAAAGGCCCGGCCTTGAGTCGCTGGCGAACCAGCATCGCCTGCACATTTTCCAGCAGGCTTTGCGCCCGATACGGCGCGCCGCGTTGCTCCAGCAATTGCGCGTGATCCAGCTCCAGCAACGCCTCAAGCACTAACGAGCCATGGGCGCGGGCCAGGCACAGGGCTTCGCGATTCAAGGCTTGGCCCACATCCAGTTCACCGCGCAGCAAGGCTTGCTGAGTCAGGCCCGACAGGCACATCAGGCGCGAGGTCCAGGCGCTGTCGGGCAAGGCTTGCAGCGCCTCCAGGAAATGCTCGCGGGAACGCTCGGCATCGCCGCTCAAATGCAACAGCCAGCCCCATTGCGCCTGCCAGCGCGCCAGCAGATAACGCTGTTGCGCCGCCGTCGGTTGCGGCGCGAACCGGGCCAGTTGGTCGATACACACGCCCGCCTGGTCGAAGCGCCCGGCAAACAGCAATGCCGCCGTGACCAAGCCGACCAGTTGCGCCGAGCCGAGCATCAACTCATCGCCATGCTGCTCATGCAGACGTAACAGCAGCACCGCGTTCTGCTGGCGGAACAGGTCTTCAAAACTGAAGTGTTGCAGCAGGCTCACCGCCACTTCATAGGCTTCGGCCAGCAGCGCCTGTTCGAAGGCGGCCTGCCAGTCCTCTTGTGTGGTGAACCATTGGCAGGCTCGGCGGTGCCAGCCGCGCTTGGCCGGCCAAGGCTCATCGCGGATTAACTGCGCCACGGGCGGGAACACCTGCAGCCAATCGGTGGTGTCTTCCCACGGCTGGATAAACGCACCGAGCGCCTGCAAATCGCGCAGGTACTGATCGCCGTCGCCAGCGCCGAACAGGTGCTCACACAGGCTCGGATTGAACCGCGGCAAATGCGCCAATACGCGCCAGGCCTCGGCCAGTTCGGCGGGCAAGGTGCTGAAGAGTTCGTGTTGAAGGTAGTCGAGCAGGGTCTTGTCCGGGTGACCGTCGCCCAGCAAAGCGATGCGCACGCCCGCGCACCAGCCGCCGCTGAATTGCATCACGCTGTCGACGCTTTGCGCGGGGCCGAGCAACTGCTGGATTTCCGCAGGGCTGAACATCAACTCACTGCACGCCAATAACTCATCGTCGAGCAGCAGGCGCGGCCAGTTGCACAGCGGGCGCCGCCGCGTGCCCAGCCACCAGGTCAGCGTCGGGCTGGCGGCGGTGAGCAAACGGTCGAGCAAGGCGTCCAGTTCGGGGGCGGGCAGGCGACAGAAATCATCAAGGAATATCCACGCCGTGGTTTGCCAGCGGCTGAGGTCGAGCAGCAAGGTGGCTTCGTCGATAAACGCCAGGCCAAGGTTTTGCGCCAGCCGGGCGCAGAATGCATCGGCGCTGAGCACGGCGCCATTGAGCGCCAGCCAATACACTTGGCACTCCACCGGCGCCTGCAACGCACACTCGGCGAGCAACGCGCTCTTGCCGCTGCCGCCCGGCGCGCAGAGCAACTTCACCCTGACCTGCGCCGCGAGCAAAGGCTCGGCCAAGCGCGGGCGTAACAGGTGGTGGGCGGACAGCCGTGGCATGAATCCAGGACGGTCCAGGCAGCGTGTCATGGCGGTCATTGCTGCATCCTGCTTTTTATTGTTATGCAACCTGGCGCCTACCCTAGTCCTGTGGTCGGCGGTTGTTGAAGAAGTATTCAGCGGGGTGATTGGCAGGCATAAAAAAGCCGGGATTCCACTCCACCAAAAAGTGGAACCCGGTCAATGTAGGAGCTGGCTTGCCTGCGATGGCGGTGGGTCAGCCAGCCCACCTGTGGCAGGTGTACCGCCATCGCAGGCAAGCCAGCTCCCACAGGTGATTGCATTTCAATTGAAGATCAGCGCACGCCCTCAGACCTCAACGCCGCCGGGGTGTAGTCCGCCGCCTTGGCCGCAAAGCCGAACACGAAACTGTGTTTTTCCTCGTTCTTCATCCCCAGCGCGATGTAGCGCCCGGCGATGATGTCGTACAGCGTTTCCACGGTGTAGGCCGGCACTTGGTGGTCGTAGTAGAACTGCGCATGGCCTTCGGCGACACGCCACAGTTGGCCACGGCCGTCGTAGTGATCCACCAGCGCGACTTGCCAGCTGTCTTCGTCGATGTACATGTGGCGCTTGGCGTAGATGTGCCGCTCGCTCGGCTTGACGGTGCCGACCACTTCCCACACCCGGTGCAGCTCATAACGGGTCAGGTCCTGATTGATATGCCCGGCCTTGATGATGTCGTCGTACTTGAGGGTCGGCGAATCGAGCTTGTAGCTGTTGTAGGGGATGTACATCTCTTTTTTGCCCACCAGCTTCCAGTCGTAGCGGTCGGGGGCACCGGAGAACATGTCGAAGTTGTCAGTGGTGCGCAGGCCGTCGGAGGCGGTGCCCGGGCCGTCGTAAGACACTTGCGGCGCGCGGCGCACACGGCGCTGACCGGCGTTGTAGATCCAGGCCAGGCGCGGCTCCTTCACCTGGTCGAGGGTTTCATGCACCAGCAGCACGTTGCCCGCCAGGCGTGCCGGGGCAGTCACCGATTGCTTGAAGAAGCTCAGCACGTTGGCCGCCTTGGCCTGGTCGATATCCGGGATGGCTTGAGGCACCGCCACTTCTTCTTCGAAGCGGATCGGCGTGTAGCTGCCATTCGTTTGCGGGGTGGCCTGGGTGATGATGCGCTTGAGGTTGCCGCCGTGGTAACGGGTGATGTGGTTCCACAGCACCTCCACGCCATTCTTCGGAATCGGGAAGGCGTAGTAGCGGTTGCCGGTGAAGTTTTCCAGGCCATTGCCGTCGTTGATCGCGTGCACATTAAGCGCACTGCGCTTGATCGACTCGTAGATGTCCGGCGGCAGGTTAACCGTGCGGTGGGTCGGGTACACCGGGATCTTGTAGGTCTCGGGGTAGCGCTTGAACATCGCCACCTGGCCGTCGGAGAGTTTGTCTTTGTATTTGTCGACCGTGGCGGCGGTGATCACGAACAGCGGTTTTTCGTTGGCAAACGGGTCGGCCAGAAAGCCCTTGCTGTCCACCACGCCAGCGTTTTTGGGGATGCCGCCGGTCCAGGCCGGGATCGAGCCGTCGGCGTTGCCGGCTTTTTCGGCGCCGACCGGCGTGAGGCTGGTACCGAGCTTGGCGGCTTCTTCAGGCGACACCGCCGCCATCACGTGGGCGGCCAGCAGACTCAGGGCCATCACTGCAAATATCTTACGCATAGGTTGTTGTCCTTCCTTAAACCTGATCAGAAGTTCACGCCGAAGCTGAGGGCGATAAAGTCGCGGTCGGTGAGGGTGTTGTAGTCGCCGCCGAAAAAGTCGGTGTAGCTAAGGCTGGCGGTGTAGGTGTTGCGGTAGTCCGCGTCCACGCCGACGCTGATCGCCTTGGCGCCTTCGTTGAAAATCCCGTTGGGTCCGTAACCGCTGACGTCATGGGACCAGGACAGGTTGGGCTTGAGGTTCACCCCGGCAAACACGTTGTTGTAGTCGAGGATGGCGCGGGCGCGATAACCCCAGGAGTTGGCGGTGACAAAGCCATCGGTGTCGCCTTGGAAACCATAGGCGCCGTACACCGAGTCACGGCCGTAGCGCAGTTTGGTTTTGGCCTCCAGCCCGCCGACGTGCACGAACGCCGCCTCGCCCACCAAGGTCAGGCGTTCGGCGCCCAGCACCTGGTCGAAGAACTGGGTCATGGTGCTCTGGATCTGGGTGATTTCCTTGCGGCGATAACCGGCGTTATCCGAGCCGAACGAGCTGCGGATCGGCGAGGCGGTTTGGCCGGCGATCGGGTTGACCAGCGCCAGGGTCAGGTCGGTGGTGTTGAGTTGCACTGGCGCGTTCGGGCGATAGCTGATTTCGCCGGTCCAGGCGGTGCCGGTGGGCAAAGTGGTGGAAAAACTGGCGCCGTAAAGGCGAATGTCTTCCGGGTAATCGAGGTAATACTGGCCACGCCCGAGCATGGTGCTCTGGGCCAGGCCCGAGCCGCTGCCAGGTGCGATGGCATTGGCGGTGGCCGCAATTCGGCCGATGGTCGCCAGGTTGGTGTTGGCGGTCAGCGTGCCCACGGTCGGCGTGCGGCTGTGGTAGTTCATGAAGTACAGGCCGTACTCGGTGTCATCGCCGAGCCAGCGCAAGGCCGCACCGAACTGGCCGCCATCGCGGGCCTCGCGGTCCTTGGCGCGCTGCACCACCACGCCTTCGCGCGTGACTTGAAAGCCCTGGCCGAACGCTGCGGCCACCGGTTGCAACGGCGCAATCGCCGGGCTGCCGACGGTGTAGTTGCTGTTGCAGCCATGGGCGACCACGTCGTTACCAAAGAAGGTGCCGCAGTTATCCACCACGGTGTTTTCCCAGTTCAGTTGGTAGAAACCTTCAACCGAAAGCTGATTGGTGAGGCTCTGGGAGGCAAACAGCATGTTCACCGGAATCAGGCCTTCCTTGATCTCCGCACCTGGACGGCGGAAGGCCGACACGTCGATGGGGTTGATGCTGTTGATCGAGTTGCCGATGAACGTACTCTCGCCCCAACTCACCACTTGCTTGCCGACGCGCACGTTGCCGGGCAGGTCGCCAATCGAATAGTTGTGATAGACGAAGGCGTCGAGCAGCTCATAGCCGGAAGAGCGCGCGCCTTCGTCGCGATGGTGGTTGCTGATCTGTTTGAACTCGCGTTCTTCGTCCTGCAGTTCGAAGTCGTACCAGTATTTGCCGCGCACGAATACGCCGCTGTCGCCGTATTTGAGCTCCAGGTCGTGGATGCCCTTGAAGATCTTGGAGAAGGTCTCGCCCTTCTTGAAATTCAGCCGCCCGTCATCACCGGTAGACGCCTGCCCCGTGCCGCCATTGGGCACGCCCACCAGCTTCTTGTCGGCATCGCGCATGCCCCAACTGGCGCCCACCGACAGCGAGGAATCGAATTGCCCTTCGATCTCGCCAATGTTGAACGAAACAGCCTGTGCCTGGGCGCAGCAGCCCAGAGCAACCGCCGCAGCCAGCGCCTGTGGCGTGAAGATGGCGCGCATTGTTGTTTTTGTCATGCGTCTTCCCCGGTGAGTGACAGAAGGCCCCACCCTACTGCCGCTCGTCAGGAGCGATAAGCGCACCAAAGGGGTATTCGCAGTGTCGCTCGAAAGGATTAACAGGCGCTCTGGCCGGGGTTTGCGCACGGCTATGGATTGGATAGATGACGGGTTATCAAAAAGATAGATAGGGCGATGATCATTCCCACGCTCCGCGTGGGAATGCCTCCAGGGACGCTCCGCGTCCCTCTGAAGCCCGTCACCGTCTGCATTTCCACGCGGAACGCAAGAACGATCGTTACTGATTTGGTAACAGTCCTTGTCCTGAACCGCTATTACTCATTTTGTTACAGACGACTATTCTTAGCGGGCTTTCAGGGCAAACAGCCCGCTTGTGTAAAAGCAGGAAAAGTCTGATTCCAATAGATTGACCCGTTGTATCAATCTATTACCGCTGTTCACTGACGTTGATTTGTCGCTCCTTGATCCAACGTCTTACTTCGGCCGCTGCCTTTGCAGCGGCCTTTTTTATGCCTGCAATAAAACGGGGCGCTATCAGCGCCCCGTCAGATTCAATCATGTTCAAGCAACGATCAGAGGCTGAACTTCTGCAAGTTGGCCATCATCTCCTTCAATGCCTCGATATTGTCCTTGGGATGAGCCGCGCCTTCAAAGTCGCAAATCTGCGCCCAGTGCGCCGCCACATCATCCGGTGAAAACCCGGCTTCGGGGTCAAACCCCACACCCAGGCTGCGCTCCCAACGGGTCTTGCCGATCCAGCCGCCGCCCACTTCAAACAACCCCGCCGTTTCCTGGCACGCTTCGCTGCCCAGGTACACCACCAACGGGCTGACCAGCTCCGGCTTGAGGCGCTCGAACACTTGCGGCGGAATCAGGCCTTCGGTCATACGCGTGCCGCCGGTGGGGGCGATGGCGTTGACCAGGATGTTGTTCTTGCGCCCTTCCAGTGCCAGGGTGCGGGTCAAGCCATACAAACCCAGCTTGGCCATGCCGTAGTTGGATTGGCCGAAGTTGCCGTAGATGCCCGAGGTGGACGCGGTAAAGATCACCCGGCCATAACCCTGCTCGCGCAAATGCGGCCAGGCGGCGCGGGTGACTTTGTAGGCGCCTTCGACATGCACCCGGTAAACCAGGTCCCAGTCGCTGTCGTCCATTTTGTGGAAGGTCTTGTCGCGCAGGATGCCGGCGTTGTTCACCACCACATCGATGCGACCGAACACGTCGAGCGCGTGCTGCACGATTTTGTCACCGTCGGTGACGGAGTCATGGTTGGCTTCGGCAATGCCGCCCGCCTCGCGGATCTCGGCGACCACGCGGTCGGCGGCCGAGGCATTGGCGCCTTCGCCCTGGGTAGAACCGCCGAGGTCATTGACCAGCACTTTGGCACCGTGCCGGGCGAACAGCAGCGCATGCGCCCGGCCCAACCCACCGCCGGCACCGGTGACGATCACGACCTTATCCTGGAACTGCACTGACTCACTCATACCGAACTCCGCTGGCCACAATGGGAATAGCTTGAGTGTCAGGCACACAGCCTCTGGTCACAATAAAGTCGGCCGAGGCTGAATGGTGCGCGATAAGGCAGCGGGATGATCCACCACCTTCTCAGTGGCGAGCGGGCTTGCCCCGCGCTGGGGCGCGAAGCGGCCCTAAAACCTGCCACCGCGATATACCTGACACTTTGCGGTGATTTTGCTGGGGCGGCTTCGCCACCCAACGCGGGGCAAGCCCGCTCGCCACAACAAGCCCGCTTGCCACAACAAACCCGCTCGCCACAGGAAGCCCCATGAGCAGCTCAGGAATAGGCTACGCGCGGCGCCGGCTGGCCCATCTGCTCGCGAAACGCCAGGTAATGCTTGAGCACCAGCACCGGCGCTTCAATCTGCGGGTAATGGCCGATATTGGCCAGCGACACCGTGTCAGCGTGCGGCACCAACTGGTGATAACGCTCCACCATGTGCGCGCCGGAGATCGGGTCGACTTCGCCATCGATCACACGCAAAGGCACTTCGCCACGCTGCATCGCATCCACCCAGCGCTCGCGCAATCGACGGCGCTGGGGAATGTAGGCGATCAGTTTGTGCAGGATGCGCGTACCGTCATTGCAATTGATCAGGCTCCAGAAATCATCCAGCGCGCTTTCACTGGGCCGCGTAGTCGGGCCGAAAATCTGGCTGAAACTGTTCGACAAGGCATTGCGCCCAAACGCGCGGCCGATCATCCAGCCGAGCGGGCTGAGCAGTAGCTTCTGCACAAGCGCCGGGCGATGGGTTTCCGGAAATAGCCCGCCATTGAGGAACACGCAGCTGGCCATCTGAAACCGGCCTTCGTAATGGCGGGCGAGCAGTTCCTGGGCGACGCTGTCGCCGTAGTCGTGGGCCAACACGTGCACCGGCTGCTCCACGCGCAGGTAGTCGAGCAACGCCTGTTGCAGATCGGCTTGTTCCAGCAGGCAATAGTCGTGGTCCAGCGGCTTGGCCGATTCGCCGAACCCCAGCATGTCGCACGCGATCACCAGGTTGCGCTGGGCCAGCGGCTGCCACAGGTAGTGCCAGTCCCAACTGGCGGTGGGGAAACCATGAATCAACAGCAGCGGTTCGCCCTGCCCGGCCACCCAGTAACGGATCTTACGGCCACGGAAGATGAATTCCTGGCTACGTTTGCGCCAGGCTCTGAGCGGGATTTCGGCGAGTGGCATCAGCTTTTATACCCGGGATCTTGCAGGTCCAATTTACGCAGCAGCGCCGGCCAGGCCAGCGCGCCCCCCATACCTTGGGCACTCTTTGTGACAGCCGCCACCATGGCCTTGGCGCCCGCAAGAATCTGCGGCTCGATGCTAATCAATTCGGCCGCGCCATTTTGCGCCAGCACCTGGATATCGCAGGCGCGCTGGAAGGTGAACATCATCAGGAACGTGTCGGCGATGGTGCCGCCGCAGGTCAGCAGGCCATGGTTGTGCAGCATCAGGAAATTGTTTTCGCCCAGGTCTGCCTGCAGGCGCGCCTTTTCTTCAGGGTTCAGCGCCACGCCTTCGTAGGCGTGATAGGCCAGGCTGGCAAGCACGAACAACGATTGCTGGCTGATCGGCAAAACGCCCTGCTTCTGGGTGGAGACGGCCACACCCGACGGTGTGTGGGTGTGTATCACGCACGCCACATCGTGGCGCACTGCATGGATGGCACTGTGAATCGTGTAGCCCGCAGGGTTGATCTCGTAGGGGCTGTCCATCAGCTTGTTGCCGGCCTGATCAACCTTGACCAGGCTTGAGGCGGTGATTTCGTGGAACATCAGCCCGTAGGGGTTGATCAGAAAGTCATCGGTGCCCGGCACCTTGGCGGAAATATGCGTGAAGATCAGGTCATCCCAGCCATGCAATGCCACCAGGCGATAGCAGGCCGCCAGGTCGACACGGGCTTGCCATTCGGCAGCGCTGACCTGGTCTTTGACATTCTGTGGCGATAGAACGGGGGCTAGGCTCACGGTAACGACCTCCTTGGCACATTTTCTTATTATTTTTTGAGTGAGGGGCCAGTCTAGTCAGACGACGTAGCGGAAGGAGTTGCCTTCGCAGCCAGCTTGATGACTGAGCGAGTCACCCAAGAGAATAGTCCATGGGGCGTCAGAGAAGCGCCGCCAATAAAGGCACGGCGAACAGGTTGAGCAAGCCCGTCAGCACCATCACCAGCCCCGCCACCGAGCCTTCTTCGCCGCCCACTTCCCGCGCGCGGCTGACGCCCGCGCCATGGGCGCCCACACCAAACAATGCACCACGCGCCAAGGGCGTACGCAGCGGCAACCATTTAAGCAGCACGCCGCCGAGCATGGCGCCGAACACGCCGGTGAACATCACAAACACGGCGGTGAGTTCCGGTACGCCACCGAGGTCAGAGGACACCGGCATGGCAAACGGTGTGGTGATCGAACGCGGCAACAACGACATCGTCACCGAACTGTTCAACGCCAGCGCCTTGGCCAGCCCGAACGAGGTGCCGATAGAGGCCGCGCTGCCCGCGACCATCCCCAGTAGCAACGCCGACCAATGCCGCGCCAACAGGCGGCGCTGCTGCCAGATCGGCACGGCAAACGCCACGGTCACCGGCCCCAGCACCAGCATCAGCCAATGGGTGTCGGTGGCGTATTCGGCGTAGGCGGTTTTCATCGGCACGGCCACCGCCAGCAACAGCGCGGGCACCAGGATCAACGGCGATAGCAGGTAGCGCCCGGTGCGACGATAGATCCAGCGACTGAAGATGTAGGCGCCCAGGGTCAGGGCGAGCCAGAACACTGGCATCAGTTCAAGCTTCACGGCGCATGCTCCAGCGGCAGACCATCTCGACGGTGAACGCCGTCACCAGCATCACCGACAGCGTGCTGAAGCCGATCACCAGCAGGATGCGCCAGCCGTCATTGCGCACCAGGCCGCCGTAATCGAGCAGGCTCATCAGCGCCGGGATAAAGAACAGCAGCATTTCCGCCATCAATACACCGGCGCCCAATTGCAGGGTCGCCGGCTTGACCAGGCCATTGGCGAAGCTCGCCAGCAACAGGCCCAGGCCGACCACGCCGCCGGGAATCGGCCACCCGAACCACACCGACAGTTGAGTGCCGAGCAGGTAGATAGCCAGCAGTACGACCAACTCCGTCAGCAGACGGCCAAGGTGTTTGAAGGTGAAACGTTTCATGAGCTTTGGGTCCTCGCAGGCGCCCATTTTAAAGAGACCGCCCCTATCCCCACAGCGAATTGTTAGACTGCTGACTATTCCAAACTGGAATCGAAGCGATGGAATTCAAACAGCTGCGCAGTTTTGTCGAAGTGATTCACCGCGGCGGCTTTACCCAGGCCGGTAAAACCTTGCACATCAGCCAATCGGCCGTCAGCAAGCAGGTGGCGCAGCTGGAGCAAAGCCTGGGCACACCGCTGCTGGAACGCACGGGCTCGCACATTCGCCTGACGGCCGCTGGCGAGGTGGTGTTGCAGCGCGCCGAGGCCATGTTGCGCCTGCAAACCGAATTGCTCAGCGAACTGGATGATATGCAGCAACTGGCCCGCGGCGAACTGCGCCTGGGTCTGCCGCTGTTGGCAGGCGATACGTTGTTTGCCGGGCTGTTTGCCGAGTACCGCAAGCGTTATCCCAAGGTCACCATTCAACTGCTCGAAGGCGGCAGCCGTACCATCGAGCAGGCGATTCTCAGTGGGGAGTTGGACGTGGGCGGCACCTTGATGCCCAGTGATCCGGCCTTCGCCTGGCAACCGTTTTGCGATGAGCCACTGGACGCCTTGCTGCCGATGGATCATCCATTGGCCGAAAACGCCCATGTGCGCCTGGAGGAATTGGCGGACACACCGTTCCTGATGTACCAGCGCAGTTTTGTCCTCAACGACCGGTTGATGCAGGCCTGTCAGCAATTGGGCTTTACGCCGAAGGAAATTGGCCGCAGTGGCCAGGCGGATTTTCTGGTCGCACTGGTCGCCGCCGGCCAAGGCGTGGTGCTGTTGCCCAGCGTGGTCGCCCGTGGGCTGGTGCGACCGGGCGTGGTACGCCTCACACTCAAGGCGCCCGACTACCTGCGCTGGGACATTGCCTTTATCTGGCGTGAAGGCGCCTATCTGTCCAAGGCCGCCCAGGCTTGGCTGGCGTTACTGCGTGAGTTTCCGGTCAACCGCGCAGTGCAGTGACCAGCTCGGCCAGCCACGGCTCGGCGTCAGCTTCCGGGGTGACGCTTTCGCTGGCGTCCAGGCGCAGCATCGGCAGCACTTCGTGTACGCCCAATTCGGCGAACAGCTCGCGCATTTGCTCGCCACCGCCACAGAAAGTGTCGCCGTAGCTGGCGTCGCCCAAGCCGATCACGGCACCGGGCAGGCCACGCCAGGCGGCGGGCAATTGGTCGCGGATGCTTGAATACAGCGGTTGCAGGTTGTCGGGCAGTTCGCCCATGCCGGTGGTGGAGGTCACCGCCAGAAAGGCCTCGGGGCCGAAGGCCTGCACGTCGGCCAGGGTCGCGCGAGGGTTGTGCCAGGCTTCAAAACCGGCCGCATTGAGGAGGCCGGCGGCGTGACGGGCAACTTCTTCAGCCGTGCCGTAGACCGAGCCGGAAAGGATGGCGACTTTCATCAATCTGATCCTGTGGTTGAGCGAAAGCGTGGGATATTAGCAGCTGACGCAAATTTTTCAGCGCACGCTGTGCAACATTCAACGCTCGCCCTCACTCCAAATTTCAATACCCGGCCATGGACCGCTCGATAATGATCAACGCCAAGCTGATGCAGATGGTCATCAATGCCTCCAACGACGGCATCGTCGTCGCCGAACGAGAAGGCAAAGACAAACCGCTGATCTACGTCAACCCTGCCTTCGAACGGCAGACTGGCTACACCCTCGACGAAATCCTCTATCAGGACTGCCGCTTCCTGCAGGCAGGCGACCGTGACCAGCCGGCACTGATAGCGATTCGTGAGGCCCTCACCAGTGGCGGTTCGTGCCGGGAAATCCTGCGCAACTATCGCAAGGACGGCACGCCGTTCTGGAACGAACTGTCGCTGTCGGCGGTTTATAACGAGGCCGACAAGCAGACGTATTATGTTGGCGTGCAAAAAGATGTCACCACCCAGGTGAAGGCGCAGCAGCGTGTCACCCAGCTGGAAGCGCAAGTGGCGCAACTTAAAGCGCAATTGGCGGCGCTCAAAACGACGAGCGGAAATAACTAAGTGTAGAAAATGCGGCCTTTAGGGCGATAATGGCTTTTTAATGTCTCATCGTTGAGCTACATCAATGCACCGCGACGCTCTATTGACGCAGGACGAACTGGATTTTATCCAGGACATGCAGCACAACCCGCAGCTCAACCTGCGGGATGCGTGGTCGAGCCTGACCGTCAATGGCGGTGCGCAGATTCGTGATTTGCTCACGCGGCTGGCCGCTCACGACCACGTCACCATCCAGGCGCAGTTCGACAATCAGCAACTCACCTTTCCGCTGCATCTGGTGGAAGACGAGTTTCATGCTGTGCATTTGCGCTTGGGCGTGCCGAGCATTTTTGAAGACGGCCCGATGATTCGGCCCTGGCGGCTGGCGCTTGAAACGCCAGTGGCGCTGGAGAACGTCAGGGGCAACCCGGGCGCTCTTTGGGTGCATGAAGTGTCATTCAAGGGCGTGCTGGTGGAAATTCGTGGCCGGGTCAAACCGCCGAAAACCTTTTCCCTGTGGTTCAGCCCGTCCGGTTACGAGCGCATTGCGCTGCGCGGCTCGCTGGAGCGGGAAACCGCCCGTGGCTTGTTCGCTTACCGCCTGAGCCAGAGTGATGCCGATGAAATCGAGCGCCTGCGCCAGTTCATTCTGCACCAGCACCGTCTGGTTCACCCGCACGTACACGCCTGATTTCAGCTATCCAACTGCCCACTGAGAAACTGCTGCAAACGCTGCTGCATCAGGCGCCCTTCACTGCCCAGGCAACCGATGGAAGACCCCGCAAGTTCATCCTGGGCCATGTCCGACGCGGCACCGGCAAGGAACAGCGGGCAATCCAGGGTCAACGCCAACCGGCTCAGGCGCCCTTGCAGGTCCTGAGTTTGTGAGTGGTTGGAGAACACGATCAGCGCCTGGGGGCGGGTCTTTTCACAGACCAGGGTCAGCTCATCCAACGGCTGGCCCATCTCCAGCACCCTCACGGACAAGTCATCCCGACTGATCAACAGCGCCGCCACCAGCAATTCCAATTGACGGCATTCACCGGGCATTGCAGCCAGCACGACCCGCAGCACCGGTGCGGCGCAGGCGTGCTGCAGACGTTGCGTGGCGTGCCCGCGCAGAAACGCATCGAAGAACAACCACTCGCTGGCCTGGCCGAAACGGCCCTGATGGCGATGCAGCTCATTCCAGAGCGGCATGAGGATATCTTGAAACGCCACACTGAGCGGGTACATCGAAAAAATCTGGCCGTACACATGCTCAAGCGTTCGATCATCGAAAGCGCTGACGGCCAGCTTCAACCGCGCTTGCCATTGCGGCCACTGCGCGTCCTCGCCGGTGTCTCGTTCAGCGCGCACGGCTGCTGCCTGCTGATCGTCACGAGCGAGAATCTTGCCGACCTTGCTGACGGCCACACCCCGTCCGATCCAATCGAGAATACGCTCGATTGTTTCAATATCGGCTTTGGAGTAGAGGCGGTGCCCGCTTTCGGTGCGCGTGGGCTGAATCAGCCCATAACGACGTTCCCAGGCGCGCAAGGTGACCGGGTTGACACCTGTCAATCTCGAGACTTCACGGATCGGCAACAGCTCATCGGAATCAGCGAGGTTGCGGTGGGTGATTTCACGAGTAGGAGCAGTAATCTCAGACATCAGCGGCCGGAAACATCCGTGTGGATTTGGATCCCATTTAACGCTTTTAGACTTGTCCTTTTCAAGGCCTGCTCTGTCAGACCAATGTCACTGGCGTATTTTTACAAAACAGGAATAATCCTTGCCTGTTTTTTCTACGTCGCTGCACCACCCCGCAGCCTCGTTCGTGTGCCACCTACCCGGTTCGGCGCACCCGTACATTTGGAGATACACAATGTCTACCTCTCCCGTCACCCTGATGGTTGCGCGCCGCGTGGCCAAAGGGCGCTATGAAGACCTGATGGCCTGGCTGCGCGAAGGCGAGCGCCTGGCCACTGACTTTCCCGGTTACCTGGGTTCCGGCGTGCTTGCACCGCCACCCAATGACGATGAATTCCAGATCATCTTCCGCTTCGCCGACGAAAAAACCCTGCATGCCTGGGAGTTCTCTGCCTCGCGCAGCGCCTGGCTAAGCCGGGGCAGCGAGCTGTTTGCGGACCCGTCCGAGCATCGCGTGAGCGGTATCGATGGCTGGTTCGGCGCCGTGGGTGCACGGCCGCCGCGCTGGAAACAGGCCGTGGCAATCTGGTTGGCGTTTTTCCCGGTGTCGCTGCTGTTCAACTTCGTCCTTGGGCCGCTGCTCAGCGAGCTGGCCCTGGCCCCGCGCGTGCTGGTCAGCACCATGGCGCTCACGCCGCTGATGGTTTACTGGTTCATCCCGCTGTCGACGCACCTGCTGGCGAGCTGGCTGCACCCCGCCCCGCCACCACGCAAGGTCACCGAAGCCGCCGCTTGAGTACAGGGGCGCCCGGTCGCTGGTATAGTTTCAACCTGCCAGCGACTTGAGCCTCCCATGACTGCAACAGACGCCCCGATCCTGATCACCGGTGCCGGCCAGCGTGTCGGCCTGCACTGCGCCGAACGCCTGTTGGACGAGGGCCATGCGGTGATTTTCAGCTACCGCAGCGAACGCCCGGGCGTTGACAGACTGCGTGAGCGTGGCGCGATCGGCGTGTTTGCCGACTTCTCCAGCGAGGCCGGGATTCTGGCCTTCATCGCCGAGCTGAAAACCCACACCGACAGCCTGCGTGCGATCATCCACAACGCCTCGGCATGGGTCGCAGAAACACCCGGCGACGAAAGCCGCGCGTTTACCGACATGTTCAGCGTGCACATGCTTGCGCCGTACCTGATCAACCTGCATTGTTCACCTTTGCTGCAACGCTCGACACCTGCCGATATCGTGCATATCAGCGACGACGTGGTGCGCAAGGGCAGCCGCCAGCACATTGCCTATTGCGCCACCAAAGCCGGGCTCGACAGCCTTACGCTGTCGTTTGCCGCGCAGTTCGCGCCGCTGATCAAGGTCAACGGTATTGCGCCGGCCATGGTGATGTTCAACGAGGGCGACGACGCGGCTTATCGCGCCAAGGTCCTGGCCAAGTCCGCACTGGGCATCGAGCCCGGGCCCGAGGTGATCTACCAGAGCGTGCGTTACCTGCTGGACAACCCTTATGTCACTGGAACCACCCTGACCGTCAACGGCGGGCGGCATATCAAGTAAGCCGTTTGTGAGGATGTTGTATGACCTTGTCCCTGCCCCAACACTACCGCGAGATCCTCATAGGCCTGGGCGAAGACCCGGAACGCGAAGGCTTGCTCGACACCCCCAAGCGCGCCGCCAAGGCCATGCAGTACCTGTGTCACGGCTACGAGCAGAACCTGAACGAAATCGTCAACGGCGCGCTGTTCGCCTCCGACAACGACGAGATGGTGATCCTCAAGGACATTGAGCTGTATTCGCTGTGCGAGCACCACCTGTTGCCGTTTATCGGCAAGGCCCATGTAGCCTATATTCCGACCGGCAAGGTGCTGGGCCTGTCGAAGCTGGCGCGCATTGTGGACATGTATGCGCGGCGCCTGCAGATTCAGGAAAACCTCACACGGCAAATCGCCGATGCTATCCAGCAAGTCACCCAGGCCGCCGGCGTGGCGGTGGTGATCGAAGCCAAGCACATGTGCATGATGATGCGCGGTGTGGAAAAACAGAATTCAACCATGAACACCTCGGTGATGCTCGGCGCCTTCCGCGAGTCGAACACCACGCGCATGGAGTTCCTGCAACTGATTGGACGGAGCAAGTAGCAATGCCACAACTTCAACCAGGCATGGCGCGCATCCGGGTCAAGGACCTGTGCCTGCGCACCTTTATCGGCATCAACGAGGACGAGATCCTCAACAAGCAGGACGTGCTGATCAACCTGACCATCCTGTATGCCGCTCAGGAAGCGGTGCGCGATAACGACATCGACCACGCGCTGAACTACCGCACCATCACCAAGGCCATCATCGCCCACGTCGAAGGCAACCGCTTCGCCCTGCTGGAGCGCCTGACCCAGGAACTGCTGGACCTGGTGATGAGCAACGAGTCGGTGCTGTACGCCGAAGTCGAAGTGGACAAACCCCATGCGCTGCGCTTTGCCGAGTCGGTTTCCATTACCCTGGCGGCCAGCCGCTAACCCCTGAATCTGCGTGAGCCCTATGAACGATCAACAACGCCTCGAACTTGAAGCCGCCGCCTTCCGCCGGCTGGTGGCCCACCTGGACAGCCGCAAGGATGTGCAGAACATCGACCTGATGAACCTCTCGGGCTTCTGCCGTAACTGCTTGTCGAAGTGGTACAAGGCCGAGGCCGACGAGCGCCACATCGAGCTGAGCCTCGATGACGCCCGTGAAGTGGTGTACGGCATGCCGTACGCCGAGTGGAAAGCCCAATACCAGAAAGAAGCCAGCGCCGACCAACAGGCGGCGTTTGCCAAAGGAAAAACCCATGACTGACCTGAACACCCTGCGCACCAGCCTCAACAGCGGCGAACACGTGTTTGCCGACACCCTGGCTTTTGTCGCTGCCGGTTACGACTACCAGCCGCAAGCCTTTACCAATGGCAGCGTGGAGAACGCCGCCGGGCACAACGAAGGTTCGTGCAAGACCCTGGGCCTCGCGCTGCTGGAAGGTCTGAGCGACCAGGAAGCGCTGCTGGCGTTTGGTGAGCATTATCGTTCGGTGGTGGCAACGCCTGAGGGCAGTGACCATGGCAATATTCGGGCGTTGATCCAACATGGATTGGCCGGTGTGAAATTCACCGCGCAGCCTCTGACCCGCCGCTGATTTAATGTGATAACCCGGTTAATGTGGGAGCCGGGCTTGCCCGCGATGACCGTGGTGACTGACACATCGCTATCGCAGGCAAGCCAGCTCCCACAGTGATTGGGTTAACACATCGCAATTGTGGCGCTGATTAACCCCAGCGCATAAAAAAACCGGCCTCGCAGCCGGTTTTTTCATTTCAACGGGTTTAGAACGAAGCGTCCTTCAAACCGTCGAGGTAACGCTCGGCATCCAGGGCCGCCATGCAACCGGCGCCGGCCGAGGTGATGGCCTGGCGGTAGACGTGGTCTGCGACGTCACCGGCGGCAAAGATGCCTTCGATGTTGGTCGCGGTGGCGTTGCCTTCTCGGCCGCCTTGCACCACCAGGTAGCCGTCTTTGGCTTCCAGCACGCCTTCGAACAACGAGGTGTTCGGGGTGTGGCCGATGGCGATGAACACGCCGTCGACTTTCAGCTCATCGAAGCTGCCGTCGTTGTTTTTCAGGCGAGCACCGGTCACGCCCATGTTGTCGCCCAGGACTTCGTCGAGGGTGGCGTTGAGCTTGAGGATGATCTTGCCTTCAGCAACACGGGCGTGCAGCTTGTCGATCAGGATCTTCTCGGCGCGGAAGGTCTCGCGGCGGTGAACCAGGGTCACGGTGCTGGCGATGTTGGCCAGGTACAGCGCTTCTTCCACGGCAGTGTTGCCGCCACCGACCACGGCGACCGGCTTGTTGCGATAGAAGAAACCGTCGCAGGTCGCGCAGGCGGAAACGCCCTTGCCCATGAACGCGTCTTCCGACGGCAGGCCCAGGTAACGGGCGCTGGCACCGGTGGCGATGATCAGTGCGTCACAGGTGTAGACGCCGCTGTCGCCAGTCAGGCTGTAAGGCTTTTTCGAAAAGTCGACTTTGTTGATGTGGTCAAAGACGATCTCGGTTTCAAAGCGCTCGGCGTGTTCTTTCATACGCTCCATCAGCACCGGGCCGGTCAGGCCGTGGACATCGCCCGGCCAGTTGTCGACTTCAGTGGTGGTGGTCAACTGACCGCCCGCCTGCATGCCGGTGATCAGCAGCGGCTTGAGGTTGGCCCGCGCAGCGTAGACGGCAGCGCTGTAACCGGCAGGGCCGGAACCGAGAATAATCACTCGCGAATGACGGGTATCAGACATGACTCACTCCTATCGACCGCCCGGACAACACAGGACGGCTGGAATAAAAAAGGACCGCGAAGCACTTGGGGAAGTGCTTGAACTCGCAGGCCCTGAAAAATAATGGGTGCAGCTTATCGAGGGGGGCAAGATTAAGGAAATACGGAATAACAATCCAGCTCATAGGTGGTCTCTATGCAGTCCACCGGATTAATCGACGCCATTGTTACCATAGATGTCGCCGCTTCCGCACTGAATGCAAAGTCGGTAAGGTCGGCGCGTTCGCCCTTTTTGCTCGGAGTTCTCCATGCCCGCCCCTGCTCTTTCCGGCCCGCAATACCTGCGTGAAGGCCTCAAGCTGGTGCTCAGCCCAGGCCTGCGCCTGTTTGTGCTGTTGCCACTGGCAATCAACCTGGTGCTGTTCGTCGGTTTGATCTACTTCGCCGGCCATCAGTTCAGCCTGTGGGTCGACACCTTGATGCCAACGCTGCCGGGCTGGCTGAGTTTTCTCAGCTACATCCTGTGGCCACTGTTCGTGGTGCTGGTGGTGCTGATGGTGTTTTTCACCTTCACCATGCTGGCGAATATCATCGCCGCGCCGTTCAACGGCTTTCTCGCGGAAAAAGTCGAAGTGGTGGTGCGTGGCACCGACGACTTCCCGCCGTTCAGTTGGGGTGAATTGGTGGCGATGGTGCCGCGCACACTGGCGCGGGAAATGCGCAAACTGGGCTACTTTCTGCCCCGCGCCATTGGCCTGTTTATCCTGTCGTTCATTCCGGTGGTCAACCTGATCGCCGCGCCGCTATGGCTGCTGTTCGGCGTGTGGATGATGGCGATCCAGTACATCGACTACCCGGCGGACAACCACAAGCTGGGCTGGAACGAAATGCTCGCCTGGCTGCGCCAGAAGCGCTGGCAGAGCATGAGCTTCGGTGGGATTGTTTACCTGGTGTTGCTGGTGCCGGTGGTCAACCTGCTGATGATGCCCGCAGCGGTGGCCGGGGCGACGTTGTTCTGGGTGCGTGAACAAGGCGCCGAGGCAATGGCGACGCAAAAACTGACCAAGTCATAAATCCATCATGCCGATGACACAATGACGACATGGCCCACGGTGACACTGTGGGTCATGACGACAGCCTCGCTTCACATCACTTTGATTACCGAAACCTTCCCGCCAGAGATCAACGGGGTGGCCAATACCCTTGGCCGCCTGTGTGAGGGTTTGCGCGCGCGCGGCCATCAGGTCGAGTTGGTGCGCCCACGCCAGGGCAGCGATCAAAGCCGCCCCAGCGACGACGCCTTATTGCTGTGCCGTGGCTGGCCGCTGCCGGGCTACCCGGGCCTGCAATGGGGCCAGTCGTCGATGCACAAGTTGCTGCGGCGCTGGACTCGCCAGCGCCCCGACGTTCTTTACATCGCCACCGAAGGGCCGCTGGGCCTGTCGGCGTTGCGTGCGGCGCGGCGCCTGGGGATCAGCGTGGTCAGTGGTTTCCACACCAACTTCCAGCAGTACTCGAACCAATACGGTCTGAGCCTGCTCAGCCGCATGGTCACGCACTACCTGCGCTGGTTTCATAACCGCTCGACATTGACGTTGGTCCCCAGCACCAGTCAACGCCTGGAGTTGGAACGTCGGCAATTCGAGCGCTTGGGGATGTTGGCACGTGGGGTCGACAGCCAGTTGTTTCACCCCGCCAAACGCGACAACGCACTGCGTGAAAGCTGGGCGCTGAACAGTGAGCAAATCGCCGTGCTGCATGTCGGCCGACTGGCGCAGGAGAAGAATCTGGGGCTGCTCAAGCGCTGTTTCGAGACCTTGCAAGACACCTATCCACTGCGCCAGATGAAACTGATCATCGTCGGCGACGGCCCACAACGGGCGATGCTGGAAAAGGAACTGCCCGAGGCAATTTTCTGCGGCACCTTGCGCGGCGAAGAACTGGCCCGACATTACGCGTCTGGCGACGTGTTCCTGTTCCCCAGCCTGACCGAGACATTCGGCAATGTGGTGCTGGAAGCCATGGCCTCGGGATTGGGGGTGGTGGCTTACGACCAGGCGGCCGCGACCCAGCACATTCGCCATGGTTACAACGGCGTGCTGGCGATGCCAGGCGATGAAGAGGCGTTTTGCGACGCTGCCAATTGGCTGCTGGAAGATGCAGAAAGTTTGCGCCGTATGCGCCTCAATGCCCGCCAACACGCGAGCCGCCAGGGCTGGCCGGCGATTATCGAGCAGTTTGAACGGCAGTTACGCGGGGTGTGCGGCGAGCAGCCGGTGATTGCCGGAGAGTCGCGCTTGATTTGACGTAATCGCTATCGCGGGCAAGCCCGGCTCCCACATTGGAACGCATTTTCCTGTGGGAGCCGGGCTTGCCCGCGATGGCGTCGGAGCAAACGCCCGTTACACCAGGGTCGTTAACGCCTCACGACTGAACGGCAGGATGTCGCCCTCGCGACCTTCGCGCACCTTCAGCGCCCAATCCGGGTCCACCAGCAGCGCACGGCCTACGGCAACCAGGTCGAACTCGTCGTTGTTCAGGCGCTCCAGCAGTTTTTCCAGGCTGGCTGGTTGTGCAACCTTGTCAGTGTTGACCATAAATTGCAGGAACTCGCCGTCCAGGCCGACGCTGCCCACGGTGATGGTCGGCTTGCCGGTGAGCTGACGGGTCCAGCCGGCCAGGTTGAGGTCGGAGCCTTCGAATTCCGGCTCCCAGAAACGGCGAGTGGAGCAGTGGAAGATATCCACGCCAGCGTCGGACAACGGCTTGAGGAATTCGCCCAAGGCTTCCGGGGTTTGCACCAGGCGTGCGGTGTAGTCCTGCTGCTTCCACTGCGAGAAACGCAGGATGATCGGGAAGTCCGGGCCTACAGCGGCGCGAGTGGCCCGGATCAGCTCGATGGCAAACCGCGAACGGTTGGCCAGGCTGCCACCGTATTCGTCGGTGCGCTGGTTGGTGCCTTCCCAGAAAAACTGGTCGACCAGGTAACCGTGGGCGCCGTGGATTTCCACGCCGTCCATGCCGATGCTCTGGGCATCCTTGGCGGCTTGGGCGAACGCGTTGATCACATCCTTGATGTCTTGGGTGGTCATGCCGTGCACGACCACCTTGCCGTCCTTGAGTTTCTCCATCGGGCCGTAGGCCGGTACGCTGGCGTCGGGCTCAGTGCCGATACGGCGCACGCTGCCCACGTGCCACAGTTGCGGGACGATCTTGCCGCCCTCTGCGTGCACGGCGTCGACCACTTTCTTCCAGCCGGCCAGCGCGGCCTCACCGTAAAAATGCGGGACGTTCGGGTAGCCATTGGAGGCTTGATGGCCAACCACGGTGCCTTCGGTAATGATCAGGCCCACGCCGGCAGCGGCGCGGCGACGGTAGTACTCGATGACTTTGGAATTGGGTACGCCACCCGGCGAGAAGGAACGAGTCATCGGCGCCATGACCACACGGGTCGAAAGCTGCAGTGCACCGAGCTGGAAGGGTTTGAACAAGGCTTGGACAGGCATGGGAGCACTCCACATCAGAGGGATTTATGATGTAGATAATATTGTCGGTGCGAAGTCCTGGGTAGCACTATTGATCTGGGTGATTAAGGGGTAGTAGTCGCGAGGGACTTGGGACTGCTGCGCAGCCCAGCGGGAAAAAGCTCCCTCGCCACAGGGGGCCGATTCAGCTCAGGGCTTTTTCAATGGCCTGGATGATCGTCGGATCATCTGGTGCGGTACGTGGGGAGAATCGCGCCAGCACGCGGCCATCTTTGCCGAGCAGGAATTTCTCGAAATTCCAGGTGATATCCCCCGGAAATTCCGCGCCCTCACCCGCCAGCAAACGATACAACTGATGACGATCGTGGCCGTTAACGTCGAGCTTGCTGCCCAACGGGAACGTCACGCCATAGTTCAGGCTGCAGAATTGCTGGATTTCTTCTTCGGTGCCCGGCTCCTGACCCGCAAACTGGTTGCACGGCAGCCCCAGCACGGTAAAACCCTGGCCCTTGTATTGCTGGTAGAGGTTTTCCAACGCCGCGTATTGCGGGGTCAAGCCACATTTGGAGGCCACGTTGACCACCAGCACCACTTGCCCCTTGAAGGGCGCCAGCGGCAGCTCTTGTCCGTCCAAAGCTTTGAGTTTCAGGTCGTGGAAAGCACTCATGACGAACTCCAGATATCCCATGTTCTTCGCATTGCGACCGTTCGAGATTACAGACCGCAAGCCTGCAATCATAGACGCCGATTACAAAACTCGCCTGCAGACTACTGAGCGGTCGGCCAGGGCAAAATCGGAATCGCGGTAACCGCGTTTTGCGGGCTGCCTTCGATCAAGCGGTCGCTGTAGACCAGGTAAACCAGGGTATTGCGCTTCTTGTCGAGAAAACGCACCACCTGCATGGTCTTGAACACCAGCGAGGTGCGCTCCTTGAACACTTCGTCGCCGTCCTTGAGCTCGCCTTTGAAATGAATCGGGCCGACCTGACGGCAGGCAATCGAGGCCTCGGCGCGATCTTCGGCCAGGCCCAGCCCGCCTTTCACGCCGCCCGTCTTGGCGCGTGACAGGTAGCAGGTCACGCCGTCGACCTTGGGGTCATCAAACGCCTCGACCACGATTCGGTCGTTGGGGCCGACAAATTTGAACACCGTCGACACCTGGCCAATCTCTTCGGCCGAGGCCAGCAGTGGCAGGGCCAGCAACAGGCCGAGTAAACCTTTTATGACGCGCATCGTGTATTCCTTTGTTTAGACCAGGATCAGGTTATCGCGGTGAACCAGTTCCGGTTCAGCCATGTAACCTAATAGTCCGACAATCGCGTCAGACGATTGTCCAATGATTTTCTGTGCTTCAAGCGCGCTGTAGTTGGCCAGGCCACGGGCGATCTCACGACCGTCGGGCGCCACACACACCACCATCTCACCACGGCGGAAGCTGCCCTGCACCAACTTGACGCCGACCGGCAGCAAGCTCTTGTTGCCTTGGGACAACGCCGACACGGCGCCATCGTCCAGCACCAAGGTGCCGCGGGTTTGCAGATGCCCGGCCAGCCACTGCTTGCGCGCCGCGAGCATGCCGCGTTCCGGCGACAGCAGCGTACCGATGCGCTCACCCGCCTTGAGGCGATCCAGCACGCGTTCCAGGCGCCCACCGACGATGATAGTGTGCGCACCGGAACGCGCAGCCAGGCGCGCGGCGCGCAGCTTGGTCTGCATGCCGCCACGCCCCAGGGCGCCGCCAACGCTGCCGGCCACGGCGTCCAGCGCTGGGTCATCGGCGCGCGCCTCATAAATAAGCTGGGCGTCGGGGTTGTTGCGTGGGTCGGCGTCGAACATGCCGTCGCGGTCGGTCAGAATCACCAGCAGGTCGGCTTCGACCAGGTTGGCCACCAGCGCGGCCAGGGTGTCGTTGTCGCCGAAGCGGATTTCGTCGGTGACCACCGTGTCATTCTCGTTGATCACCGGGATAACCTTGAGCTCGACCAACGCACGCAAGGTGCTGCGGGCGTTGAGGTAGCGCTTGCGGTCGGACAGGTCGTCGTGGGTCAGCAGGATCTGCGCCGTATGGCGGCCGTGCTCGGCAAAGCTGGATTCCCAGGCTTGCACCAGGCCCATCTGGCCGATGGCGGCGGCGGCTTGCAGTTCGTGCATCGCGCTGGGTCGCGCGGTCCAGCCGAGGCGGCTCATCCCGGCGGCAACTGCCCCGGACGACACCAGCACCAACTCGACACCGGCCTCATGCAAGGCCACCATCTGCTCGACCCACACGCTCATGGCTGCGCGATCCAGACCTTTGCCATCTGCCGTCAGCAGCGCACTGCCGATCTTCACGACCCAGCGCTGCGCACCTGTCACTTTGCTCCGCATCATCTTCAACCTTAGATTGAGGGCAGCGCGACCCAGCGCCGCCCATAACGTTATTAGTGACTACGTATATCCAGATACCAAAACGCCGCTCCAGAGAGCGGCGTTTAAGTTTATCGCAACCGATCAGTCGCGCACGTAAATGATTTCCGGACCGTCTTCATCATCCACGTCTTCTTCGTCCCAATCATCGTCGCCGATGTCATGGACAGACTTCACGCCGCTGCGACGCAGGGCACGCTGGTCGTCCAGGGCTTGCAGCTGGGCACGGGCTTCGTCTTCGATCTGCTGGTCGAGTTCAGCCAGTTCTGCCTTGTATACCGGGTCAGCCGCAAGGCGGTCGGCGCGGTCTTCGAGGTAGCGCATGATGTCGCGGGTCAGGCGCTCGGTGCCTTCTTTGGCGATGGCCGAGATCACGTAGACCGGACCTTCCCACTCCAGGCGGTCGACGATTTCCTTGACGCGCTCTTCGTGCTCTTCTTCGAGGATCTGGTCGCACTTGTTCAGCACCAACCAGCGATCACGCTCGGCCAGGGCCGGGCTGAACTTGGTCAGCTCGCTGACGATCACTTCGGCGGCGTCCGCTGCACTGGTGTCATCCAGCGGCGCCATGTCGACGAGGTGCAGCAGCAAACGGGTACGCGACAAGTGCTTGAGGAAGCGAATCCCCAGGCCTGCACCGTCGGAAGCACCTTCGATCAGGCCGGGAATGTCGGCGATCACGAAGCTTTTCCAGCGGTCGACGCTGACCACGCCCAGGTTTGGCACCAGGGTGGTGAACGGGTAGTCGGCGACTTTCGGCTTGGCGGCCGAGACCGAACGGATGAAGGTACTTTTGCCGGCGTTCGGCAGGCCCAACAGGCCCACGTCAGCGAGTACTTTCATTTCCAGCTTCAAGTCACGCTGCTCGCCCGGCTTGCCCGGCGTGGTCTGGCGTGGTGCACGGTTGGTACTGGACTTGAATCGGGTGTTACCCAGACCGTGCCAGCCGCCCTGCACAACCATCAGCTTCTGGCCGGCCTTGGTCAGGTCGCCAATCACTTCCTGGGTAGCGGAATCGATGATCGTGGTGCCGACCGGTACGCGCAGTACCAGGTCTTCGCCTTTTTTACCGGTGCAGTCGGTGCTGCCGCCGTTGGAGCCACGCTCGGCATCGAAGTGCCGGGTGTAACGGTAGTCGACCAGGGTGTTGAGGTTTTCGTCGGCCATCATGTAGATGGAGCCGCCGTCACCGCCGTCACCGCCGTTGGGACCACCGTTTTCGATGAATTTTTCGCGACGGAAACTCATGCAACCGTTACCGCCGTCGCCTGCTTTTACTCGGATGGAAACTTCATCAACGAACTTCATAACAAAACGCCTCTCGTCGCATGGACGAGCTTAAGAAACCAAGACATAAGACTCTTGCAAAAATGAGCGCAGCGACCTCAAACAACAACCGCCTATCCAGCGCTTGAGCTCATTACAAACAGCTTTGCAAGAGACTCACTCCACAAACGAAAAAGCCCCGTCGCGAGACAGGGCTTTTCCAGCGATCGCGCAATTAAGCGGCGACAACGCTCACGTAACGGCGGTTGAACGCGCCTTTTACTTCAAACTTGATCACGCCTTCGATTTTAGCGAAGAGGGTGTGATCTTTACCCATGCCAACACCGTAACCGGCGTGGAATTGGGTGCCGCGCTGACGCACGATGATGTTGCCCGGAATGATTTTCTGGCCGCCATACATCTTCACGCCAAGGCGTTTGGCTTCTGAGTCGCGACCGTTACGTGTACTACCACCAGCTTTTTTGTGTGCCATGAGTCAATTCTCCTAGTGAGGAATTAGGCTGAAATTAAGCCTGAATACCGGTGATTTTGATCTCGGTGTACCACTGGCGGTGGCCCATACGCTTCATGTGGTGCTTACGACGACGGAACTTGATGATGCGGACTTTATCGTGACGACCTTGGGAGATCACTTCAGCCACAACGGTAGCGCCAGCAACAACTGGAGCGCCGATGTTCACGTCATCGCCATTGGCGACCAACAGAACGCGATCAAAGGTAACGGATTCGCCAGTAGCGACTTCCAGTTTTTCGATCTTCAGGTATTCACCTGGGGCGACCTTGTATTGCTTGCCACCAGTAACAATTACTGCGTACGACATGGTATTTCTCCGATAATCCTGCTCACCCAGCGCTTTATAAGAAGAGGTATTGGCTGGCATGGCTGCATGGGATGGACGTCCCGAATGCAATTGCGTAAGGCAGGTGCTGCCCAGGAAGTTCAGGGTGCGCGATTGTACGCAAGGTAAATGGGTGATGCAAGTGGCCGTCTATCGCGCCTTGACAGTGCCGGGCCTGGGTCCTAGCATGCCGCGCAACCCTTCTGGAGCGACTGTCGCTGATGCAACCCCAAGCTTTCTACCGCGCGGTCGCGGACGATTTTAGCGCCGTCGACGGCATCATCAAGCAGCAGCTGACGTCTAAAGTGCCGCTGGTCTCCAAAATTGGCGACTATATTACGTCGGCGGGCGGCAAACGCCTGCGTCCTTTATTAGTGTTGCTGTGCGGCAAAGCCCTGGGCCGCGAAGGCGACGACCTGCGCCTGCTGGCCGCCACTATCGAATTTTTGCACACCGCCACCTTGCTGCATGACGACGTGGTCGACATGTCCGGCATGCGCCGTGGTCGCGAGACGGCCAATGCGATGTGGGGCAATGCCCCCAGCGTACTGGTGGGCGACTTCCTGTACTCGCGCTCGTTCGAAATGATGGTCGAGCTGGGCTCGATGCCGGTGATGAAGATTCTTTCACAAGCCACGCGCATCATCGCCGAGGGCGAAGTGTTGCAGCTGTCGAAGGTCCGCGACGCCAGCACCACCGAAGAAACCTATATGGAAGTGATTCGCGGCAAAACCGCAATGCTCTTCGAGGCCTCGACCCACAGTGCCGCTGCCCTGTGTGGCGCGACTGTCGAACAGTCCGAAGCCCTGCGCACCTTTGGCGATCACTTGGGTGTGGCGTTCCAACTGGTCGACGACCTGCTCGATTATAAGGGCGACGCCGAGACACTGGGCAAGAACGTCGGTGACGACCTGGCCGAAGGCAAGCCAACGCTGCCGCTGATCTACACCATGCGCGAAGGCACGCCGGAACAGGCTGCCCTGGTGCGCAAGGCGATCCAGAAAGGCGGGATCGAAGACCTGGAAGCCATCCGTGCAGCCGTGGAAGCCTCCGGCTCCCTGGAATACACCGCGCAACTGGCGCGTGACTATGTGGCCCGTGCCATCAAGTGCCTGGACGCCCTGCCTGCCAGCGAATACCGCGACGCGCTGGTTGAGTTGAGTGAGTTTGCGGTCGCGCGTACTCACTGATTCCTAGCTGAATAATGTGGGAGCTGGCTTGCCTGCGATGACTGTAGTGAACTCACTACCGCTATCGCAGGCAAGCCAGCTCCCACATTGCACCGAGTCCCCGCCCCTCTCTTGCAATAAACCTTATATAATGTGCGACTTTTAGCCATCCTGACTTTCAAGGAGCTTTAGTGAGCACGTTGCCACCCTGCCCGAAATGCAATTCCGAATACACCTACGAAGACGGCGCCCAGCTGATCTGCCCGGAATGCGCCCATGAGTGGTCCGCCAATGGCGAGGCCGAAGCAGCCGGCGATGAAACCGTGAAGAAAGACTCTGTAGGCAACGTCCTGCAAGACGGCGACACCATCACTGTCATCAAAGACCTCAAGGTCAAAGGCACGTCCCTGGTGGTCAAGGTCGGCACCAAGGTCAAGAACATCCGCCTGTGCGACGGCGACCACGATATCGATTGCAAGATCGACGGTATCGGCCCGATGAAACTCAAGTCCGAGTTCGTCCGTAAAGTCTGATTCTGCTGCATCCATCCCGCGCCCGCCGCGGGATGGCGTTCCGCCCTCCCCGTTGATCGAACGCAATATCCACACAGAAAAACCTGGAAACCGCCAATAGGCACTTGCTATTCTACGAATAAGAATTATTCTCATTGAAACTTATCAAGGAGAACGACCATGACTTATTTGATAGATGCCTGGCTGGACCGGCCACACCCTTACCTGCGAATCCTGCATCGGGAAACCGGGGAAGTCTGTGCGGTGCTGGAGGAAGAAGCGTTGAATGAACTGCAGGACCAGGGCGACCTGGACGTCAACGGCCTGAGTTCCAGTGAGCCTGGGGTGCTGAAGGAAGTAGTGCGCAACCTGTTTCTGTTCTGCTATGCCCGAGCGTTGCGCCCGGCCACGGAGTTGAATGGCAAGTTCCATCCATGATTGACCACCCGAAGCCTGAATGCACCCGCTCTATGTGGGAGCTGGCTTGCCTGCGATAGCATCAACTCGGTAAGACTTTAGACCGAGTCGTCTGCATCGCGAGCAAGCCCGGCTCCCACACAAGGCCAGGTGCAACCATCAGCAGGTCTTACAGAACGTCAAGCAGCTCGACGTCGAACACCAGAACGCTGTGCGGCGGAATGCTGCCAACGCCTTGAGCGCCGTAAGCCAGTTCGCTCGGCACGTACAGACGCCATTTGCTGCCGGCATTCATCAGTTGCAGGGCTTCGGTCCAGCCGGCGATCACGCCGCCAACCGGGAATTCTGCAGGCTGGCCGCGCTCGTAGGAGCTGTCGAACACAGTGCCGTCGATCAGGGTGCCGTGGTAGTGGGTACGCACTTGGTCTTCACGGGTCGGCTTGGCGCCGCTACCCGCGGTCAGCACTTCAAATTGCAGGCCGGAAGCCAGGGTGGTGATGCCGTCACGCTTGGCGTTTTCAGCCAGGAACGCCAAACCAGCGCCAGCAGCCGCTTCAGCCTTGGCAGCCGCTTCGGCTTGCATGATTTCGCGGATAACTTTGAAGCTGGCCGCCATTTGCTCTTGGTCAACGCGGCTTGGTTTGCCTGCGAACGCGTCGGTCAGGCCGGCCAGGATCGCATCAATGCTCACGCCCGGTGGCGGGTTGTCGCGCAGTTGGTCGCCCAACTGACGGCCGATACCGTAGCTGACGCGGGTTTCGTCGGTGGACAGATTAACTTCGGACATGAAGAGGCTCCGCTGTAGGACAACACGATTTCCCGTGCCATCCAAAACTAAAAGGGCCAGCAGACTAGCACACAAGGCCTGCCCGTGATGAGCCCCTGCCCTACGCCATAAGCCACACGGCGATCGCAACCCTTCGTCGCACCCGGATTAAAAATATTTCAGAATCACCTGACGCCGCCGATACAGCCCTACACACTTTGGCTGGCTCAAACAAAAAAACACCGTCCAGCAGACACACATCATTCTTGCGGAGCATTCGATGAATAGCTGGTTCGGCAACATCAGCGTCAACCTTAAACTCGGCCTGGGCTTCGGCCTGGTGCTGGTCCTCACCTCGATCCTGGCACTGACCGGCTGGACCAGCCTGGGCGGCTTGATCGACCGCAGCAACTGGATGAGCGACATCACCCAGCTCAACGCCTCGCTGACCAAGCTGCGCATCGTGCGCCTGCAATACATGCTGGCTAACGGCGATGAAGCGGTGGCACAGAACGTCCAGACTAATCTCGACGCCTTCGCCGCCCAGCAACAGAAGCTGCTGGACAGCTTCAAGAGCCCGGAAAACCTCAAGCTGCTCAACGAGCAGAAAGCCGTCATCACCGCGTATCAGCAGTCCTTGAACAAAATGCGTGAGGCCTACCGCAACGGTAACGCCGCGCGCCAGGTCATGGGCGACAAGGCCGACATCGCCAACGCCCAGATCGACGCGCTGGAAACCACTGTGCAGCAGATGCCTGACAGTCCGGAGCGCTTCACCCAGTACCAGGCCGTCACTCACGCCAAGGAAGACTTCCAGTTGAGCCGCTACGAAGTGCGCGGCTATACCAACAGTCCCAGCGCAGAGACCGAAGCCCGCGCCGCCGCACAGATTGAAAAAGCCATCAGCGGTTTGAAAAATCTCAGCGCCGCATTCGGCGCCAGCCAACAAAGCGCATTGACCTCGCTGGAAACCGCGCTGGGTGCCTATCGCAGCGCCGTGCAAAGCTACAAGGCCGCCAACGCCAACATCGTCAGCGCCCGTGCGGAAATGACCACCCAAGGCGCCGATATCGTCACCATCAGCGACAAGCTATACGACATCCAACTGGATCGCCGTGACGCCGAAAGCGCCCAGGCCCGCAGCCTGCAACTGATCAGCACCTTGCTGGCCCTGCTGGTCGGCGTCATCGCGGCACTGGTCATTACCCGCCAGATCACTCGCCCGATCCAGGAAACCCTGGCCGTGGTGGAGCGCATCGCTTCCGGCGACCTGAGCCACAACATCCAGGTCACCCGTCGTGATGAATTGGGCGTGTTGCAACAAGGCATCCAGCGCATGGGCACCACCCTGCGTGAATTGATCAGCGGTATCCGCGATGGCGTAACCCAAATCGCCAGCGCCGCCGAAGAGCTGTCGGCGGTTACCGAACAGACCAGCGCCGGCGTGAACAGCCAGAAGATCGAGACCGATCAAGTCGCCACGGCGATGCACGAAATGACTGCCACTGTGCAGGAAGTCGCACGCAACGCCGAGCAGGCCTCGCTGGCCGCTGCCGATGCCGATGGCCAAGCCCGCGCGGGCGACAAAGTAGTGGCCGAGGCCATCGCCCAGATCGAACGCCTGGCGGCTGAAGTGGCACGTTCCACCGACGCCATGACGCACCTGCAACAAGAGAGCAACAAGATCGGCAGCGTGATGGATGTGATCAAGGCGGTGGCCGAACAAACCAACCTGCTGGCACTCAACGCCGCGATTGAAGCCGCGCGCGCCGGTGAAGCCGGTCGTGGCTTTGCCGTGGTCGCCGACGAAGTCCGTGGCCTGGCCCAACGCACCCAGAAATCCACCGAAGAAATCGAAGGCCTGGTGGCCGGTCTGCAGAACGGCACCCAGCAAGTCGCCACCGTGATGAACAACAGCCGCAGCCTCACCGACAGCAGCGTCGAGCTGACGCGCAAGGCCGGTGTGTCGCTGGAAAATATCACCCGTACGGTGTCGAACATCCAGTCGATGAACCAGCAGATTGCAGCCGCGGCCGAACAGCAGAGTGCCGTGGCTGAAGAGATCAGCCGCAGCATTGTGAACGTGCGTGATGTGTCCGAGCAGACCGCCACGGCGAGTGACGAGACAGCCAAGTCGAGCGTGGAACTGGCGCGTTTGGGCAGCCAGTTGCAGCAGATGGTCAGCCATTTCCGGGTTTAAAAAACCAAAAAGCCGCCTCGGCGTAAACCGAGGCGGCTCCACTTCTCAGACCTTACAGGTCATCGAAGCTGTCCCGCAGGAATGTCCACACGTGATAAACACGCACGGCATTCACTACGAGGTTCCACGTACGTCGTGAAAACTTAGACATACTCGGCCCTCCCTGAGTTGGGCCTTACCTCCAGCACACTTACCGGAACACGTGGGCCTTTGGACGCGGGTCGATGCGCCCTTTGAGGTGGCCGGGCTAGTGGTCCTTCCGCATCAATCCGGCACGGATTACTAGCCCGTGGCGGTCGGTCCAGAATTCGCGCGCATACCTGGCTCACCTAAAAAGCGACAAACGTAGAACGGGGAAGATGCTAACCAACATTCCCGTCTGAGGTGTGTCAAACAGTGGTCAAATATCCAGCATCTATCGGTAGATTCATTACAAGTTTTTGCAGTCAAATCCGCGTATGGATAAAGACCGAAAAGCACTCCCTGCCAACCATACTTTCCGGCTTGCGTGACGACGTGACTGGCAGGTAGTATCCAACTGCGGGTCGATGCATCCTTTGAGATAGCAACCCCAGCCACTCACTGGGTTTGCAATAAAAAACCGCCCTACTAAGGCGGTTTTTTATTGCCTGCGATTTACCCATCACCCCTCGCCTTCCTCGACAAACACCAGCCGATTCCCAAACGGATCGCCGATGCTCATCTCCCGCGAGCCCCACGGCGTTTCCTCAACCCCAGGCTTGGCATACCGATAATCCTTGGCCAGCAACTGCTGCTGATACGCGTCCACGCCCTGCGCCTGAATACGCACCGCCGACCCGGGCGAAGCATCGCCGTGATGCTCGGACAAATGCAGCACGCACTCGCCCAGCGACACCTGCAAATACAATGGAAAATTCGCCTCGAAGCGATGCTGCCAGTCGACCTTGAACCCGAGGAAGTCGACGTAAAATTCCAACGCCTTGGCTTCGTCGAAGATGCGTAAAATCGGGGTGACTTTTCCTAAGTGCATGACCACAGCTCCGTGTATGAAAGCACCCACTATAGAGACGAAAACCCACCACGCAAATCTCCATTGCGTGCCAGGAACCGGCCCGGCCGCTGACCATTGGCCTGCCCGTCGCTGTAACTCAACACCCCGTTGACCCACACCCCATCAATGCCTTCGGCCGCGCGTTGTGGCTCTTTGAAGTCCGCCACATCGCGCACGCGCAACGGGTCGAACAACACCAGGTCAGCCCAGTGCCCTTCACGGATTTCACCACGCTCAGCCAGGCCGAAGCGCGCTGCCGACAGCCCTGTCATCTTGTGCACCGCCGTGTGCAGCGGGAACAACCCCACATCCCGGCTGAAATGCCCCAGCACGCGCGGAAACGCACCCCACAAACGCGGGTGTGGAAAAGGGTCTTCAGGCAAGCCATCCGACCCGACCATCGACAGCGGGTGCGCGAGGATGCGTCGTACATCCGCCTCGTCCATCCCGTAGTACACCGCCCCGGCCGGTTGCAGGCGGCGCGCTGCGTCCAGCAGCGAAACGTCCCACTCGGCGGCGATGTCCTGCAAGTCGCGCCCACCGACGTCCGGGTGTGGCGTCGACCAGGTGATGGTGATGCGAAACGCGTCGGTGACTTGCTTGAGGTCCAGCGTCGAAGAGCTGGCGGCGTAGGGGTAACAATCACAGCCCACAGGATGGGTTTTCGCCGCCCGTTCCAGCGATGCCAACAGCTGTGGACTGCGCCCCCAATTACCCGCGCCGGCGCATTTGAGGTGGGAAATAATCACCGGTGCCTTGGCATGGCGGCCAATCAGAAAGGCCTCGTCCATCGCCTCCAGCACCGGCTCGAATTCGCTGCGCAAATGCGTGGTGTACACCGCACCGAAGGCCGTCAGTTCTTCACTGAGTTGCAGCACTTCATCGGTCTCGGCATTAAACGCGCTGGCATAGGCCAGGCCTGTGGACAACCCAAGGGCGCCGGCTTCCAGGCTCTCTTGCAACTGCACACGCATGGCGGCGATTTCAGCTGGCGTGGCCGTGCGGTGCAGGTCGTCCATATGGTTGCTGCGCAGCGCCGTATGGCCAATCAATGCCGCAACGTTGACGGCCGGATGGGCGCTTTCCACCGCCGCACGGTAATCGGCAAAGCGTGGATAAGCGAACGCCTCACGCGAACCGAGCAAGTTCATCGGGTCTGGCGGATCACTGCGCAGACTCACCGGCGAGGCGCTGATGCCACAGTTGCCGACAATCACCGTGGTCACGCCCTGGCTGAGCTTGGGCAGCATTTGCGGATGGCGGATCACCACGGTGTCATCGTGGGTGTGCACGTCGATAAAGCCTGGCGACAACACGCGGCCACTGGCGTCGATCTCGTGTTCGGCGGTTGCGCTCGCAAGGTCGCCGATCGTCTCGATACGCCCGCCGCGCAGCCCTACATCGGCGACATAGCCTGGCGTATTGCTGCCATCAATGATCAGCGCTTGGCGAATCAGCGTGTCGTACTTCATTTCAATCTCCAAGCGGCAGGCTGTCAGGGCCGCCGCGATAATCGTCCAGGGCCAGCTTGATCCGGCGCAGGCGCTCCTGGTTGTCGTCCGGCATGGCCAGCGCCAGCTCGGTGGCGAGCAGGTCGATGGCCAACAGCATTCCGTAGCGCGCCGCGGTGGGCTTGTAGATAAAACTGGTTTCGGCCGGTTGCAGCGGCAGCAGCACGTCCGCCAACTCGGCCAGCGGTGAGCCGGCCAGGGTGATGGCGACGATGGGCGCATCGTAGTTGCGCGCCAGCGTCACCACGTCCAGCAACTCGGGCGTGAGGCCGGAGAGCGAGCACACGATCAGCGCATGTTCCGGCCCCAAGGTCGCCGCCGTGACACGCATCATCACCGGGTCGCGGCAAGCGGCAATCGGGTAACCCAGACGTACCAGGCGTACTTGCAACTCTTCACTGCACAGGCTCGACGGGCCGCCCATGCCGAATGCATGGATCATCCGCGCCCTGCCCAACAGGCTGACGGCGTCGACAAAACTCGCCTGATTAAAACCTGACAGATGCTGACGCAGCGTCGCTTCGATATCGCCGAGAATCTGCCGATGAAACGCCGACTGTTCCGGCAACCCCGCCGGGTCGAGGAAACGGCTGCCAACCCCGCTGGCCTGGGCCAATTGCAGGCGCAAATCACGCAAGTCACGGCACCCCACACTGCGGGCAAAACGCGACAAGGTCGCCGTGCTCACCTCGGCACGTTGTGACAACTCTTCCAGGCTGGCCGATGCGGCAAAGCCCACGTCATCAAGCATCAGCTTGGCGATACGGCCCTCGCCGGCACTGAAGGAATCCTGGCGGGCGCGGATCTGGTAGAGGATGTCCATCGGGGCTCCGGGTTACGAAAGAAGGCTCATAGAACCAGAGACAGGCCGTAAGTCAGGCCGAATGCGACGACCGAAATCAACGTCTCCAGCACGGTCCAGGTCTTGAAAGTCTGGATCACCGTCATATTGAAGTATTCCTTGATCAGCCAGAAGCCGCCGTCGTTGACGTGGGAAAAAATCACCGAACCCGCGCCGGTGGCCAATACCAATAATTCAGGGTGTGGATAACCCAGGCCCATGGCCACGGGCGCAACCACACCGGAAGCCGTGGTCATGGCCACGGTGGCCGAACCGGTGGCGATGCGCATCAGCGCGGCAAACAACCAGCCCATCACCAGCGGCGACAAATGGAAGGCATGCGCCAGGCCGAGAATTTCATTGGTCACGCCCGCGTCCACCAGGATGCGGTTCAAACCGCCGCCCGCGCCCACCAGCAAGGTGATACTCGCGGTCGGTGCCAGGCATTCATTGGTGAACTTGAGGATCGCTTCGCGGTTGAAACCCTGGGCCAGGCCCAGCGTCCAGAAGCTCACCAAGGTGGCCACCAACAGCGCGATCACCGAGTTGCCGATAAACAGCAGGAACTGGTTAAAGCCGGTGCCGGGTGTGGAAATCACATTGGCCCAGCCGCCGATCATCATCAACACCACCGGCAACAGGATCGTGCCCATGGTCAGGGTAAAGCTCGGCAAACGGGTGCGCGGTTCGCGCTCAATAAACTGGCGTTCCAGCGGGTTCTCCGCCGGCAGGTGAATACGCGGCACGATGAACTTGGCGTACAACGGGCCAGCAATGATTGCCGTGGGAATACCGATCAGAATCGCATACAGCACGGTCTGCCCAACCGACGCGTTGTACGCCAGCACCGCCATCATTGCCGCAGGGTGCGGCGGCACCAGCGCATGCACCACCGACAAGCCGGCGACCATTGGCAAGCCGACCATCAGGATCGACACCCCAACGCGCCGCGCCACGGTAAAGGCGATCGGCACCAGCAGCACAAAACCGACCTCGAAAAACAGCGGCAGCCCCACCAGGAACGCGATGCACACCATTGCCCAATGCGCATTGCGTTCGCCGAAGCGGTTGATCAGCGTACGCGCCACCTGCTCGGCGCCGCCGGACTCGGCCATCATCTTGCCGAGCATGGTGCCCAGCGCCACCACCAGAGCAATGTGCCCCAGGGTTTTACCGACGCCCGCCTCGTACGAGCCCATGATCGTGTCTGCCGGCATGCCGGCCATCAGCGCCAGGCCGATGGACACCAAGGTGATGACAATAAACGGGTTGAGTCGGTAACGTGCAATCAGCACGATCAATGCAATGATGGCGATGGCAGCGTATGCCAGCAGCCCCAAGCCCAGTGGTGCGGCCATGCGGTACTCCTTGGAAAGGGTCACGTCGAATTGGTTGTGAAACTCATAAATCATTACCCGGTGTAATTTTCAATTTTTATGAAAGTAATTTTCACCCACGGATAAGCGCTGTCGCTTGGGGATATGCCCAGCGCCAGCGCATGAAAATCCGGGGCGTGTTCTTACATGAAGTTTTTGCCGCGCAGAAACTCAGCCGCCAAGGCCGAGTCTCAGATGGCGGCCTCCACTACGATCAGGAATTCCCACCATGAATCGCAAGACCCTGCTTGTTCCTTTCGCCGCCGGCGCCATGCTGTTGGCCCTGTGCGGCAGCGCCTCGGCCGCCGAGAACGCCGCACTGAAAAAATGCATGGACAGCGCCAACACGACCGTCGACATGGTCAATTGCAACGCCAAGGAAGCCAAGGTTCAGGACGAGCGCGTGAACAAAGCCTACAAAACCGCCCTGGCCGCCCAGGAAGGCGACCGCAAGGAGAAACTGCAGGACGTGCAGCGCCTGTGGATTAAATACCGCGACGCCAATTGCGGCTTCGCCGGCTCCGCCACCGGCGGCACCATCGACCAGGTCAACGGCTCCGGCTGCCTGCTGGACATGACCCAGACCCGCGCCCAGGAACTTGAAGACCTGGTCGGGCCGTAATCAGTTACTCCTGATGCACGCGGGCGCGCTTGAGCAGCTTCTTGCAGCGCTCCGACAAATGCAGCACCCGCAAGTGCTTGCCGGCTTTGCTATAGCGCTCGCGCAAGGTCATCAACGCAGCAATCGCTGAATAGTCGACGAAGCTCAGGTGACGGCAATCGAGCGTCACCTGGGCCGGGTCGTTGGCCGGGTCGAACTGGTTCAGGAAGGGCGTCGTCGAGGCAAAAAACAAGGTGCCGTGCAAGCGATAGAGCTTACTGCCGTCGGCTTCCAGATGCTCATCGGCATACAACTCACGCGCCTGTTGCCAGGCGAAGTTCAGCGCCGCAATCACGATGCCGCAGAGCACGGCGGTGGCCAGGTCGGTGAAGACGGTGATTACCGTCACCGCCAGGATCACCAACACATCGTTGAACGGCACCTTGTTGATCACCCGCAGCGACGCCCAGGCGAAGGTTTGCTGGGACACCACGAACATCACGCCCACCAGCGCCGCCAGCGGAATACGCTCGATCAGCGGCGACAGAAACAGAATGAACAACAGGATCATCACCCCGGCAAACACCCCGGAGAAACGCCCGCGCCCGCCGGAACTGAGGTTGATCACGGTTTGCCCGATCATCGCGCAACCGCCCATGCCGCCGAACAGGCCGCTGACCATATTCGCCGCGCCCAGGGCCACGCTTTCGCGGTCGGGGTAGCCACGGGTTTCGGTGATTTCGTCGGTGAGGTTCAGGGTCAGCAGGGTTTCCAGCAGGCCGACCATCGCCATCAGGAACGCGTAGGGCGCGATGATGCCGAGGGTTTCCAGGGTCCAGGGGATTTGCGGCAAGGCAAAGGTCGGCAAGCCACCGGCGATGTGCGCCATGTCGCCGAGCGTGCGGGTCGGCAGGCCAAGCAGGTACACCGCCAGGCCGACGCCGAGGATCGCGACCAAGGCAGGCGGCACGGCGCGGGTCAGGCGCGGCAGCAGGTAGACAATCGCCATGGTCACCGCCACCAGGCCGGTCATCACATAGAGCGGCGTGCCGCTGAGCCAGTGCTCACCGCTTTTGAAATGCTCCAGTTGCGCCAGCGCGATAATAATCGCCAGGCCGTTGACGAAGCCGAGCATCACCGAATGCGGCACCATGCGCACCAACTTGCCCAGGCGCAGCAGGCCGAACGCGACCATGATCAGCCCGCCCAATAGCACCGTCGCCAGCAAGTACTCCACGCCGTGCTGCACCACCAGCGCGACGATCACCACCGCCATCGAACCGGCCGCCCCCGAGACCATACCGGGTCGGCCGCCGAACAGCGCTGTGAGGGTGCAAATGATAAAGGCGCCGTAGAGCCCCATCAGCGGGTTGAGGTGGGCGACCAGGGCAAAGGCGATGCATTCGGGCAGCAGCGCAAAAGACGTGGTGAGGCCGGCCAGGGCATCGGCGCGTAGACGGGTGAGATTCATGAAATACCAGGGTAATGCGGGGGATAAGGCGGGGAATGGTACGGAATTGCAGGGAGTGGGGCCAGTAAAGCGTAACAACAAATGACCGAGGCGCCTTCATCGCAGGCAAGCCAGCGATGGCAACATCTCGGTATCAAGCGAACATCACACCATTTCGTTGCGAATCCACTCAACCACAGAAGTACGCTTCGGCGCCCAGCCCAGCAACTCACGCGCATGCTTGCCACGCACCCGGCTGTTGGAGCCCAAACCATAGTTGGCCATTTCATAGCCCCACTCGGCTTCAGCATCCGCCAACGGCCAATCCTGTGGCTTGCCCAGCTTCAACGCGTCGGCAATCGCCGTGGTCATGTCGACAAACGCCGCTTCGCCGCTTTCCACAAAGTAGAAGGTGCCTGGCACATTCTTCTCAAGCGCCAGCAGGTACAGCGCCACCACGTCTTCAATATGCACGTTGGACCAGATGTTCTGCCCGGTGCCCACATGGCGCACCACACCACTTTTGCGCGCCTGCTTGAGCAAGCGCGGCAATTGCACGCTGTCACGCTTCACGCCGAGGCTGTGGCCGTAAATCAGCGTGTTGCAGATCACCGCCGAGTTCACGCCGTCGTTCGCCGCCGCCAGGATCAGGTTGTCGATGGCCACGCGGGCGGCCTTGTCGACGGTTGGCTGCGGCAGGTTGTCTTCAAAGTAGACGACATCGCTGGACTTACCGCCCGACGCATCACCGACGATGCTCGAACCGCTGGTGTGCAGGAACGGTTTATTGGAGCCTTTCAAAGCAGCCAGCAAGGTCTCAACCGCAGCACGATGATCGCTGCTGGCGGCGTTGATCACCGCATCAGCCTTTTGCGCCTGCTCGGTCAGCACAGCCGCATCGTCCAGCGTGCCCATCACCGGGGTGATACCGAGGGCGGTCATCTCAGCGGCTTGTTCGGCGCTGCGCACCAGGCCGGTAACGCGGTGGCCAGCCTTGACCAGGCCGGTGGCGATGGAACCGCCGATAAACCCGGATGCGCCGGTTACGAATACGTTCATGGAGTGTGCTCCTGACTGGGTAAGTGATGGGTCCATTGTTACGGACCCGCCCCGGTCGAATAAGACCCGATTGCCCAATTCAATCTTGCGCGCACGTCACGAATCAGCAGGCATACCGCGCCAGCTTGGTCTGAATGAAGTCCAGGAAGCACTGGATGCGCAATGCCAACTGCGAGTTGCGGTAGAACACCGCGTGGATCGGCTGGCGATAGCCACTGTTGAACGCCTCCAGCACCGGCACCAGGCGCCCGGCGTTGATGTCCTCGACCGTCATGAAGTTCGACAGGCAGCAAATGCCCTGCCCTTCCAGCGCCAACTGGCGCAGAGTCTCGCCACTGGAAGCGGCGACACTCGGCTGGATCAGCCAGCGGTCGCCCTCCACATGGCGTAGCGGCCAGTGGTTGAGGGTTTCGGTCTGGGTAAAGCCCAGCAAGGTATGGTCCGCCAACTCGGCCACCGTGGTCGGCGTGCCGAACTGCTTGAGGTAGTCGGGGCTGGCAAGGATATGCAGCGGCGTACAACCCAGGGAACGCGCGTGCAGCGTGGAGTCGGCCAGGGCACCGATGCGGATGGCAATGTCGGTGCTCTGTTCCAGCAGGTCGATGATCAAGTCATCGCTGTTCAGCTCCAGCTGGATGTCCGGGTAGAGGCTGCGAAACTCGGCGATGTACGGCACGATCCCGTGCAGCATGAAGGGCACTGCGGCGTTGATACGCAGGCGCCCGGCCGGGTTTTTCTGGCGCGACGACAGACGCTCTTCCAGCTCATCCATCTGCGCCAGGATCACCTTGGCCTGCTCGAAGAAGTACTTGCCCTCTTCGGTCAGGTCCATGCGCCGGGTGGTGCGGTTGATCAGCGTGGTGTCGAGCTTGGCTTCCAGGCGCGACAAGGTGCGGCTGACCGCCGACGGCGTCTGCCCGACCTGCTCCGCTGCGGCGGAAATTGAGCCGCACTCAATCACGCTGACGAAGATCTGTAACTCATCGGATCGGGCTTTCACAGGCTGTCCTTCTTGATCGGTGAGTAGCAGCTTACACCGTGAAGTTAAACACCTGCGCCAGATGCTGCTCGTAGCGCGCCACGTCCGCCTCGATGGCCGGGCGTTTCATCACGTCCACGCACAGGAAGGTCGGCAGGCCGGTCATGCCAAGGAACTCGTTGGCCTTATGGAACGGGAAGTACACCGCATCGACGCCCTTGGCTTCAAAGAAATCCGTCGGGTCGTCGAAGGCTTGCTGCGGCGCGTTCCAGGTCAGCGACAGCATGTACTGCTTGCCCTGGATCAGGCCGCCGCTGCCATATTTCTGCGACGCGTCGGAACGGGTGCGGCCATCGCTGGCATACAGGCTGCCGTGGCCTTCGGTGAAGACTTCGTCGATGTACTTCTTGACGATCCACGGCGCGCCCATCCACCAGCCGGGCATCTGATAGATGATCACATCGGCCCAGAGGAATTTGGCCACTTCTTCGGCCACGTCGTAGCCCGCGTCGATGTGGGTGACTTTGACGTCGATACCGCCACGGTCCAGCACGGCCACGGCGGCGTCATGCAGGGTGGTGTTGTAGCGGCCGTCGGAATGGGCGAATTGTTTGCCGCCGTTAAGCAGAAGTACTTTTTTCATGGGAGGGAATCCAGAGGGTTAGCAATGTCTGCCGGCAGGCTATCGACATTGCGCCCTTGGAATAAGCAGCGGTGCGGCAAAATACATTTGATCAAAACGCACGAATAACGCCGTACTCTTGATTTACCCGCTGATCAAAAGGTGGCCGCCCAGCAGCGCCATGCCGATAAAAAACACCCGTTTGAACAGCACCGCGCTGATGCGCTGACGCAGTGCCTGGCCCAGCCACATGCCCAACAGCGCAGGCACCAACGCCAACAAAGAGGCATTGATTTCGCCGCCGCCGAGGGTGCCGCGCCACGCCAGACCGGCCGCCAGCGCCAAGGTCGAAACGCTGAACGACAGCCCCAACGCCTGCACCAACTGATCCCGGTTCAAGCCCAAGGCTTGCAGATACGGCACGGCGGGAATCACGAACACACCGGTGGCCGAGGTGATAATGCCGGTGATCAGCCCACACAGCGGCCCCAGCCAGCGCTCGGTATGAGGCTGCACCTTGAACGTGGGCAGGAACAACCCGCTCAACGCATACACCAGCAACGCGCCACCCAGCGCGCGTACCACCCAATGGCCGCCGTCCATGCCCAGCCACAACGTGCCGAGCCCGGTGCCGAGGAAAATCAGTAACAGCATTGGCCACAGGCGCTTGAGCAGCGCGCTCAACTGGCCGCCAAATGCCAGTTGCCAGAGGTTGGTCACCGTTGAGGGAATGATGAGTAATGCCGCAGCCTGCGCCGGGAGCATAGCCAGGCCGAGCATGCCCATGGCCACGGTGGGCAGGCCCAGGCCGATCACGCCCTTGACGGTGCCGGCCAGCAGGAAAGTGCCGATGACCAATAGGGTCAAGGCTGGGCCGAGGTTTTGGTAGAACGCCAGGAAGGTAGTCATGGGGGGATTGTGCGGTGTTAAGGCGGTTATGAAAATTCACCATATACTGAGGCAGCCTCTTGTTTTGTGTGAGGCTGCGATCGCTATCGCAGGCAAGCCAGCTCCCACAGTTGGATGTGTGAACACAGTTCAAAGGTGGGAGCTGGCTTGCCTGCGATGAGGCCAGTCCAATCACCGGGAATTTTCAGCCATGCACTTTGACCTGATCGACCTGCGCCTGTACCTGCACATCCTCGACACCGGCAACATCACCGCCGGCGCAGCCCGCAGCCATTTGTCCCTCGCAGCTGCCAGCGCGCGCATCCGCGCCATGGAGGCTTCATTGGGTATCGAGTTCCTGGCGCGTGGCCGCCGTGGCGTCACACCCACACCAGCGGGAAAGGCCCTGGCCCGCCACGCGCGCCTGCTGCTGCAACAGGCCGAGCACCTGCAACAAGACCTGGCCGAGTACGCCAATGGCGTCAAAGGCCAGGTGCGCCTGCTGTGCAACACCACCGCCCTGAGCGAATACTTGCCGGAACTGCTCGCGGATTTTTTGCGCGAACACCCCAACCTTGATATCGACCTGCAGGAACTGCCCAGCCTGCGCATCACTCAAGCCTTGCGCCAGGGCACGGCAGACCTGGGGATTATTTCCGACGCAGTCGACACCCATGGCCTGCAAACCCTGGCGTTTCGCGACGACCCGCTGGTGCTGATCATGCCCCTCGACCACCCGCTGACGAGCGCAAGTTTCATCGACAGCCTGCAATACGATTTCGTCGGTTTGGCCGCCAACAGCGCACTCGCGGTGTACCTGGAAGAACAGGCGCTGCACGCGGGCTTTCGCCTGCAAACACGCATCCGCGCGGACGGTTTTGACGGGCTGATTCGTATGGTCGCCGGCGGCGCCGGCCTGGGCATCGTGCCCCAGGCGGCATTGGAACGCTGGCCGCTGGAACGCCGCGTCAAAGCCCAGCCCCTGCAAGAAGACTGGGCCTGCCGCAAACTGCTGCTGTGCTCGCGTTCCTTCGAGCAATTGCCCGGTTACGCTAGGGCCTTGTTCGACGCCTTGGCCCTGCCCTTGCGGAAAAACCCGTAATACACCGCCGACAGAATCAGCAGGAACGGCACGCCGAACACCAGCGTCATCTTGAACGCTTCGGTGAAGTACGTGGTGATCATCACCGCGCCCATCAGCACCAGGCCCAACAGCGTGCTGTAGGGAAACAGACGCAGCTGGAACGACAGCTTCGCGCCGCCATGGCGCTTGCGGTAGCGGCGGAAAAACAGGTGCGTGAGGAAGATCATGAACCAGGTGAAGATCGCGCCGAACATCGAAATCGCCATCATCAAGGTGAACGAGCTTTCCGGGTACACCACATTCAGCAAGGTCGCCAAGGCAATGCCCGAACTGGACAACAGCAACGCATTCAGCGGAATGCCGTTCTTGCTCAAGGCGCCCATGGACTTGGGCGCAAAGCCTGCGCGCGAGAGGCTGAACATCATGCGTGTGGTGATATACAGCTGGCTGTTCATCGCCGACAGCGCGGCGATCAGAATCACGAAGTTCATCACCCCAGTGGCCCCGGGAATGCCGATGGTCTGCATCACCGTCACGAACGGGCTCTGGGTCTGGCCGGCCTGGTTCCACGGCACGATGGCCAGCATCAGCGCCAGGGTCAGCAGGTAGAACACCACCAGCCGCACGATGGTCGCGCGAAAGGCCTTCTTCACCGCCTGCTCCGGGTCGGCGGCTTCACCGGCCGCTACCGCGATCATCTCCACGCTCAAGTAGCTGAAGATCGACACAATCACGGCGATCCACATGCCGCTCAAGCCATGGGGGAAAAAGCCGCCGTGGGCGGTGTAATTCTGCACGCCGTATTCCGGCTTGCCAGAGCCGAACACCACATACACGGCGAGGATAATAAAGCCGACGATGGCGCTGATCTTGATGGTCGAGAACCAGTATTCGAAGTTGCCGAAGGTCTTCACGCTGATTGCATTGAGCAGGATCAGCACACTGGAAAACGACACGATCCACACCCATTCCGGCACGTTGGCAAACCAGTACTTCATATACATCGCCACCGCCGTGACCTCGGCGCCCACCGCCAGCACAATCGCTGCCCAGTAGGCGTAACGCACCAGGAACCCGGCCAGCGGGCTGATGTAGAACTCGGCGTAGGCGCCAAAAGAGCCCGAAGTGGAATGCGCCACCGTCATCTCCGCCAGGCAACCCATCAACAGCAAGGTGATCAGCGCGCCGATGGCGTAGCTCACCAATACACTTGGCCCGGCATAACCGATGGCATAGGCGCTGCCCATGAACAGCCCGGTGCCGATGGCGCCACCGATGGCGATCATGCTCATCTGGCCGGAAGTCAGCTGGCGCCTCAGGCCCAGTTCGCGGTGGGTGATCTCTGCAAAGCCGTTGTCGGGTGTGGTCACGTGGTGTGCCCCTTTATTATTGTGATTGTTACTGCCGGTGCCGAACCCTGTGGGAGCTGGCTTGCCTGCGATGACTTTAGTGAATTCACCACCGCTATCGCAGGCAAGCCAGCTCCCACATTAGTGTGGTGGTGCTCTTAAGTGACGCTGTTACGCACCTTGAATTGCGGCTGGTCCCAGGTTTTTTGGTCGAGGATTTCACCGAGGATTTCCACGGCGTCAAACACCTCGACAAAGCTCGTATACAACGGCGTAAAACCAAACCGCATAATGCGCGGCTCGCGGTAATCACCGATCACGCCACGGGCGATCAACGCCTGGATTACCGCGTAGCCTTCAGGGTGTTCGAAGCTCACATGGCTGCCGCGTTTTGCGTGCTCACGCGGGGTGATCAGTGTCAGGCCGTGGGCGGCGCAGCGAGCTTCGACCAAGGCGATAAACAAATCAGTCAACGCCAGGGATTTAGCGCGCAGGCTGGCCATGTCGGTCTGGGCAAAGATCTCCAGGCCGCATTCGACCATGGCCAACGAAGTGATCGGCTGAGTCCCGCACAAGTAGCGCGCAATGCCGGCGCTTGGCGCGTATTGAGCTTCCATGGCGAACTGCCGGGTATGCCCGAACCAGCCCGACAGCGGCTGGCGCACCACGTCCACCAACGCCGGGTTCACCCACACAAACGCCTGGGAGCCTGGCCCGCCATTGAGGTATTTGTAGGTGCAGCCGATCGCGTAATCAGCCCCGGCCTTGTGCAGGTCGACAGGCACCGAGCCCGCCGAATGCGCCAGGTCCCAGATGCTCAAGGCGCCGCATTCGTGGCTCAACGCGGTAAGCGCCTGCATGTCGTACATGTAGCCGGTCTTGTAGTTGACGTGGGTGAGCATCACCACCGCCACGTCCTCGCCGACAGCCTGCGGCAGCTCGTCGGGGCTGTTGACCAGTCGCAACGAATAACCTTGTTGCAGCAATTCGGCCAGGCCTTCGGCGATGTACAGGTCGGTGGGGAAGTTGCTCGCCTCGCTGACGATCACCTTGCGATTCGGCTGGCGTTGGCGCTGCACACTCAGCGCGGCGCTGAGCACCTTGAACAGATTGATCGAGGTGGTATCAGTGATCGCCACTTCACCGTCGCGCGCACCGATCAGCGGTGCCAGGCGGTTGCCCAGGCGTAGAGACAAATCGGCCCAACCGGCGCTGTTCCAGCTGCGAATCAAGCCATCGCCCCACTCTTCGGCGATCACCTGTTGCGCTCGCGCCAACGCTGCGAGCGGGCGCGCGCCGAGGGAGTTGCCGTCGAGGTAGATCACGCCCTCGGGCAAGGCGAACTGGTGACGCAGTGGCGCCAGCGGGTCCTGGGCGTCGAGGGCTTGGCAGTGGCTTCGAGTGGTCATGAACTGTCCTGGTTTTTATAAGTGAAGATGGACCAAATAATGAGCGAAGATTTACAGAATTTTCGTGCAAAGTTGTGGGCAACAAGCTAATTAAGCTGTAGGAAATTCGAATTTAACCCCAAAACACGCGGATTTATTCTAACCATGATTCTCGACGCCACCGACCTGCGCCTCCTGCATTTTTTGCAACAGGATGGCCGTATCAGCAACCAGGAACTGGCGGAAAAAGTCGCCCTGTCGCCTTCCGCCTGCCTGCGCCGTTTACGCCTGCTGGAGAGCGAGGGAATCATCAGCGGCTACCGCGCCGTGTTGAATGCCGAGCAGTTGGGGATCGAGCTGGAAGCCATCGTGCACCTGTCCTTGCGCCAGGATGTGGAGGATTGGCACGAGACGTTTATCAAGAAGGTGCAAGGGTGGCCGGAGGTAGCCAGTGCGTATGTGATTACCGGCGCCAGCAATTATGTGCTGCGGGTGCAGGCGCGGAATTTGAAACACTTTTCCGACTTTATCGTGAACCACCTGAACCGCACGGCAGGGGTGATGGATATTCGCTCGGAGATTGTGTTGCAGAAGATCAAGGATCGGGATGAGGTGCTGGACCTCGTGGTGCGCAAATAACCCGACGATCGTTCCCACGCTGATCGTTCCCACGCTCCGCGTGGGAATGCATGCTGTGACGCTCCGCGTCACGCCTTTAAGAGCGGACGCGGAGCGTCCAGGGCGGCGTTCCCACGCAGAGCGTGGGAACGATCAACCGTGTAGTTTAGTCTTCGAGGGCGCGCACGCGTTGCATGCGTTTTTGCTCTACCGGCGCGTCAGCCAGCTGCAACTCAAAGTCAAAATCAATCTGCGCAAACCGCCCTTCAACACCAAACTCCCGCGCCAGCTGCTGATCGTCACTGAACCGAATCTCGGCAATCAACTCATCCCGCGTCGCATAAGCAAAATCATCGTGCAGGTACGGGTCATCCGACAGGTTGATCTGCGTGGTCAGGTGCCGATGCCCAGGCGCCGAGATGAAGAAGTGAATATGCGCCGGCCGCTGCCCGTGGCGCCCCAGTTGGTCGAGCAGCTGTTGCGTCGGCCCGCTCGGCGGGCAGCCGTAGCCGGACGGCACGATGCTGCGAAAACGGTAGTTGCCCTGGGCATCGGTCTCGATGCGTCGACGCAAGTTAAATTCCGATTGCGCCGGGTCAAACCACGAATAGGTGCCAGCGGTATTGGCCTGCCACACATCAACAATCGCGCCCGCCAACGGCTTGCCATCGGTGTCGCGCACTTGCCCGCGCATAAACAGCGGCACCGCGTCGTCCTTGCCATCGTCCAACCGTGCTTCGTACTTGCTCAGCGGCGCGCCGGCCACGTACAGCGGGCCTTCGATGGTGCGCGGCGTGCCGCCGGATTTGCCGGCCTCCTCGTCCGCAGCGTCCATCAGCAAATCGAGGTAATGCTCCAGGCCCAAACCGGCAGCGAGCAGCCCCGCTTCCTGATTTTTACCCAGCTCGTTGAGGTAATTGACCGCCTTCCAGAACTCTTCCGGGGTCACTTCCAGGTCTTCGATGATGTTTACCGTATCGCGCAAAATTCGGTAGATCAGCGCCTTGGCGCGCGGGTTGCCGCCGTCGTTGTGGTGGCCGCTGGCTTCTTCGAGAAACGCTTGGGCATGGGCAGTCTGGGACAGTCGGATGGACATGGTGCAATCCTCATCTTGTAATTATCGGGGGCAAAACAGGCTCAGCGGTCGTCTTCATGGATCGACGAAGGGTGCCGGCACAGCGCATTCACTTCGATGGCCATATAAGGGAAAAGCGGCAGCTGCATCAGCAGGTCGTGAAGGTCTTGCACGCTGTCGACGTCGAACACGCTGTAGTTGGCGTAGTGCCCGGCGATACGCCACAGGTGGCGCCATTTGCCCTCTTGTTGCAGGCGCTGGGCCAGGGCTTTTTCTTCAGCCTTGAGGCCGGCCGCGCGCTCGGGGTTCATGTCCAGGGGCAGGTTCACGGTCATTTTTACGTGGAACAACATGGCAGGCGCCTCTTAGTGTTTGTCACGACGGAAGAACGCCAAACGCTCTTCATCAATGCTCAGGCCCAGGCCTGGCGCAGTGGAGACATGCAGCTGGAAATCGCGGTACACCGGCGGCTCGGTGAGGATGTCTTCGGTGAGCAGCAGCGGGCCGAACAGTTCGGTGTCCCAGGCCAGCTTGTTCAAGGTCAGGAAGGCATGCGCCGAAGCCAGGGTGCCGATGCCGCCTTCGAGCATGGTGCCGCCGTACAGGCCGATACCGGCCGCTTCGGCAATCGCAGCCGTACGCAGCACCGCACGCGGGCCGCCGTTCTTGGCGATCTTGAGGGCAAACACCGAGGCCGCGCCTTCGCGGGCCAGGTTGAAGGCGTCTTCCACGCATTCGATGGACTCATCGGCCATGATCGGCGCCGGGCTCGACAGGTTCAGCCGCGCCATGCCGCTGCGGTTGTTGCGCGAGATGGGTTGTTCGATCAAGTCGATGCCGTTATCGCCGAGCACCTTGCACGCGCGCAGGGCCACCGCTTCGTCCCAGGCCTGATTGACGTCGACTCGCACACTGGCGCGCTCGCCCACCGCCTGTTTGATCGCGATCACGTGGGCCAGGTCGCGGCTGACCTCACCGGCGCCGATCTTCAATTTGAAGATACGGTGGCGGCGCAGGTCGAGCATCTTCTCGGCCTCGGCGATGTCCTGTTCGGTGTTGCCGCTGGCCAATGTCCAAGCCACCGGCAAGGCATCGCGCACGCGCCCGCCAAGCAATTCACTGACCGGCAGGTTGAGGCGTTTACCCAATGCATCGAGCAAGGCGCTTTCGATGCCGGACTTGGCAAAGGTGTTGCCACGAATGCTGCGCTCCAGGCGCAACATGGCCGCGTTGATATTGCTCGCGTCCTGGCCAATCAACAGGGGCGCGAAGTGCCGGTCGATGTTGACCTTGATGCTGTCGGGGCTTTCATTGCCGTAGCTCAGGCCGCCAATGGTGGTGGCTTCGCCAATGCCTTCGATGCCGTCGGCACAACGCAGACGGATGATCACCAGCGTCTGGTTTTGCATCGTGTGCATCGCCAGTTTGTGCGGGCGGATGGTGGGAAGGTCGACGATGATCGTTTCGATCGACTCGATGGCGCAAATCGGCATGGCTATACCCGTTGGGTTCTTTATAGATTTGCGCCGATTCTGTGCCGTATTTTTCCTGGCTTCCAATATAGAATGGGTCTCGCACAATACCTTCAAGGTATGAAAGGAGCCGACATGGAACTGCGTCATCTGCGCTATTTCCAGGTGCTGGGTGAAACGCTGAACTTCACCCGCGCCGCCGAACGCCTGCACATCGCCCAGCCGCCGTTGAGCCGGCAGATTCAGCAATTGGAAGATGAATTGGGCGTGATTCTGCTGGAGCGCGGCCGACCGCTGCGGCTGACCGAGGCCGGCCGGTTTTTCTATGAGCACGCCAATGTGCTGCTCGAGCAACTGGGCAAGGTCTGCGACAACACGCGGCGCATCGGCCAGGGCGAAAAGACCTGGCTGGGCATCGGTTTTGCGCCGTCGACTTTGTACGGCGTGTTGCCGGAACTGATTCGGCGGCTGCGCAACCATGAGGCGCTGGAGCTGGAGTTGGGCTTGTCGGAGATGACTACCTTGCAGCAGGTCGAAGCGCTCAAGGCCGGGCGGATTGACGTGGGTTTCGGGCGGATTCGCATCGACGACCCGGCCATCGTCCAGCGCGTGCTGGTGGAGGACCGGCTGGTGGCCGTGCTGCCCGCCGGGCACCCGCTGCTGGAAGCGCCCGCCACCCTCGCCCAGCTGGCCGCCGAGCCGTTTGTGTTGTACCCCGGCAACCCGCGTCCCAGTTATGCCGACCATGTGATCGCGCTGTTCGACGCCCACGGCTTGAGCCTCAAGGTGGCGCAGTGGACCAACGAATTGCAGACCGCCATCGGCCTGGTCGGCGCGGGTATGGGCGTGACGCTGGTGCCGGCCTCGGTGCAGGTGCTGCACAGGGCGGATATTGGTTACACGCCGATTGTGGAAACCACCGCGACCTCGCCGATTATTCTGAGCCGGCGGGTGAATGATCAGTCGCCGGGGCTGAGTCATTGTTTGCAGTTGGTAGAAGAGCTGATCTGAAACCTCAAAGCCACCCTCTATCCAATGTGGGAGCTGGCTTGCCTGCGATGGCGGTGGAACATTCACTACCGCTATCGCAGGCAAGCCAGCTCCCACCGTTTGATCTTCATTGTTTTCAAAGACTGCGCAAACGCTTGCGCTGCAGGGTTTGGCTGGGGGATTCATCAAACAGCTTGCGGTACTCCGCCGAGAACCGCCCCAAATGGGTAAAGCCCCAACCCAGGGCAATCTCGGAAATGGTCCGAGTAGAACCCTGCTCCAGAATTTCCTGGCGCACCGCCCCCAACCGGTACTTCTTCAAATACGCCATGGGCGACAGCGCAAAGTACTTGCGAAACGCATCAAACAGCTTGAACCGCGACACGCCCGCAGCCGTCTCCAGGTCCTCCAAATGCACCGCTTCACGGGCGTTGTCGTGGATGTACTGCCGCGCACGAATCAAATAATGCGGCAGCTTAACGCCCAGCACGTCGCGCAATTCTTCTGAATAGTTATTCGGCTGGGCGAGGATCAACCCTTTGATCAGCGAGCTTTCCAGGTCACGGGTAAACGCTGCCTGCTCATACAGCTCGCTGCTGCGCTCAAGCTCGGCGATAAAGTAGCGCGCCATGCGCCACCAGGACGCCGACGCGCCGTCCACCGCGTCCATCACCGATTCAAAACGCAACGGCGCCTCAATCGGCCGTTGCAGCAACGCCTCCAGCGATTCACTCATCGCCGCGCGCGTGATCACCACCTGCAACTTGCGGCAGTCACCGGAGATCGCCAGCACTTGGTGCTCGTTGGGCGACAGGATCACGCCCTGGTCGCGGTTGGAACTCAGCCGCTCGCCGTTCTTGCTCAACTCCTGTTCGCCCACCAACGGCAGGCTCAGGCTGTAGCTGCTGAAGTGCTCGGCGTCTTCGATGCCGATGGTCACGTCGGTGCCGTATTCGATCACGCCCAGGGTGGTGGCGCGGGACTTGAACACGTTGGCACTGTGGTGAAAGCGCAGGCGCTCGGGTGTCGACGTCGCCAGGCGGTGCGGCCCACAAATGCCGGACATCCAGCTGCAGGCGCCTTCGAGGTCGAAGCGTTGAATATGGATTTCGCGTGTATGGCTACTCATCAGGGTGCACCCACGGCGGTTAGGCGGTTGCGCGCTCTGGCGGCGCGTCGTTAACAATCGACAGCAAGTTCTACGCCACGCCCGCGTGAATGCAACGGGGTGGATAGCAACGGTCGACTATGTGGATAAGCCACAGGTTTTTGCGGCTTTGCCTTGGTATGACAGTAGCGCATCGCGTCACCTGGCTGCACCGAACTGGGTATTTGCTGCCCAACTATGCGGCCCATCTCTGCCCATTAAGCGGATAGCCCGCGCCCTGCCCCGCTGCCTCTAATGGACCACCGATTAGCCCCTATCAAAAAGGTGCCTCCCATGAGTGGTGCAAAAAGCGTCGAGCAGTGGAAAACATTCATCGAAAGCTGCCTGGACTTCCGCCCGGCCGATGAAGTGTTCCGCATCGCCCGCGACATGTTCACCGAGCCGGAACTGTTCGACCTGGAGATGGAACTGATCTTCGAAAAGAACTGGATCTACGCCTGCCACGAAAGCGAGCTGGCCCATAACCACGACTTCGTGACCCTGCGCGCCGGGCGCCAGCCGATGATCATCACCCGCGATGGCGAGGGCCAGCTGAATGCGCTGATCAACGCCTGCCAGCATCGCGGCACCACGCTGACGCGCGTCGGCAAGGGCAACCAATCCACCTTCACCTGCCCGTTTCATGCCTGGTGCTACAAGAGCGATGGCCGGCTGGTGAAGGTCAAGGCGCCGGGCGAGTACCCGGAAGGCTTCGACAAAGCCACACGCGGCCTGAAAAAGGCGCGCATCGAAAGCTACAAGGGTTTTGTATTTATCAGCCTGGACGTGAACGGCACCGACAGCCTGGAAGACTTCCTCGGCGACGCCAAAGTGTTCTTCGACATGATGGTCGCGCAGTCCGCCACGGGTGAGCTGGAAGTGCTGCCGGGTAAATCGGCCTACACCTACGACGGCAACTGGAAGCTGCAAAACGAGAACGGCCTGGACGGTTATCACGTCAGCACCGTGCACTACAACTACGTGGCCACGGTGCAGCATCGCCAGCAGGTGAACACCGAAAACGGCAGCGGCGCAGGCACCACGCTGGACTACAGCAAGCTCGGCGCGGGCGACGCGAACACCGACGACGGCTGGTTCGCCTTCAACAATGGCCACAGCGTGTTGTTCAGCGACATGCCCAACCCGACGGTGCGCTCGGGCTACGCCACCATCATGCCGCGCCTGGTGGAAGAACATGGCCAGCAAAAGGCCGAGTGGATGATGCACCGCCTGCGCAACCTGAACATTTACCCAAGCCTGTTCTTCCTCGACCAGATCAGCTCGCAGCTGCGGATTATTCGCCCGCTGGCGTGGAACAAGACCGAGATCATCAGCCAGTGCCTGGGCGTAAAGAACGAGTCGGATGCCGACCGCGAAAACCGCATCCGCCAGTTTGAGGACTTCTTCAATGTGTCCGGCATGGGCACGCCGGATGACCTAGTGGAGTTTCGCGAAGCCCAGCGCGGTTTCCAGGGCAGGCTGGAACGCTGGAGCGATATCTCGCGCGGCAGCCACCGCTGGGAAACCGGGCCCACGCCGAACAGCGAAGCCATCGGCATCCAACCGGCGATGACCGGCACCGAATTCACCCACGAAGGCCTGTACGTCAACCAGCACCGCAACTGGCAGCAGTTCCTGCTCAACGGCCTGGACCAACAAGCGCTGAAACTGCGGGAGGTGAAGTGATGAATGCGCAATTGCAGTACCGGATCGAGCAGTTTTTCTACCGTAAATCCGAGCTGTGCGACGCCCAGGATTGGGACGCTTATGTGCAGCTGTTCGACCCACAGAGTGAATTCCACCTGCCGCAATGGGACTCGGAACACGTGTACACCCGCGACCCCAAGCGCGAGATGTCGCTGATCTATTACGCCAACCGTTCGGGCCTGGAAGACCGCGTGTTCCGCCTGCGCACGGGTAAGGCCGCGTCGGCCACACCGATGCCGCGCACGTTGCACTTGATCAATAACGTGCGTGTGGCCGAGCAACCGGGCGGGTTACTGGAAGTGAAGTTGAACTGGCACACGCTGTTTTATCGACTGGCCACGTCGGAGCAGTTTTATGGGCATGCCACCTACAGCCTCAAACCCCATGGCGACAGTTGGTTGATCACGCGCAAACACGCCTTGCTGCTCAACGACACCATCAACTCGGTGCTGGATTTTTATCACCTCTAAACCAGCACATCATCCCTGTGGCGAGCAATCATATGAATCACAAAGTGGCCTTCAGTTTTGCCGACGGCAAGACCCTGTTTTTCCCGGTGGGCGCCAATGAAATCCTGCTGGACGCGGCCCTGCGCAACGGCATAAAAATCCCTTTGGATTGCCGCGAAGGTGTGTGCGGCACCTGCCAGGGCCGCTGCGAGTCCGGCGATTACACCCAGGACTATGTCGATGAAGAAGCCCTCTCCAGTCTCGATCTGCAACAGCGCAAGATGCTCAGCTGCCAGACGCGGGTGAAGTCCGACGCGGCGTTTTACTTCGACTTTGATTCGAGCCTGTGCAACGCGCCCGGGCCGGTGCAAGTGCGCGGTACGGTGAGCGACGTGCAGCACATCTCAAACAGCACGGCGATTTTGCAGGTGCAGCTGGAGGTGCCGCTGGATTTTCTGCCCGGCCAATACGCTCGCCTGTCGGTTCCCGGCACCGACAGTTGGCGCTCGTTTTCCTTCGCCAATCGCCCCGGCAATCAACTGCAGTTTCTGGTGCGTCTGCTGCCCGACGGCGTCATGAGCAACTACCTGCGCGAGCGCTGCCAGGTCGGTGATGAAGTCCTGATGGAGGCGCCATTGGGTGCGTTTTATCTGCGCCATGTCACTCAGCCGCTGGTGCTGGTGGCCGGTGGCACCGGGTTGTCGGCGTTGCTGGGCATGCTCGATGAACTGGCGGCCAACGGCTGCGACCAACCTGTGCACTTGTATTACGGCGTGCGTGGTGCCGAGGACTTATGCGAAGCGGCGCGCATCCACGCCTACGCTACAAAAATTCCGAATTTTCGCTACACCGAAGTGCTGAGCGACGCCTCACCGGCGTGGGCCGGCAAGCGCGGCTACCTCACCGAGCATTTCGACCTGGCCGAATTGCGGGATAGATCGGCGGATATGTACGTGTGCGGCCCGCCGCCAATGGTCGAATCGATCCAACAATGGCTGGCGGATCAGGCACTTGATGGCGTTCAGCTGTATTACGAAAAGTTTACGCAGAGTAATATCTGACCCCTCAGCAGTTCTGAGGGGCGGGTGCGGCGTGCAATCACCCTCAAGAAAAACAAGTAGAAGGGAATGTTAATGGCGGATGACATGGTTAACCCAGTTGGCCTCAAGCGTGGCCTGAAGAACCGGCATATTCAGCTGATTGCCTTGGGAGGGGCGATTGGCACGGGGTTGTTCCTCGGCTCGGCCGGGGTGCTCAAGTCGGCGGGGCCGTCGATGATCCTGGGTTACGCGATTGCCGGTTTTATTGCGTTCCTGATCATGCGCCAGCTCGGCGAGATGATCGTCGAAGAGCCGGTGGCCGGTTCCTTCAGCCACTTCGCCCATAAATACTGGGGGGGCTACGCAGGCTTCCTGGCGGGTTGGAACTACTGGGTACTTTACGTGCTGGTGGGCATGGCCGAACTGACGGCCGTGGGCAAATACATCCAGTTCTGGTGGCCGGAGATTCCAACCTGGGTCAGCGCGCTGGTGTTCTTCGTCGCGGTGAACCTGATCAACACGCTGAACGTGAAGTTCTTCGGTGAAGCCGAGTTCTGGTTCGCGATCATCAAAGTGGTGGCGATTGTCGGCATGATCGTGCTCGGCTGCTACCTGCTGTTCAGCGGCACCGGCGGCCCGCAAGCCTCGGTGAGCAACCTGTGGAGCCACGGCGGGTTCTTCCCGAATGGCGGCATGGGGCTGTTGATGTCGATGGCGTTCATCATGTTCTCGTTCGGCGGCCTGGAGCTGGTGGGCATCACCGCCGCCGAGGCCAGCGAGCCGCGCAAAGTGATCCCCAAAGCCATCAACCAGGTGGTTTACCGGATCCTGATTTTCTACGTCGGCGCCCTCACCGTGCTGCTGTCGCTGTACCCGTGGGACCAACTGCTGCAAACCCTCGGCGCCTCAGGCGATGCCTACAGCGGCAGCCCGTTTGTGCAGATTTTCTCGCTGATCGGTAACGACACCGCCGCGCACATCCTCAACTTCGTGGTGCTGACCGCGGCGCTGTCGGTGTACAACAGCGGCGTGTACTGCAACAGCCGCATGCTGTTCGGCCTGGCCGAGCAAGGCGACGCGCCGAAAGCGCTGATGAAACTCAACAAACAAGGCGTGCCGCTGCGCGCCCTGGCGATTTCGGCACTGGTAACGATGCTCTGCGTGGTGGTCAACTACGTCGCGCCGAAGAGTGCCCTGGAATTGCTGTTTGCGCTGGTGGTTGCCTCGCTGATGATCAACTGGGCGCTGATCAGCATCACCCATATCAAGTTCCGCAAAGCCATGGGCGAGCAAGGCGTGACGCCGTCGTTCAAGACCTTCTGGTTCCCGTTCAGCAACTACCTGTGCCTGGCGTTCATGGTGATGATTGTGAGCGTGATGCTGGCGATCGAGGGTATTCGTGAGTCGGTGTATGCGATGCCGGTTTGGGTGGGGATTATCTATGTGGCGTATCGGTTGCGGGTTAGAAACGCGAAAGTAGCCGTAGCGCAGTAACCCCTGTAATTATCGTTCCCACGCTCCGCGTGGGAATGCACCCTGTGACGCTCCGCGTCACGACTCCCGAAGCGGACGCAGAGCGTCCAAAGCGGCATTCCCACGCAGAGCGTGGGAACGATCAGCCCCGGGATTCCGGGGCTTTTTGTTTAGAGCGTGGAACGCACTCGCCACAGCTCGGGAAACAGCACCGTGTCGAGCATCTTGCGCAAATACCCCACGCCTTCAGTGCCGCCCGTGCCCGGCTGAAAGCCGATAATCCGCTCCACCGTTGTCACATGCCGGAAGCGCCACTGGCGGAACGAATCCTCCAGGTCGATAAACTTCTCGGCCAACTGATACAAATCCCAATACCGGCTCGGGTCGCGATACACCTCGCGCCATGCCGCTTCCACCGATTCATCGTGAACCGTGGCCGCCGTCGGGTCGCGCTCGGCGCGTTTAGGGTCAATCGCCAGGCCCGCCTTGGCCATCAGGTTGACCGCCTCGTCATACAGCGACGGCGTGGCAATCGCCACTTTCAGCTCGTTCAACAACTCCGGCCGATGCGCGTGAGGACGCAACAGCGCCGCGCTTTTGTTTCCGAGGATAAATTCGATCTCGCGGTACTGGAACGACTGGAACCCCGACGACTGCCCCAGGAACGGGCGAATCGCCTTGTACTCCGATGGCGTCATCGTCGCCAGCACCGCCCAGGCGTGCACCAGTTGATCGAAGATCCGCGATACCCGCGCCAGCATCTTGAACGCCGGCGGCAGCTCACCCAGGCGCACGTGTTCACGGGCGGCCTTGAGTTCGTGGAGCATCAGTTTCATCCACAGCTCGGAGGTCTGGTGCTGGATGATGAAGAGCATTTCGTTGTGGTCCGGCGACAGCGGGTGCTGGGCGCTGAGGACTTTGCCCAGGTCCAGGTAGTCGCCGTAACTCATCGACTCGGAAAAATTCAGCTCGGCGTTATGCCATTCTTCCGGCGGTTGGTAGTCAGGTGAGAAAGGACATTGGCTCATCGCGTGGGCTCCTTGAGCGGGCGGAGAATGGCGCGGACCGGGCTCGCGTCCAGGTTGGCAAAACGCAGCGGCAGCGCGATCAGTTCATAGTCGCCCTCCGGCACGTCATCGAGCACGATGCCTTCGAGAATCGCCATGCCATGGCGGGCCACGGCGTTGTGGGAATCCATGGTCTTGGACTGTTGCGGGTCCAGCGACGGCGTGTCGATACCAATCAGGCGCACGCCCAGGCTGGCGAGCAGCTCGATGGTTTGCGGCGCGATGGCGGTGAAATTCGAATCCCACTCGGTCAGCGGCGCTTGTGGATAAGTACGCAGCAGCACGCGCTCGGGCACGTTATCCACACGCCCGTCCAGCTGATGCGGCTGCACCAGCGCGCCACTGCCCAGGCAATGCAGTACACGGCACGGGCCCATGTACACGTCCAGCGACACCTCGCCAATCGGCGCGCCATCCGCGCTGTAATGCAACGGCGCGTCCACATGGGCGCCGGTGTGCGGCGAGAAGGTCACGCGCCCTACATTCACCGGGCACTCCGGGCCGAACTGCCACACGCGCTCTTCCTGGAACGGCGTATCGCCCGGCCAGGTCGGGGTGGCCGTGCTCAAGGGCGGGCTGATATCCCACCACGTTTTTATTGGGTTCATTTCGAGGCTCTCGGTCGTTACTGGGGTGAATGATACGAGGGCCAGCCGTGCATTTTCTTGCTTATTCCAGCGCCAGGCGGGAAATTTTTCGCACTTACTGCGACTAAATGGCGGATTCACGCATATATCTGTGGGAGCCGGGCTTGCCCGCGATGGCGTCGTGTCAGGTAATGAGAGGCAACCTGCGCCGCCGCCATCGCGGGCAAGCCCGGCTCCCACAGAGTTCTACGGCGTTTGAGCGCTTCTGGGCATCCCGATGTCGAGTTCAGACCACTGGCACAACGCCCCAGGCCTTAGGGTTGCTCTTTCCATTCCCTGCCTCGGAGCCATCATGTCCAAGCCCATCACCGTACTGCGCGACACCCACCCACTGCCGGTCCTGGATGCCTGCAAATGGGAAAAACTCGAAGGCGACCCGCACACCGTCAACCTCAACGCCTACACCAGCGAAGACGGCAGCAAAATCATGGGCACCTGGATCTGCACGCCGGGCAAGTGGTACGTGGAATACGTGAAGTGGGAGTACTGCCATTTCCAGGAAGGCTACTGCGTGATCACGCCCGAAGGGATGGCGCCGATTCACCTGCGGGCTGGGGATATCTTTGTGGTGGAGCCAGGGATGAAGGGGACGTGGGAAGTGGTTGAGACTGTGCGTAAGTATTTTGTATTTGCGTGAGCCGCAAAAACCCGAGAGCCCGCCAGCGGCAGGCTCTCGGAAAACGCCCTATTCGGGCTTGCGATAACTGTTGATGATCGCCGAGAAGTCTTTGCCGCCTTCCCCGCGCTGGCTCATCGATTGATACAACTGCTGGGCCACGGCGCCGAGGATCACCGGTTGCTTGGCTTGGCGCGCGGCTTCGGTGGCCAGGCCAAGGTCTTTGAGCATCAGGTCGGCGCCAAAACCACCGGTGTAACCCCGCGACGACGGCGCGGTTTCGATCACGCCCGGCCAAGGGTTGTAGGTGTCGGAACTCCAGCAGCGCCCGGTGGAGCTGTTGATGATGCCGGCCAGCACTTGGGTGTCGATGCCCAGTGCATCGCCCAGGGCCATGGCCTCGCTGACACCGACCATGCTGATCCCCAGCAACAGGTTGTTGCAGATTTTGGCGATTTGCCCGGTGCCGACGTCGCCGCAACGCACGATGTTACGGCCCATCTGCGCCAGCACCGGTTGCAGGGTGGCGAACAGGTCCGGGGTGGCGCCGACCATGAAGGTCAGGGTCCCGGCACTCGCACCACCGGTGCCGCCAGAGACTGGAGCATCCGCTATCACCACACCTTGCTTGGCCGCCGCAGCGGCAACATCGCGGATGGTTTGCGGGTCGATGGTGCTGCAATCCACCGCCGGTACGCCTTTGCCGATGCCGGCCAGCACGCCGTCTTCATTCAACCAAACGCTGCGCACATGGGCGGCGGCAGGCAGCATGGTAATCACCAGCTCCGCACCTTCTGCAGCTTCACGCGGTGAGCCTGTGACGGTGGCGCCCAGTTCTGCGAATTCCTTGAACACGCCTGGATTAACGTCGAACACATTCAGCTTATTGCCAGCCAAAAGCAGGTTGCGGGCCATGGGCGCGCCCATGTTGCCCAAGCCAATAAATGCAATCTTCATGGTCGTCTCCCGGAATCAGCGCAGGTTGATGGTGGTGTTGACGCCATCGTTGACCGTGTCGTCGTCGAACCAGCGGCTCGTGACGGTTTTGGTCTGGGTGTAGAACTGCACCACTTGCTTGCCGTACGGGCCGAGGTCGCCGAGCTTGGAACCCCGCGAGCCGGTGAAACTGAAGAACGGCACTGGCACTGGGATCGGGATGTTGATGCCGACTTGGCCTACATCGATTTCGCTCTGGAACTTACGCGCCGCCGCACCGCTTTGGGTGAACAGGCCAGTGCCGTTGCCAAATGGGTTGGCGTTGACCAACGCGATGGCCTCATCGAGGGTCGCGACTTCGAGCACCACCAGCACCGGGCCGAAGATTTCCTGGGTGTAGATTTGCATATCTGTGGTCACGCCCGAGAACAGGGTCGGGCCGACGAAGTTGCCCTGCTCGAAGCCCGGCACCTTGATGTCGCGGCCGTCCAGCTCCAGCTTGGCGCCTTCTTTTACGCCGCTTTCGATCAGCTCCAGAATGCGTGCTTTGGCGCGCTTGGAAATCACCGGGCCGACGTCTGTACCGGCTTCGCTGCCGGCATTCACTTTGAGCTTTTGCGCCAGCGCCTTGAGGTCCGGCAGCCATTGCTTGGCCGCGCCCACCAGCACCACCACCGAGGTGGCCATGCAACGCTGGCCCGCTGCGCCGAAACCGGCACCGACCAAGGCATTCAGGGTGTGTTCGCGGTTGGCGTCCGGCAGCACCACGGCGTGGTTCTTGGCGCCCATCATCGACTGCACGCGCTTGCCGTGCTTACCGGCCAGGTCGTACACGTGAGTGCCGACGGCGGTCGAGCCGACGAACGACACCGCCTTGATATCTTTATGGGTGCACAGCGCATCCACCACGTCCTTGCCGCCGTGCACCACGTTGAGCACGCCCGCCGGCACGCCGGCTTCCAGCGCCAGCTCCACCAGCAGCATCGTCGACAGCGGGTCCTGCTCGGACGGCTTGAGCACGAAGGTGTTACCGCAGGCAATCGCCATCGGGAACATCCACAGCGGAATCATTGCCGGGAAGTTGAACGGGGTAATACCGGCGCATACGCCGATGGGTTGGCGCAGGGTGTAGGTGTCGACGCCACCGGCGACGTTTTCAGCGAATTCGCCCATCTGCAAGGTGCCGATGGAGCACGCGTGCTCGACCACTTCCAGGCCACGGAAAATATCGCCTTCGGCATCAGCAATGGTCTTGCCCTGCTCAGCGCTTAGGACCACGGCGATGCGCTTGGAATGTTCGCGGATCAGGGCTTGCAGCTTGAGCATGATGCGCATGCGCGCGCCGATCGGCGTCAGCTTCCAGGTCTGGAAGGCTTGATGGGCAGCGTCGATGGCGGCGTTGACCTCATCGGCGGTGGCAAACGGGACTTTGGCCAGCACCTGTTGGGTGGCCGGGTTGACGATGTCTTGCCAGTGGGTGCTCTTGGACTCGACCCATTCACCGTTGATCAGCAACTTGACCTGTTGCACGGAAATATCGGCAGAAGCGTTCATGTGGTCTCCAAATCTTGTAGTTATGCAGAGACAAGGCGCGTGAATCGCCTTGGAAATGAGGCGTTCGGACTGTTTTTCGAGTATAGATGTGCAAACTTCTAATAAGAACGCACATAAAAGCCGGTCCAATATGCAAAAAAACATCACGTCACTGGGCTCCCTGAACTGGGATGACCTGAAGTTTTTCCTCGAAGTGGCGCGCACCCGCAAGGCCAGTGTGGCCGCCAAGCGCCTGGCGGTGGACTACACCACGGTGTCGCGGCGCATCAGTTCACTGGAAGTGTCGCTCGGCACGCTGCTGTTCGAAAAATCCCGGACCAGCGGTTTTGTGCTCACCACCGAGGGCCAGCGTTTGCTGGGCTATGCGGAGTCCATCGAAAGCACGCTGCATATGGCGTGCGAGCAGGTGTCCGGCTCTGGCGTGGCCTTGTCGGGCCACGTGCGCATGGGCTGCACAGAAGGGTTTGGCAGTTTTTTCGTCACGCCGCAGCTCAGCCATTTTGTCGACACGTACCCGGCGATCTCGGTGGATATCCTGCCCCTGCCCCACTTCATCAGCCTGTCCAAGCGCGAAGCCGACATCGTCATCGCCCTGGAACGCCCGGAACACGGGCCGTATGTGTGCTGCAAACTGTGCGACTACAAGCTGCAGCTGTACGCGACACAGGACTACCTCGACCAACACCCACCGATCCAGCGGCCGGCGGATTTGGCGGAGCATCCGTTTATCAGTTACGTGGATGACCTGGCGTTCAGTTCGGAGCTGTTGTACCTGGCGAATGTAGTGCCCGGCGCCAGCGCGAGTTTGCGCAGTACCAGCGTGATTGCGCAGTACGTGGCGGCGCAGCAGGGCCGGTCGATGGCGATATTGCCGTGCTTTCTGGCGGCGCAGGATTCGCGGTTGTTGCCGGTGCTGGGGGAGCAGATTTCGATCACGCGGCAGTTCTGGATGTATTGCCGGGAGGATCTGCGCAAGTTGAAGCGGATTACGTTGTTGTGGGATTACATCAGGGAGGTGACGGAGCAGAATCAGGGGTTGTTGATGGGGGAGACGCGGGAGATGAGGTTTGCGGATTAAAGGGCCATCAACGACGATTCGCTTTAATTTGCAGGACGTTTCCTAGAGACTCTCTGCCCCATTGCGCCTTATCGTTTGGGTCACTAGCCTCCCTGGGTCGCTGCATATCAGCGATCGGGTTTAGCGATCCGGGTTTCAGGCGTGACATTGCCCCAATAGCACTCGCTGGCGTTCGCCAGCTTGTAGCGTTTTATGGCGGCTGTGTGCGGGAGACTTTCGAGTCTACCCGGGATGCGCTCTGACCCGGATCGCTAACCTGCACACAGCTGCCACCCTCTTCATGTTTAGCGATGTGATGTGGCAGCTCTACTTACGCAGAGAGCATTCGTCATGAGCAAAGTCATACCCGATCCACCGCTTTCCTCCATCACCACCCTTGGCGTAGTCACCTTCGGCGACTACGGCGAAAACCAAAAACCACTGTTCCGCGTCAATTCCGGCATGCCCATCGAGCAAGCCCTGGAACACGCCTCCACCCTGCTGTTCTACTCCAAAAAACTCGCCATGGAAGCCGCCATGGACGTTCGCGGCGAGCAATACGCATGGGCCGCGCATTACCTGTGTGAGATGGGCAAGGCCGTGGTGGATGACCTGACGCAGGCGATGACGCCAACGAGCTAAACGCCAGATCGTTTCCACGCTCTGCGTGGGAATGCCGCCATGGTCGCTCTGCGTCTGCTTTTGAAGTCGTGACGCGGAGCGTCACAGGATGCATTCCCACGCGGAGCGTGGGAACGATCGGATCAGGGGTTGTTGATGGGGGAAACGCGGAAGATGAGGTTCGCGGATTAAAGGGCCATCAACGACGATTCGCTTTAATTTGCAGGACGTTTCCTAGAGACTCTCTACCCCATTGCGCCTTACCGTTTGGGTCACTAGCCTCCCTGGGTCGCTGCATATCAGAGATCGGGTTTAGCGACTCGGATTAGTTGGGGATGTGATGCCAAAGTATTGCCAGGCGTTTTACCTGTCTTTACCGTTTTATGGCGGCTGTACGCGGGAGACCTTCGGGTCTGCCGGGTTCCCAAATTTACCGGTTCGCTAACCCGTGTACAGCTGCCACCTCTTCATGTTTAGCGACATGCCGTGGTGACCCCTACTGCAAATTTGGGAAACATCATGTCAAAAATCGTCCCCGATCCACCGCTTTCCTCCATCACCACCCTTGGCGTAGTCACCTTCGGCGACTACGGCGAAAACCAAAAACCCCTGTTCCGCGTCAATTCCGGCATGCCCATCGAGCAAGCCCTGGAACACGCCTCCACCCTGCTTTTTTACTCCAAGAAACTCGCCATGGAAGCCGCCATGGATGTGCGCGGCGAGCAATACGCATGGGCCGCGCATTACCTGTGTGAGATGGGCAAGGCCGTGGTGGATGACCTGACGCAGGCGATGACGCCAACGAGCTAAACGCCAGATCGTTCCCACGCTCTGCGTGGGAATGCCGCCATGGTCGCTCTGCGTCTGCTTTTGAAGTCGTGACGCGGAGCGTCACAGGATGCATTCCCACGCGGAGCGTGGGAACGATCGGAACTGCGGCGGGTGCGAAATTTTGGTCAGGCGCAAATAAGTGTGGGAGCTGGCTTGCCTGCGATAGCGGTGGGTCAGTCAGCACATCTGCTGCTGATATACCGCTATCGCAGGCAAGCCAGCTCCCACATTTGGGAATGCCGCCCTGGACGCTCTGCGTCCGCTCTCGGCGTTAGTCCGCGATCACCACAATCGACACGCGCCGATTCTCGGTGCGCCCCGCCACTGTGGTGTTCGGCGCCACCGGCTCGCTGCTGCCCAGGCCGCGCAGTTGGATGTTTTCTTCCTTCATGCCTACACCGGTCAGCACGTTGCCTACGCTTTTGGCGCGACGCAGGGACAGTTGTTGGTTGTAGCTCTCTTTGCCCGAGGCGTCGGTGTGGCCGTCGACGCGCACGCGGTCGATGCCGGCGCCGACCAGGGCTTTGCCGATGCGTTCGACGATGTCGGTGCTGGCTTTGTTGAGGCTTTCAACGTCGCTGCCGAACAGCACTTTGCCTGACAGGCCGAAGGCCCAGCCTTCGTCGGTCAGTTCGAAGCCTTGCTGTTTGAGGACCGCGACTTGGGCCGGGGTCAGGCCTTTGGGTGGGGCCGTCTGGCAGCCGCCGAGGGCCAGGAAGGCCACCAGCAAAGTGATAAACAGCATGCGCGCAGTAGAGAACAAGGGATCAACTCCTGTGGTTAACATTTGCGGCGGTGGGCTCCGATTCCGCCGTTTGCTGGCCGCCCTGGGACAATCGTTTGGCCTGGTACATCGCCGCGTCGGCGGCATTGAGCAAGGTGCCGGGGGTGGCGCCATGATCGGGATAAACGGCAATGCCGATACTGAGGGAGGTCAACACCTGGGTGTTGCCGGGCAGTGGGATCGGCTTGTCCATGCTGGCAATAATCTTGTCGGCGATGCGCTGGGCGTCGTCGAGTTTGTGCAACGGCGCCAACAGCACGGCGAACTCATCACCGCCCAGGCGCGCCACCAAGTCATCTTCACGCAATTGCGCGCGCACGCGCTCGGCGACGGCGACCAGCACGGCATCGCCGGCGGCGTGGCCGAAGTTGTCGTTGATGTCTTTGAAGCGGTCGCTGTCGAGAAACAGCACGGCCACGCGCTCGTTAACCTTGGCGGCGCTGCGCAAGGCACGGATCAGCCGGCCTTCGAAAAATGCGCGGTTGGGCAGGCCGGTCAAACTGTCGTGGCTGGCTTGGTGAGCGAGGGTCTCGTTTTCACTTTGCAGGTGGCTTTGCCAGGCTTCCATCTCACCCAGCAGGGCATTGAAGTCACTGCCGAGGCTGTCGAGTTCGGCGATCTGCGCCGGAGGCACGCGCCGGTCAAAGTCGCGCTCGCTGCGGGCGGCATGGGCCACGGCGGCGAGACTTTGCAGCGGTCGGGTGATGCCCAGCAACAAACGCCGCGCCAAATACAACGCCACCCAGGCGCTGAGGGCGGTACAAATCACAATGCCGGCCAGGCCGCTGAGCAGGAAACGCAGCAGGCTACCGCCATGGCCGACCACATGAATGCTGCCCACGGTCTGCCCTTGATGCAGGATCGGCTGGTTGATCGGTTGTTCGAGCAAGGCATGCGCCAGCGCCAGTTCGATCTTGGAGAGCATCCCGGTTTCTGGCCGCACCCATTGCGCCAGCAACTTGCCATTGGCGTCGAACACTTCGGCCTGGGCCACCTCTTCGGTAGAGGCGATCACGCTGAGGGCTTCGGTGGCGGCCGCGCTGTCGTTGAACACCACCGCCGCTTCCACGGTGTAGTTGATGGAGCGCGCGATCAGGTGCAGGTTGTGCTCGGCATACACACGCAGTGCCAGCACGCCGAGCAGGGTCAGCGACACGCTGGCCAGCGTCACGGCGACCAACGCCAGGATCAAATGCCCACGGCCGATGACCGAACGCAGGGTCGGCCGCGCTTTCACGGCTTTCATGACGCAGGCGCTCGACGACGGGACAGCTGCAACACACTGGGGTGGATGCGCACGCCACTGCGGGCAACCGAATCGAGGTTGACCTCGAACGACACTTGCTCATCGCCCACGCGCAGGCAAAACAGGCTGCCCACGGTGCATTGGTCGCCACCTTCGCTGATGCTCAACACCGGGTGGCCGATCAGCGAAGTAAACAGCCGGGCGCGTTCGTCTGCGCTGAGTTTGCCGATGTACACGGCGTCGCAGGCACTGACGATGTCGGGATGGTCGGCCAACAGGCGCTGCACCACTACCGGACGGCCGGTCGCCTGGGTGGTGCCTTTGACCAGGTCGTCGGTGTATTGGGTCGGCCCGACGATGCACAAACGCAGTTGCGCAGGCTCCACCGGCCAACGTGCGTAACTGAGGATGCCGAGTACGACTTGGGTGACCGCTTGGGCGCGTTGGTCAGCCGGGCTGGGCGCCTCGGCAAATGCTCGGGGGGCGAGCAGGCACACGAGTGCCACCAGTAACATGTGTCTCCAGCTCAAACTGCGCTCTGTGGGCGAGACAGCCACGTTCATGCAGCGATTCTCTTCAGGTATTTTCGAGGTGATGCCGCAACGATAGCACAGCGGCGGAAAGCCCCGCGAAGCCGAGGCTTCGCGGAGTCCGCTATTTTTTCAGAAAATTCAGACGACTGAATCAGAAATATTTCATGACCTATCAGTCAGTTTTTTCATTCTGGGCGTCCAGCTCCAGCATCAACCCACTCAAGCGCTTGACCTTGCGTCGCACGGCTTCTTCGAACACGCCACCACGCGGCTCGATCAGGCTGAACCAACGCTTGGCGCGGGTGATGCCGGTGTAGATCAGTTCTTTGGTCAGCACCGGGTTAAGTGCATCCGGCAGGATCAGCGCGGTGTGGGTAAATTCCGAGCCCTGGGATTTGTGCACGGTCATGGCGTACACGGTTTCCACATCGTTCAGACGGCTAGGCAGTACAAAACGCACGCCGCCTTGGCCATCGTTGCGTGGGAAAGCTACGCGCAGCACGTGGGGGCCGCCGTCAGTTTCGGGCAGTTTGAGGGCGATGCCGATGTCACCGTTCATCAAACCCAGGCCGTAATCGTTGCGGGTCATCAGCACCGGGCGGCCTTCGTACCATTGGTCATCGCCTTCGATCAGCCGCACTTTGCGCAAGGCGGCGGTGATGCGCAGGTTCAGGCCTTCCACGCCCCAGGGGCCTTTACGCACCGCGCAGAGCAGCTGGAACGCATCGAACGCTTGCAGCAGTTGTTGCGCCCAGTGGGTCCAGGCCAGGTCTTCACGGGGGGTATCGAGGGCTGGGCGCGCGCTTTGCAGCAGGTTTAGGTAGTAGCGATATCCCTGGGCTTCGTCGCCCTGCCCGTCCAGCACCAGCCGCTCGAAGGCGTGGTCGTGCTCGCCCTTGAGGCTGAGGCAGAACAGGTCATCGTGGCTGCGCGCGGCGAGCAGTTTGCGCGCCTCTTCGGCGTTTTGCTGGTTGACCCAGCGCGCCAATTGGCCGATGCCGCTGCCTTCGCCAAACCGTCGCGAGTAGCGCAGCATCACCACTTGCTGGGCCAGCGGGTGGCTGCCGTCGAGGTCTTCGTGCAGGCCGCTGGCGCTGAGGTCTTCACCGCTGACCGCTTGCAGCCATTGGCGCGTGGCGGGGCTGTACCAGCCGGCTTCGGCGTCGCGGCACAAGTCGCCGAGGACGGCGCCGGCTTCCACCGAGGCAAGTTGGTCCTTGTCGCCCAGCAACACCAAGCGCGCGTGGGGCGGCAAGGCGTCCAGCAGGTTGGCCATCATTTCCAGGTCGATCATCGAGGCTTCGTCCACCACCAGCACATCCAGGGGCAATGGGTTGCCGATGTGATGGCGGAAGTGCCGCGTGCCCGGGCGGCTGCCCAGCAAGCGGTGCACGGTGGTGACCTCTGTGGGGATTTTTTCCCGCACGTTGTCGGGCACGGTCAACGACTGCACTTGCTGGCTGATGGATTCGGTGAGGCGTGCGGCGGCTTTACCGGTGGGCGCCGCCAGGCGGATACGCAACGGGCTGCCGGCCTCCACGGCGGGCGCCTGCAACAGCGCGAGCAGGCGCACGACGGTGGTGGTCTTGCCGGTGCCGGGGCCGCCGGTGACGATGCTGAAGGCACCGCGGGTGGCCAGGGCGCACGCGAGTTTTTGCCAGTCGATCACGCCGTCGGGCGGTGGCTGGTTGAACAGACTATTCAGGCGTTGCGGCAGGTCGGCGCCGACAGTCTCCTGAGTCGCCAGACGTAAGCGCAAGGCTGTGTCGATGCGTCGTTCATAGGTCCAGTAGCGGCGCAAGTACAGGCGTTTGCCGGACAGAACCAATGGGCGGCTTTGGGCGGCGTCGCTGCCATCGACGGCCAGCGCAACCAAGTCACTGGCCGCCAGCGCATGGCACCAATGGGCGCCGTCGAGGCCGTCGAGCAATTGCGACGGCAGCAGCATCGCGCCGGTTTGCAGGTCGCCTTCGGGTGGCAATGACAGGGCGAAATCCGGCGCCTTGAGGGTTTCGAACAGGTCGAGGCACACGTGGCCATGGCCCAGTTGGTGGCTGGTTAACGCCGCGGCGAGCAACACCAGCGGGTCGGCCTGCGGGTCGAGCTCGTGGAGGAAGCCGACAAAGGCCTTGTCCAACGCGCGCAGCCAGCCACGGTCAACCCAGCGTTCGAGCAGTTGCACCAGGTCGACGGCGCGGCCGAGGGGCTCTAACGCCTCAAGCGGTAACGGCGACAGGCTCATAGCAGCACTCCTTGTTCCCAGGCGGGCTCAACCTTGGGCGGTATGGGTTTGCCCTGGAACAACAGGTCCAAGCCTTCGATCAGCGCCCGTGGTGGCCGGGTGAAATACGCGCCTTTGCTCACCGATTGAGTGCCGCGCAGGAAAACGTAGAGCGCGCCGCCGACGTGGCGGTCGTAATCGTAGTCCGGCAGGCGTGCCTTCAACTGGCGGTGCAGGGCCAGCAGGTAAAGTACGTATTGCAGGTCGTACCGATGCTCGAGGATCGACTGTTCCATGGCATCCGAGGTGTAGGCCGAATCCTCGGGGCCGAGCCAATTGGATTTGTAGTCGGCCACGTAGTAGCGGCCGTCGTGTTCGAAGGTCAGGTCGATAAAGCCTTTGAACATGCCATTGAGCAACACCGGTTCGGCGGCGACACGGGACACACCGTTGTGGGTGTACTGGCACACCAGCTTGTCGAGGGCGAGCACGTCGACTTTGTGGCTGGCGAACCAGAACTCCATTTCGATCTGGTACTGCTGCAGGCTGCTCAGGGTGACCTGATCGTTTTCCACTGGCAGCGGCGTTTGCAGCAGGTGGCCGAGCCAACCGCTGAGGGTAACGATCCAGCCTTCCCAGTTGCGCCGGTTACAGCGCGCGCCCACGGCTTTTTCGATGGCCTCGGGGCTGACGTTGAAGCCCTCCTCGCCCGCCCATTCCAACAGGCCATGGAGGAAGGTGCCGGGGTTAGGGCCACGTGGGAAACGATGAATATCGCCGCCGGACGCTGCCACCTCGCGCGGTGCGTCAGGGTCGAGACGTTCGTCGTCGAACAGCTTCTGGGCCTGCGGGCTTTCCGGCGCTTCAAGACTTGCGGCGCTCATGCTCTCGCCAATGCGCAATGCGCTGTAGGAGGCGATCCACCAGTTTTCGGCGGCCTTGCGCTTGGGCAGCAACGGCGCGAGCAAGGTGGCTTCGTTGCGGGGCGGGTGGAACTGGATGTCTTGCGCGTCGGGCACCTGGCCGTAATGGATGGCGGCGCAGCTTTCTTGCAAGTCCAGCAGCCAGCGCGCCAGGCCGGCAGATTCGCCCAGCGATGCACCCGCGCCAAGTAAATAGCCCAGGGCTGACAGGTGCAATACGGAGCTGCTGTTGTTGCCGCGCTTGAGGTCGGCAACGCCGAGCCAGCAGGCATGTTTGGCCCGTGTGAGGGCGACGTAGAACAAGCGCAGGTCTTCGGCCAGGCGTTCATCGTCAGCTTGGGCAATCAACTCGGCAGTGGGCCGCAGGCTGACTTGGGATTTGCCCTGTTCGTCGTGGTAATGCAGCGGCAAACGGCTGCCGTCCACCGGTTTGGCTGAGCAGATGAAAGGAAGGAAGACCAAGTCGTATTCGAGGCCTTTGGATTTGTGGATGGTCACGACTTTGACCAATTGCTCATCGCTTTCCAGGCGCAGGATCTGTTCTTCACCGGCCTGCCCCGACAGCGCGAGGTGTTCAGCCAGATGACGAATCAGCGCTTGCTCGCCGTCCAGCTCCGACGCGGCCTGTTGCAACAATTCGCTGAGGTGCAGCAGGTTGGTCAGCACACGTTCGCCGTCGCTGCGCGCGATGAGGGTTTGCGGCAGTTTGAAGTCATGCAGCAGGCGTCGCAGCATAGGCAGCACGCCTTGGGTGCGCCAGACCGCGCGGTAGCCACGGAACTGCATCACGCGGGTTTCCCACGCCAGTTCGTCCTGATTCAGACGCTCCAGTTCCGCCAATGACAGGTTCAAGGTGACGCAGGCCAGGGCGGCGCGCAGTGGGCGCTCGACGTCCGGCTCGGCGCAGGCCTTGAGCCAGGCCAACAGGTCGTGGGCTTCCTGGGCGGCGAAGACTGAGTCTTTGTCCGACAGGTACACGCTGCGCACGCCACGGGCGGCCAACTCGGCGCGCACGGCTTGGGCTTCCTTGCCGTCGCGCACCAGGATGGCGATGTCTGACGGCAGCACACCTTTGAAGCTGTGATCTTTTACGAAGCCGGCCGTACTTTGCTGTCCGCCATTGAGCAACTCGACGATTTGCGTGGCGCAGGCGGCGGCCAGTTGTTGGCGATACACCGCATTGGAAATCGGCTGGTCAGTGGGTAAGTGCCAGAGGTTCATTGCCGGCAGTGTTTGACCGTCGACCTGCAATTGCTCTTTGCGACCTTGAGACAGCACCGAGTGGAACGGCACCGGGTTGTCGCCATCCGGCTGGCGGAACAGGAAGGCGCCACGGCCGGTTTCTGCGCGTTGGAACACGTGGTTGACCGCCTCGACCATCGCGTGGCTGGAGCGGAAGTTGGTGCCCAAGGTGTGGTGGCGGCCGGTGGTGGACTGACGGGCGCGCAGGTAGGTGTAGATGTCGGCGCCGCGAAAGGCGTAGATCGCCTGCTTGGGGTCGCCGATCAGGAACAGGCCGCTGTCGAGGTGGTTTTCTTCGATGCGGTAGATGCTGTCGAAGATGCTGTATTGCACCGGGTCGGTGTCCTGGAATTCGTCGATCAACGCCACCGGGAACTGCTCGCGAATCACACTGGCAAGGCGCTCGCCGCCTTCGGCTTGGAGGGCGGCATTGAGGCGGATCAGCATGTCGTCGAAGCCCATTTCGGCGCGACGACGTTTTTCTTCTTCGAAGCGTTTACCCACCCAACCGGCGGCGTGTTGCAACACGGCGGCGTCGGGAGTGGGCAAGGCGTCAAGGCTGGCTTTGAGGCTGGCCATGGCGTCGATGCCAGGGTGGCGCGGCGGCTCGCCCTTCCAGGCTTCGGCCATGCCGTCGGGCGTCAGGCGCGTGAAGCCGGTGCCGATGTCGAGTTGTTCGACGGTTTCGTCAGCGGCCCAGGCGCTGATCTTTTCGAACCAGGGTTCGAAGTAGCGCGCTTGCATCTTGCGGCCGTCGACGGCTTTGGCGGCCACGGCTTGCAGGCAGATATCGCGCAGTTCGGCGGCCCATTGTTGCCATGGCGCCTTGAGGGTGACCAAGGCTTCGCGGCGCTCTTGCAGGCAGGCATTGATCAGCTCGGCCGGCTCGCGCGTTTCGTCGGTCGGCCGTTCGCTGCCGAACAACGCACGCACACGCGGCATCAGCGCGGCGGGGCCGCTCCAGTTTTTGCGCACCCAGTTGAGCGCGTCATCGTGCATCGGGTAGCAAAACAGCCGCCAGTAGTCGCGCAGCACTTCACCGAGCAGGTCGCTGTGGTCGGTTTCCAGGGTTTGGGTGAACAGGCTGCCGCTGTCGAAGGCGTGTTCGCGCAGCATGCGCTGGCACCAACTGTGGATGGTCGAAACGGCGGCTTCGTCCATCCATTGGGCGGCGATGTCCAGGCGATTGGCGCAGGCGGGCCACTGCTCGGGGAGGTATTCGTCGCGCAGGTGGGCGATCAGGGTATCCGGTTGCTCGATTTCATCGCGGAAAAAGCGCGCGGCTTCGGCCAGACGGATGCGGATGCGCTCACGCAGCTCTTTGGTGGCGGCGTCGGTGAAGGTCACCACCAGGATTTGCGGCGGCAGCAATTCGCGCGCGAAGCCGGACTCATCACCGCCGTGACCGAGCACCAGACGCAGGTACAGGGCAGAGATGGTGAAGGTTTTACCCGTGCCGGCGCTGGCTTCGATCAGTTGGCTGCCTTTGAGCGGGAAGGCCAGGGCTAAAGGTTTACTGATCATGCGCTGGCCTCCTCACTGCTGAGCGATCGCCACGGCGCGTTGAGCAATGGGCGGTACAGGGTTTCGGCCCAGCCTTCGAATTCTTCGCTGGCAATGAGCGTGGCGTAGTCCGGGAATTGCCGAGTGAGCGCCGGGGTTTCGCGACGTTCGCCATCGGTGGTCAGGCCGTCGCCTTCATAGGCTTTGCTGGCGGCGGCCTGGGCCTTGGCGGGGTCGGTTTGGCCGAGCCAGGCGAAGGCGGTTTTGACCGCCACCGGGAGTGGTTTTCGCATGCCGGTGTGCCAGGCCAGCAGCAGGTTGCCGAGGATTTCCTGGGCCGCGGATTTTTCCAGGGGCGCCAGGAGCAAGGTGTCGTCACTGGCGACCAACCCGGTGCTGAGTGGCAGGCCGCAGGCGCAGGCCACCACGTGATTGACCCAAGGGCGAATCAGGCGGTGCCACTTGCAGGTCTTGATCGAGCCGATGCTGTTGGGGATGGTGGTCACGCTGAGCAACCCGCCATCACTGCGCCGATGCAGGCCACTGATCCAGCCTTCCAGCTGAATGCCTTGATGCTCAAAACTGATCGGTTCGGCGGCTGTGTGTGGCGTGGGCCAAAGCGCCAGTAAGTGGTGGTAGCGCTGCAACAGATCCGGTAATGGCTCGATCAGTTCGTTACGCAGGCACTCGCCGAAACCGACCATGGGCAGCAAGCCACTGCCTTGCAGGCGCAGGGCTTGGGCGTTGAGGGCCTGATCCACTTGGTCGGGCTGGGTCAAGGCAGCGTTCAGCAGGCTGTCGCTGAGGCTATAGCGCTGCAGCGCGTCGAGGACGAAGGGCTCTTCATCGGCCAGCGGGACTTCGGCGGCCTCGAAGAACACTTTTAGACGTTGGCTGAAGAAGTGTCTGACCGGGTTGCGCAGGAAGTCCTGCAACTGGCCAAGACTCAGGGGGTCTTCCTGGTGGTGCTCCGTCAGTTCGACCTCTTGTACTTCGGTATCGCGTGGTTCGTGGAGCAGCTGCCATTCGCGGGCGTAGCTGAACAGCGGGTCGCCCTCATGGAAATAGCGCGCGCTGAAGGGTTGGAGCGGGTGTTCCTGGGTCATCGCTTCCAGCAGTTCATGTGTGTCTGCGTTATGCCAGCCGCTGGCGATATGGTCGCGCAGTTGGCCTATCAGCACAGAGGCTGGGCGGTCGCTGTTGTCGCGGATGCTGCGGCCGACCCAACTGATGTAGAGCTGGTCGCGGGCGGACAGCAGGGCTTCGAGCAGCAGGTAGCGGTCGTCTTCGCGGCGTGAACGGTCGCCGGGGCGGTAGTCGCTGCCCATCAGGTCGAAGTCCAGCGGCGGTTGCGCACGCGGGTAGTCGCCGTCGTTCATGCCGAGCAGGCAAACCAGTTTGAACGGGATGGCGCGCATGGGCATCAGGGTGCAGAAATTGACAGCTCCGGCAAGGAAGCGCTGGGACAGGCGACCTTGGTCCAGCCCAGCCAGCCAGGCTTCGCGGACTACGGTGAGGGGTAACTCGTCTTGTAGGCCGACGGACTCACAGGTTTCCAGCCAGTCCTCTCTGAGTTGTTCGAGTTGGCCTAGGAGATAGTCGTCATGTTCACTGCTGGGCAGGAAGAACAGTTGCATCAGGCGTTGCAGGCGTTCGCCCCACTCCTGGGGTGCTGCCGGTTGGGACAGGGCCTGGTGCGCATCGTTTAACGCATCAAGCAAGGAAACCAGCGGGCCGATCAACGCCGCATCGAGGCCGCCGATCTCGTCGTAGGGTTCGATACCGTCGCAGGCGACACCGGTGCCGACCGCGTAACCCAGCAGCATGCGGCGCAGGCCGAATCGCCAGCTGTTTTGTTCCAGCTCGTTCGGCAGACCAAGCCCTGCACGCTGTTCGGCGTTGAGGCCCCAACGGATGCCGGCGCCTTCGATCCAGCGGTGCAGTGTGGGAAGGTCGCGTTCTTTGATGGCGAAGCGCTCGCGCAAGGCGGGAACGTCGAGCAGGTCGAGGATTTCGCTGACGGGGAAGCGGCTGTCCGGGAGTTTGAGCAGGTGTTCGACGGCGATCAGTAGTGGGTCACGGCCGCGTTGGCCTTGGTCGGTGAGGGTGAACGGGATGAAACGTGGATCACCTTTTTCCAGCTGGCCAAAGACGGCGCGGATGTGCGGCGCGTAGCTGTCGACGTCAGGGACCATGACGATGATGTCGCGCGGGCGCAACGAGGGATCGGCGCTGAAGCGTTGGAGCAATTGATCGTGGAGAATTTCTACTTCGCGCTGGGCGCTGTGGGCGATGTGAAAACGGATGGAGCGGTCTTTATTGAGGTCGACGCCCGGCCACAGCTCGCGTGTTTCGTTGAGTGGGCGAAGCTCGAGGATGTCGTCCTGGAGCTGGTTGAGCAGCGTGGTCGGTTCGCTTTCGCTGAACAGGTCGATGCGACCGTCGCGGAATGCGGCCCGGTAGCTGTTGGGGTCGTCGTAACTGTCCAGCAGGCTGATGTAGTCGCGGCCTTGTTTGCCCCAGGCGGCGAGCAGCGGGTGCGCATGCTGGTGCAGGGTTTGCGGGTCGATGGTGACCGGCATACCCGCTTTACGCGCTTGGCGTTTGTACTCGTTACGCAGCAGGTCTTTATCGGCGACGATGTCGGACCAGTGATGGCGGCAAGGGTTGTGCACGCATAGCAGGACTTGGCTGAAACGTGCCAGGCCGGCGAGTGCTTCCAACGCTTGTGCGGGCAAAGAGGAAATGCCGAAAACAATCACTCGTGACGGAAGGTCTTGGGGGGCTTTTTCAAGGCTGTTGATGCGCTCGATGAACCGCTGGTGAACGCCCGCGCGGCTTTCGGCCATGCCCTCTTCACCTACATCCAATAGCAGTGCACGCCATAGTTCGGCCTGCCAGCAGTTCGCGGGGTTCAGTGGCTTGGATTCGCCTCGGCCGTTGCGCAGTTGGTGGCGGCCAGCAGCCCAGTCTTCCAGCCAGTCGGCCCGGTAGACCTGGTATTGGTCGAACAGGTCGGCCAGGCGTTCAGCCAGCTGATAGCGTTTGCGCAGGTCGGTGTCGTGGGTGAGGAAGCGCTGCAGGGGTTCGAAGTGTGGTTGGTCGATAAGCTCTGGGAGCAGGCGCATTAGACGCCAGGTCAGTGGGGCTTTATCGAGCAGGGACTTGGGCGGGATTTCGTCACGGCCCAGCACCATGCGGTAGAGCTGCCACATGAAGCTGCCAGGGAGTTGCACATCAATTGCCGCCGCGATGCCGCAGCCACCCATGTCGCCTTCTTCCGGGTCTTCGGCCAAAGCCAGCTTGAGCCATTGGGCGATACCGTTGCTTTGTACCAGTGCGATCTCGTTTTCCAAGGGCGCGAGCGGATAGCGGCGCATCCAGCTGACTACCAGGCTGCGCAGTTCATCCAGGCGGTTGCCGTGAACCACCATGAATCCAGCGCTGAGGGACGTCGCATCCGGCATAACGGCTTCCTTGGGAAAAGCAAAATCGAGGGAGCGACTTTAGCATTGAAGGCGACTGCAAGCTGCAAGCGAGGCTGTCAGGAGTGTAAGAGGCGGTCACAGAATTTTTTTCGACCGCCCA
>NZ_JAKNQN010000007.1:0-425584 GCF_022662395.1 Pseudomonas sp. MONT-RG-20F-20-E-7-02
GGGCGGTCGAAAAGGAACTACAGTGCCGATAAGGCTTACATGCCGCCAGCCGATTAAAGTAACGCGCTGCCCGCGTGTAAGAGCCCCCCGTTTAGATCGATCCCCCCAGTTCCTCCCGACAAATTTGCACAGTTATTTCTGAACCAGACCACTAGAATAGGCACCTAACCTTTTTTAGAGTTCGAGCCCTATCTATGCCCGATCCAGTTGATACCCTTAAGGTGTCGGACTTACCACTGGAGGATCTGGTGGCATGCCACGAGTGCGACTTGCTGATGCGCAAACCCGTACTCGCCATCGGTGAAAAAGCCCAATGCCCGCGTTGCGGTTACGAGCTGTACGCTCACCGTCACAACGTCGTTGAACGCAGCCTGGCCCTCGTGCTCGCGGCGCTGTTGCTCTACATCCCGGCGAACTTTTTACCCATCATGCAGCTCAATCTACTCGGGCAGTCCTCGGAAGACACCGTGTGGAGCGGCGTTGTCGGCCTGTTCGATACCGGCATGCAAGGAGTCGCGGCCGTAGTGTTCCTGTGCAGCATGGGCATTCCCCTGCTCAAGTTGCTCTGCCAACTGGCAGTGTTGCTCAGCATTCGCTGGAAGGTCGGCCGCAGTTATGGGCTGTTGCTCTACCGTATTTACCATCACCTGAAGGACTGGGGGATGTTGGAGGTGTACCTGATGGGCGTGCTCGTGGCGATCGTCAAGCTCGCTGACATGGCCTCCATCACGATCGGCCTGGGTCTGGGCTGCTTCATCGGTCTATTAATGGTTCAGGTACTGCTTGAGGTGGTGATGTCGCCCCACCAGATCTGGCAAGCGTTGTCAGGAGAGGATGATCATGCGGGCGATTGATGCAGGCATTCTGATTTGTACCGAATGTCACGAGCTGAACAAGCAAGAGGCTGATACCGATGAGCAGCTCTGCACGCGTTGCGGTGCGCTGATTCATGCCCGCCGGCCCAACAGTCTCACACGTACCTGGGCCTTGCTGATCACGGCGGCGATCTTGTACATCCCCGCCAACCTATTACCAATTATGACCATCAACTCCCTTGGCCAGGGCGATCCAAGTACCATTATGGCCGGCGTGATCCAACTGGTTCAGCACGGCATGTTCCCTATCGCCGCGGTGGTGTTTATCGCCAGTATCCTGGTGCCGACGTTCAAGCTGATCGGCATCGGCCTGCTACTGTTCTCGGTGCAGCGTCATCAGCCGCTGTCCGCGAAGCAACGCATTATCATGTACCGCTTTATCGAATTCATTGGCCGCTGGTCCATGCTGGATATCTTCGTGATCGCCATCCTGGTGGCGGTTGTTAACTTTGGGCGACTTGCCAGTGTCGAGGCCAATCTCGGTGCTGCCGCGTTCGCCAGTGTGGTGATCTTGACGATGCTTGCCGCAGTAACTTTTGATCCCCGACTGATTTGGGACAACACGGAGTCGGACGACGACCATGAGTGATTTGCCAAAAGCTAAAACCCGCCCAGCTTCCAACTGGTCGGCCATTTGGGTGTTGCCACTGGTTGCCCTGATCATCGGTGGCTGGCTTGGGTGGCGTGCCTATTCCCAGCAAGGTCTGGAGATCCAGGTGCGCTTTGAAAGTGGCGAAGGTATCCAGGCCAACAAGACCGAAGTGGTCTACAAGGGCATGTCCGTCGGCAAGGTCAAGACCCTGGCCCTGGACGACGAGGGCAGTAATCGCGGGGTGATTGCCACCATCGAGATGAACAAGGATGTTGAGCAATACCTGAAGACCAACACACGCTTCTGGCTGGTAAAACCCAGCGTCAGCCTTGCCGGCATCACTGGCCTGGAAACCCTGGTCTCGGGCAACTACATTGCCGCCAGCCCGGGCGACGGTGAACCCACCCGCAAGTTCAAGGCCCTCTCCGAAGAGCCGCCTTTATCTGACGCCAAACCCGGCCTGCACCTGACGATCAAGGCCGACCGCCTCGGCTCGCTCAACCGTGGCAGCCCAGTGTTTTACAAACAGATTCAGGTCGGCCAGGTCAAAAGCTACCTGCTGTCGGAAGACCAGAGCACGGTCGAGATCAAGGTCTACATTGAGCCGACCTACGCCAGCCTGGTGCGTAAACACACACGCTTTTGGAACGCCAGCGGCATCAGCATCGACGCCAACCTTTCCGGCGTCAAAGTGCGCAGCGAATCCCTCTCCAGCATCGTCGCTGGCGGCATTGCGTTCGCCACCCCCGAGAATCGCAAGGACAGCCCGCCGACCGACCCGAGCTTGCCTTTCCGACTCTACGAAGATTTCGACGCCGCCGCAGCCGGCATCAAGGTCAAGGTCAAACTCACCGACTTCGAAGGCCTGCAGGCCGGGCGTACGCCGGTCATGTACAAGGGCATTCAGGTCGGTAGCCTGAAAACCCTGAAGATTGACCCGGACCTGTCCAGCGCCAATGCCGAGTTGACCCTCGACCCACTGGCCGAAGACTACCTGGTGCAAGACACGCAGTTCTGGGTGGTCAAGCCGTCCATTTCGCTGGCCGGTATCACCGGCTTGGAGGCACTGGTCAAAGGTAACTACATCGCCATTCGTCCCGGCGACAAAGGCAGCGCTCCACAGCGTGAGTTCGTCGCCCGGGCCAAGGCGCCACCGTTGGACCTGCGCTCCCCAGGCCTGCACATGGTGCTGTTCACCGACAACCTCGGCTCCCTGGATGTCGGCAGCCCGATCCTCTACAAACAAGTCAAAGTCGGTTCGGTGCAGAGCTACCAGTTCTCGCGCAAAAACAAACAATTGGTGATCGGCGTTCATATCGAGAAGGAGTACGAGAACCTGGTCAACGGCTCCACGCGCTTCTGGAATGCCAGCGGTGTCACGCTGACTGGCGGCCTCACCGGCGGTATCCAAGTGAAAAGTGAATCCCTGGCCAGTCTGATGGCCGGTGGTATCGCCTTCGAAACCCCGGAACCGAACGTACCGCTGAAAAAACGCATCCCGCGTTTCCGCCTGTTTGCCGACCGCGAGGCTGCCAACCAACATGGCACTCTGGTGACCATCAAGGTTGACCGCGCCGACGGTCTGCGCCCTGGCACGCCGGTACGCTTCAAAGGCCTGGACGTAGGCAAGATCGAAAGTGTCGACCTGAGTGCCGACATGCAGTCGGTATTGCTCAGCGCGCGCATCACTCAAGTCGCCGATCGGATCGCACGCGCGGGCAGTCAGTTCTGGGTGGTCAAGCCTGAGCTGGGCCTTATGAAAACCTCGAACCTGGAAACCCTGGTGACCGGCCAATACATCGAGGTACAACCCTCGGCGAAAAACGCCGGCCCGCAAAAGGCCTTCGTCGCGTTGGACAAACCGCCAGAGGCAGCTCATCAGGAAGAAGGCCTGAGCCTGGTCCTCAGCGCCGCACGCCGCGGCTCGTTGAAAGAAGGCGTACCGGTCACTTACCGCGAAGTCACCGTCGGCAAAGTCACCGGCTACGAGCTGGGCCAGACCGCCGACCGCGTGCTGATCCACATCCTGATCGAGCCCAAATACGCGCCGCTGGTGCGCAGCGGCAGCCGGTTCTGGAACACCAGCGGCTTCGGCCTCGACTTCGGCCTGTTCAAAGGCGCGACGGTACGTACCGAATCTTTGGAGACGCTGGTCGCGGGCGGCATCGCCTTCGCCACGCCGGACGGCGAGCGCATGGGTAACGCCGCGCGCCCGCAGCAGACCTTCCCGCTGTTCGACAAGTTTGAAGATGAATGGCTGACCTGGGCGCCTAAAATCCCGCTCGGCAAATAAACCGAGGCGCGTCTATCGCGGGCAAGCCCGGCTCCCACAGGAGATTTGCATTCCAATGTGGGAGCGGGCTTGCCCGCGATGAAGCCATCAGCAACACCACAAAAAACCAACAAAAAAGGCCGCGATCCATAAGATCGCGGCCTTTTTGCATTTCAGCTCAGTGGCTTAAACCTCATCCAACTCCGGCTCATCTGCCTGCACATTCACCGTGGCTTTCACCACATCATGACGACGGATGTACTTCCAGTCCGCCTCATCAATGTAGATACCATTCGGCCCGCTGCCGCCTTCCAGGTCGATCGCCACTTGGGCGGACACCTGCGGCTTCACACTGGCCAGAATCGGCACAAAGCCCAGCTGCAAGCTGGTTTCCAGCAACGCCGCCTGGTTCTTCTCGTCGATGTCCGCCGCTTCATCCAGGTAATACGGCAAGCGCACGCGCCCTGCCTGGTCACGGTCCATCAAGTGCAACAACAAGTACATGTTGGTCAGCGCCTTGATGGTCATGGTGGTGCCGTTGGACGCCGCGCCATCGATGTCGGTGTGAATCACCGGCTGGCCGTGCACCTTAGTGATCTCGAACGCCAGCTCGAACAAGTCCTTGAGGCCCAACTGGTTATGGTTGGCGGCCACGAGGCGGGCCAGGTATTCCTTGGCCTCCTCGTTCTTGTTGTCCTGTTCGGCGCTCTGGCTGAGGTCGAACACCGACAGCGTCTCGCCTTCTTCATACTGACCGGCACTGTGGATGATCTGGTCGATATGCTTGAGGGCTTCCTTGTTCGGTGCCAGCACGATACGGAAGCTCTGCAGGTTGGACACCTGACGCTTGTTGATCTCGCGGTTGAACAACGCCAACTGGTGTTCCAGGCTGTCGTAGTCGCTGCGGATATTACGCAAGGTGCGCGCGATATCGGTGACGGCGGCACGGCGCGCCTTACCGAGGGTCAGCGCCTCATCAGTGCGGTGCGCATAGGCGTTGATCAGCAGTTGCAGGCGACGCTCGACGTCATCCTCGCTGTCGAACTTGGCCACACCTTTGAGACGCACCTGCGCATACAAGGCTTCGATCTGGCCATCGGCGCGCAGCAGGCCTTGCCAGCTGTCCTGATAGTCATTGAGCAGCGGCAGCAGGTTGTCCATGGAGTCGTCGACCGGGTCCATGAACGGCGTGCCGAACGGCAAGTCTGCCGGCAACAGCTGGCGACGGCGCAGCGCATCATCCAGCGTGCGTTGCTTGGCTTCCATATCGCCAATCTGGCGGCCCACCAACTGCAGCTTGGCCGACAGTTGCTGCACGCGTTCGGTGAAGGCATCGCTGGAACGCTTCAACTCATCCTGCGCGGCTTCCATCTGCGCCAGGTTTTCCAGCTTCTCGCCTTCTTCGGCGCTCAGTGTCTGCGCGCGACGGAAGTCTTCCAGCGCCTTCTGCGCATCCAGCACCTGCTGGTACAGCGCTTCGGTCTGGGTCTTGCTCGCAGCGCGGTCAGAGGCTACAGCCTGCTGGGTCTTGAGCTGCTTGAGTTCTTTTTCCAGGCGCTCTTTCTGGTCGCGCAACGCCGCGCGATCCGCCAGGGCCTGCAACGCCGGTGGCTCGATGTGGGAGATGTCGATGGACAGCCCCGGCACTTCAAAACGCTCACCTTTGAAGCCATCGAGGATCTGCTCCAGGGATTTAACCCACTGGCCGTCCTCATCCAGCGTAATGCCATGCTCGCCCAATGGCAGACTGAACAACGAACTGTTGAACAAGCGCATCAGACGCTCGACATCCTGCTGCGAGAATTCCTCGCGCAGTTTGGCGTAGCTGTTGTTATCGGCGTGATCAAGCTGCTGCTTGACCGACTTCAAGCGCTTTTCCAAATCGCGCAGACGCTCGTCCAGGTCCTCGGCGCTGAACTGTCGCGACTGCGCCAGGGCACCCGCCAATTCGTCGTGGGCATCCTTGGCCGCCAGCAATTGCTGCTCGAGCACTTTGACGTCATCGACCAAGGCAAAACGATGCTTGAGCACCGACAGCTCGCCGAGCCAACGTTGAATGCCGCTGATTTCCCGCTCCAGGCGCATCAGCTCCTGGGTGCCGCCACGCTGATCGTTTTGCAGCGCGTCCTGCTCATTGCGGTAGTGCTCGGCCTGGATGGTCAGCTCTTCCTTGCGCGCACTGGCGTAGTCCGACCAGGTGCCGAGCAACGAGTCCAGCAGCGGCGACAAGCGATGCAATTTGCCGCGCAAAATGTCGCGCTGTTTCACGCCGTTGGCCAAGGCTTCAACCAGCGGACCGGCAGCTACCAGCGAGTGGTAGTCCTGCTCCATACGTCGCACATCGCGGAAGGCTTCTTCGCACGCGGCAATGTAATCCACGCTGCCCGAACGCAGGCTGTGTTCGAAGGCATCCAGGAACAACTGCTTGAGCTTGGCTGCGGTGATTTCGCGCATGTGCAGCAAGTTGATAAACAGCGCGCGGAAGGTCTTCAGGCTCTGCTCACTGGTGGAGCGCAGCGGAATCAGGGTCAGGTCCAGCGGGATCGACGTGTGGCCGCCCACCAGCAAACGACGCAGTTCATCCGGCTTGAGTTCGTAGGCTTTCAGGCCTTCGCGCTCAAGGTTGGTGAACAGCTCTTTCTGACGCAGGCAGGTGTCGTTCTTCTGGTAATGCGCCAGGTCCAACTTGCCGGCATAGGCAAAGAACTGGTGGCCAAAACCGCCGCCCGGACCGCGTCCGACCACACCGATCACGTGCGGGCCGTGGGGCAGGGAAACCTCCACGAGGATGTAGCTGGTGTCGGTGGCAAAGTAGAAGCGCCGGGATTGTTCCAGGGTGTACTTGCCGAAACTCATGTCCGTCATGCGCGCCAGAATCGGGAATTGCAGGGCGTTGATCGACGCGGATTTACCCAGGTTGTTCGCGCCGTACACCGACAGCGGCTCTTCCAGCGGGAACAGGCCCAGACTGTAACCGGCGGTGTTCAATAGGGCGAAGCGGCGGATGCCGTAGCGTTCCTTACTCATGCATCGGTCTCCTGTTCTTCGGCAATGGCGCGGGCAAGGGCGTCTTCTTCGCTTTCTTCAGCAAAGTCACTGAGGTCCAGCGGGTCGTCGGTCTTCAACAGTTTTTCATCGCTGTCTTCGTCGATGATCACCGGCGCCGGCAATGGCAACACGCTGTGCACACTGGCCGCGAGGTCGCGGTCCTGCTGCACCGACAGGCACACGTCGAGGAAACGGTGCATCGGCGGCAGGAAGCGATACACGCCGTTGTCTTCGCTGGCAAAACCCAGTTGAGTCATGCGGCGCATGATTTTTTCTTCGAGCTCTTCCTGGGTCTGCACTTCGGCCTGGATAAACAGGTCGCGGTACTTCTCCAGCAACGACGGCAACTCATCGCGGCCCAGGCTGCCACCGTCGAGCACGGCAATCGGGTCACGGCCCTGGTCGGCCAAGTGCTCGACAATGATGAAGGTGAACAGCGCCAGGCGCTGAGCGGTCTTGTTCACTTGCGCGGCGGCCACGGCGGTGTCCGGCACGAAGTAGTAGAAGCCACGCGTGTCGCACACCAGCTCAAAACCCAGGGCCTTGAACAGCGTGCGGTACTGGTCCTGGAAGTTCGACAGTTGCGCGTACAGCTCCGGGTCGCGGCGGCTGACGTGGTAACCCTTGAACAGCTCGCGAAAGATCGGCGCCAGCTGGGACAGTTCGGAAAGATCAAGATGCATAAGGTGTGCTCGCAGAATTCTCGGTAGCGTCGGCGCCGGCCGGGAGCAGGGCGAATGAGCGCAGGCTGACCTGATGCTCGTGTGTGTGGTAATCGCGGCGTTCCAGGCGTTCGCGCTTGAAGCGTTTTTCACGCGAGAGTCGCGAGAACCAGTACAGCAATTCGTCGGTGGCGCCGTCCGGTTCCTGCTCCAGCAGCCAGGTCATCAGGTCCGGCATCGGCAGCGCGTCTTCGCAGCGCTCGAGCATTTCCTTGACCGTGCGCGGTGCGCGTTGGGTGTCGCCCTTGTGGGATTTGTGCGCTTTGGGGAATTTCGCTGGTTTCGGCTCGAAGTTCGCCAGCGCGTACACATAGGCTTCCACCTGGCTCGCGCTGCCGAGAAAGGTGCTTTGCGGCCGGGTAAACATCGGCATCGCCGCCTGAGGCACCGCGTCCAGGCCTTTACGGCGGATGGCCGACAGGGCCAGCGCCGCACCACGGGTCACGGCGTTGTGCCGGCGCGCTTCTTCACGCAGCGGCAGCAGCAATTCGCGGGCGTGACGCAAGGTCAGCTGGGCGCTGGTCTGCATTTCGAGGATGCGTGCGTGGGTACGCAGCAGCATGTCGTCGTCGACCAGGTGGCCGAGGCGCTGTTGCTCGGTGAGCATGCGCAACAGCACATTCTCGACCTTGCGCACGCCTTGTTCGAAGGCGCCGTCGGCGTTCACCAGTTGGATCATTGGCTCGACGTATTCATCCCAGGTCGCCAGGACTTCAGCGTAACGCTGGCGCAAAGGGATTTGCCGGTCGCTGGTCTTGGCGCGGTCGGCCACGGCGGCGAGGGCTTGTTCGTCGTTGGCGAGTTTTTTCAGTACATCGCGTACGCGCATGTCCAACAGACGCAGTTGGCGGGCCAGGTCGTGGCCATCGCGGATGTCGAAGGCGTCTTGAATGTAGCCGGCCAGGCGCTCGAGGTGGCGCAGGTAGGCTTCAATTTCCAGGCACAGGCCAAGCCGGTGCTCCTTGCGAAGATAGGCGAGGAAGTCGTGGATCTGCGCGTTGAGCTCGAAACGGTTCGGGCTCTTGGCGACAGGCACCAGGATATCCAGGCGAATCCACACGTCCAGCAGGCTGGTGATGTCCTGGGGCGTCCTGTCCAGTTGTTGGGCCGCCAGTTGTGCGCGCAACTCGCCCAGGCTCAGGGTGCCTTGGTCGAAGTGTTCGCACAGTGGCTCAAGCAGGGCCCAGTGTTCGGCGAGGGCGCGCAAGACGCGCTTGGGTTCGATCATCGGAATGGCCGGCTGGTTGGCGATTAAAAGTCGCGATTGTACTGCATCGGGCACGGGATTTATCCACAGCCGGTCAGTGCACAGTGGGCGATTGTTACCGAACAGCGGTAGAATCCCCGCTCTTTACTTATCCACAAGTGGCCGAGCTGTGCTTATCGAGTCCCGACGTCGCGCTTACTTGACCGCCATGCAGGTGGTCAACTGGCTGCCCCGCACCGAACTGCCGTTTGCCGCCCCGTCGCGGCCCGAGCTGCTGCAGGCGCTTGAGCCCTATGAGGCGTGCGAGGTGTCGGGCGAGGAAGCGGCCGCGCCGGTTGCCGTGGTCAAGCCCACGCCCGAATCGCGCCCTGGCGTTGAGCGGGTGAAGGTCGAAGTGCCGCGCCCGGCGCCCATGGCCAAGCCGGTGGTCGCCGAAGCAGTAACGCCGGTGGCCAAGGCCCCAGTGGTGCCGCCGCCGCGTTTTGCCCTGCAATTATTGCGCGCCGGGCGCTGCCTGTTGCTGGTGGAGTTACCCACAGGTGAGCGCTTCCAGACCCGCGACCCGGCCTACATGCTGCTCAAGGACATGCTGCGCGCTGCCGGCCTGCCCGACAGCCCGCAAATCGTCGGCGACCCGGTGCGCTGGCCGCTGCTGGTGCGCGGCACCATGGACCAAGGCCCGGAAGCCGCGCGAGATTTTGTCCAGGGTTTTGTTTCGGCACGCCTGGAAGACGAACCCTGCGTGTGCCTGTGGTTGATCGGCCTGCCTGCTGTGCGGTTTGCCGGTGAAGCGAATGCCGAAGCCTGGTATCGCGAACTGCAGGTTGAAGGCCTGGGTTCGGTGTGGGCCTTGCCGGGCCTGGAATTATTAATGGAAGAGCCACAGCGTAAGGCTGATGTCTGGCAAGCCATGCGCCGGCTGATGGCGCGCTGGAAAAGTACCGATGAGTGAAGCTTTATCCTTCCGCCCGATGACCGAGGCGGACCTCGACGCTGTACTGAAAATCGAGTACGCGGCGTTCAGCCATCCCTGGACCCGTGGGATTTTTCTCGATGGGCTGGGCAAGTACCAGATCTGGCTGATGTTCGAAGGTGAGCAGCAGGTGGGCCACGGCGTGGTGCAGATTATTCTTGATGAAGCGCATCTGCTGAATATCACCGTCAAGCCGGAAAACCAGGGTCGCGGTCTGGGCTTGGCGCTGCTGGAACACTTGATGTCCCGCGCGTATGCCGCCAGTGCGCGGGAATGCTTCCTGGAAGTGCGCGACAGCAATACCGGGGCGTTCCGCCTGTATGAGCGTTACGGTTTCAATGAAATCGGCCGTCGCCGCGATTACTACCCAGCGGTGGGTGGCCGCGAAGATGCGGTCGTGATGGCCTGCACCCTCATCGACTGAACACACAACCCAATGTGCAAGCAGGCCCCTGTGGGAGCCGGGCTTGCCCGCGATGCAGGCGCCTCGGTGTTTCAGTGAGACCAAGGTAATGCCATCGCAGGCAAGCCAGCTCCCACAGGGGCATTGTTTGCCGTTGGGGCAATGTTGTGTCAGCGGTTACCGTCTACCGGGTCGATATCGGCCAACTCGGCCTCATCCAGCCCGTTGCCGCCGCCAATCTCATCTTCATCGACGATGCTCAAGTCGTAATCTGCCGGGCTGTCCTCGCCTTCTTCCCGGGCATCCCGCGCGCCATCCTCATGGATCAGCGTTTCCGGGCTCATGTCATCGTCAGTTGGCTCATGGTCGGCCGTCGATGCGCCGGTCATGCCCGCTTCGCGTACCCGTTCGTCGGGCATCAGCTGCTCGCGCTCTCCCGGTGGAATCTCATCACCGATTTCGGCCGTCGGCTCTTCCTCGTCAAAATCCAACTCGCGCATCGAGCCCATGCGGTCTTCGTTGTCATCAATCGGTTCCGGCTGTGTAGCGCCGTAGGGACGTCGTGATTCAGTCATGGCCAATCCTCATACTGTGGGGCTTATAGTGTGTTGACAGGCACGGCGCCCTAAAGATTCAAGCTAATTGACGCTTTGCGTGACCCGGACGAGCGGTTGTCTGTCACACAGCTGCGCATCATTCCTGAGGCTTTCCCTGATGAACGAACTACAAGACCTGCTTGATAACAATGAACGCTGGGCGGACGCGATCAAACAGGAAGATCCCGAATTCTTCGCCAAGCTCGCCCGCCAGCAAACCCCGGAATACCTGTGGATCGGCTGCTCCGACGCCCGCGTGCCGGCCAACGAGATCGTCGGCATGCTGCCGGGCGATCTGTTCGTGCACCGCAACGTGGCCAACGTGGTGCTGCACACTGACCTGAACTGCCTGTCGGTGATCCAGTACGCGGTCGACGTGCTCAAGGTCAAACACATCCTCGTCACCGGCCACTATGGCTGTGGCGGCGTGCGCGCCTCAATGCAGGACCGCCAGTTCGGCCTGATCGACGGCTGGCTGCGCACCATTCGTGACCTTTACTACGAAAACCGCGACCTGCTGGCCCAGTTGCCGACCGAAGAAGAGCGCGTCGACCGCCTCTGCGAGCTGAATGTGATTCAGCAGGTCGCCAACGTCGGCCACACCAGCATTGTGCAAAACGCCTGGCACCGCGGGCAGAGCCTGTCGATTCACGGCTGCATCTACGGCATCAAGGATGGCCGCTGGAAGAGCTTGAACACCACCATCAGTGGCTTTGAGCAACTGCCGCCGCAATATCGCCTGCGCCCGTTGGGTGACGCTTAATCGCGTTTTTCACGGTCGCGCTGCTCCAGGAACCGCTGGCCTTCCGGGCTGAGCTGTTCCTCTGGACCTTTGATCCAGCCCCGGCAGTTGGGGCTGGCGCATTCACAGGCAAACTGGCGGGGCAGGACGTCGCCGGTGGTGGCGTAGTCAATAGTCAGCCAGGTGTCGGCGGCAATCGGCATGACTGACCAGAGCTCCAGATAGGACGTGTCGAAGTACACATTCGGCTCGCAGGAGTGTTGCAGCTGGCCGCACACCCACGGGTCATACAGCCGGATGCGCGCCGAGATCTGGAAGGTATGCAGGCGGCGCTCGCTCAACGCATAGCCGAACACCTTGGCGATGAGCGTGCGGCTGTCGAAGGCCACGCGAGACTTGATGCCCACGGCTTCGCCGTTCTCGTCGCGTACCAGCTCAAATTGACGGGTCGATGGGTACCCGCACTCCGCCAGCGTTGTCGCAAACGGGTAAAGGCAGTCATCGTCCGCGCCAGCAGCCTTATCCTTGGCTTGAGTTTTCATCACGCTCCTTGGGTGGGCTGCATCGACCTGCGAATGGTGTCTGACTGCCAGTCTTGCAGCGAATGGGCCCAGCTCAAGACTCGCCGAACAGATAGCCGATTGCTACTGTCAACTTTGACAGTAGCAATCGGCTATTTTTTATGCGCACTACAAGGCGGGTGCGGTGATGGCGGGCGTTGGGGCAGGAGTCTTCAGTTGTTTGAGCTGTGCCTTGATGGGGGGCGTGGCGCATTTGGCGTTGGCTTGCTCCGGGGTGAGGTTACGCACCGAGGTGTAGAACAGCTCACAGGTCTGCTCCTTGCGCGTGACCTGCCAGGTGTTCATGCACGCTTTGAGCAACACGTTCGGGTCGCTGGCAGGTTTCTGCCCCATGCCGGCCTGCCAGCAGGCAGCGCTCAGGTCTTGCCCCATCACCTTCAAGCCGGCTTCGTCGGCTTTTTGTTCATTGCCGTCGTAGGTTGCCGGGTCTGCCGCATACCAAATGTAGCTCGGGTGGTTGGCGCCCAGCACCGACACGGTTTTGCCCGCTGCCGGGCTGATCTGCGCCAGGCCCAGCACGCCCACTGCCTGGCCGTATTGTTGCTTGATCCAGTTGCGCACCGGTGCGCCGAACGCCACCATCGGCAATGAGCCGCTGCTGCGCAGGCTCAGTTCCTTGACCATGCGTGTCTGATAGTCGGTGAAGTAGCTGTAGACGCTTTCAAGGTCCTTACCCGCGTTGGACGGTGCGGCGATCGGGGCGATATCGATGATGGTCTGGTAGGCCGGGGTTTCGGTAGCCGGGATGCCATTGTCGGTGAGCAAGGTGGCCCAACGGTCAGTGGTGGCCGATTCCAGGTAATCCTGGGCCTGGGTCAGTGAGTAATCCGGCGGGAAGTGCAGCAGCTCGATGCTTTTGCGGTTTTCCAGGGCCATGCCCAGTGGCAGGAACAAGTACCAGTTGTAAGCCCACTTGCCGTCACTGTTGAGTTTGCTCGCGCCTTGGTAGGCAAGATCAGCGGTATTGAGCAGCGTGGTCAAGGGCTGACCGTAGTGGTCGGGCACGCCGATGAAGGTGGCTGAGACCTGGCCATCGTGGGTTTTCACACTCACCTTGGCACGGCTGTAGCCGTCGCGCTGCAGGCTCTGGTTCAGGTAATGCTCGGCGGTTTGCTCCAGCGTCCATGGCCGAAAGCAGATCACGTTGCAGTTATTGGGAAACGCGAACAACTGGGTAACGCGTTGCGTGCTGCCCAGTGGTACTTCGATATCGGCGTGTACGACCGCACTGGCCAGCAGTGCGGCCAGGGTGAAGGACAGCCTGGTCGGTTTAAACATAGTTGGTTCCTTGTCAGCGAAAGCCCGTCTGCGCGGGGTGAAAGCCCACCCACACACAGTAGCGGCTGACCCGTAAAACCGCGTGTTAAATCGCCAGGCGTGTCGCTATTGGATAAGAAAACCTACACCTTGAATTGCAACGCGTTACTCAAGTCGCCCATGGGCTTCTGGCCGCGGGCGGCCATGGCGTCATCGCGCAGCTTGAGGCCGTCGAGTTTCTCCAGCTGGAACACTCGGGTGATCAAGCGCAGGATCGACGCGGTGTCGTAAACCGTGTGGTCCACCGTGCCTTTGCGCGCAAACGGCGACACCACCAGCGCCGGAATGCGTGTGCCCGGCCCCCAGCGGTCGCCCTTGGGCGGTGCGACGTGGTCCCACCAGCCGCCGTTTTCGTCGACGGTCACCACCACCACCATATTTTTCCACTGCGGGCTTTCCTGCAGCACCTTCAAGGCGCGGGCGATATGACGGTCGCCCGACGCCACATCGGCATAGCCGGCGTGCATATTCAGGTTGCCCTGAGGCTTGTAGAAGCTCACGGCAGGCAACTTGCCGGCCTCGGCGTCGGCGAAGAATTTGTTGGTGCTCGACTCATCACCCAGGCCGCCGTCACGCAGGCGTTTATCCCGCTCGACGCGGTTCTCTGGTCCTTGCTGCTTGAAGTAGTTGAACGGCTGGTGGTGGTATTGGAAGTTAGGAATCTTCGGAATGCCGCCCGAGTCCTTGAACTGGTCGAGGGTCGCTTGCCATGCCCCGGCGTACCAGGCCCAGTCGATGTTCTTTTTCGACAGCTTGTCGCCGATGTGCTCGTGGGTTTGCGGCACCAGCACGTTGGGCAGGTCGGGTTTGGAATAGTCCGGGTTTTCCGGGTCGCGGATCCAGGTCGGCCAATAGGGCGGGGCCAAGGTGTTCACGCCATAACCATCGGGCGTCAGTGCGCTGGGGCCGAACTGCGGCGGGCCGGTCATCGCGCTGGCCGGGGACTTGTCCAGCGGCTTGAGGCGCGGGTCGGTGGGGTCATCGCTTTGCAGCGTGGCGATCTGCGCCTTGGCCACCGATTGCGCGGCGTTCGGATAAAACGGCGCGGTGGCGCTGATCAGGTACTGATGGTTCAGGAATGAGCCACCAAATGCGCCCTGGAAAAAGTTATCGCAGAGCACAAACTCCTTGGCCACATCCCACAGGCGCAGGGAATAACGGCTCTGGGCGTAATAGCCCATCACCAGGCCGCCGGAATCGGCCCAGGCGACAAAATTGTCGTTCTTGCCGCCGTTGATCTGCATCTGGTTCTGATAGAACACGTGCCACAAATCGCGGGTGACCAGGCTCAGCGGCAGGTCTTCGGCGTTCGGGCCTTTGAGCGCGAAGGGCGCGTTGGGCAGGTTTTGCTGGAATTGCACTTCGCTGGGGTAAGTCACCCCGTCCACACTTTGCGGGCCGACTTGCAACACGCCGCCCCAGACGGGTGGCAGTGTGGTCAGCAGGCTGCCGTCGCGGTCGCGTTGTTGCGCATCCGCCGCAGAAAGCGCCGACAAGGGTTTCTCAACCCCAGGGAAGTCCGCAAACAAATTGTTGAAGCTGCGGTTTTCGGCATAGATCACCACCACGGTTTTCACCTGGTCGTGCAAGGCCTTGTCCAGTTCCTGTGGCGTGAGCGGCCGCGTCACCGGCGTGCTCGGGGCCTCGCTGGTATTGCCGCAGGCACTCAAGGTCGCGCCGACCCCCAGCACCGCCGCGCCCCCGAGGAAACGCCGGCGGCTGGTGTCCACCGGCGGTTGGGCGATGGAATCGGGGGAAGGGCGGTCTTCGTGCTCGTCACTCATTGCTGGGAGTCCCTGCGGGGTGGTTGTTGCAAGATATTTCGCAGGACGGTAGCAATGGAATATGACGAAAAGAAGACAGTTATGCGGATGAGACGATTACAGCAGGCTCAGTACCAAATGGCTGCCGGCACGCAAGTACTCCACTTGGGCCGTCACCGCGTCTTTGACGATGGCTTCGCCAGTAGCGGTCAATTTAAGTTTTTTCGCATCGCGGACACTGGTCTGCAATAGCTGCATGGCGACATCCATGGCTTTTTGGAAGGCTGTGACGTTGTTATGCAGACCAAACTCCTGAATAACGGCAGCCATGCGTCGATCCGCGTCGTCTCTCAGGGTGATGTACTCACAGAACGATACGTGGTCGTCCTTGTAAATTTCTTTGAGCAACTCTTCCAGCGATTTGGATAGGGGCGTCATCGGATGTTCCTTGGCTTTTGTGAGAGGGAATCCGAGTCAGGTTAATCAAAGGCGATTGTCGTGGAAGTCAGGGTTTGCCGTCGCGTGAAGTGGGAAAACCCTATGCAGTTCGCCGGGGGACGGCAATTCAATGTGACGGAATGAAGAGATGGATGCGAGGAGCCAGGCATGTCTACACGCGCCGAGCACTGCTAGACTGGCTCGATAATGGATGTCACCGAGGTGAACCGTGAAACCTTCAATCGCCCTTGATCTAAAACGAGCCGCTGTCAGAGAAGTTGTCGGCCGTTTTCGCATCTCAAACCCAAGAGTATTTGGGTCTGTATTACTGGGTACGGATCAAGAAGGCAGTGACCTTGATTTACTGGTCGATGCTCCGCCAGGAACCACCCTTTTTGATCTTGGTGGGCTTCAGGTAGAGCTTGAGGATTTGCTGGGCGTTAATGTGGACCTGCTGACGCCTGCCGACTTGCCTTTGAAGTTTCGGGAGAAAGTGTTGGCTGAGGCGCGGCCGGTATGACGGCAAATCGGCTCGGGGATTATCTGGATCACATAAGGCAGGCCTCCACGGACGCGATCACTTTTGTTGAAGGTTTGAGTAAAGAGGCGTTTCTGGAAGATAGGCGTACCCAACAAGCCGTGGTCATGAGTCTGATCATCATTGGTGAGGCGTCGACAAAAATCATGGATCAGCATCCGGATTTCACTGTGAGCCATTCACAGATTCCTTGGCGTAGCATGCGTGGCATGCGCAACCGAATCGCTCATGGCTACTTCGATATCAACCTCGATGTGGTTTGGGATACGATCCAAAGCGCATTGCCTGACCTGTTGAAACGCCTTCCAGTGGCTCCTCCATGACTGCACTTGCTGCAACAACAAGTGCAGTCAGCCGCTGATCGCGTATTACGGCATCACCGGCGGCAAATATTTCAACGTCGTCCCCAGCGCCCATAACAGGAACAACACCAGCGGCGTGTGCACCAGCAACTGCACAAACGAAAACCCGATCAAATCCCGCGCCTTGAGCCCCAGCACGCCCAGCAGCGGCAGCATATAGAACGGGTTGATCAGGTTCGGCAGCGCCTCGGCGGCGTTGTAGATCTGCACCGCCCAGCCCAGGTGATATTGCAGGTCATTGGCTACTTGCATCACGTAAGGCGCTTCGATGATCCACTTGCCGCCGCCCGACGGAATAAAGAAGCCCAGCACCGCCGAGTACACACCCATCAACAGCGCGTAGGTGTCGTGGGAGGCGATAGAGGTGAAGAAGGTCGAGATATGGTGCGCCAGGGTTTGGCCGTCGCCGCCCTTGACCACGGTCATCAGCGCCGCGATGGAGCCATACAGCGGGAACTGGATCAGCACGCCGGTGGTGGTCGGCACGGCACGCGCCACCGCATCGAGGAAGCTGCGCGGGCGCCAGTGCAGCAGGGCGCCGACCATGATGAACAGGAAGTTATAGGTGTTCAGCCCCGAGATCGCGCTGATCGCCGGTTTGGTCGAGAACTCATGAAACAGCCAGCCGGCTGCCAGCAACGCCAGCAGAATGGTCAACAGCGGGCTGTGTTCCAGCCATTCGCCGGGGCGGGTTGGCGCTTGAACCTTGGGCAGGTTGAAGGCCGGGTCGACGCCGCAGGCTTTTGCGTCACGGGCGCTGTTCGGCCCTGGCGCGGTGGCGTAGGCGATGATCAGCGAGACCACGATCAGCGCCAGCAACATCACCCCGGATTGCCACAGGAAGATCGTGTCGGTGAACGGAATCACCCCGGTAATCGACAGAATCGACGGTGGCAAACTGGCCGGGTTGGCCTGCAACTGCGCGGCCGACGACGACAGCCCCAACGCCCAGACTGCGCCAAGGCCGAGGTAGGCGGCAGCACCGGCTGCGCGGTAATCCATGCGCAAATCCGTACGACGTGCCAGCGCGCGCACCAGCAAGCCGCCGAACACCAGGGACAAGCCCCAGTTGAGCAAGGAGGCAACCATGGAAATCATCGCGACCCAGGCCACGGCCGAACGCCCGTTCTTCGGGATGCGCGCGAGGCGGTCAATCAGCTTCACCGCCGGGGGCGAGCTGGCCACCACGTAACCGCCGATCACCACAAAGGCCATCTGCATGGTGAACGGGATCAGGCTCCAGAACCCGTCACCAAAGGCTTTGGCGGCCTCGGTCGGCGCGGCGCCCATGCCCAGGGTCGCCACGGCGACGATGATCACCGCGAGGGCGGCGAATACCCAGGAATCAGGAAACCAGCGTTCGGCGAAGTTGGAACAACGCAGGGCAAATCGGGCATAGCGGCTTTCTTCGATAGCATCGGCCACGAGGCATTCCTCTTGTATTTATTATGGGTGTTGGCAGTTTTACGGCATGTTCCGCTACGGCCATTGATAAGGGAATGCAGTTATCTTCATCGATCCATGAGTAAAACAAATATATCTGTCGCGATTGCCATCATTGGGCTCAGCTCATAACCTGCACGCCATTTTGTTTGTCTGCCGAGCTTGCACATGACTGCCACCTTTTCCCCACAGGCGCAGCGTTTTTCCCGCTCCGACTACAAAACCCTGGGCCTGGCCGCCCTCGGCGGTGCCCTGGAAATCTACGACTTCATTATCTTCGTGTTCTTTGCGCTGACCCTCAGCCAGCTGTTTTTCCCGCCGGAAATGCCCGAGTGGCTGCGCCTGCTGCAAAGTTTCGGCATCTTCGTGACCGGCTACCTGGCACGACCGCTCGGCGGCATCCTGATGGCGCATTTCGCCGATCACCTGGGGCGCAAACGCGTGTTCAGCCTGAGCATCCTGATGATGGCGCTGCCGTGCCTGCTGATCGGGATCATGCCGACCTACGCGCAAATCGGCTATTTCGCCCCGCTGATCCTGCTGGTGCTGCGTGTGTTGCAAGGCGCGGCGGTGGGCGGCGAAGTGCCCAGCGCCTGGACCTTCGTCGCCGAGCACGCCCCACGTCATCACCGCGGCTACGCCCTGGGCTTCCTGCAAGCCGGGCTGACCTTCGGCTACCTGCTCGGCGCACTCACCGCGACGTTGCTGGCGCAAGTCTTCACCCCGGCCGAAATCCTCGATTACGCCTGGCGCTTCCCGTTCCTGCTCGGCGGCGTGTTCGGCGTGATCGGCGTGTGGTTGCGCCGCTGGCTCAGCGAAACCCCGGTGTTCCTCGAAATGCAGGCCCGCCGCCAGGCTGCCGCTGAAATGCCGCTGCGCACGGTGTTGCGCGACCATCGGGCCGTGCTGCTGCCGGCGATGATCCTCACCTGCGTGCTCACCTCAGCCGTGGTGGTGCTGGTAGTCATCACGCCGACCATGATGCAAAAGACCTTCGGCATGAGCCCCAGCCACACCTTCGCCTTGAGCGCGCTGGGCATCGTCTTCCTGAATATCGGCTGCGTGCTCGCCGGCTTGCTGGTGGACCGCATCGGCGCCTGGCGCGCGGTGCTGGTCTACAGCCTGCTGCTGCCGGTGGGCATTGCGGTGTTGTACGCCAGCCTGATCAGCGGTGGCGTGTGGCTGGGCGCGGCATACGCCGTGGCGGGCTTGAGTTGCGGCGTAGTCGGCGCGGTGCCGTCGGTGATGGTCGGGCTGTTCCCTGCGCAGGTGCGGGTGTCGGGGATTTCGTTCACCTACAACATCGCCTACGCGCTGTGGGCGAGCACCACGCCGCTGCTGTTGATTGCGTTGATGCCGACCAGCCCGTGGATTTGCGTGGGGTATTGCGTGGTGATGGGCGCGGTGGGGGTGGTGAGTGTGGCGCTGTTTGGCAAGCGCCACCCAGTAAACGCTGTTACAAATGGCACTTAGGGCCATCAATTGACGGGTATTGCCGCCGTTCCTATAGTCACTTTCACTTCTGAACGGTATGTAAAACCTTATGACGCAGACTGCCTTTATCAATCCCGCCATCCTGTCCTGGTCTCGCCAGCGGGCGGGGTTGTCTGAGGCGCAAATTGCCAAAGGCCTTGCTCTCAAAATCGTGAAGGTGAAGAAGTGGGAGGGCGGGCAGAACCTTCCTACTTTCAACCAGGCGCAAAAGTGGGCAGTTATTACGCAAATTCCCTTTGGCTTTCTCTTTCTCAAGGCTCCTCCGCAAGAACATCTTCCGATTCCAGACTTACGTACTGTGGGCGGTGTGTTTTCCCACAAACCTAGCTTGAACCTGATGGACACCGTAAGAGACGTGCTCCGTAAGCAAGACTGGTACTTGGAATACTTGCAGGATCACGAACGAGCTCCGCTGCCCTTTGTTGGACGTTTCAATAGCCACTCGCCGATCAAAGACGTGGTTGCAGATATTCGTCGCGTACTTGGCGTGACGGAGGCATTTGCTCGAATGGGTTACGAAGACTTCGTGAGGGCTTTGGTGAGTGGTGCGGAAGAGGCCGGAATTCTCGTCATGCGAAGTGGTGTTGCCTTGGGCAACACCCACAGGAAACTCGATGTCAGTGAGTTTCGAGGTTTTGCGATCAGCAATCCGATGGCCCCGGTGGTTTTCATCAACAGCGCGGACGCGCCCACGGCGCGGCTTTTTACATTGATGCATGAACTGGCGCATATATGGATTGGTAGCACGGGCGTGTCTGATGGCAGCAGTCAAAGCGCCCGTCAGGAAGAGGCCTTCTGCAATGCGGTGGCGGGAGAGTTTCTAGCGCCGGAACTCATTTTTCGAGCGCATTGGGTTTCCGATGTTCACTGGGAAGAAAACCTGGGGCCTTTGGCCGGACGCTTTCGTGTCAGCGCATTGGTGATTGCACGGCGCGCCCGTGATCTTGGCTACATCAGTAATGATCAATATGGCGCTGACTACCGTCGGATCTTGCAGGAGTATCGAGATAAAGACGGTAGTGGAGGCGACTACTACCGCACAGCGGCTATCAGGAACAGCACTCGGTTGAGCAAGGCTGTTCTCGCAGAAGCACAGAGCGGGCGAATTTTGTTGCGGGATGCAGGAAAATTGCTGGGTGTACAGCCAGCTAAGCTGAAGACTTATGGGATGAAACTATCGGCATGAAGCATCTATTGGATTCGAATACATTAATCGAGGCCAAGAACCGTTATTACGGGATGACGATCTGCCCAGGCTATTGGGCATGGATACTTCAGCAGCATCAGGCCTTGGAAATTGCCAGTATTGTTCCAGTCAGAGACGAACTAGCCAAAGGCAACGATGAGTTGACGCTGTGGGTAAAGGGTAATGCTGGACTGTTTGAAGACTCGAGTGATCAACAGACCCAAGCGGCCTTTGGGAATATTGTCTCAAGAATTGCCGAGCAAGTATCGGTGATGAAGGCCGGCGCACTGGAAGAGTTTCTTGAGGGGGCAGATGCTTGGCTAATCGCCAAGGCGATGACGACAGGGGCCGTGGTTGTCACACATGAAGTCTACAACCCTGACATCAAGCGCAAATACACCATTCCCAACGTGTGTGCTCTGTTTGGCGTTCCCTACATGAACACCTTCGAGTTGCTCAGTAAGCTCGACGCTCGTTTCGTTCTGCATCACTGACAAAGTGAGGGGAAGCGCGCCCCCCCTCGTTACAAGTTCTTCAGGTCAGGAAGTGCCAGAGCACCAGCGTACCCACCAGCCCGACAACAGAAACAATCGTCTGCAACACCGACCATACCCAAATCGTCTGCTTGAGTTGCAAGCCGAAGTACTCGCGCACCATCCAGAACCCGGCGTCGTTGACGTGACAGAAGAACACCGAGCCGGCGCCAATTGCCAGCGCCACCAGTGAACTCTGGGTCGCCGCCAACCCGGCCATCATTGGCGCGAGAATGCCCGCCGTGGTGGTGGTCGCGACGGTCGCCGAGCCGGTCGCCTGACGCAGGGCCACGGCGATCAACCACGCCAGCAGCAGATACGGCATGTGCGCGCCTTCAGCGACTTTACTGATGGTCTGGCTGACGCCGGCGTCCAATAGCGTTTGCTTGAGGCCGCCACCGGCGCCGATGGTCAGCAACAACACGGCGATGGGCGCGAGGGCCTTGCGCAGTGTATTGCCAACTTCGGCGCGCGGCATGCCGGCGGCCCAGCCCAGGCAGATCACTGCGGCGATCACGGCCAGGCCAAGGGCGATCAGCGGTTCACCAAGGAACTTCAAGGTCAATGCCACTGGGTTTTCCGGCGACATGGCGACTTTGGCCAAGGTGCTGCCGAGCATCAAAATTACTGGCAACAGGATGATCGGCAGCGACACACCGAAGCTCGGCTGGCGCGGCGCCTTGGGCGGTGCGCTGAACAGCGCGCCGATGTCGGCCGGTTCATCCACGTGCAGGCGCTTGGACAGCCAGTTGCCATACAGCGGGCCGGCGAGAATAACCGCCGGCACCGCCAGGCAGAAGCCCAGCAACATGGTCAGGCCCAGGTCGGCGTGCAGCGCGCTCACCGCAATCAACGGCCCCGGATGCGGTGGCATCAAGGCGTGCAAGGTCGTCATGCCGGCCAGCGCCGGAATGGCGATTTTCAACAGCGGCTGGTTCGAACGTTTGGCCATGACAAAGATGATCGGCACCATCATCACCAGGCCTACTTCGAAGAACAGTGGCAAGCCAATCACCATGGCCACCAGCGCCATCACCCACGGCAACGACTTGCCTTTGCCCAGCCCGAGCAACGTGGTGGCGATACGGTCGGCCGCACCGGATTCGGCCATCAACGCACCAAGCATCGAGCCCAGGGCAATGATGATCCCTGCTTCACCGAGGATCGCACCGGCGCCTTTGCTGAAGGCCTTGGCGACTTCTTCCGGGGGCAACCCGGCGCCCACACCGGCGATAAACGTGCCGATCAGAATCGACAGGAATGGCGGCAGCTTGGTCGCGCTGATCAACACAATGATGCTGGCGATCGCCAGCAGAACGCAGAACATGAGGCGGGTGTCGTGAACCATCCACGCGGCAGTCGATAACTCCAAAACGGGACTCCTTATCGAACAGGTTGGCTAATTTGTTTCTTTTTGTTTCCTGCTGGAAAAGCATACCTGATAGAACCGTTCCAGAGCGTTCATGTGCGATTTTGGTGCGCAGCGTTTAACGGCGACCTGTCGCGCGCATGACAAATTTGCAACCCATGCGCGGGGATTTGGCCTATAGCTCTATGATCAACGCACCCCACCTTTTGAGGACATTTCATGAGCGCAGGACATAACCACGGCCAGGTACGCGCCGGCCACGAGCGTCTTTTGTGGATCGCGCTGGGCCTGACCGGCAGCTTCATGATTGCCGAGGTGATCGGCGCCTTTATCACCGGCAGCCTGGCGCTGTTGTCCGACGCCGCGCACATGATGACCGACGCCCTGGCCTTGGGGATTTCCCTGGTCGCGATTCAGGTCGCCAAGCGCGCTGCCGACCGCAAACGCACCTTCGGTTATGCGCGTTTCGAGATATTGGCGGCGGCGTTCAATGCGTTGCTGCTGTTCGCCGTGGCGTTTTACATCCTGTATGAGGCCTATCAACGGCTGCAGGCACCGGCTGAAATCCAGTCCACCGGCATGCTGGTGATTGCCGTGCTGGGGCTGGTCGTCAACCTGGTTTCCATGAAGCTGCTCAGTGCCGCCAGCGGTGAAAGCCTGAATGTGAAGGGCGCTTACCTGGAAGTGTGGAGCGACATGCTCGGCTCCATCGGTGTGATCATCGCGGCGGTGGTGATCATGTTGACCGGCTGGGGCTGGATCGACTCCGTGGTCGCGGCGGCCATCGGCTTCTGGGTTCTACCGCGCACCTGGACCCTGCTCAAGGAAAGCATGAACGTATTGCTGCAAGGCGTGCCGGATGGCATCGATATCGATCAGGTCGAGCAGGCAATTCGAGGTGTGCCGGGCGTGAAGGACTTACATGACCTGCATATCTGGGCGCTCACCAGCGGCAAGAACGTGCTGAGCACCCACGTGGTGGCGGATTCGGCGCTGGGCACCGAGCAACAGATCCTCACGCGGGTGACGGAATTGCTGCACGAACAATTCGATATTTCCCACGTCACCTTGCAGGTCGAAGGCGAAGGTTTTCAGCACGACGAGCATGATGAGGTGCATGCCTGATCCAGGCTAACGGATTTGTAATGTTGCGCCCACCGCCCTGATAAGTAACGAAAGCTACATTGCCCCCGCTGGGAAATCTCAGCGACTTCATGGGCGTGGAACTCTCGTTATGGCACTTTCCGTTAGAACACTTTTGGGGGCAGCAGCGTTTTGGGTGGCCGCAAGCGCTGCCCAGGCCCAAACCCTCACCCTCGACTCAGCCCTGCAAGCCGCGTTCGCCAACAATCCTGATTTGGCTGCCGCGCAATGGGAAATCGACATCGCCCAAGGCGGTCGTCAACAGGCGGGCTTGATCCCCAACCCGGTGGCGTCCTGGGATGCCGAAGACACTCGCCACAACTCGCGTACCACCTCCATCAAACTCAGCCAGACCCTGGAACTCGGTGGCAAGCGCGGCGCGCGCATCGACGTGGCCACACGCGCACAGGACGCCGCCGCGCTGGCCCTGGAACAGCGTCGCAACGGCCTGCGTGCTGACGTGATCGACAGTTACTACGGCGCCCTGCGCGCCCAGGAACGCCTCGACCTGGCGCAACGCTCAATGGCCTTGGCCGAGCGCGGCCTGGTGGTCGCCAATGGCCGCGTCAAGGCGGGCAAGTCCTCGCCGGTGGAAGCCACGCGTGCCCAGGTGCAGGTGTCGGAGATTCGCCTGGAGTTGAACCGCGCGCAAATCGGCTTAAGCGATGCTTATCGTCGCCTTGCTGCCAGTACCGGCAGCGCCACACCCGACTTCCAGGCCGTGGCCACGCAAAGCCAATCCGCACCGCCGTTGCCGGCCTCCGCGCAATTGCTGGCGCGGCTTGAGCAAACCACCGAACTGCGCCTGGCCGAGCTGCAGATTGTTCAAAGCGAAGCCAGCGTGGGCCTGGAAAAGGCCCAGCGGATTCCCGACCTCGATGTGTCGATCGGCAGCCAGTACGACGCCAGCGTGCGTGAGCGCGTGAACCTGGTGGGCGTGTCGATGCCGATTCCGCTGTTCAACCGTAACCAGGGCAATGTGCTCGCTGCCAGCCGTCGCGCCGACCAGGCCCGTGACCTGCGCAATGCCGTCGAACTGCGCCTGCGCACCGAAACGCGCCAGGCCCTGGACCTGTGGCAAACCGCGAATACCGAAGTGCGCACCTTCAACCAGCAAATCCTGCCCGCCGCCCAGAGCGCGGTGGACAGCGCCACCCGTGGTTTCGAGATGGGCAAGTTCAACTTCCTCGACGTGCTCGACGCCCAGCGCACGTTGATCGCAGCCCGCACCCAATACCTCGCGGCGACCGCCCAGGCCACCGACGCCTGGGTGCGCATCGAACGGATTTACGGCGACCTCGCCCGCTTTTGATTTTTTCTGGAGTCTTTTATGAAGCATAAACACGGTGTGGCGCTCGCCGTCGCCCTGGGCCTGATGCTGTCTGGTTTTGCACAGGCCGACGAAGAGGAAGGCACACTCGAGCTTACCGAGCAGCAGATCCAGGCCGCTGGTATTCAACTCGCCAAGGCCCAACCCCGCGCGATCAGCACGTTGCTGACGCTGCCGGGCGAAGTGCGATTCGACGAGGACCGCACCTCGCATATCGTCCCGCGTGCGGGCGGTGTGGTGGAGTCGGTGAAGGTCAACCTCGGCCAGTCAGTGAAAAAAGGCGAGCTGTTGGCGGTGATTTCCAGCCAGCAGATTTCCGACCAGCGCAGCGAGCTGGCAGCCAGTGCGCGCCGCGTCGAATTGGCGCGCACCACCTTCCAGCGCGAGCGCCAATTGTGGAAGGACGAGATCTCCGCCGAGCAGGATTACCTGCTGGCGCGCCAAACCCTGCAAGAGGCCGAAATTGCCCTCAACAACGCCCGTCAAAAGATGACCGCACTCAGCGGCAGCGCAGTATTGGTGGGTGGCAATCGCTATGAACTGCGCGCGCCGTTCGCCGGCGTAGTGGTGGAAAAACACTTGGGCGTCGGTGAAGTGGTCGGCGAAACCAGCAACGCGTTCACGCTCTCGGATTTGTCCCAGGTGTGGGTCACCTTCGGTGTGTTTCCCAAGGATTTGAACAAGGTGCGCGTCGGTAAACCGGTAAAAGTCAGCTCCACGGAAATGGGCACCGAAGTGCTCGGCACCGTGGCTTACGTCGGCAACTTGCTCGGCGAGCAGACGCGTACCGCTACCGTGCGCGTGACCGTGCCGAACCCCGACGACGCGTGGCGCCCAGGGCTGTTTGTCACCGTGCAACTGGCCACCGACACCTACCAGGCCAAGGTCACCGTCCCGCAAACCGCGATCCAGACCGTCGAGGACAAACCCTCGGTGTTCGTACGCACTGCGGACGGTTTCATCACCCGCCATCTCGAACTGGGTGTGAGTGAAAACGGCTACGTCGAAGTGCGCAAAGGTCTCGACGCCGGGGCGCAAGTGGCGACCGAAGGCAGCTTCATCCTCAAGTCCGAACTGGGTAAAGGCTCGGCCGAGCACGCCCATTGATCCTGCGAGTGATTCCCCATGTTTGAGCGCCTTATCCAATTCGCCATCGAGCAGCGCATCATCGTGCTGCTGGCGGTGCTGTTGATGGCCGGTGTCGGCATCGCCAGCTATCAGAAGTTGCCCATCGACGCGGTGCCTGACATCACCAACGTGCAGGTGCAGATCAACTCGGCAGCGGCCGGGTTTTCGCCGCTGGAAACGGAACAGCGCATTACCTTTCCGATAGAAACGGCCATGGCCGGCTTGCCGGGTTTGCAGCAGACGCGTTCGTTGTCGCGCTCCGGTCTGTCCCAGGTGACGGTAATTTTCAAAGACGGCACCGACCTGTTCTTCGCCCGCCAGTTGGTCAACGAGCGCCTGCAAGTGGCGCGCGAGCAATTGCCTACGGGTATCGAAACCGCGATGGGGCCGATTTCCACCGGCCTCGGGGAAATTTTCCTATGGACTGTCGAAGCGGAAGACGGCGCGCTCAAGGACGACGGCACGCCTTACACACCGACGGACCTGCGCGTCATTCAGGATTGGATCATCAAGCCGCAACTGCGCAACGTGCCGGGCGTGGCCGAGATCAACACCATCGGCGGCTTTGCCAAGGAATACCAGATCGCCCCGGACCCAAAACGCCTGGCGGCCTACAACCTGACGTTGACCGATTTAGTCACGGCGCTTGAGCGCAACAACGCCAACGTCGGTGCCGGTTATATCGAGCGCAGCGGCGAGCAACTGTTGATTCGCGCACCAGGGCAAGTGGCGTCGATAGATGACATCGCCAACATCGTCATCACCACCTCAGCCGGCACACCCATTCGCGTGCGCAACGTGGCGCAGGTCGAGATCGGCCGTGAGTTGCGCACCGGCGCCGCCACCGAAAATGGCCGCGAAGTGGTGCTGGGCACGGTGTTCATGTTGATTGGTGAAAACAGCCGAACCGTGTCCCTGGCGGTGGCGAAAAAACTTGAAGAGATCAACCGCTCGTTGCCTGAAGGCGTGGTGGCCGTCACCGTCTACGACCGCACCAACCTGGTGGAAAAAGCCATCGCCACGGTGAAGAAGAACCTCTTCGAAGGCGCGTTGCTGGTGGTCGCGGTGCTGTTCCTATTCCTGGGTAATATCCGCGCGGCGTTGATCACGGCGATGGTGATTCCCCTGGCAATGTTGTTCACCTTTACCGGGATGTTCACCAACAAAGTCAGCGCCAACCTGATGAGCCTGGGCGCGTTGGACTTCGGGATTATTGTCGACGGCGCGGTGGTGATCGTCGAAAACGCCATTCGCCGCCTGGCCCATGCGCAGCAACGCCACGGGCGCCTGCTGACGCGCAGCGAGCGCCTGCACGAAGTGTTCGCCGCCGCCAAGGAAGCCCGGCGCGCGTTGATTTACGGGCAACTGATCATCATGGTGGTGTACCTGCCGATCTTCGCCCTCACCGGCGTGGCCGGGAAGATGTTCCACCCCATGGCGTTCACCGTGGTCATCGCCTTGCTCGGCGCGATGATCCTGTCGGTGACGTTCGTGCCGGCCGCGATCGCGCTGTTCGTCACCGGCAAGGTCAAGGAAGAAGAAAACCTGGTAATGCGCACCGCACGTCGGGCTTATGCGCCGGTGCTGGATTGGGTGATGACGCGCCGCCCACTGGTGTTCGGCCTGGCGGTGCTGACCGTCGTCGCCTCAGGCGCTGTGGCCAGCCGTATGGGCAGCGAATTTATCCCCAGCCTCAGCGAAGGCGACTTTGCCCAACAGGCCTTGCGCGTGCCCGGCACCAGCCTGACGCAATCGGTGCAGATGCAACAGCAGTTGGAAAAAACCTTGATGGCCCAGGTGCCGGAAATCGAGCGGGTCTTCGCGCGGACCGGCACTGCGGAAATCGCTTCCGACCCGATGCCGCCGAATATTTCCGACAGCTATGTGATGCTTAAACCGAAGGACCAGTGGCCGGATCCGAAAAAGTCCCGCGAGGCTTTGATCGAAGATATCCAGCGCGCCAGTGCGATTGTGCCGGGCAGTGCGTATGAACTGTCGCAACCGATCCAGCTGCGTTTCAACGAGCTGATTTCCGGGGTGCGCAGTGACGTGGCAGTGAAGGTATTTGGCGACGACATGGCGGTGCTCAACAAGACCGCCGCAGAAATCGCCGAGACCCTGCAAAAGCTTGAGGGCGCTTCGGAAGTGAAGGTCGAGCAGACCTCCGGGCTGCCGGTGTTGACCATCAATATCGACCGCGACAAGGCCGCGCGTTTTGGCCTGAATGTGGGCGATGTGCAAGACACCATTGCCGTCGCGGTCGGTGGACGCCAGGCCGGTACGTTGTACGAAGGCGACCGTCGCTTTGACATGGTCGTGCGGTTGTCCGACGCGCTGCGCACTGATATCGACGGGTTGTCGCGGTTGTTGATTCCGGTGCCGGCGCTGGCCGGTAGTGTGTCGGGGCAGTTGGGGTTTATTGCCTTGTCCCAGGTCGCCAGTCTGGATCTGGTGCTTGGCCCCAACCAGATCAGCCGCGAGAACGGTAAGCGCTTGGTCATCGTGAGTGCCAACGTGCGCGGGCGAGATATCGGTTCGTTTGTTGACGAGGCCGAGGCGGCTATCAACACCCAGGTGAAGGTGCCGGCGGGTTATTGGACGACATGGGGCGGCCAGTTCGAACAGCTGAAGGAAGCCTCCGAGCGATTGCGCATTGTGGTGCCGGTGGCGTTGCTGCTGGTGTTCGGGCTGCTGTTCATGATGTTCAACAACCTCAAGGACGGCCTGCTGGTGTTTACCGGGATTCCCTTCGCGTTGACCGGTGGGATCATGGCGCTGTGGCTGCGGGATATTCCGCTGTCGATCTCGGCGGGCGTGGGCTTTATCGCGCTGTCCGGCGTGGCGGTGCTGAACGGCCTGGTGATGATTGCCTTTATCCGCAACCTGCATGAGGAAGGGCGCCTGTTGTCGGTGGCCGTCAACGAAGGCGCACTCACGCGTTTGCGCCCGGTATTGATGACCGCATTGGTGGCATCGCTGGGGTTTATCCCCATGGCGTTGGCCACCGGCACCGGTGCCGAGGTGCAGCGGCCGTTGGCGACGGTGGTGATCGGCGGGATTATTTCTTCTACGTTGCTCACGTTGCTGGTACTGCCGGCGCTGTATCAGTGGGCGCATCGCAAGGAGGAATGAGGCGGGCGCGGTACTGAAATCCCAGGGATCAACTGTGGGAGCTGTCGAGCTTTAGCGAGGCTGCGAAAGCGGTGGTTCAGGCGATACTTCTATTGGCTGTGCCGCCGCCTTCGCGGCCTCGCTGAAGCTCGACGGCTCCCACATGGATCTGCTTGAGTTTGAAGTACCCGGCAGGCTGCACACATCTCACAGTGGGCGCATCGCAAGGAGGAATGAGGCGGGCGCGGTACTGAAATCCCAAAGATCAACTGTGGGAGCTGTCGAGCTTTAGCGAGGCTGCGAAAGCGGTGGTTCAGGCGACACTTCTATTGGCTGTGCCGCCGCCTTCGCGGCCTCGCTGAAGCTCGACGGCTCCCACATGGATCTGCTTGAGTTTGAAGTACCTGGCAGGCTGCACACATCACACAGTGGGCGCATCGCAAGGAGGAATGAGGCGGGCGCTGTACTGAAATCCCAGAGATCAACTGTGGGAGCTGTCGAGCTTTAGCGAGGCTGCGAAAGCGGTGGTTCAGTCGATACTTCTATTGGCTGTGCCGCCGTCTTCGCGGCCTCGCTGAAGCTCGGCGGCTCCCACATGGATCTGCTTGAGTTTGAAGTACCTGGCAGGCTGCACACATCACACAGTGGGCGCATCGCAGGGAGGAATGAGGCGGGCGCGGTACTGAAATCCCAGAGATCAACTGTGGGAGCTGTCGAGCTTTAGCGAGGCTGCGAAAGCGGTGGTTCAGGCGATAATTTTATTGGCTGTGCCGCCGTCTTCGCGGCCTCGCTGAAGCTCGGCGGCTCCCACATGGATCTGCTTGAGTTTGAAGTACCTGGCAGGCTGCACACATCACACAGTGGGCGCATCGCAGGGAGGAATGAGGCGGGCGCTGTACTGAAATCCCAGAGATCAACTGTGGGAGCTGTCGAGCTTTAGCGAGGCTGCGAAAGCGGTGGTTCAGTCGATACTTCTATTGGCTGTGCCGCCGCCTTCGCGGCCTCGCTGAAGCTCGACGGCTCCCACATTGATTTGCTCAAGTTTGAAGTACCTGGGCAGCGACTTGAGGAAACACCAGGCGAAACAAGGTGAAACCACCTGGCAGGCTGCGCACATCGGCCTGCCCCTGGTGCAGGGTCATGATCGACCGCACGATGGCCAGGCCCAGGCCGGTGCCGCCCTCGGTGCGGGCGCGGCTGCTGTCTACGCGGTAGAAACGTTCGAACAGGTGCGGCAGGTGTTGCGCTTCAATTCCCGGGCCTGGGTTGCTGACGGACAACGACACGTGGTTGCCGTAGGCCTCTACCAGCAGCGAAATATGCGAACCCGCAGGGCTATGGCGGATCGCGTTGGACAGCAGGTTCGACAGCGCACGTTGGATCATCAGGCGATCACCGTGCACCTGGGCATCGCCGCTGAGGGTCAGGGTCAGTTGTTTGTCTTCGGCGCTCAGGGCGAACAGGTCCATCACCCGGTTAGCTTCCTCCATTAACGACACGGCGACGAACGACGCCCGTGCTGCCGGGTGGCTGACCTGGGCCAGAAACAGCATGTCGGAGACGATGCGCGCCAGGCGCTCCAGCTCTTCGGTGTTGGATTCCAGCACCGCTTTGTATGCTTCTGGCGGGCGCTGGCGCGACAGCGTCACTTGGGCCTTGCCCATCAGGTTGGTCAGCGGCGCGCGCAGTTCGTGGGCGAGGTCGTCGGAAAATTGCGACAGCTGCTGTACGCCCGCATCCAGGCGGTCGAGCATCACGTTGAAGCCGTGCGCCAACTCGCCCAGTTCCTTGGGCAGGTTGTCGACGGACAAGCGGTGGGTCAGGTCCTGGGTGGTGACTTTGGCCGCCACACCGCTGAACTGTTTCAACGGCGCCAGCCCGCGCTGCACCAGCCACCAGGCGCCCATGCCGATCAATATCAAGAGCATGGGCAACGCGATGACTGTGGCGCGAAGATAGGCACTGAGCAGTGCCTGGTCGTCCATCCGGTCCAGGGACAGCAGCACGCGTACGCGTTCGCCGCTGGCCAGGCGCATCAGGCTGGAAGCGCTGAGTACTTGGTTACCATTGCTGTCGGCCCAGTTGAGGTAACCGAGGGTTTCGCGCGGTGTGAAATCTGTCAGCAGCGGTTCCTGCGGTTTGGCCCCGGCGCTGAGTAACACGCTGTCATCGGGGGCTGTGCCGACGATGGTGAGGTAAAAGTTGTCATGGCCGATCACCAAATCCATCAGCGCGTGCGGGCGAGCTCGGATAGCGCTGGCATCCAGGCCCTGTGACAGGCTGTGCTGGATTTGTTCCATCTTGCTCTCCAGGCCCTTGCGCGCGAGTTTCTCCAGCTCGTGGGTCAGCGCCAGGTAGGCCAGGGTGGCCAGCAACAGCACCAGGCCAGCGCCCATCACGCTGACGGTCAGCCCCAGACGCATCGACAAACTGCTGGCTTTCATTGACGCGCCTCCAGCACATAGCCCACACCGCGAATGGTGTGGATCAGCTTGACCTCACTCTGGTCATCCACCTTGGCGCGCAGGCGGCTGATGGACACTTCCACCACGTTGGTGTCGCAGTCGAAATTCATGTCCCACACCAGCGAAATAATTTGCGTACGGGTCAGCACCTCACCGGTCTGGCGCATCAGCACCTGCAGCAGCGCGAATTCCTTGGTGGTCAGGTCGATACGCCGGGTACCGCGGTACGCGCGATGGCGGCGCGGGTCCAGCTCCAGGTCCTGCACACGGAATACGTCCGGCTGTGGGATATGTTCGCTGCGGCGCAACAGCGTGCGCACCCGCGCGAGCAGCTCGGGAAATTCGAAGGGTTTGACCAGGTAATCATCGGCGCCCATGTCCAGGCCCTTGATCTTGTCGGCCAGCCGGCCGCGGGCAGTCAGCATCATCACGCGTTGGCTGCCATTGCGGCGCAATTGCTCCAGCACTTCCCAGCCATCCTTGCCTGGCAGGTTGACGTCGAGGATGACCAGCTCATAGGCGTGCTGCCCGGCCAGGTGCAGGCCGTCGATACCGTTGGACGCACAGTCGACCACATAACCACTCTCATTCAGGCCTTGCTGCAGGTAGTCGGCGGTTTTTTGCTCGTCCTCAACGACAAGGATACGCATGGGAATTTACCTTTTTCGGGTGAGAGAAGGGCGCCATTTCCTTATGGAACAGGGTGTCTTGGGAGTAGGAAAAGTCTGAAGTGTGAAGTAGCTTCAGGGTCAACTGCGACCATTGGTCGCGATTAAGCCGGCGCGCAAAAAAAACGCCCCAGAGGGGCGTTAAAAAATCATCTCTTTCCAAAGGAGCTCCGAAAAAGCTTCAGAGATGAATGTTGCTCGGTGTAAAAAAGTTTGAGCAAGTATAGGAAGCTCAACTTAACGGGAAGCTGGGGCTAATATTACAGTTTTGATAGTTATCACTTTGTGAGCAAATGTTAGTTAAGGGCGAACGAATGTAAACGTTCCCGGCAATGATTATTCAGAGTGCCACCAGTGGGTATTCGGCAATCAGGCGAATTTCCTCCAGGTCCGATTCGAAAGCACTCGAGCGAACGGTTGCCTGGCGCAACCGCAACGACAAATCTTTCAGGTTGCCACTTTGCACCACGTACTTGGCCTCGAAGTTTCGCTCCCAGCGGCGTTGGTCCGTCAGCGGGTTACCCGCCGAATCGCGGCGCATGTACACAGCGTTCGCGTTGCTGTAGTCGGCACCGGTGCCTTTTGCGTAACGGGTCATGAATGACAGGCCGGGAACACCGAAGGCTTGCATGTCCAAGTCATACCGCGCCATCCACGAGCGTTCCTTGGGCGAGTTGAAGTCGCTGTACTGGATGGAGTTGTTGAGGAAAATCGAGTCCGATTGACTCAGGTAATCGAAGTCGTCATCGCCGTTGTTACGCTGGTGCGACACGGCCAGGCTGTGGGCGCCGACCTTGACCCCGAGCCGCGCGCTCCAGATGGTGTTATCGAATTGCCCCAGCAGCTTTTTGCCTTCGTCCACGGCTTTGTAATAGTTGAAGTCGCCGAACAACGACACGTCGTCGTTCAGTGGGTAACTGGCGGCGCTGCCGAAGTAGTACTGGTCCCAGGCGTCCTTCAGGCGGCTGCTGTACAGGCTGACACTGAGGTGTTTATTGACGCTGTAGTCACCGCCGAAATAGCCGATCCAGGGCGAGTCGACCTTGCCCGCATAGAAGGTCGCAAAGCCCTTGTTCATACCGCTTTCGCTGGGCTGGCTCATGCCGCTCAGGCGTCCGCCCTGAACGCTCAGGCCCTCAATGCTGGTGTTCTGTGCGGTGACGCCGCGAAAACTTTCGGGCAATAAACGCGAGTCACCGGCAGCCACCACCGGCGTGGCCGGGAACACGTCGCCGGCCTTGATGACGGTATCCAGCACACGCAATTTCGCGGCGCCGCCGAACTTGCTGTAGCCACTTTCAGGATGATTGTCGCTGTCTACCGGCAATACGCCAAACGAGCTCTTGCCGCCGCTGCGGCCGGTGCCCGAGTCGAGTTTGAGGCCGTACATGGCAAACGCATCCAGGCCAAATCCCACGGTGCCTTGAGTAAACCCGGATTCGAATTTACCGATCAAACCCTGCGCCCAGGCTTCCGAATAGCCATTGCCGGTAGGGCTGGACTGGCCCTTGCGGTCGTCGCGGTTGAAGTAAAAGTTGCGCGCCAGCACGTTCACGCTGCTGCCTTCGATAAAGCCTTCAGGTTTGTCTTCGACGGCGACGGCTGCCAGTGGCAGTGCGGCAATCAGTGAAAAGGGAAGGGTGTAGTAAGCAATGTTCATGTTTCGCTCCTGGGGGTTGGCAGTTTTCAGCTTCTTATAGGGTGGGCGTTCTTATTGATCTGGCCCGGGCTGATAGTTGCAAACGGCGGATAACGGTTAGGTGGCGTCAACATTACAATTCTGGAAACTCACGCCCACCTAACAAATAAGTAATGTTTTAGTGAACATTGCGACAGGGTCGGTTGATTAGTCTCGTTACTGAACTTTTCAATCGAGGAAACTGTTATGAACGCTTTTAAAATCGGCTTGGGTGTATTAGCGGCAGTCTTGTCATTCGGTGCGCTGGCAGAAGGCGGCGGGGATCGCACCTTTGCCCTGATGATGGAGCGCAATGAAAAAGCCATGGCGGCCTACGCCGAAAGAAAGGGCAAACCGATGCCCGAAGTTCAGGCCTACCGCTACGGCATGAAGCTGGACATTGCCAAAGTCGTCAACGTGACGCCGCCGATCCGCTCGTGCAACCCGGTGCCGTCGCGCATGACCTATGAAGACTCCAGCGGCAAGCTCAATACCCTTGAGTATCAGGTGATGGGCGTGTGCAAAAATAACGGTGGTTAATGGATCCGAAAAAACAGTTGGCGCGGCGTGAAAAAACGCTTCAGAAAACGCCGGCAGCGCCGATGCAGGTCAGATCCACCTCCCCAAATGACCATCGGTGCCCCATGTTCAACACCCGTTTGAAGCAGGAGCTGTCTGCTCTTCGCGAAGAGTTGTCCAGCTTGCAACAGGTCAAGGAGAGCCTGGAAAGCGAAATGCTGTGCCTGACGCTGGACGCCGATGGCCGGGTGGAGTGGGCGAACGCCAACTTCCTGCAAGAACTGTCGTACCAGGCCAGCAACATTCTGGGGCGTCACATTGATGACCTGGTGCCGGCACACCTGCGCCAGGACGCGTTTCAACTGCGCTTCAAGAATGCCCTGGTGCGCGGCGAACACTTCGCCGGCACCGTGCGGCTGATGCGCGGCAACGGCAAGGAGGCGTGGTTGCGCTCGATCCTGCAACCGGTGCGCACTTCGAACGGGCGCATCAAGCGTTTTTCGATCTACTCCAGCGACCTCACTCGCACCATCGAGGCGTCGCGCGAGCATGAAAACCTGATCACCGCGCTGGTACGTTCCACGGCGGTCATCGAGTTCGACCTTGGCGGGCATGTGTTGACCGCCAATGACCGCTTCCTCGGCGGCATGGGTTACAGCCTGGCGCAGATTCAGGGCAAACATCACCGCATGTTCTGCGAGCCGGAGGAATACAACAGCGCCGAGTACCAGCAGTTCTGGAAGCGTTTGAACGCCGGTGAATTTGTTGCGGCGCGCTTCAAGCGGGTCGATAGCCATGGCCGCGTGGTGTGGCTCGAGGCGACCTACAACCCGGTGCTGGATGCCAACGATAGGCTGTACAAAGTGGTCAAGTTCGCCACCGTGATTACCGACCAGGTCAATCAGGAACAGGCCGTGGCCGAAGCCGCCAACATCGCCTACAGCACCTCGCTGCACACCGACAACAGTGCCCAGCGCGGCACCACTGTGGTGACGCAGGCGGTGGATGTCATGCGTGACCTGGCCAAGCACATGCAGCAGGCCGGCGACGGCATCGAGGCGCTGAACGCCCAGTCCCAAGTGATCGGCACCATCGTCAAGACCATCAGCGGCATCGCCGAGCAGACCAACTTACTGGCGCTTAACGCGGCCATTGAGGCCGCGCGTGCGGGTGAGCAAGGCCGTGGTTTTGCCGTGGTGGCCGATGAGGTGCGCCAGTTGGCATCGCGTACCAGCAAGGCCACCGAGGAAATTGTCGGTGTGGTGCGTCAGAACCAGGACATGGCCCGTGATGCGGTGAGCTTGATGACCGAGGGGCGCCTGCAAGCCGAGCATGGTTTGGCGCTGGCCGCCGAGGCCGGCACGGTGATTGTGGAGATCCAGGACGGTGCGCAAAAAGTGGTCAGCGCGGTCGGGCAGTTCGCCAATCAGCTGTCGAGCTGACCCGTCGGGCTTGTGCTTGAGGTATCGTAGGTTTTTTCTTGCTTGAAGAGCCGTCCCTCCATGAGCCCGACCCACCGTCGCCCCGTTCCGCTGTCCAAGGCCTACCGCTTGCTTAACCACGGGCCGACCGTGCTGGTGAGCGCGGCCCACGACGGCAAGCGCAATATCATGGCCGCTGCCTGGGCCATGCCGCTGGATTTCGAACCGCCGAAAGTCGCCGTGGTGCTGGACAAGGCCACCTGGACCCGCCAACTGCTGGAAGGCGCCGGCACCTTCGTGCTGCAAGTGCCTTGCGTGGCCCAGGCCGACCTGGTGCAGACGGTCGGCAACACCAGCGGCGCAGACAACGACAAGTTCGCCGCCTACAGCCTGCAGACATTTAATGGTGAACACACCGAAGCGCCGTTGCTGGAAGGTTGCGTGGCGTGGCTGGAATGCCGTCTGTTGCCCGAGCCTCATAACCAGCAGACCTACGATTTATTCCTCGGCGAAGTGGTCGCGGCCTATGCCGACGAACGCGTATTCAGTGACGGCCACTGGCACTTCGAAGGCCATGATCCATTGCGCACCTTGCACCACATTGCCGGCGGAAATTTCCTGACCATCGGCGAGCCGGTGGTCGGGCGTCAGCTGTAAGCCTTACCAGCGTGCGTTTGCCAGTGCTTCGGCAAACGCCATCAGCTTCGGCGAATATTGCCGGGACGGCGGATAGACAAGCGAGATTGCCCGACTGCGCCCTGCTACGTCCTCCAGCAACGGCACCAATCGCCCAGTGGCAAGGTCATCGCGCACGGCAAAATCCATCACCTGGGCAATGCCGAAACCACCGACTGCGCCGTCTACCAGCGCATCGCCAATATCAAAAATCAGCCGCCCTTCGACGCTGACGTCCTGCACGTTGCCATCAATCATGAACTGCCAATCCACCATGCGCCCGCTGCGCAAATTGCGCACGGTGAGGCAGTTGTGGTCCTTGAGTTCATCGACGCTTTGCGGCGTACCGAAACGCGCCAGGTAGGCCGGGGAAGCCACCGTGACCCAGCGCAACGGCGGCAGGGCGCGGGCGATCAAGCGTTGGTCCTGGATTTCGCCGGTGCGCAGCAGCGCGTCGAAGCCTTCGTCGACGATATCCACCAGGCGGTCGGTCATCACCGCTTCGATACGCAAGTCGGGGTAGCGCAAGGTCAATTCGCCGATCACCGGCATCACTACCTTGCGCCCGAACAGCGACGGCGTGCTGATCTTCAACAGGCCGGACGGAGTGCTGCGGCGGTCGAGCATCAGTTTTTCGGTTTCGGCCAATTCCGCCAACAACGGCGCACTGCGCTCATAGAGCATCTGCCCGTCTGGCGTGAGGCTGACGCTGCGGGTATTGCGTTGCAGCAGGCGCACGCCCAGCTCGTTTTCAAGGCGCGAGATGGCGCGTGACAGCCCGGACTGCGTCAGCCCCAAGTCACCGGCGGCGCGGGTGAAGCTGCGAGTTTCGGCAACGCGGACCAACAGTCGAACAGCGTTCAGATCCATGATTAAAGTCATTACTGAAAGAGTGATAGCGCTATTTATCATCTGTTGCGCATGAAAGACACTGGCCGCCTCTCATTTTTCAGGCAGGACGCTGTGATGTCTCCCTCTCGACCTTCCGGCTGGATGCTCTTACTGCTGGCCACCGCGCAACTGATCATCGCCCTCGATGCCACTATTGTGTTTGTTGCGTTGCCGCAAATCGGCACGCATCTGGATTTTTCCGCCCAGCAGTTGCAGTGGGTGGTCAGCGCCTACAGTGTGGCCTTTGGCGGCTTCCTGTTGCTGGGTGGGCGGGCCACGGATTTGCTCGGCAAGCGACGGTTGTATCGGGTGGGCCAGTCGCTGTATGCGCTGGCGTCCCTGGCCGCGGTGCTCGGCGGCAGCGCGATGTTGCTGGTGCTGGCGCGAGCGGTACAAGGCGTGGGCGGGGCGATGTTGTTCCCGGCCACGTTGGCGTTGATCAATACCCACTATGCCGAAGGGCCAGCGCGTAACAGAGCGTTTGCGGTGTGGAGCGCGGCGTCGGCAGCGGGCTTGGCGTTGGGCGCATTGCTCGGCGGCGTGCTGACGCAGGTGTGGGGCTGGGAGGCGGTGTTCCTGGTGAATGTGCCGCTGGCGGGCGGTTGCGCGTGGGCGGCGCGTTACTGGATTCCGGCTGATAGCGAACGAGTGCGCGGGCGCAAATTCGATATCAGCGGCGCCTTGACCGTGACGGTCGGTGGCACCTTGCTGGTGTTCTCGCTGGTGCAAGGCCCGGAGTGGGGCTGGGCGGCGCCGTCGACCCTGGGTTGCATCGCCCTGGCGGTGTTGCTGCTCGGGTTGTTCGCCTGGATCGAACATCGCGGCCGCGATCCGCTGATGCCGCTGCGCCTGTTCGCCTACCGCGAGTTGCGCATGGCCATGGTGCTGACGGCGGTGTTCATGAGCAGCTTTGGCGTGCAGTACTACTTCCTGGCGCTGTATTACCAACAGGTCTATGGCTACAGCGTGTTGCAGGCCGGGCTGGCGTTTTTGCCGGCGACCCTGGTGTGCACCTTCGGCATCTGGCTGGCGGAACGCTCGCTGCTCAAGTTGGGGTTGCGTAACACCTTGGTCAGCGGCCAACTGGCGGGCGCGGTGGGGATTGCGCTGGTGTGCTGGGCGCTGCCGACGGGTGTGGGGTTCTGGTCGTTGCTGCCGGGCATCTTCATCTTGAGCATTGGCCAGGGCATGACCTGGACGGCGATGTGGGTGGCGGCCGGACTGGGGATTCGACCGGGCGAGCAAGGCGTGGCGGCGGGCATGGCGTCGACCAGCCAGCAGATCGGCGGCGCATTGGGCCTGGCGGTGCTGGTGTCGGTGGCAAATGCCGGCGGGATTGAACTGGCGTTGTGGTGGAGCGCGGCGATTGCGTTGGTGGGCGCGGTGGTGGCGTTGCGGCTCAAAGCACAAGCGCCCGAGCCGAATGTGATATTGGAAACAACATAGTTCTAATGTGGGAGCTGGCTTGCCTGCGATAGCGTCGGATCAGTCTGTATAGCGGTGTCTGACAGACCGTCATCGCAGGCAAGCCAGCTCCCACATTGACTGTATTTCAAACCAGAGGCTCAGCGCCCAAGCATCTTCACCCAACGCGACGGCGGCATGCCGTAGGTGCTGCGAAATTGCCGGGTCATATGGCTCTGGTCGGTGAAACCGGCAGTCAGCGCCGCATCGACCAGCGATTGGCCTTGGGCGAGCAAACTGCGCACCAAATCCAGCCGTCGCATGGTCAGGTAACGATAGGGGCTGGTGCCAAACAGCAACCGGAAATCCCGCGACAACGCCCAGCGATCACGACCGCAATGGTCGGCCATTTCATCCAGGGTGATGCTGCGGCCCAACGCGCTGTGGATAAATTCCCGGGCGCGTTCGGCGGCGACATAATCGAAGGATTTACGGCTGATGATCACCCCCGATGCAGCGCTTAACGCCTGCGCCAGGTCGTACAGCGCGTCCTGCTCCTGCATCGGGTCAACCGGGCAGTCCAGGTTTTGCAGCAACACTTCGCTGGCGCGAAACAGGCGTGGGTCCGTCGACAGGCCGTTGTGGATAAACGGCAACGGCCTGCCGCCGAGAATCTGCTGGATCAGCGCCGGCTCCACATAAATCATGCGGTACTTGAAGCCCTCAACACTGCTGGCGCGGCCGTCGTGGGATTCGTCCGGGTGAATCACCATGGTCGTGCCGGGCAGGCTGTGAGTCATGCAGCCGCGGTAGTGGTAACTCTGCACGCCAAACAGCGTGCGCCCGATGGCGTAGGTGTCGTGGCGATGCGGGTCGAACGCAAAGCCCGCAAAGTACGCTTCGATACGGTCCAGGCCGCTGGCGTGCGGAGCGCGGTGCAGCCAATCGAGGGTGGAAGTGGGTTGGCCCATAGTGACTTGTCACAAGTAGTGGTGGAAACACGTTAACCCAGTCTGCATCGGCCTGTCTTCCTGGGTCTTGTACGATTGTGCAGGGTGAAAGCGAGGCCTATGATCGTTGCTCGTACGTTGCGCTGACGGAGCTGTCCCTATGGATTTTTTCAACCCCGCCTATGTGGCGCCGTTGGTCTCACTGGCCGTGCTATGGACGGTGGCAGTCGTGACACCGGGCCCCAACTTTTTCAACACGGCGCAGCTGGCGGCGAGTTGTTCGCGCCGACATGGCGTGGTGGCCTCGGCCGGCGTGGCCAGCGGCACGATTATTTGGGGGCTGGCGGGTGGTCTGGGCATCAAGTCGCTGTTCACCGCTGCGCCCATGCTCTACCTGGCATTCAAGATCATCGGCGGCTGCTACCTGATCTATCTGGGGCTGAAACTGTTCAAGCGTTCGGCCCCTGCCAGCAACCAGGCGATGTTGCCAGACGAACCCCGGCGCTCGCTGTTCTCCGCCTGGCGCTTCGGTTTGCTGGGCAACCTGTCCAACCCCAAGGCCGCGCTGTTCGTCGCCACGGCCTTTGCCTCGACCATGCCGCCTTCGCCGTCGCCAACGTTGTTGGCCCTGGCGGTCATCACCATGGCCACCTTGTCATTCAGTTGGTACACCAGCGTAGCCCTGGTGTTTTCCAGCGAGCGCATGGCCAACCTTTACAGCCGTTCACGCAAGTGGCTCGACCGGTTTGCCGGTGGTTGCTACCTGTTGTTCGGTGCACATCTGGTGGCGAATCGCTGACCGCTCATGGTAAGAAGCCTTACTTTCAACAGTGAGGCCGAGTCATGAGCAAGGTGCGGGTAGGTATTATTTTTGGTGGCCGTTCGGCCGAGCACGAAGTCTCGCTGCAATCGGCGCGCAATATCGTCGACGCACTTGACCGTTCGCGCTTCGAGCCCGTGCTGATCGGCATCGATAAGGCCGGCCACTGGCACCTCAACGACACCTCGAACTTCCTGATCAACCAGGAAAACCCGGCCCTCATCGCCCTCAACCAATCCAACCGCGAATTGGCGGTGGTGCCGGGCAAGGCCAGCCAGCAAGTGGTGGAAACCTCGGGTCAGGGCCTGCTCCAACACATCGATGTGATCTTCCCTATTGTCCACGGCACGCTCGGTGAAGACGGCTGCCTGCAGGGGCTGCTGCGTATGGCTGACTTGCCTTTCGTCGGCTCCGACGTACTCGGCTCGGCCGTGTGCATGGACAAGGACATCAGCAAACGCTTGCTGCGCGATGCCGGTATTGCCGTCACCCCGTTCATCACCCTGAACCGTCGCAATGCGGCGCGCACCTCTTTTGCCATGGCAGTGAACACGCTGGGCTTGCCGATGTTCGTCAAACCCGCCAACCAGGGTTCCTCGGTGGGCGTGAGTAAAGTCGGCAACGAGGCCGAGTACCATGCCGCCGTCGAACTGGCCTTGGGTTTTGATGAAAAGGTGCTGGTGGAATCCGCCGTGCAAGGGCGCGAAATTGAATGTGCCGTGTTGGGCAACGACAACCCCATCGCCAGCGGCTGTGGCGAGATCGTCGTCGGCAGCGGCTTCTATTCCTACGACAGCAAATACATCGATGACCAGGCCGCCCAAGTGGTGGTGCCGGCCGATATCAGCGTTGAGGCCAGCGAGCGCATTCGCCACCTCGCCATCCAAGCGTTCGAGGTGTTGGGCTGTGCCGGGTTGGCGCGCGTCGACGTGTTCCTCACCGACGACGGTGAAGTGCTGATCAATGAAATCAACTCACTGCCCGGCTTCACTCGCATCAGCATGTACCCCAAGCTGTGGCAGGCGGCGGGGATGAGTTACAGCGAGTTGGTCAGCCGGTTGATTGAGCTGGCGCTGGAGCGGCATGCGGGGCGCAAGGGCTTGAAGATCAGTCGCTGAAATTAGCCGGTGTGAGGGTGAACCCTGTGGCGAGGGAGCTTGCTCCCGTTGGGGCGCGAAGCGCCCCCAGTCGGTTTGACGGGGGCTGTCAGGAAGGACGCGGTGATTGTTTTGGGGCTGCTTCGCAGCCCAACGCGGGGCAAGCCCGCTCGCCACGACAAGCCCGCTCGCCACGACAAGCCCGCTCGTCAAAGAGTGGAGGGGCTTCTTTAGGTTTTCCGAGCAATCCACGAATAGATCAGCGTCTTCGGCTCCGCAGGGTTATGTGTCCGCCTGCGGTAGCTGGCAAAGGTCGGTGAAGTGCAATAAGTGCACACCTCACTGACTTCGATCTGCTCACGGCCAAGCCCCGCCGCTTGCAGCAGCATCACCCCGTAACCACTCAAATCAAACCAGGCGCTTCCCGTCTGCCTTGCATGGGGCGGCGCAATCTGCGGTGACAGTTGAGGGGCCGGTTGTTCGAAGTGCCACAAGTGCCCCTGGTCCGCCTGAAACTGCGCAATAAAGCTCTCGCTTACCTCGTAACAACAGGGTTTGATCGACGGCCCGATAGCGACGTGCAACTGGTCCACGGCGATGCCCAGGGCGGCAAATTGCTGCACGGCATTGGCGATAATCCCGGCTTGCAGCCCCTTCCAGCCGCCGTGCACTGCGGCAACCATTTCGCCGTTTTTTGCGGCGAAAAGCATGGGCAGGCAATCGGCGGTAATCACCGCGATGGGCTGATGCTCGCCCGTAAACACACCATCCGCCTCAACGGTATTGGTCACCTGATCCGCTTGCCACTTGATCACCGTGGCACTGTGCACCTGCTTGCAGATGAACACCTCGTCCGGTCGCAACGGGTCATTGATCGAACAAAAACCATGGTCGACGCCGGGGAGGGCGCCGAGATTGTTTGCCTGCTGCAAGGGACTCTCTCCGCTCAATAAACTCAATCGCCGACCGCTTCGCCTTCACGCCGAGGGTCGGCGCCACCGCTCAGTGACACCTTGCCTTGGGCATCTTGCGTGCGAACGATGGCCTGGATACCGCTGGTCATATCAATCTCGCTCAACGCGTGGCCCTTGTCCCTCAGCGCTTGCTTCAGTCCGGGGCTGAACAGGCCGGCTTCCAGCTCGGTAGCACCGTTGCGGCTACCAAAGTTGGGCAGGCTGATGGCCGCTTGCGGGTCGAGGTTCCAATCAAGCATTGCCACCAAGGATTTGCTCACGTATTCGATGATCTGCGAACCGCCCGGTGAACCCACGGTTGCCAGCAACTCGCCGCTCTTGCGGTCGAACACCAGCGTCGGCGCCATGGCCGAGCGTGGGCGTTTGCCGGGTTCGACGCGGTTAGCCACCGGTTGGCCGTTTTCTTCAGGGATGAACGAGAAGTCGGTCATCTGATTGTTCAGCAAAAAGCCCTGAACCATCACGTGCGAACCGAACGCCGCTTCCACCGTGGTCGTCATCGACACGGCGCCGCCCAGGTCATCCACCGCCACCACTTGCGAGGTGGAAATGCGCAGTGGCGAGCGGTCCGGGGCGTACGCTACCTGGATCCCCGCAGGTGTGCCCGGCTTGGCCATGCCCATGCTGCGCTCACCGATCAGCGCGGCGCGCTTGGCCAGGTAGTCCGGAGCGACAAGGCCGGCAGTCGGCACTGGCACGAAGTCGGCGTCGGCCACGTACAGCGCGCGGTCGGCGAACGCCAGCCGACCGGCTTCAGCGAGCAGGTGCACGGCTTGCGGTGTGGGCTCAAGGCCAGCGGGTAAGGTGCTTTTTACCGGCTTCATGGGTGCGATGGCCAGGCGCGGGTCGCGTGTTTCCAGGGCCTGCAACGTGCCCAGGATCTGTGCGACGGCAATCCCGCCCGACGACGGCGGTGGCATGCCACATAGTTGGTATTGCTTGTAGTCAGTGCACAGCGGCGTGCGTTCCTTGGCGGTGTAGCCCTTGAGGTCGGCCTGGGACAGGCTGCCCGCATTGCGGTTGCCCTGGACCTTGCGTGCGATCTCATCGGCAATCGGCCCTTGGTACAACGCGTCCGGCCCTTCCTTGGCGATGCGCTTGAACACGGCGGCCAGCGCCGGGTTTTTCAACAGGGTGCCGGTGGCTTTGGGCGTGCCGTCGGCATTCAGAAAATAGGCGGCCATGTCGGGTGATTGCGCGATGTACCGGTCGGCAGCAATCAGCGCGTGCAGGCGTGGGGAAATCGCAAAGCCTTGCTCTGACAAACGAATCGCCGGTTCAAACAACTTGGCCCATTGCAGGTGGCCGCTCTTCTTGTGTGCCATTTCCAGCGCCCGCAAGACGCCCGGCGTGCCCACCGAACGCCCGCCAATCTGCGCTTCGGGAAACGCCATCGGCGTGCCGTCGGCTTTAAGGAACAAGCGCTCAGTCGCCCCGGCCGGTGCGGTTTCGCGGCCGTCATACGCGTGCACGTTTTTGCCATCCCACAGCATGATGAACGCGCCTCCGCCGATGCCGGAAGACTGCGGCTCCACCAGGGTGAGCACGGCCTGCATGGCAATCGCCGCATCAATGGCCGAGCCGCCCTGGCGCAGCATTTCGCGCCCGGCTTCGGCGGCCAGCGGGTTGGCGGCGGCGGCCATATGGCGCTCGGCGTGGCGGGTGCTGAGGTCGGTGCGATAACCCGACCCCAACTCCGGCGCTGGCGGTTGTTCCGTGACGGGGGCGTGACAGCCGGCCAGGGCGAGGGCTGCGGCAATCACCGACAGTTGACGGCGGGAAATCGAAAACACGCGCTGAACTCCGTTCATTTTGAGAATGATCTGTTGTCCTTGGGGTACTGCTTTTTACAGGTAAATCACGCCTTGCAGGTAGAGCACGGCATGGCCCGAAATGATCACGCGATCGCCCTTGAGTTCACAGCGCAGTTGCCCACGGCGCTTGCCGCCCTGTTCGGCGGTCAATAATGACTTGCCCAGACGCTCGGCCCAGAACGGTGCCAGCGAAGTGTGGGCGGAGCCGGTGACCGGGTCTTCATTGACGCCCACGTTGGGGCCGAACCAGCGTGAAACAAAATCAAACCGGGTGCTTTTGGCCGTCACCGCAATCCCGCGTTTGGGCAAGCCCTTGAGGCGTGCGAAGTCCGGCGTCAGCGCGGCGATTTGCGCTTCGTCGTCAACCAATACGATGTAGTCATCAGCGGCAAACACCTCGGCATGTTCAATCCCCAATGCGATCAACAGGCCACTTGGCGGCTCGCAGGGCTGGGGCTGTTTGGCCGGAAAATCCATCGCCAGTTCGTCGCCATTGCGCGTCACGCGAAGTTCGCCGCTGCGGGTGGCAAAACGCAACACTTCAGGCGCATCCGCCAGCTGGTGAATCAACACCCACGCCGCGGCCAGCGTGGCATGGCCGCACAGGTCCACTTCGACTTCGGGGGTGAACCAGCGCAACTCATAAAAATCGCCACGGGGTACGAAGTAGGCGGTTTCGGAGAGGTTGTTTTCAGCGGCGATATTTTGCAGTTGTGCGTCTGGCAGCCACTCGGTGAGCGGGCAGACGGCAGCCGGGTTGCCGCCGAAAGGCTGTTGGCTGAAAGCGTCGACTTGGTAGATATCCAATTTCATCCGGGGCACTCCGTGTAGGGGAGGCTGGACACTAACAGTGGCTCGGGGAGGCGTCAAAATACAGATACGCAGTTTTTTTGCGCGCGAACACCAAGGCCTGCTCAGCCCAGGCGCAGCAGCATCGCCCCGGCAGCAATGACACAGGCGGCAATGATGCGCACGCGCGTGATGTGTTCTTTCAGCACCCATGTCGAGATCACTACGCCGAATAGAATCGAGGTTTCGCGCAAGGCTGAAACGGTGGCGATGGGGGCGGCGGTCATGGCCCAAAGCGCCAGGCCATAGGAGGCTATCGTGCCCACGCCGCCGACGATGCCCAGGTGCCAGTTACCGGCTACATAATCAACGAACACCCTGCGCCGGGCTGCTAACGCCCACGCTGCGAGTGGAATGCCGGTCAGCAGGAAGATCCACAGCGTGTAAGCCACCGGCGCGCCGGACTTGCGCACGCCCAGGCCATCGATAAGGGTATAGCCCGCGATCACTCCCGCGTTGATCAATGCCAGGGCCAAGCCTTTGCGCGGCCCTGTAGATGGGGCTATGGCCATGCTCAAGATGCCCAGAGAAATCACCGCAATGCCGAGCCAGGCGAACGCCGACAATGATTCTGACAACACAAGCACACTCACCGTCGCCACCAGCAGCGGCGCGGTGCCGCGCATGATCGGGTAGGTCTGGCTCATGTCGGCAATGCGGTATGTCGCGGCCACCAGCACGAAATACAGTACTTGGAGAATCACCGACGCACCGATGAATGGCCAGCTTTCTGGCGCAGGCAGTGCCAGAAACGGAATGGCCACCAATGCGATCAACGAGGCGACGGACGCAATCATGCAGGTGGTCAACAGCTTGTCGGCGCCACCTTTGACCACGGCATTCCAGGTGGCGTGCAGAGCAGCGCCGAGCAGGATAATGGCGAATACGTCGAAGCTCATGGATGGCACTCAAAGCAGCGTTGTGGTGTGTGGGCCGCTGCGAGTATGCCTGAGCACTTTTCGGCAGGCATAAAAAAACGGCCTACCTTTCGGTAAGCCGTTTTTAGTACTTGGTGGCTACACAGGGACTTGAACCCCGGACCCCAGCATTATGAATGCTATGCTCTAACCAACTGAGCTATGTAGCCAAGTGGCGCGCATTATTCGCGTAGAACGGGAATGCGTCAAGCGTTTATTTTCAATTTTTATCTACGCTTTCAACCGTTTAACCGAAAATGCCGGTTCGAGCGACGAGTGGCGTGGGGATTTCTCCTACTCAGGACGCCACTCATATCCCCTGTGGGAGCTGGCTTGCCTGCGATGACGGCGGCACATTCGTACTCATCATCAGTTGACCCACTGCAATCGCAGGCAAGCCAGCTCCCACAAAAGATTGGTGTTAGCCGTTAGAAGAGTATCGAGCGAGTGGCCAGCGATTCAGCTGCCGCGTATGAAAAGCGTAATTCGGTTGGGCAGATATCCCTGCCGCCCAACGATTACCCTCTAAAGGGCCTTACGGTTGCGACGGGGTGTGCGTGACACGCTTCAGGTGTTCACGCGCGCGTGACAAGCGTGAGCGAACGGTGCCGATCGGGATGTCCAATACGTCGGCCGTGTCCTGGTAACTACCGTCAGTCTCCAGCGAGGCGTACAGCGTCTTGCGCATTTCTACTGGCAGGTGGTCGATCGCCGTCAGGGTTTTTTCCAGTCGGCGGTTGATCTCGAACTCCCAATCCAGATTGTTGTTTTCCTCTTGGCCATGCCACAGCGATTCATCGAATTCGCAATGCACCGGCTTGGCGTACAGGCGTCGAAAATGGTTGCGCACCAAGTTCTGCGCAATGCCGCACATCCAGGTACTGAGGCTTGCCTGGCCGCTGAAACGCTCCCTGTTGCGCCACGCCTCCAGGTATGTCAGTTGCAGAATGTCGTCGGCATCTTCGGGGTTGAGTACGCGCTTGTGAATGAAGCGCCGAAGTTTTTTTTGTTGATCGTCCGTCAGGTGATGCATGAATTGAGGCGAGCTGCCAACCAGGTGCGCTAAAGCTTCAATAGGGATATTCATGATTTTTTCCTCAGGGTAGACGCTATCGAAATGTTTTCGATGCGAACCCCTTTGCACTGGCTATGCCAACGGAAAAACCTTCTCAACCTATTGATTTATATAGATATAAATATTGAATTCATTATTTTTTACGCCGTAATTTGCAAAAGGCGCCGATGGTTTGTGCGGGTCTTTGCAAGTGTGTCTAAAGTCGAGTTTTGATGGAACCGTATCGGCAGGCCTCGCCACATAGGGACACACTCTTCCCTTCTTGGCATGCTTATGAAAGTCGAATCCCCCAAAGATGCGCCCTCTACCCAGCGCCTGGATCAACAATCCACTGCGCCTGTCTCCACACCCGCGTCAGGGAAGGTCGATGAGCTTGCCCCGCTATTCGACCAGGACTTGATCGCCAATAACCGGAATCTGCGGTTGGCGCCGATACGCGTTCCCCCCGTCGAGCAACTTGCACAACTTTATGACCAATTGGGCCATCCGGCTCAGGAGTCGTTGGCAGCTATTTCTCTACGGTTCAGGCAGCAATTGCAGCAGCACTCCAGTGTCGACAAGCTGCTGGAGCTTGCCGAGGGCGACCCCGCGCGTGCGTTCGTGGTGCTCAAGCATCTGGAAAACCAGGCGTCCAATGACGCGCGCCCCTCTGACGCGGCCTTGGGGCGGGATGCCATCGCCGCGCTGACAGTCGGCTTCAAAGGGGAAATCCAGGCGGGCCTCAAGTTCGCCACGGCGTTGACGCAGGCCGGAGGTGATGCGCAGGAACGCCAAGCGCTGCGCGCGCTTTATTACTCCAGTGTGACCACGCGCCAGTCTCTGGCTACGATGATGCAGGCCCTGCTGGGTGTATATGGTGGCGATACGTTTTCCGCCAGGCTCGGCAGCATGCGCAAAGCCCTGGCTGACGACATCGCGATGCTGGTGTCGTCAACGTCCACGCCGCGGTTGCGCACCTTGTTGCTGGCTCTGCAAAGCTGCGGGAAGCTGGGCACAGTGTTGGCCGCCGGCCAGGCGTTGATCGAGCGCCTGGGCCTGAACCATGACGCTGTGAGCCTTTTGCAGCGCCAGCTGGGCTATGCCGACAGCGGTATCGATGAGCCTGAAATCCTGCGGTTTGGGCAGGATCTGGGGAATGGCACGAGTACCCGACAAGTGGTACTCCTTAACGCGCTTTACCCCATGACTCGCGATTTGCCTTTGGACTTGTGGTCTGACAGCCGGGTACGCGATAAGGCTTTGGGCAGCTTTATGGTGGTGTTGGACGAACTGCGTCGCGCCGAGCAAGGCCCCGGAAAGTTTGACGGTGACTTGGGGGCGTTTGCGTGAATGCACTCTCGGCCATCAACCGCGTCTTGCTCAAAGTGGCACAGCGTGCCGAAGTGCTGGGCGCGGTGGTGGTCCTGGGCATTGTGTTTATCTTTATCGTGCCGCTGCCGACCTGGCTCGTGGACATCCTGATTGCGATCAACATTTGCATCTCGTGCCTGTTGATTGTGCTGGCGCTGTATTTGCCGGGGCCTTTAGCGTTTTCATCGTTTCCTTCGATTCTGCTGCTGACCACCATGTTTCGTCTGGCGCTGTCGATCGCCACCACGCGCCTGATTCTGTTGGAGCAGGACGCTGGCGACATCGTTGAGGCTTTCGGCAATTTCGTGGTGGGTGGCAACCTGGCGGTGGGCATGGTGATCTTTCTGATCCTGACCCTGGTCAACTTCCTGGTCATCACCAAGGGTTCGGAACGGGTCGCCGAGGTTGCGGCGCGGTTCAGCCTGGACGCGATGCCGGGTAAACAGATGTCCATCGACAGTGACCTGCGTGCCGGCCTGATCGACGGCACACAAGCGCGGGACAAGCGTGAGCAGTTATCCCGCGAGAGCCAATTGTTCGGCGCCATGGACGGGGCCATGAAGTTCGTCAAAGGCGACGCCGTCGCCGGTTTGATTATCGTCGTGGTCAACCTGTTGGGTGGTTTCACCACGGGCATGTTTCAACATAACTTGAGCGCTGGCGAGTCGATCCAGCTGTATTCGGTACTGACCATCGGCGATGGCCTGATTGCACAGATTCCTGCGCTGCTGATCTCCCTGACGGCGGGCATGATTATCACCCGTGTGGCGCCGGACGGGCGCAAGGGCATCAGTAACATGGGCGCCGAAATTGCCCGGCAAATGACCAGCGAACCCAAGAGCTGGATGATCGCGTCGGTGGGGATGCTCGCGTTTGCGATAGTGCCCGGCATGCCCACCCTGGTGTTTATCCTGATTTCCATGGCGACTGGCGGCCTGGGTTATTACTTGATGCGCCAGCGTCAACGCGCAGAGGCGCCCGTCGATGAAGCCGTCGACGCCGTACGCCCCGAACAGAACGGTGATGAAGACTTGCGCGGGTTCGATCCGTCGCGGCCTTACCTGCTGCAGTTTCCCCCGAGCCTGCGAGGCACCCCTGAGGTTACGGATCTTATTCACGGGATTCGCCTGGCTCGAAACACGCTGGTCGCCAATATTGGTCTGACACTGCCGCCGTTTGAAGTCGAACTCGATGACTCGCTGGCCGATGATGAAATGCGTTTTTGCGTACATGAAGTGCCGATGGTCAAGGCCTCGGTCGTTAACCATGTGGCGGTGGATCGCAAGGCACTGACAGTCGTACCCGAGCACGCTATACCGGGGATTGCCGAGCGTGATGAGCAGGATTGGGTGTGGTTGGCTCCTGATGATCCGCTGCTGGATGACCCGCAGTTGGAGCGCTTCACCGCGACGAGATTGATCATCGAACGCATGAGGCAGGCGATGATGCTCAGTGGGCCGCAGTTCCTGGGTATCCAGGAGAGTAAGTCGATCCTTAGTTGGCTTGAACACAACCAGCCGGAATTGGTGCAGGAGTTGCAACGCATCATGCCGCTCTCGCGGTTTTCGGCGGTGTTGCAACGCCTGGCCAGTGAAGGGGTGCCGTTGCGTGCCGTGCGGCTGATTGTCGAGTCGCTGATCGAGTACGGCCAGCATGAGCGTGAGCCTGATGCGTTAGCTGACTATGCGCGCATTGCCCTCAAGGCACAGATCTTCCATCAGTACAGCGAGGAGGACGGCCTGCATGCCTGGTTGCTCTCGCCGCGTACCGAGAACATTTTGCGCGAGGCGTTGCGCCAGACTCAGACCGGGGTGTTTTTTGCGCTCGACAACGAAAACAGCGCCGCATTGATCAACCTCCTTAACCAGGCCTTTACCGCACGCCCCAAGAGCAAAAGTGTGATGTTGGTGGCGCAAGACCTGCGTAGCCCACTGCGCACCCTGCTCTTGGAAGAGTTCAACCATGTGCCGGTGCTGTCCTTTGCCGAGTTGGGAAGCGCTTCGAAGGTGAAAGTGCTTGGGCGTTTTGACCTGGCTCAGGATGAGCTGATGCGCGGTGCGGTGGCATGAATCTGCAGCTGGCTGCAACGCACGGGAGGGCTCGATAATGTTTGAGTTACGGGTACTCAATGGCCTGCGCCAGGGCGCCGCGTTGCCGCTTTTTGGTGAGCAGTGGAGCATTGGCGCGCACCCCGACGCTGACCTGATGCTCAATGATCCGGGGATCGCCGAGCAGCACGCGCGGTTGCGACTGATCGGCTCAAACTGGTCGGTGCAGGCCGAGGCCGGGCTGCTGCACGACCATGAGGGGCAAGTGCTGGCACAGATCGCGAGTCTGGTGCTGAACCTGCCGTTTTCAGTGGGGGCTATCCGGCTGTGTGTCACCTTGGCGGATCAACCATGGCCTGAAGCGCCCGCCCCTGCGTCACCGTCGCGGCCCACGCAAGCGCCGCGAGTACTGCAATTATCATCCATCTCGCAAACGCAGCAAAAACGTCTGATCAGCGCAGTGCTGGTGGTTGCGATAGTCCTCGTAGTGGTGGGGTTGGCGTCCACGGGGGAGCGTCAGGCCCAGGCCTCGTTGATGCCTCCCGCGGTGGTAAAACACGAACTGGCCTCACCGTTTGAAGTGCGCCAGCAACTGCTGAAGATGCTCAGTGAGCGTGAGTTGAGCAAACGGGTCAGCTTGCAAGTGATCAATGGCCAAGTCGCGCTCAGCGGCGAGGTTTCCCAGGACGATGTGGAGTTGGTATCGCGCATGCTCAACCGTTTTGGTGAGCTGTATGACAGCGCGGTCCCGGTGATCAGCCGCGTGCGTGTACGCGACGGGACACTGCCGTTCAAGATTGTGCAGATTGTTGGCGGGCCGAACGGCCATGTCGTGCTGGAAGAGGGCAGCCGGTTGTTTGTCGGTGATGAAGTGGACGGTTTGCGTCTGGTACTGATCGACAATACCAAGGTGGTCTTCGACGGCGCACAGCGTTTTGAGGTGCGCTGGTGAGCGAGGAACTGCAAGTGCGTATGGATGCCTGGCGAGAGCGCCAGGCCCAGTCGCTGGCCAACCTGATGCCGGTGACCATGCGCGGCCGGGTCCAGCGCGTCAACGGCATGCTGTTGCAGTGCCGATTGCCCGGCGCGCGTATCGGTGACTTATGCCAGGTTGAAAAGTCTGCCGACGAGTACATGCTCGCCGAGATCATCGGTTTCGATCAGCAGGATGCCGTACTCAGTGCCCTGGGCAACCTTGAAGGCATACGCGTGGGTGCCAGCGTTGAGCGCCTGGGTGTGTCGCATCAGGTACGGGTCAGTGATGAGCTGTTGGGCCAGGTGCTCGATGGTTTCGGTCGGCCGATTACCGGCGTTGGCCCCAGTGCGTTCGTCGAGACCGACGGCCCGGATGCAAGCATGGTGTTGTGTGAGGCGCCGTTGCCGACCGAGCGGCCGAGGATCAATCGAGCCTTGGCCACCGGCGTGCGCTCGATCGATGGTTTGCTGACGCTCGGCGAAGGCCAGCGTGTTGGCCTGTTTGCCGGTGCCGGCTGTGGCAAGACCACCTTGCTGGCGGAGATTGCCCGTAACGTCGAGTGCGATGTGATCGTGTTTGGCCTGATCGGCGAGCGTGGTCGGGAGCTGCGGGAGTTTCTCGATCATGAACTGGACGATCAGCTGCGGGCCAAAGCCGTGCTGGTGTGCGCCACGTCCGACCGTTCAAGCATGGAGCGTGCCCGTGCAGCGTTCACCGCCACCGCGTTGGCTGAAGGCTATCGGCGCAAGGGCAAGCGCGTGCTGCTGCTGATTGACTCCTTGACGCGTTTTGCCCGCGCCCAGCGGGAAATCGGCCTGGCGGCCGGTGAGCCCTTGGGCCGTGGTGGTTTACCGCCCTCGGTGTACAGCTTGTTGCCGCGTCTGGTGGAGCGCGCCGGGTTGACCCGCGACGGCGTTATCACCGCGATCTATACGGTACTGATCGAGCAGGATTCCATGAGCGATCCGGTGGCGGACGAGGTTCGCTCGTTGCTCGATGGCCATATTGTTTTGTCCCGCAAGCTGGCGGAGCGCGGTCACTACCCGGCGGTTGATGTGCTGGCCAGCCTTTCGCGGATTTTGAGCAACGTCGCCACGCCTGAGCATATCCAGGCGGGTACCGGGCTGCGCCGCCTCTTGTCGGCGTACCAGCAGATCGAACTGATGCTCAAGCTGGGCGAGTACCAGGCGGGCAACGACGCCCTGACGGACCTGGCAGTAGACAGCCGGTCGGCGGTGGATGACTTTTTGCGCCAGGACCTGCGTGAGCCTTCCCCCCTGGAGGCGACCCTGGATCAACTGACGGAGCTGACTGGCGATGTTCCTTTCTGAGTTGGAAACCCTGAGGCGCCTGCGCAAACATCGGGCAGACCGTGCCGAGCGCGCCTTGTGTGAGGCTAAAAGGCATCAACGGGCGCTGCAGTTGCAAGTCGAGCAGGCGCAGCAGGTCCTTGAGCAAACACGCCAGCAGGAGGCCCAGGAGGCCGCGCAACTATTGAGCAAACATCAAGGGCAAGTGCTGTCGTTTCAGGAACTCAAGTCGTGGAGTAACCAGGAGCGCTCGTTATCCGCCAGTACGCACCGCGAAGAGGCGCAGTTACGTGAGTTACACGGGCAGCAGGAACAGCAAGTGGTGCACATCGACAGTATGCAGAAGCAGGCGACCCGATGCTTGCGCGAGGTCGAAAAACTCGTGGAGTTAAACCAGTTATTGGTACAGGAGAGCCATGAAACGATTACCTGTGAGCAGGTCTAGCCGGCCCCGCGTACGCGAGCCGAGCGAAGACCGTGAGAAAGGGGTTGAGCGCGTGGTGCCCTGGCTCCATGTGCACATGTTCGCCCAACTGTTTGCCAAAGATGATGGTCATGGCGGTTACGTTTCCCGCATGCCGACGCAGAATGCGGCGGCAGATAAATTAATGATCGAGGCATTGACTACGCAGTTGGCACTGCGCGTTCAAGGTGTCCCGCAATGGCCGTTGCTGGCGGTGCTTTACCTGCCACGGCTGGGGCGAATCAACGCCAGTGTCGAGCGCCAGCCGGGCGCTTGGAACATCGAGCTGCACGCCGAAGAACAGGGCGCGGCGCAATGGCTCGGCACGGTGCAAAAACGCTATCAGGACAAGCTGGTTGAGGTGTTGGGGCAGCCCGTGGATCTCCATGTCAAAAACGTGGGCCCCGCATGATTACCTCCATTTTTGCACCGCCATTGGTTGAGGGGGGAAGGGTTGCGGCGTTGCATCGATTGGGGCGTGGGTTACGCATGCCGTTTCAGGTTGGCGACCAGCAGGGCGCTTTTGTGCTCGAGCCTGGCCGCGCGCCCGGACGGGGAAAGCCTTTGTTTTTCGAGAGTGCCCTCGGTGTACTGGCGTTCTCGGAACCTGAGGCAATGTTCAGCCTGATGGGCGAATGCCCGGTCACCCTGGCAGAGACGGGTAACGACCCGAAGTCCTGGTTCTGGGAATTGTTCCAGCATCACCTCAGCCCGCAGGTGTCGGCGTTGTTCGGTTATCTGCGCTTGCTGCCAGGCCCTGAAAAGTTGGGCTTTGGTTGCCGTTTCACCGTGATGCTGGGGCCCTCCAAAGTCGCAGGCTACTGGTGGCTGACCCCAGAGAGCTTCCTGGCGGTGTGTGCGGCCGGCCCTTGGCGGTCAACGGCCGGCCCATTACCCGCATCGTTTCCATTGGCAGTCGCCGTAACCGTGGGCCGCTTGAACTTGGCCAGTGCGCAATTGCGCGGTGTACGTGCCGGTGACGTGCTGATGCTTGAACAGGCCTTTTTCGATGTACAGGGCCACGGCCACTTGAATATAGGACGTCATCGTCTGCAAGGGCGTATTGACGATGAGTCCGGTCCGTTGTGCCTGAACCTTATTGCGATAGAGGAAGCGTCGATGGACGAAGAATTTGTAATAGAAGAATACCCGGGGCCTGAACTTGATGAACCGGTGGAGGATGTCTTCGGCCGGGAGCCCTTTGATGAATTGAGTATGGCGTTGACGGTGCGCTGTGGTGTCCTGAGCCTGACCCTGGGCGAACTGCGCAATCTTGCTCCCGGTGCGGTGTTGGGCATTACCGGGTATGCCCCGGGCATGGCGGGCCTGTATTACGGTGAGCGGCCCATTGGCCAGGGGCAGTTGGTGGAAGTGGATGGGCGACTCGGCTTGCAATTGTCGCGTGTGGTGTTTTCCCGATGATATTCCAGAGCGTTGACCCCGTTGTTCTGGCGTTATTTTTCGGCGCGTTGTCATTACTGCCGATGCTGTTGATCATCTGCACGGCGTTCCTGAAGATCGTCATTGTGCTGATGATCACCCGCAACGCCATCGGCGTTCAGCAGGTGCCTCCGAGCATGGCGATCAATGGAATAGCGCTGGCCGCTACGCTGTTTATCATGGCCCCCGTGGGGTACCAGGTCGCCGAAAACCTCAAGAACGCGCCCTTGGACATGAGCAATGTTCAGACGCTTCAACAGACAGGCCTTGTGGCCATAGAGCCGCTGCGTGCGTTTATGAAACGCAACATCGATCCGGATGTGTTGACCCACATGCACGAAAACAGCGCGCGCATGTGGCCCCCTGAAATGGCGCAAAGCACCGAGCGCGAAGACCTGATCCTGTTAATCCCCTCCTTCGTGCTGTCGCAGTTGCAGGCGGGGTTCGAAATCGGATTCCTGATCTACATTCCGTTCATCGTCATCGATTTGATTGTGTCCAACCTGCTCTTGGCGCTGGGCATGCAAATGGTCTCGCCCATGACCATTTCCCTGCCGCTCAAACTGCTGTTGTTCGTGATGGTCTCCGGATGGTCGCGGTTGCTGGACAGTCTTTTCCTTTCTTACCTTTGAGTGCCCTATGGAACCGATCGTGCTGTTCAAGCAGGGCATGCTGCTGGTGGTGGTGTTGTCGGCACCGCCGCTGATCGTGGCAGTGATCGTCGGCGTGCTGACGTCCCTGGTCCAGGCCCTGATGCAGATACAGGACCAGACGCTGCCCTTTGGCATCAAGCTGGTTGCGGTAGGTATCACCTTGATATTGACGGGACGCTGGATCGGCGTGGAGCTGATTCAACTGACCAATCTGATGTTCGACATGATCGCCCGCTCGGCACTGAACTGAGGGCATGCACGTGCTGCTTTATCTTGAATATCTACCCAGCCTGTTGGTGGGCATGGCGCGGATCTACCCCTGTGCCATTCTCGTGCCTGCGTTCTGTTTCCAGCATATACGCGGCATGCCCAGGCACGTCATCGTGATGGTCATGGCCTTCATTCCGGCGCCAGGTATCCATGCGGTACTGGTGAGCCAGGACTACTCCGCGCTGATGATCGTCGGACTGATGTGCAAGGAGGCCGCCCTGGGCATTTTGCTGGGCGTCCTGTTGGCCATGCCTTTCTGGATGTTCGAGTCAGTCGGCGCGCTGTTGGATAACCAGCGTGGTGCCCTGGCGGGCGGCCAACTCAACCCTTCACTCGGGCCGGACGCGACGCCTATCGGCCACCTGTTCAAACAGGTGGTGATTTACCTGCTGATCGTTGTCCTGGGCTTGAGCGTCCTTACCCAGGTGATCTGGGACAGCTATCTGATCTGGCCGGCCACGGCCTGGGTGCCGCTGCCGGCAGTCAATGGCTTCAGTACGTTCATTGGCCTGCTCGGCGACACCTTTACCCACATGATGCTCTACGTTGCGCCGTTTATTGCCGTGTTGTTGTTCCTGGAATTCGGGATCGCGCTGCTGGGGGTCTACAGTCAGCAATTGCAGGTGAGCACGCTGGCACCACCGGTCAAATGCCTGGCGGGTATCGGGATTCTGTTGTTGTACTTTCCGTTGCTGCAGGACCTGATCGTAGGGCGCTTGAACTTGTTGGGTGATCTCAAGCACTCACTCGGGCTGATGTTCCAGGTCTCGACGCCATGAGTGACTCAGGCGAAAAGAAGCACCCGGCCTCCGCCAAGAAACTGCGCGATCAGCGCAAGAAAGGTCAGGTTTCCCAAAGCCAGGATGTCAGCAAGCTGCTGGCGCTGACGGCTATCAGCGAGGTGGCATTGTTCACCGCCGAAACGAGTATGCAACGCTTTCAGCAACTGTTGGTGTTGCCGATGTCGAGTATGGGGCAGCCCTTTGTGCGGGCGTTGGAAGAAGTGATGTTTGAAGGGCTGATAATGTTTTTCTCGTTTGCCCTGTTGATGGCTGGGCTGGCCATTGCCGCGAAACTGATCAGCAGTTGGATGCAGTTCGGGTTCCTGTTTGCGCCGGAGACCTTGAAGCTCGATTTCAATCGTCTCAACCCCCTCAAGCAGCTCAAGCAGATGTTTTCCGCTCAATCGGTCATGAATCTGTTGATGAGCATCACCAAGGCGGTGCTGCTGGGGGTGATTCTGTACGTGGTCATCAAGCCCTCGTTGGGCGCATTGATTAACCTGGCCAACAGTGACCTGCCAACCTACATCCTGGCGCTGATCACCCTGTTCCGGCACTTGTTGCATGCCTGCCTGGGGCTTTTGCTGGTGTTGGCGCTCATTGACCTGGCGATGCAAAAGCACTTCTTTGCCAAGCGCATGCGCATGACGCAGGTCGAGGTTGTCAAAGAGTACAAGGACATGGAGGGTGACCCGCATGTGAAGGGGCAGCGCCGATCGCTGGCACAACAATTGGCCCAGGAGGAGCCGAAGGTCAAACTGCCCAAGCTGGAGGAGGCCGACATGCTGGTTGTCAACCCGACGCACTTTGCCGTGGCCCTGTATTACCGCCCCGGTAATACGCCACTGCCGATGTTGGTCAACAAGGGCACGGACGACGACGCACGCGAATTGATTCGGCAGGCGAAGGCCGCCGAGGTTCCAGTGATTCAGTGTGTATGGCTGGCCCGCACGCTCTACACGAACAAGGTGGGAGCAAGCATCCCCCGCGAGACCTTGCAGGCCGTGGCGCTGATCTATCGCACATTGCGTGAGCTTGACGATGACGCCAAGCGCGAAACCCTGGAATTACCGGAGCTTGAGGTGCGCTGATCAGTACCGGTTGCCTGGCGCAAGCCGGGTCTGGTGAGCAGCAGCGCTGCTCACCATAAGTCACCGAAAACTTATCGCTCCAGCGATATCGTCTGGTAGTCCGAGCGTTCCCCTGAGGGCCCAGGCTCGACGCGCATCTGCGGCGGCCACCAGATCACCATCTTGTCCTTGGTCGCTTGCGGGCGTGAGCAGGAGTCGCCTCTGCACGTGGGGCTGCAGCCGGCGATGAGCAGCACTGTGCTGATCAGGGTGATGCACAACAAGCGGTGTTTCATGGGGTGACCTTCTTCTGAACGGGAGTGAGCAAGGAGGGGCGGGGCACGCCGATGTGTTCATCCTTCACCACCGGGCGCATGGCGATAAACACCTCGGCTTCTTCACCCGGTTTGAGCCAGGCACGCGGCCACACGGTGACAGCCAGGGTTTGTGAATTGCTGCACTCGTTTTCGTCGATACGCACAGTGCGCTTGAACTGATTACGCAGCACTATCACGGCCACATTGAACTGAGGGCCGGCATACCACTGGCTGCGTTCGGTGTTCATTGCCAGCAGATCGCGGGTGTTGCACAAGGTGCCCAGGCCCAGTGGCATGGGGGCCGCGTTGAATGCCGCGGGCACCTGCCCACTGACGAGATGCGCCAGGGCGCTGGTGATGTCACTGCGTTTGATGACCGGGTCGTGTGCGGCATAGCGCCTGGCCAGTGGCTTGAGCGCGGCCTGCAGCTCCACCTGATCGTCCTGCGGCAGATAACGTGAAGGGTCAGCCTGGTCACCGATGACGCGCGGGGTCAGGATAAACAGGCGTTCCCGGCGATTGTTCTGGCGTTCGCTGGAAGAAAACAACGCCTTGCCCAACAGCGGAATATCGCCCAGCAGGGGAATCTTGTTGCGCCTGTCGGCGCTTTCGGTGACATGGAAGCCACCGATCACCAGCGAGCGCTGTTCCGCCATGACCGCCTGGGTACTGACATTGCCCCGGCGCACATCGGGACCCAAGCGATTCGGGTTGGACTCGTCGAAGTTGCCGTCTTCGATATTCACCGAAAGGTGAACCTGATGAGTGCCGCGGGTGGTAATCACCCTCGGCACCACTTGCAGGCTGGTGCCGACAGTGATGGGCAGGACGGTCGCGACTTCTGTGCCTGCCGTCAGGTATTGGGTGCGGTTGAAATCAATCACCGACGGCTGGTTTTCCAGGGTGAGGACCGACGGGTTGGACACCATGGTCGCCAGGCCACGTTGCTCCAGTGCGCGAATCCTGGCAAAGAAATGGTCACGGTTTCGGATCGACAGCTGCGAGGAACTGCCTGGCGCTATTCTCGCGTCGCTGCTGAAGTGACTGTTGCCCCAGCTGACCCCGAATTCGCGCAATTGAGTGCGCTCTATATCGAGGATGATTGCGTCGATCTCCACCATTTTACGCGCCACGTCGAGCTGGCTGATCAGCTCGCGGTACATCGCCTGACGCTCCGGGAGGTCATAGATCAGTACGGCGTTGTTGCGCACATCGGCTTCGACGCGAATCCTGCCGGCAGACACGGGTGCTCGCGGGGTGAGCGTCGCGCCAGTGGCCAACTGTCCCGAGTCCGCTGCCTGACCGAACATTTGCCCCAGCATTGGGTTGCTCAACCGGGGGAAGTTCGGCGTGATGGGCGAGGGCTGTGAGGCGGAGGGACGTGAACCCATGGTGGCAAGATCGGAAGTTGACCGCGGTTCCAACAACCCACGCAGCATGCTGGCAACGCCTGGGATGGTGATTTTTTCGCTGCGATAATCTATCTGGCGATCACCCGCGTTGGCGAATTTCAGTGGGTAGCTGAGCACGCTCTGTTTTTCGTCGGGAGACTTACGCTGGCTGCTGAATTGCTTGATTTGCTCGATGTAGCGCTTGGGGCCGGAGACCAGCACGACCCCATCATCAGGCAGTTCACCCCAGCCGAAACGGCTGTCGAGCAGGCCGATATCCGTCAGCGCCCGCTTGAGGTCGGCGACGGTCTCGGAGGCGACTTCCAGGCGCGCGGACTCTTGCAGGTCCAGGGTGCTGATATAAAGGGTGTTGTTGTACAAGTACCACTGGAAGCGGTGTTCTACCGCCAACCTGTCCAGCATCGACTGCGGGGTATTGGCGCGTATCTTGCCATTGACGGTGCCGTCCAGCAGGCCGTCAACTTGCAGTTGTGTGCCAAACGTCTGAGCGAAGTCCTCCAGTACCTCGCGCAGGGGCTTATGCTCGGCCTCGTAGGCGTAGGCGGTGTTTTTCCAGTCGGAGGGAATAGCGGCAAGGGGGCTGTGCAGCGGCGCCAACAACAAGGGCAGGGCGAGCAGACAACGCCAGTGAGCGCGTTTTACCAGAACAGCGGGCGAGTTTAAACGCAAGCCGGTGTGCTTGTTGATTTTGCTATACATGACAGGTTCTCTGTTTCAGTGCGGTCGCTTACGTAGTGAAGTGGGCCGGAAGGTGCGCCCAGCCTTTGTCAGGCGTGCAGTAACGCTGCGCCAGGTGTCACGTTGCTTGAGAGGTACTTCAAGGGTTTCGAACCGGTGTTTCTGGGCAATCCCTGGGTCGGCATTGCACCCACCAGAGATCGCCCGTGGCTGTAGCCCTGTCACTAGACGACATTGATCGCTGACTTAATCGTTTCGTGCTTGTAACTGAGGTAGGTCGTGCTCACGGCAAAGTTGTTAACTAGCTTGGACTTTTCCTCAATGAGCTGTTCGAAGAGGCGCGAGGCGTCGCCCATCCCTTGCATGTTTTCAGCGTCGACGCCGATTTGTTCGAGGCTTTTTTCGGAGCGGGTTTGCTCCCTGTAGAGACTGTTGAGTATGCGTAAGTCACCGTTCATCATTTTATCTCCGATGGGGTTCTATCCCTGTGTGGCACCGGATTGATGGCCAGTTCCATCAACCGACTTAATTTGTTTAAAAAGAAAGGCGTTTCTAGCTGGAAAAGTTGTCACTTGGTTTTGGCCTGCGGTGGGGTAACCACCAGGTTATCGAGGGCATCGGTCCAATTGATGTGAAACCCGCCATCCTCCGTTTCGAGCAGCAGCGACTGGGCGGCGAGCCTGTCTTCGACTCGAAGCGTCCATGGCACGCCACAGTGCAGATTGAGCCATTGCTCGACGGGTTCGCGGTCCTGCGGGTTGCACACCAGTTCCGCCTGGACCGTCGGTAACTGAGCCGTCAGCAGTTTATTAAGCAGGGCAGTGAGGCGCTGAGCGGGCACGGTCTCGTCCAGAATGCTGAGGATGGCCGCGTTGATGACGGAGGTGGCGGCCTGTTCCAGATGGTCGAGCATCGCTTGGCGCTCTGAGTCCCAACGGTACAGCTGGGTATTGGCGCGCTCCCAGAATTCATCACTGGCACTTTCGAGGATTTTCTCGCACTGAGCGTGGGCCTCAAGTATGAGCGCCTGCGCTTTCGCCTCGGCCTGTTCCAGGATTTGATGGGCCTGGGTGTAGTCGGCAAGCCGTTCCCGAGGGATCAGCAGGGTCGACGGTTCGTCGGTATTCAGCTCAATCTTGTGGGCGCAAAACATGCTCGGATTTCTCGCGGGGGGCGCGCTGAGCCTCATCGATGGGGGTTGCGGTTGCGCGCCAAATAGTGGCTTTCCACAGCGTATCCAGCCGGCTGTGAGTATCGGCCAGCCCGGGATGCTGCTCCAACTCAAGTACCCTTTGGCGAGCAAAGCGCAAGCGCAGCCGCTGCCAGAGAATGGGGCCGACCCACGCGCGCAGATAGTGCAGTGGGTCGTCGATGCTTACCGGGATCGGGTCGGGTGGCAGTGCCTTGCTCAAGCGCTGGCACCAAAGAATCTGATCCTGATTTAACCGGCTGTCGCGGGGCGCGTTGTACACCTCATTGACGAGTGCCAGTGCAAGGTCCCGTTGTTGCGCATTGCTCAGCACCAGCTGTAACAAGGGCGCAGACGTAGGCGGGGGAAGCGCAGGTTCGATGCCGAACAGGCTGCGCACCCGACCATGGTGGCTGCGTGAAAGCGCTGGCGTTTCCACAAAGCCGGTTTTTGTGAGCCAGTCGATGTGAGCATCCTCCCAGGGGAAGGCCCACCATCTAACCCAACTGAGCGCTTCACTCATGAGCGGGTGCCACGGCAGGCGCCACCGCCGGAATGAGCCCTTTGCGACGACGCCAGACCAGCCAGCCAATGCCGCCCAGCGGAATAGCGATCAGAGGCGCCACAAGGCTGGTGCGCCAAAATCCAAGCTCTTGTACCGGCACCAGAAAGGGCCCGAAATGAGTGAGTTGCTGCTGCTCTGTATAGGCCGTGGCCGGTACAAAAATGACGGTCAGTTTTGTGGTGTTGTCGATGGCTGAGGCCATGCCCGGAATGCTGCTGGCAACCATCCTGCGGACACGCGGATTGATATTGTCGGGGTCCAGTCGCGGATTGTGCTTGATGAATACCGAGGCAGAAGCCGGCTGTACCGGCTCGCCTGGCGCTACCCGTTCAGGCAGTACCACATGGACTCGCGCGACGATCACGCCGTCTATGTTCGACAAGGTCGACTCCAGTTCCTGCGACAGCGCATAGATGTAGCGTGCGCGCTCTTCCAGCGGGGTGGAGATGACGCCTTCTTTGCGAAAGATATCCCCCAGCGTCGAGCGCGCCGTCCGGGGCAGCCCGGCGGCGTCCAGCGTACGAACAGCTCGACTGATGTCATTTGCCTTGACGCGAACAGCGACGCCGTCTTTCCCTGGAATCTTCTGCGCCCGGATCTGCTTGTCTGCCAGTTCCGCAATGACTTCGTTGGCTTCCTGTTCAGAAATATTGCGATGAAGCTCTACGCTTTCACCGCAGCCGGAGAGTATCAACACCGTTGACAAAAGCACGAGGGTGGTCAGGCGACGGAACATGCATCTAGCCCATGCTTGAAATTTTATCGACGCCTTTTGTGATGGCGCTGATCACTTTGACCCGTGACATCACGTCGATATGCGCTTCGGCGAGCGATTGGGGAAATTCATTCGCATCCTTGGACTTCTTGTTCTGGCTGGCATCCCGGAACCCCTTGGATACACGCCTCGATAACGAATCCGACTCTTCCGAGCCCCAGGAAGGAACGGGCGATGCCATCACAGGGCCAACTGCTTTGCCGGACGGTTCGATGGCGTTGAGTTGAGCGTTGAAAAAATTGACGTCGGAGGCTCGGTTGAGCGTGCCGGGCGCATCGGCCTGAGTCGTGAAATTACCGTTTTCCGGGAACCCTGGGGTGATGATATTCATCTGAATCTCCATCGAACGTATCTATTGTTGTGCCCGTCGTAGCGGTGAAACCTCCCCGGCCTGAAGGGCTGGGGAGGTCGGTGTGTCTTAGGCGAAGCGCAAAGATTTGATACGGCCGGCTTTGGCTGTAGTCAGTTCTTGCTGAGAAGTCCTCTCAGCCTCTTTGACTACCTCCTCTCCCTTTCTGTCGCTGATTGCATCCAGTTGTTGTTGGTGGGCAGCGCTCAAAGGAGGGGAAGAGTTTTGGATTCCAGACATAGATCACCTTCTGTTTTCTGACCAAAGATGGATAGCGAATGTCAGCTATCGTTGCGTGTTGAATGATTTGGACATCACTCATGTTTTACGTGGTGGGTAGCAGGTAAAGTGTTCCAATTTTAGAATGGCTATTTATTTAAAAATGTTTCGTTAATGGGCTTTTATACGGCTGTCTGCGCCTTCTCAAATTTTGTAATGATGCTGGGATGATGCGAGCGGCGTACTGTTTTCTGTTTTGTTTGTTAACTTAATACTCGAGAGTATGTCGGGCTCACTATCGGAAAACTCCGCTTGTCCTGCGCCCGTTATATCTCAAGTTGTTTCATTCGATAGTAAAGTGTGCGCTTGGCGAGCCCTAGCTCAACCGACACGTTATCGACACAGTGGTCGTTGCGGTGCAGCGACTCTTCTATCAGCGCTTTCTCAATTTGTTGCAGGCGGGCCTTCAAGCTCATTTCACTGTCCTGCGGTTTGCCCATGGGCATCGAGAGCGCTGGCAGACCTAGCACAAACCGCTTGGCCGCCGAGCGCAATTCGCGAATATTGCCCAGCCAGGTGTGGCACAGCAATTGTTGCAGCAGTTCCGCTGGCGGGGTCGGGGCCGAGCATTTGAACTGTTCGGCTTCTTCCTGGAGCATCTTCAGGAACAGCGGAATGATCCGTTCTCGCTGGTGCCGCAGGGCCGGAAGTTCGAGGCTGACGACATTCAGGCGAAAGTACAGGTCACGCCTGAAGGTGCCCTGCTCGACCATTTGGTGCAGCGACTGCTGGGCTGACGCGATAACACGCATATCGACCGGAATGAAGCGGGTCGAGCCCAGGCGCTCTACGCCGCGCGACTCCAGCACCCGCAGCAATTTGGCTTGCAGGTTCAGGGGCATACTGTCGATTTCATCGAGGTACAAAGTGCCTAGATGAGCGGCTTCGACAAAGCCGGCTCGCGATTGTATCGCCCCGGTAAAGGCGCCGCTGTTAACGCCGAACAATTGGCTTTCTGCGAGACTTTCCGGGATGGCCGCGCAGTTCACTGCAACAAAGTTGCCTTTTCGCCCCGACAACCGATGGACCCGTTGGGCCAAGGTGTCTTTCCCGGTACCCGTCTCTCCGAGTAACAGGATGTCAATGTTCAGTGATGCCGTGCTGTTAAGTGTGTTTTCAATGTCTGATCCTGCAATGATTGAACGATCCGTTTCAACTTCCCCAAGGTTGGAGTCCGACATCGAGTAGGTGCTCCATTATTACTGTGCGTTATTCAAAGGCGGTCGGCAGTGTGGGGATTATAAATTTTATGTGCTTATCTTGAAGTAGGAACTTACGCAGAGGGTGTAGGAGAAATTAGAGATATTAGGGCGCTAATTGACTCAGTCGTTTAGCCGGGGAGGTGCCTGAAGGTAATAGGAGAAGTCTTAAAGCGGTTGGTGGTTTGACGTAATGAGACTACTTCGCACGTGAAACCATTGCCCACAAAAAAGCCGATGCAGGGCATCGGCTTTTTATTTGCGGTGGGCGCCGCAGGTATTATTTATACGTTGAAACGGAAGTGCATTACGTCGCCATCTTTGACGATATATTCCTTGCCTTCCAGGCGCCATTTACCGGCTTCCTTGGTGCCGGCTTCACCCTTGTACTGGATGAAGTCGTTGTAGGCGATGACTTCGGCGCGGATAAAGCCTTTTTCGAAGTCGGTATGGATCACACCGGCGGCCTGTGGCGCTGTGGCACCGACTTTGACGGTCCAGGCACGGACTTCTTCGACACCGGCGGTGAAGTAAGTCTGCAGGTGCAGCATTTCGTAGCCGGCACGGATCACACGGTTCAAGCCAGGCTCTTCCAGGCCCAGGGCCTCGAGGAACATGTCTTTTTCTTCGCCGTCATCCAGCTCGGCAATTTCTGCTTCGATCTTGTTGCACACCGGCACCACGATCGCGCCTTCTTCCTCGGCGATGGCCTTGACCACGTCGAGCAGCGGGTTGTTCTCGAAGCCGTCTTCAGCGACGTTGGCGATGTACATGACCGGTTTGGTGGTCAGTAGGTGGAAGCCCTTGATTACCGCTTTTTCATCGGCATTCATACTCTTCATCAGGCTGCGCGCGGGCTTGCCCAAGGTGAAGTGAGCGATCAATTGCTCCAGCAGGCCTTTCTGGACCACTGCGTCCTTGTCGCCGCCTTTGGCGTTACGCGCGACTTTCTGCAGTTGTTTTTCGCAGCTGTCGAGGTCGGCGAAGATCAGCTCCAGGTCGATGATCTCGATGTCGCGTTTCGGGTCGACGCTGTTGGAGACGTGAATCACGTTCTCGTCTTCAAAGCAGCGGACCACGTGAGCGATGGCATCGGTCTCACGGATGTTGGCCAGAAACTTGTTGCCCAGGCCTTCACCTTTCGACGCGCCGGCCACCAGGCCTGCGATGTCGACGAATTCCATGGTGGTCGGCAGGATGCGCTTGGGATTAACGATCGCCGCCAATTCCTGCAGGCGCGGGTCAGGCATGGCCACGATGCCGCTGTTGGGTTCGATGGTACAGAAGGGGAAGTTCTCCGCCGCAATACCGGATTTGGTCAAGGCGTTGAACAGGGTGGATTTGCCGACGTTGGGCAGGCCGACGATGCCGCAATTGAATCCCATGGTGTTTCCCCTCGGTAAGAGTCAGGCCTTCTGGCTGTGCAGGTTTTTCATCGCGCGGTTCCATTCACCGGCGAAGATATCCGGCAGCACGCCGAGGGCGAAGTCGATGCTGGCATCGAGTTTTTCCTGTTCTGCGCGTGGCGCACGACCCAGGACGAAATTTGAAACCATACTGGCAACGCCTGGGTGGCCAATGCCGAGCCGCAGACGGTAAAAATTATTCTGATTGCCCAACTGCGCGATGATGTCGCGCAGGCCATTGTGCCCGCCATGCCCGCCGCCCAACTTGAGTTTGGCAACGCCGGGTGGCAGGTCCAGTTCGTCATGGGCCACCAGGATTTCTTCGGGTTTGATCCGAAAGAAGCCCGCGAGCGCCGCGACAGCCTGGCCGCTGCGGTTCATGCAGGTGGTGGGAATCAGCAGACGAACATCCTGACCCTGATGCGAGAAGCGCCCGGTCAGGCCAAAATATTTGCGATCGGCCGTAAGGTTTACACCTTGGGCGTGCGCGATACGCTCAACAAAAAGGGCCCCCGCGTTATGCCGGGTCTGTTCGTATTCGGCGCCTGGATTTCCCAGGCCAACGATCAGTTTAATGGCAGTCACGACAGGGGCCCTTCCTTTGGAGTTGTGGATAACATCACCGACACCTGCGTGCGGCGAAAGTGGACAACAAAAGATCATTTACTCAAGAGTAAACGCCGCGTTATCGCCCGCTTTCTCGCTACGTTTCGGTCCGCGATGTTTCCTCAAGCTCCGGCAATACAGAGTGAATTACTCTGCAGCGCCTTCTTCAGCTTCTGGTGCAACGCGTGGAGCGTGAACGTTTGCAACAGCTTTGTCATCACCGTGAGCCAGTGCAACAAACTCAACGCCTTTAGGGGCTTTGAGGTCGGACAGGTGGATGATGGCGCCGATTTCCAGAGCCGACAGGTCGACTTCGATGAACTCAGGCAGGTCTTTCGGCAGGCAGGTCACTTCGATTTCGTTCAGGACGTGCGAGATTTCGCCGCCTTTCTTAACCGGAGCTTCTTCGCCGACGAAGTGTACTGGAACGATGGCGGTCAGTTTCTGACCGGCAACAACGCGTACAAAGTCAGCGTGCAGCACGTGGCCTTTGGCCGGGTGACGTTGCAGTGCCTTGATGATTACGTTTTGCTTTTTGCCGCCAACGTTCAGTTCGATAACGTGGCTGTAAGCAGCATCGTTTTCGAGCAGTTTGGCGATTTCTTTAGCCAGCATGCTGATGGATTCAGGGGCTTTTTCGCCACCGTAAACTACAGCTGGAACCAGGCTTGCGAGACGACGCAGGCGGCGGCTCGCACCTTTCCCCAGGTCGGAACGCAGTTCAGCATTCAAAGTAAAATCGTTCATGTTGTATCTCCAAAATAACCACATTCGCCCCAGCGTTTGCGACCAGCGCTAAAGGCGATATGGGCAAAAAAGCCCCGCCCCAACAGTAGGTTGGGGCGGGGCGCTTTTCGTCAGTGGGGTGCTTCGTAAGGTTTGACCCTTAACGGAACATCGCGCTGATCGATTCTTCGTTGCTGATGCGGCGAACCGCTTCGGCAACTACCGGTGCGATATCCAGTTGACGGATACGCGAACAGGCTTGAGCTGCAGCGGACAATGGGATGGTGTTAGTCACCACCAGTTCGTCCAGCATGGAATTCTCGATGTTCTCGATCGCTCGGCCCGACAGCACAGGGTGTGTGCAGTAGGCGAAGACTTTTGCTGCACCGTGCTCTTTCAAGGCTTTCGCCGCGTGGCACAGGGTGCCGGCGGTGTCGACCATGTCATCAACCAGAATACAGGTACGCCCTTCGACATCACCGATGATATGCATCACTTCAGAGTGATTGGCTTTTTCACGGCGTTTGTCGATGATCCCGAGGTCCACGCCCAGGGATTTGGCAACAGCCCGTGCACGCACGACGCCACCAATGTCCGGGGACACGATCATCAGGTTTTCAAAGCGCTGGTCTTCGATGTCATCCACCAATACGGGGGAGCCGTAGATGTTATCCACTGGAATATCGAAGAACCCCTGGATTTGGTCAGCGTGCAGGTCAACCGTGAGAACACGGTCGATGCCTACCACGGTGAGCATGTCAGCCACGACTTTCGCGCTGATAGCCACACGTGCGGAACGCGGACGGCGATCCTGACGGGCATAACCAAAGTAAGGGATTACAGCTGTGATTCGAGTCGCTGAGGAGCGGCGGAAGGCATCAGCCATCACGACGAGTTCCATCAGGTTATCGTTGGTCGGAGCGCAAGTCGGCTGAATAATGAAGACATCTTTACCGCGGACGTTTTCATTGATCTCGGCTGTAATTTCGCCGTCGGAGAATTTACCGACAGAGATGTCACCGAGAGGGATATGCAGCTGACGTACGACACGTCGAGCCAGATCGGGGTTAGCGTTCCCCGTAAAGACCATCATCTTGGACACGCGCAGTACCTAGAGGCTGAGGGTAACCTGGATGAGTATTAGAAAATGGCAGGGGCGGCTGGATTCGAACCAACGCATGGCAGGATCAAAACCTGCTGCCTTACCGCTTGGCGACGCCCCTGTATCTGTTGCAACGAGTACCCAGTACTCGGTTCCTTTTAGAGCAGACTTTGCAGCTTGCGATGCAACATCGAAACGTTGCTTCCCTTTGCTACAAACCCTGTAAGGGTCTCTGTAAGAAGGGCCGAGACTTTATCAGCTTCAGCTTTGCTTGGGAAGCCCCCAAACACACAACTTCCAGTTCCGGTTAATTTTGCTTCGGTAAATTTACCTAACAAATTCAAAGCGTTACGTACCTCTGGATAACGCCTTGCTACAACCGGTAAGCAGTCATTTCGACTGTTTCCCTTGGGAACGGGGCGCACTTTAATGGGAGGAGAGTTACGTGTCAACAGTGGATCTGAAAAAATTTCTGCTGTACTTACAGATACTTGCGGAACAAGCACGACATACCACGGCTCTTCGGGGTATTCCGGGGTGAGTTTCTCCCCCACGCCCTCGGCGAAAGCTGCGTGCCCACGCACGAAAACCGGGACGTCGGCGCCCAGCGTCAGGCCCAGCGTGGCCAGGCGATCGTGGTCCCAACCCAGTTGCCACAAGTGGTTCAGGCCAAGCAGCGTCGTCGCAGCATTTGAGCTGCCGCCACCGATGCCACCGCCCATGGGCAAGATTTTATCGATCCAGATGTCGATGCCGAGCGGGCAACCGGATTGCGCTTGAAGTTTTTTCGCGGCCTTCACGATCAGATTGCTGTCGTGGGGCACGCCTTCGAATTTGGTATGCAGCTGGATCACGCCATCGTCGCGCACAGCGAAGGTCAGTTCATCGCCGTAGTCGAGAAATTGAAACAGCGTCTGCAGCTCGTGGTAGCCGTCTTCACGGCGCCCCAGAATGTGCAGCATCAAATTGAGTTTGGCCGGGGAGGGCAACGTCAGCTTTGCAGTCACGTTTATTGCCCCAGCTTGCGCGGTTGCCAGTCCTTGATCACCAGCGTGACGTCAAGGTCGGTGCCATGCAGCTTGATGCGCTCTGGCAACCAATAACCACTTTGCTGTACGTAGCTGAGGTACTCGACCTGCCAGCCATCCTGCTCGAGCGTGGCCAGGCGGCTATCGCCATTGAGGCTCAGGCGACTTTTGCTGTCTGGCGCGGGCAAACCGCGTACCCACCACACCAGGTGTGATACGGGCAGCTTCCAGCCCATTTGCTGTTCCAGCAATTCTTCCGGCGAGGCCGCTTCGTAGCGGCCCTGGTTGGCCACTTCGAGGCTGACTTGCCCTGGGCGACCAGTCAGGCGTGCAGCGCCTCGGCCAAGCGGGCCGGAGAGGCGAATGTCGTAATAGTCCTGGCGTTGCAGCCAGAACAAGGTGCCGCTGCCGGAATCTTTTGGCGCGCGAACCCCGACCTTGCCTTCGATCTGCCAGCCATCGATGCTGCTGAGCTGGTCCTTGTGCTGTTTCCATTGCGCCGGGTTGCCCTGGCCTTCAACGGATTCGCGGGCGCCGAAACCCGCGCAACCGGCGAGCAAGGCGATGAAGCTGAAAACAATAACGTGGCGCAAGAACATAAGCTTAAAGGGTCTCGGATCCGGTCAGGCGCTTGATGGTGCCGCGCAGGATGGGGCTTTCGGGTTGTTCCTTGAGGAATTTTTCCCAGATTTGTCGCGCTTCGCGCTGTTTGCCATTGGCCCAGAGCACTTCGCCCAGGTGAGCGGCCACTTCCTGATCGGGGAAGCGCTCCAGTGCCTGGCGCAGCAAACGCTCGGCTTCGTCGAGATTGCCCAGGCGGTAATTTACCCAACCCAGGCTATCGAGTACGGCCGGGTCTTCCGGGTTGAGCTTGTGGGCTTGCTCGATCAACACCTTGGCTTCGGCGTAGCGCGTCGTACGGTCGGACAGGGTGTAGCCCAAGGCGTTCAGCGCCATGGCGTTGTCCGGGTCGCGCTTGATGATCAGGCGCAGGTCTTTTTCCATCTGCGCCAGGTCATTGCGTTTTTCCGCCTGCATGGCGCGGGTGTACAGCAGGTTCAAGTCGTCGGGGTATTGCAGCAACGCTTGTTGCAGCAACTTCCAGGCGCGCTCGCCCTGCTTGTTGGCGGACAAGGTCTCGGCCTGGATCAGGTACAGCTGGATCGCGTAATCCGGCTCGGCATCGCGCGCCGCGGCCAGGCGTTTTTCCGCCTCGTCGGTGCGGCCATTGCTCATCAGGATATCGGCCTGGCGCAACTGGGCCGGCAGATAGTCATTGCCGGGGCCGACCTGAGCGTACTCAAGCAATGCCGCCTGCGGGTCGTTGCGCTCTTCAGCGATACGGCCCAGGTTCAGGTGTGCCGAGTCCACGTGGCTTTCGCGCTGGATCAGCTCTTCCAGGTAACCCTTGGCCTCATCCCACGCCTTGGCTTCCAGGCACACCAATGCCAGGGAATAGCGCAATTCGTCATCGTCCGGGTATTGCTGGACCAGGTTGGCGAACTGCACTTTGGCGTCCTCCATGCGGTCCTGCTCAACCAGCGTGCGCGCATAGGTCAGGCGCAGGCGCTTGTCGTCCGGATACTTCTTGATGCTTTTTTCCAGCAGCGGAATCGCTTCCTTGCCGCGATTAAGGTTCTGCAGCAGGCGTGCGCGCAGCAGAATCGGCGCGATCTCGCCGTCGTCCGGCGGGTTCTGCTCCAGCAACTTCAGGGCCGCGTCGGCTTCATCATCCTGTTGCAGCAGCAACGCCTTGCCGAAAATCAGCTGGCTGTTCTTTGGATGCTTTTGCAGCAGGCGGTCGAAACTCTTCATCAGGCCATTGCGCGTGTCCTGGTCGGTGTCGGCAGCCGACAGCGCGAGGAAGTCGAAATGGGTGTCGCCCTTGCCCTGCAGGACTTTCTCCATATAAACCATGGAGTCGTCATAGCGCCCCGCGCGCGCCAGTTGGATGGCCGCTGCACGCTGCGCTTCCAGGTCGTCCGGCGCGTTTTTCGCCCAGATCAGCGAGGTGTCCAGCGCGGCCTGATCGGCACCCAGGTATTCGGCGATGCGAAACGCACGCTCGGAAATGCCCGGGTCCTGGGTATTGATGGCCTGGGTCACGTAGTTATCCAGGGCAATATCGAAGCGATTGCGCTGGCCGGCGAGTTCCGCGGTCAGCAGGCTGTAGATCGTTTCTTCATTGAACGAGGAATAAACCTTGGGCTTTTCAGGGGCGGGGGTGCTGTCTTCTACCGGCGGCGTACCGTCCGGCGACACGGGGGCCAAGGCCTGGCAGCCGCTGAGGAAGACAAAAGCAAGGAGCAACGCGGAAGATCTATTCATATAGGAAGAGGACGACTAACCTGCGGTCGGATCATCATGACACAAGCCTTCGGCCAAACATAACCGAGTCTCAGTTGGTGCCTTTATAGACACAAGGCATTAGGACAATAGCCTACGGTGGTTGTTCTGAATCATTCGAAGTAGGACAATTGTCGGCTTCCCGACATCATCAGCGATATTGAATGGCCTTCCTCGCACTCGGTATTAACCACAAGACTGCTTCCGTAGACGTGCGCGAGCGCGTGGCGTTCACGCCAGAGCAGTTGGTTGAGGCCTTGCAGCAGCTCTGCCGGATCACCGACAGCCGCGAAGCTGCGATCCTTTCGACCTGCAATCGCAGTGAGCTTTATATAGAGCAGGAACATCTTTCAGCGGATGTGGTGCTGCGCTGGCTGGCCGATTATCACCATTTGAGCCTCGATGACCTGCGCGCCAGTGCCTATGTGCACGAAGAGGATGCGGCAGTTCGTCACATGATGCGCGTCGCCGCAGGGCTCGACTCGCTGGTGCTGGGCGAGCCGCAGATCCTCGGCCAGATGAAGTCCGCCTACGCCGTGGCCCGCGAGGCCGGCACTGTCGGTCCGTTGCTGGGTCGCTTGTTCCAGGCCACCTTCAATTCCGCCAAGCAAGTGCGCACCGACACGGCCATCGGTGAAAACCCGGTGTCCGTGGCATTTGCCGCCGTCAGCCTGGCCAAACAGATTTTCAGCGACTTGCAGCGCAGCCAGGCCCTGCTGATCGGCGCCGGTGAAACCATCACCCTGGTCGCCCGTCATCTGCACGAACTGGGTGTGAAGCGTATTGTGGTCGCCAATCGTACGCTGGAACGCGCCAGCATCCTGGCCGAGCAGTTCGGCGCCCACGCGGTGTTGCTGTCGGACATTCCGGCCGAACTGGTGCGCAGCGATATTGTGATCAGCTCCACCGCCAGCCAACTGCCGATCCTCGGCAAAGGCGCGGTAGAGAGCGCGCTGAAGCTGCGCAAGCACAAACCGATCTTTATGGTGGATATCGCCGTTCCCCGCGATATCGAGCCGGAAGTCGGCGAGTTGGACGACGTTTACCTCTATAGCGTCGACGATCTGCACGAAGTGGTTGCCGAAAACCTCAAGAGTCGCCAGGGCGCTGCCCAGGCCGCCGAGGAAATGGTCAGCACCGGCGCCGAAGACTTTATGGTGCGCCTGCGTGAACTGGCGGCCGTCGACGTGCTCAAGGCCTATCGTCAGCAGGGCGAACGCCTGCGCGACGAAGAGTTGATCAAGGCCCAGCGGATGCTGGCCAACGGCAGCGGCGCCGAAGAGGTGCTGATGCAACTGGCGCGTGGCCTGACCAACAAATTGCTCCACGCCCCCAGCGTTCAGTTAAAAAAGCTTACCGCCGAAGGCCGCCTCGATGCGCTGGCCATGGCCCAGGAACTCTTTGCCCTCGGTGAGGGCGCGTCAGATAGCTCTTCGGATAAAAAACCGCAATGAAAGCGTCACTGCTCAATAAACTGGACGTGCTCCAGGACCGTTTCGAAGAACTGACCGCCTTGCTCGGCGATGGCGAGGTCATCTCCGATCAAACCAAATTCCGTGCCTATTCCAAGGAATACGCCGAAGTTGAGCCGATTGTGGCCACCTACAAGCACCTGACCAAAGTGCAAGCCGACCTCGAAGGCGCCCAGGCGCTGCTCAAGGACAGCGACCCGGACATGCGCGAAATGGCCGTGGAAGAAGTTCGCGAAGCCAAGGAAAAACTCGCCGAGCTGGAAGGCGATCTGCAGCGCATGTTGCTGCCCAAAGACCCTAACGACGGGCGCAACGTGTTCCTCGAAATCCGCGCCGGCACCGGTGGCGACGAGGCGGCGATTTTCTCCGGTGACCTGTTCCGCATGTATTCGCGCTACGCCGAGCGTCGCGGCTGGCGTGTCGAGATTCTGTCCGAGAACGAAGGCGAACACGGCGGCTATAAAGAAGTCATCGCCCGGGTTGAAGGCGACAACGTCTACGGCAAACTCAAATTCGAATCCGGCGCCCACCGCGTGCAGCGGGTGCCAGCGACGGAATCCCAGGGCCGTATCCACACCTCGGCGTGCACCGTGGCCGTGTTGCCTGAGCCGGACGAGCAGGAAGCCATCGAGATCAACCCGGCGGACTTGCGTGTCGACACCTATCGTTCGTCGGGCGCCGGTGGCCAGCACGTCAACAAGACCGACTCGGCCATCCGCATCACGCACTTGCCGTCGGGCATTGTGGTGGAGTGCCAGGAAGAACGTTCCCAGCACAAGAACCGTGCGCGGGCCATGTCCTGGCTGTCGGCCAAACTCAACGACCAGCAGACCAGCGCCGCCGCCAACGCGATTGCCAGCGAGCGCAAGCTGCTGGTGGGTTCCGGCGACCGCTCCGAACGCATTCGTACTTACAATTTTGCCCAGGGCCGGGTGACCGACCACCGGGTCAACCTCACGCTGTATTCCCTCGACGAGATTCTCGCCGGTGGCGTGGATGCGGTGATCGAGCCCTTGCTCGCCGAGTACCAGGCCGATCAATTGGCGGCGATAGGTGAATAAATGACCATCATTGCCAGCTTGCTGCGCGCCGCCGACCTGCCCGACTCGCCTACCGCGCGCCTGGATGTGGAACTGTTGCTGGCCGCTGCCTTGGGCAAATCGCGCAGCTACCTGCACACCTGGCCGGAAAAAATCGTCAGCAGCGAAGCCGCGCTGACCTTTGCCAACTACCTGCAACGCCGCCGTGGTGGTGAGCCGGTGGCATATATCCTCGGCCAGCAAGGCTTCTGGAAACTGGACCTGGAGGTCGCGCCGCACACGCTGATCCCGCGTCCCGAAACCGAATTGCTGGTGGAGGCCGCATTGGAACTGCTGCCTGCCACGCCTGCCAAGGTTCTCGACCTGGGCACCGGCAGCGGTGCCATCGCCCTGGCCCTGGCCAGCGAGCGCTCGGTTTGGCAGGTCACCGCGGTTGACCGCGTGCTGGAAGCCGTGGCCCTGGCGGAGCGCAACCGCCAGCGCCTGCACCTGAAGAACGCCACGGTGCTGAACAGCCATTGGTTCAGCGCGCTGCAAGGCCAGACGTTCGACCTGATCATCAGCAACCCACCTTACATTGCCGACAACGACCCGCATCTGGTCGCAGGCGACGTACGCTTTGAACCGGCCAGCGCCTTGGTGGCCGGCCATGATGGCCTGGACGATTTGCGCTTGATCATCGCCCAGTCCCCGGCCCACTTGAACGCCAGCGGTTGGCTATTGCTTGAGCATGGCTACGATCAGGCTGCGGCCGTGCGTGACCTGTTGCTGGGCGAGGGCTTTGAAGACGTACACAGCCGCGTCGACCTCGGTGGCCACGAACGCATCACCCTGGGGCGCCGGCCGTGCTGACCGATCAGGAGCTGTTGCGCTATAGCCGACAGATTCTGTTGCAGCATGTCGACATCGAAGGCCAGTTGCGCCTGAAAAACGCGCGTGCATTGATCGTTGGCCTCGGTGGCCTGGGCGCGCCTGTCGCGCTTTACCTGGCCGCCGCCGGTGTGGGCGAGTTGCATTTGGCCGATTTCGACACCGTCGACCTGACCAACCTGCAACGCCAGATCATCCACGACACTGACAGCGTCGGGCAGACCAAGGTCGATTCGGCCATGCGCCGCCTGAGCGCCATCAACCCCGAAGTCACTCTGCTCGCCCATCGCACCGCGCTGGACGCGGACTCCCTGGCAGCGGCGGTGGCAGCGGTGGACGTAGTGCTCGATTGCAGCGACAACTTCTCCACCCGCGAAGCCGTCAACGCCGCCTGTGTCGCTGCCGCCAAGCCACTGATCAGTGGCGCTGCGATTCGCCTTGAAGGGCAATTGTCGGTGTTTGACCCGCGCCGCGCCGACAGCCCGTGCTACCACTGTTTATACGGGCACGGCAGCGACACCGAACTGACCTGCAGCGAAGCCGGCGTCGTCGGCCCGTTGGTGGGCGTGGTCGGCAGCCTGCAAGCGCTGGAAGCCTTGAAACTGCTGGCCGGTTTCGGTGAGCCGCTGGTGGGTCGCTTGTTGCTGATCGATGCCTTGACCACACGCTTTCGCGAATTACGCGTCAAGCGCGACCCGGGTTGCAGCGTGTGTGGAGCTGAGCGTGGTTAAGGACGCGCCCATCGGTGTGTTCGATTCCGGCGTCGGCGGCCTATCGGTACTGGATGAAATCCAACAGTTACTGCCCCATGAGTCACTGCTGTACGTGGCTGACGGCGGTAACATTCCCTACGGCGAGAAAACCCCGGCGTTCATTCTCGAGCGCTCCCGGCGCGTCGCCGAGTTTTTCCGCAAGCAAGGCGCCAAGGCGTTTGTGATTGCCTGTAACACGGCGACTGTCGCCGCTGTCGCCGATTTGCGACAGGACTACCCTGACTGGCCATTGGTGGGCATGGAGCCCGCCGTCAAACCGGCGGCGGCCGCCACTCGCAGTGGCGTGGTCGGTGTACTTGCCACCACAGGCACCCTGCAAAGCGCCAAGTTCGCGGCGTTGCTCGACCGTTTTGCCACCGATGTGCGCGTCATCACTCAGCCCTGCCCGGGCTTGGTTGAGTTGATTGAGACCGGCGACCTTGGCAGCGCCGCGTTGCGCCAGATGTTGCAAGGTTATGTCGACCCGCTGCTCAGCGCGGGTTGCGACACGATTATTCTCGGCTGCACCCACTACCCCTTCCTCAAGCCACTCCTGGCACAGATGCTTCCCCCCAGCATCATCCTGATCGACACCGGCGCCGCCGTGGCGCGTCAGCTCAAGCGTTTGTTGAGCGAGCGTGACCTGTTGGCCGCCGGCAACCCTGAACCTACGCAGTTCTGGACCAGTGGTGATGTCGATCACCTAAGAAATATCCTACCGACTCTATGGAAGTATCCCGGAGTTGTGCGAAGCTTCGACGCGTGAAAATTTTGTGAAATAACGCGATCAGACGCTGAACTTCTGGCTCTGCGTTGGCTTCTATAGCGAGTTAGCCTGTACAAAAATATACAACCTCGTCTCAAAGGACTGTTTCTTATGAAGCGCTTGTTCTGTTTGGCTGCGTTTGCGGCCGTCGTAGTAGGGCACTCTGTTTCGGCTCAAGCTGCCGGTTTGGAGTTCGGTGTGGGGAGCACCAGCGATTCGACCATGACCTATCGGCTCGGGTTGACGTCGGATTGGGATAAAAGCTGGTGGCAGAGCGATACCGGTCGACTGACCGGCTATTGGAGTGGCGCTTACACCTATTGGGATGGCGACAAGCGCGCGGGCGCAAGCAGCCTGTCGTTTTCGCCGGTGTTTGTGTATGAGTTTGCCGGGGAAAAGGTCAAGCCCTACATCGAAGCCGGGATCGGCGTGGCCGTGTTCTCGCGCACGCGTCTGGAAGACAACAACATTGGCCAGGCCTTCCAGTTCGAAGACCGTCTGGGCTTTGGTTTGCGCTTTGCCGGTGGGCATGAAGTGGGCATTCGCGCCACGCACTATTCCAACGCCGGCATCAGCAGCAACAACGATGGGGTAGAGAGCTACTCGTTGCACTACACCTTGCCGTTGTAAATCATCTGGCACCTGCTGACTAATGTGGGAGCTGGCTTGCCTGCGATGCAGACACCTCGGTCTATCAGTTACACCGAAGTGATGCTATCGCAGGCAAGCCAGCTCCCACATTTTGATTTTCATCTACCTCAGGATCAGCGATACGCCGTCGCAATCCCTTCTCGCTCGGTCAGACACTCCGGCGCACCCATCTCGAACTCCCGGCAAATCAGCGGCCGACGCTCGTAGATCGTGCACATCATCGTGTCCCGGTCCAGCGCCGCACACCAGCCGTCATCCAGGCGCAGCATCACTTCGCCGCCCCAATCATCCGTATCGATGTAGCGTTCCGGCACGCCGGTGTCGGTGATCAGCATCACTTCCAGCTGGCAGCAGCAGGCCGCGCACGTTGAGCAGGTCACGGCGGGTTCGGTGATTTGAGTGTGGGGAATGTTGGTCATAGACGCGCAGTGTAAGCCAAGCGGGTCAGGTAGGTGTGAATGCTCTGACGGGCGTCAGTGCCCCAATTGCCGTGCAATCCAGTGCAGCACGGGAAACAGCAGCCCCCACAGCAGCGCCAGGCCGATCAGGGTAGGCGCCGTGCCATAGCCGAAACTCACACCGGCCAATTGGCTACCGGCGTAATACGACAGCGGCCCACCGACGGCGCCCAATAAACTGGCGCGCCACCAGGGCTGTGCGCTCCAGGCCAGGCAATGGCGCAGCGTGGTGGCGAGCAGCGCCCACAGCAGCACCAGCCAGAACGGAATCAGCGGCCCCGGAAAACTGAAATGAAACACGCCAAAGGTGCGCAACGAGGTGTCGATAACGGTGCCCAGCAAGGTCACGGCGAGGATAATTTGCCCCTCTGCAGACCATGAACTTATCCACAGCAGGTGGATGGCCAGCACGGCGGCGACCACCCACAGCCAGCGGCCGTCACCGCCCAGCACGCAGGCAAACCAGCCGCACTGAAACAGCACGGCATTCGCCAGCCGTTTAAGCACTGAAACGCCCGAGCAACGGCGGGTTGATCGCCGCCGGCTTGGCCAGCAGCAGTTGCGCAGTACCAATCGTACGTTCCATAAAGCCGCCTTCGCAGTAGCACAAGTAGAATTCCCACAAGCGCAGGAAGTACTCATCGTAGCCCAACTCGGTGAGACGGCCATGGGCGCGGCGAAAGTTCTCATGCCACAGGCGCAGGGTTTTCGCGTAGTGCAGGCCGAAGTCTTCCATGTGCAGCAGGTTCATGTCGGTGTCGCGGCTGACGATGTGCAGCATGTTCTGCACGCAGGGCAGGGCGCCACCGGGGAAAATGTAGCGCTGAATGAAGTCGACGCTGTTCTTGGCCTGTTCAAAACGCTGCTCACGAATGGTGATGGCTTGCAGCAGCATCAGCCCGTCACTTTTGAGCAGGTGCGCGCACTGCTTGAAGTAGGTCGGCAGGAAGCGATGGCCCACCGCTTCGATCATCTCGATGGACACCAGCTTGTCGTACTGGCCGGTCAGGTCGCGATAGTCCTGCAGCAGCAGGGTTACCTGGCCCTGCAAACCCAAGGCCTCGATGCGTTTCTCGGTGTAGGCAAACTGCTCTTTGGACAAGGTCGTGGTGGTGACTTTGCAGCCGTAATGCTGCGCCGCATACAGCGCCATGCTGCCCCAGCCGGTGCCGATTTCCAGCAAGTGATCAGTGGGCTTGAGCGCGAGTTTCTGGCAGATGCGTTCCAGCTTGTTCAACTGCGCCTGTTCCAGGGTGTCCTCGGGCGTCAGGAATTGCGCCGCCGAGTACATCATGGTCGGGTCGAGGAATTCTTCGAACAGGTCATTGCCCAGGTCGTAGTGGGCGGCGATGTTTTTCTGCGAGCCCTTGCGCGTATTGCGGTTGAGCCAGTGCAGGCCTTGGGTGAACGGGCGGGCCAGGCGCGCCAGGCCACCTTCCATGGCGTCGAGCACGTCCAGGTTGCTGACCATCACGCGCACCACGGCGGTCAAGTCCGGGGTGGTCCAGTAACCGTGAATAAAGGCCTCGCCGGCGCCGATCGAACCGTTGGCGGCCACCAGCCCCCAGACGGCCGAATCAACAATCTGGATTTCCCCCAGCAGGTGCGCTTCGCGTGCGCCGAACACCTGGCGCTCACCGTCTTCGATCACCACCAACTGGCCGTGGCGCAGTTGGCTGAGTTGGCGCAGCACGGCCTTGCGCAGCAGTGCGCTGGTCAGGCCGTTGACGTTCAGGCGGTTGGTCTTGACCGATAAGCTAGGGGATTTCATGGCGGCGATCCTTGGTATACCCGACTGCGGTGCGAGAGGCGCCATCGGCGGCCTGATGGGAAAAAATCGGTGTGCGTTTGAGCAGCAGGCGCATGGCCTGCCAGTAAATCGCCAGGCAGGTCTTGGCGGTCATCCACGGGAAGCGCCACAGGTAGCGATGCAGGCTGGCGCGGCTCAGCGCTTCTTTGTGCAGGCTCAAGGTGGCGTCGAAGACTTTCAGGTCGCCCTGCCAGTCGGCCATGTGCACGCCGAGCTTGGCGGCGGGCGGGCTGAAGCTCATGCGGTATTCCAGGTCACGCGGTAAAAACGGCGACACATGGAAAGCCTTGGCCACGGCAAAGTGCTGGTGTTCATTCGCGCCGAGGGCCTGGGCCGGCAGCACGTAGTGATAACGCTCGCGCCACGGGGTGTTGGTCACTTCACACAGGATCGCGGCCAGTTGCCCATCGGCCTCGAAGCAGTAGAAGAAACTCACCGGGTTAAAAGCCAGGCCCCAACTGCGGGCCTGGGTCAGTAGGCAGATAACGCCCTGAGGCTCACGCCCCAGCGCCTTGCCGACTTCCTGGCGCACGGCATCGCTCAAGCTCATGCCGTGGCGCGTGAATTCACGCAGGTAATCCTGCTGGCGAAAACCGAAGGGTGCCAGGCGACCCGCGCCAGCCAAGGGCGACAGCCCGAGCACTTGGTCTTCTTCGCTTAAATCCAGGTAAAGCAAGCCGATGCGGTAGCGAAAGGCGTGGGCCTTGGGCGCAAACCGGCGATGGGCGATCCAGCCGCTGTACAGGGCGCTGTTCATAGGGTTTCGCCAAAGGCCTGGGCCACGCGCAAAGCGCTGACCACGCCGTCTTCATGGAAGCCGTTGGCCCAGTAGGCGCCGCAATAAAAGGTGTTGCGCGCACCCGCCAATTCTTCCCAGCGTGCTTGCGCGGCGACCGCCGCCAGGCTGTATTGCGGATGCGCATAGGTGTAGCGCGCGAGGATCTTCAGCGGGTTGATCATCGGCGTCTGGTTAAGGCTGACGCAAAAGGTGGTGGCGCTGTCGATGCCTTGCAGGATGTTCATGTCGTAGGTCACGGCAGCCTGGGTTTGCGCATCGCCGGTGAGCCGGTAGTTCCAGCTGGCCCAGGCGAGTTTGCGGTCGGGCAGCAGGCGCGTGTCGGTGTGCAGCACCACGTCGTTGTCGGCGTAGGGCAGGGCACCGAGAATCTCCTGTTCTGCCTGGCTTGGGTCGGCCAGCAGTGCCAGTGCCTGGTCGCTGTGGCAGGCGAATACCACCCGATCAAATGCCTCGCTGCCGGCGACGCTGTGGATAACTACGCCGGCCTCTGTGCGTTCGACTTTATGCACAGGGCAATTGAGGCGCACCCGCTCACGAAAGCTGCGTGTCAGCGGTTCGATGTAACTGCTGGAGCCGCCTTCGATCACGCACCATTGCGGCCGGTTGTTCACCGAGAGCAAGCCGTGGTTCTTGAAGAAGCGTACAAAGAACTGCAGCGGAAAGCCGAGCATGTCGGTCAGGGACATCGACCAGATCGCCGCACCCATCGGCACGATGTAGTGCCGGATAAAACGCTCGCCGTAACCGCCGGCTTCGAGGTAATCGCCCAGCGTCATGTCGGCGCTGATGCGTTGCTCTTGCAGGTCCAGCGGCGCCTGGCGGTTGAAGCGCAAGATGTCGCGCAACATGCCCCAGAATCCCGGCGACAAAATATTGCGGCGCTGGGCAAACAGGCTGTTGAGGTTATTGCCGTTGTATTCGAAGCCTGCGTTTTGATCGCACACCGAAAAGCTCATCTCTGTGGGTTTGAAGCTGACACCAATCTGCCCCAGCAGGCGAATGAAGTTGGGGTAGGTCCAGTCGTTGAACACGATAAAACCGGTGTCCACCGCGTAGCGTTCACCCTCGACCGTCACGTTGACCGTGTGGGTGTGCCCACCGATGCGCTCGCCGGCTTCGAACAGGGTGATGTCGTGGCGGCGGCTGAGCAGGTAGGCGCTGGTGAGCCCGGCGATGCCGCTGCCGATAATGGCGATCTTCACAGGTCGTCCTTCCGCGGCGGCGGGCTGCGCAACATGCGTTTGCCGATGATCAGTTGCGCACGGTTGGGCAGCTTCGACAGCGGCCACAGGGTGGCGATAAACAGCGCGGGAAAGGCGATTTCCAGCGGGCGTTTATCCAGCTTGGCGAAAATATGCCGCGCGGCCTTGTCGGCGGACCAGCTCAAGGGCATCGGGAAGTCATTGCGTTCGGTCAACGGCGTGTCGACAAAGCCCGGGCTGATCACCGTGACGTCAATGTTCTCGGGCGACAAGCTGATGCGCAGCGACTCGAACAGGTAGCGCAGCCCGGCCTTGGACGCGCCATAGGCTTCGGCGCGTGGCATCGGCAGGTAGGTCACGGCGCTGGCCACGCCGACCAGGTGTGGCGTTTGCCCTTTGCGCAACAGCGGTAGCGCCGCTTCGATGCAATAGCTACTTGCGAGCAGGTTGGTGCGTACCACGTGCTCGACGATAGACGCGTCAAACTGCCGCGCGTCTACGTATTCACAGGTGCCGGCGTTGAGGATCACCGTGTCCAGTGAGCCCCAGGCTGCTTCGATTTGTTCGCCGATTTCGCGCACGGTCTGGCTGTTGGTGAGGTCGCCGGCCACCACCAGCACTTGGCCTGGGTAGCGTTGGGCGAGGGCTTGCAGCGGGCCTTTGGTGCGTGAACTGAGCGCAACATGAGCGCCGCTGTTGAGTAACTCAACGGCCAGTGAGGCGCCGATGCCACTGCTGGCGCCGGTCAGCCAATAACGACGGGGCAATGAGTGGCTCATCCGACTCTCCTTTTCAGCCAACTGACAACACGGCCGAGTACCGGCAGGTGTTCATAGAGCAAAGCGCCAGCGTCGAAATAATCGCGATGCCGGTAGACCTTGTCGCGCCACAGCAGGTGCGAGCAGCCTTCCACCCGGATCACTTGGCCGCTGTTCAGCCGCGGGTGGCAAAAACTCATCTTCCAGCGCAGGTAGCCTTCGCCGTCGGCCACTTGGTCGAAGCCGTGGAAGTCGAAGCGCAGTTGGCTGACATTGCTGTACAGCTCAGTGAAGTAGCGGTGCATCGCAGGTAGCCCATGCACTTCGTGCAGTGGGTCGGCGAAGGCGATGTCTTTGCTGTACAGGCTGTCGAGCAGGTGCAGGTTGTGCTTGTCCAGCGTGGCAAAGGCCTGGGCGAACCTGCGCAGGAAGTCACTCATGCTCGGCGACCTCCTGGCGTGAAGGCAGGCTGCGGAAGGCGGCGAATGCGCGCTCGCGGGATTTTTTCAGGTCGACAATCGCGCGCGGGTAGTCCGCTACGCCAAACAGGCCGCCGACCGCTTCGGGGTTGTGCACTTCCTTTTTATTCAGCGCGGCCAGCTCCGGCAGCCAGTGCTTGATGAATACGCCTTCGCTGTCGAATTTCTCCGACTGGCTCAACGGGCTGAAAATCCGGAAATACGGCGCCGAATCGGTGCCGGTGGATGAGCTCCACTGCCAGCCGCCGTTGTTGGCAGCCAGGTCGCCGTCGATCAGGTGACGCATAAAGAAACGCTCGCCTTCACGCCAGTCGATCAGCAGGTTCTTGGTCAGGAACATTGCCACCACCATGCGCAGGCGGTTGTGCATCCAACCGGTTTCCAGCAATTGGCGCATGGCGGCGTCGATGATCGGCAGGCCTGTGCGCGCCTCTTGCCACGCGGCGAGGTCCTTGGGCGCATTGCGCCAGGCCACGGCTTCGGTCTCGGGGCGAAACGCACGGTGGCGAGAAACCCGTGGGTAACCCACCAGAATGTGCTTGTAGAACTCGCGCCACAGCAGTTCGTTGATCCAGGTAATTGCGCCGATGTCGCCGCTTTCGAACTCACCCTGGTTGCTTTGCAAGGCGGCATGCAGGCATTGGCGCGGTGAAACCACACCGGCGGCGAGGTAAGCGGAAAGCTGGCTGGTGCCGGGCTTGGCCGGGAAATCACGCTCGTCTTTGTAGTAGCTGATCTGCTGGTCGGCGAAGGCGTCGAGGCGGCGCCGGGCTTCGTCTTCACCGGCCGGCCAGAGGGCGCGCAGGGTTTCGCTGGGCGGCTCGAAGCCTTCAACCTGCGTTGGAATGGGGTCGCTTTTCAGGTCCAGCCTGGCCTGGGCTTTGGGGGTTGCCACCACGCGCGGCAAGGCACTGTGCAGGCTCGTGTAGCAGACTTTGCGGAACTGGCTGAAGACCTGGAAGTAGGTGCCGGTTTTGGTCAGCACACTGCCGGGTTGGAAAAACAGTTGGTCCAGGTAGCTGTGGAACGTCACGCCTCCCGCTTCCAGGGCCTTGGCCACAGCAGCATCGCGGCGGCTCTCGTGGATGCCGTATTCCTCGTTGACGTGCACCGACTCAACCGACAGCTCCCGGCACAGTGCGCTCAGCACGCCCGGCGCCTGGTCCCAGGTGGCGGCGCTGCGGATCAGCAGGGGAATGTTCAGCTCGCCGAGCTTGTGGCTCAAGTGCTGCAGGTTGCGCAGCCAGAAGTCGACTTTGCACGGTGCGTCATCGTGGGCCAGCCATTGCTCGGGGCTGATCAGGTACACGGCCGCCATCGGGCCTCGCTGGCGTGCGGCGGCCAGGGCGGTGTTGTCGTGTAGGCGCAGGTCGGTGCGCAGCCAGATCAAATGCATTTAAACAATTCCACGCTGGATCAGTAGCTGGTGGGCCGACAACGGGTCTTCGGCCAAGAACAGTTCAGGGATGTCACGGGTAAATACGGCCAACTCGGTCTGATGGATGCATACCGTTGGTCCGGCAATCAAAATTGGGCAACTGATGCCGCTCAAAAGTTTTCCGAGTGCCGACAAGTGGAGGGCCTTGCTCGAGTACAGCAGCACGGCGCGCGGTTGCAGGTGTTCCACCGCCAATGCCAGTTCGCCGGCCGGCAGTGGCCAATCGAAGACTTCTACCGGGCAGTCGGCGCTGCTGGCCAGCCAGGCGCTGAGCCACAGGTGGGGTTCCAGCGGCAGGTCGGAATGGTTGACCAGCAACAGCGGCGGGCCTTGGAGCTGGCGGTTGTTGTGGTAAATCCGCGCGCCAAACTTGCTGCGCAGCCAGGACAGGAAAAACACCCGCTCCATCTGCGCGCCGAATTGGCCCTGCCATCTTTGCTCAAGCTCCTTGAGCAGCGGCAGTAACAATTGCTCACACAAAGTCCGTGGCGGGTACAGCGCCATGGCCTGGTTGAAGGCGTCGTCGACCCGGCGTTCGGCCAGTTCGCTGATCGCGTTCAGCAGGTTCTGGCGCAGGGCGTGCCATTCGTTTTCGACGGTGTCGGGGCTGGCCTGGGCGGAGTCAATCAAGCCTTTTACCTGGCTGACCGGTACGCCGCGGTTGAGCCAGGTCAGGATGGTGTGGATGCGCTGGACATGGTCGGCGCTGAACAGCCGGTGCCCCTTGGGCGTGCGCTGGGGCACGATCAGACCGTAGCGACGCTCCCACGCGCGCAGGGTCACGGCGTTGACGCCGGTCTGACGCGCCACTTCGCGAATCGGCAGCCAACCGTCTTCGAGGGCTTGGGCGATGTCTTCGCCGGGTTCGTCTTGCAGGGCAGCTTTCATGGTCTAGATCGCATTACGCAGGCTGAGGTTTTCCGGGTGCGGCTGCAGGTAGGCCTGCTGCGCGATGTAGCGATCCGGGTGTTGGCGAAAGTGATGTTTGAGCAGCGTCAACGGCACCACCAGCGGCACGATGCCGTGGCGATACTGGCCAATGACGGTTTGCATTTCCTGTTTGTCATCGGCGCTGATGGCCTGCTTGAGGTAGCCGCTGATGTGTTGCAGCACGTTGGTGTGGGTGCCACGGGTGGCGCACTTTTTCAGCCCGATCATCAACTCGCTGAAATAGCCGGCGGCCAGTTCGTCGAGATCAATGCCCTTGCCCATGCTGCCGAGCAGCTGGCCGAGGCTTTTGTAGTGCGCCGGGCTGTGGGCCATCAACAAGTATTTGTAGCGTGAATGGAAGGCCAGCAGGCGGTGACGGGTGAGGCCTTCGGCGAGCAATTGTTGCCAGCTGGCATACACGAAAACGCGGGTCAGGAAGTTTTCCCGCAGCACCGGGTCATTCAGCCGACCGTCTTCTTCCACCGGCAAGTTGGGGTGACGTGCGCAAAACGCCTGGGCGTAAATGCCACGCCCGCCACCGTCGACGGGCGTGCCATTGTCGCGGTAGACCTTGACCCGCTCCAGGCCGCACGACGGCGATTTCTGCATGAAGATGTAGCCGCACAAATCGGTGTGTTCCTGAGCCATTTGCTGGCCGTAGTCGTCCAGTGGTTGCGTGACGTTCAGCTCGCGGTGCACGGTGCCGACGGCTTGCGGGTGGGCAGGGTCGCCGACCAAGCGAATCGGTTCGCGGGGAATGCCCAGGCCGATGGCGACTTCGGGGCACAGCGGCACGAAGTCGAAGTAGTCGGCGAGGGTCTGGCTGCACAGCAGGGATTGTTTGTGTCCGCCGTTGAAGCGCACGTTTTCGCCCAACAGGCAGGCGCTGATGGCAATCTTCGGTTTGACGGTGCTGGACATGGCCGAACCTCTGCAAAAATTCCTATACAAGCTAGAAGGCTTGTACAACTAAATCTCATCATAGATTTGATGCTGTACAAGTCAAATATTTTGTACAAGTATTTTCAGCGGCACTACTTCCAGCCGATTTTCCAGGCCTCGGCGTTTTGCAGCGTTTGCCAGGCCAGGCGTTCAGCGCGACGCGTCATGACGGCTTGCAGCTCGATTTCGAGCACGGTGCCTTCTTCGTCACGAAACAGTTCGGTGACCAGGAAGTGTTTTTCCTTGTTGCGAGGCGCGGCTGCTGTCCACTTTGACAGCAGCAACTTGGCGGGATTGATGCGGTTCATTGCAGGTGCTCGATCAGGCGTCGCGCGGCTTCCTGGCCGCTGAGCCAGGCGCCTTCGACCCGCCCGGACAGGCACCAGTCGCCACACACGTACAGGCCCAGGTCGGCGTCGGCCAGCACCCCGAATTCATGCGCGCTGGACGGTCGTGCGTAGAGCCAGCGATGCGCCAGGCTGAAGGACGGTGCGGGCATGGCGCTGTGCAGCAGTTCGGCGAAGGCACCGTGCAGGTGTTCGATCACGGCTTCCTTGGGCAGGTCGAGGTGCGCCTTGCTCCAGGTGCTGGTGGCGTGCAGCACCCAGGTGTCGAGGGTGGTGTCGCGCCCCGGTTTGCTGCGGTTGCGCGCCAGCCAATCCAGAGGGCTGTCTTGTACGAAGCAGCCTTCCATGGGCGTATCCAGGGGTTTGTCGAAGGCCAGGGCGATGGCCCAGGTCGGGTCCATTTTCACCCCGGCGGCGGCACTGGCCAGTTTGGGTGCGGCGGCCAGCAGCGCCGTGGCCTGTGGTGCCGGCGTGGCGATCACCACATGGCTGAACGGGCCGTGATTGCCGCCGTCTGCGTCGAGCAGGTTCCAGTGCTGTTTGCCCTGGAACACTTCGGTGATACGGCAACCGAACTCCACCGGCAAATCATCCAGCAACGCACGGGTGATCGCACTCATGCGCGGCGTGCCGACCCAGCGGATCTGCTCATCGGGGGAGGGCGTGAGTTGCCCGGACTTGAAGTTGTAGAGCTGAGGCTTCCACTGCTCGACCCAGCCGTTGCTTTGCCAGCGTTGCACTTCGTTGACGAAGCGCCGGTCGCGGGCGGTGAAGTACTGGGCGCCCATATCCAACGCGCCGGCATCACTGCGCTTGCTGGACATGCGGCCGCCACTGCCGCGGCTTTTATCGAAGAGTTGTACAACGTGCCCCGCGTCTTGTAACGCTCGGGCGGCGGAGAGACCGGCGATGCCGGTGCCGATGATCGCGATGGGAACAGTCATGGGAGGCCTCGTTTTACCGTTGGGTACAGACTACGCCGACGCCCATAGCTGTACAATATTGTTTTTTGGTATAAGTTTTGGCGTACCTGTTCTTACGGCGTGGCCTATGGTTAAACACTGGGCTTCAACCAAAAACTGCGCCGGATTACAAATGATCCCTCTCTATAAAATAGACCAGTGATCGGCGGCGAACGTTACATGAGGAGTGTCCCATGCACATTTTGCTGACCGGCGGTACAGGCTTGATCGGGCGTCAGCTTTGCCTGCGCTGGCTTGCCCAAGGGCATCGCCTGACCGTGTGGAGCCGCGAGCCGGACACCGTCGCCCAATGGTGCGGCCCTGAGGTGTTGGGGGTCGGCCGCTTGCAGGACGTGATCGGCCACGTGGACGCGGTGGTCAACCTGGCCGGCGCGCCCATCGCCGATCGCCCGTGGACCAAAAAACGCAAGGCATTGCTGTGGAGCAGCCGCATCAGCCTCACCGAAACCTTGCTTGCGTGGATGGAAGGCCTGTCGCAGAAACCGGCGGTGTTGATTTCCGGTTCCGCAGTGGGCTGGTACGGCGACGGCGGCGAGCGTGAATTGACCGAAGCCAGCGGCCCGGTGCAGGACGACTTCCCCAGCCAGCTGTGTATCGCCTGGGAAGAAACCGCCCTGCGCGCCGAAGCCATGGGCATTCGTGTGGTGCAGGTGCGCACGGGGCTGGTGCTGGCGGCCAAGGGCGGCTTTTTGTCGCGGCTGTTGCTGCCGTTCAAACTGGGGCTGGGCGGGCCTATCGGCAATGGTCGCCAGTGGATGCCGTGGGTGCATATAAAAGATCAAATCGCCCTGATTGATTTTCTTCTGCACAAGGAAGACGCCCGCGGTCCTTATAATGCCTGCGCGCCACACCCGGTGCGTAACCGCGACTTTGCCAAGACCTTGGGCCAGGTGCTGCACCGCCCTGCGTTTATGCCGATGCCGGCGTTTGCCTTGAAGGTCGGGCTGGGCGAGTTGTCCGGGTTGTTGCTGGGCGGTCAGAAGGCGGTTCCCGAACGGCTGCTGGCGGCCGGTTTCACTTTTCAGTTCACTGAGTTGCATGCGGCCCTGGAAGACTTGTCCAGCCGCCTCTAGCCATAGGATGTTGCATGACGGATCACGCGTTGTTACTGGTCAACCTGGGTTCACCGGCGTCCACTTCGGTGGCCGATGTGCGCAGTTACCTCAATCAGTTCCTGATGGACCCTTACGTGATCGACCTGCCGTGGCCGGTGCGACGGTTGCTGGTGTCGCTGATCCTGATCAAGCGCCCCGAGCAGTCGGCACATGCCTATGCGTCCATCTGGTGGGACGAAGGCTCGCCGCTGGTGGTGCTGAGCCGTCGCCTGCAACAGCAAATGACGGCGCAGTGGACGCAGGGCCCGGTGGAATTGGCGATGCGTTACGGCGAACCGTCCCTTGAAACGACGTTGACGCGCCTCGCCGCCCAGGGCATTGAGAAAGTCACCCTGGCGCCGTTGTATCCGCAATTTGCCGACAGCACCGTGACCACCGTGATTGAAGAAGCCCGGCGCGTGGTGCGCGAGAAAAAGCTCAAGGTGCAGTTCTCGATCCTGCAACCGTTCTACGATCAGCCGGAGTACCTGGATGCGCTGGTGGCGAGCGCCCGGCCGTATGTAGAGCAGGAATACGATCATTTACTGCTGAGTTTTCACGGCCTTCCGGAGCGTCATCTGACAAAGCTCGACCCTACCGGCCAGCATTGTTTCAAAGATGCGGACTGCTGCAAGAACGCCTCGCCGGAGGTGCTTGCTACCTGTTATCGCGCGCAATGCTTCAGCGTCGCCCGGGATTTTGCCGCGCGCATGGGCTTGCCGGAGGGTAAATGGTCGGTGGCGTTTCAATCCCGTCTGGGCCGCGCCAAGTGGATCGAACCCTACACCGAGGCGCGCCTTGAGGCCTTGGCCCAGCAAGGCGTGAAAAAGCTGCTGGTGATGTGCCCGGCATTTGTGGCGGACTGCATCGAGACGCTGGAAGAGATTGGTGATCGCGGGCTGGAGCAGTTCCGTGAAGCGGGCGGCGAGGAGTTGGTGCTGGTGCCGTGTCTTAATGATGATCCGCAGTGGGCGGCGGCGCTGAATACACTGTGCGAGCGCGCGCCGTTGTCACTCTGACCAAGCCAAACGAGGACTAAAGGTGGGAGCTGGCTTGCCTGCGATAGCATCACCTTGGTGTGCCTGATACACCAGGGTGCCTGCATCGCGGGCAAGCCCGACTCCCACGGTGTTTTGTAGTGTTTATTCGTGGTGTGGCTCACCCAGGAATGTCAGCGAGCTGAACAACCCCCGCGTCGCTACATCGGCATTGTCTTTGAGCGGGATCTCCACCTGCGCCGCAATCACATTCAACCCTTCATTCCTCACCAGCACCTGGGCGCGGCCATCCTTGTCGGTCTCGGTGCTCAAGGTGTTTGGCGCATTGCGATAATCGCCCACCAACTTGATCCCCGCCGCCGGCTTGCCATCCAGCAGCACCCGCACCGGCAGTGAATGGCCCGGCCCTACGGTCAGCGGGTCGACTTCCGGCAGGATCAGCAGCTTGATTTGATCCAGCTTCGGCAACTTCGCCCCCGGCTGGTAAATCGCCAGGCTGTACTTGAACGTCTGCGTTGATTGAATGGCTCCCGGTACGTGGCTGCGGCCCTGGTTAATCCACTGCTTGTCCGGCGTTTGCGACCACATGCCGTTGTCCAGGGCCACGGCTAACACGGCGGGCGCTTTGAGCGGCTTGAGGCGTGCGTGGTCGGCCAGGCGCTCCACGGTGACCGGAATCATCCTGGCGCTGGCGTCATACGCCCAGGCGCCGCTGATTTTTTGCGCCTTGAAGGCGTTGTCCTCGGCACCGTGGCCGTAGATCACTTCGATATTGCCGCGCCGTTGTTCGGTCCACAGGCCGTGGGCAGAGACGTGGCTGGCAAACAGCAGGCCGAGCACGGCCAGGGATTTCAGGGCTTGCATGGGGGCATCCTTTTATAGATTGAGGGTCAGGCTGACGGTGACGTTGCGCGGCTCGCCGGGTGTGACCCAGTAATTGCTGTAGGAGCGCTCGTAGTACTTTTCGTCAAATACGTTGTTGAGGTTCAGGCCCACGGTGACGTTGTCGCTGGCCTTGTAATGCGCCAGCAGGTCGACGGTGTGGTAAGCGGGCAACTCAAACCGACTGCCGGCTTCGCCGGAGCGATCGCCAACGTAGGTGAACGCCGCACCCAGGTCCGAACCGCGAAACAGGCCATCCTGAAACTCATACACACCCAACAGACTGCCGCTGCGCTTGGCCACGCCAAGAATGCGGCTGCCGGTGGGGATGGCTTTGTCACCCTTGGTCACTTCGGCATCGATGTAGGCGAAGGCGCCGATGACCCTTACGGCGTCAGTCAATTGCCCGGTCAGTTGCAGGTCGAAACCCTGGCTGCGTGCCTTGCCCATGGCGCGGTTGGTGTCGGTGGCCGGGTCCAGGGCCAGGACGTTTTGCTTGTCGATATGGAAGGCGGCGAGGGTGGTGCTCAAGCGGTCGTCGAACAGCTCGCTCTTGATCCCCACTTCATAGCCCACGCCTTCTTCCGGCTTGAAGGATTTGCCGCCGGCGTCCAGGCCGTTGTTGGGCTTGAACGAGGTTGAGGCGTTGGCGAACACCCCGACTTGCGGGGTGAGCTGGTAGAGCAAACCGGCGCGCTGGGTAAGGGCGTCGTGGGTTTGCCGGCTTTTGGCGTGGTTGCGGGCGAAGTCATCGGTGCTTTGTTCGACGTGTTCAAAGCGCGCGCCAAGCATACCGCGCAGGCGGTCGGTGAAGACGATCTGGTCCTGCAGGTTCAGCGCCTGGCTTTTCGTCTGTTCGAAGAAGTCGGTGCCGGTGCGTGCGCCGTTGGGTTTGGCCTGGCCATAGACCGGCTTATAGATGTCGATGGGGTAGAGGCTGCCGCCGATGGCCGTCACGCGTTCCTTTTTGCGGTAGTCCTCGTACTCGGTGCCGATCAACAGTTCGTGCTGCCAACTGCCGATGTCGAACAACCCGCGCAGTTCCAGCTGGGTAATGCTGTCGTGCCAACCGCTGGAGCGTTCGCGGTAGCGGCGGTTGACGGTATGGCCGTCGACGTTCAGCGCGCGGCTTTCCGAGGCGTCGCCCCACAGGCTGCCCTGTTTGTAGTGGCTGGCGAGGCGCAGTTGCCAGGCGTCGTTGAGGTGATGTTCAAGGGCCGCCTGGAGGCGGTTGTTGTGGTTGCGGATGTTGCCGTCGTTGGGCTCGCCGAGGAAGGTGGAGCGCGACATACCGCGCGGCGCGACAATGCCGCGGTCGAAGGTTGAGCTGTGGCGTACGAATTCGCTTTCCACTAACAGGCGCGTGTCCGGGCTCAACTGCCAACTGAACGATGGCGCGACGAAGACGCGCTGGGCATCCACGTGATCGCGAAAGCTGTGGTTGTCTTCCACTGCCAGGTTGACCCGCGACAGCACGCGGCCTTCGCTGTCCAGCGGGGTGTTTACGTCCAGCGCGGTGCGATAGCGGTCCCAACTGCCGGCGCTGGTTTGCACGGTGGTGAAGGCTTGCGGTTGGGGTTTCTTGGTGACGATATTCACTGTGCCGCCCGGATCGCCGCGCCCGTACAGGCTGGCAGCGGGGCCTTTGAGCACTTCAATGCGCTCGATGTTGGCGGCGTCCGGCGTGCTCGGGTAGCCACGGTTGGCGCTGAAACCGTCCTGGTAGAACTCAGAGGTGGTGAAGCCGCGCACGCTGTATTCGTAAAGCGTCAGGCCGCCGAAATTGTTTTGCTTGGACACGCCGCCAGCAAATTCGAGCGCGCGCTCCACGCTGGTGCTGCCCAGGTCCTTGAGTACTGTGGCGGGAATTACGCTGATGGATTGCGGGATGTCGCGCAGAGCGGTGTCAGTCTTGGTCGCGCTGGCCGAGCGGGTGGCGCGGTAGCCTGTGACCGGGCCGGTGGCGGATTCATAAGCGTCGGAGGTGACGCTGATGGTGTCCAGTTCTACGGTGTTGTCTTCAGCGTAGGCGGGGTCGAGCAGCAAACCCAGGGCCAGGCCAGCCATGGGGGCAATTCTTCGAGACGGCATGATAGAGCGTTCCAATGTCTATATTGAAACAATATAACATGACTAATGAGAATGGATTTCTTTTGAAATATTAGGTTACAGGAGCCCGCGAACGGGCTCCCAACACTGTTATTCCTCTTCTTTCACCGGCGCCGGTGGTGGGCGCAAGCCGATTTCCGCCAGCAGCTTGATCTCTTTACCGTTGCGCATCACCTGGATCGCCACCTTGTCGGTCGGCTTGATCCGCGCCACCTGGTTCATCGACTTGCGGCCATCACCGGCCGGTTCGCCATCGATGCTGAGGATCACATCGCCCAACTGCAGGCCGGCTTTCTGCGCCGGACCGTCGCGGAAGATACCGGCGACCACGATGCCTGGGCGTCCGGTCAGGCCGAACGACTCAGCCAACTCTTTAGTCAGCGGCTGTACTTCAATGCCCAGCCAGCCGCGAATCACCTGGCCGTGCTCGATGATCGACTTCATCACTTCCATCGCCAGCTTCACCGGGATCGCAAAACCGATGCCCTGGGAGCCGCCGGACTTGGAGAAAATCGCGGTGTTGATGCCGGTCAGGTTGCCATTGGCATCCACCAACGCGCCGCCGGAGTTGCCCGGGTTGATCGCCGCGTCGGTCTGGATAAAGTCTTCGTAGCTGTTGAGCCCCAACTGGTTACGCCCGGTGGCGCTGATGATGCCCATGGTCACCGTCTGGCCGACGCCGAACGGGTTGCCGATGGCCAGCGCCACATCACCGACGCGCAGCCCTTCGGAGCGGCCGATGGTGATCGACGGCAGGCTCTTCAAATCGATTTTCAGCACCGCGAGGTCGGTTTCCGGATCGCTGCCGACCACCCGGGCCAGGGTTTCGCGGCCGTCGCGCAAGGCCACCACAATCTGGTCGGCGCCGGTGGTCACGTGGTTGTTGGTGAGGATGTAGCCTTCCGGGCTCATGATCACCCCGGAACCAAGGCTTGATTCCATGCGGCGCTGCTTGGGCCCGTTGTCGCCGAAATAGCGGCGAAATTGCGGGTCTTCAAACAACGGGTGCGCCGGTTTGTTGATGACTTTGGTGGTGTACAGGTTGACCACCGCGGGCGCGGCGATGACCACGGCGTCGGCGTAGGTCACCGGACCTTGCACCACCGAGCTGCTTTGCGGGGCTTGTTGCAGGTTCACATCCAGGCTGGGTAAGCCCACCCACTGGGGATAACGCTGAATAATCAGCATCGCGATCAGCACGCCAGCCAACAATGGCCATCCAAAAAAACGCAGTGCCTTGAGCATCAAGTAAGTCCTGACAGGTTGCAGGGGGCGGGAGAGCGCCCATAATGTCGCGCATTATACGAGGCTGCGAGCGCCTCGGAACGGGATATTTAGGAGTCTTTTATGGCCGTCCCCCTTACCACCCTCGTCGAGGAAGCGGACCGCTACCTCGGCAGTGCAAAAATTGCCGATTATTGCCCCAATGGCCTGCAGGTCGAGGGTCGCCCGCAGGTGATGCGCATCGTCAGCGGCGTGACCGCCAGCCAAGCCCTGCTGGACGCCGCCGTCGAGGCCCAGGCCGACTTGGTGCTGGTGCACCACGGTTATTTCTGGAAAGGCGAAAACCCGTGCATAACCGGCATGAAGCAGCGCCGCCTGAAAACCCTGCTTAAACACGACATCAGTTTGCTCGCCTATCACCTGCCGCTGGACCTGCACGCCGAGGTGGGCAATAACGTGCAACTGGCCCGCCAACTGGACATCACCGTCGAAGGCCCGCTGGACCCGAGCAACCCGAAAATCGTCGGCCTGGTCGGCTCCCTCGCCGAGCCGTTGTCGCCTCGCGACTTTGCCCGCCGTGTGCAGGACGTAATGGGCCGCGAGCCACTGCTGATCGAAGGCAGCGAAATGATCCGCCGTGTCGGCTGGTGCACCGGCGGTGGCCAGGGCTACATCGACGACGCGATTGCGGCCGGCGTCGACCTGTACTTGAGCGGCGAAGCCTCCGAGCAAAGCTTCCACAGCGCGCGGGAAAACGACATCAGTTTCATCGCCGCCGGGCACCACGCCACTGAGCGCTACGGTGTCCAGGCGTTGGGCGATTACCTGGCCCGACGGTTTGCCCTGGAACACCTTTTCATCGATTGCCCGAACCCGATCTAGGCCTCGCCGCAGGCCCAATGTGGGAGCTGGCTTGCCTGCGATGCGAGCAACTCGGTACATCTGGCACACCGGGTGGATGCCATCGCAGGCAAGCCAGCTCCCACACAAGCCAGCTCCCACCGCTGGGCGAGTTTCACGCCAAACCCAGTGGCATATTCATATACCGTTTCGATCTAGCCAGCTCCCTGAATAGAAGCAGGTGCTGTGCTAGCATGCCTCGCTCGAACACGGCCCGCTGGCCGTCCATAAGATCGTTTTTCCGTGAGTAGCCATGGTCGACAAACTGACGCATCTGAAACAGCTGGAGGCGGAAAGCATCCACATCATCCGCGAGGTCGCCGCCGAGTTCGACAACCCGGTGATGCTCTACTCGATCGGTAAAGACTCCGCCGTGATGCTGCATCTGGCGCGCAAGGCTTTCTTCCCGGGCAAGCTGCCGTTCCCGGTGATGCACGTCGACACCCGCTGGAAATTCCAGGAGATGTACAAGTTCCGCGACAAAATGGTCGAAGAGCTGGGCCTGGACCTGATCACCCACGTCAACCCGGATGGCGTGGCGCAGGGCATCAACCCGTTCACCCACGGCAGTGCCAAGCACACCGACATCATGAAAACCGAAGGCCTCAAGCAGGCCCTGGACAAGCATGGTTTCGACGCAGCCTTTGGCGGTGCCCGTCGCGATGAAGAGAAATCCCGCGCCAAAGAGCGTGTGTACTCGTTCCGCGACAGCAAGCACCGCTGGGACCCGAAAAACCAGCGCCCGGAGCTGTGGAACGTCTACAACGGCAACGTCAACAAGGGTGAGTCGATCCGTGTGTTCCCTCTGTCCAACTGGACCGAGCTGGACATCTGGCAGTACATCTACCTCGAAGGCATCCCTATTGTGCCGCTGTATTTTGCCGCCGAGCGCGATGTGATCGAAAAGAACGGCACGTTGATCATGATCGACGACGACCGCATCCTCGAGCACTTGTCCGACGAAGACAAAGCCCGAATCGTCAAAAAGAAAGTACGTTTCCGTACCCTTGGCTGCTACCCGTTGACGGGCGCGGTGGAGTCCGAAGCCGAGACGCTGACGGACATCATTCAGGAAATGCTCCTGACGCGAACTTCCGAGCGCCAGGGCCGCGTCATCGACCACGATGGTGCAGGCTCGATGGAAGATAAAAAACGTCAAGGCTATTTCTAAGGGGCTGTCATGTCGCACGTATCTGATTTGATCAGCGAGGACATCCTCGCCTACCTGGGCCAGCACGAGCGCAAGGAAATGTTGCGCTTCCTGACCTGCGGCAACGTCGACGACGGCAAGAGCACCCTGATCGGGCGCCTGCTGCACGACTCCAAGATGATCTACGAAGATCACCTGGAAGCCATCACCCGCGATTCGAAGAAGTCCGGCACCACTGGTGACGACATCGACCTGGCCTTGCTGGTCGACGGCCTGCAGGCTGAGCGCGAGCAGGGCATCACCATCGATGTTGCCTACCGCTACTTCTCCACCGCCAAGCGCAAATTCATCATCGCCGACACCCCCGGCCATGAGCAGTACACCCGCAACATGGCCACCGGTGCCTCTACCTGTGACCTGGCGATTATCCTGATCGACGCCCGCTACGGCGTGCAGACCCAGACCCGTCGCCACAGCTTTATTGCTTCGCTGCTGGGTATCAAGCACATCGTGGTGGCCGTCAACAAGATGGACATCAATGGTTTTGACCAAAGCGTGTTCGAGCAGATCAAGGCCGATTACCTGAAGTTCGCCGAGGGCATCGCGTTCAAGCCGAGCACCATGGCGTTCGTACCGATGTCGGCGCTCAAGGGCGACAACGTGGTGAACAAGAGCGAGCGTTCGCCTTGGTACACCGGCCAGTCGCTGATGGAAATTCTCGAAAGCGTCGAGATCGCCAACGACCGCAACTACACCGACCTGCGTTTCCCGGTGCAGTACGTCAACCGTCCGAACCTGAACTTCCGTGGTTTCGCCGGCACCCTGGCCAGCGGCATCGTGCACAAGGGCGACGAAGTCGTGGTGCTGCCGTCGGGCAAGAGCAGCCGCGTCAAATCCATCGTCACCTTTGAAGGTGAGCTGGAACACGCCGGCCCAGGCCAGGCTGTGACCCTGACCATGGAAGACGAGATCGACATCTCCCGTGGCGACCTGCTGGTGCATGCCGACAACGTGCCGCAAGTGACCGACGCCTTCGACGCCATGCTGGTGTGGATGGCCGAAGAACCGATGCTGCCGGGCAAGAAATACGACATCAAGCGCGCCACCAGCTACGTACCGGGTTCCATCACCAGCATCGTGCACCGCGTGGACGTGAACACCCTGGCCGAAGGCCCGGCGAGTTCGCTGCAATTGAACGAGATCGGCAGGGTCAAGGTCAGCCTCGACGCCGCCATCGCGCTGGACGGCTACGACAGCAACCGCACCACCGGTGCGTTTATCGTCATCGACCGGTTGACCAACGGCACCGTGGCTGCGGGCATGATCATTGCGCCGCCGGTCAATCATGGCGGTTCAGCGCAGCACGGCAGCCTTGCTCATGTCGCCACCGAAGAGCGTGCTCTGCGCTTTGGCCAGCAGCCGGCCACCGTGTTGTTCAGCGGCCTGTCGGGGGCGGGCAAAAGCACCTTGGCCTACGCGGTTGAACGCAAGCTGTTCGACATGGGCCGTGCGGTATTTGTGCTGGATGGCCAGAACCTGCGTCACGACCTGAACAAGGGCTTGCCGCAGGACCGCGCCGGGCGTACCGAGAACTGGCGTCGTGCCGCTCACGTGGCGCGCCAGTTCAACGAAGCCGGCCTGCTGACCCTGGCTGCGTTCGTCGCCCCGGATGCCGAAGGCCGCGAACAGGCCAAGGCGCTGATCGGTGCCGACCGCCTGCTCACCGTTTACGTGCAAGCCTCGCCGCTGGTGTGCGCCGAGCGTGACCCGCAAGGCTTGTACGCTGCCGGCGGGGATAACATCCCGGGCGAATCCTTCCCGTACGACGTGCCGTTGAATGCCGATCTGGTGATCGACACCCAGGCCCTGTCGCTGGAAGACAGCGTCAAGCAAGTGCTGGAACTGTTGCGCCAGCGCGGCGCGATCTAAACCTCGCCGCCATAAAAAAGCCCGCCACCGATTACTCGGTGGCGGGCTGATCGTTCCCATGCTCTGCGTGGGAATGCCGCTCTGGACGCTCTGCGTCCGCTCCTGAAGTCGTGACGCGGAGCGTCACCGGAAGCATTCCCCACGCGGAGCGTGGGAACGATCATCTGGCAGGGAAATCTGTGTGCAGCTTGTCCAGCAACGCATCCTTGTCTTCCCACAGCTGGTTGATCCAGCCCTGAAACGCCAACCGATACTCCCCATCCTGTTCATAATTCTTGCCGATAAACCCGGCCGGAATCTGCACCTCTTCAAAGTGCACCACCACGTCCTTCACATTCCCACAGAGCAAATCCCAATACCCCGGGCGCCCGGCAGGGTAGTGAATCGTCACGTTCACCAGTGATTTCAACTGCTCACCCATGGCATCCAGTACAAACGCGATCCCGCCGGCCTTGGGCTTGAGCAAATAGCGAAATGGGGATTTCTGCTGGGCATGCTTGCCCGGCGTAAACCGTGTGCCTTCGGCAAAATTGAATATGCCCACCGGGTTGTCGCGAAACTTCGCACAGGTCTTGCGCGTGGTTTCCAGGTCTTTGCCTTTCTTCTCCGGGTGCTTCTCCAAGTAGGCCTTGGTGTAGCGCTTCATGAAAGGGAAGCCCAACGCCCACCACGCCAGGCCGATCACCGGCACCCAGATCAACTCCTGCTTGAGAAAGAACTTCAGCGGGCGAATGCGTCGATTGAGCACGTACTGCAGCACCATGATGTCCACCCAACTCTGGTGGTTACTGGTCACCAGGTATGAGTGCTGATAGTCCAACCCCTCAAGACCAGTCAGGTGCCAGCGCGTGCGGCGTACCAGGTTCATCCAGCCCTTGTTGTTGGTGACCCAGGCTTCATGGGTGTGGTTCATCAGCCATTCACTGAAGCGCTTGGCAAACGGCAGCGCCTTGAACAGCGCGACGATAAACAGAAACGAGCACAGCAGGATCGTGTTCAGCGCCAACAACAAGGACGCGATCACCCCGCGCACGGCGGCAGGTAGAAAATCCAGCATTTAGATATCCATAGGTCGGTTGGCGGCTTGAATCGCAGTCAGTGCGATGGTGTAAACGATGTCGTCGACCTGGGCGCCGCGCGGCAGGTCGTTCACCGGTTTGCGCAGGCCTTGCAGCATCGGGCCCAGGCTTACGCAATCGGCGCTGCGTTGCACGGCTTTGTGCGTAGTGTTGCCGGTGTTCAGGTCCGGGAACACAAACACCGTGGCTTTGCCGGCGACCAGGCTGTTGGGCGCCAGCTGCCGTGCGACGGTTTCGTTGGCGGCGGCGTCGTACTGCAACGGCCCGTCGATCAGCAGCGAGCTTTGCTGTTCGTGGGCGAGCAGGGTGGCTTCACGAACTTTTTCCACTTCTTCGCCACTGGCCGAGTCACCGCTGGAATAGCTGATCATCGCCACGCGCGGGGTAATGCCGAACGCGGCAGCCGAGTCGGCGCTTTGCAGGGCGATTTCCGCGAGTTCGGCCGCGCTCGGGTGCGGGTTCATCACGCAGTCGCCGTATACCAGCACCTGCTCGGGGAACAACATGAAGAACACCGACGACACCAGGGTGCAGCCCGGCGCCGTTTTGATCAGTTGCAGGGCAGGGCGGATGGTGTTGGCAGTGGAGTGAATGACGCCGGAGACCAGGCCGTCCACTTCGTCCAGCGCGAGCATCATGGTGGCGATCACCACGGTGTCTTCCAGTTGCTGCTCGGCCATCGGCGCGTTGAGGCTCTTGCTCTTGCGCAGGGCGACCATCGGTTCGACATAACGCTGGCGAATCAGGTCCGGGTCGAGAATTTCCAGGCCTTCGGGCAACTCGATGCCCTGGGCGCGGGCGACGGCTTCCACGTCCGCCGGTTTGGCCAGCAGCACGCAACGGGCAATGCCGCGTGCCTGGCAGATGGCGGCCGCTTGCACGGTCAATGGCTCGCTGCCTTCGGGCAACACAATGCGTTTGTTGGCGGCTTGGGCGCGCTGGATCAGTTGATAACGGAATACGGCGGGCGACAGGCGCATCTCCCGTGGCGTGCCGCAGCGTTGGTGCAGCCAGCGCGCATCGAGGTGGCTGGCGACAAAGTCAGTGATGATTTCCGCGCGTTCGCGGTCATCAATCGGGATCTCTTTGTTCAGGCTGTTGAGCTGATTGGCGGTGTCGTAGGAGCCGGTGCTCACCGACAGTACTGGCAGCCCGGCCTGGAACGCGCCGCGGCACAGATCCATGATGCGTGGGTCGGGCAGCGTGTCGCTGGTCAGCAACAGCCCGGCCAGCGGTACACCGTTGATTGCGGCCAGGCTGACCGCGAGGATGATGTCGTCGCGGTCGCCTGGGGTAACCACCAGCACGCCGGGTTTGAGCAGCTCCACGGTGTTACGCATGGTGCGGGCACAGATAATGATCTTGGTCATGCGTCGGCTTTCATAATCGCCGGCGTTGAGGATCTGTGCGCCCATCAGGTCAGCCACGTCGCGGGTGCGCGGCGCGTTGAGTTCGGGCTGGTAGGGGATGCAGCCGAGCAGGCGGAAGTCACCGCTGCGCAACAGGGGCGAATGCTCTTTGAGGCGCGCCGAGAAGGCTTCCATGCTTTCGTCGGTGCGCACTTTATTGAGGATTACGCCCAGCACTTTCGGGTCTTTGGGGCCGCCGAACAGTTGGGCCTGCAATTCCACGCGGCCGGAGAGCTCGGTCAGCACTTCGTTTTCCGGCGCCGACACCAGGATCACTTCGGCATCGAGGCTCTTGGCAAGGTGCAGGTTGACCCGCGCCGCATAGCTGGCGCTGCGGGTCGGCACCATGCCTTCGACGATCAGCACGTCCTTGCCCACAGCGGCTTGCTGGTACAGGGTGATGATTTCTTCGAGCAGCTCGTCGAGCTGGCCGTCGCCGAGCATGCGCTCAACATGGGCCAGGCCCAGCGGTTGTGGCGGTTTCAGGCCGTGGGTGCGCGCCACCAGTTCGGTGGAGCGTTCGGGGCCGGTGTCGCCCGGGTGCGGCTGGGCAATCGGTTTGAAGAAGCCGACTTTCAGCCCGGCCCGTTCAAGAGTACGCACCAGCCCAAGGCTGATGGAGGTCAGACCCACACCAAAATCGGTGGGCGCGATAAAAAAAGTCTGCATGCGAATTCTCTGGAGGTGCATGGCTTCGGTGGCGCTCTATGGCTGAGCACCTACCGGGAATCAGACGCCAAGGTTATCGTTATTCGCGCTGTTGCGCACACCAGCCGCACGCAAAGGGTTGGCCTATTTTTTCAAGGCGTTGCGCGGGGTCGAGTACCCAGCCGCGGGACTGCCAGGGCGGCTGGTGGCGCAGGTGTTGGGTGTGGCCGCAGGACAGTTCGGCAACCCAGTGAAGGTCGTCGTCCTGCCGAAAGCCGATGATGAAGGATGCCGTTGATCGGCCCCGTCTGTCCGGGTTGTGTTCGCTTTCGGGCAAATCCTTGTTTAGACTTGTCCGTTCTTCATTCTTATGCAAAAGGTCTCGCCCCATGACGATCGCCGCTAACAAGGCTGTCTCCATCGACTATACCCTGACCAACGACGCTGGTGAGGTCATCGACAGCTCCGCCGGCGGCGCGCCGCTGGTCTACCTGCAAGGCGCAGGTAACATCATCCCGGGCCTGGAGAAGGCTCTGGAAGGCAAGAACGTCGGTGACGAACTGACCGTCGCCGTAGAACCTGAAGATGCTTACGGCGAATACTCCGCCGAACTGGTCAGCACCTTGAGCCGCAGCATGTTCGAAGGCGTTGACGAGCTGGAAGTGGGCATGCAGTTCCACGCTTCCGCGCCGGACGGCCAAATGCAGATCGTCACCATCCGCGACCTGGACGGCGACGACGTGACTGTCGACGGTAACCACCCCCTGGCTGGCCAGCGCTTGAACTTCCAAGTGAAGATCGTTGCCATCCGCGATGCTTCCCAGGAAGAAGTGGCCCACGGCCACGTCCACGGTGAAGGCGGTCATCACCATTGATTGTGGTTTGATCAATAGGTAGCAAAACGCCCCGACTGGTTCGGGGCGTTTTTTTTGCCTTGAAAATGCACCGCAGCCCAAATGTGGGAGCGGGCTTGCCCGCGATAGCGGTGTATCAGCCAGGTATTCGGTGACTGACACACTGTCATCGCGGGCAAGCCCGCTCCCACAAGGAGAGCTGTGGTGATTCTGTAGGCAAACAAAAATGCCCCGCACCTTTCGGTACGGGGCATTTCTTAACTGTTACGCAACCTGGGTTACGCGGCAGTTGTTACCACTTAGGCTGCTGCAGCGACGTTCAGAGCCTTGATGTGGCCATTCAGGCGGCTCTTATGACGAGCGGCCTTGTTCTTGTGGATGATGCCTTTATCGGCCATACGGTCGATAACTGGCACGGCCAGAACGTAAGCAGCTTGGGCTTTTTCAGCGTCTTTGGTGTCGATGGCTTTAACTACATTCTTGATGTAGGTACGAACCATGGAACGCAGGCTGGCGTTGTGGCTGCGACGCTTCTCAGCCTGTTTTGCACGTTTTTTGGCGGAAGGTGTGTTGGCCACCGTCGAGCTCCTCGAAAGACTTTTTAGGAAATAGCAAACAAAATAGGCCGCGAATCATGCCGATGACTTGATGGGTTGTCAAGGGCGGCTGATGCGAACTGCTGAGTGGTCGATCTGAAGAGGCGGGTGATTTATTTCCGGCGCTTGACCTGTAAACTCGCGAGCTTTGGCTCTGTGCTGTTGCAGGCGCGCAGTATCGCATAAGTGGGCGCTTTGTTCGCCTGCTCTTTATCTATAGGCGCAAACTCTTTCAATGAATCTGCTCAAATCGTTGGCTGCCGTCAGCTCTATCACGATGATCTCCCGGGTTTTGGGGTTCGTGCGTGACACCCTGCTGGCGCGCATTTTTGGCGCCAGCATGGCCACTGATGCGTTCTTTATTGCCTTTAAATTGCCCAATCTGCTGCGGCGAATCTTTGCCGAAGGCGCATTTTCCCAAGCGTTCGTGCCGATCCTGGCCGAATACAAGACCCAGCAGGGCGAAGAAGCCACCCGCACCTTTATTGCCTATGTTTCCGGCCTGCTGACCCTGGTACTGATGCTGGTGACCATCGCCGGCATGCTCGCTGCGCCCTGGGTGATCTGGGCCACGGCTCCCGGTTTCGCCAATACCCCGGAAAAATTCGCGCTGACCACTGACCTGCTGCGGGTGACCTTTCCTTATATATTGCTGATTTCCCTGTCGTCCCTGGCCGGTGCGATCCTCAACACTTGGAACCGCTTCTCGGTGCCGGCCTTCGTGCCGACATTGCTGAACGTCAGCATGATTATTTTCGCGCTGTTCCTCACGCCGTACTTCGATCCGCCGGTGATGGCCCTGGGCTGGGCCGTGCTGGCCGGTGGCCTGGCGCAATTGCTGTACCAGCTGCCACACCTGAAAAAGATCGGCATGCTCGTGCTGCCGCGCCTGAACCTCAAGGACACCGGCGTCTGGCGCGTGATGCGCAATATGCTGCCGGCGATCCTTGGCGTTTCGGTCAGCCAGATTTCGCTGATCATCAACACCGCCTTCGCCTCGCTGCTGGTTTCAGGCTCGGTATCGTGGATGTATTACGCCGACCGTCTGATGGAGCTGCCGTCCGGCGTACTTGGCGTAGCGTTGGGCACGATTCTGCTGCCGACCCTGGCGCGCACCTACGCCAGCAAAGACCGTCAGGAATACTCGCGCATTCTCGACTGGGGCCTGCGCCTGTGCTTCATGCTGGTGCTGCCGTGCTCCCTGGCCTTGGGGATTCTGGCCGAGCCGTTGACCGTCTCGCTGTTCCAATACGGCCAGTTTGACGCGCATGACGCACTGATGACCCAGCACGCGCTGGTCGCTTATTCCGTCGGGCTGCTCGGTATTATCGTAATCAAAGTGCTGGCCCCAGGCTTTTACGCCCAGCAGAACATCCGCACGCCGGTCAAAATCGCGATTTTCACGCTGATCGTCACGCAACTGCTCAACCTGGTGTTTATCGGCCCGCTCGCCCACGCTGGCCTGGCGTTGGCGATCAGCGCCGGCGCCTGCATCAATGCCGGCCTACTGTTTTATCAGCTGCGCAAGCAGCAGATGTACCAACCGCAGCCGGGCTGGGGCATGTTTGCCCTCAAGTTGCTGGTGGCGGTTGCGGCCATGTCGGCGGTCCTGCTCGGCTTGATGCACTTTATGCCGGCCTGGGACCAGGGCCATATGCTGGAGCGCTTCATGCGCCTGGGTGTGTTGGTGGTCGCAGGCGTGGTGGTGTACTTCGGGATGTTGCTGCTGCAGGGTTTCCGACTGCGGGATTTCAATCGCAAGTCGTTGGGATAGAGAGTTTGCCGCGATAAAACGGTTGTTTTATCGATTCGATCCATTTGGCCTGCGCTGTTGCCTGTCGTCCGGGGCTGGGTGTGGTTATAATCGACCACTTTATGAGCAAGAAGCGCGTTATGCAGCTGGTTCGAGGTCTCCACAACCTGCGCCCCGAGCATCGGGGCTGCGTCGCCACTATTGGCAACTTTGACGGTGTTCACCGTGGCCACCAGGCTATCCTGGGCCGGCTGCGTGAACGCGCGGTCGAGTTGGGCGTGCCCAGCTGCGTGGTGATTTTTGAGCCGCAGCCACGGGAATTCTTTACCCCTGAAACGGCGCCGGCACGTTTGGCGCGTTTGCGCGACAAGCTGCAGTTGCTGGCGGAAGAGGGCGTAGACCGTGTGCTTTGCCTGGCCTTCAACCAGCGTTTGCAAAGCCTCAGCGCCGCCGAGTTCGTCGACCGTATTCTGGTGGATGGCCTGGGCGTACAGCACCTGGAGGTCGGCGACGACTTCCGTTTCGGTTGCGACCGCGTCGGGGATTTTGACTTTCTGCAGCACGCCGGCGTGAATCAAGGTTTTACCGTCGAAGCCGCGCAAACCGTCGAACTGGACGGCCTGCGCGTGAGCAGTACCCAGGTGCGTAACGCCCTGGCCGCTGCCGACTTCGCCTTGGCCGAGCGCTTGCTCGGTCGCCCGTTCCGCATTGCCGGGCGGGTATTGCACGGTCAGAAGCTGGCGCGCCAACTCGGTACGCCAACCGCCAACGTGCAACTCAAGCGCCGTCGTGTGCCACTGACCGGGGTTTACCTGGTGAGCGTCGACATCGACGGCCAATCGTGGCCGGGAGTCGCCAACATAGGCGTCAGGCCCACGGTTGCAGGTGATGGCAAGGCCCACCTGGAAGTTCACCTTTTGGATTTTGCCGGTGATTTGTATGACCGGCGTTTGACGGTGGTTTTCCACCAGAAGCTGCGTGAAGAGCAGCGTTTCGCCTCCCTTGAGGCGTTGAAAACGGCGATCAATGCGGATGTCGCCGCCGCCCGTGCACTAGCCGCACCTAGCGCCCATCGCTAACCGAAGAGCCTTAAATGACCGACTATAAAGCCACGCTAAACCTTCCGGACACCGCCTTCCCAATGAAGGCCGGCCTGCCACAGCGCGAACCGCAGATCCTGCAGCGCTGGGACAGTATTGGCCTGTACGGAAAGTTGCGCGAAATTGGCAAGGATCGTCCGAAATTCGTCCTGCACGACGGCCCTCCTTATGCCAACGGCACGATTCACATCGGTCATGCGCTGAACAAAATTCTCAAGGACATGATCCTGCGCTCGAAAACCCTGGCGGGTTTCGACGCGCCTTATGTTCCGGGTTGGGACTGCCACGGCCTGCCGATCGAACACAAAGTCGAAGTGACTTACGGCAAGAACCTTGGCGCGGATAAAACCCGCGAACTGTGCCGTGCCTACGCCACCGAGCAGATCGAAGGGCAGAAGTCCGAATTCATCCGCCTGGGCGTGTTGGGCGAGTGGGACAACCCGTACAAGACCATGAACTTCAAGAACGAGGCCGGAGAGATCCGCGCCTTGGCCGAAATCGTCAAGGGTGGCTTCGTGTTCAAGGGCCTCAAGCCTGTGAACTGGTGCTTCGACTGCGGTTCGGCCCTGGCCGAAGCGGAAGTCGAGTACGAAGACAAAAAGTCCTCGACCATCGACGTGGCCTTCCCGGCTGCCGACGACGCCAAGCTGGCCGAAGCCTTTGGCCTGGCATCGCTGGCCAAGCCGGCCGCCATCGTGATCTGGACCACCACACCGTGGACCATCCCGGCCAACCAGGCGCTGAACGTGCACCCGGAATTCACCTATGCCCTGGTGGACGTCGGTGACCGCCTGCTGGTGCTGGCCGAGGAAATGGTCGAAGCCTGCCTGGCACGCTACGAACTGCAAGGTTCGGTGATCGCCACCACCACCGGCACCGCGCTGGAGCTGATCAACTTCCGTCACCCGTTCTATGACCGTCTGTCGCCGGTGTACCTGGCCGACTACGTCGAACTGGGTTCGGGTACTGGTGTGGTTCACTCCGCACCGGCCTACGGCGTTGACGACTTTGTGACCTGCAAAGCCTACGGCATGGTCAACGACGACATCCTCAACCCGGTGCAGAGCAATGGCGTGTACGCGCCGTCGCTGGAGTTCTTCGGCGGCCAGTTCATCTTCAAGGCTAACGAGCCAATCATCGATAAGCTGCGAGAAGTCGGTTCGCTGCTGCACACCGAAACCATCAAGCACAGCTACATGCACTGCTGGCGCCACAAGACCCCGTTGATCTACCGCGCCACTGCGCAGTGGTTTATCGGCATGGACAAAGAGCCGACCAGCGGCGACACCCTGCGTGTGCGCTCGCTCAAAGCCATCGAAGACACCAAGTTCGTCCCGGCCTGGGGCCAGGCGCGCCTGCACTCGATGATCGCCAACCGCCCGGACTGGTGCATCTCCCGTCAGCGTAACTGGGGCGTGCCAATCCCGTTCTTCCTGAACAAGGAAAGCGGTGAGCTGCACCCACGCACCGTCGAACTGATGGAAGTCGTGGCCCAGCGTGTTGAGCAGGAAGGCATCGAAGCCTGGTTCAAGCTGGACGCCGCCGAGCTGCTGGGCGACGAAGCGCCGCTGTACGACAAGATCAGCGACACCCTCGACGTGTGGTTCGACTCCGGCACCACCCACTGGCACGTGCTGCGCGGTTCGCACCCGATGGGTCACGAAACCGGCCCGCGTGCCGACCTGTACCTGGAAGGCTCGGACCAACACCGTGGCTGGTTCCACTCCTCCTTGCTCACCGGCTGCGCCATCGACAACCACGCGCCGTACCGCGAACTGCTGACCCACGGCTTCACCGTCGACGAGACGGGCCGCAAGATGTCCAAGTCGCTGAAAAACGTGATCGAGCCGAAAAAGATCAACGACACCTTGGGCGCCGACATCATGCGTCTGTGGGTAGCGTCGACCGATTACTCGGGCGAAATCGCCGTGTCGGACCAGATCCTGGCCCGTAGCGCCGATGCCTACCGCCGTATCCGTAATACCGCACGCTTCCTGCTGTCGAACCTGACCGGTTTCAACCCGGCCACCGACATCCTGCCGGCCGAGGACATGCTCGCCCTGGACCGCTGGGCCGTGGACCGTACCCTGTTGCTGCAGCGTGAGTTGCAGGAACACTACGGTGAATACCGTTTCTGGAACGTCTACTCGAAGATCCACAACTTCTGCGTGCAGGAGCTGGGTGGTTTCTACCTCGACATCATCAAGGATCGCCAGTACACCACCGGCGCCAACAGCAAGGCACGCCGTTCGGCGCAGACCGCGCTGTACCACATCTCTGAAGCGCTGGTGCGCTGGATCGCGCCGATCCTGGCCTTCACCGCCGATGAACTGTGGGAATACCTGCCGGGCGAGCGTAACGAATCGGTCATGCTCAACACCTGGTACGAAGGCCTGACCGAACTGCCGGCCGACTTCGAACTGGGCCGCGAGTACTGGGAAGGCGTGATGGCCGTCAAAGTGGCGGTGAACAAGGAGCTGGAAGTTCAGCGTGCGGCCAAGGCCGTCGGTGGCAACCTGCAAGCCGAAGTCACCCTGTTTGCCGAGGAAGGCCTGAGCGCCGACCTGGCCAAGCTGAGCAACGAATTGCGCTTCGTGCTGATCACCTCGACCGCCAGCCTGGCACCGTTTGCCCAGGCGCCTGCGGACGCCGTGGCCACCGAAGTACCGGGCCTCAAGCTGCAAGTGGTCAAGTCGGCCTTCCCTAAGTGCGCCCGTTGCTGGCACTGCCGTGAAGACGTTGGCGTGAACCCTGAGCATCCGGAAATCTGCGGTCGTTGCGTGGACAACATCAGCGGTGCCGGCGAGGTTCGCCACTATGCCTAACACCAGCCGTTTCGGACGTCTGGGCTGGCTCGTGCTGAGCGTGCTGGTGCTGGTCATTGACCAGCTCAGCAAGGCTCATTTCGAAGGCGCCTTACAGATGTACCAGCAGATTGTGGTCATTCCTGACTACTTCAGCTGGACCTTGGCTTACAACACCGGCGCGGCCTTCAGCTTCCTCGCCGACAGCTCCGGCTGGCAGCGCTGGCTGTTCGCGCTGATCGCCGTGGTGGTCAGTGCCGTGCTGGTGGTCTGGCTCAAACGCCTGGGCCGCGATGACACCTGGCTCGCCATCGCCCTGGCCTTGGTGCTGGGCGGCGCCCTGGGTAACCTTTACGACCGCATTGCCTTGGGCCATGTGATCGACTTTATCCTGGTGCATTGGCAGAACCGCTGGTACTTCCCGGCGTTCAACTTTGCCGACAGCGCCATCACCGTCGGTGCAATCATGCTGGCGTTGGACATGTTCAAAAGCAAGAAAACCGGAGAGACCGTCAATGACTGATCAGGTATTGGCTGAGCAACGCATCGGCCAGAACACGGAAGTCACTTTGCACTTCGCACTGCGCCTGGAGAACGGCGACACGGTCGACAGCACCTTCGACAAAGCCCCGGCGACCTTCAAGGTCGGCGATGGCAACCTGCTGCCGGGTTTCGAAGCGGCACTGTTCGGTTTCAAGGCCGGTGACAAGCGCACCCTGCAGATTTTGCCGGAAAATGCTTTTGGCCAGCCCAACCCGCAAAACGTACAGATCATCCCGCGTTCGCAGTTCCAGGACATGGACCTGTCGGAAGGCCTGTTGGTGATTTTCAACGATGCGGCGAATACCGAGCTGCCCGGCGTGGTGAAAACCTTCGATGACGCGCAAGTGACCATCGACTTCAACCACCCGTTGGCCGGTAAAACCTTGACGTTTGACGTCGAAATCATCGACGTTAAAGCGCTCTGATCAACGACGCTGGCTCCTGTGGGGCTGGTTTATGTGGGCGCTGGCTTGCCTGCGATAGCATCACCTCGGTGTACCTGATACACCCAGTCGTCTGCATCGCGGGCAAGCCCGGCTCCCACAGAGGCTCACTCCTGTAGAGTTGAGTCGATCCAATTTCTTGCCCTGCAAGACACGAGGCACAGCATGCAAATCAAACTCGCCAACCCCCGTGGCTTCTGCGCTGGTGTGGACCGGGCGATCGAAATCGTCAACCGCGCCCTGGAAGTCTTCGGGCCGCCGATTTACGTGCGCCATGAAGTCGTCCATAACAAATTTGTGGTTGAAGACCTGCGCGCGCGCGGTGCCATCTTTGTCGAAGAACTCGATCAGGTGCCGGACGACGTCATCGTCATCTTCAGCGCCCACGGGGTTTCCCAGGCCGTGCGCACCGAAGCTGCCGGCCGTGGCCTGAAAGTATTCGATGCCACCTGCCCGCTGGTCACCAAGGTGCACATCGAAGTCGCGCGTTACAGCCGCGACGGCCGTGAATGCATCCTGATCGGCCACGCCGGTCACCCGGAAGTCGAAGGCACCATGGGCCAGTACGACGCCAGTAATGGTGGCGCGATCTACCTGGTGGAAGACGAAAAAGACGTCGCCAACCTGCAAGTGCAAAACCCAGAGCGCCTGGCCTTTGTCACGCAGACCACCTTGTCGATGGACGACACCAGCCGCGTAATCGATGCCCTGCGCACGCGATTCCCGGCCATCGGTGGCCCGCGCAAAGACGACATCTGCTACGCCACGCAAAACCGCCAGGACGCGGTCAAGCAACTGGCGGACGAATGCGATGTGGTACTGGTCGTCGGCAGCCCCAACAGCTCCAACTCCAACCGCCTGCGCGAGCTGGCTGAACGCATGGCCACGCCCGCGTACCTGATCGACGGCGCTGAAGATATGCAGCGCAGCTGGTTCGACGGCGTCGAGCGTATCGGCATCACCGCGGGCGCTTCGGCTCCTGAAGTGCTGGTGCGCGGCGTGATCCAGCAACTGCAGGCCTGGGGTGCCACGGGCGCCGATGAGTTGGCCGGTCGTGAAGAGAACATCACGTTCTCGATGCCCAAGGAGCTGCGGGTTCGCTCGCTGCTCTGAGTGCCTAGGTGCCGGAGTCCTTCCGGCACAGCGCCTGCTCGGTGGTGTCGCTGCGCAGGCTGATGCGCCCGCTGGGGGCAAGTACTACCTGAAACAGGCTTTGCGCCTGGCCCGTGTCGCACACATGCACGGTGCCTGCGCGGAAACCTCCGGCTGAAAATATCGGTTCGCCCAAGCCGCTGAAGCGCACCTGGCTCTTGACCGGCCCATTCCCGACAATCGGTATTTTTCCGCTGTCCTGTCGTTCCAACAGCACGGGGTTGTTGTCGTCCGAGTGGCCGCGTCCGCTTTCGTCCACGATCACTCGCCAGCCCAGGCTCCAGTCCTCCTGCCGTGCATGAATGACCACCGCACGATTGCGCGCAATCGCCTCGGTGCGGGCGTAGCGCAGCCCGCTGGCCAGCGACTGCGCAGCGGTTTGTCGTTGCTGCGACTCAAGCAAACCCCTGAAACCCGGCACTGCCAGGTTCGCCAGGATGCCACTCAGAAGCAGGCTCAGCAGCAGTTCAATCAGGGTGAAGCCGCATTGTCTCATGTGCCGTCCCTCCGTGGACGTAGTCAGTGTTTCAGGTGATAGGCCTAGGTATAGCGCCTCTCTCCGGGTGTGCAGTGATGGCCTTTATGTCCAAAGTATTTCCCTTTGTTCCGAGAGCAGCGCCAGCCCAAAACCGACGCTAGTCTTGGGCCGCACAGCAGGTTTCTCCTGCTTTTTTTCGGCCTTCGACACGGATGACGACGGTAATGCTTGTTTGCCCCAACACAAACGCTGCCCGTGCTTTGCCCCGGCGCCAATCCGGCATGACACTGATCGAGGTACTGGTGGCTGTGCTGATTCTTGCCGTTGGCCTGCTGGGCGCGGCGGTTATCCAGCTCAATGCACTCACCTACACCGACAGCTCAAGGATGATCAGCCAGGCCAGCTTCATTGCCTACGACATGCTCGACCGCGTTCGGGCCAACTCGGGTGCCGATTACTCAGGGGGCCGAAACGAAGGGGGCCGAAACGAAGGTGGGCCGCCCAGTACGGCTACCGCCAGCGTCCGTGACCTGGACCTGCATGATTTCGAAGCCAATATCATCGGCTTTGCCGGTGCGAGCGCCAAAGGCTCTGTGGTGGTCAGCGGCAGCGAGGTCACCGTGAGTATCAGTTGGGATGATGCCAGGGCAGCGAAAAGCCGCGGCGCGCGGGAAACCTTCACCCTCACCAGCCGCATTGCCGGCGCGCGGGAGGTGGCGCAATGAGTCGCTGTGCGCGGGGTTTCAGCCTGGTGGAGTTGTTGCTGGCGCTGGCTATCGGGTTGGTGCTGATACTCGGGGTCAGCCAGGTCGTCATCAGCGCACGGGCCACCCATGCCAGCCAGCAGGCCGCCATGTTGCTGCAGGATGATGCGCGGTTTGTGCTGGGCAAGATCATTCAGGATGTGCGCCAGGCGGGCATGTTTGGCTGCCTGGCGACGGCCTATATCGATAACGCACCGGCCGCGTTTGAGTGGCCGGTCAGATGGAGTACCGCAGGGAGCGCCAGGTCACTGACGCTGGTCACCGCCGATTCGGGAGGCGAGGGCGGCAAGCCCGACTGGACGGTGCTCTCCGATTGCACCGGTACAGCCCAGGCGTATGCGGGCAGCTCGCCACCACCGGCGCCTGGGCAGATCCGGTTTGCGCTACGCCAGCTCACGTACACCTTTGAAGCCGGGCAGTTGAAGGTCAGTACACCCGCAGCGCCGGCCAGGACGGTGCTGGTGGATAACGTTCAGGCGTTCGACATCAGTTTTGGTCTAGCGGCCAAGCCCGGCGCAACGCGGGTGGTGCGCTATGACGCCAGCCCGGCGGACGAATCGTTGATACGCAGCGTGCGCATCCACATGACGCTGCGAGACCCGGCCGGGCGTGTTCAGGACCAGGTCTACAGCGTCGTGGCCGCGCTGCGCAATCGGCTGGGGTAGGGTGATTATGCTCAGCTATCACGGTTTTTACCTGCGTCAGACCGGCATGGTCCTGGTGATCAGCCTGGTGTTTCTGCTGGTGTTATCACTGATCGGCCTGGCATCGATGCAAGGGGCTGTATCCCAGCAAAAGATTGCCGGTGGCATCTGGCATCGTAATCAATCATTTCAGACTGCTGAAAGTGGGCTGAGGCTGGGTGAATTGATCGTGCAACGCACAGGGTCGGTGCTGCCGCTCTGCCAGTCGATCAGGGCCTGCGCGCCCCCGCAGGAGGCGTTTTCGGTGGTGGGTGCCGGGGCGAACCCTGTTTCAGCCGTTAATTGGGCTGCCCTGAAGGGCGGGCTGTATGGCGTTCAATCGCTGGGGCAGGGAGAGGGCGTGGTTGGTCTGCCCGCGCAAACGCCTGCCGCGTTGTTCCGCGTGACGGCTGTCGGGCTCAGTGGTCAATCGCGCACGGTGCTGGAGACGGTATATGCGCAGGTCAACGAAGCGCAAGGTCCGAGATTTCGTCGAGTTTTATGGCGTCAACTTCAATAAGGAGCGTATCAATGGGCAAGGATTGCCAAGGTTTTACCCTGATCGAGTTACTGATCGCTGTTGCGATCGTCGCGTTACTGGCCGCAGTCGCCTACCCCGGCTATACCGGCTATGTAAAAAAAGCCTACCGCGCAGAGATCGTTGCGTTGTTGTCTGAGCAAGTCCACTACCTGGAGCGCTTTTACACGCGCAACGGCACTTTTATTGATGCAAGCGGCGTCAGTGTGGGCAATGAACGCTATAGAATCAGCGCAGTATTAAACCCTCAGGAATTTCACCTGGTGGCCGCGCCCGCAGTCGGCTCAGTCATGGCAGGCGACCCTTGCGGTGAGTTCAGCTTGAGCAGTTCCGGCGTGCGCAGCAATCCGGGCGCGGCGCCTGACATGTCGCGCAAGGCGTGCTGGGGGCAATGATGAGAGTGCTGGATGAGTGGGCGCCGAGTGCGCTTTTCCCTTTTTATCGGCTGGATCAAATGATGGCTAAGCAACAGCAAGTGGTGATTGTCGGTGGCGGAGTAATCGGGTTGTTGACGGCGTACAACCTGGCCACCCAGGGGCAGGCAGTCACGCTGTTGGAGCGCGCGGGGCTTGGGCAGGAGTCTTCCTGGGCGGGCGGCGGCATTGTGTCGCCGCTGTACCCGTGGCGCTACAGCCCGGCGGTTACGGCTCTGGCGCATTGGTCCCAGGATTTTTATCCGCAACTGGCGCAGCGGTTGTTCGCCGCCACGGGCGTTGATCCAGAGGTGCATACCACGGGTCTGTACTGGCTGGACCTGGACGACGAGGCCGAAGCACTGGCCTGGGCTGCCCGTGAAGGCCGGCCGTTGAGCAAAGTGGATGTGTCGGCTGCCCACGACGCGGTGCCGGTGTTGGGCGGTGGGTATTCCCAGGCGGTCTACATGGCGGACGTGGCCAATGTGCGCAACCCGCGCCTGGTCAAATCCCTCAAGGCGGCGCTGTCGGCGTTACCCGGCGTGACTATCCATGAGCAGTGTGAGGTGAACGGTTTTGTCCTCGAGGGCGAAAACGTCGTGGGCGTGAACACGGCTGCGGGGCCGATCCTTGGGGGTCAGGTCGTGCTGGCGGCCGGTGCCTGGAGCGGAGAACTACTGGGCAAACTGGGCTTGGCACTTCCCGTAGAGCCGGTCAAAGGCCAGATGATTTTGTACAAGTGCGCGTCAGATTTCTTGTCGAGCATGGTCCTGGCCAAGGGGCGCTATGCGATCCCGCGGCGTGATGGGCACATTCTGATCGGCAGCACGCTTGAACATGAAGGGTTCGACAAGACCCCAACCGACGCTGCGCTGGAAAGCCTCAAGGCTTCTGCGGTGCAATTGATACCCGCGCTGGCGGACGCCGAGGTCGTGGGGCATTGGGCGGGTCTGCGGCCCGGCTCACCGGAGGGCATCCCCTACATCGGTGAAGTCCCAGGCCTCAAAGGGCTGTGGCTCAATTGCGGGCATTACCGCAATGGCCTGGTGCTCGCGCCGGCATCCTGCCAGTTGTTTTGCGACTTGTTGCTGGGGCGCACACCGATCATCGACCCGGCGCCCTATGCGCCTGAAGGTCGGCTCAACGCTGGATAGACTTCGGGCCTTGCTCCAGGTGTGCCTGGGTGCAGTACCACTGTCGGTTTGAACTCAGTGCGCGATCCTGCGGCAAATGCACGCCGCAGTGGGCGCAGCGCACCATCAAGGCTGCGTCGGGCTCGCCGCTGCGTTGCTGCTTGGCAGACGGGCTTTTGAATTTGCGCCAGAACCATACCGCGGCAGCAATGACGGCAATCCAGAACAGTAGACGAAGCATGATGGGCAGTTTCTCGACAAGGAATGCGCCAGTTTAGCCAAGGTCGTAGCAGGCGCACAGCGCAATAATGCTGGCCCATAAAAAAGGGAGCCCCGAGGGGCTCCCTTTTTGCGTTGCATCGAACAATCAGTCGAACACACCGAAGGTCATGTAGCTGAACCACGAACGGTCCTGATTGTTGCCGAGTGCCTGCGGCTCCTGCTCTTCGATCACGTCGCCGTTTTCGTCGTGCGGCTTGAGCTCCGAAGGAATGGCTTCCTTGGCGTCCTGGTACTGCTTCATCACGTCCTGGTTGGCGCGGGTTTCGCCCGGCGGCAGCGGTGGACGGGATTCGATCAGGCCCAGGGTGTACTTGCTCAGCCACGAACGGTTGTCCGCTTCGGCAACCTGAGGCACGAACTGGCCGTCTTTCAGGCTTGGGTGATCCGGGTAGTTGAGTTTCAGGGTTTCCAGGCTGGTGGCCGCCAGGGCGTCCAGGTGCAGGCGCTGGTAAGCCTCGGTCATCACTGCCAGGCCGTCACCCACGGATGGGGTTTCCTGGAAGTTTTCCACTACATAACGGCCACGGTTGGCGGCTGCCACGTACGCCTGACGGGTCAGGTAGTAGTGGGCCACGTGAATCTCGTAGGACGCCAGCAGGTTGCGCAGGTAGATCATGCGCTGCTTGGCGTCCGGCGCGTAGCGGCTGTTGGGGTAGCGGCTGGTCAGCTGGGCGAACTCGTTGTAGGAGTCGCGGGCAGCGCCCGGGTCACGCTTGGTCATGTCCAGCGGCAGGAAGCGCGCCAGCAGGCCCACGTCCTGGTCGAACGAGGTCAGGCCCTTCATGTAGTAGGCGTAGTCCACGTTCGGATGCTGCGGGTGCAGACGGATAAAACGCTCGGCGGCGGACTTGGCAGCTTCCGGCTCGGCGTTCTTGTAGTTGGCGTAGATCAGCTCGAGCTGTGCCTGGTCGGCGTAGCGCCCGAACGGATAGCGCGACTCCAGGGCCTTCAGCTTCGCTGTGGCGCTGGTGTAGCTATTATTGTCCAAGTCTTTTTGAGCTAATTGATACAGCTCGACTTCGCTCAGGTTTTCGTCGACGACTTCCTTTGTTGACGAGCAAGCAGCAGTCATGGCGAGGATGGCGATCAGCAGCAGGTGTTTCACTTGCATGGCGGCTTGCGTCCCTATGACGGCCGCTGTCTTGGGCGGGGCCGTCCTGTTATGATGAGCGCCCCGTTGAAAGCCTCGGGGCAAAAGACGCCGTATTTAACCACAAGCGCGCAGCCGAAACCAAAGGCTGTGCCACGCCTAGTCTGAGCATGTCCGATAAAATTGAACTTCGCGCAGAGGTGCCGTCCGAATTGGGCGGCCAACGCCTCGATCAAGTCGCCGCACAATTATTCGCTGAGCACTCGCGCTCGCGCCTTTCCGCCTGGATCAAAGACGGCCGCCTGACTGTGGATGGAGCGGTTATCCGCCCGCGAGACATAGTCCATGGCGGTGCGATTCTTGAGCTGACTGCCGAGCAGGAAGCCCAGGGAGAATGGGTCGCCCAGGACATCGAGCTGGACATCGTCTATGAAGACGACGACATCCTGGTCATCAATAAACCCGCAGGCCTGGTGGTTCACCCGGCAGCCGGGCACGCTGATGGCACCTTGCTCAATGCCCTGTTGCACCACGTGCCGGACATCATCAATGTGCCGCGCTGCGGCATCGTGCACCGCCTGGACAAGGACACCACCGGCCTGATGGTGGTGGCCAAGACTATCCAGGCCCAGACGCAGTTGGTCACACAATTGCAGAGTCGCAGCGTCAGCCGCATCTACGAATGCATCGTGATCGGCGTGGTAGTGGCAGGCGGCAAGATCAACGCGCCTATCGGCCGCCACGGCCAGCAGCGCCAGCGTATGGCGGTGATGGAAGGCGGCAAGCAAGCCGTCAGCCACTACCGTGTACTGGAGCGTTTTCGCTCCCACACGCACGTGCGGGTGAAGCTGGAAACCGGTCGTACGCACCAGATTCGCGTGCACATGGCGCACATTAACTTCCCGTTGGTCGGAGATCCGGCCTACGGCGGTCGCTTCCGTATTCCGCCGGCGGCGAGCCAGACCATGGTCGAATCGCTGAAATCCTTCCCGCGCCAGGCACTGCATGCACGTTTCCTGGAGCTGGATCATCCGACGAGCGGTAAGCGGATGAGCTGGGAATCGCCACTTCCAGACGATTTGGTCTGGTTGTTGTCGCTGCTCAAGCAGGATCGCGAGGCGTTTATCGGATGAGTGACTGGCTGATTCCTGACTGGCCCGCGCCGGCCGGGGTGAAAGCCTGCGTCACCACACGAGCGGGCGGCGTCAGTCTGGCGCCGTTCGACAGCCTCAATTTGGGCGATCATGTCGAGGACAGCCTTGAGGCCGTTCTTGAAAATCGCCGTCGCCTTACCGATGCCTTTGATATTCAGCCTGCGTGGCTGCGCCAAGTCCACGGCACCACCGTGGTCGAAGCTGATCCGTCGCGCACCGCCGAAGCCGATGGCAGTTGGACCAGCATCCCCGGCATTGCCTGCACATCAATGACCGCCGATTGCCTGCCCGCGTTGTTCTGCAACCGTGCCGGCACGCGTGTGGCCGCTGCCCATGCCGGCTGGCGTGGCTTGGCGGCAGGCGTGCTCGAAGCGGCTTTCGAGCGCCTGGAGTCCGAGCCCGACGACGTGTTGGTCTGGCTCGGCCCGGCCATCGGCCCGCACGCCTTTGAAGTCGGCCCGGAAGTGCGCGAAGCCTTTGTGCAGCAATTGCCGATCACTGCCCAAGCCTTTGTACCAAGCCGTAACCCTGGCAAGTACATGGCCGACATCTATGAGTTGGCGCGCCTGCGCCTGGCCGCTCGCGGTGTCACTGCTGTTTATGGTGGTGGTTTCTGCACCGTGACCGACCCACGCTTCTTTTCTTACCGCCGCAGCGCTCGCACCGGTCGGTTTGCCTCCCTGATCTGGCTTGACCGCTAGACTCTCCTGATCTGCGTCAACTATCCACCGCTTGAATCTCCCAGAATCGACCACATCTATAGGGGTATCTGGCAGGTTTCTTCATTCAGGATGTATTTACAGCTCCGGCCTGCTCAAAAGGAAGGTGACTAATGCGTATTGATCGTTTAACCAGCAAATTGCAGTTGGCTCTATCAGACTCTCAATCCTTGGCGGTGGGCCTCGACCACCCGGCCATCGAGCCTGCGCACTTGATGCAGGCGCTTCTGGAGCAGCAAGGTGGTTCTATCAAACCCTTGCTGATGCAGGTGGGCTTCGACGTCAACAGCCTGCGCAAGGAGTTGAGCAAAGAGCTCGACCAACTGCCGAAAATCCAAAACCCTACCGGCGACGTGAATATGTCGCAGGACTTGGCGCGCCTGCTTAACCAGGCGGATCGCCTGGCCCAGCAAAAAGGTGACCAGTTCATTTCCAGCGAACTGGTGCTGCTGGCCGCGATGGACGACAACAGCAAGCTTGGCAAATTGTTGCTGGGCCAGGGCGTGAGCAAAAAGGCCCTGGAGAACGCCATCAACAACCTGCGTGGCGGTGAGGCAGTCAACGACCCGAACCACGAGGAGTCGCGCCAGGCCCTGGACAAATACACCGTCGACCTGACCAAGCGTGCCGAAGAAGGCAAGCTGGACCCGGTGATCGGCCGTGACGATGAGATTCGTCGCACCATTCAAGTGTTGCAACGTCGTACCAAGAACAACCCGGTGCTGATCGGTGAGCCTGGCGTGGGTAAAACCGCGATTGCCGAAGGCCTGGCCCAACGCATCATTAATGGTGAGGTGCCGGACGGCCTCAAAGGCAAGCGCCTGCTGTCCCTGGACATGGGCTCGCTGATCGCGGGTGCCAAGTTCCGTGGTGAGTTCGAGGAGCGCCTGAAATCCCTGCTCAACGAACTGTCGAAGCAGGAAGGGCAGATCATTCTGTTTATCGACGAACTGCACACCATGGTCGGCGCCGGTAAAGGCGAAGGCTCTATGGATGCGGGCAACATGCTCAAGCCGGCACTGGCTCGTGGCGAGTTGCATTGCGTTGGCGCGACCACGCTCAACGAATACCGCCAGTACATTGAAAAGGACGCAGCGCTTGAGCGTCGTTTCCAGAAAGTGCTGGTGGAAGAGCCGAGCGAAGAAGACACCATCGCGATCCTGCGTGGCCTGAAAGAGCGCTATGAGGTCCACCACAAGGTGGCGATTACCGACGGCGCGATCATTGCGGCGGCCAAGTTGAGCCATCGCTATATCACTGACCGTCAGTTGCCGGACAAGGCCATCGACCTGATCGACGAAGCGGCCAGCCGCATTCGCATGGAGATCGACTCCAAGCCGGAAGTGCTCGACCGCCTGGATCGGCGCCTGATTCAACTGAAAGTCGAATCCCAGGCGCTGAAAAAGGAAGAGGACGAGGCTGCGAAGAAACGCCTGGAAAAACTCCAGGAAGAAATCGTGCGGCTGGAGCGTGAATATTCGGACCTCGAAGAGATCTGGACCTCGGAAAAAGCCGAAGTGCAGGGTTCTGCGCAGATCCAGCAAAAGATCGAGCAGTCGCGCCAGGAGCTGGAAGCCGCGCGCCGTAAAGGCGACCTGAACCGCATGGCCGAGTTGCAGTACGGGGTAATCCCCGACCTGGAGCGCAGCCTGCAAATGGTCGACCAGCACGGCAAGCCCGAGAACCAGCTGCTGCGCAGCAAGGTGACCGAGGAAGAAATCGCCGAAGTCGTCTCGAAATGGACCGGCATCCCCGTGTCGAAAATGCTCGAGGGCGAGCGTGACAAGCTGCTGAAAATGGAAAGCCTGTTGCACCAGCGCGTCATCGGCCAGGAAGAGGCGGTGGTGGCGGTGTCCAACGCGGTACGGCGTTCCCGGGCCGGCTTGTCCGACCCGAACCGTCCGAGCGGTTCGTTCATGTTCCTCGGCCCAACCGGCGTGGGCAAGACCGAGCTGTGCAAGGCCTTGGCCGAGTTCCTCTTTGATACCGAAGAGGCCATGGTGCGGATCGATATGTCCGAATTCATGGAGAAACACTCGGTGGCGCGCTTGATTGGCGCACCACCAGGCTACGTGGGCTACGAGGAGGGCGGTTACCTGACCGAAGCCGTGCGGCGTAAGCCTTACTCGGTGATCCTGCTGGACGAGGTCGAGAAGGCCCATCCGGATGTGTTTAACATCTTGCTGCAGGTGCTGGAAGATGGCCGTCTGACGGACAGCCACGGGCGTACCGTGGATTTTCGCAACACGGTGATCGTGATGACCTCCAACCTGGGCTCGGCGCAGATCCAGGAGCTGGTCGGCGATCGTGAAGCACAGCGTGCTGCGGTCATGGATGCGCTGACGTCGCACTTTCGCCCGGAATTTATCAACCGGGTCGATGAAGTGGTGATCTTCGAGCCTCTGGCGCGGGATCAGATCGCGGGCATCACCGAGATCCAGTTGGGCCGCCTGCGCAGCCGTCTGGCCGAGCGCGAGCTGGACCTGGAGCTGAGCAGCGAGGCGTTGGACAAGCTGATCGCGGTGGGTTACGACCCGGTGTATGGCGCACGGCCGCTTAAACGTGCGATCCAGCGCTGGATCGAGAACCCGCTGGCGCAGTTGATCCTGTCGGGCAGCTTCATGCCGGGGACCAGCGTTGCGGCCACCGTGGAAAACGACGAAATCGTCTTCCACTGAGCCCAGCCTGCATGGCGATAAGAGGAGGCCCCGCATTGCGGGGCCTTTTTTTTCGATAGGGCGTTGAACTGTAAGGCAAAGGCTTGTAAAGTGCGCCCCGCAGCAACGTCAGCCCACGGGTTTCTTCTCCCCAAGAAGAAATCAGAAAGAAGCGCAAATCATTGTCTTAAAAGCAATTTAAAGGGTTGACAGGGGTTTTTAAGATTGTAGAATAGCGCGCCTCAGAGACATGAACGTAGCGATACGGACGGGTCGAAGAGAAGGTTACATCGCAGTAAAAGTTGTACATTTGAAATATGTAGTTCCGTGATAGCTCAGTCGGTAGAGCAAATGACTGTTAATCATTGGGTCCCAGGTTCGAGTCCTGGTCACGGAGCCAATTTCAAAACCGGGGTATAGCGCAGTCCGGTAGCGCGCCTGCTTTGGGAGCAGGATGTCAGGAGTTCGAATCCCCTTACCCCGACCATATTTGGGTCGTTAGCTCAGTTGGTAGAGCAGTTGGCTTTTAACCAATTGGTCGTAGGTTCGAATCCCACACGACCCACCATTTTTGAGACCAGTTAATGCTGGAATCGAATCTTAAGATCAGATGCCAAAAGCGCTGATCGAAGAAGGCGACTGAGAGGTCGCCTTTTTTTTACCGGGGTATAGCGCAGTCCGGTAGCGCGCCTGCTTTGGGAGCAGGATGTCAGGAGTTCGAATCCCCTTACCCCGACCATATTAAAAATCCTCGTATCGAAAGATACGGGGATTTTTTTTGTCTTTTTTTTGCTTTATTTGTGCAATTTACAAACAGGCATTGTGTTCATTGGTGCGTTGGAGTGGTGGGCGCGGCCTCCTAGACTGGGCTTCGTCAATCCAACCAGCCCAAAGGAATTCGTCATGACACTCGCCGTTACCGCTCAACCCACGCGCTCGTTGCCTGCCTTGCTCAAGTCCACGCTTGTGGGGCTCGGCATGCTGATGGGCCTCGGCCACTATGCCGTCGCCGCAGAAGCCGCCGCGAACAAGCAGCCGACCATTCGCGCCATGCTGGGCGCCAAGCCGACCGATCGACTCGACCCGAAAACCACTGCCTTGCTGGTCATCGACTTCCAGAACGAATACTTCACCGGTCGCATGCCGATCCCGGACGGCATGAAAGCCCTGGAAAACACCCAGCGCCTGATCCAGTTTGCCGACAAAGAAAAAATCCAGGTCATTCATGTGCAGCACATCGCCCCAGACGATGCGGCGGTATTCGCCAACAACGGCAAAACCGTTGATTTTCACCCGCTGATGAAGCCTCGGCCGCAAGACAAGCGGGTGCAGAAGACCACCGTCAGTGTGTTTGCCAGCACCGACCTGGATGCGCAATTGAAGAAAGCCGGCGTCAAAACGCTGATTATCAGTGGCCTGATGACCCACGCGTGTGTCGCAGGCGCCGCTCGGGACGCCGCGCCGTTGGGTTATGACGTTGTGGTAGCATCCGATGCCACTGCCACCCGGGCGATTACCCGCGCCGATGGCCGTTCGGTCACCAAGGATGAGTTGCACAACTCGGCGCTGGCTGAAATCGAAGACACCTTCGGTTCCGTGCTGACCACCGCGCAAATTATCGCGTTACCGGTTAACTGATTCCCCCTAAAACCGCTGGGATCGCCCGTTTCATGAACCAGTTATCCGCCATGCGCGCCTTTCGGTGCATCGTCGAAGCCAAAGGCTTTTCTGCCGCAGCAGAGCGCCTGGACACCACGCACTCGACGATATCCCGGCAATTGCAGCAACTGGAGATTGAACTGGGCGCCCAACTGATCAACCGCAATACGCGGCGCTTCAGTCTGACGACGGCCGGGGAGCAGTACTACGCGGCGTGTGTGGATATCCTCGACCGCATCGACGCCGCATCCCAGGCCATCGCGCATGGGCACCAACGCCCCGCCGGGGTACTGAGAGTCAGTGTGCCGCTGGTGGTGGGGACCCTGGACCTTGCGCACTGGCTGCCGGGCTTTCAGCGACGCTACCCCGATATCGAGCTGCAGTTGTGTTGTGACGATCAGTTCGTCGACCTGGTTGCCGACGGGTTTGATGTCGCGATACGCATCGCCAGTGCCCTGGCGGACACCTCATTGATCGCCCGCACGTTGACGGTTTCCAGCCTGGTGCTGGTGGCCTCAGCGGGATACATCGGCCGCCATGGTCTGCCGCGTTCGGCCCAGGAGCTCGACAAGCATCGCCTGCTGACGTTCATGGGGGCGTCTTCGGATTGGGCGTTGAGCGCAGCACGTGGCGCGGTGGTCAAGGTCACGCCATCGGGGCGGTTCAGCACCAACACTATCAGTGCGTTGCACGCAGCTACATTGGCCGGGGCTGGCATTGCGTGCTTCACCCAGGCCACCGTGCACAATGATCTGGCGCAGGGCCAGTTGGTGCGCATTCTGCCCAACTACTCATTGGGTGAACGGCATTATTACGCGCTCTATCCACCGTCTCGGCACCTGGCGCCAAAAGTGCGCGCATTTGTCGACTACATGGCCGAGTTCTACCAGCAGAGTTAGCCCAATAAAAAATCCCCCTGTCGTTGGACAAGGGGATTTTTTTGTTGCCATTCAGCCGATCAGTGCAGTTTGAGCCTCGGCTCAGTCCCGCGCCCAATCTTGCTGCCCAGCATCAGCATTGCCGTACGGAATAAACCGTACAACGCCATCTGGTGCATGCGGTACAGCGACACGTAGAACATGCGGGCCAACCAACCTTCGAGCATCACGCTGCCGGTCAGGTTGCCCATCAAGTTACCCACCGCCGAAAAGCGCGACAGCGAAATCAGCGAACCGTAGTCGGTGTACTTGTAGGACGGCAGGTCCTTGCCTTCGATGCGCAGTTTCAGCGACTTGGCCAGCAACGACGCCTGCTGGTGAGCCGCCTGGGCGCGCGGCGGTACGTTGCGGTCGGTGCCCGGTTGCGGGCAGGCGGCGCAGTCGCCGAAGGCGAAGATATTTTCGTCGCGAGTGGTCTGCAGTGTCGGCAGCACTTGGAGCTGGTTGATGCGGTTGGTTTCCAGGCCATCGATGTCCTTGAGGAAGCCAGGCGCACGAATACCGGCCGCCCACACCTTGAGGCTGGCCGGGATGACCTGGCCGCTGCTGGTGATCAGGGCGTCGGCCGTCACTTCGCTGACCGCCGAGTTGGTCAGCACGGTGACCCCGAGTTTTTCCAGGGTTTTATGCACAGGCCCGCCAATGCGCTCCGGCAGCGCGGGCAATACCCGTGGGCCGGCTTCGATCAAGGTGATGTGCATGTTTTCCGGTTTGATCCGGTCCAGGCCGTAGGCGGCCAGCTCATGGGCGGCGTTATGCAGCTCGGCGGCCAGCTCGACGCCGGTGGCACCGGCGCCGACGATGGCGACGCTGATCTGTTCAATGGTGTCGGTCTGCCCGGCATGGGCGCGCAGGTAGTGGTTGAGCAATTGCTGGTGGAAACGCTCGGCCTGCTTGCGCGTGTCGAGGAACAGGCAGTGCTGCGCCGCGCCCTCGGTGCCGAAGTCATTGGTGGTGCTGCCGACCGCAATCACCAGGCTGTCATAGCCCAGCACGCGCGCGGGCACCAGTTCGCGGCCCTCTTCATCGAGGGTGGCGGCCAGCTGGATCTTCTTCTGTTCGCGGTCGAGCCCGCTCATGCGCCCCAGTTGGAACTCGAAGTGGTTCCATTTGGCCTGGGCGACATAGTTGAGTTCGTCTTCGGAAGAGTTCAGCGAACCGGCTGCCACTTCGTGCAGCAACGGCTTCCAGATATGGGTCAGGTTGGCGTCCACCAGCGTGATGCTGGCGGTGCCGCGCTTGCCCAGAGTCTTACCCAGGCGGGTAGCCAACTCCAGGCCGCCGGCGCCGCCGCCGACGATAATAATACGATGGGTCATGGGGATATCTCGCAAGGCTAAAAGAAATCGGAGCAGTTACCCCCGCGAGCGCCAGGCAGCTCATAGCGTCAGGTAACTCAAAAGGCGGCTCAGCAGACCAAGCCCGATCACCGCCACCAGCACCACACCAAGGAGCAGCCACGGCCGGAAAGGCTTGCGCTCGACTCGGTTCTGGGAGAGTTGCAGGTACTCTTCGACATGCTGTTGGTCATCGGGGTTCAGGCGGCTGGTCATAAAGGCCTCGTCAGGTAGACGTTGCGAAAGGGCGCCACGTTACAGTCAGGAGATTGGCGGCATCGCCACAAGCGTAGCCTGTGCCCGCGTCACAGGCTGATGCCCACGTCGAATACTATGCTGCGCCCCAGGTTGTTGCGCAAGAAGTCCGGTGCATCCGGATGGGCGAACAGCACGCGGGCAAAAGTCGGCCCTACCAGCGACAGCGAGCGCCAGCCCTGGCGTAAATATTCGGTGGGCGGTGGGAAATGGCTGTTGAGGTCCAGCACTTCGCGCTTGAGGCTGGTGAAGGCAATGAGGTCCAGCTCGCCCAGGTCCATGCCGCGCTCTTTATAGTTGTGCGCTTTTTTACGCAGGGTCGGCGCCAGGCGCAGCAGGAACTCATGGGCCGGGATGCGCCGCGGCTTGGCCTCGCGCCGCACCAATTGGCTCAGGGAAAACGCACTGCGCCTTCGCAGCAGTTCATCGCGCCATTCGTCGTTCAGGCGGCGCCCTTCATCCAGCACAAAAAACACTTCGAAACTGGCGTCGCGAAACAGCACATCCGGCGGCTCTTGACCGGCGGCATGAAACTCCTCGGCCCGATAGGGCACATTCAAGCCTTGCAGCAGGCGCTGGCAGACCCAACGCTCACGCTCCCATTTGCGGGCATTGGACAGGAACGCATTGGCTTGTTCGGCCGCTACGGTGAGCAGGCGCAGGTAATCTGAGTCATCCATATTTGCAGCTTAGCGTCCAAATGATGACCGCAGGAAGTCTTGCTTTAAAACGCCGGTGTAGACTGGCGACTCGACTGTCATCCGAACCAAGGAGTACGCGGTGAAGTGTTTTGTAGTGCTGTTTTTGAGCCTTTTGCCCTTGTGGGCCCAAGCCATCGAAGTCGGTGAACGCGTGGCGCCGTGGACCTTGCTCGACCAGTTCGACCAAGCCTACACCCTGGACGACCAGGCGCAGATTCTGCTGGTGGCGCGCAGCATGGACGCCGCCAAGCTGGTAGATGCTGCGCTGCAAGGCCAGCCCAAAGGCTATCTCGATGCGCGGCACGCCGTGTTTGTTGCCGATATCCAGCGCATGCCCCGGCTAATTGCCAAGCTGTTCGCCGTGCCGGCCATGCAGGCCTACAACTACCGAGTCATGCTCGACCGCGATGCGCGTGTCGCCCCGCGTTATCCAGGCGCTGTGGATAAGGTGCTGTGGCTGCAACTCGATAGCGGCAAGTTGGTCGCGCAACATGAATACAGTTCGGCTGCCGAGTTGCGCCAGGCACTGGAGCAGGTGAAGCCGTGATCAGCGCCGCCGTGCTGGCGCCGCAAACCCTCAGCATCGGCTGGCTGCTGTATGTGCCGGTGGTGATGTGGGCGATCCTGCGCTCGCCGTGGGTCGAGCTGTTTGCCGACCGTCGGCGTCAGCATTTGCTGTTCGGCACGGTATTCGCGCTGTTCATGTTGTGGCTGGTGCGGCGGGATTTTGATACCGGCGTGTCCTACCACTTTATCGGCATGACTGCCGTCACGCTGCTGCTCGATTGTCCATTGGCAATCGTCGGCGGGTTGGCCGCGCAGTTCGGGTTGGTGCTGCTGGGGCGTCAGGATCTGGCCGCTGTCGGCATTAATGGCTTGCTGCTGATCGTGTTGCCGGTGCTGGTGACCGAGGCCTGCGCGGTGCTGGTCGAGCGGGCGCAACCACGCAATCCCTTCGTGTATATCTTCTGCTCCGGCTTTTTTGCCGCCGCGCTGTCGGCGCTGCTCTGTCTTTTGGCGGCATTGGGGCTGCTGTGGTTCGACGGCCGTTTTGCAATGCCGGAATGGTTGGAAGACTTCGTCGGCTACCTGTGGCTGATCATCTTCCCCGAAGCCTTTATCAACGGCATGGTCGTCAGTGCCCTGGTGGTTTTTTGCCCGGAATGGCTGGAGACGTTCAACCGCACGCGCTATCTCTCGGCGCCCTGGAAGGACGACGATACGCAGCGTTGATCCAGGTCAAATCCCGGGCTGACGCGCACGCCCATGCTCTGCGAAATTCTTCCAGAGGCTTGAATGATGAGTGTGTACGAGTGGGCACGGCAGGAGTTGCGCAGAAGCCAGGACGCAGCCCAGGAAATCGGTTTTGACCCAGGCCTTACCCTGCGCGCCATGCTCAGTGCGGTGGTGCAGCAGAGCAAGGGTGTGCGCAGTTTCGAAGACCTGGCCGACGAGCTGCAATACCTTGCAGAGAACCTCGACGACCAGCAGGAATACGCCTTTATGCGGCCTTAGTGGCGCGGCGGCAGGTCTTCGGAGAACAGCTCGTCCTCGGCATCCGGGCTGACCGGAATCTTGTGCTCTTCCGACGCCCAGGCGCCGAGGTCGATGAGTTTGCAACGGTCCGAGCAGAACGGCCGGTTCGGGTTGGTCGCTTTCCATTCCACGGGTGCACCGCAGGTTGGGCAATCGACGGTCATAGGTTGGCTCATGATCGGCCTCCACGCAAAGTAAGGTAAAAGTGGTGCAGTCGCTCGACCTCGCTGTGCAACCAAGCGAGGTCCTGGTCATTGACCAGCACGTCATCGGCATGGTTCAGGCGGTCTTCACGGCTCAACTGGGCCTTCAGAATTGCCTGCACCTGCTGCTCGCTGATGCCGTCGCGCTGCAGGGTACGCTGAATCTGCAGTGATTGCGGCACGTCGATCACCAGGATGCGCTGGGTCATGCTGTACTGGCCGGACTCGATCAGCAGCGGCGAGACCAGAATCGCGTAAGGCGACTGCGCGCGCGCCAGATGGCTGCGAATTTCCTCACCAATCAGCGGGTGCAGCAAGGCCTCCAGCCAGCGACGCTCTTCGGGTACTTCAAAAATCAGCTTGCGCAGCGCGGCACGGTCCAACTGGCCGTCGGGCTGCAATACGCCCGCACCAAAATGCTCAGCGATCTGCGCCAATGCCGGTCGGCCGGGCTCAACCACCCAGCGGGCGGCGTGGTCGGCGTCGATCAAGTCGATGCCCAGTTCCATAAAGTGCTTGGCCGCCGCGCTTTTACCACTGCCAATGCCGCCAGTGAGGCCAAGAATCCAAGGTGTTGCGACAGAAGTGGTCATCTGAAACCGACAGACTGCAAATAGAAGTCGGTTATTTGACCACCCCAGAGCAATGCAATCCAGCCGGCAATCGCCAGGCATGGACCAAACGGCATCGGAATCGATGCCTGGGGCTTGCGCAAGCGCAACAGAATCAGCCCGGCAGCTACTCCCAGCAGCGACGACATCAGCAGTGTCATCGGCAAAATCTGCCAGCCACCCCAGGCGCCGAGCAAGGCCAATAACTTGAAGTCGCCATAACCCATGCCGTCCTTGCCGGTAATAACCTTGAACAGCCAGAACACCGTCCACAGGCTCAAGTAACCAATGACCGCGCCCCATAGCGCAGCGGGCAGCGACGTCAGCACGTCAGCGCTGTTGAGGATCAACCCCACCCATAGCAGCGGCAGCACCAAAACGTCGGGCAGCAATTGATGGTCCACGTCGATCAGGCTCATCGCCAGCAACCCCCAACTCAACAACATCACCGCGCCGGCTTGCCAGCCGAAGCCGAAATGCCAGGCAACTGTCGCCGAGATCAGCGCGCAGGCCACCTCGGTGAAAGGGTAGCGGGCACTGATAGGTTCCCGACAATGGGCGCAACGGCCCTTGAGCAGCAGGTAGCTGAGCAGCGGAATATTTTCCCAGGCGCGAATCGGATGGTTGCACTGCGGGCAGCACGAACCGGGATGCATCAAGTTATACCTGGCGCCCGCAGGGTCGGCAGGCAAGCCAAGCACGTCCTGGGCCTGGGCGCGCCACTCGCGCTCGAGCATCTTCGGCAGGCGCCACACCAGCACATTGAGGAAACTGCCGACGATCAGCCCAAGCAGCAGCGCTATCGAGACAAAGACCCAAGGCTCTTCCTGAAGCAACAGGCTCAAAATGCCGACCCCATTTGGAATACCGGCAAGTACATGGCGATGACCAAGGTGCCGACAATGCCACCCAGTACCACCATGATCAGCGGCTCCATCAGGCTGGTGAGGTTGTCGACCAGGTTGTCCACGTCGGCCTCGTAGTGATTGGCGACTTTTTCCAGCAGGGTGTCCAGGGTGCCCGACTCTTCGCCAATCGCCGTCATCTGGACCGCCATACCGGGAAACAACCCCTTGCTGGCCATGGATTGATGCAACGGCATGCCTGTGGATACATCGTGACGCATATGCTCGATCGCCTGTTTGAACAACCCATTACCTACCGCGCCTGCCACGGAATCCAACGCCTGCACCAAGGGCACGCCCGCGGCAAAAGTGGTAGAGAGTGTGCGGGCATAGCGGGCCACGGCGGTTTTTTTCAGCAGTGTGCCTGCCAGCGGCGCGTTCAACAAACTGGTATCCAGCCAGTGACGAAAACCTGGCGCTGTAAGGTAGGCCTGGCGCAGGCCGGTCAGGGTGGCGGCCACCCCAAGCGCAAGCATCCACCAGGCGCGCTGGAGGAATTCGGACAGGGCAATCACCGTCAACGTCAGGCCGGGCAGTTGGCCGTCGACCCCGGCAAACAGGTTCTGGAACTGCGGCACCACATGAATCAGCAGGACGCTGCTGACTACGCAGGCGACCACGATGACGGCGATGGGGTAGGTCATGGCCTTCTTGATGCGAGCCTTGAGCTGCTGGCTTTTCTCCAGGTGCACGGCGACTCGTTCCAGCAGGGTTTCCAGCGCGCCGGCCTGCTCACCGGCGGCCACCAGGTTGCAATACAGGTCATCGAAGTGACGAGGGTGCTTACGCAGTGCTGCGGCGAGGTTGTTGCCGGCGGCGATCTCCTGTTTCAAGGCCCTGACCAGCTCGCGCATCGGGCGGCTATCGAAGCCTTCGCGGATAATGTCGAAGGCTTGCAGCAACGGAATGCCAGCCTTCAGCAATGTCGCCAACTGGCGCGTGAACAAGGCAATATCGGCGGGGTTTATCGGCGGCGCGAAGCGTGGCAGGCGTGTGGTCTTCTTGCGCATGCGGCCGGGGCAGATCCCTTGCTGGCGTAGTTGCGCCTTGATCAGCGCCAGGTTTTGGCCGACGGTGTGCCCGGACACCCTGCGCCCTTTGCGGTTGATGCCTTCCCAGGCGTAGATCGTTGCAGTGTCATTCATGTCACGTTTCCGCACGCAGCTCGTTGAAGATTTATAGCTTAGTCAGCTGCGGGATTCGGACAGGCTGGCGGCGGGGAGTAAAATGTCAGATTGTGCGTCTTACGCGCGATTGGCCGCTCGCGCATGAGTACACTGGCGCCGCTGCATACTGCGGGGCGCAGGACGCGCCTTGTTATGAGTTCTATATCTGGAGAGTGAAAGTGATGCGTCAGAAAGGCTTTACCTTGATTGAGTTATTGATCGTCGTGGCAATCATCGGCATTTTGGCCACCGTCTGTTTGCCCCTGTACACCAAGCATCAGGCCAAGGCCAAGTTGACGGCGGGTTTGGCCGAAATCTCGGCGCTGAAGGCCGGTTTCGAAGACACCCTCAACCAGGGCACCGTGCCGACCCTTGCCTTGATCGGTGGCATCAGCCCCACCGCCAATTGCAAGATCGACGTGGCCGGTGATGTGACGACCGGCGCCGGTTCCATCAGCTGTGAAATCCTTGATGCGCCTGCGCCCGTGCTGGGCAAGACCATCACCTTGACGCGCAGCGCCACCACGGGCTGGAAGTGCGCTACCAACGCCGACGCGCAATACGTTGTAAAGGGTTGCGGCGCCGACGGGGCCTGATTGCCGCTGGGCGGTGGGCGAGTTAGTTGCTGCATGCCCAATGCGGTGCTAGCTTTAGCCCACCGCCCGTGTAGCTCAGCCGGTAGAGCAGCGCACTCGTAACGCGAAGGTCGCAGGTTCGATTCCTGTCTCGGGCACAAAGGCAGCACTGTTTCAAAGGCAGCGTTTCAAAGGCAACGTTTCAAAGGCAACGTTTCAAAGGCAGCACTGTTTTCAGATGATCCCAGAATGGTTCTGAAGGCCAGACGAGCCGGCATTCGTGCCCGCTCTTTCGTATCTGCGCAACCTTGATGACCCAGATGCATCCCCATTCCTCGATCTAAGAGAACAACATGACCACACCAGAAATGACCCAGGAAGAGCGGCACGAAGCAGCCCTCAAAAAGTACGTCGCGGAGTCGCCGGAACTGCTGGACGAGATCAAGGACCTGAGTGCTGATGATCAGCGCGATCAGATCCAATGGGCATTTGAGGATGAGGCCGAGGCCCAGGGCCTGCAGCCGTGGGAGCTGACGCTCAAGTACACCTCGACTCCGGAAGAATTCGAAGCCGCACGCCTGGCCTTGCACAAGGAGGCCGCCGAGGTGCTGGGTGTCGACTGGAACGAATATTGCGGGATGAACAACCTCGCGATCTAAGTACCAAGACTGACGCGAGCTCGTTGTGGAAGACGCGCTTGGTTGGCGAGTGGCTTGAACGGGTTAGTGGGTTTGTTGTGGCGAGCGGGCTTGCCCCGCGTTGGGCTGCGAAGCGGCCCCAATACAGGCACCGCGTAGTTCCAGTTACACCCTGGCGTCTGGTTTCAGGGCCGCTTCGCGCCCCAACGCGGGGCAAGCCCGCTCGCCACGACAGTCCGCTCGCCACGACAGCCCCGCTCACCGCAACAAGCAGCCGCACAATTTTCGGTCATGTGCCTCAGAGACTGAGGCGCATCGACAAATCCACCGCCTTCACATCCTTGGTCATCGCGCCGATGGAGATGTAATCCACCCCGGTTTCAGCGATGGGCAGCAGCGTGGTTTCGTTGATCCCGCCGCTGGCTTCCAATTTGGCCTTGCCGGCGTTCAGGCGCACCGCCTCACGCATGTCATCCAGGCTCAACTCGTCGAGCATGATGATATCGGCGCCCGCCGCCAGGGCTTCGCGCAACTCATCCAGACTTTCCACTTCGATTTCGACCGGCTTGCCCGGGGCGATCTTGTGGGCCGCTGTAATAGCCTGGGGAATGCCGCCACAGGCCGCGATATGGTTTTCCTTGATCAGGAACGCGTCATACAGGCCGATGCGGTGGTTATGGCAACCGCCGCACGTCACCGCGTATTTCTGCGCCAGGCGCAGGCCCGGCAGGGTTTTGCGGGTGTCCAGCAGCTTGACCTGAGTGGTTGCGACAAAGTCTGCCAGGGACTGAGCGCGGGTGGCGACGCCTGACAACATTTGCAGAAAATTCAGTGCACAGCGTTCACCGCTCAGCAGCGAGCGGGCCGGGCCTTCCAGATGGAACAACGCCTGGTTGGGGCTGACGCGCTCACCGTCGGTCACCTGCCAATGCACCGCAACCCGCGGGTCGAGTTGGCGGAAGACGGCGTCCACCCAGGCGGTGCCGGCAATAACGGCCGCGTCGCGGGTAATGATCGTGGCCTTGGCCAGCCGTTCGGCCGGGATCAGTTGCGCAGTGATGTCGCCGCTGCCGATGTCTTCCAGCAGTGCGCGGCGCACGTTGGCTTCGATTTCGGCGGTGAGGTCGGCAAGACGGAGATTCGGCATAACAGGCTCCACAAACAAAGTGCCTCGATTATAGGGGCAGTGCAGCGATGAACACAGGCTCACCACTCATTTGCAGCGTAACGGCAGAGTTTGCTGGCGCAACTACCCTCATTTGCAAGATAATCTCGCGCCTTGCAATTGGCGTCATAGCTTTGACGTCCTGGTGATAAACGGTTTTTTGCAGCCCCCAATGGGGCCTGTCGCCGATATTTCCCCACCCCAACACCGCCGTTTCAGGAGGCCAGGATGCACATTGACGGAAAGGTGGTGCCAATCAACAAGGCACAGGCCACGCCATCGCCGCTCGCGCGCTTGCCGGTGGTGTTGCTGCAGGTGCGTGACAAGGCTGCGCAACAACTGCAACAAGGCTTGCAGGAGTTGTTCGATAACGCCGACGACACCCTGTTCGAAATGGCCGACAAGGCTCGCAGCAACGTTGACCATCACATTTTCTTCGAAGCCATGCGCGACTTGCGCCTCAAGCGCAAGAATTTCGAACGCGTGTTCATGGAGCAGTTGTTCGCCGCGTTCGCCAGCCTGGGGCAAGCCGGGCGGGGCGATCCGCACTTGGTGCCGGTGTTCTCCTTTGACGCGGCGCCCGGTACGTCCAGCGATGAGCTGGAAAAAGCCGTGGCGCTGGAGGCCATGCTCGGTCGGGTGCGGCATCGCGATGGCCTGGCGCTGGGGCAATTGACCGCGCGCTTGAGCGTGTTGCTCGGCAAGCCCTTGGATGAGCGCGACAACCCGCTGGGACCGGCACTGCTGTGTGAGTTCTTTTTACGTGCGGGACGCAGCCTGGGGGTGGAGATCCGCGTCAAGCTGATCATGCTCAAGCTGTTTGAAAAGTATGTGCTCAGTGACGCTGACCAGTTGTTCGGCGAAGCCAACCAGTTACTGGTTGCCACCGGGGTGTTGCCTGAGCTCAAGGCGGTGCCGTCACGTCGACCCGGCGGGCGGGCGGCGCGCGAACAACAGCATGAGGGTGGCTCGCCCAGCGTCGACCAGCCCCTTGATGAAACCGGCCAGGAAGCCTTCGCCGCCTTGCAGAAATTGCTGGCTGCCGTGCGTGGCAGCGTAGCGCCGACCCTGGAAGCCAGCGCCGAGCCGCAACCCATTGCCACGCGTGACCTGTTGCGGTTGCTCTCGCACCTGCAGCAATACGTGCCGGAACCCGAGGTTGAGGATGATTTCGACCTGCGCAACCAGCTTGGGCAGTTGTTGACCCGGGTCAGCGTCAAGAGTGGTAAATCCCGCGTCGTGGAAGAAGCGGACGAGGACGTGATCAACCTGATCGCCTTGCTGTTCGAGTTCATCCTTACCGACCGCACCGTGCCTGCGGCCTTCAAGGGCCTGATCGCGCGCCTGCAGATCCCGATGTTGAAAGTCGCGGTGCTGGACAAGAGTTTCTTCAGCCGTACCAGCCACCCGGCGCGGCGACTGCTTAATGAAATCGCTTCAGCCGCCATGGGCTGGAGCCCGCACGCTGACTACCAGCATGACGGCCTGTACCTGCAGATTGAGCAAGTGGTGCAGTGCCTGTTGAATGATTTTGTCGAAGACCCGGCGATTTTTTCCCAACTGCTCGCGCAGTTCACGGCGTTTACTTCGGATGAGCGTCGCCGTAGCGAGCTGCTTGAACAGCACACCCGTGAGGCCGAAGAAGGGCGCGTGCGCACGCAAGCCGCCCGTGAGCGTGTAGCCGACCTGCTTAACCGGCGTTTGCTGGGCAAGGTATTGCCACAATCGGTGGTGCAATTTCTCCAGCAGGCCTGGAGCCAGGTGTTGTTGCTGGCCAGCCTCAAGCACGACGAGCAGTCGGTGCAATGGCAGGCGGCGGTGCGCACCATGGACGAGTTGATCTGGAGTGTGGGCCTGCAGAAAGACACGCAAGCGGGCCGGCACCTGCTGGAGCAACTGCCCGGGCTGCTCGCGGCATTGCGCAACGGCTTGACCAGCGCAGCATTCGATCCCTTCAGCACGCGTGAATTTTTTGTGCGGTTACAGGCCATGCACCTTCAGTCTTGCGAAGGCGAGGGCATCGACGCGTTGATCAAGGTGCGCGAGCCCTTTTCATTCGGTGCCGGGGGGCCTGACCCCGTCGAAGACTTGCCGAGCGATGATCCGGACCTGCTCAAGGCCCACCAACTGCGCATCGGCGGCTGGTTTGAGTATCGGCAAGACGCAGGCACCTGCTTGCGGTGCAAGCTGACGGCGATCATGGCACCGGCCAATACCTATATTTTTGTCAGCCGTACCGGGCTCAAAGTCCTGGAGAAAAGCGCCGGCCAACTGGCCATGGCGTTCAAACGCGACGCGCTGCGCACCTTGGACGATAAACCGCTGTTCGACCGTGCGCTGGCGTGCGTGGTGGGCAACCTGCGTCAACTCAATCGCGGCAAGTGATCGCAACCGCAGGGCTGAACGCGGCATACTGGTAACACCTCGTCTCATTCAAGGAACCTGTATGCAGTTGGACCCCACCAGTGGTTGGTGCCAGGGCATTCGACATTGCCCTTCGCCCAACTTCAACGAGCGCCCCGCCGGCGAAATCTCACTGTTGGTGGTGCATAACATCAGTTTGCCACCGGCGCAATTTGCCACGGGCAAGGTGCATGAGTTTTTCCAGAATCGCCTGGATGTCACGGAGCATCCTTACTTTGAAGGGATTAGCGACTTACGGGTGTCTGCGCATTTTCTGATTGAACGCGACGGCGCGGTGACGCAATTTGTATCGTGCCTGGACCGCGCCTGGCATGCGGGCGTGTCCAGTTTCGCAGGGCGTGAAGTCTGCAATGATTTTTCCTTGGGGATCGAGCTGGAAGGGACGGACGAGCTACCGTTTACCGATGCTCAATATACGTCGCTGATCGACCTGACGCGTCAATTGCTGGCCGCCTACCCGGACATTACCCAGCAACGTATTTGTGGTCACAGTGATATCGCCCCGGGGCGCAAGACCGACCCGGGCCCGGCTTTTGATTGGTTGCGCTTTCGCAGCGCCCTGCAGGATGGAGGACACGCACGATGAGTTTCCTGGTGTTGGTGCTGGCAGTCTGGATCGAGAAATTCTCGGCCCTGCGTCGGCGATTGCAGCGCGACGGCGGATGGTTGCGAGAGCTGGCCAAACTGGAGTCGAGCCCACGCCTGGGCAAGCGGCCGTGGTTGATTCTTGTGCTGCTGGTGTTGTTGCCGGTGGCCCTGCTGGCGCTGTTATTGTTGGTGCTGGAGCCGGTGGCTTATGGGTTGCTGGCGCTGCCGGTGCACTTGCTGGTGGTGATTTACAGCCTGGGCCGTGGCGACTTGTTGGCCGAGCTTGGGCCGTTTCGCGATGCCTGGCGGCGCGGCGATCTGCAAGCCGCCGAGCACGTGGCCGAACGCGACCTGAAGATTGCGGCCGACACTGGCGAGCAATTGCTGGAGCGTGTGCAAGGCCATCTGCTCTGGCAGGCATACCAAAGTTTTTTCGCGGTGATTTTCTGGTATTTCTTGCTGGGGCCGGTCGCGGCGCTGGCCTATCGCCTGTTGGCGTTGGCCAGCGAGCATAGCCAGAACCCCTTGGTCGCTGAACGTGCCGGGCAGTTGCGCCATGCATTCGACTGGTTACCGGTGCGCCTGCTGGCGGCGAGTTTTGCCTTGGTGGGTAACTTTGTCGCGGTCAGCCGAGTGATGCTGCATGAACTGCTGAGCTGGGACATCAGCGCTGCACAGCTGATGGAAAAAGTCGGTTTGGTGGCCGCGGAAATCCCACCGCCGGTGGTGGGGGCTGACGGTATCAACAGCCTCGATCGCCTGTGGGAACTGCTGCTGCGTGCGGCGGTGCTGTGGTACGCCGGGTTTGCGATCTGGACGGTGTTGCCGTAAACGGCTGAACGCGTTTAAAAATGTGGGAGCGGGCTTGCTCGCGAATACGGTAGCTCAGTCACAAATTTGTTGACTGATATTCCGCCTTCGCGAGCAAGCCCGCTCCCACATTGGTTTTGTGGTGCGCCTAAGTTCCGTTAACCTTACGTTACAAAACTCCCTTTCAAATTGAGCTATACAGACAGAGCGCCAAATAGTGGCTATCTGCCGTATTTCCCTGCGCCTCAATAAAAATAATAGAAAGGGAGTTCACCTGTGAAGAGCTTGCTCTATCCCGCCGTCGCGCTGATGAACCGCCTGAGTTTCGGCATGAAATTCAGCCTGATCAGTGTGCTGTTCCTGCTGCCGATGTTGGCGACCAACTACTTCCTGGTGCGCGACTCCTGGTCTGAATTCCAGGGCACGCGGATCGAACTGCAAAGCCTCGACCTGCTGGGCAGCAGCCTGGCGCTGCGCCGCGACCTGGAAACCCTCAATAACCAGGTTCAGATCAACGCGGTGCTCGGTCAATCCGGCAAGGCCGGTGAGCTGGAAGGCACCATCACCACCCTGGAACAGAGCGTAATAAGCCGCCTGCAAGGCCTTGAAGCAATGGCCCGCGACCCGGAACGCGTCAGCGCGTTTAACGGCAAGCGCGACGAGATGATTACCGCGTTCAAAGCCCAGCAACAGGAAACCTCGCTGCTGAGCAAAAGCGCGTTGATCGGCAAATTGCTTAACCAGGCGCAGATGCTCAGCCAAATCATCGCCAGCCAAGCCGGCTTGAGCCGCGACGCCCAGAGCGATGTGCGGCAACTCAGCGAGTTGGTCACCAGCGTCACCCCGCAGGTCACTCAAACCTTGGGTGAAGGGCGGGCCATGGGCGCGTATTCCCTGGGCCAGGGCTTTCTCAATTCAGCCTCCAGCACGCGCTTTGACGAGCTGCTGCAACAGCTGGAAAAACTCCAGGCTGAGTACGCCTTGAAGTTGCAGGATGCACTGGGTGCCAGCCAGGCCGCGCATGCGGCGCTCGACAACCTGGCCAGGGCCAGCAGCGCGAGCCTCAAGCAAGGCAGTGAAGTGTTTGAAGAGCAGGTCGTGATGGTCGATACACTCGACGCGCCTTGGCAGCCCTTTTACCAAGACGTCAGCAAGCTGATGGCCCAGACCTATCAGCTCAACGAAGCCACCCTGATGTTCATCCAGCAGCAACTCGAGCAACGCCTGGCGCAAAACCGTACGCACATGCTGGTGCTGGTCTGTGCCCTGGCGGCGGTGTTTTTACTGATCTTCTATTTGTATGCCGGGTTCTATGCCTCCACCCGCACCACCTTGCGCCGCCTGGGGGCGACGATGGACAAGGTCGCGGCCGGCGACATGACCGTCACCTTTGTTGCCCACAGCCGCGATGAACTTGGGGATTTGGGCCAGGTGTTCAACGCCACCGTGGCCAAGATTCACGACTTGATCGAACGTGTCGGGCATACCGTCAGCCAGGTAGAACAGCAGGCCGGCCAGGTGCAGACGGTGTCGGCGCACAGCAATCAGGCGGTGGCCGGGCAGCGCAGCCAGATCGAGCAGGTGGCGACGGCGATGAACCAGATGTCATCCACCGCCCAGGAAGTGGCGCGCAGCGCGGCGGCGGCGGTCAGCAGCGCCCACAGCGTGAACGATGAAACCGTCAGCGGCCGTGGCCTGGTGCAGTCCCAGCAGGGCAGCATCGCGCGCCTGGCCACCGAGATTGATGAGTCGGTGCGCGTCATCAATCAATTGGCCATCGACAGCCAGTCGATCAGCAGTGTGTTGGAAGTGATCAAGAGCATCGCCGAACAGACCAACTTGCTGGCGCTGAACGCTGCGATTGAGGCGGCGCGCGCGGGTGAGCAAGGCCGGGGTTTTGCGGTGGTCGCCGACGAGGTGCGCACCCTGGCCCGGCGCACCCAGCATTCCACCGAAGAAATCGAACAGATGATCAGCCGGCTGCACAGCGGAGTTGGCGCGGCGGTGAAGGCCATGGGCACCAGCCATGCCATGGCGAACGGTACGGTTGGGCAGTCGGAAAAGGTCCAGCAGGCCCTGGAAAATATCCTCGGCGCCGTCGGCATGATCGTCGACCAGAACCAGCAGATTGCCGCGGCCGTGGAGCAGCAGACCGCTGTGGCCCACGATATCGACCAGAACATCGTGGCTATCAACCGCGCGGGCGAGCATGCAGCCCAAGGCGCGCATCAGACCGAAACGGCCAGCCGCCTGCTGTCGATGCAGGTCATCGAGTTGAAGCAATTGATCGGAGCGTTTCGCGTGTAGGTCGGGTGCGTAGGAATTTACCCTGGCGTGATGTGGTGCCTGTCCTGATTTACCTGTGGATCTTTTCTGGGTACGTGAATGGGGGAGAATTTGTTTCAACCAGTCACGGACCCGGAGAGGCACGGCGATGACCGCTGTTATCGGCATCAAAGGGCACTGCGCCCATTGCGACATCACGTTTTCACTCAAGCCTTGGCAGCTGAACGCCATTGCCATCCATGAGCCCTTTGGTTGCACGTACTGTCAGCGCATCTTGCAGTTGAGCTGCCCACGACAGCTGCGCCAATTCAAGTCGCTGGACCACTGGGCCATGGTGCACCCGAGCATGATGGTGCTGACCAGTGTGGTGCTGATTGTGGCGATGGTGGCCGAATGGCTTGGGCTGCTCAGCGTGATAGGGCAACTCAATGTGTCACTGGTGGTCGTGCTGGTGCACTTCCTGGTGCTGCGTTATGCCCGGCATCGGCAGCGACTCACGTTGGACTTGCAGGCCGTCAACCCACTACCAATTGAACAACTCGCACGCATTGCGTGTGCTCGCCTTAGCCAATAGCAACGGGCTGATACCCATGCGTTCGGCCAGGGCGGTGCAGATGTCCGGCAAGTGTTGCGGGCTGTTGCGCTGGCCGGGGTACATGGCGGGCGCCATGTCCGGCGAATCGGTTTCCAGCACCACCGCATCAAGGGGCAATTGGGCGAGCACCTTGTGCATGCGCAGCGCCTGGGGCCAGGTGGCCGCGCCGCCCAGGCCCAACTTGAAGCCGAGCTTGATGTACTCGCGGGCCTCTTCAACGCTGCCGGCGAATGCGTGGATGATGCCGCCGCGCGGCAGGCGGATGCGCTTGAGCGTGGCGATCACCGCTGCGTGGCTGCGGCGCACGTGCAGCAGCGCGGGGAGCTGGAAGTCCACCGCCAGTTTCAGTTGGGCCTCAAACAGGCTTTGCTGGCGCTCGCGGTCCAGATGTTCAAGAAAGTAGTCCAGGCCGATCTCACCCACAGCGCACAGTTGCCGGTGCCCGTGCTGGCGGGTCAGCCAGTCGCCCAACTCAGTCAGGTCGGCGGGGCGATGGTCATCGAGGTACACCGGGTGCAGGCCGAAGGCGGCGAACAAGCCTTCATCGTCTTGCACCAGGTCCCACAGCCGTTGCCAATTCTGCTGATACACGCCCAGCACCACCATGCGCCGCACGCCGAGTTGGCGGCTATTGGCGAGGACTTCCCGGCGATCATCATCGAAGTCCGGGAAGTCCAGGTGGGTGTGGGTGTCGATCAGCTCCACGCTCAGGCCTCGTGAATACGCTGCTTGAAGGTCCGGCCAATGGCATGCACGCCCGGTTGGTACTGTTCTTCCTCGATGGCGGCCAAGGCCAGGCGCAGGGCGGTGTCGGCAATCAACTGATGTTGCTGGGCCATGGCGTTGACCGGCAGCGGCAGGAAGTCCAGCAGTTGGGTGTCGCCAAAGGTGCCCAGGCGCAACGGCCGGGACTTGAGCGGGAAGTCATGCAGCGCGTCAAACACGCCCTGCAGCAGCACGTAGGATGTAGTCACCAGCGCGTCAGGCAAATGCCCCAGTTGCTGTAGAAGTTGCTCCATCAACTGTCGGCCGCAATCACGGCTGAAGGCTTCACCCTGTTCAATGATGACGTCACCCGTGAACCCTTGCAGGGCTTCACGGAAACCCGCCGCACGCTCCTGGCTGATGCTCAGCTCAGGCCGGGCGCCAATCAGCACGATCTGCTTGGGCAGCGGCTGCAACAGGCTGCTGGTCAGTTGCTGGCAGGCCTGGCGGTCATCGCTGACCACAGAGCAGAATTGCCCAGGCTCCATGACCCGGTCGATGGCGATCACCGGCAGGCCCTTGGCTTGCAGCTCGCGGTAGCTGTCATCGCTGGCCGGCAGGCAGCTGGCGACAAACAACGCATCGCAGCGCCGCGCGCGAAACAGCTGCAGCAACTGGCGCTCGCTGTCGGCCTCGTCGTCGGAGCTGGCAATCAGCAACTGATAGCCGCGCGCTCGTGCACCTTGCTCCAGCAGCTTGGCGATGCGTGCATAACTGGGGTTTTCCAGGTCCGGCAGGATGAAACCCAACGTACGCGTATGCCGGCTGCGCAGCCCGGCTGCCTGAGGGTTGGGCGTAAAACCATGGGCTTCGACCACCGCACGCACTCGCTCGACGGTGGCGTTGCTGATGCGTTGCTGTTCGGCCTTGCCATTGATGACGTAGCTTGCGGTGGTCACGGACACACCGGCCAGACGTGCGATATCACTGAGTTTCAAACCGGGATTTCCTTGTTTTTTAGAGCGTGCCCCGACATTTTGTCCAATCGTAACCGATTCCTGCACACGACTATTGTCTGAGCTCAAGCGCCGAGTGGTTCTTCAAGCTTGCATAATTAGCGCGTAATCTGCCATAAATTCTAGATTAAACGTTTCAGCAGGCGTATTTTTGCGATGTTCGCCACTGAGTGGCTACTGCCAATTGACCACTCAGTCAGTTATTTTTGAACACCGCCACGCTGATTTATTCAAAACAATACCTAGTGCGTTCCACGCACTAACTAGGAGAACGGCATGCTTGAGCTCACTGTAGAGCAGATTTCCATGGGCCAGAGGGCTGTGGATAAATCTGCTGCCTTGCACCTGCTCGCTGACAAATTGGTGGCCGATGGCCTGGTCGCCGAGGGTTACCTCAGTGGCTTGCAAGCCCGTGAAGCCCAAGGCTCGACCTTTCTCGGCCAGGGTATTGCCATCCCCCACGGCACCCCGGAAACCCGCGACCAAGTCTTTTCTACCGGAGTGCGTCTGCTGCAGTTCCCCGAAGGCGTGGACTGGGGCGACGGCCAGATCGTCTACCTGGCCATCGGCATTGCCGCCAAATCCGATGAACACTTGCGCCTCCTGCAACTGCTCACCCGCGCCCTTGGCGAGACCGACCTGGGCCAGGCCCTGCGCCGTGCCGGTTCCGCCGAAGCCTTGCTGAAACTGCTGCAAGGCGCGCCGCAGGAACTGGCGCTGGATGCGCAGATGATCAGCCTTGGCGTGTCCGCCGATGATTTTGAAGAGCTGGTCTGGCGCGGCGCACGCCTGTTGCGCCAGGCCGATTGTGTGAGCAACGGCTTTGCCGCCGTCTTGCAGCAAGTCGACGCGCTGCCGCTGGGCGATGGCCTGTGGTGGCTGCACAGCGAGCAGACGGTGAAGCGCCCCGGCCTGGCTTTTGTAACGCCGGACAAACCCATGCGCTACCTCGGCCAGCCCCTCAACGGTTTGTTCTGCCTGGCCAGCCTCGGCGAAGCGCACCAGACCCTGCTGGAACGCCTGTGCGCGTTGCTGATTGAGGGCCGCGGCCAGGAACTCGGGCGCGCCACCAGCAGCCGTGCGGTGCTTGAAGTGCTCGGCGGTGAACTGCCGCCGGACTGGCCGAGCGCGCGCATCACCTTGGCCAACGCCCATGGCCTGCATGCGCGGCCGGCGAAGATCCTTGCGCAATTGGCGAAAAGTTTTGACGGCGATATTCGCGTGCGCATCGTCGATGGCCCGGTGGGCGCTGTTTCGGTAAAAAGCTTGAGCAAGTTGCTGAGCCTCGGCGCGCGGCGTGGCCAGGTGCTGGAATTCGTCGCGGAACCGACGATTGCCGGCGATGCATTGCCGGCTTTACTGGCGGCGGTGCAAGAAGGCCTCGGCGAAGAGGTCGAGCCGCTGCCGACCGTCAGTGCCCAGCCGGCAGCGGTCGACATCGAGCCGGTGATCAGCGCCCCCGCGTCCGGCAGCCAGATCCAGGCCATCGCCGCCGCGCCGGGTATTGCCATCGGCCCTGCACATATCCAGGTTCAGCAAGTCTTCGATTACCCACTGCGCGGCGAATCTTCATCCGTTGAACGCCAGCGCCTGCACGCTGCGCTCAGCGATGTACGCGGGGATATCCAAGGCCTGATCGAACGCAGCAAATCCAAAGCCATCCGCGAGATTTTCATCACCCACCAGGAAATGCTCGACGACCCGGAACTGACCGACGAAGTCGACACCCGCCTCAAGCAGGGCGAGAGCGCCGAAGCCGCGTGGATGAGCGTGATCGAAGCCGCCGCCAAGCAGCAGGAGTCGCTGCAGGACGCCTTGCTCGCCGAGCGCGCCGCCGACCTGCGCGACATCGGCCGCCGGGTGCTGGCGCAACTGTGCGGTGTCGACACCGCCGAGGAACCGAGCGAGCCTTATATTCTGGTGATGGACGAAGTTGGCCCTTCCGACGTCGCGCGCCTGGACCCGGCCCGCGTCGCCGGCATCCTCACCGCGCGTGGCGGCGCCACCGCCCACAGCGCCATTGTCGCGCGTGCCCTGGGCATTCCGGCGTTGGTGGGCGCAGGTGCAGCAGTGTTGCTGTTGGCCGCTGGCACGCCGTTGTTGCTCGATGGCCAGCGCGGTCGCCTGCACGTCGACCCCGACGCCGCCACCTTGCAGCGCGCCAGCGTTGAGCGCGACACCCGCGAACAACGTCTGCAAGCCGCCTCGGCCCAGCGCCACGAGCCCGCCCTGACCCGTGACGGTCACGCCGTGGAAGTGTTCGCCAATATCGGCGAAAGCGCCGGTGTTGCCGCGGCGGTGGAGCAGGGCGCCGAAGGCATCGGCCTGCTACGCACCGAATTGATTTTCATGGCCCACCCGCAGGCGCCGGATGAAGCCACCCAGGAAGCCGAATACCGCCGCGTACTCGATGGCCTCGGCGGCCGTCCGCTGGTGGTGCGCACCCTCGACGTCGGTGGCGATAAACCGCTGCCGTATTGGCCTATTGCCCAGGAAGAAAACCCCTTCCTTGGCGTGCGCGGTATCCGCCTGACCTTGCAACGCCCGCAGATCATGGAAGCGCAATTGCGCGCGCTGCTGCGCTCGGCGGATAACCGGCCGCTGCGCATCATGTTTCCCATGGTCGGCAGCGTCGATGAATGGCGCGCCGCCCGCGATATGACCGAGCGCCTGCGCCTGGAAATCCCGGTGGCCGACTTGCAGCTGGGCATCATGATCGAAGTGCCGTCCGCCGCTTTGCTCGCGCCGGTGCTGGCCAAGGAAGTCGACTTTTTCAGCGTCGGCACCAACGACCTGACCCAGTACACCCTGGCCATCGACCGTGGTCATCCGACCTTGTCGGCCCAGGCTGATGGCCTGCACCCCGCCGTGCTGCAACTGATCGATATCACCGTGCGCGCCGCCCATGCCCATGGCAAATGGGTCGGTGTGTGTGGCGAGTTGGCGGCGGACCCGCTGGCGGTGCCGGTGCTGGTCGGCCTGGGTGTGGATGAGTTGAGTGTGTCGGCCCGCAGCATTCCTGAAGTGAAGGCGCGGGTGCGTGAATTCAGTCTGAGCGAGGCCCAGGGCCTGGCGCAAAAAGCCCTTGCGGTGGGTTCGCCCGCGCAAGTGCGAGCCCTAGTGGAGGCCGTGTAAATGGCGAAGATTCTGACCCTGACGCTGAACCCGGCGTTGGACCTCACCGTACGCCTGGCGCACCTGGAACCGGGCGCGGTGAACCGCAGCGAAACCCTGCTGACCCACGCCGCCGGCAAGGGCGTGAACGTGGCACAGGTGTTGGCCGACCTCGGCCATTACGTGAGCGTGGGCGGTTTTCTCGGCGGCGCAAACCCCGAGGCTTTTGAAGCATTGATCGCCAGCCGTGGGTTTGGCGACGCGTTCGTCCGCGTGCCGGGCGAAACCCGCAGCAATATCAAGATTGCCGAACAGGACGGTCGGGTCACCGACATCAACGCGCCGGGGCCGTTGGTGAGCGAGCAGGCGCAAAAACAACTGCTGAAGCTGGTGGCGGTGATCGCGCCTGAATTCGACGTGGTGGTGGTCGCCGGCAGTTTGCCGCGTGGCGTCAGCGTGCAGTGGTTCCAGGCATTGCTGGAGGAACTCAAATCGCTCGGTTTGAAAATCGCCCTCGACACCAGTGGCGAAGCCTTGCGTGCAGGCCTCAAGGTGGGCCCGTGGTTGATCAAACCCAACGCAGAAGAACTCGCCGAAGCCCTGGATTGCCCCACCGATTCCATCGCACAACAGGCCCTGGCTGCCGAGCGCTTGCACGCTCAAGGCGTGGAGCATGTGGTGATCTCCCACGGCGCTGACGGTGTGAACTGGTTCAGCCCGGGCACGGCGTTGCATGCCACGCCGCCCAAAGTCAGCGTCGCCAGCACCGTGGGCGCGGGCGACTCGTTGCTGGGCGGGATGCTCCACGGTTTGCTCAATGCTGATCTGCCGGAAACCACCCTGCGCCGCGCCACGGCGATTGCCGCGATGGCGGTCACGCAAATTGGCTTCGGTATCAGCGATGACGCGCAGCTGGCGCGTCTCGAAAGCGGCGTTCACGTGCGCGCGCTGACAGAACAATAAGAGGGTTTGTGATGAAGTTAGCCATTGTTACCGCCTGCCCGAACGGCATGGTCACCAGTGTGCTGTGCGCCCGCTTGTTGGACGCCGCCGCGCAACGCCAAGGCTGGAGCACCAGCGTCGAAGTGGTGGACGTGCAGCGCCCGGAACGCCAGTTGTCCCAGGCCACGCTCGATGACGCCGAATGGGTGTTGCTGGTCAGCAGCACGCCGGTGGACATGCAGCGGTTTGTCGGCAAGCGCGTGTTCCAGAGCACGCCGGCCCAGGCGCTGGCGGATGTCGAAGCCGTGCTGCGCCTGGGCGCTGAAGAGGCTGCGGTGTATGCCGCGACTGAACAGGCGGTGAAAAACGCTCCGCGAATCGTCGCGATCACGGCCTGCCCGACGGGCGTCGCCCACACCTTCATGGCCGCCGAGGCCTTGCAGCAAACCGCCAAGCGCCTGGGCTATGACTTGCAGGTCGAGACCCAAGGCTCGGTCGGCGCACGCACGCCGTTGAGCCCGCAGGCGATTGCCGAGGCCGACGTGGTGTTGCTGGCCGCCGATATTGAAGTCGCCACCGAGCGCTTCGCCGGCAAGAAGATTTACCGCTGCGGCACCGGCATTGCGCTCAAGCAATCCGAAGCCACGCTCAACAAGGCCCTGGCTGAAGGCGCGGTGGAAAGCGCAGCCAGTGGTACGACGGCCAGGAAGTCGGAAAAAACCGGCGTGTACAAACACCTGCTCACTGGCGTGTCGTTCATGCTGCCGATGGTGGTGGCGGGCGGGTTGTTGATCGCCTTGTCGTTTGTGTTCGGCATTCACGCCTTTGAAGAAAAAGGCACCTTGGCGGCGGCCCTCAAAACCGTCGGCGACCAGGCCTTTATGCTGATGGTGCCGCTGCTGGCGGGCTACATCGCCTACTCGATTGCTGATCGGCCTGGGCTGGCGCCCGGCATGATCGGCGGGTTGTTGGCGGGTACATTGGGGGCGGGTTTTATCGGCGGCATCCTCGCTGGTTTCCTTGCCGGTTACTGCGTCAAGCTGATCACTCGCGCGGTGAAACTGCCGCAGAGCCTGGAGGCGCTCAAGCCGATCCTGATCATTCCGTTGCTGGCGAGTTTGTTCACGGGCCTGGCGATGATCTACCTGGTCGGCCCACCGGTCGCGCGGTTGCTCACCAGCCTCACGGACTTTCTCAGCACCATGGGCACCACCAACGCGGTGCTGCTGGGCATTCTGTTGGGCGGCATGATGTGCGTCGACTTGGGCGGGCCGATCAACAAAGCGGCGTACGCGTTTTCGGTCGGCTTGCTCGCGGCTTCCAGCGGTGCGCCGATGGCCGCGACCATGGCCGCCGGGATGGTGCCGCCGATTGGCATGGGCATCGCCACGTTTCTGGCGCGCCGCAAGTTTGCGCAGACCGAGCGCGAAGCCGGCAAGGCCGCGATGATTCTGGGCCTGTGCTTTATCTCCGAGGGCGCGATTCCGTTTGCGGCCAAAGACCCGCTGCGCGTCATCCCGGCCAGCATCGCCGGCGGTGCACTGACCGGCGCATTGTCGATGTACTTCGGCTGCAAACTCGCCGCGCCGCACGGTGGCTTGTTTGTGCTGGTGATCCCGAATGCGATGAACCATGCGTTGCTGTACTTGCTGGCGATTGTTGCCGGTAGCCTGTTGACGGGGTTGGTGTATGCGCTGATCAAGCGTCCGGAAGCGGTGGAGTTGGCAGTCAGCTCTGCCAAAGCCTGACACAGGGTAAAAAATGTGGGAGCTGGCTTGCCTGCGATAGCATCACCTCGGTGTCACTGATACACCGAGGTGCCCGCATCGCAGGCAAGCCAGCTCCCACAGTTGATCTCCATTGTCCTTTAGGTCAGTGTCACATCCGCTTCATCCCGCCATGCTTTAGTTGCCCTTTTGATCCTCAAGAGGGCACCTGCATGAGCCACTTCGATCTCGGCCGTCGCCGTGTGATGCAAGCCGTCGGCGCCGGGCTGTTACTGCCGGGCCTGGCGCCGGCGGTGATCGCCTCGGTCAAGGACCGGCCGCAACTCACCGACGGCGTGCAGTCCGGCGACCTGCTGGGCGACCGCGCGATGATCTGGAGCCGCAGCGACCGCCCGGCAAAAATGGTGGTGGAGTGGGACACTCGCAGCGTATTCAGCAACCCGCGCAAATTCATCTCGCCACTGGCCGACAGCCGCTCCGACTTTACCGCCCGCGTTGAACTCACCGGGCTGCCGGTCGACCAGGCGATCTTCTACCGCGTGCATTTCGAAGACGCCCAGACCGGCGTCGCCAGCGAGCCGTGGTTCGGCCATTTGCGCAGCGTGCCGCAGCAACGCCGCGACATCCGTTTTGTGTGGAGCGGCGACACCGTCGGCCAGGGCTTCGGCATCAACCCGGACATCGGCGGCATGCGCATCTACGAGGCCATGCGCCTGCGCCTGCCGGACTTCTTTATCCACAGTGGCGACACCATCTACGCCGACGGCCCGGTGCCGGCGCAGTTGACCGTTGAAGACGGGCGGATTTGGCGCAACATCACCACCGAGGCCAAGAGCAAAGTCGCCGAAACCCTGGACGAATATCGCGGCAATTACCGCTACAACCTGCTCGATGAAAACGTGCGTCGTTTTAATGCCGAGGTGCCGCAGATCTGGCAGTGGGACGATCACGAAGTGGTGAATAACTGGTCGCCGAGCAAGCAGCTTGATGAGCGTTATCAGACCAAAGACATCAAAACCCTGGTTGGCCGTGCGCGCCAGGCCTGGCTGGAATATTCACCGATGCGCCGGCAGAGCGCCGACGGCGGCGGGCGGATTTATCGCAAGCTCAGCTACGGGCCATTGTTGGATGTATTTGTGCTGGATATGCGCAGCTATCGCGGCCCCAACGATGACAACCTGGGCGGCGAAAAACCCTTTCTCGGCCGTGAGCAACTCGACTGGCTCAAGCGCGAACTCAAGGCGTCCCAGGCGCAATGGAAAGTGATTGCCGCCGACATGCCCATCGGCCTTGGCGTGCCCGATGGTGAGGTCAGCCCCGGCGTGCCGCGTTGGGAAGCCATCGCCAACAATGACCCTGGCCCGGCGCAAGGCCGCGAATTGGAAATTGCCGAGCTGTTGGGCTTCTTGCGTGCCCAGCAGGTGCGCAACCATGTGTGGCTGACGGCGGATGTGCACTACTGCGCGGCGCATCACTACCACCCGGATCGGGCGGCGTTTCAGGATTTCGAGCCGTTCTGGGAGTTTGTGGCCGGGCCGTTGAATGCCGGGAGTTTCGGGCCTAATCCGCTGGATAAGACGTTTGGCCCTGAGGTGGTGTTCGAGAAGGCGCCACCTGCGCAAAACACTTCACCGTTTGCCGGCTTTCAGTTTTTTGGTGAGGTGCAGATTGATGGGCAGACGGCGGAGATGACGGTGATATTGCGCGATTTGGATGGGGTGTCAGTATTCGAGCAAAAACTGCAACCCGTCTGACCTGAAATGCATTAAACGATCGTTCCCACGCTCTGCGTGGGAACGCCGCTATGGACGCTCTGCGTCCGCTTTTAAAGTCGTGACGCGGAGCGTCACAAGATGCATTCCCACGCAGAGCGTGGGAACGATCAATCAGTAGACGTCCCGACGATAACGCCCTTGCTCGATCAACCGCTCCACCGCCTCGCTGCCCAGCACCTCGTGCAACACCTGATCCACACCGGTCGCCATGCCCTGCAAACTGCCGCAGACATAAATCGCCGCGCCTTCCGCCAGCCATCGGCGCAGCACATCCGCCGACTCGCGCAGGCGATCCTGCACATAGATCTTCTCTTCCTGATCACGCGAAAACGCCAGGTCCAGCAGGGCCAGGTCGCCGCTGGCCAGCCAGCCTTGCAGTTCGTCCTGGCACAGGTAGTCATGGGCGATATTGCGCTCGCCGAACAGCAACCAGTTGCGCTGCTGGCCATCGGCAATGCGTGCCTTGAGCAAGCTGCGCAGGCCGGCAAGGCCGGTGCCGTTGCCCAGCAGGATCAGCGGCATCGGCGCGTCCGGCAAATGGAAGCCGCTGTTGCGGCGCAGGCGCAGGCTGATGCTGGAGCCGAGGGTGGCGTGTTCCGTCAGCCAGCCCGAACCCAGGCCCAGGCTGCCGTCGGGGTGCCGTTCCTGGCGCACGATCAGCTCCAGAATGCCGTCGCTGGCAATCGAGGCGATGGAGTATTCGCGCATGCCCAAGGGCACCAAGGCGTCCACCAGCGCTTGGGCATGCAGGCCCACCAAGTGCGCGCGGTTGTCCGGCAGTTGGCGAGTGGCCAGGGCTTGGTTGAGGGTTTGCGCCAGGCCGTCGATCAGCACGCCATCGCTGCCGGCCAGGCCCAGGCCTTCGAGGAAGTGGTCGATGGCCCAGGGGCAATTACGCGGCAGCACTTCGACCAGGTCACCGGCCAGCCAGCTGTGCGGCGAGGGCGGGGTTAGGCCGAGCAAGTAAATATCTGAACCGACGCTGCCACGGTTGAGCAGGCGGCGCTGGGTCAGGGTCCAGTTTTCATATTGGGCGCTCTGCCACGCCGCTGCCGGCGCGTGACCGGTGAGTTGGCCCAGTTGCTGTTGCCAGGTGAGCAAGGCGTCGGTGTCACCGCAGTCGACTTCCACTGGCGCGAACAACGGGTTGCCGCCTTGGTGAGTCAGCCAGAAATGCAGGCGCCGGGCAAAGCCGCAAAAGTGTTGGTATTGGCGATCACCCAGGGCCAGTACCGAGTAGTTCAGACCTTTGAGCGACAGGTCTTGGCCGAGCACACTGCGCTCAAACCCACGGGCGCTGTCGGGGGCTTCGCCGTCGCCGAACGTGCTGACCACGAACAGCGCGTTTTCTGAGTGGCGCAGGTCGTCCTGGCTGACCGTGCCCAAGGGCTGCACCTTCACCGGCAAGCCGGCGGCCTGTAATTGCCCTGCCGTCTGCCACGCCAGTTGCTCGGCAAAACCACTCTGGCTGGCGAAACCGATCAGCCAGGCCGGGGCATCGCCAGGGTTGGCGCCGAGGCCTTTGCGTGCATCGCGTACCTGGCGTTTTTTGCGCCGACGGTCGAGGTACAGCAGCCAGCCGGTGATAAAAAACAGCGGCATGCACAGCGCGCTGACGGTGAGAACGATGCGCCCGGTCAGGCCGAAATAACTGCCGGTGTGCAGCGCATAAATACTGGTCAGCCATTGCGACTTGAGGGTCTTGCTGGCGTAGCGGTCGTGGAAGTTGACTTCGCCGGTGGCCGGGTCGAGGTTGATCTGGTTCAGCGCGCGGTCGTGAGGCGAGGTTTTGAGCAGGTAATAGACAATCGCCGGTTGCCCGGCGACGGCCGGCATGCGGATGTTGTAAGCGCTCAAGCCGGGGCCGGCGTTGGCGTAGATGCTGCTCCAGATGGCGTCGTAATTGGCCACCGGCGCAGGGCCTGCGGGCGGTGGGCCGCGTTTGCGCATGCGCTCGTTGTTCGGGGCGTCGGACAACAGCTTGGTCAGGCCCTGGTTGTACCAATCGTAGGACCACGACAAGCCGGTCAGCGCCGCGAACAGATAGAACAGCAGGCACCAGGTGCCGAACACCGAGTGCAAATCCCAGTTGAAGCTGCGGCCCTTTTTGCGCCAGTCCAGGGTCAGCCAGGCACGCCAGCTTGCCACTTGGCGCGGCCAGCGCAGGTACAGGCCGGAGAGGCAGAAAAACACCAGGATCAGCGTGCAGGCGCCGGTGATTTGTCGGCCGGTGTCGCCCATGGCCAGGAAGCGGTGCAGTTGCAGCACAAAGCCGAAGAAGTCCTGGCCGACAGCGTCGCCCATGTAGTCGCCGGTGTAGGGGTCGAAGTAGCGCATCTGGCCACGACGCTCGCCGGGCGGTGCGGTGAAGAACACGCGCGCCGCGTTGCCGCTTTCGCTTTCCACCCACAGCATCGACACGGTCTTGCCTTCGGTGGCTTCCAGCTTGCGCACCAACTCCGCAGGCGGCAGCACCCCGGCTTCGCGTTTTTCGACGTGCAGTACCGTGGGGTTGAGTGCGCGCAGAATTTCATCCTGAAACGAGACCGTGGCCCCGGTGATCCCCATCAATGCCAACACCAGCCCGGCGGTAATGCCGAAGAACCAGTGCAACTGGAACAGGGTTTTCTTCAACACGTCGGACGGCCTCGCTGAGCTGGATAGTAGGTCACGGCGCGCATTATGCCGTGGGTTAACGAGAAATATTCTGTTTTACAGGTAAATCTCTCGCGCATCCGATGCGTGGGTTTGGGCCGGGCGTTTTTGCGCGCGTCTGTCTGCTGTGTTTTACACGGCGGATAGGAATCAATACCATTGGCGCCTCTCTGATTTCAGGTGACGCCCAATGCTGCTGCACATTCCCGGCCTGTTCTCTCGCGAGGAGGTGCTGCGCATTCGCCAAGCCCTGGAAACCACCGAGTGGGCCGACGGTAAAATCACCGCCGGGCACCAGTCCGCCAAAGCCAAACACAACCTGCAATTGCCCGAAGGCCACCCGTTGGCCAAGGAAATCGGCGCGGCGATGCTCGAACGGTTGTGGAAAAACCCCTTGTTCATGTCAGCGGCGCTGCCGCACAAAGTCTTCCCGCCGCTGCTTAATTGCTACACGGCGGGCGGCAGTTTCGACTTCCATATCGATAACGCCGTGCGCCAGGCGCGAGGCAGCCATGAGCGGGTGCGCACTGATCTGTCGTCCACATTGTTTTTCAGCGACCCGGATGAATACGACGGCGGCGAGCTGGAGATCCAGGACACCTTCGGTCTGCAGCGGGTAAAACTGCCGGCCGGTGACATGGTGCTGTACCCAGGCTCCAGCTTGCATAAGGTCAACGCCGTGACCCGCGGCGCGCGCTACGCCTCGTTCTTCTGGACCCAAAGCCTGGTGCGCGAAGACAGCCAGCGCACCTTGCTGTTCGAGATGGACGGCGCGATCCAGCAACTGACTCGCGATGTGCCGGACCACCCGGCGCTGATCCAGCTCACCGGCACCTACCACAACCTGCTGCGCCGCTGGGTTGAGGTCTGACGTGGGCTTTTTATTGCGCCGTGAAGAAGTGCTCAACGTCGAGCAGCTGCAAAGCATGCTCGACGACTCGCCGGTGCGCGCCGCCCAGGCGATCCTGATGGCGGCGAAGGAAGGCGTGATCGACGCCCAGGCCTTGCTCGGGCAAATCCTGCTGGAAGGGCGCGGCATTGCGCGTGATCAAGCGCTGGCATTGCGCTGGTTCCAGATTGCGGCCCAGGGCGGGCATTTAATGGCGCGCAATATGGCGGGGCGTTGCCTGGAACATGGCTGGGGCTGCGCAGTGGACGAAGCGGCAGCGGCGCGCGAGTTTCGCCTGGCGGCAGAGGCGGGGCTGGATTGGGCGCAATACAACTACGCCAATCTGCTGGCGACCGGTCGCGGTGTCGCTGAAGACCGACCGCAGGCGCTGGCGCTGTACCGCCAGGCGGCCGAGCAGGGCCACGCCAAGTCGATGAACCTGCTGGGGCGTTATTTGGACGACGGTCAGTATTGCCCAAGGGATCTGGACGCGGCTGTGCAGTGGTATCGACGTTCAGCCGAAGGCGGGGATTTTCGCGGGCAGTTCAGTTATGCGGCGGTGCTGGCTGATAAAGGGCAGGTCGACGATGCGCTGGAGTGGTTGCGCAAAGCCCTGAAAGGCGGGAATTTGAAGTTTTTGCGAACAGCGTATACGGCGCTGGCGGCGGCGGATGATCCGCAGATTCGGGCAATGGCCGACGCTTACCAACAACGCGCTACCGAACTCGATCGTTCCCACGCTCTGCGTGGGAATGCTGGTCTGGACGCTCTGCGTCCGTACTTGAAGGCGTAACGCGGAGCGTCACCGGATGTGTTCCCACGCAGAGCGTGGGAACGATCACTAACCGTTAAACGTAGTAGGACTTCAACGGCGGGAAGCCATTGAACTCAACCGCGCTGTAGCTGGTGGTGTAGGCACCGGTCGACAACCAGTACAAACGATCACCAATCGCCAGGTTCAGCGGCAGGCCGTACTTGTAGTTTTCGTACATGATATCGGCGCTGTCGCAGGTTGGGCCGGCGATGACCACTTCTTCCATCTCGCCTTTCTTCTCGGTCCAGATCGGGAACTTGATGGCTTCGTCCATGGTTTCGATCAGGCCGGAGAACTTGCCCACATCGGTGTACACCCAACGCTCGACAGCGGTACGGGATTTACGCGCAACCAATACCACTTCACTGACCAGGATACCGGCGTTGGCGATCAGCGAACGGCCCGGTTCCAGGATGATTTCCGGCAGGTCGTCGCCGAAATCTTCCTTGAGGAAGCGGATGATTTCTTCGGCGTAGGTTTCCAGGCTGTTGGTGCGGGTGATGTAGTTGGCCGGGAAGCCGCCGCCCATGTTGATCAGCTTCAGATGAATGCCGTCTTCTTCTTTCAGGCGCTCGAAGATCACTTTGACCTTGGCGATCGCCGCGTCCCACACGCTGATGTCGCGCTGCTGCGAGCCGACGTGAAAGGAGATGCCGTACGGCACCAGGCCCAGGTCGCGGGCGAGGATCAGCAGGTCCATGGCCATGTCGGTCTGGCAGCCGAATTTGCGCGACAAAGGCCAGTCAGCCGTGGTCGAGCCTTCGGTGAGGATACGCACGTAGACTTTCGAGCCTGGCGCAGCCTTGGCGATGTTGCGCAGGTCGGCTTCGGAGTCGGTGGAGAACAGACGCACGCCCTTCTCATAGAAGTAGCGGATGTCCTTGGATTTCTTGATGGTGTTGCCGTAGCTGATACGGTCAGGGCTGACGCCGCGATCCATGACCTTGTCCAGCTCGTAGATCGAGGCGATGTCGAAGCTCGAACCCTTGTCTTTCAACAGGTCGATGATCTCGACGGCCGGGTTGGCCTTGACCGCGTAATAGACTTTGGCGAATTCGAAACCGGCGCGCAGGTCATCGTAGGCCTGGCTGATCATCGCGGTGTCGATCACCACGAACGGGGTTTCTTGCTTGTCGGCGAACGCCTTCATTTTGTCAAAAGTGGCGCGCGCGAAATAATCTTCGACGTTGATCGACATGCTGGGAACTCCTAAGGGCAAACTAAAATTAGCAATGGGTGCAAATGAACGTCCTCCGTATCCCCACTTTGGTTCGCCTACTTCCCAAGGCATGTCGCCGAAAGCAAAAAGGCCATGGGAATAGACGCTTCCCTTGGCCTTGCTGTCTCGTCGTCAGTACTTGAGCCGGATGGATCGTTTCCAGCATGGACGTTCGGCGCGAACTTTAGGACGTGAGGGGCCATAGATCAACTAAAAATGTCGCGTTTTTGCACGCGTTCGTCGCGGAGCCGTGTGCAGCTACTTATTTAACCGACCGGTGTGACGGATTGATGTTCCCCGGGAGGGGCAAGAATGATCGTTCCCACGCTCTGCGTGGGAACGTATGCGGTGACGCTCTGCGTCACGAAAGGCGGGACGCGGAGCGTCCCAGGCGGCATTCCCACGCGGAGCGCGGGAACGATCATTGGTCAGGCCAGCGCGGTTTCGGCAGGCGAAACGATGCTGGTCTTGCCGCCACGCGACTTACCGGAGCTCAGGTACTCGGCAATCGACTCCTGGGTCACTTCACCCAGGAACACCCGCTCAGCGTCCATCACCGGCAACCACGAGCGGTTGAACTCGTACATGCGCGACAGCAGGATGCGCAAGTGCTCGTCGTACGCCGCCGTGGCGTTGAATTCGCGCAAGTATTGGCCGCAAGTACCGGTCTGACGGTGCAGGTCGCGGCGTCGTACATAACCCAGCGCCTTGTTCTCGGCACAGGTGACCACCACGTAACGACGGTCGGTTTCGTCCATCAGCTCCAGCGCCTCGGCCACTGGGGTTTCCGGGCTCACCGACGGGGCGTTGTCTGCGGCGTCTTCGGCTTTCACCAGCAGCAGGCGCTTGAGGGTGCTGTCCTGGCCGACGAAGTTGCTCACAAATTCATCTGCCGGGTGCGCCAGCAGCGTGTCCGGGTGGTCGATCTGCAGCAGTTTGCCGGCACGGAAGATGGCGATTTTGTCGCCCAGCTTGATGGCTTCGTCGATGTCGTGGCTGACCATGATCACGGTCTTGTTCAGCGCGCGCTGCATCTCGAAGAACTCGTTCTGGATCATCTCGCGGTTGATCGGGTCGACCGCGCCGAACGGTTCGTCCATCAGCAACAGCGGCGCATCGGCGGCCAGTGCGCGGATCACACCGATCCGCTGCTGCTGGCCGCCCGACAGTTCACGCGGGTAGCGATGCAGGTATTGCTTGGGCTCCAGCTTGATCATGCTCATCAACTCGCGGGCACGGTCGTGGCATTTCTGTTTGTCCCAGCCGAGCAGCTTGGGCACCACCACGATGTTTTCCTCGATGGTCATGTTCGGGAACAGGCCGATCTGCTGGATCACATAACCAATGTTGCGACGCAGGGTCACCTCATCCAGGTCGGTGGTGTCTTCGCCGTTGATCAGGATCTTGCCCGAGGTGGGCTTGATCAGGCGGTTGATCATTTTCAGCGTGGTGCTCTTGCCGCAACCCGATGGGCCGAGGAATACGCAAATCTCGCCTTCGTTGACGGTCAGGCTTACGTCGTTCACGGCGGAGACAGTTTTGCCGTTGCTTTGAAAAGTCTTGGTCAGGTTTTGAAGTTCGATCATTTGAGCAGTCCTTTTGGAGTCAGCGAGCGTTGCAGCCATTGCAGAAGCAGGTCGGCGAAGATGGCCAGGAGACTGACCAGCACGGCGCCCACGATCAGCATCGACATGTCGCTGCGGCTGATGGAAGCCAGAATAAGTACACCCAGGCCACCGGCGCCGATGGTGGCGGCGATGGTCATTACACCAATGTTCATCACCACGGCGGTGCGCACACCAGCGAGGATCACCGGTACGGCGATGGGCAGCTCGACCATGCGCAGGCGCTGGCCGAAGGTCATGCCGATGCCTTTGGCGGCTTCGCGAATGCCCGGTTCCACGCCGGTGAGGGCGAGGTAGGTGTTACGCATGATCGGCAGCAGGGAATAGAGGAACACGGCGGTAATTGCCGGCATCGGCCCCAGGCCCTGGCCGAACTTGGAGTAGAACGGCAGCAGCAGGCCAAACAGCGCGATGGACGGCACGGTCAGCAGCACCGTGGCGCTGGCTTGCAGCGGGCCGGCGAGGGTTGGGAAGCGCGTCATCAGCACGCCCAGGGGCACGCCGACGACGATTGCCAGGATGACTGCAATGCCGACCAGGGTGATGTGCTGCCAGGTCAGGTGCAGGACTTGTGCCCAATCAAGATGGGAAAAGGCGTTCAGAAATTCCATGTCTTCTCCTCTTATGGGTTGATCGGATGTTGGCGCAGGAAATCTGCGGCCACGGCGGACGGGCTCTCATGATCGACGTCGACCCGCGCATTCAGCTGGCGCATGGTTGCATCGTCGAACAGCGCGGCCAGAGGCTTGAGGTCCGCTTCCAGCTGCGGGTGAGCATCCAGATAAACCTGACGCACCACGGGCGCGGCGGTGTAGTCCGGGAAGTAATGCTTGTCGTCTTCGAGCAGCTTCAATTTGAAGGCGTTCAAGCGACCGTCGGTGGTGTAGACCAAACCGGCAAACACCTGGCCATTACGCAGCGCGGTGTAGACCAGGCCGGCGTCCATCTGCCGGGTGTTTTTGCGCGTGAGGTTCATGTCGTACAGCTTGACCATGCCAGCCATGCCGTCGGAACGGTTGGCGAACTCGGTGTCCAGGGCCACCAGGCGGGTGCCTTTGGTTTTTTCCGCCAGGGCTTGGGTCAGGTCGCTGATGCTGTTGATCTGCGGGAATTCCCTGGCCACGTTCTCCGGCAATGCCAGCGCGTAGGTGTTGCTGAATTTCGACGGGGAGAGCCAGACCAGGCCTTTTTTCGCGTCGAGTTCTTTTACTCGGGCGTAGGACTGTTCACTGTCGAGCTTCTCGTCCACATGGTTGTAGGCCACCAGCGACACACCGGTGTATTCCCAGATCAGGTCCAGTTGCCCGCTTTCCTGGGCACTGCGCGCCAGGTTGCTGCCCAGGCCGCCGGTCACACGGGTGTCGTAACCCTTGGCGCGCAGGTACTGGGAAGTGATTTCGGCGAGCAGGGTCTGTTCGGTGAACACCCGGGCGCCGATGCGGATGACCGGTTTTTCGGCGGCTTGCGCAATGCCTGCAAACAGCAGGACGCAGCTCAATATCAACGTCAGTTTTTTCATGTGATTTCCTTTGCCAAGCCTTAAGACGCACGCAACCCGCGTTCCAGCCAGAGGCGGCTGGCCATGGTCACCAGACCGTCGAGCAGCAATGCCAGCAACGCGGTGCACGCGGCGCCGAGCAGCAATTGCGGCTGATTGTTCAGGGCGATGCCGGGGAAAATCAGGCTGCCCAGGCTGTTGGCGCCAATCAGGAACGCCAGCGGTGCGGTGCCGACGTTGATCGCCAGGGCCACGCGCACGCCGCCGATGATGATCGGCACGGCGTTGGGCAATTCCACGCGAAACAGCACTTGGCGCGGCGTCATGCCGATGCCGGTGGCGGCTTCTTTCAGCGAGCCTTGAACGTTTTTGAGGCCTTCGTAGGTGTTGCGCACGATGGGCAGCAACGAGGCGAGGAACAACGCGAAGATGGCCGGGCCACTGCCGATGCCGAGGACGCCGAGGGCGATGGCCAGTACGGCCAGGGGAGGGACGGTGTTGCCGATGTTGAATATTTGCATGAAGCGTTCTGCGCGCCCGACCATGTTCGGTCGGCTGAGCAGGATACCGGCGGGGATGCCCACAACAAGGGCGGCCAGCATGGAGACTAGAACGAGGATCAGGTGTGCTTGCAGGTAAAACAACAAATCGTCGCGGTACAGTTCGATCGTGTTGATGCCGATCCAGTGGACCAGCAGGGCCAGGAGAGCGACGACAACCGCTCCTCCTATCAGCCCTTTGCCATAGCGAATAGCCACAGGCGGACTCCTTTTTTTCTTTTGTCGGCGAACACATTTCCGAGCGGCAATGCCATTCCTGGCTGTCGGCAAATATGGTCGCGAAATGCAGCTTGTCGATACCGGCAACGCGGTATGCGATCAAGCCATGAGCGCAGCCTCGTCAGGCTAACTTGCTGATTTATCAGCCCCTGGTACGAGTGCGGTAGCAGGGGAGTGGACGTCTCGACCTTTTAAAAGGTTCCACACTTGGCAGCATTTAGCCACCCCCAATCGGGTGAACGGTGGTCTGGCTCCCTGGGTTTGCGCTATACTCGCCGCCCTTTTTTGACTCACCTGCCAGGCGATTTCCCATGACCCACCAGGCCGCCGAAGTCGCGAAACGCCGCACTTTCGCCATTATTTCCCACCCCGATGCCGGTAAAACCACCATCACCGAGAAGCTCCTGCTGATGGGCAAGGCAATCGCTGTGGCCGGCACGGTGAAATCCCGCAAATCCGACCGCCATGCCACCTCCGACTGGATGGAAATGGAAAAACAACGGGGTATTTCCATTACCACGTCGGTCATGCAATTCCCGTATCGCGACCACATGGTCAACCTGCTCGACACCCCAGGTCACGAGGACTTCTCCGAAGATACCTACCGCACCCTGACTGCGGTGGACTCGGCCCTGATGGTCCTCGACGGCGGTAAAGGCGTTGAGCCACGCACCATCGCGTTGATGGACGTGTGCCGCCTGCGCGACACGCCCATCGTCAGCTTCATCAACAAACTCGACCGCGATATCCGCGACCCGATCGAGCTGCTGGATGAAATTGAAGCGGTCCTGAAGATCAAGGCTGCGCCGATCACTTGGCCAATCGGTTGCTACCGCGACTTCAAGGGCGTGTACCACCTGGCCGACGACTACATCATTGTCTACACCGCCGGTCACGGCCACGAGCGTACCGACGTCAAGATCATCGAGAAGCTCGATTCCGACGAAGCCCGCGCCCACCTGGGTGACGAGTACGACCGTTTCGTCGATCAGCTGGAGCTGGTGCAGGGCGCCTGCCACGAGTTCAACCAGCAGGAATTCCTCGACGGCCAGCTGACCCCGGTGTTCTTCGGTACTGCGCTGGGCAACTTCGGTGTCGACCACGTACTCGACGCCGTCGTGAACTGGGCGCCGAAGCCGCTGGCCCGCGTCGCCAACGAGCGTACGGTGGAACCGGTCGAAGAGAAATTCACCGGTTTCGTGTTCAAGATCCAGGCAAACATGGACCCTAAACACCGCGACCGTATCGCCTTCATGCGTATCTGCTCGGGCAAATACGAAAAAGGCATGAAGATGCGCCACGTGCGCACCGGCAAGGATGTACGCATCGGCGACGCCCTGACGTTCTTCTCCTCCGAGCGTGAACAGCTCGAAGAAGCCTACGCCGGCGACATCATCGGCCTGCACAACCACGGCACCATCCAGATCGGTGACACCTTCACCGAAGGCGAAGTGCTGGGCTTTACCGGTATCCCGCACTTCGCCCCGGAACTGTTCCGCCGCGTGCGCCTGCGTGACCCGCTCAAGTCCAAGCAACTGCGCCAAGGCCTGCAGCAATTGGCGGAAGAGGGCGCCACCCAGGTGTTCTTCCCCGAGCGCAGCAACGACATCATCCTCGGCGCCGTCGGTGTGCTGCAGTTCGACGTGGTCGCCAGCCGCTTGAAAGAGGAATACAAGGTCGAATGCTCCTACGAGCCGATCACCGTGTACTCCGCGCGCTGGATCGATTGTGCCGATAAGAAGAAGTTGGAGGAGTTCTCCAACAAGGCCGTGGAAAACCTCGCGGTGGACGGCGGCGGTCACCTGACCTACCTGGCGCCGACGCGGGTGAACCTGGCGTTGATGGAAGAGCGTTGGCCGGATGTGAAATTCCGCGCGACGCGCGAGCATCACTGAGGCTGAATGGAACAAAAAGGGCGAGGCCGTGATGGCTTCGCCCTTTTCATGTGCGCAGACTCCGCTTCCCTTTTGAGAGTTTGTATATGGCCTAAGCCGTCATCATTCCCGGACGAAATAGTTAGGCTAGCCATGCAATAGGGTTTTAAATAATATCCTGGAAATAAGACATGTCTTCGATATGGCCTTTGGCGAGGCCTTGGCTTGGGGTGAAGCGCGGGCCTTGGGCGGACTTGAAATTTGTGTGCTGCCCATTCAGCACGATCTCACGTTCGTTCTTAAGTTCTTGAAATTGGTTTGAATAAGTGGTGTTTCGCATAGTGAGATAGTTGTCGTAGTCGCTTTTCATTTTTGCGAGCAGTTCGTTGCCACTTGAGCTCAGATCGGGATAGCCGCCACTGTCAGCCGTGCTGATCGAAAGGGAGGGGTCCCAACGGTTCAGGCATTTCATTGCCAGGTAAAAAACCAAATCGGAAGGTTCAGAGAACGTCCCGGGGCTCTTATCGCCATCTGCCGCTTGGTTACCTATCAAGGTAGTATGGCGACCAGCAATTGGGTAGATATGAACACGTGTGTTCGGGTCGGTATCGGGAACGATGCAAGGCAGGCTGGCAGATCGTTCATCTCGAGCATACAGCCCAACATACTCTTTGACATTGCTCCCCAGCGTAATCTGGTCGGGTGCAAAGTCAGTGCCGGTGACTGGGTCTATGGCCAGTATATTGATAGAGATATTATGAGGCCTCAGAAGATTCGCCAGCATGTGGCAGCTGACCCCACCGCGCCCCCATCCCACCAGATTGACATGGGTGTATAAGTCAGTGTCTTCCTTCCCACCCAAAATGAGACCGCGCCTCCCTCCCAGTTGCCCAATAAGCCAGTCGTTTGACAACGCATTCAAAAGATTTTCAGTCTCGGTTCTATCAGGTAAATAGGGGAGGGGGACGAGGGGGGAGCCGGGGGGCACCATTTGTAGGTAAATTTGATTTATATTGTCTTTCCACAGACTGCTGAACTCGGTGGATGCCCATAGTGGAATAAGAGTTGAATGAGTAAAGGTGTCGTCACTTAATAGGTAGCCGCTTCCGGGGCCATTTAAAATTACGCTTCCACTCAAGTTACGAGAGTCTATTCTTTCACCGGTAAGCTCATCAAATAAATTCCTACCTTTGATGTTGTTCATAAAATCAAATAAGTAACGCGCTCGTTTACTTGAAAGTGCGCTCATTAAATGAGGTCTTGAGCCAGTGTTGATTTTATCTAGGCCGTATACAGTTGAGCGGCGCCGAATGCAATCGCCGTCGCTGTTGAAAATAAATGTTTTTGCGTTCATCGATAGATCACTCCATTTGCTCTGTTTAATAACTTGTAGCGCCCTCCCAATAAGCAAGGCGACGAACAAGATCATTCATTTATGTTCTTCATTTCTCATGGGTGCCCGATTCCATGATTGGCCTGACCACGCGATTGGGAGTCAGGTAATGTCCTGGAAATAGGACATGTCTTCGATGTGGCCTTTGGCGAGCCCTTGGCTGGGAGTGAAACGAGGGCCCTGGGCAGACTTGAAGTTTGTAAGTTGCCCGTTCAACAGGATCTCTCGGTCGTTGATAAGCTCCTGGCGTTGGTTGGCGTAAGTGGTGCTGCGCATATTGAGATAGTTATCGTATTCACTTTTTATCTTAGCGAGCACTTCGTTGCCACTGATGCTCAGGTCCGGATAACCACCGCTATCAGCTGCGTTGATCGAAAGGGAGGGGTCCCAACGGTTCAGGCATTTCATTGCCAGGTAAAAAACCAAATCGGAAGGTTCAGAGAACGTCCCGGGGCTCTTATCGCCATCTACCGCTTGGTTACCTATCAAGGTGGTATGGCGGCCAGCAATTGGGTAGATATGAACCCGTGTGTTCGGATCGGTATCAGGAACGATGCAAGGCAGGCTGGCAGATCGTTCATCTCGAGCATACAGCCCAACATACTCTTTGACATTGCTCCCCAGCGTTATCTGGTCGGGTGCAAAGTCATTGCCGGTGACTGGGTCTATGGCCAGTATGTTGACAGTGACATTACTCAGATTACTGTCATTCTTCATTCTATTTGCCAGCATGTGACAACTGACCCCACCGCGTCCCCAGCCCACGAGATTTATTTTAGTGCATTGGACTGAATCGCTTTCGAAAAACACACCGGGTTTTAATTGAAATTGTCTGGCGATCCAGTCCCTTGGTAATTCTTTTATAAGCTGATCAAGCTTTGAGAGGTTATGCCGTCGATCGTTGAATGCAGATCTATTTTCGCTGACGATTTGAGATATTTTATATATGTCGTCATTCCAAAGATCAATGAACGGTATGCCAGCCCCTTCAGCAAAACTAGGCGAGTTGCTAAATTTAGCATCATTTAAGTAGTATCCGCTGCCAGGGCCATTTACAATAAAATTTCCTTTTTTGTCAATGATTTGAAGTGTGGTATCGACTTGATGAATGCCGTTCTTAAAGAGCTTTCTAAAATAGCGGTTTGTAAAGTGTGCTGTTCTACTTGACAGCGCAGTCATTAAGTGTGGTCTTGAGCCTGTGGCTATGTTATCCAAGCCGTAGACGGTCTCTTCGCCTTGCTCACTGATATCACCGTCGCTGTTAAAGAAGATGGTTAACGTGCTCATAGGTGGACAACCCGTTGGAGTGGAGTAGATTTCTTCGTATCAAAATTAGCTGAATAGAATCCAATGAATGACTGTGTTCACCCACGTCAGGAGCCATAGCCTGCCGACGTGAGTGGGCCGTCGGGCCGACTAGGTTCGCAGCCATAGCGGAGAAAGGTTACTGGCATACGCTTTCAGCGCGGGGGTCTGCTCTACCAAGCGCTTGGCAATTTGCTCTGGGTCAGAACCCGCAAAGACGCCAGCGATAAAAGCGTCGATCGATTTATATATGTTTTCGACTTCTGCAACGTACTGAGCCTTTGGATCCCGTAACTTTTCATACTGGCGTAACTGTCTTGCCTCTTCGAAGTTATCCTTGAGTTGCCTGTCGATTTCATTGTTACGAGTATTTCGTTCGTTGATTAGTTTAATAAGTTCAACGCGGCCGTTTACCATGTCATTATGTTTTACAGCTGAGTCGGCAAGCTTGAGGATGGTTTTCGCGGCTGCTACCCCTTCTTTTAGTAATTCTTTTTTGAAGGTGGCGGGTGACTCAGTGGCTGTTACAACTTTGTCTATTTGGTTTAAGATAGGCAGGGTCTTATCATAAAAAGACTCTTCTTCATAGGCCTTAATTGCCATGTCAAGCGCGTGCTTTTTTTCCAGCATTACATCATAGTGGTCTTCTTCTTTCTCTATTTTTGAAATGGCTTGAAGGTTCGCTCTGGTGCCAGCGAGTTCTTGAAGCCTAAAGACGTTACTGGTATAGCTCATGTTTTTCAAGTTGAATGTTGGTTTGTAAAGTTCGTCGCGCAGCGCGGTCAATTCCTTTTTCCTGTCGGTAAGCGTCGAGTTCAAATCGCGTTTGTAAGCGTCTAACACGGTGCCTTCCACAGTACCAAGGTCTAGCAGGGCCGCTTCGATGTCAGCCGTGTCAATGACGCTTTTAAGTTTTAGTAAAACGTCATTGGCATTCTGATCAACCGTGTTCAGGTTGTTGGCCAGTGCTGATAGATCACTGTGCAACGCAGATATGTTAATCAGGCTGAGGTGTACTCTTGCATAATAGTTGATAATTGCTCGGCAGTCTTTGACGGTCATTAAATTCGGCGTGCTAAGTGTTATATCAGTGGTCATGGTGATATGCCTTTGCGAAAAGTTTGACGGGGAGGTGTTATCGGTTTTCCAGCCGGAAGGCGTCTTTCAAGGCGTCAGAGTTTTCTTGAATGCTACTCCAGTTCCGCAACAGCGCTTCCATTCTTCTCACAAACATGCCGAGGAAAGCGTAATTCGCGTTAGTTTTGAACTGATTGGATGATTGGTCAATGAGCAATAGGATGTTTTCCCAATGACTGTGCAGTTGCATGGTTGCGATTATTGCTGGGTTCACGACGTCGTATAATGAACCCATGCCAACTTTCAGTATTTGAAGTACGCCTTTAAGTTTGTTGTCTACTGCCAGCTTGCTGATTGCTTCTTCTCGACGCTTTATAAGCTCGCCGCCGGTTTTTCCGGAGGCTTTCATTTCTTCAGTGGCTGCCCTGGCAATACGGATGAGCGGACTGAACTCCAGGAGGTCCATTAATGCGCTGGGTTTAGTGTGTGTTTGCTTAATATCGGTTGCAAGCCGATTGAGCTCGCGATGAATGTTGGATATTTCGGTATCCAGTGTGTCGGGATTTGAAATTTGTATCATTTGTCCAACCCACGGTTGGATTTCGTTGATGAGGGTACGTTTAAAAGTATCCAGTTCCGTTAACGCTGCACTGGTTTTCAGTTTTTTTTCCTTGATAGATTCCTTGATGTAGTCGATTGTTTTCTGCAGGGTTTCAATTTTTAGTTCGTCGCCACCATTCAGTGATATCGCCGGGAGTGCACTGAGGTCGTCTTCCGTCAAGTCCCCTATTTTCATGGATTGATAGTTCTCCATGTTTTTAATAATTTTAACCGCGTCATCGCCATACTGATGAAGATCTTTTGAAAAACCTACGAGGGCGTTGCTGACGACAATCATGCTTTGTTGGGTTTTTTCCCATGAAAGGGCATGTTTGTTGATGATCTTGTAGTGGGTCACGATGTCTGTGATGAGTGTATCGGGGGCGTCTTTTAATTCTTTTTTTACATCCCCTGCTGTCAAGGGAAGGAGTTTTCCGGTATCGACATAGCGGGCGATAACGCGCACATCGTCACTGGTCACAACGGGTATTGGGTATTCCGGGCCATATTCCATTATCAATTTCCTTTAACTAAAGTTGTTTGTGTTTATCGAGTTACGTCTCGGTAGACGGAACTTCGTCGGTGCTATTGAAGATGTGAATAACGTGCCGAGTGTTAATCCCTATGTTCTGATGAGGGAAAAATCCTCAGTCGGCTATTGCGTTGGCCTTCGTTAGGGCCAACGCCTCATTTACTTAATTTCGATACGGGGGTGCTGTCACTGAATCGATCCTCCATGATGACTAAATCCAGATTGTTGGGCGCTAATTAAAAGCCGCCAGGCGCATTGTTTAGGGCGCTTGTCGAAAAGTTTTCCTTTTTCACATAAGCCCTGGGGCTCAGTAAGCAGCAATGAAGTGGATGTGGATACTGTGAAATATGACAGGTAAAAATACTTATTTGGAATGGAGTGTCGCTGAACTAGATCTGTTTGTTATATGGGGCGGTAGATATCGCCAGGTAGGCGATGTCCCCTGAATACCCCTGGACTGCTCATGGTTAAATCCGCGTCATAATCCGTGGCGTAGCATACGGACAGGGAAATGTGCGGCGAGTCTGGGCGAAATTTCACCGCACGGTATCGAGGGGCTACTTTTTACGAGCGTCTAATACGCTCGGGTTATCAGTTGGTTGATAGTTTTTGTATCTTCAACAGTTGTCTCCCATATTTTCATTGCTGCGTTCAGAGAATTTACGATGCTGTGAAGCGTTGAATAGGTTTTGACTTGCTTGGCCCTGGTATTGATTCGATCTAACTCGTCGCCCGTGCTAAGCCAAAGTGTCCTGATTTGCCCAATGCCTTGGTCAGCCTTGACCAACGGTTTGTCGAATATCTGAAGCCAGTTGTGCAGGCTTTCCAGTTGCGCGAACAGGACGTGCCCTTTTTTAGTCTGTGATACGAGTGATTCAATTTTCTGGCGGGTGTTGTCGTCCAACTCTGCAACCGCTGAATTATATTCGTGCAGGTGATTGGGGTGGATTCTTGAGGTTACGGTCTCTTCAAGATTACCTGGCCCACCCGGTGGTGATTCATTGAGCACTGTCACTACGAGACCGCGTAGTATTCCCATGTGATTGCTGACCAAGGTGCGCATAAAGTCATTGATAGGCATTTGTAGGAGCATGCCCTCCATTTCTTCTACAGTGTCTAGCTGTAAAAATTTTCTGATATGTGTTTGTATCTCATTCATAAGGCTTTCTTTGAACTTCTGAATACCCTGAGCCCCCGCTTCAGCTTTCTTGCCCAACGTGCCAAGCTCTTTTATAATTTCCCCCAAATCGATCATTGCACTCGACAGTAAATTTTCATCTTCTGCGCACACGGGGCAGCTGTCGCTATTTTCAACGTTCTGGTCTAATGCTTGTTTAAACGTGCGAGAATAATTGGCATAATCCGGTGATTGTTCTATAGTGCTCACCAGTGTGTTTGCCAGCTTTTTGAACGTCTCATACGTCGAGACTAATTCTGTACAGAGCTGTTTAATAGCAGCTTCTTGCTGCGGCCATTCGGTGGCATGCTTTACAATTGCGCTGATGATGTGATCTGCGCCGAGGCTGTAAACACCCGTCATTTTTTCAAAGTTGCTGGAAATGAGATCGGCTCCGGCGAACTCTTTCATTTGGCCGAAATTTGTTTCGAGCCGTTCGGCGAGTCCTACATATCGTTTGATGACCTCGACTTCATTTGGCGTAAGAATAGCAAAACGAGTGGGAGCGGTTGACATGGCCATATTCCTTATTAGCGTATTGCCAAAGTGTTGTTGTGCGCGAGTCATTGAGGGGGCGACGCGTGCTTAACCAATATCGTTAAAATATTCGCTGGTGAGGATATGCCCTGTAGACAAACCTTTTTCTGGACTGTAGCGAGGGCCGTGGGCCGCGGTGAAGTGACTACTTTTACCATTGAGGTATATGCTTCGCTCGCCCGATACGTCCCAGTTTACGGTATAGGACTTATCTCGCATCACCGTGTAACTGTCGTAGGATGCTTTAATAGTGGACAGTCGTTGATCAATATCAGTTTTTGTAAGCATTAATTTTTTACTGAGTGTCGCACTCCAACGAGTCAGGCAGGTCTCTGCATAATGACGAACGATATCGCCGGGTTCAAAAAATACTTTGTCACCACTGTTGCCGTCCGCTGCCGCATTTCCGACTAACGTAGCGTGCCGACCCGCCATAGGGTAAATATGCACTTTTGTACTGTCATCAAACTCTGGGATGACACAATCAAAGCCCAATGATCGTTCATCTCTCGCATAGAAGGCCACGTATTCTTTTACGTTCTTACCAAGCCGTGTTCTGCTTTCCTGTAATCTTAGTAGGCCGGGAACAGGGTCGATTGCAAAAATGTTGACAGGTATGTTAGCCAGCTGGCTGTCGTTGAGCATCGCATTGGCCAGCATCGTACAACTGGCGCCGCCTCGACTCCAGCCCACCAGATTGACCTGAGTTGGAATAACACCGTCTTTACGGAATTGTTTTATGATTTGCTCTTGCAATTGCTGTGGGGTGATAGGGCGATCACCATAGTCAAATTTACGCCAGAACCAGCTGCCTGTTGTTTTAACCTCTTCAATTGGAATTCCGGCATTTTTCAATTGGTCATAGTTTTCCTTTGTGAGCGTCTCACGCTGCCAATCAAATTTTCCTTTGATCATATTAACTGCATGTTTTACATTTTCTTCCCATCCTTGGCCAGCGGCTACTCCTGCCCATTTGTCATAGCCTCCCGGTTTTGTGAACAACTCGTCATCTTGAAGGTTCCCGCTACCAGGCCCGTTAAGGATTATCCAGTCGACATATTCTTTGCCTTGGTTGTTTTGTGCCAGGGTTGAAACGAGCTCTCCATTCCAATAGTTTGCTGCGGAATCGTCAAATTTGGTCGAGCTGGTGCCGCAAAAATAGACAGTAAAAATGCTCATTGGATGCTCTCATAGGTGTGAAGGTGCCCATGGATCAAAACACCTTAAAATGCGAAGAACTACTGTTAGAAATAACAGTTTTTTATAACTTATAGGCCTGTAATAAATATTCTTATGCGGTTTTGTTTGCGCAGGCTAGCGGTCTGCCATGTTCATTTAGTGCTCGTCAGCGTCGATTACGATTGAGTTCGCGATTTCAGTACGTTGGGTTATTTCGAACAATTGCGCTATCAAGCTCGCGAGCCTTCTCTACGCTCCTCCAAAAGGTCTGGCGAAAATTCGGCATCAGGTCTAGCTTTTTGGATGCAGGAATAAACCCATCGACTGATAAGGAGACCACCGTGCGTATTGTTCACCACGCCTTCCATCTGGTGCTGCTGGCAGCCTTGGGTACATCTATCGCTTGGGCGCACACCCCGGTGCCGGTCGCCGGCCTGCTGTTCGCAGATGCAGGAACACCCCAATGGAAAGACACCGGCCCCGTCACCAAGAAAAAGCGCAACGAGGTCAACTCCGGCAGTTGGCAACCCCAAGCCCAACCCGCACCCAAGGAGGATGCGGAAAACCCCTATAACGAAGGGGAAGACAGCGAAACCTATGACGACGGTGACACCTGAGGCCTGGCGCAAACCGGGCATTGGGACTAGCTTCTAACCTGGCGACGGTAAACGGCTGTCGTGCAGGATTCATCTACTGACTGGACGGAAATCGACCATGAGTATTTTTCAACGTGTAGTGCTGTTGATAAAAGTGCTGGTGCTGTTGTCGTTGGGGATGTCGACGGCCTGGGCGCATAACCCGGTGCAGGGCAGCCAGGCAGGGTTTGTGGCAGCGAAAACGGTGCAGACCGGTGGTTTGCAGCTGGCCAAGAGCGAGGCCGAGCCCGGTGATGAAGACCAGGGTGGCTCCAAGGATGACGATGACCAGCAAGCTCCGCCAGACGACGATGACTCCGAAGGCGACAGCGATACCTGAGTGATCAAAAAGCCCCTTGCGCCAGACGCATGTACCGTCCGGTGGGAGGGGCTTTAGAACACTCACTACGCCCGTCAGCCAATATCTTTAAAGTAGTCGCTGCTCAGGATATGTTCGATTGAAAGCCCCGCCTCCGGGCTGTAGTCGGCACTAGTAGCTGCAGTAAATTTAATATCCTTACTGCCTTTGGTAATGCTGCGCTCGCCTGCCGTTTGCGTACTGGTGGTGTACACCGTACTGCGCATTTTTACATACCCGCCCAGGTCAGCTTTTATCTTCGCGAGCTGTTCATTAATGTGTGCTGGCGAAAGATTAAGTTTCTTTTCCAGGCGCACACCCCAACGCGTCAGGCACACCTCTGCAAAGTGGCGAACGATCTGGCCCGGTTCTGCATAGACCTTTGCACCCTGGTCGCCGTTGGCGGCAGCATTGCCGACTAAGGTCGCGTGGCGGCCGGGCATGGGATAGATATGAACTTTGGTGGTTTTATCACATTCAGGAACCACACACGCGAAGCCCAGTGAGCGTTCATCCCTGGCGTAAAAAGCCACATATTCCTTGACGTTACTGCCGAGCTTTACCCGACTGTCCTGGAAGTTCAAGAGCCCAGGAACCGGATCGACGGCGAAGATGTTAACGGGCACTGTCTTTAAGGCGCTGTCATTCAACATGGCATTGGCGAGCATATGGCAGCTGATCCCGCCGCGACTCCAACCGACCAGGTTGACCTGGGTCGGAATGATGCCGTCTTTGCGAAAGGTCTTGATGATCTGCTCTTGCAGCGCTTGTTGCGTGACTTTGCGCGTACCGTAATCATAGGTGCGCCAGTACCAACTGCCGGTGATTTTGACCTCTTCAATGGGCACGCCGGCTTTCTGCAGTTGGTTGTAGTTTTCCTCGGTCAGTTTCTCTCGCTGCCAGGTAAACGTGCCTTTCATGATGTTGGCGGCGTGAGTAACGTTGTCTTCCCAGCCGGAACCCAAGGCTGTGCCCTTGAGTTGAGAGTAATTGCCGGACTTCGTGGACATCTCGTCGGCTTGCAGGTTGCCGCTGCCGGGGCCGTCGATAACGATCCATTCGGCAAACTCTTTACTGAGGCTTTGGGTGTTTTGCGCCAGGGTGGAAATCAGCTCGCCGTTCCAGTAATTGGCGTTGCTGTCATCGAATTTAGTTGAGCCGGTGCCACAGAAAAACACAGTGAAGGTTGTCATGAGCGCTTACCCGTCCATTGGATAAAGTTCGTGAATCCATCAAAGTGCAAATAGGGTTGGCTGACTACTGTGAGAACTCACAGTTGGTTAGATTGCTTTCGAATACTTAACGGATGTGACTAGTAGAAAGCGGGTGGTGAACACCCAAAAGAAAGCCCCTCCCGCCAGGCTGATGCGCAACCTGATGGGAAGGGCTGTAGAACGCATGTAATGCCCCGGAGCAAACCACCGGGGCATTTTTATTGCGGGTTCACGCCACAAACTGCTCCGCGTAGTGGCAAGCCACCTGACGGTTATCCAACGCACGCAACTGCGGCTCTTCGCTGCTGCACCGCGCGGTCGCGTACGGGCAGCGCTTGTGGAAAGCGCAGCCAGGCGGCGGGTTCAGCGGGTTGGGCAGCTCGCCGACGATCTTGATCTTCGGCTTGTTCGGGTCCGGGTGAATGGTCGGGGTGGCCGACAGCAGCGCCTGGGTGTAGGGATGCAGCGGGCGGGCGTAGATGTCGTCCTTGGGACCGACTTCCACCGGGCGACCGAGGTACATCACCATCACGTCATCGGCGACGTGTTGCACCACAGCCAGGTTGTGGGAGATGAACACGTAGGCCGTGTTGAATTCCTGCTGCAGGTCCATGAACAGGTTGAGCACCTGGGCCTGGATCGACACGTCGAGTGCAGAAGTAGGCTCATCCGCCACCAGCACTTTGGGTTGCAGCATCATCGCGCGGGCCAGTGCGATACGCTGGCGCTGGCCACCGGAGAACATGTGCGGGTAGCGCTGATAATGCTCAGGGCGCAGGCCCACTTGCTTCATCATTGCCTGCACTTTCTCGCGGCGTTCGGCGGCGGACAGGTTGGTGTTGATCAGTAGCGGCTCGCCGAGTTGATCACCGACCTTCTGGCGCGGGTTCAGCGAGGCGTACGGGCTCTGGAACACCATCTGCACGTCTTTGCGCAATTGCTTGCGCTGGGCCTTGTCGGCGCCGGCAACTTCCTGGCCGGCGATTTTCAAGGAGCCTGAAGACGGCTCTTCAATCAGCGTCAGCGCGCGGGCCAGGGTGGATTTGCCGCAACCCGATTCGCCAACCACGGCGAGGGTTTTGCCGGCTTCCAGTTCAAACGACACACCATTAAGTGCGCGTACCAGCGCGTGGCCCTTGAACAGGCCACGGGACACTTCATAGTGACGGGTGAGGTCGCGGGCGGTAAGAACGACGGCCATTACGCCACCTCCTGGTTCAAGGGGTAGAAGCAGCGCGCGAGGCTGTTGGTTTTCGGGTCAAGGCCGGGGCGCTGGGCACGGCAGGATTCCTGCACATACGGGCAACGCGGCGACAGCAGGCAACCCTGCGGGCGGTCGTAACGACCGGGCACGATGCCCGGCAGCGTGGCCAGGCGCGTGGCGCCCATGCTGTGCTCGGGGATCGCCTTGAGCAGCGCTTCGCTGTACGGGTGCGCCGGGATGTCGAACAACTGCGGCACCTGGCCGACTTCCACGGCTTGGCCGGCGTACATCACGCACACGCGCTGGGCGGTTTCGGCTACCACGGCCAGGTCGTGGGTGATCAGCACCAGGCCCATGTTCTGCTCTTTCTGCAGGGCCAGCAGCAGTTCCATGATCTGCGCCTGGATGGTCACGTCCAAGGCCGTGGTCGGTTCGTCGGCGATCAGCAGTTTCGGCTCGCCAGCAATCGCCATGGCGATTGCAACACGCTGGCTCATACCGCCGGACAGTTGGTGCGGGTAGGCGTCCATACGGCTGGCAGCGCCTGGGATTTCAACCTTTTCGAGCAGTTCGATCGCACGTTTACGCGCTTGCTTGCCGGACATTTTCAGGTGCAGGCGCAGCACTTCTTCAATCTGGAAACCCACGGTGTAGCTGGGGTTCAACGCGGTCATCGGGTCCTGGAACACCATCGCCAGGTCTTTGCCGACGATTTGGCGGCGCTGGCGGTTGCTCAGCTTGAGCATGTCCTTGCCGTCGAAGTTCAGCGCGTCGGCGGTGACAATGCCGGGGTGCTCGATCAGGCCCATCAACGCCATCATGGTCACGGATTTACCCGAGCCCGACTCGCCAACGATGGCCAATACTTCGCCTTTGTCGACGGAAATGTCGAGGCCATCGACCACCGGCACGGCGGTCTTGTCGCCGAAGCGGACGTTGAGATTCTTGATTTCTAACAGTGACATGGGAATCTCCTCAGGCGGCGTTCTTGAGTTTCGGGTCCAGCGCGTCGCGCAGGCCGTCACCCATCAAGTTGATTGCCAGCACGCTGAGCAAAATGGTCAAACCAGGCAAGCTCACCACCCACCAGGCGCGTTCGATGTAGTCACGGGCCGAAGCCAGCATGGTGCCCCACTCAGGGGTTGGCGGTTGTACGCCAAGGCCCAGGAAGCCCAGGGCCGCGGCATCGAGAATCGCCGACGAGAAGCTCAAGGTGGCCTGTACGATCAGCGGCGCCATGCAGTTAGGCAGCACGGTGATGAACATCAGGCGCGGCAGGCCGGCGCCGGCAAGGCGGGCGGCGGTCACGTAGTCGCGGTTCAGTTCGCCCATCACCGCCGCGCGGGTCAAACGCACGTAGGACGGCAAGGACACGATGGCGATGGCGATCACGGTGTTGATCAGGCCAGGGCCGAGGATCGCGACAATGGCGACAGCCAGCAGCAGCGACGGCAGGGCCAGCATGATGTCCATCAAACGCATGATGGTTGGGCCAAGCACGCGCGGGAAGAACCCGGCGAACAAGCCGAGCAGGATGCCCGGAATCAGCGACATCACCACCGACGACAAACCGATCAGCAAGGACAGGCGTGAGCCCTGGATCAGGCGCGAGAGCAGGTCACGGCCGAGTTCGTCGGTGCCGAGCAGGAATTGCATCTGCCCACCTTCCAGCCAGGCTGGCGGGGTCAGCAGGAAGTCACGGTATTGCTCGCTGGGGTTATGCGGTGCAACCCACGGGGCGAAGATCGCGCAGAACACGATCAGCAACATGAACAGCAGGCCGGCAACCGCGCCTTTGTTCTTGGAGAAGGCTTGCCAGAATTCTTTGTACGGGGACGGATACAGCAGGCTTTGATCGACTGCTACCGCTTGAGTAGGTGTGCTCATGTTCATGATCTCAGCGCTGGTGACGGATGCGTGGGTTGGCGAAGCCGTAGAGGATATCCACCACGAAGTTCACCAGGATCACCAGGCAGGCGATCAGCAGGATGCCGTTTTGCACCACCGGGTAGTCCCGCGCGCCAATGGCTTCGATCAGCCATTTGCCGATGCCGGGCCACGAGAAGATGGTTTCGGTCAGAACCGCACCGGCCAGCAGGGTGCCGACTTGCAGGCCGACCACGGTGAGTACCGGAATCAGCGCGTTACGCAGGCCGTGTACGAAGACCACGCGCGCCGGCGACAGGCCTTTGGCCTTGGCGGTACGGATGTAGTCTTCGCGCAGTACTTCGAGCATCGACGAACGGGTCATCCGCGCAATCACCGCCAGCGGGATGGTGCCGAGCACGATGGCCGGCAGGATCAGGTGGTGCAGGGCGTCGAAGAAGGCGTCCGGCTCGTCAGCCAGCAGGGTGTCGATCAGCATGAAGCCGGTGCGCGGCTCGATGTCGTAGAGCAGGTCGATACGCCCGGAAACCGGGGTCCAGCCCAGGCTTACGGAGAAGAACATGATCAGGATCAGGCCCCACCAGAAGATCGGCATCGAATATCCCGCGAGGGAGATGCCCATCACCCCATGGTCGAACAGGGATCCTCGTTTCAAGGCCGCGATCACCCCGGCCAACAGGCCCAGGATACCGGCGAACAGCAGGGCGGCCATGGACAGTTCCAGGGTCGCGGGGAAGAGGGCGGTGAATTCGGTCCACACGCTGGTGCGCGTGCGCAGGGATTCGCCGAGGTCGCCGTGGGCGAGCTTGCCTACATAGTCAAAGTATTGCGCGTACAGCGGCTTGTTAAGGCCGAGGCGTTCCATTGCCTGTGCGTGCATCTCGGGGTCGACTCGTCGTTCGCCCATCATGACTTCGACGGGGTCGCCGGGGATCATGCGAATCAACGCAAACGTCAGCAACGTGATGCCGAAAAACGTGGGGATCAATAACCCCAATCGGCGGGCAATAAAACTAAACATCTTGTTGTGTACCTCAATCAGCCGGTTAGGCAGGTTCGGCACCGTCAATGGCGACGGTGCCGAGCGTCTTCTCTTATTACTTCACCTGGGTGGTGGCGAAGTTATTGGTGGTCAGAGGGCTTTGGGTATAACCCTCGACGTTTTTGCGCATGGCGGTGAACATTTTCGGGTAAGCCATGGGAATCCATGGTTGGTCCTTCTCGAAAACGTCCATGGCTTGTTCATAGAGTGCAGCGCGCTGGGCGGGTTCAGCGATAGCGCGCGCCTTGTCGATCAAGTCTTGAAACTCTTTGTTACACCAGCGGGCGTAGTTTTCGCCGTTTTTGGCTGCATCGCAACTCAGGTTTGGCGTGAGGAAGTTATCCGGGTCACCGTTATCGCCTGCCCAGCCGGCGGAAACCATGTCGTGCTCGCCATTTTTAGCGCGCTTGAGCATCTCGCCCCATTCCATAACTTTGATATTGACCTTCAGGCCAATCTGCGCCAGATCCGCCTGCATGCGCTGGGCGCCGAGCATCGGGTTCGGGTTGGTCGGGCCGCCGCCGTTACGGGTGAACAGGGTGAACTCGGTGCCTTCCGGTACACCGGCTTCCTTGAGCAGGGCGCGGGCTTTATCCAGGTCACGCGCCGGGTTTTTCAGTTTGTCGCTGAAGCCCAGCAGCGTTGGCGGATACGGGCCGGTGGCATCAATGGCGTTGCCTTTGCCGTACAGGGACTCGTTGTAGCCTTTTTTGTCGAACGCGATGTTGATCGCGTGACGCACCCGCGCGTCGCTCATGTACTTGTGCGTGGTGTTCATGGCGGTATAGCTGGTGGTCATGGCCGCCAGTTCGGCGACTTTCAAGTTTGGATCAGCCTTGGCGCTCGGCACATCATCGGGCTTGGGATACAGCGCGATCTGGCATTCGTTGGCCTTGAGCTTTTGCAGGCGCACGTTGCTGTCGATCGTGATGGCCAGGATCAACGGGTCAGCCGGCGGCTTGCCACGGAAGTACTCCGGGTTGGCCTTGAAGCGCACTTGGGCGTCTTTGGCGTAGCGGTTGAAGATGAACGGCCCGGTGCCGATTGGCTTGGCGTTCAGGTCATCGGTCTTGCCGGACTTGAGCAACTGGTCGGCGTATTCGGCGGAGTGGATCGAGGAAAACGCCATGGCCAGGTCGGCCAGGAATGGGGCTTCAGGACGGGTCAGCGTGAAGACAACGGTGTGGTCGTCGGTCTTCGTGACGCTTTTGAGCAGTTCCTTGAAACCCATGCTTTCAAAGTACGGGTAGCCCACGTTGGACTTTTTGTGCCAAGGGTGATTCGGGTCCAACTGGCGCTGGAAGCTCCAAAGCACGTCGTCGGCATTCATGTTGCGCGTGGGTTTGAAGTAGTCGGTGGTGTGGAACTTGATGTCGTCACGCAGGTGGAACGTGTAGGTCAGGCCATCGGCGCTGATTTCCGGCAGGTCTTTGGCCAGTGCAGGCACGACTTCGGTGGTGCCGGGCTTGAAGTCCACCAGGCGGTTGAACATGGTCTCGGCGGCGGCGTCAGCGGTGACGGCCGTGGTGTACAGGACCGGGTCGAAACCCTCCGGGCTGGCTTCGGTGCAGACCACCAGCGGTTTGGCCGAAACGCCGATCGCGACGCTCAACAGCGCAGCGGCAATGGCGGCTTGTAGCGGGAGCATTTTCATTCAGAGCCCTCTGCAATCGATTGAACCAGACGAGCGTAGACGGCGGGCTCGTGATGAGCCCGCCGTCTACCTGGCGCTAATTAAAGAATGTTGAACGGGATGGTGGTCACCAGGCGGAACTCACGGATGTTGCCGTCAGCCTGTTGGGCGCTCGCACGGTGAGTGACGTAGGTGCCACGGATGGTGGTGGCTTTCAGAGGGCCGCTCTGGATAGCGTAGGAAGTACCCACGCCGTATTCCTGGTGCTTCTCGCCGTCTTGCGACTGAATGCCGTTATAAGCGAAGCCTTTCACGCCGCCGTCGCCGGTGTAGTGAGTACCGTCGATGCCCCAACCGCGAGCCGAGTAGATGTTGAACTTCAGGCCAGGCACGCCGTATTCGGCCATGTTGAGGCCGTAGGCGACCTGGAAAGACTTCTCGTTCGGACCGTTGAAGTCAGAGGTCAAGGAGTTGGCCAGGTAGATGCCGTTGGTTTCGTGCAGGTAGTCGAAGTACTCGTCACCGTTAACGGCCTGGTAGGAGAAGGTCAGGCTGTGAGCTTGGTGAGTCAGGCCCAGCGACAGCGAGTAGGTGTCGTTGTCGATCTTGCCCATCAACTTTTTGCCTTCGTCGACGGTTTTGTAGTAGTTCAGGCCGGTGGTCAGGGACAGGGTCTGGCTGTCACCCAGCTCGTGGGTAGCACCGACGTAGTATTGGTTCCAGAAGTCTTCGACGTTAGCGGCGAACACGCTGGTCTTCAGGCTTTTGAACGGCTGGTAGTTAAAACCTACAGTGCTTACCTTGTCGGTTTCCTGCTTGCCATTGCCGTATTCGGAACGGAATTTCGACAGGCTCTGCTCGGTACGTGGCGATACGCGATCAAAGATACCGCCCTGGAAGGACAGGTTGCTGAATTCCTGGCTGTCGAACGACACACCTTCAAAGCTCGAAGGCAGCGCACGGTTACCGATGGTGTCGACGATGCCGCTGCTGAAGTTCTGGCGACCGGCAGTCAAGGTGGTGTTCGAAACACGGAACTTGACGTTGGCCAGGCCCAGTTTGCTCCACTGGCCTACGGCATCGCCGTCGGAGTCAGCCAGGGTGCGGTTGGAACCGCCCTTGATGTCACGCTTGCTGCGATCCAGTGCCACAACGTTGTAAGCCGCCACTTCGGTCGACACGCCCACGGTGCCTTGGGTGAAGCCCGAGGAGTAGTTGAGGATGGTGCCTTGCAGCCAGTTCGTGCGGTTCGCGTCGGTTTCTGTCACGCCGTGCTTCTGATACGAGAAGCGCTGACCACGGAATTTACGCTCGCTGGAGAACCAGTTACGGGTTGTACCGCCCAGGCTTTGGCCGTCGATAAAGCCTTTGGCCTCGCTTTGGGCGCTGGTGCCGGCCAAGGTGGTTGGAACGAAGTCCTGGCTTTGGGTTTCAGCGAAGGCGGTTGCCGTGATGCTGCTGATGGCCAAGGCCAGAAGCGCTTTGCTGCTCAGTTTCATGGGTGGAGCTCCTTTGGTTCTCTTTTTAATGCCGGTCTTTTTAGGTGAACCGGCTATTGGGTGTGTAACTCGTTCAAGCCTTTGCAAACGTTTGCCGTAGGAAATTTCCCAACAAAAGGCTGCACGTTTGCCAGGAAGCCAGTTTGGCTCCCTGCAATCCGGTTATTTTTTTATGGGGTGATACTGACGCCCGAGAACACGTTGCGGCCGAAGGGGCTCACTTTGAAACCTTCGACTTTGGCGCTTAACGGCTGGTTGACCGTCGAGTGGGCGACTGGCGTGATCGGCACCTGTGCTTTAAGCAGTTGCTGCGCCTGTTTGTACAGAACAGTCCGTTGTTCGCGGTCGGTGACGACCTTGGCTTGCTTGATCAGCTTGTCGTACGACGGGTCACACCACATGGAGTAGTTGTTCCCGCCGATGGCGTCGCAGCTATAAAGAGTGCCCAGCCAGTTGTCCGGGTCACCGTTGTCGCCGGTCCAGCCGATCAGGCTGATGTCGTGCTCACCGTTCTTGGTGCGCTTGATGTACTCGCCCCACTCGTAGCTGACGATCTTGACCTTGAGGCCGATCTTGGCCCAGTCACTTTGCAGCATCTCGGCCATCAGCTTGGCGTTGGGGTTATACGGACGTTGCACCGGCATCGCCCACAGGGTGATCTCGGTGCCTTCCTTCACGCCGGCCGCCTTGAGCAACTCTTTGGCTTTTTCCGGGTTGTAGGCGGCGTCCTTGATGGTGTCGTCGTAGGACCACTGGGTCGGCGGCATGGCGTTGACTGCCAGCTGGCCGGCGCCCTGGTACACGGCATTGAGGATGCTTTGCTTGTTCACCGCCATGTCCAGCGCCTGGCGCACTTCGAGCTGGTCGAAGGGTTTGTGGCGAACGTTGTAGGCGATGTAGCCGAGGTTGAAGCCTGGCTTGGTCAGCAGTTGCAGGTTTGGGTCGGCCTTGAGGGCGTCGACGTCGGCCGGGCGTGGGTGCAGGGTTACCTGGCACTCGCCGGCCTTGAGTTTTTGCACCCGCACCGAGGCGTCGGTGTTGATGGCGAAGATCAGTTGGTCCAGCTTGACCCGGCTCGGGTCCCAGTACTGTTTGTTGCCCACATAACGGATCTGCGAGTCTTTCTGGTAGCGCTGGAATACAAACGGGCCAGTGCCGATGGGCTTCTGGTTGATGTCGCTGGGTTTGCCTTCTTTAAGCAATTGCTCGGCGTATTCGGCCGACAGAATCGAGGCAAAGCTCATGGCGATGTTTTGCACGAACGCGGCGTCGACCGTGTTCAAGGTGATCACCACGGTGTGCGGGTCGGTTTTTTCGACCTTGGCAATGTTCTTGTTCAGGCTCATTCCGTTGAAGTACGGAAACTCGGTGGGGTAGGCCTTGCGAAACGGATGGTCGGGGTCAAGCATGCGGTTGAAGGTGAACAGCACGTCGTCGGCGTTGAAGTCGCGCGTCGGCTTGAACTCCTTGTTGCTGTGGAATTTCACCCCTTCACGCAGGTGAAAGGTGTAGGTCAGGCCGTCTTCGGAAATATCCCACTTAGTTGCCAGCCCAGGCACCACATTGGTCGCGCCCTTTTCGAACTCAACCAGTCGGTTGTACAGCGGCTCGGCCGCATCGTTGTCGGTGGCGGTGGTGTATTGCGCGGTGTCAAACCCTGCCGGGCTGCCTTCAGAGCAGAACACCAGGCTCTTCTTGTCGGCGGCTTGGCCCATCGTGGCCACAGCCAGCAGGCTGGTGCCAAAAATTGCGGATAGAACGGTGGTATGGCGCATGACGATCCCGATCCTTGTTTGTAATTGTCATCAGTGAGCAATCACCCAGGCTTTTGCCTGGGAGACATCACTGATCCCACACGCAGCAAGTGCCTTTCCGAGATTGGAGCCTCTGCTGTCCTACGACGTTATGGGTCGCGGACCTCGCAGTAAATGCGCCAAAACGGATTGACCTTGTAGGTAACGGAGCTGTACGTCGCGGCTCATTGCTGTCAGACACAATGAGTACGGTCGTAGTCTGTTTCCTACGGTCTGGGCGGATGCAATAACGGCGACGTTGTGAAACGTCGCCGTTATTAATCCTTACTTGCCGCTTACGCTCACGCCGTAAAAGGAGTTCAAGCCAAACGGGCTGATCTTGAAGTCCTGCACGGTGTTGCGCATGGGTTGATACACCGTCGAGTGCGCGATAGGTGTCATCGGGACTGCATCTTTGAGGATATGTTGCGCCTGCTTGTACAGCTCGGTGCGTTTGGCGACATCCGATGTGGCCTTGGCTTCTTTCACGATGCCATCGAATTTTTTGTCGCACCATTTGGAGAAGTTGTTACCGGCCAGCGAGTCGCAGCCGAACAGCACGTTCAGCCAGTTGTCCGGGTCACCATTGTCGCCGCTCCAGCCAATGATCATGGCCTGGTTCTCGCCGCCTTTGGAGCGCTTGATGTACTCGCCCCACTCGTAGCTGACGATGTTGACCTTCAGGCCGATCTGTTTCCAGTCGTTCTGCAGCATCTCAGCCATCAGCTTGGCGTTCGGGTTGTACGGACGTTGAACCGGCATCGCCCACAGGGTGATTTCGGTGCCTTCCTTGACGCCTGCTTCCTTGAGCAAAGCCTTGGCTTTGGTCACGTCGTGCGGGGCATCCTTGATGGTGGTGTCGTAGGACCATTGGGTCGGCGGCATGGCGTTGACGGCCAGTTGACCGGCACCTTGGTACACGGAGTCGATGATCTGCTGCTTGTTCACCGACATATCCAGGGCTTCACGCACCCGCAGGTCCGACAGCGGGTTAGGCGCGGTCTGGCCTTTGAGTACCGGCATGACGTTGTAGGCGATGTAGCCCAGGTTGAAACCGGCCTGGTGCGGCAGTTTCAGGTCCTTGTCTTCACCCAGCGCCTTGAGGTCGGCCGGACGCGGGAACAGAGTGACCTGGCATTCGTTTTTCTTCAGCTTCTGGATACGCACCGACGGGTCGGTGGTGATGGCGAAGATCAGGTTGTCGATCTTCACGTCCTCAGGCTTCCAGTAATCCTTGTTGCCGGTGTAACGGATGTTGGAGTCTTTCTGGTAGCTCTTGAACACGAACGGGCCAGTGCCGATTGGCTTCTGGTTGATGTCCTGAGCCTTGCCTTCTTTCAACAGTTGGGCGGCGTATTCAGCCGACTGGATCGAGGCGAAGCTCATCGCCAGGTTCTGGATGAACGCTGCGTCCACGGTGCCAAGGTTGAACTTGACGGTGTGGTCATCGACTTTCTCGATGTTCTTGATATTGGTGTCCATCCCCATGTCCGTGAAGTACGGGAACTCGGTGGGGTAGGCTTTGCGGAACGGGTCGTCCTTGTTGATCATGCGGTTGAACGTGAACAGCACGTCATCGGCATTGAAGGTACGGGTCGGCTTGAAGTACGAGGTGGTGTGGAACTTGACGCCGTCACGCAAGTGGAAGGTGTACGTCAGGCCATCCGGGGACACGTCCCAGCTGGTGGCCAGCCCAGGAATCACAGCGGTGCCGCCGCGTTCGAACTGGGTCAGACGGTTGAACATGGTTTCGGCCGAAGCATCGAAGTCTGTTCCGGTGGTGTACTGGCCTGGGTCAAAACCGGCCGGGCTCCCTTCGGAGCAGAACACCAGGTTAGTCGCCGCTTGGGCGAAAGGGGCTGCGGCCATAAGGCCAGCGCTAACTAAAAGCGGAATGACTGCGTGTTTAAGCATGTTGGCCTCATGATTTGTTGTCATTTTTGGTGGTGAGGGCGACCTCGTGAGTCGGCCTGCGGATACTTATGCAGGGGCCATACCCATTGCAAGATGCTGAACGGCTACGAAGGGAAAACTGTGGTACGAACGTACAGGAATGTCGCATTTATGAAAGTTTGTACATAAATGCATATATATAGAGGGTTTTTTCGGTGCATCTGGCGCACCAAAAACGCCCAACCGAGCGGTCTGGCGCACTCGGTTGGGGCGTAGCTGTTACTTATCTAGACTGACACCATAAAACGGCGTCAGGCCAAAAGGGCTGATCTTGAAGTCCTTTACTTCCTTTCGCAGGGGCTGGAAAACCGTCGAGTTTGCAATAGGCGTTATAGGTACTTGTTCCTTAAGTATTTTCTGCGCCTGTTGATACCACTTGATGCGCTGCTCACGGTCGCTGCTGACCTTCGCCTGCTGCACGAGTTTGTCGTAGGCCGGGTTACACCATTTGGCGTAGTTGCTGCCTTTGACCGCGGCACAACTGTAGAGCACGCCGAGCCAGTTATCCGGGTCGCCATTGTCGCCGGTCCAGCCATAAATCATCGCGTCGTGCTCGCCATTTTTGGCGCGCTTGATGTACTCGCCCCACTCATAGCTGACGATGTTGGCTTTGATACCGATTTTTTCCCAATCCTGTTGGATCATTTGTGCCGACATTCGCGCGTTGGGGTTGGAGGCGCGTTGCACGGTCATCGCCCACAAGTTGATGGTGGTACCTGGTGCAACCCCTGCTTCTTTTAGTAGCGCCCGAGCCTTGGCCGGGTCGTACGGCGCGTCCTTGATGGTGGGGTCATAAGACCACTGCGCCGGAGGCAGGGCGTTCTGCGCCAATTGCCCGGCGCTTTGGTACACGGCTTTGATAATTGCCGGTTTATCGATGGCCATGTCCAGCGCCTGACGCACCTTGAGTTGATCCAGCGGCGGGTGGGTCACGTTGTAGGCGAGAAAGCCCAGGTTGAAGCCCGCTTGTTGCAACACGCGCAGGTGCGGGTCCTGTTTCATCACCTCGATATCGGCCGGGCGCGGGTAACCGCTGACCTGGCATTCGCCGGCCTTGAGTTTCTGCAAGCGCGAGGCGGCGTCCGGGGTGATGGCGAACACCAGGTTGTCGAGCTTCACATCCTCCGGTTTCCAATACTGCTTATTGGCCGCGTAGCGAATCTGCGAGTCTTTCTGGTAACGCTTGAACACAAACGGTCCGGTGCCCACGGGTTTCTGGTTGATCTCCTCGGCCTTGCCTTCTTTTAAAAGTTGGGCGGCGTATTCGGCCGATTGCACCGAAGCGAAGCTCATCGCCAGGTTCTGCACGAACGAGGCATCGACGTTGTTCAGGTTGAAACGCACGGTGTGCTCGTCGAGTTTTTCGACGTTTTTGATCGTGGTGTTCAAGCCCATGTCGGTGAAGTACGGCGACTCGGACGGGTAAGCCTTGCGAAACGGACTGTCGGCATCCAGCAAGCGGTTGAAGGTGAACAGCACGTCATCCGCGTTGAAGTCGCGGGTAGGGGTGAAGTAGTCGGTGGTGTGAAACTTGACGCCATCGCGCAGATGGAAGGTGTAGGTCAGGCCGTCATTGGATACATCCCAGCGCGTCGCCAGGCCGGGTTCGACTTCGGTGCCGCCACGCTTGAACTGGGTCAGGCGGTTGAACACGGTTTCGGCTGAGGCATCGAAGTCGGTGCCGCTGGTGTACTGGCTGGGGTCGAAACCGGCGGGGCTGGCTTCGGAGCAGTAGACCAGGGTGCTGGCCGCTTGGGCCATTGGCATGAACGCCAGCAGGCTCGCGGCCAGGAGTAGCGGTTTGAAAGCGGTTCTTTCCATGGAAACTCCTGAAGTGGCAGGCCTATAAAGCCGCCCAAACGAAAACGGCGGCCACCGAGGTTACCGCCGTTCAGGTTTGTCAGGTAGCGGTCACTACATCAGTACTTCGATCACGCCATCGGCGCTCATGTTGACCTGGCTGGTGCCGGCTTCGACTTCAGGGGTCGGTGCCGAATCCGCCATGGCCGCTTTCATCATCATGCCGGCACCGCGCGCGTAAGGCATCGGGTAGCCATTGGTGTTGAAGTTCAGGTTGACGATCTTGTAACCCTTGCCACCGAGCGCATCGGTGGCCAGTTGGGCGCGGGCCTTGAACGCGGTGACGGCGTCTTTGAGCAACGCGTCTTCGCTGGACTTGCGCGTGCTGTCGGCGATGGCGAAGTCCATGTTTTCCATTTTCAGTGTGTTCAGCAGGTCGCCAGTAAGCTTGGACAGGGCCGGGAAGTCGACACTTTCCAGGCGCAGCTCGGCGCGCTCACGCCAGCCGGTGATCTTCTGGTTCTTGTTGTCGTAGATCGGGTAGCTGTTACGGCTGCCCTGGCGCAGGGTTACGCCTTTGACTTCGCGCGCCTCGCCCAGGGCCTTGTTCATCGTGTTGGTGATTTCGGCGGCGAGCTTGGCCGGGTCGGTGTTCTGCGACTCGGTGTAGAGGGTGACGATCATCTTGTCGCGAGCCACTTCCTGGCTGACTTCGGCACGCAGGGAAATCTGGTTGTAGTGCAGCTCATCGGCAGCCATCGCCGGAAGGCTGGCCAGGGCGCTGGCGCTGAGGGTCAGAACGGCGGCACTGCGAGTGAAACGAGACATGGAAGCTCCTTGGAATGTTCGTGTTCGGTATGACTGTAGACGGTGCTATCGGGTTCTTCGGGTTTACACATTCGCTACAAGTTGTGGTGGTGCCGACGAACGGTTATTTGCCCGGCCTGCGGCAAAGAGCCACACGCGCCGTGCCAGCAGGTCGGCTTCGTTTATACTTCTGCCGATCCGCCTGCAGCGCTCACCGGGAGAGCTCATGCTCGCCGCCGTAAAACTGACTTCCGCCACCCGCCAGAACCTCTGGCGCCTGACGTTTATCCGCACCCTGGTACTGGCCGCACAGGCCGGCTCCGTCGGGCTCGCGTATTGGTTCGACCTGCTGCCGTTGCCGTGGCTGCAACTGGCCGTGACCCTCTGCTTCTCCATCGTCTTGTGTGTGTTCACGGCCATTCGGCTGCGCACCACGTGGCCGGTGACCGAGCTGGAGTACGCCCTGCAACTGGCCTGCGACCTGTTTATCCACAGCGTGTTGCTGTATTTCTCCGGTGGCTCCACCAACCCCTTCGTTTCGTATTACCTGGTGCCACTGACCATCGCTGCCGTCACGTTGCCGTGGCGCTACTCGGTGGTGCTGTCGGGTATCGCGCTGACCCTGTACACCTTGCTGCTGGCACAGTTCTACCCGTTGCAGACATTCCCCATCGCCAGGGAAAATCTGCAGATCTACGGGATGTGGCTGAGTTTCGCCCTGTCTGCAGCTGTGATCACCTTCTTTGCTGCACGCATGGCCGAAGAGTTGCGCCGCCAGGAAGAATTGCGCGCCATTCGCCGCGAAGAAGGCCTGCGTGACCAGCAATTGCTCGCGGTCGCCACCCAGGCTGCCGGCGCCGCCCATGAATTGGGCACGCCGCTGGCGACCATGAGCGTGCTGCTTAATGAAATGGTCCAGGACCATCACGATCCGGCCCTGCAAGACGACTTGAGTGTGTTGCAGGAACAGGTCAAGCAATGCAAACAGACCTTGCAGCAACTGGTGCGTGCCGCCGAAGCCAATCGCCGCCTGGCGGTCGAGATGCAGGACGTGACCCAGTGGCTCGATGAAGCCCTGAACCGCTGGCACCTGATGCGCCCCGAGGCCAGCTATCGCTTCAACCTGCTGGGCCAGGGCACGGTGCCGCGCATGGCGCCGCCGCCGGACCTGACCCAAGCCCTGCTCAACCTGCTGAACAACGCCGCCGACGCCTGCCCCGAAGGCCTGGGCGTGCAGTTGGACTGGGACGCGGAAAACGTGACCATCAGCATTCGTGACCACGGCGCGGGCGTGCCGCTGGCGATTGCCGAGCAAATCGGCAAACCCTTCTTTACCACCAAGGGCAAAGGCTTCGGCCTCGGCCTGTTTTTGAGCAAGGCCAGCGTGACCCGCGCGGGCGGCTCAGTGAAGCTCTATAGTCATGAGGAAGGCGGCACGCTCACCGAGCTGCGCCTGCCCCGTGTCGCACGAGGAGATATCGATGAGTGACGAGATCCAAGTCGAAGGCGAAGAACTGCCGCACCTGTTGCTGGTAGATGACGACGCCACTTTTACCCGCGTGATGGCCCGCGCCATGAGCCGCCGTGGTTTCCGCGTCAGCACCGCAGGCTCGGCCGAAGAAGGCCTGGCCATCGCCCAGGCCGATCTGCCGGACTACGCCGCGCTCGACCTGAAAATGGACGGCGACTCCGGCCTGGTGCTGCTGCCCAAGCTGCTCGAGCTTGACCCGGAAATGCGCGTGGTGATCCTCACCGGTTACTCCAGCATCGCCACCGCCGTCGAGGCGATCAAGCGCGGCGCCTGCAACTACCTGTGCAAACCGGCGGACGCCGACGACGTGCTGGCCGCCTTGCTGTCCGAGCACGCTGACCTGGACACGCTGGTGCCGGAAAACCCGATGTCGGTGGACCGCCTGCAGTGGGAACACATCCAGCGCGTGCTGACCGAGCACGAAGGCAACATCTCCGCCACCGCCCGCGCCCTGGGCATGCACCGGCGCACCCTGCAGCGCAAGCTGCAGAAGCGCCCGGTACGGCGCTGAACAAAGTCTGAACAATCCGCTTCAGGCCGCACGGAGCCCTGAACCGATCGTCTATGATCGGTTCAAACGCCTGTCACATTTTCTTACAGAGCCTGAACGATGAATCAGAACGCTGAGTATTCCGCGGTCAACGACGCGGTGCGTGGGCAATTCTTCCGTCGCACCTGGGCGCTGATCGCGCCCTATTGGCGCAGTGAAGAGAAGGGCAAGGCCTGGTTGTTGCTGGCCGCGGTGATTGGTTTGTCGCTGTTCAGCGTGGCCTTTTCCGTTTGGATCAACCATTGGTACAAAGACTTCTACAACGCCCTTGAGAAGAAGGACACGGCGGCTTTCTGGCAACTGATCGGCTATTTCTGCGTGCTTGCCGCCGTGGCCATTGTGGGGGCGGTCTACCGCTTGTACCTGACGCAGATGCTGACCATTCGCTGGCGCGCTTGGCTCACCGAAAAGTATTTTGCGCGCTGGCTCAGCCACAAGAACTACTACCAGCTGGAGCAGGGCGGCTACACCGATAACCCGGACCAGCGCATTTCCGAAGACCTCAATAACTTCACCTCCACGACGTTGAGCCTCAGCCTGGGGCTGCTGCGTAACGTGGTCAGCCTGGTGTCGTTCTCCATCATCCTCTGGGGCGTGTCGGGCAGCATCGAAGTGTTTGGCATCTCCATCCCCGGTTACATGTTCTGGTGTGCGCTGCTGTATGCCGCCGTCGGCAGTTGGCTGACGCACCTGATCGGCCGACGCTTGATCGGCTTGAGCAACCAACAACAACGTTTCGAAGCGGACCTGCGTTTCTCCATGATTCGGGTGCGGGAGAATGCCGAGAGCATCGCCCTGTACAACGGCGAGTCAAACGAGAATCAGCGTTTGAGCACGCGGTTCGGCAAGGTCTGGCACAACTACTGGGACATTATGCGAGTGTCCAAGCGCCTGACGTTCTTTACCGCCGGTTACGAGCAGATCGCCATCGTCTTTGCGTTTATCGTCGCGGCACCGCGCTACTTCGCCGGCAAAATCGAGCTCGGCGAGCTGATGCAAATCAACTCGGCGTTCGGCAACGTACAGGGCAACTTCAGTTGGTTTATCACCGCTTACTCCGACCTGGCCAGCTGGCGCGCCACCAGTGATCGTCTGCTGAGTTTCCATCAAGCCATGAGCGAAAACGAACAGCGTGCGCCGGCCATTGATGTGCGCCCGGAAGGCGAGCGTTTGGTGGTGAGCGACTTGGGCATGGACCTGGCCGACGGCCGTCACTTGCTCACCGATGCCGACATGACCGTAGAGCCGGGGCAGCGTGTGATGCTCAGCGGGCGTTCCGGCAGTGGCAAAAGTACGCTGCTGCGGGCGATGGGGCACTTGTGGCCGGCGGGTCATGGCAGCATTCGTTTGCCGGCTGCGCGTTACCTGTTCCTGCCGCAAAAGCCTTATTTGCCGATTGGTACGTTGAAGGCGGTGCTGAGTTATCCACAGGATGACAGCGTTTACCCGGCAGAACGTTATGCACAGGTCCTGGAAACCTGCCGCTTGCCGCACTTGGTCAGTCGCCTGGATGAGGCCAACCACTGGCAGCGCTTGCTCTCGCCAGGTGAGCAGCAGCGCTTGGCATTTGCCCGTGCGTTGTTGTTCGCGCCGCAATGGCTGTACATGGACGAAGCCACCTCGGCGATGGATGAAGAGGATGAGGCGAGTTTGTATCAGGCGTTGATCGATGAGTTGCCGGGGTTGAGCATCGTCAGCGTCGGCCACCGCAGCAGCCTCAAGCGCTTCCATGGGCGGCATGTGCGGATTGAGGGTGGGTTGTTGCAGGAACAGCTGCCGGCCTAAGGTTATACGCAGTCGGTGTGGGAGCTGGCTTGCCTGCGATGCGAGCGCCTCGGTGTATCAGTGAGATACAGTCGATGCCATCGCAGGCAAGCCCGCTCCCACAGTGGATCTTCACCAATCAAGTTATTAGCCCCCACAAAAAAGCCCGGCTGATCATCGATCAGCCGGGCTTTTTAGTGCTTGAAAATAACTTACTTCTTCAAGCCGTAATGCTCATCCAGCATGCCGGGGGCGTTTGGCGTTTTTGGCGCGTAGTCCCGTGGTGGCTCCTGGTTTTCCCGCGGTGGGGTCAGGCGTTCCCGCGGAGTTTGCGGCGCATCGGAATGCAGCGCAGCCAGCAGACGCTGACGGGTGATGTCGTCGAGGGCCAGGCGGTTGGCGCCATCGGCGAGGTGATCCTGTACTTCCTGGTAGCTCTGGGTGAGCTTCTTGACCAGGGTCGCGGTGCTGTTGAAGTGGGTAACAACCTCGTTCTGATAACTGTCAAAACGTTCCTGAATGTCATCCAGCTGACGCTGCGTGCGGTTAGGCGCGGCATTCGGCAGCAGGCGGGCAACCAGGAATCCAATGGCGACACCGGCAACCAAGGCGAGAGTCGGCAACAACCAAACTAAGAGCGAGTGTTCCACGAGTCCTTCCTCTATAAACGGCTTTGCTTTACGTTAACGGCTCGGACCTGCGCTGTATACCGCGATTAAGCTCGCAATCATGCCAAGCACAGACTTTTAGCTAGACGAGTCGACCCTTTGAGAGGTCACGGAGTTCATTCCTTGCTCATGCGTGAAACCCCCGTTTTGATCGATGGCCCAGTTGGCCAATTGGAAGCCCTGTACCTTGATCACCCCGAGCCACGCGGCCTGGCGCTGATCTGCCACCCGAACCCGGTGCAGGGCGGGACCATGCTTAATAAAGTCGTTTCGACCCTGCAACGCACCGCCCGCGATGCCGGTTTGATTACTTTACGTTTTAACTACCGTGGCGTCGGTGCCAGCGCCGGAACTCACGACATGGCCACGGGGGAGGTGGACGATGCCGAAGCAGCCGCCACCTGGCTGCGGGAAAAACACCCCGACTTGCCAATCACTCTGCTCGGGTTCTCATTCGGCGGTTACGTGGCCGCCAGCCTCGGCGGGCGCCTGGAAGCCAAGGGCGAACAGCTTGCGCACCTGTTCATGGTCGCTGCCGCCGTGATGCGCCTGCGCGATACCGACGTGCTGCCCCAAGGCTGCCCATTGACCCTGATCCAGCCGGAAACCGACGAGGTGGTCGACCCGCAAGTGGTCTACGACTGGTCCGCGGCCCTGAAACGCCCCCATGAGCTGCTGAAAGTGGCAGAATGCGGACACTTTTTTCATGGCAAGCTGACCGATCTCAAGGATCTGGTGCTGCCGCGCCTCTCGAATTGATAGCAGTCTGATAAGCGATTACCCATGACGACTCGTACCCGTATCCTCACCGGCATCACCACCACCGGCACGCCGCACCTGGGCAACTACGCCGGCGCGATCCGCCCGGCGATCCTTGCCAGCCAGGACGCGAATGCCGACTCCTTCTACTTCCTGGCCGACTACCACGCCCTGATCAAGTGCGATGACCCGCAGCGCATCCAGCGCTCGCGCATGGAAATCGCCGCGACCTGGCTGGCCGGTGGCCTGGATGTGAACCGAGTAACCTTCTACCGCCAGTCGGACATCCCGGAAATCCCCGAGCTGACCTGGCTGCTGACCTGCGTTGCCGCCAAGGGCCTGCTTAACCGCGCCCACGCCTACAAGGCCTCGGTGGACAAGAACGTCGAAACCGGCGAAGACCCGGACGCGGGTATCACCATGGGCTTGTACAGCTACCCGGTGCTGATGGCCGCGGACATCCTGATGTTCAACGCGCACAAGGTGCCGGTCGGCCGCGACCAGATCCAGCACGTGGAAATGGCCCGCGACATCGGCCAGCGTTTCAACCATCTGTTCGGCAACGGTAAAGAATTCTTCACCATGCCCGAGGCGTTGATCGAAGAAAGCGTCGCCACCTTGCCGGGCCTGGATGGCCGCAAGATGTCGAAAAGCTACGACAACACCATCCCGTTGTTCACCAGCGCCAAGGACATGAAGGACGCGATCTCGCGGATCGTCACCGACTCCCGCGCGCCTGGCGAAGCCAAAGACCCGGACAACTCGCACTTGTTCACCTTGTTCCAGGCGTTTGCCACCAAAGCCCAGGAAGAAGAGTTCCGCGCCGAATTGCTGCAAGGCCTGGGTTGGGGCGAGGCGAAGAGCCGTCTGTTCCAACTGCTGGACGGCCAGTTGGGTGAGGCGCGCGAGCGTTACCACCAACTGATGTCGCGCCCGTCGGACATGGAAGACTTGCTGCTGATCGGCGCCAAGAAAGCCCGTGCGGTCGCGGCGCCGTTTCTGGCCGAGTTGCGTGAGGCTGTTGGCCTGCGCTCGTTCGTCAACCAGGCCGCCGCGCCGGTGGCTGCCAAGAAGAAAGCCGCCAAAGCCGCACGCTTTGTGAGCTTCCGTGAAGACGACGGCAGCTTCCGCTTCCGCCTGCTGTCGGCCGAGGGCGAGCAACTGCTGCTGTCGCGCAACTTTGCCGACGGCAAAGCGGCGGGCGCGGTGACCAAGCAATTGCAAAACGGTGACGCGCTGGATGTACGCCCCGAGGCCCTGAGCTTCAGCGTATGGCTGGATGGCGCTGTGGTAGCTGACAGTGCCGCGTTCGCCGACGAAACGTCGCGTGACGCCGCCATCGCTGCTCTGCGCGTGGCGTTGACGCCAATCGAGGATTAACCCGACCAAGGGTTGATTGCCATTATCCGGGGCCGTCGTTACAGTGGCGGCCCGTTTTTGTTGCCTTGCTAACGAAATTATGACGCCCCTAGAACGATATCAAGCTGATCTGAAACGCCCTGAATTCTTCCATGACGCCGCCCAGGAAAACGCCGTGCGTCATTTGCAGCGCCTGTACGACGACCTGATCGCGGCCTCGCACAACAAGCCAGGGATGTTCAGCAAGCTGTTTGGCAAGAAAGACCACACACCGGTCAAAGGCCTGTACTTCTGGGGTGGCGTGGGCCGGGGCAAGACTTACCTGGTCGACACCTTCTTCGAAGCGTTGCCGTTCAAGGAAAAGGTCCGTACGCACTTCCACCGCTTCATGAAGCGCGTGCACGAAGAAATGAAGACCCTGCCGGGCGAGAAAAACCCGCTGACCATCATTGCCAAGCGCTTCTCCGAAGAAGCGCGGGTGATCTGCTTCGATGAATTCTTCGTTTCCGACATCACCGACGCCATGATCCTGGGCACGCTGATGGAAGAGCTGTTCAAGAACGGCGTGACCCTGGTCGCCACCTCGAACATCGTGCCCGACGGCCTGTACAAGGACGGCCTGCAGCGCGCACGCTTCCTGCCCGCCATCGCGCTGATCAAGCAGAACACCGAGATCGTCAACGTCGACAGCGGCGTCGACTACCGCCTGCGTCACCTTGAGCAAGCCGAGCTGTTCCACTTCCCGCTGAACGAAGCGGCGCATGAAAGCCTGAAAAAGAGCTTCCGCGCGCTCACGCCGGAATGCACAAAGGCGGTGGAAAACGACAAGCTGATGATCGAGAACCGCGAAATCATCGCGCTGCGCACGTGCGATGACGTGGCCTGGTTCGAATTCCGCCAACTGTGCGACGGCCCGCGCAGCCAGAATGACTACATCGAACTGGGCAAGATCTTCCACGCGGTGATCTTGAGCGGCGTAGAACAGATGAGCGTCACCACCGACGACATCGCACGGCGTTTCATCAACATGGTCGACGAGTTCTACGACCGTAACGTGAAGCTGATCATCTCGGCGGAAGTCGAACTCAAGGACCTCTACACCGGCGGTCGCTTGAACTTCGAATTCCAGCGTACGCTGAGCCGCTTGCTGGAAATGCAATCCCACGAGTTCCTGTCGCGCGGGCATAAGCCGTAAGTGAAGTGATCGAACTGTAAAAGGCCCGCAGTCATTACGGGCCTTTTATAGGGTTGGCGCAGGTTAAAAAGTGATCTGGTCGTCGCGGGGCGGCGGCGGTGTCACGGGGATCGTGAGGCCGTCTGGAGTAAGCAAATTAACTGCGCCGTCTGGCTCGATCTGGAGTTTGGCCTCCCTCGGTTCATCCCTTGCACCCTTTTTCTTCTTGTTCTTCTCTTCGTCGTTCTGATCGTTCTGATCGTTCTGCAGCGACTCAGCCTGATTCGCGTCTGGTTTATCGGCGCTGGCTGTCTGGTTCAACTGAACAGCCGGGTTGAACGAGCTGCTTGATATGGATGACATGGTTGAATCTCCGCTCTGGTTTAAGCCAAATGAATTGAGAAAAAGCCTTTCGCGAGTCTGAATTCAATCCGACAGAAACAGCCGACTTCTTCTAGCGCTTAACATGCCAGCCGCACTGGGCGCAGGGGATTCGTCTTCGTCCTGTACTGCTGTAGGAAATGGAGGCCTTGCTTGAGGTGTGAGTAGGGCTCAACGGGTTGTTAGTTCGACCCTGCACCATTGCGGTATGGCAGGGTCGCTTGCATCGTCAGGGAGCGGATCTATGCGGCTTGCTGAAATTGCTGCCGGTACTGGTTCGGCGACAACTCCGTGTGCTGCCTGAACAACCGCGCAAAGAAGCTCGCATCGTCATAACCCACCTCATAACTGATGGTTTTGATGCTCTTGCGGCTGCCCGACAGCAAGCCCTTGGCGGTCTCGATGCGCAGGCGTTGCAGGTAATGCAGCGGCTTGTCGCCGGTGGCGGTCTGGAAGCGTCGCATGAAGTTGCGAATGCTCATGCCGTGCTCCCGCGCGACGTCTTCAAAGCGGAACTTGTCGGCAAAATGCTCTTCGAGCCAGTGCTGGATCTGCAGGATGATCACGTCCTGGTGCAGCTTCTGGCCGCCAAAACCGATGCGCCCCGGCGCGTAGCTGCGCTGCACTTCGTAAAGAATGTCGCGGGCCACGGCCTGGGCGATGTTGGCGCCGCAGAAACGTTCGATCAGATAGATGTAGAGGTCGCAGGCCGAGGTGGTGCCGCCGGCGCAATACAGGTTGTCGGCGTCGGTCAGGTGCTTGTCCTGGTTGAGCTGCACCTTGGGGAAGCGTTCGCTGAAGGCCGTGAAGAATCGCCAATAGGTGGTCGCTTCCTTGCCATCGAGCAAGCCGGCTTCGGCCAACCAGAACACGCCGGTGGCTTCGCCGCAGAGCACCGCGCCACGCGCATGTTGGGCGCGCAACCAGGGCAGCACTTGCGGGTAGCGTGTGCACAGCGCGTCGAAGTCGTCCCAGAAGGCCGGCAGCACGATGATGTCGGCATCTTCGAGGCCGCCATCCACCGGCATGATCACATCACTGAAGCTGCGCACCGATTGCCCGTCGGGGCTGACCAGGCGTGTTTCAAACGCTGGGGTCAGGCCCAGGCCTTGTTGTTTGCCATACCGCAGGCTGGCGAGATGGAAGAAATCCTTGGCTTGCATGAGGGTTGAAGCGAATACCCGATCAATGGCCAAAATGCTGACGCGCCGCAACGGCGTGGAGATTTGGTTAGACATAATTTCATTTATTCTTATAGGGGAAAGTGGTCACCAGACGGCTGGATCGTCTTATTTTTTGTCGCATGTGTCCAGTGTCCTGTGACGCCTTCGCGGCATAGGCTCTGGGGTCTGGCTTTTGTCCGACAATCCACGCAGGTGACCCATGATCCCCAGAACCTTGTTCAGCTCGGAGCACGAACTCTTCCGCGAGAGCGTGCGCACCTTCCTCGAAAAACACGCCGCGCCGTTCCATGCGCAATGGGAGAAGCAGGGCTATATCGACCGTGGGCTGTGGAGCAAGGCGGGGGAGGCGGGCATGTTGTGTTCGCATCTGCCGGAGGAATATGGCGGCCTGGGCGCGGACTTTTTGTACAGCGCGGTGGTGATCGAAGAGATCAGCCGCCTCGGTTTGACCGGCATCGGGTTTTCCCTGCATTCGGACATCGTCGCGCCGTACATCCTGCATTACGGCAGTGAAGCGCTGAAACACAAATACCTGCCCAAATTGATTTCGGGCGAGATGGTCACAGCCATCGCCATGACCGAACCGGGCGCCGGCTCCGACTTGCAGGGCGTCAAGACCACGGCGGTGCTGGACGGCGATGAGTACGTAATCAACGGCTCAAAAACGTTCATTACCAATGGCTTTCTCGCCGAGCTGGTGATCGTGGTGGCCAAGACCGACCCCAAGGCCGGCGCGAAGGGCACCAGCCTGTTTTTGGTGGAAGCTGATACGCCGGGCTTCGACAAGGGCAAGCGCCTGGAGAAGGTGGGCATGAAGGCCCAGGACACCTCGGAGCTGTTCTTCCAGGACGTGCGTGTGCCCAAGGACAACCTGCTGGGCCAGGCCGGCATGGGTTTCGCGTATTTGATGCAGGAGTTGCCGCAGGAGCGTTTGACCGTGGCGATTGGTGCGCTCTCATCGGCTGAAGCGGCGTTGGCGTGGACGTTGGAATACACCCGCGAGCGCAAGGCGTTCGGCAAGGCGATTGCCGACTTCCAGAACACCCGGTTCAAGCTCGCGGAGATGGCGACCGAGATTCAGATTGGTCGTGTGTTCGTCGACAAATGCATGGCGTTGCACCTGGAAGGCAAGCTCGACGTGCCTACCGCGGCGATGGCCAAGTATTGGGCCACGGACCTGCAATGCAAAGTGCTCGACGAGTGCGTGCAGTTGCACGGCGGCTACGGTTTCATGTGGGAATACCCGATTGCACGGGCTTGGGCGGATGCGCGAGTGCAGCGCATTTATGCGGGGACCAATGAGATCATGAAGGAGATTATTGCGCGGGCGCTCTGATTTTGTGGTGTGGCTGAGGGCCCCATCGCAGGCAAGCCAGCTCCCCATTTGACGGTGTTCGCAGTTCAAAATGTGGGAGCCGGGCTTGCCCGCGATGGCGGCCTAAAGATCAATCATGGCGCAGGGTTCGGATGATCCTTCTGAATCGCCTCAATCCCTTCCAGCACTTCTTTCGGCAGTTTCAGGTCAGCACTGGCAATGTTGCTGTCCAGTTGCTCCAGTGTCGTGGCACCAATAATGTTGCTGGTCACAAACGGCTGTTGCGTCACGAACGCCAGCGCCATCTGCGCCGGGTCCAGGCCGTGCTCACGCGCCAGTGCCACATAACGGCTGCAGGCGGCTTCCGACTGCGGGTTGAAGTAGCGGCTGAAGCGGCTGTATTCGGTCAGGCGTGCCTTGGATGGGCGTGCGCCGTTCTCGTACTTGCCGCTGAGCATGCCGAATGCCAGCGGCGAGTAGGCCAGCAGACCGCATTGCTCACGAATCGCAACTTCCGCCAGGCCCACTTCAAAGCTGCGGTTAAGCAGGTTGTAGGGGTTCTGGATCGACACCGCGCGGGTCCAGCCACGGGCTTCGGCCAGGGCCAGGAACTTCATGGTGCCCCACGGGGTTTCGTTGGACAGGCCGATGTGGCGGATCTTGCCGGCCTTCACCTGTTCGTCCAGCGCTTCGAGGGTTTCTTCCAGCGGGGTCAGGTCGTCTTCGTCCTTGTGCTTGTAGCTCAGTTGGCCGAAGAAGTTGGTGCTGCGCTCCGGCCAGTGCAACTGGTAGAGGTCGATCCAGTCGGTCTGCAGGCGTTTGAGGCTGGCATCCAGGGCTTCGACGATGTGCTTGCGGTTGTGGCGCAGGTGACCATCACGGATGTAGTCGATGGTGTTACCGGGGCCGGCGATCTTGCTGGCGAGGATCCAGTCGGCACGGTCGCCGCGGCTTTTGAAGTAATTACCGATGTAACGTTCGGTGGTGGCATAGGTGTCTGCCTTCGGCGGCACCGGGTACATTTCGGCTGTGTCGAGGAAGTTGATCCCTGCGGCCTTCGCCCGTTCGATCTGCGCGAAGGCCTCTGCCTCGCTGTTCTGCTCACCCCAGGTCATGGTGCCCAAGGCTATCGCGCTTACGTTCAGATCGGTTCGGCCCAGCTGTCGATAATCCATCGGGTACTCCTTCGGGGAAAACAATCATAAAAGCAGGTTGAATTTTTTTTCGCAATCTGCATAATTGCCCACCTCTTTCTGCAGTGGAAGTGATGCGCCGCCTGCCGAAGAATCTTGCCGTTGAACGGACGCGCCGACCCGAGCCCCCGATAGCGTCTGTATCCGGCTGCCTTTGACTTGTCAAAGTACGCACTATTCAGTAAGATCCGCCGTCTAATTTACAGGGCGGCCCCTGAGGCTATTAAAGAATGACAACTTTTACTGCAAAACCGGAAACAGTTCAGCGCGACTGGTTTGTCGTCGACGCCGCTGGTCAGACCCTGGGTCGTCTGGCCACTGAAGTCGCCAGCCGTCTGCGTGGCAAGCACAAGCCTGAGTACACCCCTCACGTTGACACCGGTGACTACATCGTGATCATCAACGCTGAGCAGGTACGTGTTACCGGCAACAAAGCGCAAGACAAAATGTACTACCGTCACTCCGGTTTCCCAGGCGGTATCAAGTCTTCGAACTTTGAAGGCCTGATTTCCAAGAAGCCTGAAGCCCCGATCGAAATCGCGGTCAAAGGCATGCTGCCGAAGGGCCCACTGGGTCGCGATATGTTTCGCAAGCTGAAAGTCTATGCGGGCGCTGTACACCCTCATGCTGCTCAGCAGCCCCAAGAACTGAAGTTTTAACGGAATAGTTCATTATGTCGGCGACTCAAAATTACGGCACTGGCCGTCGCAAAACCGCAACCGCACGCGTTTTCCTGCGTCCGGGCACTGGTAACATCTCGATCAACAACCGCACTCTGGACAACTTCTTCGGTCGCGAAACTGCCCGCATGGTAGTTCGTCAGCCGCTGGAACTGACCGAGACCGTTGAAAAGTTCGACATCTACGTCACCGTTATCGGTGGCGGTGTAAGTGGTCAAGCTGGCGCAATCCGCCACGGTATCACTCGCGCTCTGATGCAGTACGACGAAACCCTGCGTGGCGCTCTGCGCAAAGCTGGCTTCGTTACTCGCGATGCTCGTGAAGTTGAACGTAAGAAAGTCGGTCTGCGTAAAGCGCGTAAGCGTCCGCAGTACTCGAAGCGTTAATTCGCTTTACGTTCCACAAAAACGCCCAACTCCTCACGGAGCTGGGCGTTTTTTATTGCCTGCGATTTATGCACATTTTTCGCCGTGACAACTTGCCACATCCGTAGACCCCCTATACTACAAGGCCTGGAGGGGCAGCCCCGGGCAATTCCCTTGTCATACGTGGGGCTTTTCATTACCATCCGACAAAATTTTTATAAGTAAAGATTCAACACTTAGTAGACGCCTGATTTAACAGGCCAAAAAGCTGATGGGAGAGGACTGAATGAGCAATGACGGCGTGAATGCAGGCCGGCGTCGCTTCTTGGTAGCAGCCACATCCGTGGTGGGTGCTGCAGGAGCGGTGGGGGCTGCGGTCCCGTTCGTGGGGTCATGGTTTCCCAGTGCCAAGGCGAAAGCCGCAGGTGCACCGGTGAAGGTGAATGTCAGCAAGATCGACCCAGGCCAGCAGATGATTGCTGAGTGGCGCGGTCAGCCGGTCTTCATCGTTCGTCGTACTGAGGAAATCCTGGGGAATCTGAAGAAAATCGAAGGTCAGCTGTCTGATCCCGATTCGAAGAATTCCGAACAACCCGCCTACGTCGATAAGGAAATCCGTTCGATCAAGCCAGAGATCCTGCTGCTGATCGGTATCTGCACCCACTTGGGTTGCTCGCCTACTTTCCGCCCTGAAGTTGCACCTGCCGACCTGGGCAAAGACTGGGTCGGGGGTTACTTCTGCCCCTGCCACGGCTCCCATTACGACCTGGCTGGTCGCGTCTACAAGTCACAACCCGCACCACTGAACCTGCCAGTTCCGCCACATCACTACGAGACTGACAGTGTCATTGTCATTGGCGTCGACGAGGGGGAGAAAGCCTGATGAGCAAGTTCATGGATTGGGTGGATGCGCGTTTCCCCGCTACCAAGATGTGGGAAGACCATCTCAGCAAATATTACGCACCAAAAAACTTCAACTTCTTCTACTTCTTCGGTTCACTGGCACTGTTGGTGCTGGTTAACCAGTTGGTCACGGGTGTTTGGCTGACGATGAGTTACACGCCGTCGGCCGAAGAGGCCTTCGCCTCCGTTGAAGGGATCATGCGCGACGTCGAGTACGGCTCGATTCTGCGCTTGCTGCACTCCACCGGCGCCTCGGCGTTCTTCATCGTGGTCTACATGCACATGTTCCGTGGCTTGCTCTACGGTTCGTACCAGAAACCCCGCGAGCTGGTGTGGGTGTTCGGCATGCTGATCTACCTGGCGCTGATGGCGGAGGCCTTCATGGGCTATCTGCTGCCGTGGGGCCAGATGTCGTACTGGGGCGCCCAGGTGATCATCTCGCTGTTCGGCGCAATCCCGGTCATCGGCAACGACCTGACCCAGTGGATTCGTGGCGACTACCTGATCTCCGGCATCACCCTGAACCGCTTCTTCGCCCTGCACGTCGTGGCGCTGCCGATCGTGATTCTGGGCCTGGTGGTACTGCACATCCTGGCGCTGCACGAAGTGGGTTCGAACAACCCGGATGGCGTCGACATCAAGAAACACAAAGACGAAAACGGCATACCGTTGGACGGCATTCCGTTCCACCCGTACTACACCGTGAAAGACATTGTCGGCGTAGTGGTGTTCCTGTTCATCTTCTGCTCGATCGTGTTCTTTTTCCCGGAGATGGGCGGGTATTTCCTCGAGAAGCCTAACTTCGAACAGGCCAACGCCTTCAAGACACCTGAACACATTGCACCGGTCTGGTACTTCACGCCGTTCTACGCGATCTTGCGGGCGATTCCAGACAAGCTCATGGGTGTTGTTGCCATGGGGGCGTCGATTGCGCTGCTGTTCGTGCTGCCGTGGCTTGACCGCAGCCCGGTCAAGTCAATGCGCTACAAGGGGTGGTTGAGCCGGATCTGGCTGGTCGTGTTCTGCATCGCGTTCATGCTGCTGGGCTGGACCGGCGTCAAGGCACCGACGCCTGCGCTGACAGTGCTGTCGCAGGTCTGCACCTTCCTGTACTTCGCCTACTTCATTCTGATGCCGTTCTACACCCGGCTCGAGAAGACCAAACCGGTTCCGGAAAGGGTGACTGGCTGATGAAAAAATTATTTGTTGCATTGATGCTTGCGGCGCTGCCGCTACTGTCCTTCGCCGCCGAGCATGGCGCAGAACTGGAGAGCGTCGACATTGACGTGTCTGACAAGGCCGCCATGCAGGATGGCGCGCGTACGTTCGCCAACTACTGCATGGGTTGTCACAGCGCCAAGTTCCAGCGTTATGAGCGTGTCGCCGATGACCTGGGAATACCCCACGAACTGATGATGGAGAAACTGGTGTTCACGGGCGCCAAGATCGGCGACCACATGAACATCGGCATGCAGCCTGCCGACGCCAAGGCCTGGTTCGGTGCTGCACCGCCTGACCTGACCCTGGTGGCGCGCGTGCGCGGCACCGATTGGCTGTATGGCTACCTCAAATCCTTCTACGAGGACCCGGCGCGCCCTTGGGGTGTGAACAATAAAGTCTTCCCGAACGTCGGCATGCCTAACGTTCTGGTCGGCCTGCAGGGTCGCCAAGTGGTAGGATGCAAGCAGGTTCAGGTCGTTGAAGACGGCAAGAAGCAATATGATCCGTTGACCGGCACGCCTTTGACTCATGAAGCGTGCGATCAACTGACCATCGTGCCCAAGACCGGTACGCTGAATGAAGAGCAGTTCGACGAGAAGGTCAAGAATCTGGTGACCTTCCTGGCCTACTCGGCCAACCCGGTCAAATTGCAACATCAGCGCATCGGCACCTATGTATTGCTGTACCTGGCTTTCTTCTTCGTGTTCGCCTATCTGCTCAAACGCGAATACTGGAAGGATGTGCATTGATCCAACCGTAAGCAATTGCTGTTAATCTTGCGCGCCCAGCGGCATCTCTGAACATGTAGCGGTCTGGTTGAACCAGGCACTACAGAGATGCTCTCTGGGCGCGCTCGTTTTTGAGCTTTCGATAATTTCAACAAGCGAGGAGGACCGCCATGGGCGTGACCAATCGGTTGGCCTGTTACTCCGACCCCGCCGACCACTATTCCCACCGAGTACGCATCGTGCTCGCAGAGAAGGGTGTCAGCGCCGAGATCATCAGTGTGGAGGTGGGTCGTCATCCACCAAAACTGATCGAAGTGAACCCTTACGGCAGCTTGCCCACCCTGGTCGATCGTGACCTGGCGTTGTGGGAGTCAACCGTGGTGATGGAATACCTGGATGAGCGTTACCCTCATCCGCCTTTGCTGCCGGTATACCCGGTGGCGCGTGCCAACAGCCGCCTGCTGATCCATCGGATCCAGCGTGACTGGTGCGGGCTGGTGGATGTGATTCTGGATTCACGTACAAAAGAAGCCGTTCGAGTGCAGGCACGCAAGGAATTGCGTGAGAGCCTGACCGGTGTTTCGCCGCTGTTCGCCGACAAACCTTTTTTCCTCAGCGAGGAACAAAGTTTGGTGGACTGCTGCCTATTACCCATACTCTGGCGCTTGCCGATTCTCGGTATTGAACTGCCGCGGCCGGCCAAGCCGTTGCTTGATTACATGGAGCGCCAGTTTGCGCGTGAGGCTTTCCAGGCGAGTCTGTCTGGTGTCGAACGCGATATGCGCTAAGGCTTAAGGAGCCGCTGATGAACTCCAGTCGACCCTATTTGGTCCGCGCGCTCTATGAGTGGATTGTGGACAACGATTGCACCCCGCACATGCTGGTCAACTCTGAATTTCCGAAAGTTGACGTACCGCAGGGTTTTGCCAGTGATGGGCAAATTGTGCTGAACGTATCGCCGAGTGCCGTGCGCCACCTGCACATGGACAACGAGGCGGTGAGCTTTGAAGGGCGTTTTGGCGGCGTGCCGCATACGCTGTTCGTGCCGATTGGTGCGATTCTCGGGATCTATGCCCGTGAGAATGGCCAAGGCATGGTGTTCGATCTGGAGTCGCCTTTCGAGGACGACGAATCGATCGAAGGCGAAGACGGTGATGATGTGCCACCACCCGATTCCGAGCCACCGCGTCCAAGCGGTCGGCCGAGCCTGAAAGTGGTGAAGTAAGCGGCTTTCACCCTCGGGCGAGCCGGAAAAATGCCTCGACATATGTCGGGGCATTTTTTTGCGCGAAGGATGTGGATGAAAGTCGCGACAGAACGGTGATCGTACAACCGCCATGGGCTATGATGCGGGCTCAAGTTCGCCGAGAAAGATGGTTCATCATGGAAAACGCCAACACCGCCCCTCGTCTTCCCCGCAAGCGCCGCAGCCTTGCCCAGGAATTGGTCACGGTGTTGTCCGAGCAGATCCGCGACGGCCAACTCAAGCGTGGCGATAAGTTGCCCACCGAGTCGGCCATCATGGAAGCCCATGGCGTCAGCCGCACCGTGGTGCGTGAAGCGATCTCGCGCTTGCAGGCGGCGGGGCAGGTGGAAACGCGGCATGGTATCGGCACCTTTGTGCTGGACACGCCAAGCCCCAGCGGTTTTCGCATTGACCCGGCCACGGTGGTGACACTGCGTGATGTGCTGGCGATTCTGGAACTGCGCATCAGCCTGGAAGTGGAGTCGGCAGGCCTTGCCGCGTTGCGTCGCAGCGACGAGCAACTGGCCGCCATGCGTGCCGCCCTCGATGCCCTGAATGAAAGCGCGGCGCACGCCGGCGATGCAGTGGCCTCAGACTTCGCGTTCCACCTGGAAATTGCGCTGTCCACCGGCAACCGCTACTTCACCGACATCATGACCCACCTGGGCACCAGCATCATTCCGCGTACTCGCTTGAATTCGGCGCGCCTGGCCCATGATGACCAGCAGCACTACATGGGCCGCCTGAGCCGCGAACACGAAGAAATTTATGAGGCGATTGCCCGCCAGGATTCGGATGCGGCGCGGGCAGCCATGCGCTTGCACCTGACCAACAGCCGCGAGCGCCTGCGCCATGCCCATGAAGAGGCAGAGGCGCAGCGCGTTTAAGGGCTACACAGATCTAATGTAGGAGCTGGCTTGCCTGCGATTGCAGCACCTCGGTCTGTCTGAAAGGTCGAGTCGCCGGCATCGCAGGCAAGCCAGCTCCCACAGTGATCATTCCCATGCTCTGCGTAGGAATGATCTACCTTTTTAGTTCGCCGGCTGGTTAGGTTTGTAAGACTGAAGCAGCAAGTACGTACTCCAACCCCACCAATCATTGGTCCAGTGTTTGTCGTTGAGGTCATTCACGTCCTTGCGACGCAGCACCTTGTCTCCCTCCATCTTGAACAGCGGCGAGAAATTGTTCGCCGGGTTCTGCGCGGCATTCAGGTCCGGCACGTACAGCGGCGCCTTGAAGTTGGCCGGGGAGGGCGCGACACCGCTGATAAAGGTCTCAAAGATCTCATCAGCCGAGGCCTGCACCGCGCGTTTGACCATCGCCCGATTGTCCGCGTCGATGGCGTCGAAGTAGCGTTTATCCCCATAGGCATGCCATTGATCACCCTTGGCATTGCGCACCTTGAGCCCGAACTTGCTGTCTTCATCGTGCATGAAGCGGCTGATCAGCGAGCCCAGTTCGCCCGGCGTCACCACCGCGGCCAATTGTTTGCGCGGCACGCGCAGATGGCCGGCGGAAAACAGGTCGGTCAAAAAGTGATCAGCAAAGCTGTTCATTGCATAGGCCAGTTCCAGTGCCTGGTCGGTGCCGGTTTGATGGGCTACGACTGCTTGTTGCAACGCCGCCGTATGCCCGGCCAGGTAGGCCGACAGCGCCCATTCGCCGAAATGGTCGGCGTTGTCCGCGGCCAACTTCAAATAGCGCCCCAGTGGAATCAAGGCCGACACCGCACTGCCACCGCCGGTGATGCGGTTCCATTCTTCAGACAACGTATCGCCCAGCGCGTCATAGGCTTCATGGGGTTGTTTGCCGTCCTTGATCGCCTGCTTGACCGCGTTGATCTCCTTTTGCATCACCGCGAGGATCTTCCCGGCTTCTTCCCGCGAGGCGGGCAGCACTGCCAGCGAATTGAACGCGGCGCCAAAGCGTTGCACGCGCTCTGCAGGCGTGGCGCCATCGCTGATGGGTTGGCCAGGGATGCCATAGAAGTCACCGCCCAAGGCGATCACTTGGCCGTAGGTGAGCGCCAGCCCGTTGGGCAGGTGCAGCTCGACTTGGTGGGCGGGAATCGCCGGGGCATCTTTGACGAAACGCAACAGCGTTTCATCGCCGATAGCCGTGTGTTCACCGCCTTCGAAACGCAGAGTCGGTGGGGTTTTTTCGGGTGCTGCGAGTTCAAGACCTGACATGTTAGCTCCTTGCTATGTCGTAGGAATCTTCCTTGATAACTGTATGCATATACAGTTATCTGGAGCATAGAGGAATAATTTCCTACGTCAAGAAGTCAGGTTTAAACGCTTAGCCGCGGATGAAGCCCGATGAATTGCAGTTGACGAATCTTTTTATAGTTGTACGATGACGTACGACATCACCAAAACCAACAACAACCTTTCGATAGAAAGTCTTCGCCCAGGGTGTTCGAATAATGAATCCACAAGAACTGAAGTCCATCCTCTCCCACGGTCTGCTGTCTTTCCCCGTGACCGATTTCAATGCGCAGGGTGACTTCCACCAGGCGGGTTACATCAAGCGTCTGGAATGGCTGGCCCCGTACGGCGCCACGGCCTTGTTCGCCGCCGGCGGCACCGGTGAGTTTTTCTCCCTGGCCGCCAGCGAATATTCCCAAGTGGTGAAGACCGCTGTTGATACCTGCGCCACCAGCGTGCCAATCCTCGCCGGTGTCGGTGGTTCGACGCGCCAGGCCATCGAGTACGCCCAGGAAGCCGAACGCCTGGGTGCCAAAGGCCTGCTGCTGCTGCCGCATTACCTGACCGAAGCCAGCCAGGACGGCGTTGCCGCCCACGTGGAAGCGGTGTGCAAGTCGGTCAAGATCGGCGTGGTGGTCTACAACCGCAACGTCTGCCGCCTGACCGCGCCCTTGCTGGAACGCCTGGCCGAACGCTGCCCGAACCTGATCGGCTACAAAGACGGCCTGGGTGACATCGAGTTGATGGTCTCGATCCGCCGTCGCCTGGGTGACCGTTTCAGCTACCTCGGCGGCCTGCCGACTGCAGAAGTTTACGCCGCTGCCTACAAGGCCCTGGGCGTGCCGGTTTATTCCTCGGCGGTGTTCAACTTCATCCCGAAAACCGCGATGGACTTCTACCACGCGATTGCCCAGGACGATCACGCCACCGTCGGCAAGATCATCGACAACTTCTTCCTGCCTTACCTCGACATCCGTAACCGCAAAGCCGGTTATGCCGTGAGCATCGTCAAGGCCGGTGCAAAAATCGCCGGCTACGACGCAGGCCCGGTCCGCACGCCGCTGACCGATCTGCTGCCGGAAGAATACGAAGCCCTGGCCGCGCTGATCGACAAGCAAGGTCCGCAGTAACTCATCAACAAGGCCGCTGAGAGATCAGCGGCCTTTTGCGTCAGGAGAAGATTTGTGTCCCAAGCCAAACGTTTTGAGAACTACATCAACGGCGAGTGGGTGGCCGGTGCCGACTACTGCAACAATATCAACCCGTCGGAGTTGTCCGATGTCATCGGCGAATACGCCAAGGCTGACGTAGCCCAAGTCAACGCCGCCATCGACGCCGCCCGCGCTGCTTTCCCGGCCTGGTCGACCTCCGGCATCCAGGCTCGTCACGATGCCCTGGATAAAGTCGGCAGTGAAATCCTCGCGCGCCGCGAAGAACTCGGCACCCTGCTGGCCCGGGAAGAGGGCAAGACCCTGCCCGAAGCCATCGGCGAAGTGACCCGCGCCGGCAACATTTTCAAGTTCTTCGCCGGTGAATGCCTGCGCTTGTCCGGTGACTACGTGCCGTCGGTGCGCCCGGGCGTGAATGTTGAAGTCACCCGCGAAGCCCTGGGTGTGGTCGGCTTGATCACGCCGTGGAACTTCCCGATTGCGATCCCTGCCTGGAAAATCGCCCCGGCCCTGGCCTACGGCAACTGCGTGGTGATCAAACCGGCCGAATTGGTGCCGGGTTGCGCCTGGGCCCTGGCCGAAATCATTTCCCGCGCCGGCTTCCCTGCCGGTGTGTTCAACCTGGTGATGGGCAGCGGCCGTGTGGTCGGCGATGTGTTGGTCAACAGCCCGAAAGTCGACGGCATCAGCTTTACCGGCTCGGTCGGCGTTGGTCGTCAAATCGCCGTCAGCTGCGTGTCGCGCCAGGCCAAAGTGCAGTTGGAAATGGGCGGCAAGAACCCGCAGATCATTCTCGACGACGCCGACCTCAAGCAGGCCGTCGAGTTGTCGGTACAGAGCGCGTTCTACTCCACCGGCCAGCGTTGCACCGCCTCGAGCCGCTTGATCGTCACCGCCGGTATTCACGACCAGTTCGTCGCGGCCATGGCCGAGCGCATGAAGTCGATCAAAGTCGGCCACGCGCTGAAAAGCGGCACCGACATTGGCCCGGTGGTTTCCCAGGCCCAGCTGGATCAGGACCTGAAATACATCGACATCGGCCAAAGCGAAGGCGCGCGGCTGGTCAGCGGTGGCGGCCTGGTCACCTGTGACACCGAAGGTTACTACTTGGCGCCGACGCTGTTTGCCGACAGCGAAGCCGCCATGCGCATCAGCCGTGAAGAAATCTTCGGCCCAGTGGCCAACGTGGTTCGCGTAGCGGACTACGAGGCGGCGCTGGCCATGGCCAACGACACCGAGTTCGGCCTCTCGGCGGGTATTGCCACCACCTCGCTGAAGTACGCCAACCACTTCAAGCGCCACTCCCAGGCCGGGATGGTGATGGTCAACCTGCCGACCGCCGGTGTGGATTACCACGTGCCGTTCGGGGGGCGTAAGGGTTCGTCGTACGGTTCGCGTGAGCAAGGTCGCTATGCGCAAGAGTTCTACACCGTGGTGAAAACCAGCTACATCGGGTCGTAACACGTAACACCCGTGGGAACTGGCTTGTGTGGGAGCTGGCTTGCCTGCGATAACGGTACATCAGTCACAGAGATGTTGACTGATACACCGTTATCGCAGGCAAGCCAGCTCCCACAGAAAGCGGCTCCTGCACTTAAAACAGAAATGCTTACCCGCAAAAAAAATAATTAGTGGGAGTACATCTTCATGCAAGCGACCAAGCCGACCCACGTCCGCTATTTGATCCTGCTCATGCTGTTTCTGGTGACCACGATCAACTACGCCGACCGGGCTACTATCGCTATCGCCGGCTCCAGCCTGCAAAAAGACCTCGGCATCAGCGCGGTCACCCTCGGTTACATCTTCTCCGCATTCGGTTGGGCCTACGTGGCCGGGCAAATCCCCGGTGGCTGGCTGCTGGACCGGTTCGGCTCGAAAAAAGTCTATGCCCTGAGCATCTTCACCTGGTCGCTGTTCACCATCTTGCAAGGCTATGTCGGCGAGTTTGGTGTCTCCACTGCCATCGTCGCGCTGTTTATGCTGCGCTTCCTGGTGGGCCTGGCCGAAGCGCCGTCGTTCCCCGGTAATGCGCGCATCGTGGCCGGTTGGTTCCCCACCGCCGAACGCGGTACGGCCTCGGCGATCTTCAACTCGGCGCAATACTTCGCCACGGTGCTGTTCGCGCCGCTGATGGGCTGGATCGTCTACACCTTCGGCTGGCAGCACGTGTTTATCGTGATGGGTGGCATTGGCGTACTGTTCTCGCTGATCTGGCTGAAAATTATCCACAGCCCGCGCCAACACCCGATGATCAACGACGCCGAACTCAAGTACATCTCCGAGAACGGTGCGATGGTCGACATGGATCAGGAAAAGGCCAATGGCCAGAAAACCGACGGACCCAAATGGGATTACATCCGCCAACTGCTGACCAACCGCATGATGCTCGGCGTGTACCTGGGGCAGTACTGCATCAATGGCATCACCTATTTCTTCCTGACCTGGTTCCCGGTTTACCTGGTGCAGGAACGCGGCATGACCATTCTCAAGGCCGGCTTCATTGCGTCGCTGCCGGCGATCTGCGGATTTATCGGCGGCGTATTGGGCGGGTTGATTTCCGATTACCTGCTGCGCAAGGGCCACTCGCTGACCTTCGCGCGCAAGGCGCCGATCATTGGCGGCTTGCTGGTGTCGTGCAGCATCGTCGCGTGCAATTACGTGGATATCGAATGGATGGTGGTGGGCTTCATGGCCTTGGCCTTCTTCGGTAAAGGCGTTGGCGCACTGGGTTGGGCGGTGGTGTCCGACACCTCGCCGAAACAAATCGCCGGGCTCAGTGGCGGCCTGTTCAATATGTTTGGCAACCTGGCGTCCATCAGTACGCCGATCGTGATTGGCTACATCATCGCCACCACCGGCTCGTTCAAGTGGGCCTTGGTGTTTGTCGGTGCCAACGCGCTGCTGGCGGTGTTCAGCTACCTGGTGATCGTTGGCCCGATCAAGCGTGTGGTGCTCAAAGAGCCGCCCAGCAAAGGGCCCGAGCTGACCCAATTTACCCAAGCGCATTCCTGAGGGGCGATGTAATGCAGTTGATTGAACATGCCGACTCGCCGCGCTCGATCCGTTTGCACGAGCGCGACAACGTGGTGATCGTGGTCAACGACCAGGGCGTACCGGCCGGGACCGAGTTCCCGGACGGCCTGGTGACCGTGGATTTCATCCCGCAAAGCCACAAAGTGACCCTGGAAGACATCCCGGAAGGCGGTCAGATTATTCGCTACGGCCAGACCATTGGTTACGCCCTGGCGCCGATCCCACGTGGCAGTTGGGTGCAGGAAGACCAACTGCGCATGCCCACCGCGCCGCCGTTGGACAGCCTGCCGCTGTCCACCGAAGTGCCTGAAACCCAGGCGCCGCTGGAAGGCTTTACCTTCGAGGGTTATCGCAACGCCGACGGCACCGTGGGCACGCGCAATATCCTCGGCATCACCACCACGGTGCAGTGCGTCACCGGCGTGCTGGACCATGCGGTCAAGCGCATCAAGGACGAGTTGCTGCCCAAGTACCCACATGTCGATGACGTGGTGGCGCTGACCCACAGCTACGGCTGCGGCGTGGCGATCACCGCGACGGATGCTTACATCCCGATCCGCACCGTGCGCAACCTGGCGCGCAACCCGAACCTGGGCGGCGAAGCGCTGGTGATCAGCCTGGGCTGCGAGAAGCTGCAGGCCGGGCAGGTGATGCACGACAACGACAGCTCCGTCGACCTGAGCGAGCCGTGGCTGTATCGGCTGCAGGATTCCAGCCATGGCTTTACCGAGATGATCGAGCAGATCATGGCGCTGGCCGAAGTGCGCTTGAAGAAACTCGACCTGCGCCGCCGCGAAACCGTGCCGGCGTCGGAGCTGATCCTGGGCATGCAGTGCGGCGGCAGTGATGCGTTTTCCGGCATCACCGCCAACCCGGCGCTCGGCTATGCCTCGGACCTGCTGCTGCGGGCCGGGGCGACGGTGATGTTTTCCGAAGTCACTGAAGTGCGTGACGCCATTTACCTGCTGACTTCTCGTGCCGAGAGCAAAGAAGTTGCCCAGGCCCTGGTCAGGGAAATGGACTGGTACGACCGTTACCTGGCCAAAGGCGAGGCGGACCGTAGCGCGAACACCACGCCGGGCAACAAGAAAGGCGGGTTGTCGAATATCGTCGAGAAGTCCCTGGGCTCCATCGTCAAATCCGGCAGCAGTGCGATCAACGGCGTGCTCGGCCCAGGCGAGCGCTTCAAAGGCAAAGGCCTGATCTTTTGCGCGACGCCGGCCAGTGACTTTGTCTGCGGCACCTTGCAGCTGGCGGCCGGGATGAACCTGCACGTGTTCACCACTGGGCGTGGCACGCCTTATGGGTTGGCGATGGCGCCGGTGGTGAAGGTCTCGACGCGTACGGAATTGGCGCAACGCTGGCCGGACCTGATCGATATCGATGCCGGACGCATCGCTACCGGGCGTGCGAGCATTGAGGAATTGGGCTGGGAGTTGTTCCACTTTTACCTGGACGTGGCCAGCGGCAAGAAACAGACGTGGGCGGAGCGGCATAAACTGCATAACGACATCACCCTGTTCAACCCGGCACCGATCACCTGACTGATCGTTCCCACGCTCCGCTGATCGTTCCCACGCTCCGCTGATCGTTCCCACGCTCCGCGTGGGAATGCCTCCTTGGACGCTCCGCGTCCGCTGTGAAGGGGCGCGGATGCGTTCCCACGCAGAGCGTGGGAACGATCCGGGTGAATCTGGCTTATCATTAGCCACCTGACGACACCCACCCAAGGTTCTCCCCGGCATGCTGGCTATCTTCCTCACCACCCTCACCATCACCGCGCCGGTGTTTGCCATGCTGTTTCTCGGTGTGCTGCTCAAGCGCATCAACTGGATCAACGACAACTTTATCCACACAGCCTCGTCCCTGGTGTTCAACGTCACCATGCCGGCGCTGCTGTTTCTCGGCATCCTGCATGCCGACCTGCACGCGGCGCTCAAGCCGGGTTTGCTGATTTACTTTGCCGTCGCCACGCTGCTGAGCTTTGCCCTGGCCTGGGGCTGGGCGATTTTCCGCTGCCCGCCCGAAGACCGTGGCATCTACACCCAGGGCGCGTTTCGCGGCAATAACGGCGTGATCGGCCTGGCGCTGGCGGCCAGCATGTACGGCGACTACGGCATTTCCCTCGGCGCGATCCTCGCCGCCCTGGTGATCCTGTTCTACAACACCCTGTCGACCATCGTGCTGGCGGTGTACAGCCCGGTGATCAAGTCCGACCCGTGGAGCATCTTCAAAAGTGTGGCGGCCAACCCGCTGATCATCAGCGTGATTGCCGCGGCGCCGTTCGCGATTTTCAAGATCGGCCTGCCGGGCTGGCTGGAGTCGTCGGGGCAGTACCTGGCGGACATGACCTTGCCGCTGGCGTTGATCTGCATCGGTGGCACCTTGTCGTTGGCGGCCTTGCGCAAAAGCGGGAGCATGGCGTTGAGTGCCAGCCTGGTGAAGATGGTGGGCCTGCCGGTGTTCGCGACGCTGGGCGCGTGGTTGCTGGGCTTTCGAGGGCCGGAACTGGGGATTCTGTTTTTGTACTTCGGCGCACCGACGGCGGCGGCGAGTTTTGTCATGGCCCGGGCGGCCGAGGGCAATCATGAACTGGCGGCGGCGATTATTGTGATTACTACCTTGATGGCGGCGGTGACCACCAATATCGGGATTTTTGTGTTGCAGGCGGGTGGTTGGATCTGAGTTTTTCGGTGTGTTTGAGGGCCAATCGCAGGCAAGCCAGCTCCCACATTTTGAACTGTGAATACCTTCAAATGTGGGAGCTGGCTTGTCGGATCGCCGCATCGCTGCGATAGCTATCTAGCAGTCACTGCTTATCTGCCTGATACGCCTCAATCACTTCCTGCGCCGCCCGAAACGCATCAATCGCCGCCGGCACGCCGGCATACACCGCGCAATGCAGCAGCGCCTCGCGAATCTCCTCCACCGTGCACCCGTTGTTCAGGGCGCCACGCACGTGGCCCTTGAGTTCCTGCGGGCACTTGAGCGCAGTGAGGGCGGCGAGGGTGATCAGGCTGCGCGTCTTCAGCGGCAGGCCTTCACGGTTCCACACGCTGCCCCATGCGTGTTCGTTGACGAAATCCTGCAGCGGCTGGGTGAACTCGGTGGCATTCCCCAAGGCGCGGTCGACGAACACATCACCCATCACCTGGCGACGCATTTCAACCCCGGGCTTTTTCTGATCGGTCATAGCGACTCCCTCTTGTGTTGGCGGCGCCAGGCTTGCAGCGAGCTGAACAACAGGAACGCCACCAGCGCCGGCAGGACGTAATACAGCATCAATTGTTCAAGTTTGGTGGCCAGCGGCATGCCAAAGGTGAACGACACCACATGCAGCCCATACGCCAGGTACAGGCCCAGGAACACCAGGCCTTCGGCGCGGGTGACGCGGTAGCCGGTATAAAACACCGGCAGGCACAGCACAATCACGCCGAGCATCACCGGCAAATCAAAATCCAGCGCATTGGGCGACACGGACAGCGGCGACGGCGCCACCAGGGCGGTAAACCCGAGCACCCCAAGCAGGTTGAACAGGTTGCTGCCGATCACGTTGCCCACGGCGATCTCGCGCTCGCCGCGCAGCGCGGCAATCAGTGAGGTTGCCAGGCACGGCAGCGAGGTGCCGACACCCATCAGCGTGAGGCCGATGATGCGCTCGGACAAGCCCAGGTCGCTCGCCACGTCCACTGCTGCGCCCAGCAGCAAATGCCCGGCCAGCACCAGGATCAACAGCCCGCTCAGCATCAGCGATGCGCTGCTCAGCCAGGGCGCCCTGGCCACGGTGTCCAGTGTGCGCGGGCGGCGGGAGTGGCGAGTCTGATAGTGCAAAACACCCAGGTAGGCCGCCAGTGCAATCAGCAGGAACAGGCCATCGAGCGGGGTCAGTTCTTCGTTGGCGGCCAGGGTAAACACCAGCAGGCCGGCGCAAATCATCACCGGGATATCCAGGCGCACCAACTGCCGGGACACGCGCAATGGGATGATCAGCGCGGCGAGGCCCAGAGTGACCAGCGTGTTGAAGATACTGCTGCCGATCACACTGCCCACGGCGATATCGGTATTACCGGCCAGGGTGGCCTGCAGGCTCACGGTCATCTGTGGCGCGCTGCTGCCGAAGGCGACGATGCTCAAGCCGATGATCAGTGGCCGCACCTTGAGGCTGGCCGCCAGGCGCACGGCGGCGCGCACCAGGATTTCAGCGCCGACGATCAGCAACACCAGGCCGCTGACCAGTTCGATCAGGCTCCAGGACGAGAGGGCGGTTAATGCGGAAATGGCCAAGGCTCCCTTGATTAGTTGCTCATGGCTTGCACGCGAACCCGCGCAGTGCCGCTGCCCAGCATACCGAGTTGTTCGGCGGCCCTGCGTGAAACGTCGATCAGGCGCCCACGGGTATGTGGGCCGCGATCATTGATGCGCAGTACCACGGATTTGTTGTTGTCGAGGTTGGTTACCTTGACCTGCGTGCCGAAGGGCAGGCGCCGATGGGCGGCGGTCAGGGCATTCTGGTTGAAGGGTTCACCGCTGGCGGTTTTGTTGCCATGGTGCTTGGCGCCGTAATACGAGGCGGTGCCGGTTTCGTCGTAGCCGTTGGGGTCGATGAGGCCGCTGGCACAACCGGCCAACAGAGAGAACAGGGCCAGCAGGCCGAGTAGACGCTTCATTATCAAGGATGCCCCCGTATCAAATGCAGGCCCCGGCTCATGTGGGAGCTGGCTTGCCTGCGATGGCATCACCGCGGTCGATTTGAAGGACCGAGGTGCCTGCATCGCGGGCAAGCCCGGCTCCCACATAGGCCGGTTCCTGCTCTCAGAGTGTTGCGAATCAGCCTTCGAGCTTGCTCTTCAGCAGTTCGTTCACTTGTTGCGGGTTGGCCTTGCCTTTGGACGCTTTCATTGCCTGGCCGACGAAGAAGCCGAACATCTTGCCGCGCTTGGCTTCGTCGGCGGCGCGGTATTGCTCGACCTGTTCGGCGTTGGCCGCCAGCATTTCATCGAGAACGGCCGAAATCGCGCCGCTGTCGGTGACTTGCTTGAGGCCGCGCTTTTCGATGATGTCGTCGGCATTGCCTTCACCGCTGGCCATGGCTTCAAACACGGTCTTGGCGATTTTGCCGGAGATGGTGTTGTCCTTGATGCGCAGCAGCATGCCGCCCAGTTGCTCGGCGGTGACAGGGGCTTCGTCGATTTCCAGGCCCTGTTTGTTCAACAGGCTGCCCAGCTCAACCATCACCCAGTTGGCCGCTAGTTTGGCGTCGCCGGCAATGCTCACGACTTTTTCGAAGTAGTTGGCTTGCTCACGGCTGGAAGCCAGCACGCTGGCATCGTAGACCGACAGGCCGAACTGCGCCTGGAAGCGCTCGCGTTTCTGCTGCGGCAATTCCGGCAGGGTGGCGCGGATGTCATTGAGGAACGAATCTTCAAGGACCACCGGCAACAGGTCCGGGTCGGGGAAGTAACGGTAGTCGTTGGCTTCCTCTTTGCTGCGCATGGCGCGGGTTTCGTCTTTGTTCGGGTCGTACAGGCGCGTTTGCTGGATCACCTTGCCGCCGTCTTCGATCAGCTCGATCTGGCGACGCACTTCGCTGTTGATCGCCTTTTCGATAAAGCGGAACGAGTTGACGTTCTTGATCTCGCAGCGGGTGCCGAACTCGATCTGGCCTTTTGGACGGATCGACACGTTGCAGTCGCAACGCAGCGAGCCTTCGGCCATGTTGCCATCGCAGATGCCCAGGTAGCGCACCAGCGCGTGGATGGTCTTGACGTAGGCCACGGCTTCCTTGGCGCTGCGCATGTCCGGCTCGGACACGATTTCCAGCAACGGCGTGCCGGCACGGTTCAGGTCGATGCCGGTAGCGCCCGGGAATTCCTCGTGCAGGCTCTTGCCGGCGTCTTCTTCCAGGTGCGCGCGGGTCACGCCGACACGTTTGATGGTGCCGTCTTCCAGCGGGATGTCCAGGTAGCCCTTGCCGACGATCGGCAACTCCATCTGGCTGATCTGGTAGCCCTTGGGCAGGTCCGGGTAGAAGTAGTTCTTGCGCGCGAACACGTTGTGCTGGCCGATCTCGGCGTCAATCGCCAGGCCGAACATCACCGCCATGCGCACCGCTTCCTGGTTCAGCACCGGCAAGACGCCGGGCATGCCCAGGTCTACCAGGCTGGCCTGGGTATTCGGCTCGGAGCCGAACGTGGTGGCGCTACCGGAGAAAATCTTCGATTGGGTGGCGAGCTGGGTATGAATCTCCAGCCCGATCACAACTTCCCATTGCATAGTGTTCTCCTCAGAAGCCGGTAGGGGTGCGGGTGTGCCAGTCGGTGTTCAACTGGTACTGGTGCGCCACATTGAGCAGGCGGCCTTCCTGGAAATACGGGGCGAGCAATTGCACGCCGACCGGCAGGCCATCGACGAAACCGGCAGGCATGGACAAGCCCGGCAAGCCCGCGAGGTTGGCGGTGATGGTGTACAGGTCTTCCAGGTACTCGGCGATCGGGTCGCCGGTCTTGGCGCCGATCTTCCAGGCCGGGTTCGGCGTGGTTGGGCCGAGGATCACGTCGACTTCTTCGAAGGCGGCCATGAAGTCGTTCTTCACCAGGCGACGGATCTTTTGCGCCTTGAGGTAGTACGCGTCGTAGTAGCCGGCCGACAGGGCGTAGGCACCGACCATGATCCGGCGTTGTACTTCGGCACCGAAGCCTTCGCCACGGGAGCGTTTGTACAGGTCGGTGAGGTCTTTCGGGTTTTCACAGCGATAGCCGAAGCGCACGCCGTCGAAACGCGACAGGTTGGAAGAGGCTTCTGCCGGCGCGATCACGTAGTACGCAGGAATCGCGTGCTGATTGTTCGGCAGGCTGATTTCCTTGATCACGGCGCCGAGCTTTTCCAGCTCCTTGACGCTGTTGTGCACCAGTTCGGCGATACGCGGGTCGAGGCCGGCGCTGAAATACTCTTTCGGCACGCCGATGCGCAGGCCTTTGATCGAGGTATTGAGGCTGGCGCTGTAGTCCGGCACCGGCTCATCGATGCTGGTGGAGTCCTGTGTGTCGAACCCGGCCATACCTTGTAACAAAATCGCGCAGTCTTCAGCAGTGCGCGCCAGAGGGCCGCCCTGATCCAGGCTGGACGCGTAGGCGATCATGCCCCAACGGGAAACGCGACCATAGGTCGGCTTCAAGCCGGTGAGGTTGGTGAAGGCCGCTGGCTGGCGGATCGAGCCACCGGTGTCGGTGGCTGTAGCGGCCGGCAGGAAGCGCGCGGCAACGGCGGCAGCCGAACCACCGGACGAACCGCCGGGCACGTGTTCCAGGTTCCACGGGTTTTTAACTGCGCCGTAGTAGCTGGATTCGTTGGCCGAACCCATGGCGAACTCGTCCATATTGGTCTTGCCCAGGGTCACGGCCCCGGCGGCGGCCAGCTTGGAGACCACGGTGGCATCGTACGGCGCCTTGAAGTTGTCGAGCATCTTCGAGCCGCAACTGGTGCGAATGCCCTGGGTGCAGAACAAGTCTTTGTGGGCGATTGGTGCGCCCAGCAGTGCGCCATTCTCACCGTTGGCGCGACGAACGTCGGCGGCCTTGGCCTGGCTCAGGGCCAGCTCTTCGGTGAGGCTGATGAAGCTGTTGACCTTGGGATCGTGCTCGGCAATGCGCGCAAGCAGGGTCTTGGTCAGCTCTTCGGAAGAAAACTTTTTGTCGGCGAGACCGCGGGCGATCTCGGCCAGAGTCATGTGATGCATGAAAGGCTCTTTCCCTTTAGTCGATGACTTTCGGAACCAGGTACAGGCCGTTTTCGACCGCTGGCGCGATGGACTGGTAGGCCTCGCGATTATTTCGCTCGGTCACAACGTCTGCGCGCAGGCGCTGGCTGGCTTCCAGCGGGTGAGCCAGGGGCTCGATGCCGTCGGTATTGACGGCCTGCATTTGGTCAACCAGCCCGAGAATGCTGTTCAGGGCTGCGGTGGTCTGTGGAAGATCGGCTTCATTCAGGCCAAGCGAGGCCAGATGAGCGATTTTTTCCACGTCGGAGCGTTCAAGCGCCATGGGATTCTCCAGTGGAAAACAGAACGGAGGGCGTCCGTGTGTTAGATTGTCGGAACACTACCGCATTTCTACGGTCATATGGCCGCGATTGTGGGGGTTGGTGCACAGAAAGTCGGCCAATTTAGCACATTGGCGCCTTGCCCAAAATCCCTGTCGTTGTTAGAGTTTGCCGCACTTTTTTACCCACGCGTTGCCTAGGGTCCTTTCCCCATGTTCAAGAAACTGCGTGGCATGTTTTCCAGCGATCTTTCCATTGACCTGGGCACTGCCAACACCCTTATTTACGTGCGCGAGCGCGGAATCGTTCTGAATGAGCCATCGGTTGTGGCCATTCGGACCCATGGTAATCAGAAAAGTGTCGTTGCCGTTGGCACCGAGGCCAAGCGCATGCTCGGCCGAACACCAGGCAATATTGCTGCCATTCGTCCGATGAAAGACGGCGTGATCGCCGACTTCAGTGTCTGCGAGAAGATGCTGCAGTATTTCATCAACAAGGTTCACGAAAACAGTTTCCTGCAGCCCAGCCCTCGTGTGCTGATCTGCGTTCCGTGCAAGTCCACCCAGGTTGAGCGTCGTGCCATCCGTGAATCGGCCCTTGGCGCCGGTGCGCGTGAAGTGTTCCTGATCGAAGAGCCAATGGCTGCTGCGATCGGTGCCGGCCTGCCGGTTGAAGAAGCACGCGGTTCGATGGTGGTGGATATCGGTGGTGGTACTACCGAAATCGCCCTGATTTCCCTGAACGGTGTGGTGTATGCCGAATCCGTACGCGTTGGCGGCGACCGCTTCGACGAAGCGATCATCACCTATGTGCGCCGTAACTACGGCAGCCTGATCGGCGAATCCACCGCCGAGCGCATCAAGCAGGAAATCGGCACCGCCTACCCAGGCGGCGAAGTGCGCGAAGTTGATGTTCGCGGTCGCAACCTGGCCGAAGGCGTTCCACGTGCCTTCACCCTGAACTCCAATGAAGTGCTGGAAGCTCTGCAAGAGTCCCTGGCCACCATCGTTCAGGCCGTGAAAAGCGCCCTGGAGCAATCGCCTCCGGAACTGGCTTCCGATATCGCCGAGCGTGGCCTGGTGCTGACCGGTGGTGGCGCCTTGCTGCGTGACCTCGACAAGCTGCTGGCCCAGGAAACCGGCCTGCCGGTGATCGTCGCCGAAGACCCGCTGACCTGTGTCGCCCGTGGCGGTGGCCGTGCACTGGAAATGATGGATAAACACACCATGGACCTGCTCTCCAGCGAATAAGATTGCCTGGATGGTTCATGCTTCGTCCGCAGGCAGCACTTTGCAGTGCTGCCTGTTGGCGTTTATCTTCTTCAATCTGCATCCAGGCCGGTTTGATGCCGTATGAATAAAGAGAACATTTGCCTGGGAGGAGCGGCTTATTAAACCGCTTTTCGCCAAAGGCCCCTCATTGGGCGTGCGCTTATTGGTGCTGGTCGTGCTTTCGGTCGCGCTGATGGTGGTCGATGCCCGCTTTGCGCTGCTCAAGCCCGTGCGTAGCCAGATGTCGCTGGTGTTGATGCAGACCTACTGGATCACCGACCTGCCGCAACGTCTCTACCAGGGCGTGGCCAGCCAATTCGGCAGCCGCACTGAGCTGGTCGCCGAGAACGAAAAACTCAAGACTGAAAACCTGCTGCTGCAGGGGCGCATGCAAAAGCTGGCGGCCCTCACCGAGCAGAACGTTCGGCTGCGCGAGTTGCTCAATTCTTCCGCACTGGTCAACGAGAAGGTCGAAGTGGCCGAGTTGATCGGCATGGACCCGAATCCGTTTACCCATCGCATCATCATCAACAAGGGTGAGCGCGATGGTGTCGTCCTTGGCCAGCCGGTGCTCGATGCCCGTGGCCTGATGGGCCAGGTGGTCGAGTTGATGCCCTACACCTCGCGGGTATTGCTGCTGACGGACACCACCCACAGCATCCCGGTGCAGGTGAATCGCAACGGCTTGCGCGCGATTGCCAGCGGTACCGGTAACCCGGAGCGCCTTGAGTTGCGCCATGTTGCCGATACTGCCGACATCAAGGAAGGCGACCTGTTGGTCAGTTCCGGCCTGGGCCAGCGCTTCCCGGCGGGTTACCCAGTGGCGACGGTGAAGGAAGTGATCCACGATTCCGGTCAGCCGTTCGCCATCGTGCGTGCCGTGCCGACGGCTGCCTTGAACCGTAGCCGCTACTTGCTGCTGGTGTTCAGCGACAACCGCACCCCCGAAGAACGTGCCAATGACGCCGCCCAGGCGCAGGAAGCGGAAGACAAGCAGAACGGCGCCGTACCCACCATCCCCGCTACGGTGCCGAAACCGGCGTTCGTCGGGCCGCCCGCACCGTCGGCAACCCCGGCCGCACCTGTCGCGACGCCTGCCAAGCCAGCAGCTCACAGCGCGCGTGCGGCTAAACCCGCTGCGGCCAAGCCGCCAGCGTCGACGCCTGCTGCCACACCGGCAACCCGGCCAGCGGCTACCGCCCCGGCAACCACGCGGCAGAGGGAGGAATAATGGCCGGTACTCATTCGCGCAATGGCTGGATCGTCTGGCTGACGTTCGCCATCGGTTTGCTGCTCAGCGTTTCGCCGCTGCCGCAATTCATGGAAATCCTGCGTCCTTTATGGCTGGCCTTGCTGCTGGCTTTCTGGTCGCTGACCTTGCCGCATAAAGTCGGGATGGTCACCGCGATGTGCCTGGGCTTGGCGGAAGATGTGCTCTATGGCACCTTGCTGGGCCAGAACGCGTTGATCCTCACCCTGATCACCTTCCTGGTGCTGTCGTTGCAACAACGCTTGCGCATGTTCCCGATGTGGCAGCAGTGCCTGGTGATCCTGGTGATCTTCGGCCTGGCGCAGTTGGTGCAACTGTGGCTCAGCGCCTTGACCGGTAACCGCCAGCCGACCCTGGCGTTGGTGCTGCCGGCGCTGGTCAGTGCGTTGCTGTGGCCATGGGTCAGTTTCGGTCTGCGTGGATTACGTCGTCGCTACAAAATCAATTGAATGGATTGCGAGGCTCTGCCTGGTTATCGAACCCTACAGGGAGAGTCTGGAATGAATTCGCTTTATCTGGCTTCGGGTTCCCCAAGGCGGCGTGAATTGCTGACCCAGATCGGTGTGCCCTTCACCGTGGTCAGCGCCGCTATTGATGAAACTCCTCTTACAAACGAACCTGCTGTGGCCTACGTCGAGCGCCTTGCGCGCGGCAAGGCTACGGCGGGTTTTGCTGCGCTTGAACACGGCGCGGGCATCTGCGTGCTGGGTGCTGACACGGCCGTGATCGTAGATGGGCAGATCCTCGGCAAACCGGTGGATCAGGCCGACGCCCTGGCGATGTTGATGGCCTTGGCCGGGCGTGAGCACGAGGTGCTGACCGCCATTGCCGTCACCGACGGTTCGCGCTGCGAAACACGCTGTGTCAGCAGTCGCGTACGGTTTCGCGGTATTTCTGTCGAGGAGGCTACAACCTACTGGCACAGTGGCGAACCTCAGGACAAGGCAGGCGGCTATGCTATCCAGGGGCTTGGTTCGGTGTTTGTCGCCGGGCTCAATGGCAGCTATTCCGCCGTGGTAGGCCTGCCGGTGTGCGAAACCGCGCAACTGCTTGGCCAATTCGGCATACCCTGTTGGCAAAACCTTACCGCGCGCTGAACGCCTTACTTGCGCGCCAAGCCTTAAGCGATCGGTCACTATTGTGAAAACGCCTGAACGAGACCCAGCCATGAGTGAAGAGATTCTGATCAATATCACGCCGATGGAATCGCGCGTGGCGGTGGTAGAGAACGGTGTTCTGCAAGAAGTGCACGTCGAGCGCACTCAAAAGCGCGGGATTGTCGGCAATATCTATAAAGGCAAAGTCGTGCGCGTGTTGCCGGGGATGCAGGCTGCTTTCGTCGATATCGGCCTGGACCGCGCGGCGTTTATCCATGCCTCGGAAATCTCCTTGCGCGAAGGCCCGGCGGTCGAAAGCATCAGTGCGCTGGTGCATGAAGGGCAGAGCCTGGTGGTGCAGGTCACCAAGGACCCTATCGGCTCAAAAGGCGCGCGGCTGACGACTCAGCTGTCGATTCCTTCGCGTTACCTGGTGTACATGCCGCGCACCGCCCACGTCGGCATTTCCTTGAAGATCGAAGATGAAGCCGAGCGCGAGCGCCTGAAAAAGGTGGTCAGCGACTGCGTGGCTGCCGAAGGTATCAAGGAAGCGGGTGGCTTTATCCTGCGCACCGCCGCAGAAGGTGCCGGTGCCGATGAAATCCTCATGGATATCCGCTACCTGCGGCGTTTGTGGGACCAGATCGGCGCTCAGATCAAAACCATCGGCGCACCAAGCGTCATCTATGAAGACCTCGGCCTGGCCCTGCGCACCCTGCGCGATCTGGTCAGCCCGAAGATCGAGAAAATTCGCATCGACTCGCGGGAAACTTTCCAGCGCACCACGCAATTTGTCGCCGAATTGATGCCGGAAATTGCCGATCGCCTGGAGCACTACCCTGGCGAACGGCCGATTTTCGACTTGTATGGCGTTGAAGACGAGATCCAGAAAGCTCTGGAGCGCAAGGTGCCGCTCAAGTCCGGCGGCTATCTGGTGGTCGACCCGGCGGAAGCCATGACCACCATTGACGTCAATACCGGCGCGTTCGTTGGCCACCGCAACCTCGAAGAGACTATCTTCAAGACCAATCTCGAGGCGGCCACCGCCATTGCCCGTCAGATGCGCCTGCGCAACATGGGCGGCATCATCATCATTGACTTCATCGACATGGAAGATGAAGAACATCAGCGCCAGGTGCTGCGCACGCTCGAGAAGCAACTGGAACGCGATCACGCCAAGACCAATATCATCGGCATCACCGAGCTTGGCCTTGTGCAGATGACCCGCAAGCGTACCCGCGAAAGCCTCGAGCAAGTGCTCTGCGAGCCGTGCAGCAGTTGCCAGGGACGCGGCAAGTTAAAGACCCCGGAAACGGTTTGCTACGAGATTTTCCGCGAAATCTTACGGGAGGCACGCGCCTATCAAGCCGAAGGTTATAGAGTGCTCGCCAACCAGAAAGTGGTTGATCGGTTGCTGGATGAGGAGTCCGGTAACGTCGCTGAACTGGAGGTTTTTATCGGGCGCACGATTCGCTTCCAGGTCGAAACCATGTATTCCCAGGAACAATACGACGTGGTGCTGCTCTGATCCCCAATCGCTTTCTTTCTTCGAGACCGGCAGACCTTGATCTGCCGTCCGCTAACTGCCTTGAGGGTCGCCTGACATGGAGCGTCTGAAACGCTTTTTTGCCGCTTTGACCCGTTGGGGCCTGGGCTTGTGCGCCTTGCTGCTGGTGTTGGCAGCGGTGTACGTGAGCCTGGGTCGTGAATTGACCCCGCTGGTGGCTGAATACCGCGCCGAAATCGAAGCCAAGGCCCAGGCCGCGGTGGATATGCCCGTGCACATCGGCAGCCTGGAAGGGCGCTGGAGCGGCTTCGCGCCGGTGCTGCTGGCCCACGACGTGATGGTCGGCGAGGGCAGCAGTGCCTTGCGCCTTGACCAGGTTGAATTGGTGCCGGATCTGTGGGCCAGCCTGATGGCACGCGAAGTGCGCATTGCCCACCTGGAAGTCAGTGGCCTGCAATTGAGCGTCAAGGAAGACAAGGATGGCCATTGGGCGCTGCAAGGCTTGCCGGTGCAGGATGACCAGCCGCTGGACCCGGAGCAATTGCTCACGCGTATGCAAATGGTCAAGCGTGTGTCGCTGCTCGATAGCCAAGTCACCTTGCAACCCTTCGACCAGTCGCCGCTGACCCTGACTTACGTAGGCCTGAGCCTGCACACCGGCGCCACCCGCCAACGCCTCGATGCCCGCCTGACCTTGCCTGATGGCCAGCCTCTTGCCCTGAGCCTGCGCAGCCGAATTCGCGCCAGCCAATGGAAAGACGGCCAAGTCGAAGCCTACCTCAGCCTGCCCCAAAGCGATTGGGCAAAATGGATTCCGGCCAAGCTGACCCAGCAGTGGAAACTCACCCAATTCAAAGCGGGTGGCGAGTTCTGGCTGACCTGGGCAAAGGGCACAGTGCAAAGCGCAGCGGTACGCCTCAATTCACCTCAGGTGAAGGGCAGCTACGCCGAGCGCAAGCCGGTGCATATTGAAAACCTTGCCCTGACAGCTTACCTGCAACGCAGCGATTCCGGCCTCAAGGTGCTGTTTGATTCGCTGGCGATGAACATCGGTGACACGCGCTGGGAGTCACGCCTGCAATTGCAGCAGAGCCTGGCTACCGACAAGGACCTGGAAGTCTGGAAGCTGCAGGCTGATCGCCTCGACCTGACGCCCATCACGCCGCTGCTGAATGCCTTGGCACCCTTTCCTGAAGGCTTTGCCAAAACCATAGAACACCTCAAAGCCACCGGCTTGCTGCGCAATGTGCTGGTGGATTTCCGCCCCCAGGACACCAGCGACCAGAAGGTCAGCTTTGCCGCAAACCTGGAGCGCATCGGCTTCGATGCATATTTTGGCGCACCGGCCGCGCGGAACGTGTCCGGCAGCATCAGCGGCGACCTGGGCCACGGCGAACTGCGCATGGACAGCAAGGACTTTTCCTTGCACCTGTTCCCGATCTTCGCCAAGCCCTGGCAGTACATCCAGGCCAACGCGCGCCTGACGTGGAAGCTCGATAAGGAAGGCTTCACCCTGATCGCTCCGTACATCAAGGTGCTGGGCGAGGAGGGCAAGGTTGCTGCGGACTTCCTGATTCGTCTGCATTTTGACCACAGCCAGGAAGACTATATGGACCTGCGGGTCGGCATGGTCGATGGCGATGGCCGTTTCACACCCAAGTACCTGCCAGCGGTGTTGAGCCCGTCATTGGATGAATGGCTGCGCACGGCGATTCTCAAAGGTGCGGTTGACCAGGGTTTCTTCCAGTACCAAGGCTCGCTGAACCACGATGCACTGCCGGCTGCACGCAATATCAGTCTGTTCTTCAAGGTGCATGACGCCGAACTGGCATTCCAGCCGGGCTGGCCCCATGTGAGCAAGGTCAGTGGCGAAGTGTTCGTCGAGGAGAGCGGCGTACGCATCCTGGCGAGCAAGGGCCAGTTGCTCGACACCAAGGTCAAGGACGTCTACGTCAACATTCCTCACGCGCCGGCCGGCAAGGACAGTCACCTGCTGATCACCGGTGGGTTTGCCGGTGGTTTGGGCGATGGCTTGAAAATCCTCCAGGAGGCGCCGATAGGCACCGGCTCGACTTTTGCCGGGTGGAAAGGCGAGGGTGACCTGCAAGGCTCGCTGGACCTGGACATTCCATTGGCCAAGGGCACTGAGCCAAAGATTGTGGTGGACTTCCAGACCGACAAGTCCCGTCTGCAATTGGCCGAGCCGACCCTGGACCTGACTCAGCTCAAAGGTGATTTCCGCTTCGACAGTACCAAGGGCTTGAGTGGTCAGAACATCTCGGCGCAAGCGTTTGACCGACCGATCACCGCGCAAATCTTCGCTGATGGCAAGCCGGGCAATATCAGTACGCGCGTTACCGCCAAAGGCCAAGTCACGGTTAAACGCCTGACGGACTGGTTGAAAATCAGCCAGCCAATGCCGGTGTCCGGCGATATTCCCTATCAACTGCAACTGACCCTGGATGGCGCCGATAGCCAGCTGATGGTCAGCTCCAGCATGAAGGGCGTAGCGGTCGATTTGCCGGCACCGTTTGGCATGCCCGCCAGCCAGGGTCGCGACAGCGTGTTTCGCATGACTTTGCAGGGCCCGGAGCGTCGCTACTGGTTCGACTACGGCGAGCTGGCGAGCTTTACCTTTGCCTCGCCACCCGACAAATTCAATGACGGCCGCGGGGAGTTGTTCCTGGGGGATGGGGACGCCGTGCTGCCAGCTGCAAAAGGCCTGCGCATTCGCGGTGTGTTGTCTGAGCTGGACATCGACCCTTGGAAAAAACTGGTCAACCGCTACGCCGGCAATGATCCAGGCGGCAGTGCCAAGCAACTGCTCAGTGGCGCAGATTTCAAGGTCGGCAAGCTCACCGGTTTTGGTACGCAGTTTGATCAGGTCAATCTGCAATTGGATCGCAAGCCGGCTGCCTGGGGTTTGCAGTTCGACAGCCAGCAGGCCAAAGGCGCTGTGAACCTGCCAGATGCCAAGGGGGCACCTATTGCGATCAACTTGCAGTACGTGAAATTGCCGGCGGTGGACCCGACGGTGCAGGCGGATGAGAATGCGCCCGACCCGTTGGCTGATATTGATCCAAAAGACATCCCTGCACTGGATATCGCCATCAATCAGTTGTTCCAGGGGCCGGACCTGGTGGGGGCCTGGTCGCTGAAGATCCGGCCAACCGCCAAAGGGCTGGCCTTCAACAACCTGGACCTGGGCCTCAAAGGCATGCAACTCAAGGGGGCCGGTGGCTGGGAAGGTGCGCCGGGCGCCAGCAGCAGTTGGTACAAAGGCCGCCTGGATGGCAAGAACATCGCCGATGTACTCAAGGGCTGGGGCTTTGCGCCAACGGTGACCAGCGAGGACTTCCACCTCGACGTGGACGGTCGCTGGCCGGGTTCGCCGGCCTGGGTCGGGCCCAAGCGTTTCTCCGGCAGCCTGGATGCGGCGTTCCGCAAAGGCCAGTTCGTTGAGGTTGAAGGTGGTGCCCAAGCCCTGCGGGTGTTTGGTTTGCTGAACTTCAATTCTATTGGGCGCCGTTTGCGACTGGACTTCTCGGACTTGTTGGGCAAAGGCTTGAGTTATGACCGGGTCAAAGGTTTGTTGGCCGCCAGTAATGGCGTGTTCGTGACCCGTGAGCCCATCACCATGACTGGGCCATCCACTAACCTTGAGCTAAATGGCACGTTGGACCTGGTCGCTGACCGGGTCGATGCCAAGCTGCTGGTTACATTGCCGGTGACCAATAACCTGCCGATTGCCGCGTTGATCGTGGGGGCGCCGGCCATTGGTGGCGCGCTGTTCCTGATCGACAAGTTGATCGGTGACCGCGTGTCGCGCTTCGCCAGCGTGCAATACAAGGTGCAAGGTCCTTGGAAGGATCCAAAAATCACTTTCGACAAGCCATTTGAAAAACCAAACTGAGAGCCTGTGGAGTAGCATGGCCGCATGCCCTTTACGGAGTGTCGGCCTATGTCCTTTGCGGTAATTCAAATGGTCAGCCAGAGCGATGTCCTGGCCAACCTGGCCCAGGCCCGGCGCTTGCTGGAACAAGCGGCGGCAGGCGGTGCAAAGCTGGCAGTGCTGCCGGAAAACTTCGCCGCCATGGGCCGCCGTGACGTAGCCGATATCGGTCGCGCCGAAGCATTAGGCGAAGGCCCCATCCTGCCATGGTTGAAACAGACCGCCCGCGACCTCACCTTATGGATAGTGGCCGGCACATTGCCGTTGCCGCCCAAGGACCAACCCAACGCCAAGTCAAACGCCTGCTCGCTGCTGATCGACGATCAGGGCGAAATCGTTGCCCGTTACGACAAGCTGCACCTGTTCGATGTCGACGTGGCGGATGCTCGAGGTCGTTATCGCGAATCCGACGACTATGCTTTCGGTGGCAATGTGGTGGTGGCGGACACGCCGGTGGGGCGTTTGGGCCTGACGGTGTGCTACGACTTGCGCTTCCCCGAGCTGTACAGCGAGTTGCGCGCGGCGGGGGCTGAATTGATTACCGCGCCCTCGGCCTTTACAGCGGTAACCGGTGCTGCGCATTGGGATGTACTGATTCGTGCGCGTGCCATCGAAACCCAGTGCTATCTGCTGGCGGCCGCTCAAGGCGGCGTACATCCAGGCCCGCGTGAAACCTACGGCCACGCGGCGATTGTCGACCCTTGGGGGCGCGTGCTGACACAACAGGATCAAGGCGAAGCGGTGTTACTGGCCGAACGCGACAGCAGTGAACAGGCGTCGATACGGGCGCGCATGCCGGTGGTCAACCATCGGCGCTTTTTCTCGCAGGGCGCGCAGCGGCCTGCCTCGGAACGATGAATTTAAGGCCAAACCTATGAGCGAGTTGTTGTCCTCAGTCAGTGAACACCTCCTGGCACCCGGTGGCGTGACCATCGAAAGTTTGCAAACCGTGCTCGGCGATCTGGCCGGGCCAGGCATCGACGCAGCCGACCTGTATTTCCAGGGGCAGATTTCCGAGTCCTGGGCTCTGGAAGACGGCATCGTCAAGGAAGGCAGCTTCAACCTTGACCAAGGTGTGGGCGTGCGCGCGCAATCCGGTGAAAAGACCGGTTTTGCCTACAGCAACGCAATCACCCCTGAAGCCCTGGGCCTGGCGGCGCGTGCGGCGCGCTCGATTTCCCGCGCCGGCCAGAACGGTACGGTGCAGGCGTTCAGCACTCAGGACGTGGCGCAGTTGTATGCCCCGGACAATCCCCTTGAAGTGATCAGCCGCGCGGAAAAAGTTGATTTGCTCAAGCGTATCGACGCCGCTACCCGCGCGCTCGACCCGCGCATCCAGCAAGTCACGGTGAGCATGGCCGGCGTTTGGGAACGCATTCTGGTGGCGTCTACTGACGGTGGCCTGGCGGCGGATGTGCGGCCGCTGGTGCGATTTAACGTCAGCGTGATCGTCGAGCAGAACGGTCGCCGCGAGCGCGGCGGCCATGGCGGCGGCGGGCGTACCGACTACCGTTATTTCCTCGCTGAAGACCGCGCCATGGGTTACGCCCGTGAAGCGCTGCGCCAGGCGCTGGTCAACCTGGAGGCCATTCCGGCGCCGGCGGGTACGCTGCCGGTGGTATTGGGTTCGGGTTGGTCCGGGGTTCTGCTCCACGAAGCGGTGGGCCATGGCCTTGAAGGCGACTTCAACCGCAAGGGCAGTTCCGCCTACAGCGGGCGCATGGGCGAAATGGTCGCGTCCAAGCTGTGCACCATTGTCGATGACGGCACCCTGGCCGGTCGCCGTGGCTCGCTGAGCGTCGACGACGAAGGTACGCCCACCGAGTGCACCACGCTGATTGAAAACGGCGTGCTCAAGGGCTACATGCAAGACAAGCTCAATGCTCGCCTGATGGGCGTGGCGCGCACCGGTAACGGCCGTCGCGAGTCCTACGCGCACCTGCCGATGCCACGCATGACCAACACCTACATGCTCGGCGGCGAAAGCGACCCGGCAGAAATCATCGCCTCGGTAAAACGCGGGATCTACTGCGCCAACCTCGGCGGCGGCCAGGTGGATATCACCAGCGGCAAGTTTGTGTTCTCCACCAGCGAGGCGTACCTGATCGAAGACGGCAAGATTACCGCGCCGGTCAAGGGGGCGACGTTGATTGGTAACGGGCCGGAAGCCATGAGCAAGGTGTCGATGGTCGGTAACGACCTGTCGCTGGACAGCGGTGTCGGCACGTGCGGCAAGGATGGGCAGTCGGTGCCGGTGGGTGTCGGCCAGCCAACCTTGAAAATTGATGCGATCACCGTGGGTGGCACGGGGTCGTAAGGGCCGGAGCTTCGGGTGGCGAAGGTCGCCACCCGGGGAAGAGGATCAGCGCAGGCCGCGTTGAGTCTCGTCCAGCTCACGGATGTACTTGAAGATTTTACGGCTGGTGGCCGGCGCCTTGTTATGCGCCTGCTCGTGCTGAGCCTGACGGATCAGGGAGCGCAGTTGCTGGCGGTCAGCATCCGGATAGTCCAGCACGAATTTCTCCAGCACCGCGTCATCGCCCGAGATCAGGCGGTCACGCCAACGTTCCAGGTTATGGAAACGTTCGTTGTACTGGCGAGTGGAGGCATCGGTTTGATCAAGCAACGCCAGAATCGCGTCAGTGTCCTGATCGCGCATCAGCTTGCCGATAAACATGATGTGCCTTTTACGCGCGATATTCGCGGTGTGCTTGGGTGCATCCGCAAGCGCCCGGCGCATTTCGTCGGTCAGTGGCAGTTTTGCAATCAAGTCTTTCTTGAGCGTTGTAAGGCGCTCGCCGAGGTCAACCAGAGCATGCAGCTCACGTTTGACCTGGGTTTTGCTTTTCTCCCCATCGAGGGAGTCGTCGTAAGAATCAACCATGGTGGCAGTCCGCAAAGAAACGCCGCCATGATAACCAGTCGGGGGCCGCTTGTCCGGCCCGGTCGCTCGATGGCCTTAACCGAAAGCAGAATTTGAGTGGAGAAAACCATGAGTGCAGCCCAAAGCGTCGGTCCGCAAGCGTTACCGGCACTGCAGGAACAAGTCGAGCAGATCCTTGCCGAGGCCAAGCGCCAGGGGGCCAGTGCCTGTGAAGTGGCGGTGTCGCTGGAGCAGGGGCTGTCGACGTCGGTACGCCAGCGGGAAGTGGAAACCGTTGAGTTCAACCGCGACCAGGGTTTCGGTATCACCTTGTATTCGGGGCAGCGCAAGGGCTCGGCCAGCACGTCGGCCAGCGGGCCGGAGGCGATTCGTGAAACTGTCGCCGCTGCATTGGCAATTGCCAAGCACACCTCTGAAGACGAAAGCTCGGGTCTTGCCGACAAAGCGTTGATGGCGAAAGACTTGAAGGATTTCGATCTGTTTCACGCCTGGGACATCACGCCTGAACAGGCGATCGAATTGGCGCTGACCTGCGAAGCAGCGGCCTTTGATGCCGACCCCCGTATCAAAAATGCTGACGGCACCACGTTGAACACGCATCAGGGCTGCCGTGTATACGGCAACAGCCATGGTTTTATCGGTGGTTACGCCTCCACTCGGCACAGCCTGAGCTGCGTGATGATCGCCGAAGCCGATGGCCAGATGCAGCGTGATTACTGGTACGACGTGAGCCGTAAGGGCGAATTGCTGGCGGACCCGGTCAGCATTGGCCAGCGCGCGGCGCAGCGTGCGGCGAGCCGTCTGGGCGCGCGCCCGGTGCCGACCTGTGAAGTGCCTGTGCTGTTTTCGGCCGAACTTGCCGGTGGCCTGTTCGGCAGCTTCCTGGGCGCCATCTCGGGTGGCAACCTGTACCGCAAGTCCTCATTCCTTGAGGGGGCAATCGGCCAGAAGCTGTTTCCTGAGTGGTTGACCATTGATGAGCGACCGCACCTGATGCGTGCCATGGGCAGTTCGGCGTTCGACGGTGATGGCCTGGCTACCTATGCCAAACCGTTCGTCGAGAAGGGCGAGTTGGTGTCCTATGTCCTGGGTACTTACTCCGGTCGCAAACTCGGCCTGCCAAGCACCGCCAACGCTGGTGGCGTGCACAACCTGTTCGTGACCCATGGCGACGAGGACCAGGCTGCGCTGTTGCGTCGTATGGGCAGAGGCTTGCTGGTCACCGAATTGATGGGCAGTGGCCTGAATATGGTGACCGGTGATTACTCACGTGGCGCGGCGGGTTTCTGGGTGGAAAACGGTGAGATTCAGTTCGCCGTTCAGGAAGTGACCATTGCTGGCAACATGCGCGATATGTTCAAGCAAATCGTCGCGGTGGGTAATGACTTGGAGTTGCGCAGCAACATTCGTACGGGGTCGGTACTGATTGAGCGAATGACTGTAGCCGGTAGCTAAAACACCACCACGCTCCACTACAAAGGCGCGCCATCCTACAGATGGCGCGCCTTTTTTATGCCTGTGTCATAGGTGGATTCATGTGCCACTCTTGTTTTGATTCTCAATATCATTTAATAATAAATATCATTACCGAATGAGTGTGGATCATGAGTTCTGTCCTGCATGAGGATCCGTACCTGGAAAGCTGGCGATGGATGAGTCGTCAGATTCGCTGCGGCCTCGATCCCAATGAACCTCGCCTGATCGAACATTACCTCAACGAGGGTCGATACCTGGCGTGTTGCACCGCGACGCATCCATGGACGATTGCCGAAACATCCTTTCGCCTGTTGATCGACACTGCCAGCGATATCGCCTTGCCCTGGCATTGGCGATCCACGTGTCTCGACCAAGCGTGGCGCCCGCTGCGCGACCTGGAAAACCTCTCTCACTGCGCCTGCCGCCTCAAGCGCTGGCAGACCTTTGCCTGGCAATTGGCAACTTGCGAATTGCTGCCTTCCCTTTCTGTTTCTGACCTGGTGCAAGGATCCTCCGATGAGTAACACCCGTATCGAACGCGACAGCATGGGCGAACTGCAGGTGCCGGCCGAGGCCTTGTATGGCGCGCAAACCCAGCGCGCGGTGAACAATTTTCCGATCAGCAACCAACGCATGCCGAAGCAATTTATTCGCGCGCTGATCCTGGCCAAGGCTGCCGCCGCCAAGGTCAATGTCGACCTCAAGCAGATCAGCGAAAGCCAGGGCAAGGCCATCGTCGATGCCGCCCAAGGCTTGCTGGAAGGCGATTTCATGCCGCACTTCCCGGTGGATATCTTCCAGACCGGTTCCGGCACCAGCTCAAACATGAACGCCAACGAAGTGATTGCGACTCTGGCCACACGGCTGTTGGGCGAGGCGATCAACCCCAACGACCATGTCAATTGTGGCCAAAGCAGCAACGACATCATTCCGACCACGATCCACGTCAGCGCCGCCTTGGTGCTGCACGAGCAAACGCTGCCGGCCCTGCTGCATCTGGTCCAGGTAATCGAACACAAGGCCGAGGAGGTTCACCCGTACATCAAGACCGGCCGCACTCACCTGATGGACGCCATGCCGGTACGCATGAGCCAGGTGCTCAATGGTTGGGCGCAACAGCTCAAGGCCAATATCGGCCACTTGCAAGACCTGCTGCCGAGCTTGCAGGCCCTGGCCCAGGGCGGTACGGCGGTCGGCACGGGGATCAACGCGCACCCTGAATTCGCGGCACATTTCAGCCAACAACTGAGCAGCCTCACTGGCGTGAAGTTCACGCCGGGCAAAAACCTGTTCGCATTGATCGGCTCTCAGGACACCGCCGTCGCCGTCTCCGGCCAGCTGAAAGCCACCGCGGTCTCGCTGATGAAAATCGCCAATGACCTGCGCTGGATGAACTCCGGCCCGCTTGCAGGTCTGGGTGAAATCGAGCTGGAAGGCCTGCAGCCGGGCTCCTCGATCATGCCGGGCAAGGTCAACCCAGTGATTCCGGAGGCGACCGCCATGGTCGCGGCCCAGGTGATCGGCAATGACACGGTCATTACCGTCGCCGGCCAATCCGGTAACTTCGAGCTGAATGTGATGCTGCCGATCATTGCCCAGAACCTGCTCGGCAGCCTCGAACTGCTGGCCAATGCCAGCCGCTTGCTGGCCGACAAGGCCATCGCCAGCTTCAAGGTCAACGAAGCCAAGCTCAAGGAGGCGCTGTCGCGCAACCCAATCCTGGTCACCGCACTTAACCCAATCATTGGTTACCAAAAAGCCGCTGAAATCGCCAAGAAGGCCTATCAGCAGGGCCGTCCGGTAATTGACGTCGCCCTCGAGCACACCGACCTGCCCCGCAGCCAGCTTGAGATCCTGTTGGATCCGGAAAAGCTCACGGCTGGCGGCGTGTAATCACCGACTCTGCTTTGGAGGCTCACCATGGAGCACTGGAAACGCACGATCGAACGGGCCAATCGCTGCTTTATGCAGGGCGAGCTGGTCGACGCTCGCGAGGCCTATTTGCAAGCCCTGGCCCTGGCTCAAGTGTTATTCGAGCGCTGGGCGGATGCCGACGAAGCAGTGGCGGCTTGCGTCATTTCCCATCACAACCTGGCGGACCTGCACTTGCGCCTGAACCAGCCTGAGGAAAGCGCGGAATACCTCTGCGCTATCCATCAACGCCTGTTGCAGACCATGCAGGACCCGCGCCTGAGCCCGCAATTGCGCGAGGCGGCGCTGCGCCAGAGCAGCAAGACTTACGTCGAACTGTTGAATTTCATCAGCGATCACGGCGAGTACCCACGTACCCATCGCTTGCTCGGTGGCACTGCGGCGCAATCGGATGCGTCGACCCGCAACAGTCCTTATTACGGAGCACATTGATATGTCCTACACCTTGCCTGCCTTGCCTTACGCCTACGATGCGCTGGAGCCGCATATCGATGCGCAAACCATGGAAATCCACTACACCAAGCACCACCAGACCTACATCAACAACTTGAACGCGGCGGTCGAGGGCACAGAGTTCGCGGGCTGGCCAGTTGAGAAGCTGGTGTCCAGCGTTCAGCAACTGCCGGAAAAACTACGTGCCGCCGTCATCAACCAGGGCGGCGGGCATGCAAACCACTCGTTGTTCTGGGCGGTGATGTCGCCAAAAGGCGGCGGCAAGCCTGAAGGTGCATTGGGCAAAGCAATCGAGGAGCAGCTGGGCGGTTTCGACAGCTTCAAGGACGCTTTCACCAAAGCCGCCCTGACCCGTTTCGGCAGTGGTTGGGCCTGGCTGAGCGTCACGCCGCAGAAGACCCTGGTGGTCGAAAGCAGTGGCAATCAAGACAGCCCGTTGATGAACGGCAATACGCCAATCCTCGGCCTCGACGTCTGGGAGCACGCCTACTACCTGCTCTACCAGAACCGTCGCCCCGAATACATCAACGCCTTCTACAGCGTCATCAATTGGCCGGAAGTCGCCGCACGCTACCAGGCCGCCCTGGCCTGATATTCACCCAATAACAAGATCTAAGGCCGACTATGGGCACTGAAATACTGGCGATCAGCAGCGGACGAATGTTTCGTTATGCGTTTGGCTCGCTGCTGCTATTGGCAGGTACAGCATTGCTGGTGGCCCACGGGTTGGCCTGGCTGGATCTTGAACCGCGCATCCTGCGCGCCTTGCAGGGCGGGGCGATTTGCGCGCTCGGCACGGCACTGGGTGCGGTCCCGGTGCTGGTTATTCGTCGAATGCCGGTGGCGCTCAGCGACACGTTGCTGGGCTTTGGTGCCGGCGTGATGCTGGCGGCGACGGCATTTTCGCTGGTCGTCCCAGGTATTGCTGCCGCTGAAAGCTTGGGGCTCTCGCCTTGGGGCGCCAGTGGGTTGATCAGCTTCGGCATCATGCTGGGGGCATTCGGGCTGTACCTGGTTGACCGCAAGGTCTCTGGTGCCAGCCCGGAAATGCTGGTGGGCACGCCGGATAAACCGGTTATACCGCCGCGTATCTGGCTGTTTGTGTTTGCCATCATTGCCCACAACATCCCGGAGGGCATGGCCGTCGGTGTCTCTGCCGGTGGCGGGATGCAGGATGCTGACAGCTTGGCCATGGGCATTGCCCTGCAAGACGTGCCGGAAGGTTTGGTGATTGCGCTGGTGTTGGCTGGGGCGGGAATGTCGCGGGTCAAAGCCTTTCTGATAGGTGCCGCGTCAGGTCTGGTTGAACCGGTGTTTGCCGTCCTCTGCGCCTGGCTGGTAAGCCTGGCCGAAGTACTGTTGCCTTTGGGGTTGGCGCTAGCCGCTGGGGCGATGCTGTTGGTGGTGACTCATGAAGTCATTCCCGAGTCACGGCGTAACGGCCACGAAAAGCTCGCCAGCCTTGGGCTGTGCATCGGGTTTTGTTTGATGATGGTGATGGATACCGCGTTAGGGTGAGGCTATTGCAGCCTCACACCCATCTTGAAGGTTGGGGTTATTCACCCTCGTCGAAGTAGTTATTGATCAACTCCACCAAGGCGTCCATCGCTTCCTGTTCTTGCTCGCCTTCTGTCTTCAAGTGGATCTTGGTGCCCTTGCCGGCGGCCAGCATCATCATTGCCATGATGCTCTTGCCGTCAACCATGGATTCCGGCGTGCGCCCCGCGCGGATCTGGCAGGGGAATCGCCCGGCAACACCGACGAATTTGGCTGAAGCGCGAGCGTGCAGGCCCAGCTTGTTGATGATTTCAATTTCCAGAGCGGGCATCGCGGGGGTGTTCCTTTCAGCTAAGGTCGCGGTGGCGAACCTGGACGTTCTTGAGGGTTTGTTGCAGCACCTGGCCGAGGCGTTCGGTCAGGTAGACGGAGCGATGGTGACCGCCGGTGCAGCCAATGGCAATGGTGACATAGGCCCGATTGCTCGCAGCAAACCGCGGCAACCATTTGAGCAGGTAGCTGGAGATATCCTGGAACATCTCCTCAACATCCGGTTGTGCGGCCAGGTATTCGGCCACGGGTTGGTCCAGCCCCGACTGATCACGCAGTTCAGGCTTCCAATAAGGGTTGGGCAGGCAACGCACATCGAAGACCAGGTCGGCATCCACGGGCATGCCGCGCTTGAAACCGAACGATTCAACGAGGAATGCCGTACCGGGCTCGGGCTGGTTCAGCAGACGCAGCTTGATGGCGTCGCGCAACTGATACAGGTTCAGGCCGGTGGTGTTGATCTTGAGGTCGGCGAGGTCAATGATCGGGCCCAGCAGGGTGGTTTCGTCCTCGATGGCTTCGGCCAGCGAGCGGTGAGGGCTGCTGAGGGGGTGGCGTCGTCGGGTCTCTGAGAAACGCTTGAGCAGTGTTTCTTCGTCGGCGTCCAGGTACAGCACGTCGCAATGAATATGCTTGGCACGTACTTCCTCGAGCAATTGCGGGAATCGCTCAAGGTGGCTTGGCAGGTTGCGGGCGTCGATTGAAACGGCAACCAGAGGTTGCGCCAGTTCAGTGTGGATCAGCGCACGTTCCGCCAGTTCCGGCAGCAGGCCTGCGGGCAGGTTGTCGATGCAATAGAAGCCGTTGTCCTCAAGAACGTTGAGGGCGGTGCTTTTACCCGAGCCAGAGCGGCCGCTGACGATGATCAAACGCATGATTACGGCCTGTTTTGTTCATCCAGGACAACCTGATAGAGCGCCTCATTGGTACTGGCACTGCGCAGTTTGTCGCGTACTTCCTTGCGGTCAAGCATGCTGGCTATCTGCCGGAGCAGTTCCAGGTGCGCATCGGTGGCAGCTTGCGGGACCAGCAGAACGAACAGCAGGTCGACCGGTGCGCCGTCGATGGCGTCGAAATCGATTTTTTCCTGCAGGTGCAAAAGTGCACTTACGGGAGCAGTACAGCCTTCCAGGCGGCAGTGAGGAATGGCGATGCCGTTACCAAAACCGGTGGAGCCCAGTTTTTCACGGTCAATCAGAGCCTTGAACACGACTTGCTCATCCAGCTCAGGCACTTCGCGGCTGATCAGGTTGGCAATGTGTTCGAGGGCTTTTTTCTTGCTGCCACCCGGCGCGTTCACGAGAGAACGGCCGGGGGTCAGGATGGTTTCAAGTTGGATCATGGGGGAGAGTTAACGACCTGTACCTTGCATCAGGTGCAGATTCTTTTCCTTATGCTTTATGAGTTGGCGGTCCAGCTTGTCGTAGAGAGCGTCAATCGCCGCGTACATATCTTCATGCTCCGCATTGGCGACGAGCTTCGCATTCGGTACGTGCAGGGTGGCCTCGATTTTCTGCTTGAGCTTATCGACCTCCATGATGACCTGCACGTTGGTGATCTTGTCAAAATGCCCCGCAAGCTTGTTCAGCTTGCTCTCGGTGTACTCACGCAGGGGCTTGGTGACTTCCAGCTGGTGTCCACTGATGTTGACTTGCATACAGCTTCTCCTTCGTTGCCAGTGCATAAAGCGGCAGGCCGGGGTGCCTGCCACTGGAACGCTATGGCCCGCCCGTCACATCAAACGCTTACGCTCGCTGGAAGGCGCGATCCCGAGGGACTCGCGGTACTTGGCGACGGTTCGACGGGCGACCTGAATGCCTTGTGCCTCCAGTAAACCAGCGATCTTACTGTCACTCAATGGCTTTTTCTGATTTTCCGCGGCAACCAGTTTTTTGATGATCGCGCGGATTGCCGTGGACGAGCATTCGCCGCCTTCGGAAGTGCTGACGTGGCTGGAGAAAAAGTATTTCAACTCATAAATACCCCGCGGGGTATGCATGAATTTCTGCGTGGTCACCCGCGAAATCGTCGATTCATGCATGCCCACCGCCTCGGCGATGTCATGCAGTACCAGCGGCTTCATGGCCTCATCGCCATATTCCAGGAAGCCGCGCTGGTGCTCGACGATCTGGGTGGCGACTTTCATCAGGGTTTCGTTGCGGCTTTGCAGGCTCTTGATGAACCAGCGCGCTTCCTGCAACTGGTTGCGCATGAAGGTGTTGTCGGCGCTGGTGTCGGCACGGCGAACAAAACCTGCGTATTGCGGGTTGACCCGCAGGCGCGGCACTGATTCCTGGTTCAACTCCACCAGCCAACGCTCGTTGTCCTTGCGCACGATCACATCGGGCACGACGTATTCAGCTTCGCTGGACTCAATCTGCGAGCCCGGGCGAGGGTTGAGGCTCTGTACCAGCTCGATGACCTGGCGCAGGTCGTCTTCCTTGAGCTTCATGCGGCGCATCAGCTGGCTGTAGTCGCGGCTGCCCAGCAGGTCGATGTAGTCGGTAACCAGGCGCTGGGCCTCAGCGAGCCAAGGGGTCTTGGCGGGCAGTTGGCGCAGTTGCAGCAGCAGGCACTCGCTGAGGGTGCGGGCGCCGATACCGGCCGGCTCGAACTGCTGGATGCGGTGCAGCACGGCTTCGATTTCGTCCAGCTCGATGTCCAGTTCCGGGTCGAAGGCCTCGAGGATTTCATCGAGGGTTTCGTCCAGATAGCCCTGGTTATTGATGCAGTCGATCAGGGTGACGGCGATCAGGCGATCGGTGTCGGACATCGGTGCCAGGTTCAGTTGCCAGAGCAAATGGCTTTGCAGGCTCTCGCCGGCGGACGTGCGGGTGGTGAAATCCCACTCGTCATCATCGTTGCTCGGCAGGCTGCTGGCGCTGGTCTGGTAGACGTCTTCCCAGGCGGTGTCCACGGGAAGCTCGTTGGGGATGCGTTCGTTCCAATCGCCTTCCTCAAGGTTATCCACCGTGGGGGCGGTTTCCTGGTAGGAGGGTTCCTGTACGTCGGGATTGGGTTTTTGCTCGATGTTATCGGCCAGCGGGTCTGCGTTATCGAAGTCGTCGCCTTCTTCCTGGCGTTCGAGCATCGGATTGGACTCCAGGGCCTCCTGGATTTCCTGTTGCAGGTCCAGGGTCGACAATTGGAGCAGGCGGATGGCCTGTTGCAGCTGCGGTGTCATCGTCAGCTGCTGGCCCATTCTCAGGACTAGCGATGGTTTCATGGCAGGGGCTTAACACCTTATTCGCCGGCGCAATGCGCCATCCACGACAGGGCGCGTGAGCGCCAAACATAAGCAAATTATATGCCTGATATCGGGGGCTTTGCCTAGAGCGCGGTAACAATAAAAAAATGGAGGTTTTTATTGACTCCCGCGCGCCTTGGCGAATGGCCAGACACCGCAGTGCTTACAGGCGGAACTCGTGGCCCAGGTACACTTCCTTGACCAGTTCGTTAGCCAGGATGGTGGCGGAATCGCCTTCGGCGATCAGCTGGCCATCGTTGACGATATAAGCCGTTTCACAGATATCGAGGGTCTCTCGGACGTTGTGGTCGGTGATCAGCACACCGATGCCCTTGGCCTTGAGGTGATGGATGATCTGCTTGATGTCGCCAACCGAGATCGGGTCGACGCCGGCAAACGGTTCGTCGAGCAGGATGAACTTCGGCGCGGTGGCAAGGGCGCGGGCGATTTCCACACGGCGACGCTCACCACCCGACAGGCTCATGCCCAGGTTGTCGCGAATGTGGTTGATGTGGAATTCCTGCAGCAGGCTTTCCAGCTCTTTGCGACGGCCGTCACGGTCGAGTTCCTTGCGGGTCTCGAGGATCGCCATGATGTTGTCGGCAACCGACAGTTTGCGGAAGATCGATGCTTCCTGGGGAAGATAGCCGATACCGGCGCGTGCACGACCGTGCATTGGCTGGTGGCTGACGTCCAGGTCGTCAATCAATACACGTCCCTGATCCGCCTGAACCAGCCCGACGATCATATAGAAGCAGGTGGTCTTGCCGGCACCGTTCGGGCCAAGCAAACCGACGATCTGGCCACTGTCGATCGACAGGCTCACGTCGCGTACGACTTGGCGGCTTTTATAGGCCTTGGCCAAGTGCTGGGCTTTCAGGGTTGCCATTAGTTCGCCTTCTTCGCAGCGGGTTTAGGCGCAGGCTGAGCCGCACCGTCTTTCTGCTTCGGCTGGATAACCATGTCGATACGCGGCTTCGGAGTGCCGATCTTCGCGCCGGTGGCGCGACCAGCCTGAGCGATCTGCTTCACGGTGTCATAGGTGATTTTCTCACCGTCTGTCGTGTTGCCATCGCTGCTCACAACCCTGGCCTGATCGATCAGGATGATACGGTTCTGCTGGGCGTGGTATTGGATGGTCTTGCCGTAGCCCTTGATCGGGGCAGGGTCGGCAGCGGCCTGCTTCTGTTCGAAGTAAGCCAGGTTGCCAACCGACGTCACCACGTCAATGTCGCCAGCGGGCGTACGCGTGAGCGTCACCGTGTTGCCGGTGATTTTCATCGAACCCTGGGTGATGATCACGCCGCCGGTGTAGGTGGCGACACCTTGTTTGTCATCCAGCTGCGCATCGTCAGCCTGAATGTGGATCGGTTGCTGGCTATCGTTCGGCAGAGCCCAGGCGCTCACGCTTCCCAGTGCTGCGCCCAGACCGAGCAAAATAGGGAGGGTTTTAACGAGCCTCATACTGTCCTCTTACGTTCGATAGCAGGTGTATCCTGCTTTCTTTCAAATACGCTTTCATTCCCTTGCCAGTCGATACACCGCCAGCGCCGTCGATTCTAACGTCTTGCTCGGTCTGCGCATATTGCTGTTGTGGGAAAACGGTCATGCGACTACTGGTAATGATGGTGTCGCGCTTCTTTTCGTCAGTGCGCGCAACGCGCACCGAGTCGATCAGTTCCACTTGAGTGCCGCCCTTGTTCACCTCACCGCGCTTGCTGGTGACGTGCCACGGGAACTCGGTGCCCCGGTAGAGGTTCAGGTCGGGATTGGTCAGCAGGCTGACGTCCGTGGCCTTGAGGTTCTCGACTTTATCAGCGGTCATTTCGTACTGAACCTTGCCATCGGGCAGGAACTGTATGGTGTGAGCGTTGATGGCGTAATAGGCGATAGCGCTATCGTCGACGGCCGCGACGGGCTTGTCGAGGAAGCGCTCCGGGCTGATATTCCAGTAGCCCACCGCCAGGAACAGCGCGGCGATGACTGCGAATAGCAGGAAGTTGCGAATCTTTTTGCTCAGCATAAAACGCTCTATAGGTAGGCGGCGTGGGCCGCTTCAAGGCTGCCCTGGGCACGCAGAATCAACTCGCAGAACTCGCGGGCAGCACCTTCACCGCCACGTGCGGCAGTAATGCCGTGGGCGTGTTCGCGAACAAACGCCGCCGCATTCGCGACGGCCATGCCCAGGCCTACCCGGCGAATCACCGGCAGGTCAGGCAGATCGTCACCCAGGTAAGCGACCTGCTCATAGCTTAGGTTGAGTTGGCCAAGAAGCTCGTCCAGAACCACCAGTTTATCCTCGCGGCCCTGATACAGGTGAGGAATCCCCAGGTTTTGTGCGCGGCGTTCCACTACCGGTGTTTTTCGACCACTGATAATGGCCGTTTGCACACCTGCCGCCATCAACATCTTGATGCCTTGGCCGTCGAGGGTGTTGAACGTCTTGAATTCACTGCCATCTTCGAGAAAGTACAGGCGGCCATCGGTCAACACGCCATCGACGTCGAAAATCGCCAGCTTGATGTTTTTGCCGCGTTGCAACAGGTCGTCGGACATTTACATCACTCCCGCACGCAGCAAGTCGTGCATATTCAGGGCGCCAATCGGGCGGTCGTCGCTATTGACCACCACCAGCGCGCCGATCTTGTGGTCTTCCATGATCTTCAGCGCTTCGGCTGCAAGCATCTCGGGGCGGGCGGTCTTGCCGTGTGGTGTCATGACCGCGTCAATCGTTGCAGTATGGATATCGATGGTGCGGTCCAGGGTGCGGCGCAGGTCGCCGTCAGTGAACACGCCGGCCAGTCGCCCGTCGGCTTCCAGGATGACGGTCATGCCCAGGCCCTTGCGGGTCATTTCCATCAGCGCGTCCTTCAGCAAGGTGCCGCGCTGCACGTGGGGTAATTCATCGCCCGAGTGCATGACGTTTTCCACTTTCAGCAGCAAGCGACGGCCGAGGGCGCCGCCTGGATGGGAGAACGCAAAATCTTCAGCGGTAAAGCCGCGGGCTTCCAGCAGTGCCACGGCCAATGCATCGCCCATGACCAGGGCGGCAGTCGTAGAGGACGTCGGCGCAAGGTTCAGCGGGCAGGCTTCGTGGTCCACGTGAACATTCAAGTTGACCTCGGCGGCCTTGGCCAGCGTCGAGTCCGGGTTGCCGGTAATGCTGATCATCTGGATGCCCAGGCGCTTGATCAGCGGCAACAGTGTCACGATTTCATTGGTGCTGCCGGAGTTCGACAGCGCCAGGATGATGTCATCCTTGGTGATCATGCCCATGTCGCCGTGGCTGGCTTCGGCCGGGTGTACGAAAAAAGCCGTGGTGCCGGTGCTTGCCAGCGTGGCGGCGATCTTGTTGCCGACGTGGCCGGATTTGCCCATGCCGACCACGACAACGCGGCCCTTGCTGGCCAGAATCATCTCGCAGGCGCGTACGAAATCCGCGTCGATATGGGCCAGTAAACCTTCTACGGCTTCAAGCTCGAGGCGGATGGTGCGTTGTGCGGATTGAATGAGGTCGCTGGATTGGCTCATGTCTGAAATCGTATAGCCTGACGAAAAGTCGGCGATTATAGCGGTAATGATCAATTCCCTCACGCAAGTTCGTCAGGCTTTATTCGGCAGTTGCCTGAGATTCGTCCTCAGCAGCGTTTTTTCCCTGTCCCGAATCTGAACGAGCGCGGTTCCGGCCTTGGGGGCGCTGCACCAGCAGTGATATAGTTCGCCGCCAGTTCGGTCCGCCCAACCCATGTTGCTAATTATTGCGCATCTGTCGCAAACGAATGTCGCAAGCGTGGTGTCTGAGTGAAAGGCTGCATCCCAAGGAGATTAGATGAGTGCCGATAACGCCTACGCGGTCGAGCTGAAGGGCCTTACCTTCAAGCGCGGGACGCGCAGCATCTTCAATAACGTCGATATTCGCATTCCCCGCGGCAAGGTCACGGGCATCATGGGGCCTTCCGGTTGCGGCAAGACCACCCTGTTGCGCCTGATGGGCATGCAATTGCGGCCTAGCGCCGGCGAAGTTTGGGTCAACGGCCAGAACCTGCCGACGCTGTCGCGCAGCGATCTTTTCGATGCGCGCAAGCATATGGGTGTGTTGTTCCAGAGCGGTGCGCTGTTCACCGACCTCGATGTTTTCGAGAACGTAGCGTTTCCGCTGCGGGTGCACACCGAGCTGTCCGACGAAATGATTCGTGACATCGTATTGCTGAAACTGCAGGCCGTCGGCCTTCGCGGCGCCATCGACCTGATGCCCGACGAATTATCCGGCGGCATGAAGCGCCGCGTTGCACTGGCGCGGGCCATCGCCCTCGATCCGCAAATCCTCATGTATGACGAGCCCTTCGTAGGCCAGGACCCGATCGCCATGGGCGTGCTGGTGCGCCTGATCCGCCTGCTCAACGATGCGTTGGGGATCACCAGTATCGTGGTGTCCCACGACCTGGCCGAAACCGCGAGCATTGCCGACTACCTTTATGTCGTCGGTGATGGTCAGGTGCTGGGGCAGGGCACGCCTGAAGAGCTGATGAACGCTGATAACCCGCGCATTCGCCAATTCATGACCGGCGATCCCGATGGCCCGGTGCCCTTTCATTTTCCGGCAGCGGACTACCGCGCAGATCTTCTGGGGAAGCGCTGATGCGCAAGACATCTTTACTCGAGAAGGTTCGCCTTTTCGGTCGTTCCGGTATTGACCTCGTCGAGGTGCTGGGGCGTTCGACGATTTTCCTGTTTCACGCGTTGCTCGGTCGCGGCGGCATTGGCGGCGGTTTCGGCTTGCTGATCAAGCAGCTGCACTCGGTCGGCGTGATGTCCCTGGTCATCATCGTGGTTTCCGGGATTTTCATCGGCATGGTGCTGGCGCTGCAGGGGTTTAACATTCTCTCCAGCTACGGTTCGGAGCAGGCGGTCGGGCAGATGGTGGCCCTGACGCTGTTGCGCGAACTTGGCCCGGTGGTCACCGCCTTGCTGTTTGCCGGGCGTGCAGGTTCTGCATTGACTGCCGAGATCGGCAACATGAAGTCCACCGAGCAGTTGTCCAGCCTGGAAATGATCGGCGTGGACCCGCTCAAGTACATTGTTGCCCCGCGCCTGTGGGCCGGCTTCATTTCCCTGCCTCTGCTGGCAATGATTTTCAGCGTGGTGGGCATTTGGGGCGGTTCCTGGGTGGCGGTTGACTGGTTGGGCGTCTATGACGGCTCGTACTGGGGCAACATGCAAAACAGCGTGACCTTCAGCGGCGACGTGCTCAACGGCATCATAAAGAGCATCGTCTTCGCCTTTGTAGTGACCTGGATCGCCGTATTCCAAGGCTACGACTGTGAGCCCACTTCAGAAGGGATCAGTCGCGCCACCACCAAGACCGTTGTGTACGCCTCGCTGGCGGTACTGGGCCTTGACTTCATTTTGACCGCCTTGATGTTTGGAGATTTCTGATGCAAAACCGCACTGTGGAAATCGGTGTCGGCCTTTTCTTGCTGGCTGGCATCCTGGCTTTACTGTTGCTGGCCCTGCGAGTCAGTGGCCTGTCGGCCAGCCCCACCGCCGATACCTATAAACTTTACGCGTACTTCGACAATATCGCCGGTTTGACTGTCAGAGCTAAAGTGACCATGGCTGGTGTAACCATCGGCAAGGTCACGGCAATCGATCTGGATCGCGACAGCTTCACCGGCCGAGTGACCATGCAAGTGGACAAGAAGGTAGATAATCTGCCGACTGACTCCACTGCATCTATCCTCACTGCGGGTTTGCTGGGCGAGAAGTACATCGGCATCAGCGTGGGCGGGGAAACAGCCTTGCTCAAGGATGGTTCGACAATCCACGACACACAGTCGTCGTTGGTGCTTGAAGACTTGATCGGTAAATTCCTGCTCAATACGGTCAATAAAGACGCCAAATGAGGAATCTGTTCATGATCTCTACCTTGCGACGTGGCCTGCTGGTGCTGCTTGCAGCACTGCCGATGATGGCCAACGCGGCGGGTTCTGCACACGATCTGGTGCAGGATACGACCAACAAGATGTTGGCTGACCTGACCGCCAACAAAGAGCAGTACAAGCAAGACCCGAGCAAATTTTATGATGCGCTGAATACCATTGTCGGTCCGGTGGTCGATGCCGAAGGCATTTCCCGCAGCATCATGACCGTCAAGTATTCACGCAAGGCCACGCCTGCGCAGATGAAGACCTTCGAGGAAAACTTCAAGAAGGGCCTGTTCCAGTTCTATGGCAATGCCCTGCTGGAGTACAACAACCAAGGCATTACCGTGGCACCGGCCGGGGATGAGTCGGGTGATCGCACCAGCGTCAACATGACCGTCAAGGGCACCAACGGCGCCGTCTACCCTGTGCAATACACGCTGGAGAAGGTTAACGGCGAGTGGAAACTGCGCAATGTGATCATCAACGGCATCAACATTGGCAAGCTGTTCCGCGATCAGTTCGCTGACGCCATGCAGCGCAATGGCAACGACCTGGACAAGACCATCAATGGTTGGGCCGGTGAAGTCGCCAAAGCCAAGGAAGAAACCGACAAACAAGCTGGGAAGCCAGCGCAATGACCGAGTCGGCTGTTCGTCTTGGCGACGCCGGCGAGTTGTTTATCAGCGGCGTGCTGGATTACCGCTCCGGGCCCGACCTGCGCAAGCAGGGCCAGGCGCTGATCAACAGCAGCAACGCGCCTGCTCTGGTGCTGGATTGTTCGGCGGTGACCAAGTCCAGCAGCGTCGGCCTGTCGTTGTTGCTGTGCTTTATGCGCGATGCCGAAGCGGTCAAGAAGCCGGTCAGCGTCCGTGCGTTGCCCGAAGACATGCGCGAAATTGCGCAAGTTTCCGGTCTGACCGAGCTGTTGGCACATCCTTAATACACACTATTAAAGAAGCCCCCCGTCAGAGTCCTGCTATGCGGGGTTCGCAGGCGCGGGGCTTTTTTGTATGATGTGCGACCCGTGCGCACTGGGCGCCGATAGAGGTTGAGCATGCAGGCCCTAGAAGTTAAAAGCTTCCTTGAAGGAAAGCTGCCCGAAACGAACGTAGAAGTTGAAGGCGAAGGCTGCAATTTCCAGCTGAACGTGATTAGCGATGAACTGGCGGCACTCAGCCCGGTCAAGCGTCAACAGCAGATCTATGCCCATTTGAACCCGTGGATCACCGATGGCAGCATCCACGCGGTCACTATGAAATTTTTCAGCCGCGCGGCCTGGGCCGAGCGCACCTGAGCCCCCAAGGCGTCGAGATTCTTATGGATAAATTGATTATTACCGGCGGTGCCCGCCTAGATGGCGAGATCCGCATTTCCGGTGCGAAAAACTCCGCCTTGCCGATCCTGGCAGCGACCCTGCTGTGCGATGGCCCGGTCACCGTGGCCAACCTGCCGCACCTGCACGACATCACCACCATGATCGAGCTGTTCGGTCGCATGGGCATTGAGCCGGTGATCGATGAGAAGCTGTCGGTCGAAATCGACCCGCGCACCATCAAAACCCTGATCGCCCCGTACGAACTGGTGAAAACCATGCGTGCGTCGATCCTGGTGCTGGGCCCGATGGTTGCCCGTTTCGGTGAAGCCGAAGTCGCACTGCCTGGCGGTTGCGCCATCGGTTCGCGTCCGGTCGACCTGCACATCCGTGGCCTTGAAGCCATGGGCGCGACCATCGACGTCGAAGGTGGCTACATCAAGGCCAAGGCGCCGGAAGGCGGCCTGCGTGGTGCCAACTTCTTCTTTGATACCGTCAGCGTAACCGGCACCGAGAACATCATGATGGCCGCGGCCCTGGCCAACGGTCGCAGCGTTCTGCAAAACGCCGCGCGCGAGCCGGAAGTGGTCGACCTGGCCAACTTCCTGATCGCCATGGGTGCCAACATCACCGGCGCCGGCACCGACACCATCACCATCGAAGGTGTTAAGCGCCTGCACTCGGCCACCTACAAGGTGATGCCAGACCGCATCGAGACCGGCACCTACCTGGTGGCTGCTGCCGTTACCGGTGGCCGCGTCAAGGTCAAGGACACCGATCCGACCATCCTTGAAGCTGTGCTGGAAAAACTCAAGGAAGCCGGCGCTGAAATCACCACCGGTGCCGACTGGATCGAGCTGAACATGCACGGCAAGCGGCCAAAAGCCGTGAACGTGCGTACTGCTCCGTACCCGGCGTTCCCGACCGACATGCAAGCGCAGTTCATTTCCTTGAACGCAATTGCCGAAGGCACCGGCGCGGTGATCGAGACCATCTTCGAAAACCGCTTCATGCACGTGTATGAACTGCACCGCATGGGCGCCAAGATCCAGGTCGAAGGCAACACGGCCATCGTCACCGGTATCGACAAGCTCAAGGGCGCGCCAGTGATGGCTACCGACCTGCGTGCTTCGGCCAGCCTGGTGATCTCGGCGTTGTGCGCCGACGGCGATACCCTGATCGACCGCATCTACCACATCGATCGTGGTTACGAGTGCATCGAAGAGAAGCTGCAGATGCTCGGCGCCAAGATCCGCCGCGTACCGGGCTAATACCCGTAACTGCAAACACTGTGACTGTGGCGAGCGGGCTTGCCCCGCGTTGGGTTGCGTAGCGACCCCAAAAACGGGACTGCTACGCAGTCCAACGCGGGGCATGCCCGCTCGCCACAGGAAGGTGTTTGTTGTTAAATGGTTTGTTTCAAATCGAGGCTGTAATGGCCTCGATCTGTGTCTGGCGCCGTTTGCGACCGGACAGCAATAGCCTGATGAAGGACTGACGTTTCCCATGTTGACCATCGCACTGTCCAAGGGCCGCATCCTTGACGACACTTTGCCGCTTCTGGCTGAAGCGGGCATCGTGCCAACCGAGAATCCGGACAAGAGCCGCAAGCTGATCATCCCCACGACTCAGGACGACGTTCGCCTGCTGATCGTGCGCGCCACCGACGTGCCGACTTACGTGGAGCATGGCGCAGCCGACCTCGGTGTGGCCGGTAAAGACGTGCTGATGGAATACGGTGGCCAGGGCCTTTACGAGCCGCTGGACCTGCGCATCGCCCTGTGCAAGCTGATGACCGCCGGCCGTGTCGGTGACGTCGAGCCTAAAGGCCGTCTGCGCGTGGCCACCAAGTTCGTCAACGTTGCCAAGCGTTACTACGCCGAGCAGGGCCGCCAGGTCGACATCATCAAGCTCTACGGTTCGATGGAGCTGGCACCGCTGATCGGCCTGGCCGACAAGATCATCGACGTGGTCGACACCGGCAACACCCTGCGCGCCAACGGCCTGGAGCCCCAGGATTTCATCGCTGACATCAGCTCCCGCCTGATCGTCAACAAAGCCTCCATGAAAATGCAACACGCCCGTATCCAGGCGTTGATCGACACCCTGCGCAAGGCAGTGGAGTCTCGACACCGCGGTTGACTCACCCGCGCGACCCTAGGTCGCGCCCGTCTATCCGCCTCATAGCCAGAATTCTCAGGTGCCCAAGCGGATCGACTGCTGGGAAGGTGCGCTGACGTTCAATAACGAAGCGCGCCTTACCCCAAAAGGCAACTTATGTTAGTAGAAGATTCTTTTTTCAATAATTAGCGACGCGTAGCAGCTTGCCTTTTGAGGTAAGGCCCTGCGGGTTGGCACTGTGGTCGCGCCATGCTGCGTTGCGGGACTTGGTAAGGAAACAACCCTTACCAGCGTCCCGCGCCTTGCCTGGCACAACCACAGTACCAACGCGCTTCGTTATTGAACGTCAGCGCACCTTCGGGCGCCTGAGTTTTTGCCAATCCTATGAGGCCCTCGCTATGACCACGTCCACTGCAATTGCCCGACTCAACGCTGCCGACCCGGATTTCGCCCATCATCTGGATCATCTGCTGAGCTGGGAAAGCGTGTCCGACGACTCGGTCAATCAGCGAGTACTCGACATCATCAAAGCCGTGCGCGAGCGCGGTGATGCGGCGCTGGTGGACTTCACCCGCCAGTTTGACGGCCTGGATGTGGCGTCCATGTCCGACCTGATCCTGCCGCGCGAACGCCTTGAGCTGGCCCTGACGCGCATCACCGCGCCTCAGCGTGAAGCCCTCGAAGTCGCGGCGGCGCGGGTTCGCAGCTACCACGAGAAACAGAAGCAGGATTCCTGGAGCTACACCGAGGCCGATGGCACCGTGCTGGGCCAGAAGGTTACGCCGCTGGATCGCGCCGGGCTGTACGTGCCGGGCGGTAAAGCCTCGTATCCGTCATCGGTATTGATGAACGCGATCCCGGCCAAGGTGGCGGGCGTGACCGAAGTGGTCATGGTGGTGCCGACGCCACGCGGCGAAATCAACGAACTGGTGCTGGCGGCTGCGTGCATCGCCGGTGTTGACCGAGTGTTCACCATAGGCGGCGCCCAGGCCGTTGCGGCCCTGGCCTACGGCACCGAAAGCGTGCCGAAAGTCGACAAAGTGGTCGGCCCGGGTAACATCTATGTGGCCACCGCCAAGCGTCACGTGTTTGGCCAGGTCGGTATCGACATGATTGCCGGCCCTTCGGAAATCCTCGTGGTGTGTGACGGCCAGACCGACCCGGACTGGATCGCCATGGACCTGTTCTCCCAGGCCGAGCACGACGAAGACGCCCAGGCGATTCTGGTCAGCCCCGACGCCGAGTTCCTCGACAAGGTCGCCGCCAGCATCGACAAGCTGCTGCCGACCATGGACCGCGCCGAGATCATCGAGAAATCGATCAATGGCCGCGGTGCGCTGATTCTGGTGCGTGACATGGAGCAGGCCATCGAAGTGGCCAACCGCATCGCCCCGGAACACTTGGAGTTGTCCGTCGCCGACCCGCAAGCCTGGCTGCCGTCGATTCGTCACGCCGGTGCGATCTTCATGGGCCGCCACACCAGCGAAGCCCTGGGCGACTACTGCGCAGGCCCGAACCACGTGCTGCCGACCTCCGGCACCGCACGGTTCTCGTCGCCGCTGGGGGTGTATGACTTCCAGAAGCGTTCGTCGATCATCTTCTGCTCGCCACAAGGCGCCTCCGAACTGGGCAAGACCGCCTCGGTGCTGGCCCGTGGTGAATCGCTCAGCGCCCACGCCCGCAGCGCTGAATACCGCATCCTTGAAGAGGGGAAATAAGACATGAGTAAATTCTGGAGCCCCTTCGTCAAGGACCTCGTGCCTTACGTGCCCGGCGAACAGCCGAAGCTGACCAAGCTGGTAAAGCTCAACACCAACGAGAACCCCTACGGCCCATCGCCCAAGGCATTGGCCGCGATGCAGACCGAGTTGAACGACAACCTGCGCCTGTACCCGGACCCCAACAGCGACCTGCTCAAGCAGGCGGTGGCCAAGTATTACGGGATTGATGCCAGCAAAGTCTTCCTTGGTAACGGTTCCGACGAAGTCCTGGCGCACATCTTCCACGGTTTGTTCCAGCACGATTTGCCGCTGCTGTTCCCGGACATCAGCTACAGCTTCTATCCGGTTTACTGCGGCCTCTATGGCATCAAATCCGACCCGGTGCCATTGGACGAGCAGTTCCAGATTCGTGTGGCCGACTACGCCAAGCCCAACGGCGGGATCATCTTCCCCAACCCGAACGCGCCGACCGGCTGCGTGCTGGCGCTGGATGCAGTCGAGCAGATCCTCAAGGCCAGCCCGGATTCGGTGGTAGTGGTTGATGAAGCCTATATCGACTTCGGCGGCGAAACCGCCATCAGCCTGGTGGACCGCTACCCGAATTTGCTGGTAACACAAACCCTGTCCAAATCGCGCTCACTGGCCGGTTTGCGTGTGGGCCTGGCCGTGGGCCACCCGGACCTGATCGAGGCGCTGGAGCGGGTCAAGAACAGCTTCAACTCCTACCCGCTGGATCGCCTGGCGATTGTCGGCGCGGCGGCGGCGTTCGACGACCGTGAATACTTCGAGAAGACGTGCAAGTTGGTGATCGAGAGCCGCAACAAGGTGGTCGCTCAGTTGGAGGGCAAAGGCTTTGAAGTGCTGCCGTCGGCAGCCAACTTCATCTTTGCCCGTCACCCACGGCACGATGCGGCCGGGTTGGCAGCCAAGTTGCGTGAGCAGGGTGTGATTGTGCGGCACTTCAAGCAGGAGCGGATTGCCCAGTTCCTGCGGATCAGCATCGGTACGCCGGAGCAAAACCAGGCGCTTATCGATGGCCTCGGCGAGCTTTAACGACCACTGAAATCAAATGTGGGAGCTGGCTTGCCTGCGATAGCGGTGTATCAAACGACGTATATGTCGCCTGTTACACCGCTATCGCAGGCAAGCCAGCTCCCACACTGATTTACGTTGGGTCAGTTACAGCAGCGGCTCATCCGGCTTCTTGTTCTTCCAGCCATCATTGCCCGGCAGCAGCAAGTTCAACGCAATCGCTACCACCGCACACAGGGCGATGCCCTTGAGGCCGAAATCATCCGGGCCCGTGCCGGTGCCGACCAGCACACCGCCAATCCCAAACACCAGGGTCACCGACACAATCACCAGATTGCGCGCTTCGCCGAGGTCGATCTTGTGGCGGATCAGCGTGTTCATGCCCACGGCCGCAATCGAGCCGAACAGCAAGCACAGAATCCCGCCCATCACCGGCACCGGGATGCTTTGCAGCAGTGCGCCGAACTTGCCGATAAACGCCAGGCTGATGGCAAACACCGCCGCCCAGGTCATGATTTTCGGGTTGTAGTTCTTGGTCAGCATCACCGCGCCGGTCACTTCGGCGTAGGTGGTGTTCGGCGGGCCGCCAAACAGGCCGGCAGCCGTGGTGGCAATGCCGTCACCCAACAGCGTGCGGTGCAAGCCAGGCTTCTTCAGGTAGTCGCGACCGGTCACGCTGCCCACCGCAATCACACCGCCGATATGCTCGATCGCCGGGGCCAGGGCCACCGGCACGATGAACAGAATCGCCTGCCAGTTGAATTCCGGCGCGGTGAAGTGGGGCAGGGCGAACCAGGGCGCTGCAGCGATTTTCGCCGTGTCGACCACACCAAAGTAGAACGACATGGCAAAACCCACCAGCACGCCGGAAATGATCGGCACCAGGCGAAATATGCCTTTGCCGAACACCGCCACGATCAAGGTGGTCAGCAGTGCCGGCATCGAGATCAGCATCGCCGTCTGGTAATGGATCAGTTCGCTGCCATCACCGGCTTTACCCATCGCCATGTTGGCGGCAATCGGCGCCATGGCCAGGCCGATGGAAATAATCACCGGGCCGATCACCACCGGCGGCAGCAGCCGGTCGATGAAACCGGTGCCTTTGATCTTCACCGCCAAGCCGAGAAAGGTATAAACGAAACCCGCCGCCATCACTCCGCCCATGGTCGCCGCCAGGCCGAACTGGCCCTTGGCGAGAATGATCGGGGTGATAAACGCAAAGCTCGATGCCAGGAACACCGGCACCTGCCGCCCTGTCACCACCTGGAACAACAACGTGCCCAGGCCTGCGGTAAACAGTGCGACGTTTGGATCAAGACCTGTGATCAGTGGCATCAACACCAGCGCGCCAAATGCTACGAAGAGCATCTGTGCGCCAGACAGGATCTGGCGCCAAAGCGGGTCGTTGAATTCATCCTGCATGCTCACGCGTCCTTCTGTTTGGTGCCGAAGATCTTGTCACCGGCATCGCCCAGGCCTGGGATGATGTAGCCGTGTTCGTTCAGGCGCTCATCGATGGACGCGGTGTAGATCTGCACGTCCGGGTGGGCTTTCTCGACGGCGGCAATGCCTTCGGGCGCGGCAACCAGCACCATGGCGCGGATGTCCTTGCAACCGGCCTTTTTCAGCAGGTCGATGGTAGCAACCATGGAACTGCCGGTGGCGAGCATCGGGTCGATGATCATTGCCAGGCGCTCGTTGATTTCCGGGACGAGTTTTTCCAGGTAGGTGTGGGCCTGCAATGTTTCTTCATTGCGGGCCACGCCGACGGCGCTGACTTTGGCGCCCGGGATCAGGCTGAGTACGCCTTCGAGCATGCCGATACCGGCGCGCAGGATCGGCACCACGGTGATTTTCTTACCGGCGATTTTTTCCACCTGCACGGGACCGGCCCAACCGGGGATCTCGTAGCTTTCCAGGGGCAAATCTTTGGTGGCTTCGTAAGTGAGCAGCGCTCCGACTTCCTGAGCAAGCTCACGGAAATTCTTCGTGCTAATGTCGGCACGGCGCATAAGGCCGAGTTTGTGTCTGATCAGCGGGTGGCGGATCTCGCGAGTGGGCATGGGAAAAGCTCCGGCGGCGGGCAAAAAAACCGGCCTAGATTAATCTATCCGAGGGTGTTGTCCTATAGACATCTAGTACGTTAGTCCATTAAGGCTTGATCGTTGCGCCTCACATGCGTACCTTTGCCCGCTTTTCTTGCCACAGCACCCCCTTGGAGAGCGCCATGTCCGCTGATCTCGAGCATATCCGTCAAATCATGCGCGAGGCTGACTGCCTGTACACCGAAGCGCAAGTCGAAGAGGCCATCGCCAAGGTCGGCGCGCACATCACCCGCGAAATGGCCGACACCAACCCGGTGGTCTTCTGCGTGATGAACGGTGGCCTGATCTTCGCCGGCAAATTGCTGACTCATCTGCAATTTCCGCTGGAAGCCTCCTACCTGCACGCCACCCGTTATCGCAATGAAACCAGCGGCGGCGATCTGTTCTGGAAGGCCAAGCCGGAAGTTTCGTTCATCGACCGCGACGTGCTGATCATCGACGACATCCTCGATGAAGGTCACACCCTGGGCGCGATCATCGATTTCTGCAAACACGCCGGCGCGCGCAAAGTGCATACCGCCGTGCTGATCGACAAAGACCACGACCGCAAAGCTCGCCCCGACCTGAAAGCCGATTACGTCGGCCTGCCGTGCATCGACCGCTACATCTTCGGTTATGGCATGGACTATAAAGGCTACTGGCGTAACGCCAATGGGATCTACGCCGTTAAAGGAATGTAACTGATGGCCCGCTTTCTTGATCAGGCGTTGTTCACCGAATTGGCCGAGAAAGCGGCCGCCAACCCTCGTGGTCGGCACCATCACAACTTCCATCAGATGGAAGAGCCCTGTCATCGCCTGGCCGTGGGCCTGCAGCCCGACACCTATGTGCCGCCGCATCGGCACCTGAGCGCGGACAAGGCGGAAACCCTGCTGGTGCTAAAAGGCAGCCTGGGCCTGCTGGTGTTCAGCGACACCGGCGAAGTCATTGCCAAGCGCGTGATGCGTGCGGGCGGTGAGTGCTCGGGTGTTGACCTGCCGCCGGGCGTGTTTCACGGCCTGGTGGTGCTGGAGCCCGACAGCGTGATGTTTGAATGCAAGGCCGGGCCGTATCGCGCGTTGGGCGAAGGCGAATCACCAGCCTGGGCGCCCCGTGAAGGCGATGCCGGCGTCGCCGCGTATCAACGCTGGATGCTCGCCCAGTTCGATTGAGCCTCAGCGCAACGGTAGCCCTTGTTCTACCAGAGAGGCCAGCAGGCCCGCGCCCAGCGGGATGATGCTGTCATTGAAGTCATACCGGTCGTTGTGCAATTGGCAATGACCGACACCTTCGCTCGATGAGCCGCCTTGGCCGAGGTAAATATAGGCCCCCGGCCGCTCCTGCAGCATGTATGAAAAGTCTTCGGCGCCCATGGTGAGGGGTTCGTTACACCTCACGTTTGCCTCTCCAACCAGACTTTTGGCAACGCCTGCCGCGAACAATGCCTGCTCGGGATGATTGACGGTTGCGGGGTAACCTCGTTGATAGTCATAGGTGACAGTAGCGCCAAACGCGGTCGCAACGCCATGGGCGATTTCGCCAATGCGTTTCTCCAGCAGATCTCGATTGGCGTTGGTAAAGCTGCGTGCGGTTCCGATCATCTTAACGTGGGCGGGAATAACGTTGTTCGCCGTGAGCTGGCTGGTTTGCAGGCTGGCCACCGTCACGACCCCCGACTCCAATGGGTGCAGGTTGCGGCTGATAATGCTCTGCAAGGCGACAATGATATGGCTGGCAGCCAGCACCGGGTCGATTGCGGCGTGAGGGATGGCCGCATGGCCGCCGCGGCCGATTACCACAATTTCAAAGCTGTCCGCCGCCGCTTCCACCGGGCCGGGCTGTACGGCAATGACCCCGGCGGGGTAGTCGGGGTTGTTGTGCAAGGCATACACCGAATCCACTGGGAACTGCTTGAAGAGCCCTTGTTCGATCATTACGCGAGCACCGCCGCCGCCTTCTTCGGCGGGTTGGAAAATCACAACGGCTTCGCCACTGAATCGACGCGTCTGAGCCAGGTAACGCGCAGCGGCCATCAACATCACTGTATGCCCGTCATGCCCGCAGCCGTGCATGAGGCCCGGGTGGATGGAGCGGTGGGCGAAGTCGTTGGCTTCGAACATGGGCAGGCAGTCCATGTCCGCACGCAGGCCTATGCTTGCACCGGGCTGCGTGCCCTGAATGACGCCGACTACGCCGGTTCCCGCCAGCCCACGGTGTACTTCAATACCGTTTTCTTCAAGAAAGCCGGCAACAATCTCGCTGGTTCGGTGTTCATCAAACCCCAGCTCTGGGTGCGCGTGAAGGTCGCGTCTCAAGGCAGTAAGTGCTTTAAGCTGTGTTTGGATGTGTTCAACAGGATTCGTGGTCATGGGCGAGACTCTTGTTATTTTGGTTGAGCTGGGAATCTACAGCCTTCGCGTGTTCTTTCAATCAGGCCAGTGCAACCAGAAATGTCGGGCATGATGTAGGCCGTTCAAAGCTGACCTGCGTGCTAGCATGGCTGCCCCTTCGGAGGTGTACATGAGTGTTTTGATCCGCAGTTGCGCCGCCTTGGCGTTGATCTTCAGTTTGCCTTTGTCTGCCGCTCCAGCATTGATGCACAGCCAATTTCTGCCGCCGGACGACCTTACCCTGCGCGCGCAAACCCCTGATCAACAGCAATTGCTGCAAATCACCGAGTACGCGGTAGTGGTCGGCAACCAGCGGCAATCCACCCAGCAGCCGATCCCGGTAACGTCGCCGCTGATGATTCGTCTCAAGGGCAAAGCCCTGAACAAAGGCGCGACCATCGCTCAGGTGGTGCTCAATTTTGATGCCGAAAGCAAAAGCCTGAAAAAGCCGCTGTACGATGACGCCAGCAAAACCCTGACGTTGTCTTACCCGGTGGCGCAGTACCGCGTGATTGTCGACTTGCTGCGCAATGACACGGTGTATGTGCAGTTCCTCAGTTATGCCAATGGGCATATCTGGGCGGATCTGCATACCGGTGCGGTTCGCGCAAAGTAATTGAGCCGATTGCAGTCAATGTGGGAGTGTTTGGTTGTTTTCGAAGGAGGTGTCTGGCAGGTAGACTTCCTCTCCCGTGTAAATGTCTGCAGGCTGGAGTCGGTAATGCGTAAAGATAAGAAACAGGTGATTGGTGACGAGATCGGCGACGACCAGATCAAGTTGTTCCTGGACTTCGAGCCGGTTGACGCGACTTCACCGTCCCTGCACAAGCTGATCAAGGCCTACCGTGGCCTGCGTATCGATGACTTTGGGCGGTTCCTGGGCTTTTTCAAGGAAGCTGGCCTGGACCTGGACGGCAAGGACGAGCATGGCCAGACCTTCGTTGACCTGATCAAGGATCAGCGCAACGCCGATGAGTACATCGAACTGATCAACGCCGCCCGCGGCTGATTACGCGAGACATAAAAAACGCCCCGAGGGGCGTTTTTATTGGTCGTTCCCACGCTCTGCGTGGGAGTGCATCCTGTGACGCTCTGCGTCACGTCCTCAAGCGTAGCTTTCGGCTTCGTTGCTTTGCTCAACCAGTTCCAGGCTGATGTTGTTCTGCGTGTTGATCTTGCGATACAACTCGGCATCCGTCTCCAGCACTTTTTCCCGCGCCGGGAAGATCTCGTGCAGCTTGGCCGCCCACTCACCGGCGGCTTTTTCCGGGAAGCAGCGCTCGATCAACTCCAGCATGATCGACACCGTCACCGAAGCGCCCGGGGACGCGCCCAGCAGGGCTGCCAGCGAGCCGTCTTTGGCCGCGACCAGCTCGGTGCCGAATTGCAGCACGCCGCCTTTCTTCGGGTCTTTCTTGATGATCTGCACCCTTTGGCCGGCCACTTCCAGGCGCCAGTCTTCGGCTTTCGCTTCCGGGTAGAAGCGGCGCAGGGATTCCAGGCGTTGTTCCATGGATTGGCGCACTTCGCTGACCAGGTACTTGGTCAAATCCATGTTGTCGCGGGCCACGGCCAGCATCGGGCCGATGTTGCCGGCGCGAATCGACAGCGGCAGGTCAAGGAACGAGCCGTGCTTGAGGAACTTGGTGGTGAAACCGGCATATGGCCCGAACAGCAGGGATTTCTTGCCCTCGACGACGCGAGTGTCCAGGTGTGGCACGGACATCGGCGGCGAACCCACCGCAGCCTGGCTGTAGACCTTGGCCTGGTGATGCTTGACCACTTCCGGGTTGTCGCAACGCAGCCACTGGCCGCTGACCGGGAAGCCACCGAAGCCTTTGCTTTCTTCGATCCCCGAGGCTTGCAGCAACGGCAGTGCCGCGCCACCGGCACCGAGGAACACGAACTTGGCGTCGACTTCACGGCTGTTGCCGCTGTTGACGTCCTTGATGCTTACGGTCCAGCCTGCGCCATTACGCTTGAGGCCGGTGACACGCTTGCTGTACTTGACCTGGGCATCCGGTGCGCTGGTCAGGTGCGACAGCAGTTGGTTGGTCAGGGCGCCAAAGTTGACGTCAGTGCCATTCATCACACGGGTGGCAGCGATTTTTTCGTCGAGTGGGCGGCCGGGCATCATCAGTGGCATCCACTCGGCCATTTCGCTGCGGTCTTCGGTGTAGTGCATGTCCGAGAACGCGTGGTGCTGGCTGAGGGTTTCAAAGCGCTTCTTGAGGAAGGAAACGCCTTTGTCACCCTGCACAAAGCTCAGGTGCGGCACCGGGCTGATAAAGGATTTGGACGAGCCAAAGGTGCCTTTTTTGGTCAGGTACGCCCAAAACTGCTTCGACACCTCGAACTGGGTGTTGATGTGCACGGCTTTCTTGATGTCGATGGAGCCATCGGCGGCCTGCGGCGTGTAGTTCAGCTCACACAGACCGGCGTGACCGGTACCGGCGTTGTTCCACGGGTTGGAACTTTCCGCGGCACCCGAATCCATCAGCTCAACGACTTCCAGCTTGAGGCCGGGGTCGAGCTCTTTGAGCAGAACGGCCAGGGTGGCACTCATGATGCCGGCCCCTACCAGAACTACGTCGACTGCTTCGTTATGCGCCATTTAACGCGTCTCCAAAATCTGCAGCACCAAATTGACGGCATGGCTGCCAGGAGTGACGGGGCGGTTCACGTGTTGCCCCAGGTTACCCATGGCCAGGATCGCCATGTCCGTTTCGCAATTCTTTGCATCTTCAGCACACGCTTCCTGCCGGGCTAATCTGCCTATGAACGCATTCATGGGCGCCTGTGGCAATTCGACTTATGGTCAAAGCGTGTGATTTGTGCAACCAATCCGTAGCGGACAGGCTCAAGCTCCGGTTTTTGAGGAGTACTCGGTCCTGTGTGGTTGGGCTGTTCCAGACGCTGATGGTGCTTGTACAAACGCCAAACTATTCATTTGCTCGCCACACTCTTGTGAAGTTGTGAAAACCCGTTTTTTCACGCTCTTTTGAAGACGTGAACCTCAAAAAAGGGCTGCCCCAGCCTGGCACCTGGCCCGCAAACCTCTGCCGACACGCGGCAAAACGGGCAAACAACTCAAGTGGCCGAGCGCAATGGCAGCTCTGGCAGATTCGGTAAGGCGGGAGGTTTGCAAAGAAAACAGCAAGCGCGCCAGCTTCACTCGATCTGTGTGGGCGGCTCTCTGTGGGCGATTTTGGGGTTAATACCGAGGCATTAACGATGCTGCGAGGCCCGATCAGGAGACGTCCTTATAATCGGGGGGAGATTGTAGCGAAGAACGTCAGGGAAATGGGCGTGTTTTATGACTTTTATTAGCGTCTCGGTCAGGAGGCCAACGCATGCCGGGTTTGCGCGTGTGCAACCTTCGGGCTGATCCTGGCACTCGCCGGCAGCGGACGGTGCATCCAGCCCAGGTGTGTCTCTGCGACCTCCACCCAGCCGTCGCCGACGGGCGGCAAGCTGCACTGTTTGAACGCCAGGCAATGGCCATGGCAATCGAGCAGGGCATAGTGCCGATGACGGCCGCGAGGCATGAACAATGACTTGAGAAGGCGCATGGCTTTGTACCTGTTACGTTACATGCTTGAAGGTTGCCAGTGTGCCATGACATTGAAATGACGGATTTATGCGAAATTGTAATTTGAGCCCGCCTTCAGCTGCCGTTCAGGATGGCTGGTGAGTGGCGCGTGTGCACCGTTATACTGGCGGCCTGTTTGCATCTAGTCCTGGAGAAATGAGTATGTTGCAACGCCTGTTGTTCGGTTTGATCACTGTGACCAGTTTGACCCTGGTTGGCTGCGCCAACAGCCCGCAACAACTCAGCCCGCAACCTAAAGTCACCGCACAGTTGGCCCCTGTCGGCCACGGTCAGCCGGTATCGGTGCGTGTGGTAGATGGTCGTCCGTCGCCGACCCTGGGCTCGCGCGGCGGCCTGTACCCTGAGACTGCGCTGATTTCGGTACAAGGCCAGGACGTGTTGCCCAAGCTGCAAGCCCAGGCTGAAGCCGCCGTGCGTCTGCTGGGCTTCACCCCGGCCAACTCGCCGGGCGCGCCTCAATTGACCATCACCCTTGCCGAACTGAAGTACCAGTCGCCCAAGGAAGGCCTGTATGTGACTGAGGCCTCGATTGGCGCGACGTTCAAGTCCGACGTCAGTGCCGGTACGCGCCGCTACAGTGGCCGCTACGGCGCCTCGCTGAACCAGCGTTTTGGCATGTCGCCGAATCAGGAAACCAACACCAAGCTGGTCAGCGACGTGTTGAGCGACGCGCTGACACGTTTGTTCAAAGACCCGAGCATCGGTTCGCTTCTCAGCTCGCAGTAACCGTCGGGCGGGCGCGCAGCGCCCTGATCGCCGTTACCACGCAGAGCGTGGGAACGATCACCGGGCTCAGTGATGAGCCCGGTTTTTTTATGCCTGTAACGTTCATGCAGCCGTTTCGACATACAAGTCCAGCACACTCACGCCGGTGAGCAGGTCCAGCTCCGGCAGGTCGGCATGCTGGTGCCCACCCAGCGCGCAATACACCAGCCAGTGGCGATCCTGAACGTTGAACGCCAAGCCGCCGACAAGCGCCTCCTGTTCATCCGTCGGGGCGATCAGATACAGCCGATCCTGGTTTTGCGCATGCAACATGACGAGCTCCTGAGCGTTCGAAGGGCAACAGAGTGGCTTGTTAAGGTGACGTTCAGGTGACGCTGTAAATTAATGGATACATTAATCGTACATGGGGGACGGAACGTTTCAGCGGCAGGATGCCAATATCGTTCAGGTTTGTATCTGAATTGATACCAGAACACTGTCCGACTGAGGTGCGCGATGGCGCTGCCCGCACTGCTGATCAATGCTGTGGCTTTATTGTTGGCCTGCCCGGGTGCAGCGCTGCTGTTTATTACCCGTCTACGCGAGCAACGTGCGCTGGCCGACCTGACCGCGCAAAGCGAAGATCGCGCTATCGACCAACCGATGTTGTTTCTGGATGTGCGCACCGAACGGGCGCATCGCCTGGCTTACCGCGTCGGGTTTGCCTGCCTTGCTCTGGCGCTGGGCGTCTCCTGGCTCAGCACCCACCTCTAACAAACACCACAAAACAAATGTGGGAGCGGGCTTGCCCGCGATAGCAGTGTGTCAGTCGATAAATTCAGTGCTGACACGCCGCCATCGCGGGCAAGCCCGGCTCCCACATTTGAACGGCGGCGGGCGCGAAATGTTGGTCAGGCACAAACAAGTGTGGGAGCTGGCTTGCCTGCGATAGCAGTGTGTCAGTCGATAAATTCGGTGCTGATACGCCGCCATCGCGGGCAAGCCCGGCTCCCACATGTTTTGCTTCAGTGTTTAGAGGGGAATCCCGGCTTTAACCCGATACTGATTACGCACCGGCGTTGCGTACTGCACCACCAGGTACGGGCGGTGTTCGGCCGGGCATTCGTTCAGGCGCCGCTCCCATTCCGCCTTGGCCTTGGCCAACTCATCCGCCGGGAACACTTCGGCCGCCGTCGGCACCTGCAATTGCGGGTCGGCGTCGCTCCATTGCGCATACGCCAGGTAATGCACCGGGAATAACCGATAACCACCGAGAATCTGCCGGTCCATTTCCACCGCCAGTAGCTTGGTGTCTTCAAAACGTTCGGTGATCGGCGGTGCAAAGTTGATGTGCACGCGGCCTTTGTAGCCGGTGATGCCGAGGGCAATGCTCACGTCATCTTCGCCCGGCGCTTTGGTGTAGGTGCCGGTGGTGGCACGGATATACAGCTCGCGCGCCTTGGCTGTATCGCACGGGTCGTATTCGTAGCTGATCGACACCGGCGTGAGGTTCAACGACTGGATCACCTCGGCAAACGGCTCATCCTTGCGGCTGACGTGGAACATCTTGAGGATCGCCGACTCGGTGCGATCATCGCCATCCTTGGCACGCCCTTCGGCCTGGGCGATCCAGATCGACTGGCAATCGTTGCGGATCGAATGGTTGATGTAGGCCGACAGCAAGTTGTACGCCGCCATCTTCTCCTTCCGCCCGGTGATCGAGCGGTGCACGATGAAGCTCTTGTTCAGGCGCATCAGGTCGCTGACGAACGGCTTTTGCAGCAGGTTGTCGCCAATGGCGATGCGCGGCGTCGGCAGCCCGGCGTGATACACGGCGTAGTTGACGAAGGCCGGGTCCATCACGATGTCGCGGTGGTTGGCCAGAAACAGGTAGGCAGTGCCGGACTTGAGCTGCTCGACGCCGGTATAAGTAACGCCGTCGGTCGCGCGGTCAATGGTGTGGTCGACGTAATATTCGACTTTGTCCTGCAGCGTGGCCACGGTGGTGACGCCAGCGAACTCGCGGCGCAGCTTGCGGGCGATCATTGGCTTGAGCAGCCAGCCCAGGGCGCCGGCAAAGCGCGGGAAACGAAAGTGGGTCAGGATGTCCAGAAAGGCCTTGTCACTGAACAGACGTGCCAGCACTGCCGGGACTTCGCTGTCGTTGTAAGGTCGGATGGTATCGAATTCGCCCATCATGCTCTCTTGTTAGAAACGGCTAGTGTTAAGTAAAGGAAATATCAGGGTGCGGCCGCAATATTGGCTCTGCCGTGAATAGCCCTGTAAATAGACCGGCGATTATACGCACAAGTCACCTGGGAGACCGCGATGCTGGAAACCGAGTCGTACGATTGTCCTTATTGTGGTGAGCCAGCCGAGGCCGTGTTGGACCTTTCCGGCGGCGATCAGTCATACATTGAAGACTGCCCGGTGTGTTGCCGGCCGATTATCTTTGATCTGCAGGTACACGATGACGAATGGATGCTCACGGTCCGCAGCGAAAACGAGTGACAGGTACGCCCATGCAGCGAATCTACGAACCGGAAAACCTGATGGAAGGCGAACTGCTGCAGCAGATGCTCGCCAGCGAAGGCATTGAGGCGCACCTGGTGGGGCGCCATTTGCTCGGTGGCACCGGCGAGTTGCCGATTTTCGGCCTGCTGGGCCTGGAAGTGGACAACGACCAGGCTGCCTACGCCCGCGAGCTGATTACCGCCTACAACGGCGCGCAACCACTGCCCGGCGATGAACCCGACAGCTTCCCCGACGTATTGGTCTGTTAGGCTGTCGGTCGGTTTACCCAAGAGTCGTGTTACCCCATGTGTGGACGTTATGCCCTGTTTCGCTGGAACCCCGCCTTTGCAGCCTTGCCCGGCTTCCCTGCCGATCAGCAGGCCCAGTGGAACATTTCCCCGAATGATTCGGTGCTGATCCAACGCCTGGAAGAAGGTCAGCGCACCCTGGCCCGCGCGCGCTGGGGCCTGACGCCGCCCTGGCTGACCGACCTTTCCCGCACGCCAGCCCATGCCCGCGCCGAAACCCTGGCCGAACAACCGATGTTTCGCGAAGCCTTTCGCCAGCGCCGCTGCCTGCTGCCGGCCAATGGCTTTTACGAATGGCGTGGCACCCAGCGCAAGCGCCCGTATTGGCTGACGCCGGGGGAGGGCTCGACGTTGTTTTTTGCCGCGATCTGGGAAGCGTATCCGGTGCAGGAGCAAGTGTGGCTGAGTACCGCAGTGGTGACCCAGGCGGCGCAGAGTCAGCGGCGGCCGTTGATTCTGGACGCGGCGGGGCAAGAGGCGTGGCTGAATCCGCAGACGCCATTGCATGTGTTGCAGGGCTTGTTGGCGGGTGAGCCGGCTGCGTTGCGCGAGCGGGTGTTGGCCAATATGGTCAATGATCCGAAGCTGAATGGGCCGGAGTGCCTGACCCCGGGCTGAGGTTGGATTCACTGGCCCCATCGCAGGCAAGCCAGCTCCCACCATTGACTGTATTCACAGATCCAAATGTGGGAGCTGGCTTGTCTGCGATAGCGGTCTCAAGACCACCGCCAATCCCTAAACCTTGAACTGATTGATCAACCGCCGCTGCTGCTCCGCCAGCTTGGTCAAATCCGCACTCGCCGCACTCGATTCATCCGCGCCGCCCGCCACTTCATTGGCCACCTGGCCGATATTGATCACATTGCGGTTGATGTCCTCAGCCACCGCGCTCTGCTCCTCGGCCGCGCTGGCAATCTGGGTGTTCATGTCATTGATCACCGACACCGCCTGAGTAATCGTTTCCAGCGCCTCGGCCGCCTTCGCCGCATGCTGCACGCTTTCATCGGTACGGTTCTGGCTGTCTTCCATCACCTTCACCACATCGCGCGTGCCTTGTTGCAGCTGCTGGATCATGGCCTGGATTTCTTCGGTGGCCTTCTGGGTTTTCTGCGCCAGGTTGCGCACCTCATCGGCCACCACCGCGAAGCCACGGCCTTGTTCGCCGGCGCGTGCCGCCTCGATGGCGGCGTTGAGCGCCAGCAGGTTGGTCTGCTCGGCAATCCCGCGAATCGCTGTGAGGATCGCGTTGATGTTCTCACTGTCCTTGGCTAGGGTTTGCACCACGCTCACCGCGCGGCCAATTTCTTCGGCCAGCGCGCCGATGGACGTGGAGGTGTCGCGCACGATGCGCATCCCTTGGCTGGCGGCCTGGTCGGCATGGCTGGCGGCTTGCGCGGCCTGGGTGGCGTTGCGTGCCACGTCCTGGGCGGTGGCGGTCATCTCGTGCACGGCGGTGGCCACCTGGTCGATCTCGACCATCTGTTTATGCACGCCCTGGTTGGTGCGAATCGCGATATCGGCGGTGTGCTCCGACGAATCGCTGACCTTCTGCACAGAACTCACCACTTGGGTGATCATGCCCTGCAGCTTGATCAGGAAGGTATTGAAGCCCGTGGCGATGGCGCCCAGTTCATCGGCGCGGTCACTGGTCAGGCGGCGCGTCAGGTCGCCTTCGCCTTGGGCGATGTCGTTGAGCATGGCCACCATTTGCTTGAGCGGGCGGGCGATGCCGTGGCCCACCAGCCAGATCACCAGCAAGCCGATGCAGGCGATCAGCAGGCCGACCATGGCCATGCCGAAGGTGTCGGTCTTGCGCTGGGCTTGCAGGTCGCTTTGCAGTTGCTGCGAGTCGGCCATCACCGCACTCAGCGGCAGTTGCAGCATCAAGGTCCAGCGCGCTTCGGCCTGGCCGATGTTGAACGGCAGGAACAGCTCGATATGCCCGTGTTCCTTGTCGATGTCGTAGCGCACTTCGCCGACTTTCAGCTGGCCGAGGTTGGCCAGCTCATTGCTGTCGAGCAGGTCGGTGGCTTTTTCGCCGAGCTTGCTAGCGTCTTTGGTGTACGCCACCAGGCGCCCATTGCTGGAAATCAGCGCCAGTTCACCGGCGCCGTTATAGAGGTTCTGGTCGGCGCGGGTGAGCATGTCCTGGATGAAGTTCACCGACAGGTCGGCGCCGACAATGCCCTGGAAGGTGCCGTCGATCATGATCGGTTCGATAAACGAGGCGAGCATCACCATCGCGTTGCCGACCTTGTAAGGCGCGGGGTCGATGGCGCAGGGCTTTTTGCTCTCTTTGGAACACAGGTAGTACTCACTGGCGCGCACGCCGGTGGAAAGAATGTTCTGGTCGTTGACGTCGGCGAGTTTATCCAGGCCCAGGCTGCCATCGGCATTGCGATACCACCACGGCAGGAAACGGCCGTCGGCGGCCATGCCGACAATCGGCGTGTTTACGTAGGCGGCGTCATTGTGGTCGATCGCATTGGGTTCCCAGCCGATATAAGCGCCGAGGATTTTCGGGTTGCGCACCACGGTTTCGTGCAGCAGGTTGATCAGTTGTTCGCGGCCCACTTGCAGGGCCGGCTCGCCGTTGGCGCCCTTCATGCCGAGCAGGGCGTTGGCGGTGGCCAGGCCTTTGGCGGTCACCAGCGGTGCTTCCAATTCACGCTGGATCAACGTGGCCTGGGTTTGCGCCAATGCGGTCAGGCGTTGCTCGATGATCTGCTCGAATTGCGCCTGGGTGCGTTCCTGCACCAGTTCCTGGGTGCGCGCGCCGGCAAACACGGCGTAGAGCACCAGCACCGCGACCACACTCAGCACGATGGCGCCGGTCAGTGCGGCGACAGAAAACTGAATCGACTTGAATTTCATGAAGGCTCCGGGCGCAAGGGCAGATGGGCTGCCTTTTTGTATCGGCCACGGGCGCGGGAGGCTTAAGGCCGGGCCGGTGAAATAGTGCCGGATGTCGCAAATGGGCTGTTCGCCGCCGCTGTGGGTGTGTGGGATGTATCTGAAAGTTAGCGGTTACACGTCTTGTGTATCTGGCGCTGATACACATGAGCGCCTACGATACGCGCCATGTTTTCAGGGAGCGTGTTCATGAAGAAGTCATTGGCGGTAAGTGGGTTGGTTGCGGCGATGTTGCTGGCCGGTTGCCAGTCGGTTAACACCACCAGCGGCGGGGCCGTTGGGGTAGAGCGCAAGCAGTACATGTTCAGCATGCTGTCGAGCCAGGAAGTCGACCAGATGTATGCCCAGTCCTACCAGCAGACGCTGGGTGAGGCGAGCGGCAAAGGCATGCTCGACAAGACCAGCGCCAACGCCAAGCGCGTGCAGGCCATCGCCAATCGTCTGATCGCCCAAGCACCGACTTTCCGCCCGGATGCGGCGCAGTGGAAGTGGGAAGTGAACCTGATCAAAAGCGATGAGATGAACGCCAACTGCGGGCCTGGCGGCAAGATCTTTGTGTACAGCGCGTTGATCGACAACCTCAAGCTCACCGATGACGAGCTGGCGGCGGTGATGGGCCATGAAATCGCCCACGCGTTGCGTGAACACGGGCGTGAGGCCATGTCCAAGGCCTATGGAATCCAGATGGCCAAGCAGGGCGCCGGTGCGCTGTTCGGTCTGGGCCAGGACAGCCTGGCGTTGGCCGATACCGTGGCCAACTACGGCATGACCTTGCCTAACAGTCGTGCGAATGAAAACGAAGCGGACCTGATCGGCCTGGAACTCTCGGCCCGTGCCGGCTACAACCCGAACGCAGCCATCACGCTTTGGAACAAGATGGCGAAGGCTTCGGAGGGCGCGCCACCAGAATTCATGAGCACGCACCCGGCATCCGACAGCCGAATCGCCTCATTGCAGGCGGCGATTCCGAAGGTGATGCCGTTGTATCAGCAGGCCAAAAAATCCTGATTGATCGATCGTTCCCACGCTCTGCGTGGGAATGCCGCTCTGGACGCTCTGCGTCCGCTCTAAAAGGCGCGACGCAAAGCGTCACAGAATGCATTCCCACGCGGAGCGTGGGAACGATCAGGTCGGTCTAGATCCAGCCGCTGCTCTGCATGGCCTTGTACACCGCCACCACCGCCAGAACGAAGAACGCCGTAGCCGCCAGCCTGCGAATCAACGTCAACGGCAGTTTCTCCGCCGCAAAATTCCCTGCCAGAACCACCGGCACGTTGGCAATCAGCATGCCCAGCGTGGTGCCGATAATCACCAGCCACAGCTCAGGGTATTGCGCCGCCAGCATCACCGTGGCGATCTGCGTCTTGTCACCGATTTCGGCAAGGAAGAACGCAATCAGCGTGGTCAGGAACGGGCCGAACTTGCGCGTGGTACTGGCTTCGTCATCGTCGAGTTTGTCTGGTACCAAGGTCCACAGCGCCGTGGCACAGAAGCTCGCCGCGAGGATCCAGTGCAACACCGCATCCGAGAAGAAACTGCCGAACCAGGCCCCCACGGCGCCGGCGGCCGCATGGTTGGCCAGGGTCGCGGCGACGATGCCGGCGATGATCGGCCAGGGTTTGCGAAAGCGTGCGGCCAGGATGAGCGCGAGCAGCTGCGTCTTGTCGCCGATTTCGGCCAAGGCAACGATTGCGGTAGGAACGAGTAATGAATCCAGCATCAGGTAGGTTTCCAGGGGCGGGTCGACACGGCTATGACACGTACAGCCTTCCCGCCCCGGGTAAGGTGTGCGTGTCATAGGTCTTGTCAAACCCCGGTCCGTCTGTGCGGACTCCTGGGTCGCATACGCCATGGTCTGTTGACCAAGTATGTTGACGTATGCCGGACGAGCATGGCGCTCGTGGGAGACTACTCCCCTAGGACGGAGCGGATTCTGCCTAGGCAAAACCCATTCGGCAAGCCTTCTTTTTCAAAAAGCCATCAGCCGCGTTTGGCACGATAAATGCGAAAACCATTGCCTTCGGCCTTGATTGCACACACGCCCAAATGCTCTTCGATCAGCGGCTGATACTTGAGGAAGCTGTTGGCAACCAAGCGAAGTTCGCCGCCTTTTGCCAGGTGTTTCGCGGCTTTTCGCAGCAGGTTTTCCGTGGCGAAATAATCCGTGTGCACCCCGACATGAAACGGCGGGTTGCTCAAAATCGCGTTCAAACCCATCGGCGCGGCGTCGATGCCGTCACCGGTCAACACTTCGGCTTCCAGGCCATTGGCTGCCAATGTCAGGCGACTGCTGGCGGCGGCAAATGCATCCACGTCGAGCATCGTCACCGTGTTATGCGGGTAGCGACGCTTGACCGCCGCCCCGAGCACACCGGCGCCGCAACCAAAGTCCAGCAAGTGCCCGCTGGGCAGCTTGTCCAGGTGTTCCAGCAACAGTTCGGTGCCGCGATCCAGACGACCGTGGCTGAACACGCCCGGCAGGCTCACCACCTTGAGCGGCCCTTCGGCCAACGGCACGTCGAACACCTGCGCCAGGCTTTCCAGCTCGACGGCTTGCGGCGCATTGGCCACGGTGACTTGCCACAGTTGGCAGTGCCGCGCGTTGTCGAGCTTGCGCGGCTTGCCGAACGGGATCATCTGCTTGGCGGCGCTTTCGATGCCGCCTTTTTTCTCGCCGACCAGAAACAGCTCGGCGCCGGGCAAGCGCGCGGCCACGGCGTTGAGCAGGTAGTCGGTGAGGTCCTTGGACTTGGGCAGGAAAATCACCGCCGCATCAAACCCGCGTTCGGGCACGTTGACGCCGAACAGGCTGCGCTCGGGGAAACGTGCGTCGAGCGCCGCCTGGTCGCCGGCGTGCCAGCTCCAGCCGTGGGCATTGGGCAGGCGGCCGAGCAAATCGTCGGCGGGCAACCCTACCAGCAGCAGGTTGCCTTGAAAAAGTTCGGCCTGACGAAGCAGTACTTCACTGCGCGGATCCATGGTCTGCTCCTTGAAAAGGGGCGCAGTTTATCAACTGACGACGCGCAGCGGGGCGCCGCTGAAAAAGCCTCGGGCGTTTTCCGCCAATTGGCCGACGATACGCTGCCGCGCTTCGCGGCTGCCCCAGGCGTTGTGCGGCGTGACGATCAGGCGGGGGATGTCACCGGCCAGCAGCGGGTTGCCATTTACCGGTGGCTCAACGCTCAGCACATCGGTGGCGGCGCCGCCCAAGTGGCCGTTGCGCAGGGCGTCTGCCAGTGCCTGTTCGTTGATCAAGCCACCGCGCGCGGTGTTGACGATAAACGCGCCGGGCTTGAGCAACGCCAGCTCGCGGGCGCCGATAAAGTCGCGGGTGTGTTCATTGAGCGGGCAGTGCAGGGTCAACGCGTCGACCTGCGTGAGCAGCTCATCCAGCGGCACGCGGTCGGCACGGGCCGGGCGCCCCGGAATCGCGCCGAGCACCACACGCATGCCGAAGGCTTCGGCCAGGCGTGCCACGGCACTGCCCAGTTCGCCGTGGCCGAGCAGGCCAAGGGTTTTGCCTTCCAGCTCGACAATCGGGTAGTCCAGCAGGCAGAACTGCTTGGCCGCTTGCCACTTGCCGGCAGCCACATCCCGTTGATAGTCCTTCAAGCGCGTCGCCAGGTTGAGCAACAGCATGATCGTATGCTGCGCCACCGACGGCGTGCCGTAGCCTTGGCAGTTGCTCACGGTAATGCCATGGGCGCGGGCCGCGTCGAGGTCGACGTTGTTGGTGCCGGTGGCTGAAACAAGGATCAGCTTGAGCTCGGGGCAGGCTTCCAGGGTTTCGGTGTTGAGTGCGATCTTGTTACTGATAGCGACTCGGGCGCCTTGCAGGCGTTCGATCACATTCTGCGGCGTGGTATGCGCGTACAGCTGCAGGTCGCTGAAGCTGTTGCGCAATTCGCTGAGGTCGAGGTCCCCCAGGTCCAGGGACGGGTGATCAAGGAAGACGGCGCGGCGATTGTTCGTCATCAACTGTACCTTTTGCGACAGGGTTCGAAGGCGTAATCTGCCGAGCCTATCAGATGAAATAATCAGTTACTTAATGGAGTGAGCATGTACGCCGCCGAGTTTTTGACCGTAGCCTTGATTCACTTGTTGGCGGTGGCCAGCCCCGGCCCGGATTTCGCCGTGGTGGTGCGTGAGAGTGTGACCCATGGCCGCCGCGCCGGCACCTGGACCGCGCTGGGTGTGGGTTCGGCGATTTTCCTGCACGTGGGTTACTCGTTGCTCGGGATTGGCTTGATCGTTTCGCAGTCCATCGTGCTGTTCAACGCGCTGAAATGGGCCGCCGCCGCGTATTTGCTGTACATCGGCTTCAAGGCCTTGCGCGCGCAGCCGGCCAAGCCGGTTGCCGAGGGCGAGTTGCACCGTGAAGCGGGCGAGCGCACCCCGCGCGGGGCCTTTACCGCAGGTTTTGTGACCAATGGCTTGAACCCCAAGGCCACGCTGTTTTTCCTGTCGCTGTTCACCGTGGTGATCAACCCGCACACGCCGCTGGCGATCCAGGCCGGTTACGGTGTGTATTTGGCGGTGGCGACGGCGCTGTGGTTTTGCCTGGTGGCAATGCTGTTCAGCCAGCAGCGGGTGCGTGCGGGATTTGCGCGGATGGGGCATTGGTTTGATCGGACCATGGGCGCCGTGTTGATTGCGATTGGGGTGAAGTTGGCGTTTACCAGCATGAAGTAACACCACACGGGGTAAAACACGGCCCCTGTGGGAGTCGGGCTTGCCCGCGATGCAGGCACCTCGGTGTATCTGTTGCACCGAGGCGACGCTATCGCAGGCAAGCCAGCTCCCACAGGGAATCGCTGTGAGGCTCCAATAATGGCGCAAAGCTAGCATTCATTGGGTTCTACAAATCATTCCTTTGGCTGATTTGGCTGACACATAAGCTCTCTAAAGTGCAGGTCTTCAAGCCAAGACCGTGCAGTCAGATAAGGGATTCGTATGTTGCAGACCCGTGTTATCCCGCCCGCCGAAGGCGCTTACCAATACCCGCTGTTGATCAAACGCCTGTTGATGTCCGGGGCGCGTTACGAGAAGACCCGGGAAATCATCTACCGCGACAAATTGCGCTACACCTACCCAACCCTGATCGAGCGCGTGGCGCGCCTGGCCAATGTGCTCACCGAAGCCGGGGTCAAGGCCGGTGACACCGTCGCCGTGATGGACTGGGACAGCCACCGTTACCTGGAATGCATGTTCGCCATCCCGATGATCGGCGCGGTGATCCATACCATCAACGTGCGCCTGTCGCCGGAACAGATTCTCTACACCATGAACCACGCCGAGGACCGCTTTGTGCTGGTCAACAGTGAGTTCGTGGGGCTTTACCAGGCCATCGCCGGGCACCTGACCACGGTCGACAAGACCCTGCTGCTCACCGACGGCGACGCCAACACCGCCGAGCTGCCCAACCTGGTCGGCGAGTACGAAACCCTGCTGGCGGCCGCCAGCCCCAGGTATGACTTCCAGGATTTCGACGAAAATTCCGTCGCCACCACCTTCTACACCACCGGCACCACCGGCAACCCCAAGGGCGTGTACTTCACCCACCGCCAGCTGGTGCTGCACACCATGGGCGTGGCGACCATCATGGGCAGCGTCGACAGTGTGCGCCTGCTGGGCACCAACGACGTGTACATGCCGATCACGCCGATGTTCCACGTACACGCCTGGGGCCTGCCGTATGTGGCGACCATGCTCGGTTTGAAACAGGTCTACCCCGGCCGCTACGACCCGGAATACCTGGTGGAGTTGTGGCGCAAGGAACAGGTCACCTTTTCCCACTGCGTGCCGACCATCCTGCAAATGGTGCTCAACGCCAAGGCCGCCCAAGGCGTGGATTTTGGCGGCTGGAAAATCGTCATCGGCGGCAGTGCGCTCAATCGCACGCTGTATGAAGCGTCCAAGGCGCGTGGCATTCAACTGACCGCCGCGTATGGCATGTCCGAGACCGGGCCGCTGGTGTCCTGCGCCCACCTCAACGAAGAGCTGATGGCCGGCACCGAGGACGAGCGCACCACCTACCGCATCAAGGCCGGCGTGCCTGGGCCGTTGGTGGAGGCGGCGATTGTCGACAGTGAGGGCAATTTCCTGCCCGCCGACGGCGAGTCACAAGGTGAGCTGGTGCTGCGCGCACCGTGGCTGACCGAGGGTTATTACAACGAGCCGCAAAAAGGCGCCGAGCTGTGGGAAGGTGGCTGGATGCACACCGGCGACGTGGCCACCCTCGACGCGTTTGGCGTGATCGATATTCGCGACCGCATCAAGGACGTGATCAAGACCGGTGGCGAGTGGATCTCCTCGCTGGCCCTCGAAGACCTGGTCAGCCGCCACCCGGCGGTACGCGAAGTAGCGGTGGTGGGCATCGCCGACCCGCAGTGGGGCGAGCGCCCGTTTGCGCTGCTGGTGGTGCGTGATGGCCATGTGATAGGTGCTCGCGAGCTCAAGGAACACCTCAAGCCTTTCGTCGAACTGGGCCATTTGAGCAAGTGGGCGATTCCAAGCCAGATCGCCGTTGTTACGGAAATTCCCAAGACCAGCGTAGGAAAACTCGACAAAAAACGTATCCGTATCGACATCATTGAATGGCAGGCCAACAACAGCACCTTCCTCTCCACCCTCTGACGCCTTTCGCCGCGCCCGTCCGGGCGCGGCAATGCTCTATCTCGCGCCTTCACTTGTGATTTGCCAATTTTCAGCCATCCTTGCCCCGCCGACCTTCGTTGGCGTGGCGAAAGGGTTGTGGCAGACGGGTCGGTGATGCAAATCACACTTTAGAGGGATCAAGCGATACCCCCCGCTGGCTATAGTCCCTCTCAGAGTTTTTCAAGGATGTTGTGCTTCGGGCCATGGGGGCTCGGTTGCCGTTCGGCATTGGAATCGTTGTATTCCGGCCGTTACATGCATCCAGAAGACAGAACTCACTGCCATAACAATAATGCACATGGAGTAGCGTCGATGACCTCAGTAAACCAGTTCTGGCGCCGGGCAAGACTGCCCCTGGCCGTCAGTCTCGCTTCTACGCTCGCCGGGCCCGCATTCGGCGTCAGTTTCAATATCGGTGAAATCGAAGGTAGCTTTGACTCATCCCTGTCGGTGGGGGCGAGCTGGTCGACTGCGGGTCGAAACAAGGACCTGATCGGCGTCAACAACGGTGGCAAGGGGTTGTCGCAAACCTCCGATGACGGCCACCTGAACTTCGACAAGGGCGATTCCTTCTCGAAGATCTTCAAGGGTATCCATGACCTTGAATTGAAATACGGCGACACCGGCATTTTTGTGCGTGGCAAGTACTGGTACGACTTTGCCCTGCAAAACGAAGACCTGGACTTCAAGAACGTCAGCAACAACAACCGCAAGGAAGGCGCCAAGTCTTCCGGTGGGCAGATCCTCGACGCCTTCATCTATCACAACTACACCATCGCCGATCAGCCGGGCAACGTGCGCTTCGGTAAGCAGGTGGTGAGTTGGGGTGAAAGTACCTTCATCGGTGGCGGTATCAACTCGATTAACCCCATCGACGTGTCCGCATTCCGTCGCCCGGGGGCTGAAATCAAGGAAGGCCTGATCCCCGTCAACATGTTCTACGTGTCGCAGACGCTGACCGATAACCTGTCGGCGGAAGCGTTCTACCAACTGGAGTGGGACCAGACCGTTACCGACAACTGCGGCACCTTCTTCTCCCAGCCTGATGTGGTCTCCGACGGCTGCAGCGACAACCTGCGCCTGCTTGCCAAACGCTCGACCATTGCCGCCACGGCGGCGGGTCGCGGGGCGCTCGCTCAATTCGCGGCGCGCGGCGTGGACACCAACGAAGAGGGCACCCTGGTTCGTCGTGGCGGTGATCGGGATGCGCGTGACAGCGGCCAGTTTGGCGTGGCCATGCACTACAACTTCGAGCCACTGGACACCGAATTCGGTGCCTACTTCATGAACTACCACAGCCGCGCGCCGATCTTCAGCGCAACCGCGGCACCCGCGTCCGCCTATGCGATTGCACCGGCCTTCGGCACATTGGCTCCGGTATTTATCGCGGGTAACTCCAAGTATTTTATCGAGTACCCGGAAGATATCCGTCTGTACGGTTTGAGCTTCTCGACCACCCTGCCTACCGGGACTGCCTGGAGTGGCGAGCTGAGCTATCGCCCTAACGCGCCGGTACAGCTCAATACCACCGACATCCTGTATGCGGGTGTGAAAGACCTGGGCGGCGCATTTTCGAATGCATCCCTGCTCAGCGGCGCCAAGGGCCAGGACCTGAATGGTTACCGTCGCAAGGAGATCACTCAGTTCCAGACCACCCTGACGCACTTTTTCGATCAGGTGATGGGTGCCAGCCGTCTGACCCTCGTGGGTGAAGTGGGCGTGACGCATGTGGGTGGGCTCGAAAGCAAGAACAAGGTTCGTTATGGCCGCGATCCGGTCTTCGGTCCTGGCGCGTTGCCGTCAACTGGCGGGCGTAACACCTGTGCGCAGATCCTCAACCCGTCCACTATCGGCGGCGCCGGCCCAGGCGCAGATGCCAGCAATGTCTCCAAGTACTGCGACAACGATGGTTTCACCACCGCCACCTCCTGGGGCTACCGTGGTCGCGCCATCTGGGAGTACCCGGATGTGTTTGCCGGTGTGAACCTCAAGCCCAACGTGGCCTGGTCACATGACGTCAAAGGTTATTCGCCAGGTCCTGGCGGCAACTTTGAAGAGGGTCGCAAGGCCGTCAGCCTGGGTGTCGATGCCGAGTACCAGAATACCTACACCGTAGGCCTGAACTACACCAACTTCTTTGGTGGCAAGTTCACCACGGTGGATGACCGCGACTTCATCGCGCTGAGCGCCGGCGTGAACTTCTAAGCACACTCTCTTTAAGCAGTTTGTTTTCAGGAAGAACCAGAGCATGAAAATAACTAAAAGTCTGTTGCACGTGGGTGTGCTTGGGCTGTCGATCCTGGCGAGCAACGTCATGGCGGCGGTCTCGGCGGATGAAGCCGCCAAGCTGGGGACGACCCTGACCCCGATGGGCGCTGAAATGGCCGGTAACGCCGCTGGCACCATCCCCAAATGGTCACCGTTGCCGACCAATGCCGGCGCCGTGGACGCCCGGGGTTTCCTGGCCAACCCGTACGCCAGCGAACAACCGCAGTTCACCATCACCGCGCAAAACGTCGAGCAGTACAAAGACAAGCTGGCGCCTGGGCAGTACGCGATGTTCAAGCGCTACCCGGACACCTTCAAGATGCCGGTCTACCCGACCCATCGCGGCGCCACGGTGCCGGCTGATGTGTTCGCCGCCATCAAGAAGAACGCCACCAACACCAACCTGGTGTCCGGCGGCAACGGCCTGGAAAACTTCGAAACCGCGATTCCGTTCCCTATCCCGAAAAGCGGCGTGGAAGTCATCTGGAACCACATCACCCGTTATCGCGGCGGCAGCGTGACCCGTCTGGTGACCCAGGCGACCCCACAAACCAACGGCTCGTTCAGCCTGGTGTACTTCCGCGACCAGTTCGTGTTCCGCGACAAAATGAAGGACTACGACCCGAAAAACCCGGGCAACGTGCTGTTCTACTTCAAGCAGCAAGTGACCGCGCCGGCACGTCTGGCCGGTGGTGTGCTGCTGGTGCACGAAACCCTCGACCAAGTGAAAGAGCCGCGTTCGGCGTGGGTCTACAACGCCGGTCAGCGCCGCGTGCGCCGGGCGCCGCAAGTGTCCTATGACGGGCCGGGTACGGCAGCCGACGGCCTGCGCACCTCCGACAACCTCGACATGTACAACGGTGCGCCGGACCGCTACGACTGGAAGCTGGAAGGCAAAAAAGAAATCTACATCGCCTCCAACAGCTACAAGATCGACGATCCGAAGCTCAAGTACGTCGACATCATCAAGGCCGGCCACATCAACCAGGACCTCGCCCGCTACGAGCTGCGCCGCGTCTGGCACGTGGTCGCCACCCTCAAGGAAGGCCAGCGCCACATCTACGCCAAACGTGACTTCTTCATCGACGAAGACACCTGGCAAGCCGCAGTCATCGACCACTACGACGGCCGTGGCCAATTGTGGCGCGTCGCCGAAGCCCATGCCGAGAACTACTACGACAAGCAAGTGCCGTGGTACGCCCTCGAAACCCTCTACGACCTGCAGTCCGGCCGTTATCTGGCGCTGGGCATGAAGAACGAAGAGAAGCAGGCGTATGACTTCGGCTTCACCGCCACCACCAGCGACTTCACCCCAGCGGCGTTGCGCCAGGATGGGGTTCGCTAAGCCGTAGCAACCGCCACCAAAAATGGGAGCGGCCCCTGTGGGAGCTGGCTTGCCAGCGATAGCATCACCTCGGTGTAACTGACACACCTTGGCGCCTGCATCGCCGGCAAGCCAGCTCCCACACAGGGCGGCTCCCATTTTTTGTTTGTGATGAGATTTTTTGTCGCAGTTCTTTTTCAGGCAAATGTTGCAAAGATCTACAAACCTGCCGCTTTTACCGCTAGTCTGCGGACATCTGCAATGCCGACAACAGCCTTCTACAAGAGCCCGGCGATGACTGATCTGTCCCGAATCCAAGGGCCTGCAAGCGCGGTGATTCCAACCCTGGAAGCACGCTTTTACAGGCCGCCTTTGCCTGACGGCTATGTGCTGCGCCCGCGCCTGTGCGAACGGCTGAGTGCCGGTCTTGCCGGGCGACTATTGCTGGTCAGCGCACCCGCCGGGTTCGGCAAGAGTTCGTTGGCGGTGGAGTTTTGCCAGAGTTTGCCGGCCCATTGGCAAAGCCTGTGGCTGGGCCTGAGCCCACGCGATAACGACCCCGGCCGATTCCTCGAGCGCCTGCTCGACGGTTTGCAACAGTACTTCCCGCAGATCGGCGCCCAATCCCTGGGCCTGCTGAAAATGCGCCAGCGTCACCAACCCTTTGCCTTTGAAGAATGGCTCGACGGCCTGCTCGATGAGCTGACGCTGCATCTGTCCACGCATGCGCCGTTATTGCTGGTGCTGGATGACTACCATCTGGCCCAGGGCCCGGTGCTGGATCGCTGCCTGCAATTTTTCCTCAATCATTTGCCGGATGGGCTGGTGGTGATGGTCACCAGCCGCCAGCGCCCCGACTGGCACCTGGCGCGGTTGCGGCTGTCACGGCACTTGCTCGAACTGCACGAACAAGACCTGCGCCTGACCCACGACGAATCGCTGGCCGTGCTCGATCGGCACAGCAGTTCGTTGCGCGGTGAGGCGCTGGACAACCTGATTCGACGCAGCGAGGGCTGGGTGGCGGGCCTGCGTTTCTGGCTGCTGGCCTTGTCCGAAGCCGGCAATGAAAGCGCGCTGCCGCAGAGTTTGCACGGCGGCGAAGGGCTGATTCGCGATTATCTGCTCGAAGAAGTCATCGACTGCTTGCCGGCTGAAGTGCAGGCGTTCCTTTACGACACTGCGCCCCAGGATCGTTTTTGCAGCGAATTGTGCGATGCCGTGCGCGAAGCCCATGACAGCGCCGAGATCCTGCGCTATTTGCAGGCCCATCAAGTGTTTCTGGTGCCGCTGGACGAACAAGGCCATTGGTATCGTTATCACCATCTGTTTTCCGACCTGCTGCGTACCCGCCGTGCCAGTAACGCCACGTTGCCGATAGCCAGCCTGCACCTGCGGGCCTGTCGCTGGTTCAATGCCCAGGGCTTGATCGATGAAGCGGTGGAGCAGGCGTTGCGCGCCGGCCACCTCGATGTGGCGGCGAACCTGGTGCAGAACCTGTCGGAGGAACAACTGCTGGCCGAGCAGAACGTCGGCATGTTGCTGCGCTGGAAGATGGATTTGCCCGACAGCCTGCTGATCAGCACGCCGCGTTTGATCGTGCTGTACAGCTGGGCCCTGGGCTTGGCGTGCCAGCTGGATGCGGCCGAAGAGTTGTCCGGCTACCTCAGCCGCTTCCTGCCGGCGCCGTCGGCCACCGCGCAAAAATCGATGCTGGCGCAATGGCTCGCCCTGAGCGGGATCATTGCCCGTGGGCGCGGCGATCGCGAGTTGACCCAGCGTTATTGCAGCGAAGCCCTGGAAAGCCTGCCGCACAAACGCTACGGCCAGCGGTTGATGTGCCTGTCGACCCTGTCCAACCTGGCCATTGTGGACGCCGACCTGTGGCGTGCCCGAGGCCTGAATCGCGAATCCCTGGAGTTGGCGCAGCGTGTCGGCAACCCGCTGTTTGAGGCGCTGGCCCACTACGACCGAGCACGTGTCTTACAGGCGCGTGGCGAAATTTTGCGCTCCCTCGACGAAGTGCGCCAAGGCCTGCAGCGCCTGCACGGCCTGGCGCCCCAGCGGCTGTACGCCGTGCGCGCGCGCTTGTCGCTGTACGAAGGTTATTTGCTGCTGGTGCGTTATCAGCCCGAAGCCGGCCTGGCTCGCCTGCGTGCCGGCTTGAGCGAAGCGCGTGCCTGCCGGGATATCAGCGTGCTGATCGGGCATTGCGTGATCGCCAATTTCGAAGGGCGACGCGGCGATTTTGCCAAAGCCTTCGCCGAACTCGCCGAGGCCGAGCGCTTGATGCACATCTGGGATGTACCGCCGATCTACTACCTGGCGATGATCACCCTGATCAAATGCGAATTGTGGTTGGCCCAAGGCCGTACCGACCTCGCCGACGCGTGGCTGGCTCGGCTGGGGCAAACCTACAATGGCGAGAATGCTGCCGCCGCGCCGGAGTTTCATCCGCACCTGGCGCAACACATCGGGCTGCAACAGGCCGCCCTTGACGCCATCCGCCATCAGCCCGCCGCCGCGTTGCAACGCCTTGATGAGCTGGCGCAGCAGGCGCATAACAGCGGGCGCCAGATGATTGCCTTGATGGCCCTGACCCAGCAGGCGCATTTATTGTTGGCCTGTGGCCAGGAAGCCAAGGCGCGGCCGATTCTGGCCCAGGCACTTGAGGCCGGAGCGGGTGGCGCGCTGCAACCGTTCCAGCGCTTGCTGGAAAGCCACCCGGACTGGATGCGCGAGCAACTCGGCAAAGACCCGCACGGCTTGCTCAACCAGAGCCTGCTGGCGCTGCTGCCGGTGGTGGCCGCCATCGAGACCTCGCCCACCCACGAAACCCTCAGCACCCGCGAGCTGGCGGTGCTGCAACTGATCGCCCAGGGTTGCTCAAACCAGGAGATCAGCAACCAGCTGTTCATTTCGCTGCACACGGTGAAAACCCACGCCAGCCACATCAACAGCAAGCTGGGCGTGGAGCGGCGCACCCAGGCGGTGGCGCGCGCCAAGTCGATGGGCCTGCTGGCCTGACAATGGGCCGCTCTCCTGTGGGAGCCGGCTTGCCTGCGATGGCCTCAACGCTGTGTGCCTGATGTACCCAGTTGTCTGCATAGCTCCCACAGGTTTACTGCGGCGCAGTCGGGCACGTTTTCAATGACGTGTCGGCGGTTTTGCTGACCAGGGCGGCGAAGCGCTTGAGGTTGTTCTGATGCGCTACCACCAGGTCGTCAATGCTCGGGCCCGCCGGCGTCTGCAAGGTGGTGCGGCAGGTCAGGGGTTGAGCATCACCGCCAAGGGGTGGCCGCAGGCGCCAGCGCACGTCGAGCAGTGCGTATTGGCCAGGCACCGAGTCGAATCGCTGCACTTCAACGCGCAACGATACGGGCTGCCGGGAATGACTGTTGGCCAGTTGATCCACCAGCGCACTTTTCAGCTCATCGGCCAAGGTTGCGGCCCACCACTGGGTTTCAAGAATCGCCACGCCACTATCCCCTTGGCGAATCACGATCTGTGCGCGGTCGACCTGGGGCGGCACGCTGATACTTTCAATGCGGATATCGCTGGCCTGCGCTTGAGTGCTGTTAGTCCAGTGCACCGGAGTCAGGGTGTGGAACGCAATCGGCTCACTGCGGCAGGCTGCAAGTAACAGCAGCGCGCCGACCAGGGTGATCTTCAACGGAAACGTCATGGCTGCTCCAATGCTCATTTGCGGGGTGGCCCTTGCAGGTCTGTCGGCGCGGCGTTGTCGGGGCGGCCGCGAATCAGCGATTCCGGGTGCCGGCCGAGGTAATCCGACAGCTCGCGCAAGGAGCGCGACATCCGCCCCAGTTCGTCCAGGGTCTGGGTCAGTTGCTCGCGTTGCGGCGAGTCTTCGGCCAGGGTTGAGTTGGCCGATTGCAGGGTCTTGCTCACGTCGCCCAGCGTGTTCTGCACGCCGGGCAGGGTCTTGGCGTTGAACTGGTTGAGCCCTTTGCGCAGTTCGACCAGGCTGCCATCCAGGTTGCCGGCGATGCGTTCGATCGGCAGCTGGTTGATCTTGTTGACGATGCCTTCGAGTTTTACCTGCAGTTGTTCCAGGTTGCCGGGAATGGTCGGGATGTTGATCGGGCGCAGGTTCGGGTCAAACGCGACTTTCTCGGCTTTCGGGAAGAAATCCAGAGCGATGTACAACTGGCCGGTCAGCAGGCTGCCACTGCGAGCCTGGGCGCGCAGGCCGTTTTCGATGAACGTGCCGATCAAGCGTACGCCGCCGGCCTCATCGTTGGGGTCGTGGTTGGTGGCCTTGAGCAGCTTGGTATTGGCCTCCCCAAGCAATTGTGGATAGATCACGATGCCGACGTTGATCGGAAAGCTGCGTTTCTTGGCGTCGTAGTCCAGGTTGATCGACACCACTTTGCCGAATTCAACGCCGAGGAACTCAACCGGCGCGCCGACTTTAAGGCCGCGCAGTGCCTGATCAAAGCGCAAGGCCATGTATTGCCCTTTGCCGGTGGGCGGGGCGAGGGCGCTTTGCTGGTCGTCGAACAGCTCGTAGGTGTGATCTTCGTCAGCCGGTTTGTCGTTGGGGCTGTAGGGCGGCGCCTGGAACGCGATGCCGCCGGCCAGCATTGACGACAAGGATTCGGTTTTCAGCGCGAAACCATTGGCGCCGACGCTCAGGTCAATGCCGCTGGCATTCCAGAACCGCGTGTTTTCGGTGACATACACATCATTGGGCGCATGCACGAACACCTCGATGTTCACCCCTTTGCCTTCGGCATCCAGCTCATAGGCCACCACCTGGCCCACCGGGATCTTGCGGTAATACACCGGCGAGCCGATATCCAGCGACCCCAGGCCCTGGGTATGCAGGGTGAAGCGCTTGCCCGGTTCGCCGTAGGTGATCGGCGGTGGGTTTTCCAGGCCTTTGAACTGCTTGGCACGGGTGTCGGACTGGCCGATGTCGGCACCGATGTAGTCGCCGGACAGCAAGGTATCAATCCCCGACACGCCACCGGCGCCGATGCGTGGGCGCACCACCCAGAATTTAGAGTCTTCGCGGGTGAAGCTCTCCGCCTGTTTGGCCAGCTTGATGGTGGCGTTGACGCTTTTCTGGTCATCACTCAAGGCCACGTCGGAGACTTGGCCGATCACCACATTGCGGTATTTGACTTCGGTTTTGTTGGCGACCAGGCCGCTGCCGGTCTTGAAATTAAGGATGATGGTCGGGCCCTGTTGCAGGACGTTGTGAACCACCAGCGAGATGCCCACCAGCACCGCGACAATCGGCACGATCCACACCAGCGAAACGCTGAAGCGCCGCGTCTTGATCGCAGGCGTGCCTGCCGATGTGCCAGCAGGGGTGTCAGCGTTGTGTGGCGTCATCCAAGCGCTCCTCGTTGTGTGGGGTTTCCCAGATCAGGCGCGGGTCAAAACTCATGGCTGCAAGCATCGTAAACACCACCACCAAGCCAAAAAACAAAATGCCCAGGCGCGGCTCGATCGTGCCCAAGGCCTGGAACTGCACCAGCGCGGCCACCAGCGCCACCACGATCACATCGAGCATTGACCAGTAGCCGATCAGCTCAACAAACCGAAACAGCTTCGAGCGCTCCTTGCGCGCCCAGCGGCTGTTGCGCTGCACGGTGACCAGCAGCAGTGTCAGCGACACGAATTTGATGCCGGGCACCGCAATGCTGGCGATGAAAATGATCAAGGCAATGTCCCAGGCGCCGTGCTGCCAGAACTCCAGCACGCCGCTCATGATCGTGCTGTCCGCGCCCGAGCCGAGCATCGTGGTGTTCATCACCGGCAACAGGTTCGCCGGAAAATAAAACGCCAGCGCTGTGAGCATGTAGGCCCAGGTGCGGGTCAGCGAGTGCACCTTGCGCCGGTGCAGGGCCGCGCCGCAACGGTCGCACTCGGTGGGGGCGCTGCTCATGTCGCAGGGCTGGCCGCAGGTGTGGCACAGGCACAGGTTAAGTTCACGGGCGGTCGGTGGCGAATTCATAGAACGTCCCACAAATCGCGCACATCACGCCCGGCGATGCGGATCAGCAACAGGCTCAGCGCCGCCAGCGCAAACAGGCCGGTGCCGGGCACCACGTCGAGCATGCCGGCCAGCTTGAACACCGCCACCATGGCGCCGAGCAGGCAGACCTCCAGCATGCTCCACGGCCTGAGGGCTTCCAGCCAGCGCATGCACAGCTTGAACGCGGGTGAGCGCCGGCCGGACAGGGCGAAACTCAAGACCCAGATCAGCAGCACCAGCTGGAATACCGGCGCGATGATGATGGAAATCGCGGCCACCAACGCAATAAAGGTGATCGGCCCCAGGCTCAGCGCAACCACCGAATCCCACAGGGTCGCGCTGTTGTTCAAGCCCTGCAGGCTGATGCTCATCACCGGATAGAAGTTGGCAAACGTCCACAGGACGGCGGCGGTAACGCTCAACGCGAGGCGTTGCTGCACCGACAGGCCGTTGTAACGCTGCAATACCCCTGCGCAGCGTATGCACAGGGCTTTTTGATGTTTGGCGAGCGTGACTTTTTCATACACGCAGTCGCAGTGTTCGCAGATGACCCGTTGATTCGCCATAAGTGTTGCTCCCAACGCGACGCGCTGCGGTCTTGGACAGTGCTGCTGATTCAATGGCGCTTGGACAGCTTAGCAGTAGATGTGATGCGGGCTGCTCCCTTCCGGATCAGGGGCAAGCTCAACCATACTGCGCGTGGAATGTGCCATAGAGCTTGCAGGAACACCCATGAATAACCAAAAAACCGCGCTGATCCGCGAAACCTTCCCCGTCGGCCCGTTGCAGTGCAACTGCACGATCATTGGCGACCCAATCACTAAAAAAGCCATTGTGGTCGACCCGGGCGGCAATCACGAGCTGATCCTGGCGCGCCTCGATGCGCTGGGTTTGAAGGTGGTGAGCATCATTCATACCCACGCCCACCTGGATCATTTCCTGGCGTCCGGCCAGTTGAAGGAGAAGACGGGCGCCACGTTGCACTTGCACAAGGAGGACCAATTTCTGTGGGACAACCTGGAGATGCAATGCCAGATGTTTCGTGTGCCTTATACGCCCGTGCCGTCGCCGGATCGGTGGTTGGAAGATGACGAGGAGCTGGCGTGTGGCTGCGGGGTGGCCTTGCACACGCCAGGGCATACGCCGGGCTCGATGAGCTTCTGGTTTGCCGAGGCCAAACTGTTGATTGCCGGTGACACGTTGTTCAAGCGCGGCGTGGGGCGCACCGACCTGTGGGGCGGCGATCAGGCGACCATTGTGCGTTCGATCAAGCAACGTTTGTATACGCTGGATGAAGGCGCGACGGTGGTGACTGGGCACGGGCCGGATACGCGATTGGGGGACGAGATGCGTGAGAACCCGTTTGTCAGGGCCTAGATACCAAATGGCAACCGTCCGACAAGGCTTATAGAGAAAATGACAATTTCCGTTCAGGAAGTCTCTGCTAGGGTTTTAGTGTGCTCAACCTTTGTAGAGCGCGGGCTGGCCGGGCATGGAATTTTTACCGTTTGTCGCGTTCAAAACCCGGCACAGGTCCATTGCCAATGTCCTTTGCACCACAGAATGCAAAAGTAGGAGCTCCCTTCATGTTTACTCCGCGTCGTCTTCTTGTTGTTGCCACCGCCGTAGCCTTGTTGTCCGGTTGCGCCTCACCTAATCCTTACGACGGCAGCCAGGGGCAGGCAAATGATGGTTCGCAAGGTGGTATCAGCAAAACCGCCAAGTACGGTGGCCTGGCTGCATTGGCCGGTGGTTTGGCCGGTGCCGCGATCGACCATAATAACCGTGGTAAAGGCGCCCTGATTGGTGCCGCCGTCGCAGGTCTTGGTGGTGCGGGTTATGGTTACTATGCCGACCAGCAGGAAAAGAAACTGCGGGCCAGCATGGCCAACACGGGTGTTGAAGTGCAGCGCCAGGGCGATCAGATCAAGCTGATCATGCCGGGTAACATCACCTTCGCCACCAACTCGGATGCGATCTCCAGCAGCTTCTACACACCGCTGAACAATCTGGCGGGCTCGCTGAAGCAGTTCAACCAGAACACCATCCAGATCGTTGGCTATACCGACAGCACCGGCAGCCGCCAGTTGAACATGGACCTGTCCCAGCGCCGTGCGCAGAGCGTGGCCAACTACCTGACGTCCCAAGGTGTCAGCCCGACCAACCTGAGCGCACGCGGTGCCGGCCCGGATAACCCGATTGCCAGCAACGCCGACGTGAATGGTCGCGCCCAGAACCGTCGCGTAGAGGTCAACCTCGGCCCGATCCCTGGCCAGCAATACGGTCAGCCAGGCCAGCAACAGCAACAACAAGCGCCGCAACAGAACAACCAGTTCCAGGGCAACCCGTACCAGCAGTACCAATAATCGCTGGCCAATAAAAAGGGCGCCGTCCAGTCAATGCACGGCGCCCTTTTTTGTGGCCAGCGTTTACATCAGTCGATGTATTCGAAGACTTTTACGATCTTCTGCACGCCGGACACGCCTTGTACCAGGTTGGCTGCGCGAGTGGCTTCCGCCTGGGTCAGCAGGCCCATCAGATAAACGATGCCGTTGTCGGTGACGACCTTGATCCGCGAGCCTGGAACGGCGCTATCTGTGAGCATCTGCGCCTTGATCTTGGTGGTCAGCAAGGCATCGTTGCTGATAGCCAGCAGCGTGATCGGGTCCATGACTTGCAGTTCGTTGTGAACCTTCTTCACCCGTTGCACGCTCGAGGCGGCTTGTTCGGCCTGGGCCTTGAGGTCGGCACGCGGCGTTTGGCCAGCGAGCAGTACCACGCCGTTGAAGCTGGTCACGACGATACGCGAGGCGCCGTTACCCAGGTCTGTTGCGGCCTTGGCAACGTTGACCTTGACCTTGGTTTCGATCAGCGAGTCATCAATGGTGCTGCCAAAGGTACGTGTGCCCCGGTCATCCTGAATGGGTGTGTCACGTGTCGCAGTGATTGCCGTGCTGCAGCCGCTGATGGCGAGGCACAGCGTAATGGCCAAAAGGCTGAGGCGGTTAACGGTCATTCTTCACTCCCGAACAGTTGGCTGTCGATCAGATCGCACAGGCAGTGGATCGCCAGCAGGTGGACTTCTTGAATGCGTGCGGTGACATTGGCCGGGACGCGTATCTCGACGTCCTCCGGCAACAGCAGCGAGGCCATGCCGCCGCCATCGCGTCCGGTCAATGCTACGACAATCATTTCGCGATCATGTGCGGCCTGGATCGCTTGAATAATATTCGCCGAGTTGCCGCTGGTGGAAATCGCCAGCAACACATCCCCCGGTTGGCCCAGGGCGCGGATCTGCTTGGAGAAGATCTCGTTGTAGCTGTAGTCGTTGGCGATCGAGGTAATCGTCGACGTGTCGGTGGTCAGTGCGATGGCCGGCAGGCTCGGGCGCTCGCGCTCAAAGCGGTTGAGCAGCTCGGAGGAAAAGTGCTGGGCATCACCGGCCGAACCGCCGTTGCCGCACGAAAGCATTTTGCCCTCGTTGAGCAAGGCATTGACCATGACCTGACTGGCTTGCTCGATGTGCGGTGCAAGTACGTCCATCGCCTGTTGCTTGGTGTCGATACTGGCCTGGAAAAGCTGGCGAATTCGGGATTGCATGTCCATCTGTGTGACCTTAAGTAGCGCGGCTGTTTGGCACAGGAATGTGCAGCCCGCAAAGCAAAGAGCAAAAGTGTGTGGTGAAGGTGTCCGTTGAATCAGCTGTCGAAGGCATCTTTCAGCCAGTTCAGATCAGCATGGCCAGACAGTGTGCTTTCTATGGCAACCACATCGAAACGGCAGGGGGAATCAGCCCAGCGATGCTCTTTTTGCAGGAAAAACTGCGCGGCGAGTATCAGCTTCTGACGCTTGCGCCCGTCGATACTGGCGAGCGCGCCACCCCATTGTGCGTGTTTTCTGTAGCGGACTTCGACGAATACTACTGTATCGCCGTCAAGCATGACCAGATCAAGCTCACCGCGTTTACACAACCAGTTCTGCGCCAGAAGGCGCAGACCCTGTTGTTGCAGATAGTTGAGCGCTTGAAGTTCGGCATCCCTGCCGCTTTGTGCGCTGGACCGCTCGGGCATCAGCGCGGGGTGTCCGGCAGGCGCTGGATGTCGCCGCCGACGAACTTCGCCCATGGCATTTGGCGGTCAACACGTTGGAAGCCACCGATGCCCAGGCTGCCGGAGAGACCGTCTACGCGTGTGTCCGGCAGCGCCTTCAGTTGACCCAGGCGCGGTGCCAGGCGGTAGGCGTCGGCGCCCATCGCGTACAGGCGGCCGAGGCTGCCATTGGCCTGTGGCCATTGCGCGGCAACCTGGTTGCGCAGCGGGTCGGTGGTGTTGAGCAACCAAGGCGTTTCACAGAACATGACGTTGGTCATGTCCAGGTACTGGTTCTTGTCGCCGCTGGCGCTGAACACGTGGGACGTTGCATACACAGGCACATCGCCGGCGTACTGGAAGTTCAGGGTCGGCTTGATCTGCTGGGCCAATTGCGGCGTCACAGCCAGGAAGATGAACTCGATGTCCTGGCGACGCGAAGGTTGCGCCGCGACGTCGGTGCCCACTGTGTTTTGCAGGCTCTTGGCACGGCCTTCGCTCTTGCGCAGTTGGAACAGGTCGGCAATTTGCTGGGCGAGGGCGACCGGCTGGTCAACGTACTCGACGCCGACGACGGTGCCGCCGTTGGCTTCCCAATCCTGACGGAAGGCTTTGTAGACACGCTCGCCCCATTCGCCACGCGGCACCATCGCGGCGGCGCGGTGCAGGCCGTCGGCACGGGCGCGGCGCGAGACTTCGCGGGCTTCGTCTTCAGCGGCCAGGCCAAACTGGAACAATTGCGGCGGGTTTTCATTCAGTTCGCTGTAGTTCAGCGCCAGGGTTGTGATGGGCAGTTGCGGGCGAGAAGCGAGTTGTTTGACCAGCGGTTTTTCCAGCGGGCCGACCACCAGTTGCACGCCGGCGGCCTGGGCCTTGGCGTAGAAGTCGTCGAGGGAGGACAGGCGCGAGCTGTCATAGAACTCGATGACCGGCGGCTTCTGCCCGGCTTGTTCAGCCTGGTAGTGAGCGGCCATGAAGCCTTCACGCAGTGCCTTGCCGACCCCCGCCAAAGGACCTTCCTGCGGCAACAGCAGGGCGATCTTGTTCAGGGGCTGGCTGGCCAGTTCCTTGAGTTTGGTCAGCGGGGTTGGCAGGTTGACTGCCGCTGGGTGGCCTGGATTCTGTGCGCGCCAGGTATCGATGGCGGCCTGTTGTTGCTCCAGGGTGCCGGCGCCTTTGACCGCTTTGGCCAGGCTGATCCAGCCGTCGAGTGTCGGGTTGCCGCTGGCTTGCAGCTGTTCGGCCGGCAGTGCGGCAATCAGCGCCCAGATGGCTTCGTGGTTGCTGGCGGCAGCATCGCCCGTCAGCAGCGGGGCCATGGCGACTCGCTCGCGCGCGGCGGCCAGGGTCTGGCCATCAGCTTCATACGCGCGGGCATGCACGGTGCCAGTGCGCACCTGCTGTTCGGTCGGCAGGTCCTTCAGGCTTTGCAGGCTCGGGTGGTTCAGGGCCGCCAACGCCGCTTTTGGCTGATTGCGTGCCATGGCCAACTCGGCCGACAGGGTGCTGGCAAATACTTGCGCAGCCGGCTTCAGGACATCCAGGGGCACCTGCGCAAGAATCTGCGCCGAACGACCAGGGTTGTTCTGGCGATAGGCCAGGTCAGCCGCACTCAGGCGCAGCATCGCGGCCTTTTCTGGCGTACTGGCGGAAGTCGCCTGTTCGAGCAGTTGCTCGATACTGGCATCCGGGGTCCGGGGGAGGTCGCCAAGGCTGGACGAGGGCGAGCTGGCACAAGCGGCCAGCAAGGCAGCGAGGCAGAGGGCGGAGAGCAGCCGCAGGCAAGCGATCATGTAAGTGTTCCTGATACCGATCAAATTAGCGTGGAATTGTACCCAAGCACTGGCCCAGGCGCGATGTTACTGGCGTGAAACCATCGATTTAGGTCGTGCAATTGTTGCAAACGAGCATCGACGGCCGAACTTGCGGGCATATTATCGAGGCGCCTACGCGCTACAATGCGACTTTTCCCTACCATCGAGGTGTGCGTTTTGACTGCTCCAGGTCCTTTGAATTCCACTGCAGGCTCGCTTTTTGTCGTGGCGACGCCCATTGGCAACCTGGACGACATCAGTGCTCGAGCCCTGAAAGTGTTGCGCGAGGTAAAACTGATCGCGGCGGAAGACACGCGACACTCCCAGCGGTTGATGCAGCATTTTGGTATCAGCACGCCACTCGCCGCGTGTCACGAGCATAACGAGCGCGAAGAAGGCAGCCGTTTTATCACGCGCCTGCTGGCCGGTGACGATGTGGCGCTGATCTCCGATGCCGGTACGCCGCTGATTTCCGATCCTGGCTACCACCTGGTTCGTCAGGCGCGTGCCGCTGGTATCAATGTAGTGCCTGTTCCGGGGGCGTGCGCGCTGATTGCAGCATTATCTGCCGCCGGGTTGCCGTCGGATCGTTTTATCTTCGAGGGCTTCCTGCCGGCCAAGACGGTTGGGCGCCGTGCGCGTCTGCAGGCACTAAAGGAAGAACCGCGCACGTTGATCTTCTATGAAGCCCCGCACCGCATCCTGGAATGCCTGCAGGATATGGAGCTGGTGTTCGGCGGCGAACGCCTCGCGTTGCTGGCGCGCGAGCTGACCAAGACCTTCGAAACCCTCAAGGGCTTGCCGTTGGAAGCGCTGCGCGCGTTTGTAGAAGGCGACAGCAATCAACAGCGCGGTGAGTGCGTAGTGCTGGTGGCGGGTTGGACGGCGCCGGAAGAAGAAAATGCGGTGGGCAGTGAGGCCATGCGCATTCTGGATTTGCTGCTCAAGGAAATGCCCCTCAAGCGCGCCGCGGCACTGGCGGCTGAAATTACCGGCGTGCGTAAGAATGTTCTGTATCAAGTTGCGCTGGATAAACAAAAAGCCGAATAGTTCCGGGGTTAAACCTGTATTCCGTCTGAACGTGATGGCATTGCTGTACTTTTAATACTTGTCCTGAGGCCGCCGTGCCGTTAACCTGCGCGGCGGAGAGTCGATTGGACAGTCGCTGCCCTCTATGAAAATTAGGGGGGGGAGGAAAGTCCGGGCTCCATAGGGCGAAGTGCCAGGTAATGCCTGGGAGGCGTGAGCCTACGGAAAGTGCCACAGAAAATAACCGCCTAAGCACTTCGGTGCCGGTAAGGGTGAAAAGGTGCGGTAAGAGCGCACCGCACGACTGGCAACAGTTCGTGGCTAGGTAAACCCCACTTGGAGCAAGACCAAATAGGGTCCCAAGGCGTGGCCCGCGCTGGGACCGGGTAGGTTGCTAAAGATGTCCAGTGATGGCCATCGTAGACGAATGACTGTTCAAGACAGAACCCGGCTTACAGATCGACTCTCCACCTTTTTTCCTTCTGTCTGAATCTCGGGCAGAAAACCGGTAGTAACGCAAGAATCCCTCCCTGCCGAATCATTGGCAGATGCGTCTTCGTAATACCAAAAAAATCTTACTCTTAATAAATTACTTTAACTTTGAGCTATAGCTCTATGAGCTATTTGCGATTGTTGAGTCAAAATCCTCGCCGAACTCGCCTTTCTCCTCCTTTTGCGCTCCTAAATCTCCGTTCTGTAAGGCTTTTCCTTGAATCCGCGCCTTGACGGTGTGGTGGGCGCATTCCTATAGTGTGCGCAAGTGGCGGAAAGTGGCACAAAGTGGGTTTTTTGAACGTAAAACGCTAAAATTTGGAGAAACGCATCTGTGTTTCGCGGAGCTAACGCTATCAGTCTCGATGCAAAAGGCCGTCTCGCCATGCCGAGCCGGTATCGTGACGAGCTCATTTCGCGAAGCTCCGGGCAGTTAATCATCACGATTGACGCCGTCGACCCTTGTTTATGTGTTTACCCCCTCGACGAGTGGGAGTTGATTGAAACCAAGTTGCGCGCTCTGCCTTCATTGCGTGAAGAAAACCGCCGCCTGCAGCGTTTGCTGATTGGTAACGCCGTCGACCTCGAACTCGATGGCAGCGGTCGTTTCCTGGTGCCTCCACGTTTGCGCGAGTACGCCAAGCTGGACAAGCGCGCAATGCTGGTCGGCCAACTGAACAAGTTCCAATTGTGGGACGAAGATGCTTGGGATGCTGTTTCTGCAGCAGACCTGGCTGCTATTCAACAACCGGGCGCCATGCCTGATGAACTGCGTGATTTGATCCTGTGACTATTGATAGCGGCTTTAACCACATCACCGTACTGCTTGACGAAGCCGTTGAAGCTCTCGCCGTACGCGCGGATGGCTGCTATTTGGATGGCACCTTCGGCAGGGGCGGGCACAGTCGGTTGATACTCAGCCAGCTCGGGTCCGACGGCAAACTCCTCGGGTTCGACAAAGACCCTCAAGCGATTGCCACCGGGCAAGCGCTAGCGGCCGAAGACGGCCGCTTTGTCGTTGTGCAGCGCAGCTTTGCCGAACTCGGTGCCGAAGTCGCCGAGCGTGGCATGGCAGGCAAGGTGGCCGGGGTCTTGCTCGATCTGGGCGTGTCTTCGCCGCAGCTTGACGACCCGGAGCGCGGCTTCAGCTTCATGAACGACGGCCCGCTCGACATGCGCATGGACCCGACCCGTGGCGTCAGTGCGGCCCAGTTCATTGCCACTGCTCCGGTTGAAGAAATCGCCCGCGTGTTCAAGGAATACGGTGAAGAACGCTTCGCCGGTCGCATGGCCCGCGCCGTGGTCGAGCGTCGCGAAATCCAGCCGTTCGAGCGCACTGCCGACCTGGCTGAAGTGCTGAAAGTCGCCAACCCTGCCTGGGAAAAGGGCAAGAACCCGGCGACCCGCGCGTTCCAGGGCCTGCGCATTCACGTCAACAACGAATTGGGCGATCTGGAAGCCGGCCTCGAAGCCGCGCTGGACGCCTTGGAAGTGGGCGGTCGCCTGGTGGTGATCAGCTTCCACTCCCTGGAAGACCGCATCGTCAAACTGTTCATGCGTCGTCTGGTCAAGGGCGAGTCCGATAACCTGCCGCGCAACCTGCCGGTACGTTTCGAGGCCTTTGTGCCGAAAATCAAAATCCATGGCAAAGCGCAGTTCGCTTCCGAAGCAGAACTCAAGGCCAACCCACGTTCCCGTAGCGCCGTCATGCGCGTTGCGGAGAAGCTGCGGTGAGCAAGCTTTTCGCCAAGCCCCTCCCGGGCGGTAGCTTCTTTATGTTGCTGCTGTTTATCGGCGTATTGGTTTCCGCGATTGCGGTGTCCTACAGCGCCCATTACAACCGCCAATTGCTCAATACCCTGTACGGGGAATTGAGTGTGCGTGATAAAGCGCAGGCGGAGTGGGGCCGGTTGATTCTCGAGCAAAGCACCTGGACCGCCCATAGCCGCATCGAAGTGCTGGCGACCGAGCAACTGAAAATGCACATTCCGGGCGCGGCCGAAGTTCGCATGGTGGCGCCATGATGAAACTCGAAGGCGCACTCTACCCATGGCGCTTCCGTCTGATGCTCGGCTTGCTGGCATTGATGGTGGGCGCGATTGCTTGGCGCATCATCGACCTGCAAGTGGTCGACCGTGACTTCCTGATCGGCCAGGGCGATGCCCGTAGCCTGCGTCACATTCCGATTCCTGCGCACCGCGGCCTGATTACCGACCGTAACGGTGAGCCCCTGGCCGTCAGTACACCAGTGACCACCTTGTGGGCCAACGCCAAGGAGTTGCAGGTTGCCAAGGACAAATGGCCGGAACTGGCCGCGGCCCTGGGCCAGGACCCGAAAGCCTTGTCCGAGCGCCTTGAAGCCCAGGCCAATAAAGAATTCATCTACCTGGTTCGCGGGCTTACCCCTGAACAGGGCCAGCAAGTGCTCGACCTTAAAGTCCCCGGTGTCTACGGCATCGAGGAATTCCGTCGTTTCTACCCGGCCGGTGAAACCACCGCGCACATGGTGGGCTTTACCGACATCGATGACCACGGCCGCGAAGGCGTGGAACTCGCCTACGATGAATGGCTGGCCGGGGTTCCCGGCAAACGGCAGGTCATCAAGGATCGGCGCGGCAGACTGATCAAAGATGTCCAGGTCACCAAAAACGCCAAGGCCGGTAAGCCCTTGGCGTTGTCGATTGACCTGCGTCTGCAATACCTGGCCAACCGCGAGCTGCGTAACGCAATCATCGAGAACGGCGCCAAGGCCGGTAGCCTGGTGATCATGGACGTGAAGACCGGCGAGATTCTCGCCATGGTCAACCAGCCGACCTACAACCCGAACAACCGTCGCAACCTGCAACCGGCGATGATGCGTAACCGCGCGATGATCGACGTGTTCGAGCCGGGTTCGACCATGAAAGCCATCTCCATGAGTGCCGCCCTGGAAACCGGGCGCTGGAAACCCAGCGACAAAGTCGAGGTGTACCCAGGCACCCTGCAGTTGGGCAAATACACCATTCGAGACGTGTCCCGCACCGAAGGCCCAGTGCTGGATTTGACAGGCATCCTGATCAACTCCAGTAACGTGGGCATGAGTAAAGTCGCCTTCGATATCGGCGGCGAAACCATCTACCACCTGGCGCAAAAAATCGGCTTGGGCCAACCCACCGGTCTGGATTTCCCAGGCGAGCGCGTGGGTAACCTGCCGAACTACCGCGACTGGAAAAAAGCCGAGACTGCCACGCTTTCCTACGGCTACGGCCTGTCGGTGACGGCGATTCAACTGGCCCATGCTTTCTCTGTATTGGCCAATAATGGCCGGATGGTTCCACTGAGCCTGATCCACGTCGACGAAGCGCCGAAAGCCACCCAGGTCATTCCGGAAAACGTCGCCAAGACCATGCAAGGCATGCTGCAACAAGTGATCGAAGCGCCGCGCGGTGTATTCCGCGCCCAGGTGCCGGCGTATCACGTGGCCGGCAAGTCGGGTACTGCACGTAAAACGTCGGTGGGCACCAAGGGCTACGCCGAGAACTCGTATCGTTCGCTGTTCGCCGGCTTCGGCCCGATGAGCGACCCGCGCTACGCCATCGTTGTGGTGATCGATGAGCCGAGCAAGGCCGGCTATTTCGGTGGCCTCGTGTCGGCGCCGGTGTTCAGCAAAGTGATGTCCGGCACCCTGCGCCTGATGAACATCACGCCGGACAACCTGCCGCCCACCCAACAAGCGAACGCCGGCCCGCCGGCCGCTGCTGCCAAAGCCAATGGAGGGCGCGGCTGATGTCTCTTAGCTTGAACAAGATTTTTGCCCACGCCGGACGCGATCTACTGATTCGCGAGTTGAGCCTGGACAGCCGAAATGTACGCGCCGGTGACCTGTTCCTGGCCGTGCCTGGCGGCAAGTTCGATGGCCGCGCGCATATCGCCGATGCCCTGCAGCGCGGTGCTGCGGCCGTGGCGTATGAAGTCGAAGGCGCCACCGTCCTGCCGATCACCGACGTGCCGTTGATTCCGGTCAAAGGCCTGGCTGCGCAACTGTCGGATATCGCCGGGCGTTTTTACGGTGACCCGAGCCGTCAGCTCAACCTGGTCGGCGTGACCGGCACCAACGGCAAGACCAGCGTGACCCAGCTTGTAGCGCAGGCGCTCGACCTGCTCGGCCAACACTGCGGCATTGTCGGCACCCTGGGCACCGGTTTTTATGGCGCGCTGCAAAGCGGCCTGCACACCACACCAAACCCGATTGCTGTGCAAGCGACCCTGGCCGACCTGAAAAAGGCCGGTGCCAAGGCGGTTGCCATGGAAGTGTCCTCCCACGGCCTGGACCAAGGCCGCGTGACGGCGTTGGCCTTTGACGTGGCGGTGATGACCAATCTGTCCCGCGATCACCTCGATTATCACGGCACCATGGAGGCTTACGCTGCCGCCAAGGCCAAGCTGTTCGCCTGGAATGACCTGAAGTGCCGGGTGGTAAACCTCGATGACGCGTTTGGTCGCCAACTGGCTGCCGAAGACAGCGAAGCGCGCCTGATCAGCTACAGCCTGGAAGATTCCAGCGCGTACCTGTATTGCCGCGACGCCCACTTTAATGACGAAGGCGTGCGCGCCACGCTGGTCACGCCGCAGGGCGAGCACCACTTGCGCAGCACCTTGCTGGGGCGCTTCAACCTGAGCAACGTGCTGGCGGCCATTGGTGCCTTACTCGGCCTGGATTACGCCCTGGATGAAATCCTGCGTGTACTGCCCAAGCTGGAAGGCCCGGCCGGTCGCATGCAGCGTTTGGGCGGCGGCTCGCAGCCGCTGGTGGTGGTCGATTACGCCCACACCCCGGACGCCCTGGAAAAAGTCCTCGAAGCCCTGCGTCCACACGCCAAGGGCAAATTGCTTTGCCTGTTCGGCTGCGGCGGCGATCGTGATCGCGGCAAGCGCCCGTTGATGGCCGAGATCGTCGAGCGCCTGGCCGATGGCGTACTCGTCACCGACGACAACCCGCGCAGCGAAGACCCGAGCCAGATTTTCGATGACATCCGTGTCGGTTTCAAAGACGCGTCCAAGGCGACCTTCGTCGCCGGTCGTGGCGCCGCCATTGCCCAACTGATCGCCAGCGCCAGCGCTGACGATGTGGTGGTGCTGGCCGGCAAAGGTCACGAGGACTACCAGGAAATCAACGGCGAACGCCATGCCTTTTCCGATCTGGTCGAGGCCGATCACGCCTTGACCGCCTGGGAGGTCGCGCATGCTTAAAGCGATGAAATTCAGCGAACTGACCCAGGCGTTGTCGGCCCGCGTAGTGTCGAGTGATTGCAGCTTCGACGGCGTGAGTATCGACAGCCGCAACATCCAGCCTGGGCAATTGTTTATTGCACTGGCCGGCCCGCGCTTCGACGGCCACGATTACCTGAATGACGTCGCCGCCAAAGGTGCCGTGGGTGCCTTGGTGCAGCGCGAAGTGGCGGATTCCACCTTGCCGCAACTGTTGGTTGCCGACACTCGTCTGGCCCTGGGCCAGTTGGGTGCGCTGAACCGCGCCGCGTTTGACAAGCCGGTTGCAGCCATCACCGGCTCCAGCGGCAAAACCACGGTCAAGGAATTGCTCGCCGGCGTCCTGCGCACGCGCGGGCCGGTGCTCGCCACCCGTGGCAACCTGAACAATGATTTCGGCGCACCGCTGACCCTGCTCGAACTGGCCCCGGAACACACGGCGGCGGTGATCGAGCTGGGTGCTTCGCGGGTCGGCGAAATCGCCTACACCGTGGCGCTGACCAAGCCCCACGTTGCAATCATCAACAATGCCGGCACCGCCCACGTTGGCGAGTTCGGCGGCCCCGAGAAAATCGTCGAAGCCAAGGGTGAAATCCTTGAAGGCCTTGACGCCTCGGGCACTGCAGTATTGAACCTCGACGACAAGGCCTTCGAAACCTGGCGTGTACGCGCCGCCGGTCGCAAAGTGCTGACGTTTGCCGTGTTGAATGCAGCCGCCGATTTCCATGCTTCCGATATCCGCGTCGACGCGCGCGGCTGTCCGTCCTTCACCTTGCACACCCCGCAAGGTAGCGAGCACGTACAACTGAATCTGCTGGGCAACCACAACGTCGCCAACGCCTTGGCCGCTGCGGCTGCCGCGCATGCCTTGGGCGTGTCGCTGTTTGGTATCGCCACCGGGTTGGGCGCGGTGCAGCCGGTCAAAGGCCGCACGGTTGCGCAACTGGCAACCAATGGCATGCGCGTGATTGATGACACCTACAACGCCAACCAGTCCTCGATCTGCGCCGCCATCGACCTGCTGAAAAGCTTCGACGGCCGCAAGGTGCTGGTACTGGGCGATATCGCCGAGCTGGGCGACTGGGCCGAACAGTCACATCGTGAAGTCGGTGCGTACGCCACCGGCAAAGTCGACGCCTTCTACGCCGTCGGCCCGAACATGGCTCACGCCGTCGACGCCTTCGGCCTCGGCGCGCTGCATTTCGCTACCCAGGCCGAGCTGATCCAGGCCCTGGTGGCGGCAGAACACGACAAACACACAACCATTTTGATCAAGGGATCGCGCAGCGCGGTGATGGAAAACGTCGTCGCGGCCTTGTGTGGCTCAAGTACGGAGAAACATTAATGCTGCTGCTGCTGGCTGAGTATCTGCAACAGTTCCACAAAGGCTTCGCGGTCTTTCAGTACCTGACCCTGCGCGGGATTCTGGGTGTGCTGACCGCGCTGTCTCTGTCGCTGTTTCTGGGGCCGTGGATGATCCGCACCCTGCAGAACCTGCAAATTGGTCAATCGGTTCGTAATGACGGCCCGCAGTCGCACCTGTCCAAATCCGGCACCCCGACCATGGGCGGCGCGCTGATCCTGTCGTCCATCGGCGTCAGCACCTTGTTGTGGGCCGACCTGCATAACCGCTACGTGTGGGTGGTGCTGCTGGTGACCCTGTTGTTCGGCGCCATCGGCTGGGTCGATGACTACCGCAAAGTGATCGAGAAAAACTCCAAGGGGCTGCCAAGCCGCTGGAAGTATTTCTGGCAGTCGGTATTCGGCCTTGCCGCCGCGATTTTCCTGTACACCACTGCGCCAAGCGCGGTTGAAACCACCTTGATCATCCCGATGCTCAAGGACGCCAGCATTCCACTGGGCATCGGCTTCGTGGTGCTGACCTACTTCGTGATCGTCGGCTCCAGCAACGCGGTGAACCTGACCGACGGCCTCGACGGCCTGGCGATCATGCCGACGGTGATGGTCGGCGGCGCGCTCGGCATTTTCTGCTACCTGTCGGGTAACGTGAAATTCGCTGAATACCTGCTGATCCCGTATGTACCGGGCGCAGGTGAGCTGATTGTGTTCTGCGGCGCGCTGATCGGTGCCGGCCTGGGGTTCCTGTGGTTCAACACTTACCCGGCACAAGTCTTCATGGGCGACGTCGGCGCACTGGCGCTGGGCGCAGCCCTGGGCACCATCGCGGTAATCGTTCGCCAGGAAATCGTGTTGTTCATCATGGGCGGTGTGTTCGTGATGGAAACCCTGTCGGTGGTCATCCAGGTGGCTTCCTTCAAATTGACCGGGCGCCGCGTATTCCGCATGGCGCCGATTCACCACCACTTTGAACTCAAGGGCTGGCCCGAGCCACGCGTGATCGTCCGTTTCTGGATCATCACCGTGATTCTGGTACTGGTCGGCCTTGCCACCCTGAAACTGAGGTAGAAACGAGTGTCCCTGATCGCTTCAGACCACTTCCGCATCGTTGTCGGCCTCGGCAAGAGCGGCATGTCCCTGGTTCGCTTCCTGGCGAACCGGGGCACGTCGTTTGCTGTGGCCGATACGCGGGAAAATCCACCGGAGCTGGTCACGCTGCGCCGTGACTACCCGCACGTGGAAGTGCGTTGTGGCGAGCTGGATGTCGAGTTTCTGTGCCGTGCCGATGAGCTCTACGTGAGCCCAGGCCTGGCCCTGGCGACACCGGCTTTGCAAGCTGCTGCCGCACGTGGCGTGAAGCTCTCCGGCGATATCGACCTGTTCGCGCGCAATGCGAAAGCGCCGATTGTGGCCATCAGTGGCTCCAACGCAAAAAGCACCGTGACCACGCTGGTGGGCGAGATGGCCATTGCGGCCGGCAAGCGCGTGGCCGTGGGCGGTAACCTCGGCACACCGGCGCTGGATTTGCTCAGCGACGACGTCGAGCTGTACGTGATGGAACTGTCGAGCTTCCAGCTTGAAACCACCCACGACCTCGGCGCCGAAGTGGCCACCGTGTTGAACGTCAGCGAAGACCACATGGACCGCTACAGCGGCCTGCCGGCGTATCACCTGGCCAAGCACCGGATTTTCCGTGGTGCCAGGCAAGTGGTGGTCAACCGTCAAGACGCCCTGAGCCGTCCGCTGATGGGCGAGGGCCTGCCGTGCTGGACCTTTGGCCTCGGCAAACCCGATTTCAAAGCCTTCGGCATTCGCGAAGAGAACGGCGAGAAATACCTGGCCTTCGAATTCCAGAACCTGATGCCGGTGCGTGAGCTGAAAATCCGTGGCGCGCATAACCAGTCCAATGCGCTCGCGGCCTTGGCGCTCGGTCATGCGGTCGGCCTGCCGTTCGATGCCATGCTCGCCAGCCTGCGCACCTTCGCTGGCCTTGAGCACCGCTGCCAGTGGGTGCGCGACCTCAACGGCGTCAGCTATTACAACGATTCCAAGGCCACCAACGTCGGTGCTGCCCTGGCTGCCATCGAAGGCCTGGGTGCCGACATCGAAGGCAAGCTGGTGCTTATCGCCGGTGGCGATGGCAAGGGTGCCGACTTCAAGGACCTCAAAGGTCCGGTGGCCGCCCATTGCCGCGCCGTGGTGCTGCTGGGCCGTGATTCCGATCTGATCGCCGCCGCCCTCGGTGACGCGGTGCCGCAAGTGCGCGCCACGTCCCTGGACGACGCCATCGCTCACTGCCAAGCCCTGGCCCAGCCGGGTGATGCAGTGCTGCTGTCGCCGGCGTGCGCCAGTTTCGACATGTTCAAGAACTACGAAGAGCGCGGCCAGCTGTTCGCCCGCGGCGTGGAGGCCTTGGCATGAATTTCAGAAATATCATCAAGCCGTACCCGTCGCCGATTATTACTGGCCGTGGCATCGACCTCGACTTCCCGATGCTCGCCGGTTGCCTCGCGCTGCTGGGCCTGGGCCTGGTGATGATCACTTCGGCATCCTCCGAAGTGGCCGCCGTGCAGTCGGGCAACACCCTGTACATGATGATCCGTCACCTGGTGTATTTGGTCATCGGTCTCGGCGCGTGCATCGTCACCATGATGATCCCCATTGCCACCTGGCAGCGCCTGGGCTGGATGATGCTGATCGGCGCGTTTGGCTTGCTGATCATGGTGATCCTGCCCGGCATCGGCCGCGAGGTGAACGGTTCGATGCGCTGGATCGGCTTCGGTGCGTTCAACGTGCAGCCGTCGGAAATCGCCAAGGTGTTCGTGGTGATCTACCTCGCCGGCTACCTGGTGCGGCGTCAGAAAGAAGTCCGCGAAAGCTGGATGGGCTTCTTCAAGCCCTTCATCGTGCTGCTGCCGATGGCTGGCCTGTTGCTGATGGAGCCCGACTTCGGTGCCACCGTGGTGATGATGGGCGCCGCCGCCGCCATGTTGTTCCTCGGTGGCGTCGGCCTGTTCCGCTTTACCTTGATGGTGGTGCTGGCCGTGGCTGCCGTGACGGTGTTGGTGCAGGCGCAACCCTACCGGATGGCGCGTCTGATTACCTTTACCGACCCATGGTCCGACCAGTTCGGTTCCGGCTACCAGTTGACCCAGGCGCTGATCGCCTTCGGTCGCGGCGAATGGCTGGGCGTGGGCCTGGGCAACAGCGTGCAGAAGCAGTTCTACCTGCCGGAAGCGCACACCGACTTCGTGTTCTCGGTACTCGCCGAAGAACTGGGCGTGGTCGGTTCGCTGTGCACCGTCGCACTGTTCGTGTTCGTGTGTGTGCGCGGCATGTACATCGGCTTGTGGGCCGAGAAAGCCAAACAGTATTTCGCCGCGTATGTGGCGTACGGCTTGTCGTTCCTGTGGATCGGCCAGTTCCTGATTAACATCGGTGTGAACGTCGGCCTGTTGCCGACCAAGGGCCTGACCTTGCCGTTCCTCAGTTACGGCGGCAGTTCGTTGGTGATTTGCTGCGCGTGCCTGGGGTTATTGCTGCGCATCGAGTGGGAGAGTCGAACCCACCTGGGCAGCGAAGAGATGGAATTCAGCGAAAGCGATTTTGCCGAGGAGCCGAACCATGGGCGCTAACGTGCTGATCATGGCGGGCGGCACCGGGGGCCACGTGTTCCCGGCCCTGGCGTGCGCGCGCGAATTCCAGAACCGCGGCTACACCGTGCATTGGCTCGGTACACCGCGCGGCATCGAAAATGAACTGGTTCCGAATGCCGGCTTGCAGCTGCATTTGATCAACGTCACTGGCCTGCGTGGCAAGGGCAAACTGTCCCTGCTCAAGGCGCCGTTCGTGTTGCTCAAGGCGGTGTGGCAGGCACGCAAAGTCATCCGCGAATTGAAGCCGGTGTGTGTGCTCGGTTTTGGTGGTTACGTGACCGGCCCTGGCGGCGTGGCAGCCAAACTCGCTGGTGTGCCGGTGATCGTGCACGAGCAGAACGCCGTCGCCGGCACTGCCAACCGCCTGCTGGTGCCGTTGGCAACACGGGTGTGTGAAGCGTTCCCGAAAACCTTTGCTGCCTCGGACAAGCTGCGCACCACCGGCAACCCGGTGCGCACCGAACTGTTTATGGCCATTGCCCGTGAGGCATTGGCCGGGCGCAAGGCGCATCTGCTGATTCTGGGCGGAAGCCTGGGCGCCGAGCCGCTGAATAAATTGCTGCCCGAAGCGCTGGCGCAACTCCCTGTGGAATTGCGCCCGGAGATCTTCCACCAGGCCGGCAAGAACCACGATGAAGTGACCGCCACTCGCTATCGCGAGGCCGGGGTCGAGGCGAATGTACAGCCCTTCATTAAAGACATGGCCCACGCCTATGGCTGGGCCGACCTGGTGGTCTGTCGCGCTGGTGCGCTGACCGTCAGTGAACTGGCCGCCGCCGGTCTGCCGTCCTTGCTGGTGCCTTTGCCCCACGCGATTGACGATCACCAGACCCGCAACGCCGAATATTTGGCCGGGGAGGGCGCTGCCTTCCTGCTGCCGCAAAGAACGACTGGCGCCGCCGATTTGGCCGCACGCCTGACCGAGGTTTTGATGCAACCGGAACGACTCAACAGCATGGCGAGCACCGCAAGCCGCCTGGCCAAACCTGACGCAACCCGCACCGTGGTCGATATCTGCCTGGAGGTGGCCCATGGTTGAGAATCAGAAAGCCATGCCGCAACCGGAAATGCGCCGCATCCGTCGCATCCACTTCGTCGGTATTGGCGGTGTGGGCATGTGCGGTATTGCCGAAGTACTGCTGAACCTGGGCTACCAAGTGTCCGGCTCCGACTTGAAAGAGTCACCGGTCACCGACCGCCTGAAGTCCTTTGGCGCGCAAATCTTTATCGGCCACCGCGCCGAGAACGCTGCCGAAGCTGATGTGCTGGTGGTTTCCAGTGCCGTGAACACCTCCAACCCGGAAGTGGCCACCGCCCTTGAACGCCGTATCCCCGTGGTGCCGCGTGCCGAGATGCTCGCCGAGCTGATGCGTTATCGCCACGGCATCGCCGTTGCCGGTACGCACGGCAAAACCACCACCACCAGCCTGATCGCCTCGGTGTTCGCCGCCGGTGGCCTGGACCCGACCTTCGTCATCGGTGGCCGTCTGAATGCAGCGGGCACCAATGCCCAGCTCGGCACCAGCCGCTACCTGATCGCCGAAGCCGATGAAAGTGACGCGAGCTTCCTGCACCTGCAACCGCTGGTTGCGGTGGTCACCAACATCGACGAAGACCACATGGCGACCTACGACGGTGACTTCAACAAGTTGAAGAAAACCTTCGTCGAATTCCTGCACAACCTGCCGTTCTACGGTTTGGCCGTGGTGTGCCTGGACGATCCTGTCGTGCGTGAAATCCTGCCGCTGGTCAAGCGTCCGACCGTGACCTACGGCTTCAGCGAAGACGCCGACGTGCGCGCGATCAATGTGCGTCAGGAAGGCATGCAAACCTTCTTCACCGTGCTGCGCCCCGACCGCGAGCCGCTGGACGTCTCGGTGAACATGCCGGGCAACCACAACGTGCTCAATTCCCTGGCGACCATCTGCATCGCCTCCGACGAGGGCGTCAGCGATGAAGCCATCGTTGAAGGCCTGTCGCGCTTTGCCGGGGTTGGCCGTCGCTTCCAGGTCTACGGCCAATTGCCGGTGGACGGCGGCGACGTGATGCTGGTGGACGATTACGGTCACCACCCGACCGAAGTCGCCGCAGTCATCAAAGCCGTGCGCGGTGGCTGGCCGGAGCGTCGCCTGGTGATGGTTTACCAGCCGCACCGCTACAGCCGCACCCGTGATCTGTACGACGATTTCGTCAATGTATTGGCCGATGCCAACGTACTGCTGCTGATGGAAGTCTACCCGGCCGGTGAAGAGCCGATCCCGGGCGCCGACAGCCGCAAGCTGTGCAACAGCATCCGTCAGCGTGGCCAGTTGGACCCGATCTACATCGAGCGCGGTGTGGACCTGGCGCCGATCGTCAAGCCGCTGCTGCGTGCCGGTGACATCCTGTTGTGCCAGGGCGCCGGTGATATCGGTGGCCTTGCGCCCAAGTTGCTGGCGAGCCCGCTGTTTGCCGCCGTGCAGGGGAAGTCGAAATGATCACGAATTACGACGCCCTGTTTTCCACGATCACGCCTGCCGACTTCGGCCGCGTGGCCGTGCTGTTTGGCGGTAAAAGCGCCGAGCGTGAAGTGTCGCTCAAGTCCGGCAATGCCGTGCTTGAAGCCCTGCAAAGTGCCGGCGTGAACGCGTTCGGTATCGACGTGGGCGATGATTTCCTAGCCCGCCTGCAGGCCGAAAAAATCGACCGTGCCTTCATCATCCTGCACGGCCGTGGCGGCGAAGACGGCAGCATGCAAGGCTTGCTCGAGTGCGCCGGCATCCCTTACACCGGCAGCGGCATCCTTGCGTCGGCACTGGCGATGGACAAGTTGCGCACCAAGCAGGTGTGGCACAGCCTGGGTATTCCAACCCCGCGTCACAGCGTGCTGTGCAGCGAAGACGATTGTATTTCCGCAGCCAAGGAACTGGGCCTGCCTTTGATCGTCAAACCAGCCCATGAAGGCTCCAGTATCGGCATGGCCAAAGTGAACTCGGCCGCCGAATTGATCGACGCATGGAAAGCGGCAAGTACCTACGATTCGCAAGTGTTGGTGGAACAGTGGATTCAAGGCCCTGAGTACACCATCGCCACCCTGCGTGGCCAGGTATTGCCGCCTATCGCATTGGGCACGCCCCACACCTTTTACGACTACGACGCCAAGTACGTGGCTTCCGATACCCAGTACCGGATCCCGTGCGGCCTCGACGCAACCAAGGAACAGGAATTGATGGACCTCACGGCGAAAGCCTGTGAGGCGCTGGGTATCGCCGGTTGGGCGCGGGCAGACGTGATGCAGGATGACCAAGGGAATTTCTGGTTCCTGGAAGTCAACACCGCTCCCGGTATGACCGATCACAGCCTGGTACCTATGGCAGCCCGTGCAGCCGGTTTGGATTTCCAGCAGTTGGTGCTGGCGATCCTGGCCGCAAGCATTGAGCCAAGAGGCTAAACACATGAACGGCGCATCGCTTCGTCATCAGCAACCTCCAGTGCCCAGCCGCAAGCCGGTGCCACGAGGTGCCAGCCGAATGGTGGCTAAAGAGCCGATGTCGGCGCGCCTGCCGAAAGCCAACTTTGGTTTTCTCAAAGCGCTGTTCTGGCCGGTGCTGTTGGTAGCGTTGGGCTTTGGTACTTACGAAGGTGCGCAGCGCCTGTTGCCGTATGCCGATCGACCAATCACCAAGATCAGTGTGCAGGGCGACTTGAGCTACATCAGCCAGCAAGCGGTACAGCAGCGCATCGGCCCGTACCTGGCCGCGAGCTTCTTTACCATCGACCTAGCCGGTATGCGCTCGGAGCTGGAGCAAATGCCGTGGATCGCCCACGCCGAAGTCCGCCGCGTCTGGCCGGACCAGGTGACGATCCGCCTGGAAGAACAGCTGCCCGTGGCCCGTTGGGGCGATGGCGCGCTGCTGAACAACCAGGGCCAGGCATTTACCCCGCGTGAGTTGGCGAATTACGAACACCTGCCGCAGTTGATCGGGCCGCAGCGGGCGCAACAGCAAGTCATGCAGCAGTACCAGGCCTTGAGCCAGATGCTGCGCCCGCTGGGTTTCTCCATTGCACGCCTGGAACTGCGTGAACGGGGCAGCTGGTTTTTGACCACCGGGGCAGGCAGTTCCGGCCCGGGCATCGAGTTGCTGCTGGGACGCGGCAACCTGGTGGAAAAGATGCGCCGCTTTATTGCCATCTATGACAAGACCTTGAAAGAACAGATTACGAACATTGCGAGCGTCGACCTGCGTTACGCCAACGGCCTGGCCGTCGGCTGGCGTGAACCAGCTGCGCCGACGACAGCCAAACCCGCTGTCGCGAAGAATTAAGAAGAGGCAGGACCCATGGCAAACGTGCAAAGCGGAAAAATGATCGTCGGTCTCGATATCGGCACCTCCAAAGTGGTGGCGCTGGTCGGCGAAGTCGGTGAAGACGGTGTTATCGAAATCGTCGGTATCGGCACGCATCCGTCCCGGGGCCTGAAGAAGGGCGTGGTGGTGAACATCGAGTCCACCGTGCAATCGATCCAGCGCGCCATCGAAGAAGCGCAGCTGATGGCCGGTTGCCGGATTCACTCGGCGTTTGTCGGCGTGGCCGGCAACCATATCCGCAGCCTGAATTCCCACGGCATCGTGGCGATCCGCGACCGCGAAGTCAGCTCCGCCGACCTTGAGCGCGTACTCGACGCCGCCCAGGCCGTGGCGATCCCGGCTGACCAGCGTGTGCTGCACACCTTGCCGCAGGACTACGTGATCGATAACCAGGAAGGCGTTCGTGAGCCGCTGGGCATGTCGGGCGTACGTCTGGAGGCCAAGGTTCACGTGGTGACCTGCGCCGTCAACGCCGCACAGAACATTGAAAAATGCGTGCGCCGCTGCGGCCTGGAAATCGACGACATCATTCTTGAGCAACTCGCGTCGGCCTACTCGGTACTGACCGACGACGAAAAAGAGCTGGGCGTGTGCCTGGTCGACATCGGCGGCGGTACCACCGACATTGCGATCTTCACCGAGGGTGCGATCCGTCACACCGCCGTGATCCCGATTGCCGGCGACCAGGTCACCAACGACATCGCCATGGCGCTGCGTACGCCGACCCAGTACGCCGAAGAAATCAAGATCCGTTACGCCTGCGCCCTGGCCAAACTGGCCGGTGCCGGTGAAACCATCAAGGTGCCAAGCGTCGGCGATCGCCCACCGCGTGAGCTGTCGCGCCAAGCCTTGGCTGAAGTGGTCGAGCCTCGTTACGACGAGCTGTTCACCCTGATCCAGGCTGAACTGCGCCGCAGCGGTTATGAAGATTTGATCCCGGCTGGCATCGTGCTGACCGGCGGCACCTCGAAGATGGAAGGCGCGGTCGAACTGGCCGAGGAAATCTTCCACATGCCGGTTCGCCTGGGCGTGCCCCATGGCGTCAAAGGCCTGGGCGACGTGGTGCGCAACCCGATTTATTCCACCGGTGTGGGCTTGCTGTTGTACGGGCTGCAAAAGCAGACCGACGGCATTTCCCTGTCGGGCCCGAGTATCCGTGACAGCTACCGCAGCGATGACGAGGCGAAAGCGCCGTTGTTCGAGCGGCTGCAGGCTTGGGTAAAAGGCAATTTCTAAAGATTTACCGCGACACCGCAGCACCGCAGTAAGCAGTAGGCGAAAAAACTAGAGAAAATGAAAGGAGAGGGAACATGTTCGAACTCGTAGACAACATCCCCGCAAGCCCGGTTATCAAAGTAATCGGTGTCGGCGGTGGCGGCGGCAACGCTGTCAACCACATGGTCAAGAGCAACATTGAAGGCGTTGAATTCATCTGCGCCAACACTGATGCCCAGGCGCTGAAAAGCATCGGCGCGCGGACCATCCTGCAATTGGGCACAGCCGTGACCAAGGGCCTCGGCGCTGGCGCCAATCCGGAAGTCGGCCGTCAAGCCGCACTGGAAGACCGTGAGCGTATTGCTGAAGTGCTGCAAGGCACCAACATGGTGTTCATCACCACTGGCATGGGCGGCGGTACCGGTACCGGTGCGGCCCCGATCATTGCCGAAGTGGCCAAGGAAATGGGGATTCTGACGGTTGCTGTCGTCACCCGTCCGTTCCCGTTCGAAGGCCGCAAGCGCATGCAGATCGCCGACGAAGGCATCCGTCTGCTGTCTGAAAGCGTCGACTCGTTGATCACCATTCCCAACGAGAAGCTGCTGACCATCCTGGGCAAGGACGCAAGCCTGCTGTCCGCGTTCGCCAAGGCTGACGATGTACTGGCCGGTGCCGTTCGCGGTATCTCCGACATCATCAAGCGCCCAGGCATGATCAACGTCGACTTTGCCGACGTACGTACTGTCATGAGCGAAATGGGCATGGCGATGATGGGCACTGGCTGCGCCAGCGGTCCGAACCGTGCGCGTGAAGCCACTGAAGCGGCGATCCGCAACCCGTTGCTGGAAGACGTGAACCTGCAAGGCGCACGCGGCATCCTGGTGAACATCACCGCCGGTCCTGACCTGTCCCTGGGTGAGTACTCCGACGTGGGTAGCATCATCGAAGCCTTCGCTTCCGAGCACGCGATGGTCAAAGTCGGCACCGTTATCGACCCGGACATGCGTGATGAACTGCACGTGACCGTGGTGGCTACCGGCCTGGGCGCTAAAATCGAGAAGCCTGTGAAGGTCATCGACAATACCGTTCACACCGGCCACAACAGCCACGCCAGCCAGCAAGCTGCCGCTCCAGCGCCTGCGCGCCAGGAACTGCCGTCTGTGAACTATCGTGACCTGGACCGTCCGACCGTGATGCGCAACCAGGCTCAGGCCGGTGCTGCGGCGTCCCGTAGCCCGAATCCGCAAGATGATCTGGACTACCTGGACATCCCGGCATTCCTGCGTCGTCAGGCCGATTAATGGAATGTATCAGGGCTATGAAGGTGATTGGTGTTCAGCAAAGGTCTGGTCTGTTATTATCGCCAGCCTTTGTTGATACCAGTTCGCAATTTGCGCTGAAGCGGTCCAAGCCATGATTAAACAACGCACCCTGAAGAATATTATCCGTGCCACAGGTGTAGGTCTGCACTCCGGGGAGAAGGTATACCTGACCCTCAAGCCCGCACCTGTCGACACCGGCATCGTGTTTGTTCGTGCCGACCTGGACCCTGTGGTGCAGATTCCTGCTCGCGCGGAAAACGTTGGCGAAACCACGATGTCGACCACATTGGTCAACGGTGACGTCAAAGTGGACACGGTGGAGCACTTGCTCTCGGCCATGGCTGGCCTGGGCATCGATAACGCCTACGTCGAGCTCTCCGCGTCCGAAGTCCCGATCATGGATGGCAGCGCTGGACCCTTCGTATTCTTGATTCAATCTGCCGGCCTGGAAGAACAGGACGCAGCCAAGAAGTTCATTCGCATTCTGCGGGAAGTGACAGTAGAAGACGGCGACAAGCGCGCCACCTTCGTCCCGTTCGAAGGCTTTAAAGTGAGCTTTGAGATCGATTTCGATCACCCGGTATTCCGTGACCGCACCCAAAGTGCAAGCGTGGATTTTTCCAGCACTTCGTTCGTAAAAGAAGTCAGCCGCGCCCGTACCTTTGGTTTCATGAGTGACATCGAGTACCTGCGCAAGCACAACCTCGCACTCGGCGGCAGCGTTGAAAACGCCATTGTGGTCGACGCGGATGGTGTACTGAACGAAGACGGCCTTCGCTACGAAGACGAATTCGTGAAGCACAAGATCCTCGATGCAATCGGTGACCTCTACCTGCTGGGCAATAGCCTGATAGGCGAGTTCAAAGGCTTCAAGTCGGGCCACGCCCTTAACAACCAGCTGCTGCGCAAGTTGATTGAGCAGACAGACGCTTGGGAAGTCGTGACCTTCGAAGATGCCAGCACCGCACCGATCTCTTACATGCGTCCCGTTGCGGCGGTGTAAGTAACAACTCTCTTTCTTTAGTTTTGAAAGGCCACCTTCGGGTGGCCTTTTTTTTCGCCTGATGTGAAAGCACCGCAGCCCTCCTGTGGGCGCTGGCTTGCCTGCGATAGCATCACTGCGGTACGCCATAAATACCAAGGCACCTGCATCGCAGCTTCGCTATTAATTTACGCTGCACTCACCCAGCTTGAAGCGTTGCAGTATCCACAATCCGATTGCGCCCGCTGTGCTTGGCCTCATACAACGCCTGATCCGCACTCAACAACAACGCCTCCAACGACATGCGGCTGCGCTTGTCCCACGTACTCATGCCGATACTCACCGTAATCGGCCGCTCGGCGCCGGCGACCCGTGGCAGGTGCTCGACACTGCTGCGGATATGCTCGGCGATCAGCCACGCGCCCTTGGCTTCGGTATGCGGCAGCACCACCGCAAACTCCTCCCCGCCGTAGCGCGCCGCCAGGTCAGCGGGGCGGCGGATGTTGTCTTCGATCACCTGGGCCACCGTGCGCAATGCCGCGTCACCGCCGTGGTGGCCATGACGGTCGTTGAAAGCCTTGAAGTGGTCTACGTCGATCATCAGCAACGTCAGCGGCTCCGTCGAGCGTTGCGCGCGGTCCCATTCCTGGCGCAGGCGCTGGTCCAGGGTGCGGCGGTTGGCCAACCCGGTCAGGGCATCGGTGGCTGCCAGTTCTGACAGCACCTGCTCGGCGCGGTGGCGGCGGCGCAATTCTTTGCTCAGCATCCAGCTCAGCCATAGCAAGCCAATGCACAGCACGCCGGTTGCCAGGCTGATCAGCAAGGCCGCGCGCTTCCATTGGGCGAAGATGTCTTCGGTAGACAGGGCCACCGCCACGATCAGCGGTAAGTCGCCCACACTGGAAAAGGTATAGAGCCGTTCCTGGTGGTCGACGCTGGAAACCCCACGAAAGCTGCCGTCGCGTTCCTTGAGCATGCGCGCGACGTTGGGGCGCTGGCTCAAGTCCTTGTCGATCATGTCGAGTTCCAGCAGGGGGTATTGCGCAAGCAGGATGCCCTGCTGGTTGATCAGGTTAATAGTGCTGTTGCTGCCGATGTTCAGGCTGCTGAACAGTTGATGAAAGTACGACAGGCGCATGGACGCCACCGCGACGCCCTGAAAGCGTCCATCGGGCCCGGAAATACGCCGGCTGAATGCAATGCGCCATTGGTCGTCACACACGCAGCGCGCCATGAACGGCCGGCTGATATACAGCCCGATATCAGGTTTTTTGCGGTGCGCCTGAAAATAGTCCCGGTCGGCAAAGTTACCGGTCTTGGGCGTGAGCAAGGACGAGTCGGCGATCACCTCGCCGTTGGCGTCGAGCAGCAAGATGTCGCCCTTGTACGGTGCGGCGGCGGAGCGGTCGAACAGCACCAGGTGACGAATTTCGGCGGAAACGCTGTGCAGGTCATTGCGCTCCGTGGCGGCGATCAGGCCTTTGAGGGCCATGTCGTAGAGCTCGGCATTGCGCAGTACATCCGCGTCGATCAGTTGGGTAATGTTGTTCGCGGTACGTTTGGCGGTCTGCAGGGTGCTGGCGTGTTCACGAATCAGCAGCACCGCCACGATCGCCACGATCAGCAGGGCCGTGAGCACGCTGCCCAGGATCAGCAAGCGCTCCGGGCGACGTGTAGGGCGGGAAAGGCTCGGGCTCATCGGGCTTACTTCTGCTTCGAGGATGCCAATAGCGTAGTACGTGCAGGGCGTTGCAGCCGATCAGTGTGTGGTCGCCTCCACGATCCGGTTGCGCCCGCTGTGCTTGGCCTCATACAGCGCCTGATCCGCGTGCAGCAGCAACGCCTCGAGTGACAGGCGGCTGCGTTTGTCCCAGGTACTCATGCCGATACTTACGGTGATCGGCCGCTCGGCACCGGCGACCCGTGGCAGGTGCTCGACACCGCTGCGGATATGCTCGGCGATCACCCAGGCGCCCTTGGCGTCGGTATTCGGCAGCACCACCGCAAACTCTTCCCCGCCATACCGTGCAGCCAGGTCGGCTGGGCGGCGGATGTTGCCGCCGATCACCTGGGCGACCGTGCGCAGTGCCGCGTCACCGCCATGATGGCCATGACGGTCGTTGAAAGCCTTGAAGTGGTCCACGTCGATCATCAACAGCGTCAGCGGCTCGGTGGAACGCTGTGCGCGTTCCCATTCCAGGCCCAGGCGTTGATCCAGGATACGGCGGTTGGCCAGGCCAGTCAGAGCATCGGTGGCGGCCAGCTCCGACAGCACCTGTTCGGCGCGATAACGGCGACGCAGTTCACGGCGCAACATCCAGGTCAGCCATAACAAACCAATGCAGAGCACGCCGGTGGCGCCACTGGTCAGCAGCGCGGCGCGCTTCCAGGGGGCGAACACGTCATCACTGGCCAGTGCCACCACCACAATCAGCGGCAGCTCACCGACATTGGTGAAGGTGTATAAACGCTCTGTGCCACTGATGGCTGAGATAGCCCGGAAGCTGCCTTGGCCTTCGCGCAGTATGCGTTTGAAGTTGGGCCGATCGCTGAGGTCTTTATCGATCATGTCGCGTTCCAGCAGCGGCTGCTGGGCCAGGAGAATGCCGCGGTTGTTCAGCAGGTTGACCGAGCTTCCATTGCCGATGGTGAGGCGGTTGAACAACTGATCGAAGTACGCCAAACGCATCGTCGCCACCGCGACACCGGCAAACTCGCCGTCGGGCCCGCTTATTCGGCGACTGAATGCCATGCGCCAGACTTGGTCGCAATCGCAGCGGATCTTGAACGGCCGGCTGATAAACAGGCCTGCCTGGGCATTCTGTTTATGCACCTGGAAATAATCGCGGTTGGCGAAATTGCGCGGTGTGGGCCGCAGCGTCGAGGAGTCGGCAATCACCGCGCCATCGGTATCCAGCAGCAGCACTTCGCCTTTAAAGGGCGCCGCGTTGGATTGATCAAACTGCACCATGTGGCGGATTTCCGGCGACGCCTGCGCCAGGTCCTGGCGCTTGGCGGCGCTGATCAAGCCCAGCAGCGCCAAGTCATACAGCTCGGCGTTACGCAACACATCGGCATTGATCAGTTGGGTGATATTGGTGGTCGCGCGTTTGGCCGCCTGCAAGGTGCTGGCGTGTTCGCGGTTCAGCAACGCTGCAACGATAATCACAATCAGGATAACGGTGAGGCCACTGCCCAGAATCAGCAAAAGCTCCGAGCGTGCAGGCAAAGAAGGAGGGCGGAGTTGACTCATCGCGCAGGCTTCAACAGGGAAGATACTGGCAGTTTAGTTCTACGCGATGAAAATTAGAGCATGGGCTAAAAAAGAAAAATCAGCGGGTTAGAACACGTTGATCGGATAGTCCACGATTACCCGGTATTCATCCACATCGCGATCTACCGCCGCGTAGCCATTGCCGCCACGGTTGGTTGCCCACTGCAGGCGTACCGCCAGATCCTTGGCCTTGCCGCCTTGCACCACGTATTTCAAATCGATGTCCCGCTCCCAGTGTTTCGCGTCCTTGCCATCGGCGCTGTACCAGGCGCTGTAGCCACGGCTGTTGGGGTCGACCTTGGTCAGGTCGGTCTTGCCGCTGATGTAGGACACGGCGGACGTCAGCCCAGGCATGCCGAGGCCGGCGAAGTCATAGGCGTACTTGAGTTTCCACGAGCGCTCGTTGGGGCCGTTGAAGTCCGAGTATTGCTGGGAGTTGTCCAGGTAAACGCTGTCGCCCTGGCTGATGTAATCGAACGGCGTGTTGCCGTTGACGCGCTGGTAGGCGGCGGTGACGCTGTGGTTGCCCACGCCCACGGTGAAATGCAGGCTGTAGGTGTTGTTGTCGATATTGCCCAGCAGTGACTGGCCGGTGTCCTGGGTGTGGTAGTAGTGCAGGCCCGGGTTGAGGCTGACCAGGTCATTGAGCGCGTAGGTGTAGTCCAGGTCGTAGTAGTACTGGTGCCATACGTCTTTCAACTCGGAGGCGTACAGGTTGCTGGTCACGCCTGGAATGCCGCTGAACGACACACCGGCCCAGTTCAGGTGCTTGCTGTCGGCGTGGTCCGGCAGCGCGCCGTAGCTGGTGCCGATGCGCCGGTGGCCGCTCTGGTTGTAGAGCTTGGTGAAGCTGGCCTGGCCACCTTCGAGCATCCAGCCGTCAAAGCTGTGGTTGGTCAGGCTTACGCCACGAAAGTCCTGCGGCAGCATGCGGGTCATGCCGCCGGCGATCACCGGGTTATTGAGGAACAGGTCGCCGGCTTTCAGCTCGGTGTCCAAGGCGCGCATCTTCAAGGTGCCGCCAGCGGTAGAGAACGAACCGGGGGCTTTGCCGTTGCCGCTGCCGTACGGGAGGATGCTGGAACCGTCAGTACCGCCACCGCCGTCGAGTTTGAGGCCGAGCATGGCGTTGAGGTCCAGGCCGAAGCCGACGGTGCCTTGGGTGTAGCCGGATTCGAAGGTGCCGATGAAACCCTGGCCCCATTCCTTGCTGTCATCGGTGTGAATGTCGCGACGGTCGCGGTTCATGTAGTAGTTGCGGGTGTTGATCTTGAGGCTTGCGCCTTCGACGAAACCGTCGGCGGGGGTGGTGTCTGCCGCGTGGGCGAGGGGGGCGATCGTTGCTGCAATCGCTAGGAATAGCGGGGTGAACGTCAGCGAGTTCTTCACCGGTGGAGCTCCTTTGGTCAATCGTAAACGGCCAATGTCGTGGGGGTGTGCCTGGCCTTTTTTTACGGCAAAAAAAAGCCGCTGAAGTCAGCGGCTTTAAACAGATTCCCAGTGTAGAGCCCTGGAAATAAGTCGAGGGAAATTGGGGTAAGCGGGAAGCTGTGTTTGCCGTCGCGCTCATCGGTGCGTCAAATTAACGCAGGTGAGCGGTGCGATACAGAGTGTAACAAGATAATGACTGTTGCCCAAATCGCAATAGTCGAGCCGGCAGAGACCCTTTGTGGGAGCTGGCTTGCCTGCGATGGCGGTCTAGAAGACGACTCTGATTCAACGGATACGCCGCTCCCACAATTTGACCGAGTTAAGATTCCACCCTCAGGTCAGCTGTCAGGCCGCTGACCCACTCACACCGGCAACGTAATCCCAAACGTATTCCCGCCCCCATCGCTGCGCACAAACACATCCCCGCCATGCATCAACGCAATCGCCTTGACGATCGCCAACCCCAACCCATGATTCGCCCCGCTGTTGCTGCGTGACGCATCCACCCGATAAAACCGCTCGAACAGCCGGGGCAAATGCTCACTGGCAATCTCAGCCCCCGGGTTGGTCACCCCAATCGCCACCTGATGCTCCTCTACCTCAATGTTCACCTCGATAACCTGCCCCGGTGCGGTGTGCTGCACTGCGTTGCTCAGCAGGTTAATCAACGCACGGCGCAGGTGCGCTTTCTCGATTTGCACCAATGCGTCACCGCGCACCCGCACTTGGACTTGGGCGTCCTCGAGGATGAAGTCCAGGTAATCGAGGGTCGTGGCCACTTCGTCCGCCAGTGAACTTTCGATCAGCTTGGTGGCCTTGCTGCCCTGATCAGCACTGGCCAGGAACAACATGTCATTGATGATCGAACGCAGGCGCTCCAATTCCTCAAGGTTGGATTGCAGCACCTCGAAATAATGCTCGGCCGAACGCCCGCGTGTCAGCGCTACCTGGGTCTGGCCGATCAGGTTGGTCAGCGGCGAACGCAGTTCATGCGCCACGTCGGCATTGAATGACTCCAGGCGCGAGTAGGCCTGCTCAACCCGATCCAGGGTGGAGTTGAACGAGTTGACGAACTGGCTCAACTCCGGCGGCAATGGCGACAGTTGCAACCGCCCCGAGAGCTTGGGCGGTGCCAGTTTCTGCGCCTCATCCGAGAGTTTGCCCAACGGCTTGAGGCCAATGCGCGACACCCAGAACCCCAACAGCGCCGCCAGCACCACGCCGACAAACGCCAGGCCGATCAAGGCCACCAGCAGTTGGTGCTGGGTTGCGCGGAAGTTTTCGGTGTCGATGGCGATCATAAAGCGCAGCGGCGGGCGCTGTTCTTTGGCCGCGAACTGGCTCACCAACACCTTGAACGGGTATTCACGCCCCGGCAGGCGCAAATCGCGCTTGCCGGTCGGCCCCTCGGCGAAGGCGCGGATTTGCGCGTCCGGGTTGCCGTATTCGTAGTTCGGATCGCTGCTGACTACCCAAAAGCGGATGCGCTTGTCTTCTTCGCCGAGCAATTTCAGTTTGGCGGTGATTTTCGCCCAGTGGTCCGGCGTGCCGAAGCGATTGACCGACGACTCCAGCACGCTGTAGCGCGCATCCAGCTCGGCGCCCGGCAACAGCCCCAAACCCCGGTCCACTTGCTGGTACAACGCGCCGCCGATCAACACGAAGATCAGCAGCGCCACCAGCGTGAACATGCCGCTCAGGCGCAGGGCGATGGAGTTAGCCGACACTGCGGTTCTCCAGCACATAACCCATGCCGCGAATGGTGTGCAGCAGCTTGGTGTCGAACGGCCCGTCGAGCTTGGCGCGCAGGCGTTTGATCGCGACTTCGACGACGTTGGCGTCGCTGTCGAAATTGATGTCCCAGACCATCTCGGCAATCGCCGTCTTGGAAAGGATTTCACCCTGGCGCCGCGCCAATACGCTGAGCAGCGAGAACTCCTTGGCGGTCAGGTCCAGGCGCAGGCCGTTGCGGCTGGCCTTGCGGCTGATCAAGTCGATCCACAGGTCGGCGACGGTGACCTGCACCGGCTCGTGCCCGCCACTGCGGCGGGTCAGCGCTTGCAGGCGCGCCACCAGTTCCAGGAACGAAAACGGTTTGCCCAGGTAATCGTCGGCGCCTTCGCGCAGGCCACGAATGCGGTCCTCCACGCGCTCACGCGCCGTGAGCATGATCACCGGCGTCTGCTTGCGCGCACGCAGCGCACGCAATACGCCGAAGCCGTCGAGGCCGGGCAGCATCACGTCGAGCACGATCACCGCGTAATCGTTCTCCAGCGCCAGGTGCAGGCCCTCGACGCCTTCACGCGCCACATCGACGGTGTAGCCCTGTTCCGTCAGGCCGCGGTGCAAGTAGTCCGCGGTTTTTTCTTCATCTTCAATAATCAGGACGCGCATGACCCCGCCTTTAGTGTGTGGTCGCCAGCGCCAGCGCTGGTTTGGGCCTGTGGAAAAACTTCTCAAGGTACAAGTATATGACCGGTGTGGTGAACAGCGTCAGCGCCTGGCTCACCAGCAAGCCGCCCACCACCGCGATACCCAGCGGCTGGCGCAGTTCCGCACCGGGGCCGGAGCCCAGCATCAGCGGCACCGCGCCGAGCAAAGCGGCGAGGGTGGTCATGATGATCGGCCGGAACCGCGTGACACAGGCTTCATAAATCGCCTCCTCGGGCGGCAGCCCGCGCACGCGCTGGGCGTCCAGGGCGAAGTCGATCATCAGGATGCCGTTTTTCTTGACGATACCAATCAGCAGCACCAGGCCGATCAAGGCCATGATCGAAAAGTCCTGGCCCAGCAGCCATAGCATGATCAGCGCGCCCAAACCCGCCGAGGGCAAGGTCGAGATGATCGTCAGCGGGTGCACAAAGCTCTCATACAGCACACCCAGGATAATGTAGACCGCCACCAGCGCCGCGAGGATCAGCCATGGCTGGCTGGCCAGCGAACTCTGGAACGCCTGGGCCGCGCCCTGGAACGTGCCGATCATGGTCGCCGGCATGCCGATTTCGTTCTTGGCCTGGTTGAGCATGATCACGGCATCGCCCAGCGCCACGCCGGGCGCCAGGTTGAAGGACAGGTTGGCGGCCGGGAACATGCCGTCATGGCTGATCGACAACGGCCCTACGCTCGGCGGGTCGACCTTGGCCAGCGCCGACAGCGGCACCATCTCATTGGTCAGCGGCGAGCGCAGGTAGAAATAGTTGAGGCTCTCGGCCTTGCCGCGTTGCTGGCTGTCGAGTTCCAGCACCACTTGGTACTGGTTGATCTCGGTCTGGAACTCGTTGATCTGGCGCTGTCCGAATGCGTCGTACAGCGCCTGGTCGACATCGGTGGCGGTCAGGCCGAAGCGCGCGGCGGCCTGGCGGTCGATGCTGATATGGGTGATGCTGCCGCCCAGTTGCAGGTCGTTGGACAGGTCACGGAACGCCGGGTTGGCGCGCAGTTTTTCGGTGAGGCGTTGGGTCCAGGTATTCAGCGTCGGGCCGTCGTTGCTCTTGAGCACATATTGGTACTGGGCGCGGCTCGGGCCGGAGCTGAGGTTGATGTCCTGGCCGGCGCGCAGGTACAGCACGATGCCCGGCACCTTGGCCAGTTTGGGGCGGATGCGATCAATGAACTGGCTGGCGGACACGTCGCGGTCACCGCGGTCTTTCAAGGCGATCCAGAAGCGGCCGTTGGCGATGGTCTGGTTGCTGCCGGTCACGCCAACGGAGTGGGAAAACGCCTCCACTGCCGGGTCGGCCTTGACGATTTCGGCCAGGGCTTTGTGCTTGGCGACCATGTCCGGGTACGACACGTCCGCCGCCGCTTCGCTGGTGCCGAGCACGAAGCCAGTGTCTTGCACCGGGAAGAAACCCTTGGGGATAAAGATGTAGCCGACCACGGCCAGGGCCAGGGTCACCATGAAGATCGCCGCCATCGTTCGTTGATGCGCCAGCGCGCGGCGCAGGTTGCGCGCGTAGCCGGCAAGCAGGCGTTCGCTGAAGCCGGGTTTGTCGTGGGCGTGGTGGGTCGGCGCGCGCATGAACAGCGCGGCCAGGGTCGGCGCCAATGTCAGCGAAACCACCACCGAAATCAAAATGGTCGAGGTCGCCGTCAGCGCGAACTCCTTGAACAGCCGCCCGACCACGCCGCCCATGAACAGCAGCGGAATAAACGCCGCCACCAGCGAGAAGCTGATGGACACCACGGTGAAGCCGATCTCGCCGGAACCCTTGATTGCCGCGTCACGTTTGCTTAGGCCCGCTTCCAGGTGGCGGTGAATGTTCTCCACCACCACAATCGCATCGTCCACCACAAAACCCACGGCAATCACAATCGCCACCAGCGTCAGGTTGTTCAGGCTGAAGCCCATCAGGTACATCAAGGCAAAGCTGGCCACCAGCGACACGCCGAGCACGCTGGACACAATCATCGTCGCCGACAGTTGGCGCAGGAACAGCGCCATCACCGCCACCACCAGCAGGATCGCGATCAGCAGCGTGACTTCCACTTCATGCAAGGACGCGCGAATCGTCTTGGTGCGGTCGGTCAATACGCTGACCTGCACCGAGGCTGGCAGCATGCCTTCCAGGCGCGGCAGTTCGGCTTGAATGCGGTCCACGGTCTCGACGATGTTGGCGCCGGGCTGGCGCGAGATCACCAGGTTCACCCCAGGCGTATCGCCGGACCAGGCTTGCACGTAGGCGTTTTCCGAACCGTTGATGACTTTGGCGATGTCGCGCAGCTGAACCGGCGCGCCGTTCTTGTAGGAAACGATCAACTGGCCGTATTCATCCGGGTGAAACAGCTGGTCATTGGTCGACAGGGTCGACACGCTGTTCTCGCCGTAAATCGCGCCTTTGGCCAGGTTCAAGCTGGACTGCTGGATGGCCACGCGCACGTCGGCGAGGGTCAGGCCAATGGCCGCGAGCTTGTCAGGTGAGGCTTGCACGCGAATCGCCGGGCGCTGTTGGCCGGTGATGTTGATCTGGCCGACGCCGTCGATCTGGCTGATCTGGCGGGCCAGCAGGGTTTCCACGTAGTCGCTCAGCTCGGTGCTGGGCATGCTGTCGGAGCTGACGCTGAGGATCAGCACCGGGCTGTCCGCCGGGTTAACCTTCTTCCAGGTCGGCAGACTGGGCATATCGCTGGGCAGCTTGCCGGACGCGGTGTTGATCGCCGCCTGCACTTCCTGCGCGGCGGTGTCGATGCTTTTGTTCAGGGTGAATTGCAGGGTCAGCAGGCTAGAGCCCAAGGCGCTGCTGGAGGTCATCTGGGTCATGCCGGGGATGGCGCTGAATTGCACTTCCAGCGGCGTTGCCACCGACGACGCCATGGTGTCCGGGCTGGCGCCGGGCAATTGCGCGGTGACCTGGATCGTCGGAAATTCCGCTTCCGGCAGTGGCGCAATGGCCAGGCGCGGGAAGGCAATAACCCCCAGCAGCACCAAGGCGAACGTCAGCAGCAGGGTAGCGACCGGGTGGTCGACGCACCAGGCGGACGGCGAACGGCTGCCGCTCATGGTTGCACCTTGGCGTCGACCGTCTGGATGACTTGTGGCGGTTCCTTGAGCACGTCTACCTGGGCACCGGCCTTGAGCCGCGACTGGCCATCGCTGACCAGCACATCACCGGCTTGCACGCCCTTGATGATGTTCACGTCGCTGTCCTGATAGGCAACTTGCACCGGCACGATCTCGACCTTGTCACCTTTTACCCGGTACACAAAATGCGAGTCGAGGCCGCGTTGCACCACGGTCGGTGGCACCACCAGGGCGTTTTTGTCGAGGGCGGTCTGGATCTTGATGGTCACCAGTTGCCCCGGCCACAGGCGCTGCGAGGCATTCTTGAACTCGGCCTTGGCGCGCAGGGTGCCGGTGGTGGAGCTGATCTGGTTGTCGATCAGGCTCAGGTGGCCTTCACCGAGCAAATCGCCGGTCTGGCCGTCGGTGTCGGCGCCCATATAGGCATCGACGCTGGCCTGGGTCGGCGCGGCGATCAGGCCTTGCAGGGTCGGCAGCATCTGTTGCGGCAAGGAGAACTCGACGGCAATCGGATCGATCTGAGTGACCGAGAACAAGCCTTGGGTATCACTCATGCGCAGGAAGTTGCCTTCATCCACCGTGCGAATGCCGACGCGGCCTGTGACTGGAGAGCGAATCTGGGTGTAGGAAAGCTGAACCTGGGCCGAATCGATAGCCGCCTGATTGCCCTGCGCCGTGGCTTTGAGTTGGTTGACCAGGGCTTGTTGCTGATCGTAAGTCTGCTTCGACACGCCGTCGTCGATGCTCAGTTCCTTGTAGCGCTTGAGGTTCACCAGTGCCACTTGCAGTTGCGCCTGGCTTTCGCCCAGTTGTGCCCTGGCCTGGTCGAGGCTGGCGCGGATCGAGCGGTCATCGATGGTGGCCAGCAGGTCGCCGGTCTTGACCAGTTGGCCTTCCTTGACCAGCAATTTGGTGAGAATGCCGTCGATTTGCGGGCGGATCACCACACTGTGCAACGACAGCACCGAGCCGATCCCGCTGACATAGCGGGGGATGTCCTGTTGCGCGACGCTGACGACCCGGACCGGAATCGCGGTCGGCGCCGCCAGTTTGGTCTTGGCGGGCCGGGTCAGTGCCCAGGCTGCAATCGCCACTACCACGAGGACACCCACGATCAGGGCGGTTTTTCGTTGAATGTGCATGGGGTGAGGCGCCGGGGCAAAGGGTTGGGAGGATGAAGGTCTTTATAGCCCGCCAATCCGGTCAGCACGGTGACTGCTAACTGACGGCGCTGTCAGTAAAGTCCGACCATTCGTACTGGCGGTGGTTAAAGATCCGAAGCGCGCAGGTATACTGCGCGCCAGTGGGGCCCGCAAGCCGGCCCCGCCTCATTATTTGCACGCCCCGGAGCTTCCATGACTTCCCCGACACAACCCCCTGTTGAAGTGGCCGACCTCGTCGATCCGGCCGGCGCTGACAGCGTTGAAAAAGCCGAGATCCCAGCGTTCAAGTTTCCGTTCAAGCCGGGTGAGTTGGCCGGGGCCAGGAATGCCGCCCAGCCTTGGTACAAAAACGGCGCCAAAAACGGCCACACCAAGTCGCCAGGCATGGCGCCACCGGGCACTCGCCGCTCCATGGGTAAACGCTGAGAGTAATGACGCGCAGACTGTGGCGGTGTTTGCCTACAGGGTCTGCTGACCTTTCTGATTGAAGGCCCGTGACCGTTTCTTGAAAGCTTGTGCAGCCTCTGCTCAGCCCCGATTGTTCTCACCGGGGCAGGGTGTAATGAGGCTGGTCTTTCCAGAAAAGGACGTCACCTGTGGATTTCATCCGGGTTTTTGTTGTGCCTGCCTTATTGTTCCTGGCCGCCGCTGTCTGCCTCCCTGCGACAGCTGATGAGCCACGGCGCGACATTCGTTTCGCCGTCGTCGCCCAATTCCCACCCTTTGAAAGTCGCGACCAGCACGGTCAGTTGGTGGGGTTGAACATTGAACTGGGCAATGCCATTTGCCAGCAGCTCAATACGCGTTGTACCTGGGTCGATCAGGTCCTGGTCGAAAGTTTTCAAGCCCTTGAAGCCCGTCGATTCGATGCGATCATGGGGATAGCCCCCACCTCAAGACGGCGCCAATGGGTGAGTTTTACCGACAATCTATATCCGTTTATCACGCGGCTCGTGGCGCGCAAGGGCTCCGGCCTGGTGCCGACCGTAGCGTCGCTGCGGGGCAAGCGTGTCGGTGTGCTGCTGGGCAGTAACCGGGAAGCCTTTGCTCGATCAAAGTGGGCGCCTGCGGGCGTGGTCATCAAGAGCTTCTGGCTCAATGACGAACTGGTTCGCAGCCTTGTGGCCGGGCATATCGATGCGACGCTGCAAGGCACGGTGGAAATCCGCCAGGCACTGCTCGACACCCCTGCCGGCCAGGATTTCGACTTCCTGGGCCCCGCCGTTTCGGCCGAGCTGCTGGGCGACGGCGTGGCCATTGCGGTGCGTAAGCCCGATATCGCTTTGCGCAATGATCTCAACCACGCGTTGGAGCGACTGAAACAGAGCGGTGAATACCTGCGTATCGTGCAGCCTTACAACCTCGAGGAACCGGTCGTCAGTCCATGATGGCCAATTAATTGCTCGGAACATGAGCTGGATCAGTATTTGCCCCATGGGTGCGCTTAGAGTCGACGCCCTGCCGACTCCTCCAATAATTACGAGCGCGCTTCTCCATGAAGATCAATCTGCCGGTCACCGGTCGAAATGTGGACTTTGCTTCCGATGCCAACATCCTCTCGACCACCGACCTGACCAGCGCGATTACCTATGCCAACAAGGACTTCATCGACGTTTGCGGCTATAGCCGCGATGAACTGCTTGGCTCACCGCACAACCTGTTGCGCCACCCCGATATGCCGCCCGCAGCGTTTGCACAGATGTGGCAAACCCTGAAAAGCGGCCGCTCGTGGATGGGCATGGTGAAAAATCGCTGCAAGAACGGCGACCACTATTGGGTCAGCGCCTACGCCACGCCGGTCACGCGGGACGGGGCGGCGGTGGAGTATCAGTCGGTGCGCACCAAACCCGATGCGCGCAAGGTGCAGGCGGCGGAACGTGCTTACGCGCAGTTGCGCGCGGGTAAACGTCAAAGGCCGCCGATGCCCGGCATGCGCATGAAATTGTCACTGTGGGCCACCGCCACCTGTGCGTTGGCGTGGGCCTTGGGGCTGGGCCTGGCGGCTCATTCGCCGATCTGGCAACTGTTGGCGTTAACGCTTGGGTGTGCACTGGCGGCGCTCGGGGTCAAAGCGATCGTGCGACCGCTGGGGCAACTCAACCAGCGCGCGCGCCTGATCGCCGACAACCCTTTGAGCCAGGCGATCTACACCGGTCGCATCGACGAGTGCGGGCAGATCGAGTTCGCCCTGCAAATGCTCGAAGCCCAAGTGGGCGCCGTGGTGGGGCGCATCGGCGATGCGTCCCAGCGTTTGGCGGGGCATGCCGCGCAGCTGGTCGAGCACTTGGACAACAGCCACGCCAGCAGCCTCGGCCAGCAGACCCAGACGGATCAGGTGGCGACGGCGATCCACCAGATGGCCGCCAGCGTGGCGCAAGTGGCCAGCCATGCACTTGAGGCGTCCACGGCGGCGGACCAGGCCGGCAGTGCAACCCGTGAAGGCCATCAGCGCGTCGATGAAAGCCGCGATGCGGTGTTGCGCCTGGCCCAGGAGTTGGCGCGCGCCACCGCAGTCATTCAGCAGTTGGAAAGCCACAGCGGCGAAATCAGTGGCGTGCTGGAAGTGATCCGCACGATTGCCGAGCAAACCAACCTGCTGGCCCTGAATGCCGCCATCGAGGCTGCTCGCGCCGGCGAGCAGGGCCGTGGCTTTGCGGTGGTTGCCGATGAGGTACGCGGCCTGGCCCAGCGCACGCAGCAATCGACCAATGAGATTCAGCGCATGATCAGCACCCTGCAAGGCGGCGCCCGCGATGCGGTGCAAGCCATGGCGCACAGCAGCGAGCATGTCGATGCGAGCGTTGCACAGGCACAGCAGGCCGCGCTCGCGCTGGATGGCATCAGCCGGCGCGTCAGCCAGATTACATCGATGAGTCAGCAGATTGCCGCGGCGGTGGAGGAACAAAGCGCGGTGAGCGAGGACATTAATCGCAATGTCGTCGGCATTCGTAATGCCGCAGAAGCCACCGTCAGCGCGGGGCAGCAAAGCCAGCTCAGCTCGGGCAATGTGGCCGCGCTGGCGGAGGATTTGCGCCTGTTGGCGCAAGAATTCTGGGGCCACCGGCGCTAGGTCGAAAAACGGTCTACTATCACTTTTGGGAGTTTTCCTACTCAATAAACAGGCGTGTCGCAGTTATAGACCAGTCAGTGCTTGTTAGAACGCTGGGGGTGTTTGGGCCATAAGTGATTGAGCCCGAATGCTTCACATCACTTTTGCACAGGACAGGTTTATGACGACGGCAATAAGAATGCTGGCACTCGCTTTGATGGTGTTCGCCGGGAGCGGGTGTGCTGTTTCCCCCCCTCCCGCCAATCCCTGGAGCGAAATACGTTTTGGGGTCGAGGCGGATGTCCCGCCCTTTGAATACCGCAATGCGCAAGGCGAGCTGGTGGGCTTGGATATTGAGTTGGGTAACGCGCTGTGTGCTGAACTCAACGCGCGCTGCGTATGGGTTGATCAGCCTTATGCAACCAATATTACGGCGCTCCAGGCCAAGCGTTTCGACGCGATCATGCCGATGACCGCGACGCCGCCACGGCGTGAAATCGTAGACTTCACCGACCCCCTTTATGCCCTTGAAAGCCGCTTGGTCGCCCCCGTGGGTTCCAACCTGCTGCCAGAACCCAACGCGCTCAAGGGCAAGCGCGTGGGCGTTTTGACCGGCACCAGCCGGGCCGCCTATGCAATGGCGCAATGGGCGCCGCAAGGGGTGCAGGTACGTAGTTTCAACCTCAATGCCGAATTGATCAAAAGCTTGCTGGCCGGTGAGTTGGGCGCGACCTTGCAAGACACCATCGAAATCCGCGAGGCGTTGCTCAACACGCCTCAGGGCAGGGCGTATGCGTTTGCCGGGCCGGCTATCAAGGATGAATTGTTGGGCAGCGGCCCCGCCATTGCTACACGCAAGACCGACCCTGAGCTGACTGCCGCGCTGAACAAAGCGCTGCAGCGGCTGAAGGACAATGGCAAGTACGCGGCCATTACCCAGCCTTATCTGGCACCGGTTTCCGGCAAGCCTGAGCCGGCCACGATGATATTCACCCCGGCAGACGGTGGTTTGCCCTTCTCGGAAACCGTGCAAGTCGGGCAAACCCTCTATGTGTCGGGGCTGCTCGGGCTGGATGAAAACGGCAAGGTGGTGCGCGGCGGTATTCGCAAAGAGACCGCACAGGCACTTGAGACCCTGCGCGACACGTTGCGCAAACACGGCGTTGGCATGGACCGGTTGGCCAAGTGCACGGTCATTCTGGCCAATATCCGCGACTTTGCCGCGATGAACGAAGTCTATGCCAGCTACTTCCCTTCGGACCGCCTTCCCACGCGCACGACCTTCGCCGCCGGCAAACTGTTAGCCGATGCTCGGATCGAAATCGAGTGCCTGGCCATCCTGTAAGCCTGCGGGCCTAAGAGGCCCGCAACGAAATAAACGCGTAGTTGGCCGGCACCTGGGTTGCTATCTGGGCGCCGGCATCCAACAGCTGTTCGGCGATGTCCATGCCGGACACATGAAACACCCACTCATTGGCTGCGGTTGGCTGATCAGTCGCCAATTCGATTGCCTGGGCAAAGGCGTTCATGTCCGGCAAATACGCGGTAAACCCATCGCCCTTGAGCGCGGTGGTGCGAATGCCCAGCAAGGCGCACACCGCCTCCTTGGTCTGCACGTCATCGCGGTCGGCCTGGCGCGAGCGGCGGATCAATTCTGCCAGTTCCCGGTCCATCAATTCGCCACCGACGATCAACGCCGGGCCTTGTTCCCAGGATTCCGGCGGGCAGTCTTTGGCCGCTGGGTTCAGCGGGATATGCGGGTTGATTTCCATCGGATAGATGCGACACACCAGCGGGCGACGCTCATAAATGCGGCAACGGTTGTCGTCGTCAAGATTCCGGCAGCGCCCGGGGTTGTAAGCGGCAAAGGTGATTGCCACAAACGCCTCGGTACTGCCGCTCGGCACCACCACTGAACGGCGCTCGGCGTGTTCGCGTTGTTGCACGGGCAAGCCCAGGCCGTTGCCGAGAAACCCCTCCACCAGAACGATGACGTTACCGCCGTCAGCCGCCCAACTGCGGGCCTCTTCGAGGGTCAGGGGCACATGATGGTCGGTGCAGCATTTGCCGCAACCCACGCAGGAAAAGTGAGTGTTCATGGAGGATCTGTCACCAGGCGAGGTCAGAGGGCACTCTTGAACAGTGACGGGTTTTTGCCTCTCTGCACTGTTCAAGTCCTTGCAAAGCAAGTTATGCGCCAGTGCCTGTCAGTCCTCGGGCACCACGTCGCGCAGCACAAACACCATGCCGGCGCTTTCGTACAGTTGCCGGGCGCGCAGGTTGCTCTCGCGCACCTTGAGGTCGACGTAGGGTTCGCCGCGCTGCTTGAACACCTCAAAGGTGTGCAGCAACAGGGCGCGGCCCAATCCCTGGCCTTGGGCGCCAGGGTGCACGCTGAGGTTCTTGATGAATGCACTGGTCCAGCATTGGGCCACACCGAGTATGCCGTCGCTGTTGCTGGCGACCAGGCACAGCGTGGGGTCGAACTCGGCATCCGTGATGAACCGGTGTTGCCATTGCGCCAGGCTGGCGACGCGGCCGCCGCCTTGGTCCTGGGTCATGCGCAACACCGCATGAATCGCCGGAGCCAACTCATCGCGGTAATGATCCAATCGAATATCGGCCGGCCACTGCGGCGCGGGCAGGCTGGCGGTGAGGTCGCGGCGCAGCAGTTGGAAATACTCCGCCACCGGCTACAGACCCTTTTGCGCCACAGATTTCGCAGCCACCACCAGGCACTTGGTCAGTTCGGGCGAGGAGAACTTGGTGAGTACCGCGTCGGCACCGGCCAGGCGCGCCTTTTCGCTGTTCATCGCGCTGTCCAGGGACGTGTGCAGCAGCACATAAAGCTCCTGGAAGTCCGGGGTTTCGCGCAGGGTGCGGGTGAGGGCGTAACCGTCCATTTCGGACATTTCGATGTCGGAGACCACCACGTTGATCTGCTCGACGGTGCCTTGCAGCTCCAGCAGCACGTCGATGGCTTCCTTGGCGCTGCGTGCGGTGTGGCACGTCAGGCCCAGATTGCGCAGCGTATGCACCGACTGCTGCAGGGCCACCTGGCTGTCATCCACCACCAGAATCCGCGCATTGCCGAGGACTTCGGCCTCTTCCATAGTCAGGTCGGTGGGCGCCGCTTCAATCGGCGCCGGGGCGATACCGTGGATGACTTTTTCGATGTCCAGCACCTGCACCAGCCCGCCTTCCACCTGAGTGACCCCGGTGATAAACGAGCGATTGCCACCGGAGCCATAGGGCGGCGGGCGAATGTCGGTGGTCAGGCAGTGCACGATCTTGCTCACCGCCTGCACATGCAGGCCCTGCTTGGAGCGGCTGACGTCGGTGACGATCAGGCAGCCGCCGTTCGGGTCTTGCAGGGGCATTTCGCCCAGCGCACGGCTCAGGTCGATCACCGACAGCGACGTACCGCGCAGCGTGGCGATGCCTTTGACGTGTGGGTGCGACTCCGGCAGCTTGGTCAGCGGCGGGCAGGGAATGATTTCACTGACTTTCAACAGGTTGATGGCCATCAGCTTGCCGCTGCGCAGGGTAAACAGCAGAAGCGAGAGTGAATCTGCGCGGGCTTTGGTGGTGGACATAAAAACCTTCTGTGGATCAGGGATGACGATCTATAGAGGGTTATCGACCTCGGCGGCCGAGGCTTTAGCCCGATGATCGTTCCCACGCTCTGCGTGGGAACGCCGCCCCGGACGCTCCGCGTCCCGTGGTGCAAGAGTCAGGTCCTGCGCAGTGGTGACGCGGAGCGTCACAGGATGCATTCCCACGCGGAGCGTGGGAACGATCAGTATCAGGCCTTCCAGACTTGCGGGTTCACCAAGTCCTGCGGACGCTGGCCCATTAGCGCGCTGCGCAGATTGTCCAGGGCGCGATTGGCCATGGCTTCACGGGTTTCACCGGTAGCCGAGCCGATGTGCGGCAAAGTCACCGCATTGCTCAGCTGGAACAGCGGCGATTCGGCCAGCGGCTCTTGCTCATACACATCCAGCCCTGCGCCACGAATCTTCTGGGTTTGCAGGGCTTCGATCAGCGCCGGCTCGTCCACCACCGGGCCACGGGAGATGTTGATCAGGATCGCGCTGGGCTTCATCAGCCCCAGCTCGCGGGTGCTGATCAGGTGACGGGTTTTCTCACTCAACGGCACTACCAGGCAGACGAAATCCGACTCGGCCAGCAACTGCTCCAGGCTGCGGAATTGCGCGCCCAGCTCTTGCTCAAGTTGCGTCTTGCGGCTGTTGCCGCTGTACAGGATCGGCATATTGAAACCCAGGCGCCCGCGACGGGCGATGGCCGCGCCGATGTTGCCCATGCCGACGATACCGAGGGTTTTGCCGTGCACATCGCAACCGAACAACGGCGCACCAACGCTGGCCTTCCATTGCCCGGCCTTGGTCCACGCGTCCAACTCGGCCACGCGGCGGGCGCTGCTCATCAGCAAGGCAAAGGCCAGGTCGGCGGTGCTTTCGGTGAGCACGTCGGGGGTGTTGGTGAGCATGATCCCGCGCTCGTTGAAGTAAGCCACGTCGTAGTTGTCGTAGCCCACCGACACGCTGGAGACCACTTCCAGCTTGCTCGCGCCTTCAAGCTGCGCACGGCCGAGCTTGCGGCCCACGCCGATCAAGCCGTGGGCGTGGGGCAGGGCCTCATTGAATTGCGCATTGATGTCACCCAGCTTGGGGTTGGGCGCGATCACCTCGAAGTCCTGTTGCAGGCGTTCGATCATTTCCGGGGTGACGCGGCTGAAGGCGAGGACGGTCTTTTTCATTGCAGGCGGGCTCATCGACTACGGGAGAATGCCAAGCAAGCTAACATTCCTGACGGTGGTTGTCAGGGCATAGCAATATCAATGTGGGAGCTGGCTTGCCTGCGATGGCGGTGGAACAGTAAGCACAGTATTGGCTGACACACCGCTATCGCAGGCAAGCCAGCTCCCACCTTTGATCCCAGTAGCCAGATAGCAATCAGTTCGCCAGCCGCGCGCCGCTGAGGCTGCCGCTCAATTCATAGGCCACCAGTTCCGCCTGATGCGCCGCCAGTATTTCCGGCAGCGACCCGCGCAGGTATTCCACCCACGTCTTGATCTTCGCATCCAGGTATTGGCGCGATGGGTAAATGGCGTACAGATTCAGCTCTTGCGAACGATAAGTAGGCATCACCCGTACCAGCGTGCCGTTGCGCAGGCCTTCGATAGCCGCATACACCGGCAACAGGCCGACGCCCATGCCACTGGTGATCGCGGTTTTCATCGCATCCGCCGAGTTGACCAGGAACGGCGACGTATTGATCGCTACGCTTTCCTGGCCTTCTGGGCCGTTGAAGGTCCATTTATCCAGCTGGATCACCGGGCTCACCAGGCGCAGGCAGGCGTGGTTGAGCAAGTCCTGGGGCCGTTGCGCGCAGCCCTTGGCCTTGACGTAATCCGGCGAGGCGCAGGCGATGCTGTAAGTAATGCCCAGGCGCTGGGACACGAAGCCCGAGTCCGGCAGTTCGCTGGCCAGCACGATGGACACGTCGTAGCCCTCGTCGAGCAGGTCCGGCACGCGGTTGGCCAGGGTCAGGTCGAAGGTCACGTCGGGGTGGGTGCGGCGGTAACGGGCAATCGCATCGATGACGAAATGCTGGCCGATGCCGGTCATGGTGTGCACTTTCAACTGCCCTGCAGGGCGCGCATGCGCGTCGCTGGCTTCGGCCTCGGCTTCTTCGACGTAGGCGAGAATTTGTTCGCAGCGCAGCAAATAGCGTTTACCGGCCTCGGTCAGCGCAATGCGGCGGGTGGTGCGGTTGAGCAAGCGGGTTTGCAGGTGGGCTTCCAGGTTGGAGACCGCGCGCGAGACGTTGGCCGTGGTGGTGTCCAGTTGCACGGCGGCGGCGGTGAAGCTGCCAGCTTCGGCCACGCAACTGAAAGCGCGCATGTTTTGCAAAGTGTCCATGGGGTGTTCTCAGGGGAGATAACAAATTGTGACAGAAAGTTACGCCGTCCAGTGATCCCTACCAACGGATTATCGCTTGAACGGTAACAAAGATTCACAGGAATGCCAGCTTATCGTTCCCCAAGTCGCCCCCTAGAATTGCGCCACCTTCCCGCCACACCACCTCAGGAATACGCTTGCCGTGCCGCGTCGCATCAGCAGAGAGCTGAAGGCTCTCAGTGTTTTGGCCTTATCGTTAGCAATCAGCGGCTGCATCGGAACCGGAGGAATCGCCCCCCAAGGCCAGGCCCTCAACGCCAATACCCTGGCCACCGACGAAGCGATTCAACACGCCACCCAGGACGCCCACTGGCCCACCGCGCAATGGTGGCAAGCCTACGGCGACCCGCAACTGAACCGCTGGGTCGCACTGGCCACGCAAAACAGCCCGAGCCTGGCCATGGCCGCCGCGCGGGTGCGTGAAGCGCGGGCCATGGCCGGTGTTGCCGAGTCGGCCGAGGCGTTGCAGATCAACAGTGACACCACGCTCAAGCGCCACAACTGGCCGAAGGATCAGTTCTACGGGCCGGGCGAGCTGAGCGGCGCCAACACCTGGGACAACAATTCCTCCCTGGGCCTGAGCTACGCCCTCGACTTATGGGGCCGCGAAAGCAACGCCAGCGAACGCGCCGTCGACCTGGCGCACATGAGCGCCGCCGAAGCGCGCCAGGCCCAGCTCGAATTGCAAAACAACGTGGTGCGCGCCTATATCCAACTGTCGTTGCATTACGCCAACCGCGATATCGTCGCCGCCACGTTGGCCCAGCAACAGCAGATTCTCGACCTGGCCAACAAACGCCTGAACGCCGGGATCGGCACGCACTTCGACGTCAGCCAGGCCGAAACGCCGTTGCCGGAGACCCATCGTCAGCTGGACGCCTTGGACGAAGAAATCGCCTTGAGCCGTAACCAACTGGCGGCATTGGCCGGCAAAGGCCCAGGTGAGGGCGCGCAGCTGCAACGCCCGAGCCTGAGCCTCGCCGCGCCGCTGAAACTACCTTCCAGCCTGCCGGCGCAGTTGCTTGGCCAACGCCCGGACGTGGTCGCCAGCCGCTGGCAAGTCGCCGCGCAAGCGCGTGGCATTGATGTGGCCCACGCCGGTTTCTACCCCAACGTCGACCTGGTCGGCAGCCTCGGCTACATGGCCACCGGCGGCGCCATGCTGGGCTTTTTGAGTGGTGAGAAACTCAACTACAACGTCGGCCCGGCGATCACCTTGCCGATCTTCGACGGCGGCCGTTTGCGCGGGCAGTTGGGCGAAGCCAGCGCCGGCTATGACATCGCCGTGGCCAAGTACAACCAGACCCTGGTCAATGCGCTCAAGGGCATCAGCGACCAGTTGATCCGCCGCGAATCCATGGACAAGCAGTCGGCGTTCGCCGCGCAGTCGGTGGCCTCGGCGCAAAAAACCTACGACATCGCGATGATCGCCTACCAGCGCGGCCTCACCGATTACCTCAACGTGCTGAACGCCCAAACCCTGCTGTTCCGCCAGCAGCAAATCGAGCAACAGGTGCAGGCCGCGCGCCTGAGCGCGCATGCCGAACTGGTCACCGCCCTGGGCGGTGGGCTCGGTGCCGGCAACGATGTGCCGCAGCCTGCCAAAACCCTTCCGAGCAAAACCCCGGCGGCGCTGGCCGTGTTTGATCACTGAGTAGGATTTGATGACGCCCTTGCCTGCACCGCTGCGCTGGTTGCACTCCCTGGAGTGGCGGCGTGGTTTTTTCGACTGGGCACGCAGTGATGGCGTGACCTGGGTGTATATCTTCAAAGTGCTGATCGCCGCGTTCCTCACGCTGTGGCTGGCGATGCGCCTGGAACTGCCGCAACCGCGCACGGCGATGATCACCGTATTTATCGTGATGCAACCGCAGAGCGGCCAGGTGTTCGCCAAGAGTTTTTACCGCTTCCTGGGCACCTTGGCCGGGTCGACGGTGATGGTCTTTCTGATCGCCTTGTTTGCGCAGAACACCGAATTGTTCCTTGGCGCGCTGGCGATCTGGGTGGGCATTTGCACGGCCGGTGCGACGCGTAATCGCAACTTTCGCGCCTATGGGTTTGTGTTGGCCGGCTACACCGCGGCGATGGTCGGTTTGCCCGCCCTGGCGCACCCGGACGGCGCCTTTATGGCGGCGGTGTGGCGGGTGCTGGAAATCTCCCTGGGGATTCTCTGCTCTACGTTGGTCAGCGCCGCGATCCTGCCGCAAACCAGCAGCGCCGCGATGCGCAACGCCTTGTATCAGCGCTTCGGCGTGTTCGCGCTGTTTGTCACCGACGGTCTGCGTGGGCGCAGCCAGCGCGAAGGGTTCGAGGCCAGCAATGTGCGCTTTATCGCCGAAGCCGTGGGCCTGGAAGGGCTGCGCAGCATCACTGTGTTTGAAGACCCGCATATGCGACGGCGCAATGGCCGGCTCAGTCGCCTCAACAGCGAATTCATGAGCATCACCACGCGCTTTAACGCCTTGCACCAGTTGCTTGAGCGGCTGCGCACGGATGCGGCCGATCACGTGGTCGCGGCCATCAAGCCGGGCCTGCAAGACCTCGCTGAAGTACTCGATGGTTTTTCCGCTCGCGCCCTCACCAGCCCCGACGCCGCGCGGTTGGCCAACCAACTCAGCGCCTATAAAGACAGCTTGCCCGCCAAAGTGCGCAGCCTGCGGGCGCGCTTTCAGGAGGGCGACCCGAGCGAAGCCGAGCAACTGGATTTCCATACCGCCTACGAGCTGCTTTACCGCTTTGTCGACGACCTGCACAACTACGCGTTGACCCACGCGTCCCTCGCCGACCACAGCCATGCGCGCGAGCAGTGGGACGAAACCTTTATCCCCAAAACCAACTGGCTGGCCTGCGCCGCGTCCGGCATTCGCGCGTCATTTATCCTGATCGTGCTGGGCAGTTATTGGGTGGCCACCGCCTGGCCGAGCGGCGCGACCATGACCCTGATCGCCGCCGCCACCGTGGGCTTGTCGGCCGCCACGCCCAACCCCAAACGCATGGCGTTCCAGATGGCCTGCGGCACCTTGATCGGCGCGTTGGTGGGGTTCGTCGAGATGTTCTTCGTGTTCCCGTGGATCGACGGCTTCCCGTTGCTGTGCGTGATGCTGGCGCCTGTGATCATCTTCGGCTCCTTCCTCGCTTCACGCCCGCAATACGCCGGTGTCGGCGTCGGCCTGCTGATCTTCTTCAGCACCGGCTCGGTGCCGGATAACCTGACCGTTTACAACCCTTACACCTTTATTAACGACTACATCGCCATGGTCATCGGCATGCTGGTGTGCGCGGCGGCGGGCGCGATTATCCTGCCGCCCAACAGCCGCTGGCTGTGGCGCCGCTTGGAGCAGGACCTGCGTGAGCAGGTGGTGTACGCCATCAGCGGCAAACTCAAGGGCCTGGCCTCGAGTTTTGAAAGCCGCACCCGCGACCTGTTGCACCAGGCCTACGGCCTCGCCGTCGGCCAGCCGCAGGTGCAGCGCGACCTGCTGCGCTGGATGTTCGTGGTGCTGGAAGTCGGCCACGCGATCATCGAGTTGCGCAAGGAACAGGCGATTTTGCCGGTGCACCCGGCGTATGCCGAATCCCAGCCGTGGCGACAGGCGATCCGCGTGATGGGCCGGTCGCTGGTGCGGCTGTTTCTGCAGCCCAGCGCGAGCAACCTGGAGCGCGGCCTGATTGCCGTCGACCACGCGATCAGCCGCGTGCAGGCCACCGACGAACCCTTCGCCCCGCACTTCGACACCTCGGCCCTGCGCCGGGTGAAAAGCTACCTGCACTTTATCCGCACCTCGCTGCTCGACCCGCAATCGCCACTCGCGGCCCTCAAAGGAGCCCCGCATGCCTCGTGAAATCGCCTTCCACGGCGTGTACATGCCGACCATGACCTTGATGTTCTTGATCGCGGCAGGGCTGGCCTGGGCCCTGGATCGCTTTCTGGCCGGGTTCGACCTGTACCGTTTTTTCTGGCACCCGGCGTTGCTGCGCCTGAGCCTGTTCGTTTGCTTGTTCGGCGCCCTGGCGCTGACCGTCTACCGTTGAGAATGCCCCGATGAAAAAGTTTTTCAGCCTGCTCGCAACCTTGCTGGTACTGGCTTTGGCGATCTGGATTGGCCGCACATTGTGGGTGCACTACATGGAGACGCCGTGGACCCGTGATGGCCGTGTGCGCGCCGACATCATCAACGTGGCGGCCGACGTCACCGGCGAAGTGGTCGACGTGCCGGTGCGTGACAACCAGTTGGTGAAGAAGGGCGACTTGCTGATGCAGATCGACCCCGAGCACTACCGCATCGCGGTCAAGCAGGCGCAATCGCTGGTGGCCTCGCGCAAGGCCACGTGGGAAATGCGCAAGGTCAACGCCCACCGCCGCGCCGACCTCGACGCCCTGGTGATCTCCAAGGAAAACCGCGACGACGCGAGCAATATCGCCGACTCAGCGCTGGCCGATTACCAACATGCGCTGGCGCAGCTTGAAGCGGCTGAGTTGAATTTGAAACGCACCCAAGTCGTGGCGGCAGTGGACGGCTATGTCACCAACCTCAATGTGCACCGTGGCGACTACGCGCGTATTGGCGAGGCGAAGATGGCCGTAGTGGATATGAATTCGTTCTGGGTCTATGGCTTCTTCGAAGAAACCAAGCTGCCCCACGTCAACGTCGGCGACAAGGCTGATATGCAACTGATGAGCGGCGAGACCCTCAAGGGCCATGTGGAAAGCATCTCGCGCGGCATCTACGACCGTGACAACCCGCAGAGTCGCGAACTGATTGCGGATGTGAACCCGACCTTCAACTGGGTGCGCCTGGCCCAGCGCGTGCCGGTGCGGATCCACATTGATGAAGTGCCCGAAGGCGTGCTGCTGGCGGCGGGGATCACCTGCACCGTTATCGTCAACCCAACACAAAATTAAACTGTGTGAGCTCCCACAGTTTTGACCGTGTTAAGCCTTGATGAAGGTTTCGTGCAGATGGCGCCACAGCAGCGCGCCGCTGGCCTGCTTTTCAAACACCACCGTGGCCCTGCGATCAGTCTGCGTGCCGCTGTCGTCAACCTGATGCTCGCGATACGTCACCGTGGCGCCGCGTGCATGGCGGTCAATCCCGGCCATTTCACTCAGGGTGATTTTCAAGCCTGGGCGCATACCGCCAAGGCGCGTGAACAGTGCCTTCACCCCGGCCGTATTCACCCGCGTGCCGGTGGCGGGCGCGACCATGCTGAACTCGGGTGAGAAGCGCGCAAGCAAGGTTTCCAGGGTGCCTTCAGGCGCAACGCCGGCAAACCACTGTTCAATCTCGACGTGGGTCTGGATCACTTCTTCAAAAAAATCGCTGTAATCAATCATGGCTGGGGCTCGCTGGCAGGGTGAAGCAGTGTGCGGATTCTGGACGCATCCAGGCGCAGCACGGCAAAAAGGGGCAGCAGTGTCAGGGCTGCCGCTATCGTGAAGGTTATGGCGAATGAATCCAAGGCCGACAACAGTGCACTGAGTGCCGCCGCGCCGAGGCAAAAACTTACTTGTCGATTGATATTCCACAACGCGCTGGCGTCGCCCATGCGCTCGGCGGGAATGTCCAGAAACGCCAGGGTCTGTGCGGTGCTGCTGCACAGGCTGCCGCCCAGGCCCATCAGGGCGTAGGCAAGAATCACCAAGACTGGCTGGTTCAGCAGCAGGATGCCGATGCATTGCAGGGCCATGCCCGCCAGCAACAACGGTTTTGGGCCGCAACGGTTAAACAGTTTTTTGCTCAGGTAAATCGCCAGCGCCGACGCCAGTGCCCACGGCAGCATCAGTGCGCCCGTCTTTGTGGCGTCATAGCCGAGGCCGCGCAGGTAGAGAATGGCGATCAGGCTGGTGCCGATAAATACGCCGGGGATGAACAGGTAGATCAGCATCGCCACGCGCAGCATCGGGCTGCGGACCTGCTTGAAAATACTGCCCGGATCCAACGCCGGGCGCGCCGTTGCAGGCGTATCAGGTTTTATCCACAGCAGCGCCAGCAGCAGCGTTAATAACGCCAGCGGCAGGTTGGCGTAGAAGATCCAGCGCCACGACACGCTGTCCACAATCACCCCGCCCAATGCCGGCGACAGCGCTGGCACCAGCAGCGCCACCGACATCACACGAGCAGTGAGTTGGCTGCGTTCTGCCGGTGGAAAGTGCCGGTACGCCATCGCTTGCCCCACGGGAATCAGCAAACCACCGCCCAGCCCTTGCAGCGCGCGCCAGCCAATCAGGGTTTCGATAGAGCCCGCCTGGCCCACCATCAGCGAAGCCCCCGCAAATAACAGCAGGCTCGCTGCGATCAGTGTTCGCTCGCCCATGATCGCCGCCAGCCACACGCTCAGGGGAATGATCACGGTGAGCCCGAGCATGTAGGCATTGCTGATCCAGGCCAATTGCGTCACCGAAGCGTGCAGCTCGCGGGCGATATCCGGGTAGGCGACCGTGGCGACAAACATATTCACCAGGTCCAGGGCGAAGCCGAGTAGGAAGATCCAGGCAACTTTCGAGCGGTAGGTCATGAACGCGATCCTGCGAGTGAGGCGGGCAGGGTAGGCCGCACGCAACGTTTGGGATACGTCGGTTTGCCTGTTAGTTTGTCAAAAATATTTTGACAAAGGAGGGCGCGGCCGATGGTCAGACTGGACCGATTCGACACCTTCAAGGCCGTGGTCGAGGCCGGCTCGCTCACCGCTGCCGCCGACCTGCTGGGCCAGACCCGCGCAGTGGTCAGCTTCAACCTCAAGCGCCTTGAGGCGGAACTCGGCGTGACCTTGCTGACGCGCAACACCCGCCAACTGGCACTGACCGACGCCGGCGAGCGCTTCTACCTGCGCTGCACACGCATGCTCGAAGAAGCCCGGCTGGCGGTGGAAGAGGCGCGTTCCGAACATGCCCAGCTCAAAGGCACGTTGCGCATCACCACCACGGTGGAATACGCACTGGCGGTGGTTGCCCCCGCAATCGAGGCGTTTCGGCGCTTGCATCCTGACCTCAACATTCACTTATCCACATCCTCGACCCACGCCGATTTGATCTCGGAACGCTTTGACGTGGCGATTCGATTGGGGCGGCTATTGGATTCCAACCACCGCGCCGTGCAGTTGTCGACGTTCGAGGTGTTTGCCGTAGCAGCACCCGAATTCGCCGGGGTTCAAACGCTGGATGAGTTAGAACAGGTGCCCAAGCTGGGCCACGGTCGTTTGACGGAATTGAGCCTGACCGACCCGGCCGGTGGCGAGCATCAATACCGCCCCGGCCCGACTGCGCTGGTGGCCGACAGTGCGGCGGTGCTTCAGGCATTTGCCGTGCGCGGTCACGGCGTGGCGGTGTTGCCGCAATGGCTGGTGCAGGATGACCTGGACGCGGGGCGGTTGGTGCGATTACTGGCGGACCATCGTTTCGCCCCGCAGGGGATTTATGCGATGTACCCGGACACACGGCACTTGCCGCTGAAGGTGCGGGCGTTTATTGATTTTATGAAGGGGTAGGGTCAGGCGGTCAGGTGGCGGATGACGTTTACCATGACTGGGGAAAAGGGCTTTAGTCGGTTGTTGGCGTCTGGCAGTTTCAAGTCTTCCATCAGTGCTGTAAGCAGCTCGCTATCTTCGGCTTTAAGATCGTTACCTGCCATGCCGTAGTCGAAAAGCATCAAATCCAACAGACTTTTTCTGGTATTGACCAACGTTCGGTTGGCTTCAGGGGTATCACCTAAGTTCAGCACCTGAATAGCAGTGGCTGCTCTTGGCGTCAGGCCTTCCACTCTCCCGGAAATGTAAAACTTCAGTTCGGTTTCGCACTCATCCATTAGCGGTGTGAGCGGCAACACTTGGTGGGCATGGGCTTTGTCGCACTGTCTTGGCCTATCGCAACTGGCGACGATATTTGAAAAGTCCACTGTGCGGTTCGGCGCGATTTTTTGAGCTTGGACATGCTCATTGCGAGCGTTTTCTGGCGTGATTTCATGGCAGCAATAAGCGCACAGTCCATGTTGTTCTTCGACGCAGGCCTGACGAATGGATTTGCTGGATTCACGCGTCAAATCAGGGTAACGACCCCTCGGGTTTGCACGTTTCCACTGCGTCAGTGCGGCTGGCTCATCTCCTTTGGTGATCTTACGCACTGCGCAACTCCAGTTTGCGAATTAGAAGGGCGGCTTTGGTTAGTTCGATATGGCCAGGAGGAAGGTCTGCGGACAGTTCTTCGAAAAGAGTTTTGGCCTCTTTGAGTTTTTTGTCTTGCAGCAGATCCAGTAAACGATCAAGACGGGCCTGAACGTCGCTGTTGCGCACGTCGGTGTCCATGACGCTGAGCAGTACCTGGTTGGCGTCGAGACCGTAGAGGCCGCTGTGTTCTTCTAGTTCGCCGTTGTCGAGTGCGTAGCACAAGACGTCTTTGGTATCGCTGATCACCAGTGGCGAATGAGTGGTCAGGATGAATTGGCAATTGGGGAAGGTTTCGGTGAGTTGATTGATCAGGCGCCGCTGCCATTTGGGATGAAGGTGTAGATCAACTTCGTCAATCAGTACTACGCCGTCGCCATGCAGTGGGTTTTCCATAGACGGGTTCATCATGGCAAGACGGCGAGCGATATCACCAACCAAAGCCATCATGGATTTTTCACCCTGTGAAAGTTGCGCAACGTCCAGAGTGCTGCCGGACTTATCTATAGCCATATGCAACTTCGGCCTGCGCTGAACGCGCAAATTAGTGAAGCCTGGCATAAATGCGCCTACAGCGGAGCGCACAGCGGCCAGCTGTCGATCACGGGATGACGCATGTGAGTCGACGAGAAACTTCCATAGCGAGCTGTCTGAGCTGCCGATAATATTTTGTATTTCCGCCAATGCGCTTGTTGAAATACCCTTTTCGTTCTCGCTGTCCTCACGCTCTCGAAACCACTCAAAAAAACGGCGAAAGTCAACGCCTCGGTTTAATGAGTTGTCGTAGCCATCTAACTGGTCAAAGCTATGTCGGGTTCTAATCTTTAGTGGGATTTCAATGACTGAGCGTTCGACCGGGTAGTAAGCGATGAGGGGAAAAGACGCGTTACTGTCGTGAGTTAAAATGTTTCTATAGACATTGGCCAGAATGGATGTATCAGCGAGGGCGCTGGTGACTTTTGTATTGCGACCCCGCCTGGATTTTGCCAATGACCATTCGAAGTAGTTGCCTGATTCCTCCGCCTCAACAGCGATTGATGTGACATTCGAACCGTTGTGTAAGGCGCCTTCTTCAATCGGACTACCGTTGCCGCTATCCGATCGAATTCGCGCAACTAACCAACTTAGGGAGGTCGCGAGCGCCCTTAAAATCGTCGTCTTCCCCGCCCCATTGTTCCCCACAAACACCGTCACCTTCGACGCATGCTTTTCGGTAGGCGCAAAGGCGACTTCCAAGTCGGTAAAACGACCGACGTTGTTCAGTCGAATTGTTCTGATTTCCATCGCATTACCCTTGTGGGGCCAGTCAGTTTCAATAGGCAAGCGGCGATTATGGCACTCATCCCGGTTTTTGGCAGGTGGGCTTCACGGTTGCTTACAACACACCGTTCAAACCAAAGCGCTTCTTCAACACCTTCTCCAGCAATGCCTTGGGCAACAACGCCGCCATCAACGGCAGCGCCCGGCAGCCGTTGCCCGCACGCAACAGCCGTGGCGGTTTTGACTGTTGCACGGCCTTGAGCACTTGAGCCGCAAATTGCTCGGCCGAGGTCGGGTTGTTCTGTGAGGCCTGGGAGCGTGCACGAATGCCTTCACGCAACGGCCACCACGGCGACTTCTCGTTGATCAGCAGCTCAGCCTGGGCCCCGGCATTTTTCGCAAAACGCGTGTCGATAGCGCCCGGCTGCACTTCCATCACCCGCACACCGAACGGCGCCAACTCCATGCGCAACGCATCGCTCAAGGCATGCACCGCGGCTTTCGAGGCGCAGTAAGCGCCGGCAAACGGCGTCACCAGCACACCCGACACACTGCCGATATTCACCACCAGGCCGTTAGCGCGACGCAGCGCGGGAAACAGCGCCTGGGTGACGCCGACGATGGAAAACACATTGGTTTCGAACTGGCGCTGCATGGCCTCGGTGCCGCCGTCGAGCAGCGGGCCCATGGCGCCGTAGCCGGCGTTGTTGATCAGCACATCCAGCTCGCCCCACTGCTCGGCCAGGTGCTGCAAGGCGGCGCTGTGGTTGACGTCCAGTTGCACCGCATTGAAACCGGCGGCGGCGAGGGCGGCGACGTCGTCTTCGCGGCGGGCGCTGGCCCACACCTCGAAGCCGGCGGACTTGAACGCGTCAGCCAGCGCGCGGCCGATGCCGCTGGAGCAGCCGGTGATGAGTACGTTGGGCATGGATCAATCCTTTGTCAGTCCGAGAAACTGCCTTGCAGGTGCTCGGCGCGAAATTCCAGGGTTTGCGGGCGGTAGCCAGGGCGCAACGGCGGTGTGGGCAGGCAATCATCCCACGTGGCGCCGGCCTGCAACTCGCCGGGGCCACGATAGCGTGGGGCAGCATAGACGTTGTCGGCCAGATTTACCGTGTCGCCCGGCGCATAGGCGGCGACGCGCCAGCGCAGTTCTGTGAGGGGCACGTCATTGCCGTTGTTCAGGATCAGTTTAAGCGGGCGATCGGCCGGGCATTCTTGCGGCGCGTAGCTGATGCGCAGTTCCAGGCGCGACAGTTGCGAGGCTTCGCGGTTGTCCAGCCACACCACCCAAATCGCCACAAAGCCCAGGCCGACGGCGGCGGCAAGGGACACCGGCAAGGCCTTGGCAGGGTAGCGCAGCAGCAGGATCAGCCAGGTGATGATCAGTAGAACGCCGATGAACATGGAGACCACCTCGAATAGAGAACGAGCATCCTAACTTAAGCGTAGGTGGGATTGGCTAGCTTGAGATAACTGTTGCTTGGGCGGACGCCATCGCAGGCAAGCCAGCTCCCACAGTTGGAATGCATTCCCCTGTGGGAGCTGGCTTGCCTGCGATGAGGCCCTTACAGCTGATCGTTCCCACGCTCTGCGTGGGCATGCATCCCGTGACGCTCTGCGTCACCAGTGCGCGGAGGGCGGGACGCGGAGCGTCCCAGGCGGCATTCCCACGCGGAGCGTGGGAACGATCAGCCCCCACCCAACCCACTGCGGATAGGGGACGCAATGGACTGGGTGAGGGCTTCTTCTTACGACTGTTTTATTGCGCGATAGTTTTCACCGACACGCCACGTTCAACCGGCGTTGAGCGTCCGTAGATATCTTCGAACCGCTCGATATCGTCTTCGCCCAGGTAGCTGCCCGATTGCACTTCGATGATTTCCAACGGGATCTTGCCCGGGTTGCGCAGGCGGTGCACCGAGGCGATCGGGATGTAGGTGGACTGGTTCTCGCAGAGCAGGAACACGTTGTCGTCACAGGTGACTTCCGCCGTGCCGCTGACCACGATCCAGTGTTCGGCGCGGTGGTGGTGCATTTGCAGCGACAGGCACGCGCCCGGCTTGACCGAGATGTGCTTGACCTGGAAACGCCCGCCCATGTCCACCGAGTCGTAGGAACCCCACGGGCGATAGACTTCACAGTGGTTCTGGGTTTCGCTGCGGCCCTGGTCGTTGAGGGTGTTGACCATCTGCTTGACGCCCTGAACCTTGTCTTTGTGGGCAATCATCATCGCGTCTTTGGTTTCCACCACCACGATGTTGTCCAGGCCGATCACCGACACCAGTTTGCCGTTGCCGTGGATCATGCAGTTACGGCTGTCCTGGATCACCACGTCGCCTTTGCTGACGTTGCCGTTGGCGTCTTTGTCGTTGACCGCCCACAGCGACGCCCAGCAACCCACGTCGCTCCAACCGGCACTCAGCGGCACCACGCAGGCGCGCTGGGTTTTTTCCATCACGGCGTAGTCGATGGAATTGTCCGGGCAGCAGGCGAACGTGGCTTCGTCGAAGGTCACGGTGTCGGCGGTCTGCTCGCTGCGTTCCAGGGTCAGCACGCAGGTGTCGTAGATGTCCGGGTCGTGCTTTTTCAGCTCTTCGAGGAAACGGCTGGCGCGGAACAGGAACATGCCGCTGTTCCAGAAATAACCGCCGCTTTTGACAAACTCGACGGCGCGTTTTTCATCCGGTTTTTCCACGAATTGCTGCACACGGCTCACGCCTTCTGGCAGCAGCGAATCGTTACTGGACTTGATGTAGCCATAACCGGTTTCCGGGCGGGTGGCCGGTACGCCGAACAGCACCATCTCGCCGCGCTCGGCGGCCACGGTGGCCAGTGCCAGGGCGCGTTGCAGGGCTTTCTGGTCGTCAAGCACGTGATCGGCCGGCAGCACCAGCATCAGTTCGTCGCGGCCTTCGTTGACCAGCATCATCGCGGTCAAGGCCACGGCCGGTGCGGTGTTGCGCCCGAACGGCTCCATCAGGATGCGCTGGCATTCGAGGTTACGCGCACTCAGTTGCTCGTTGACGATAAAGCGGTGGTCTTTGTTGCAGACCACAATCGGTGAGTCCATGCCTTCGAACACCAGGCGCTCCAGGGTTTGCTGGAACAGCGTGTGCTCGCCGGTCAGGGCCAGGAATTGTTTCGGGAACTGTTTACGGGAAAGCGGCCAAAGACGTGAGCCGCTACCACCGGAAAGGATAACTGGAATCATGGGGGTTTCTCCTTGAATCGATTTGGGTCAGAGCTACGAAGGTTTGTCGTTTCACTCTTGTTTTTGTCTCGTGTCCTGAGTTGAAACGCGGACACTGTGGGAGCTGGCTTGCCTGCGATGGCACCTTCAAGATCGCCATCGCAGGCAAGCCAGCTCCCACCTGGAGCGTGTCAACTCAGGAAAATATTCAGCGGGTCGACACTGGGCGTTTCACCCAGACTGGCGAAATGCTCGAACCGGAACCGGTCACATACAGCACCGCCGCCTCACCACGTTCCAACGCCACCGGCTTCACATCGCCGACTTTCTTGTCACCGTCATACAACGCCAGGCTCACTTTCACCGGGTTGATTTCGCGCTCGCCGCGGCCTTTGGCAGCCACCGACTTGACCACGTCGGTCTTGCCGTCGGCAGTTTTCAAGGTCAGGGCCTTGTCGCTGAGGTTCTGAACGCGTACCAGGGATTTCTGCTTGTTCTTGAACGGCGGTTCTTCGATCAGCTGTGGCTGGCCGCTGCCGCTGTTGACCAGGGTGTAGTAGTGATCGGCGGCGAGTTTGACCGGCACGGTCTGGCTGCCGACCTTGGCGCTGTAGTCGCCGCCCGGCATGAAGCTGAAGTCGCTGCTGGCCAGTGGCGCAACGTCGCTGAGGTTGGTGGCGCCAACGGTGGCGCTGACTTCCTGGTTGGAAGCGTTGTACACACGTACGAAGCTCGAACCTTTTGGCGCGGTTGGGCCGTAGAGCGCGGCGTCACCACCGGCGAAGGCGGACATCGACACAATGCTCATACCGGCAGCCAGGGCCAGAGTCTTGGCGAGACGACGAGGAGTTGTAGTGAAAGTCATGTGAGTTACCTCTCTTTCAGTTTTGCGCCCGGTCGGGCGTCTCGGATTTTTGGGTTTTAGCTGGTGTGTTCAGTGCCATGTTCTGTTGGCGCGAACCGGCTTGTTTAAGCTGCGCGACCCACTGCGGGTCGGCGTCACCGATTTCGTTGTTGACGGGCAGATAACGTTCCGGGAACTCCCAGATCAGCACCTGTGGCGGGCTGTTCTTGAAGTCGTCGCTTTTCAGGTAGCTGAGCATCGGCAGAATCGGGCCGTGGCCGTCTTCGGAGTAGTTGATGACGTCACTGTGCAAGGCTTGCTTGAGCGCACCGACGAAGTTCCAGTTGGGGTTGGCGCTGTAGCTGGTGCCGACCAATGCCACCGGGGTTTCACTGTCCGCAAACAGGGCGTCGTCGCCTTTGTTTTCAGCCAGGTGCGTGACGCGTTTTTGCAGCGGCTCTTTAGGCGGCATCAAGTTTTCAAACAGCGGGTCCAGCGGCAGGAACAGACGCAGGTCGCCTTTGTGCGGTTCGGTCTTTTCCGCTTCGGTAACAAAGCGCTGCGGCTCGCCGCTCAAAGGTGTTTTTTCAGCAATGGTCTTGGCCAATTGCTTGGCGGCGATTTCGGCGCCGTCCGGGGTCCAGTGCGTGTCGGTGCGCAGGAACACTTGCGTGCCACCCAGCTTGGCCTGTTGCAACGGGCCGAGCAGGTCCGGGGCGATGATCTTGTCCGCCGCGACACGGGCGTGGAAGTCTTCGTACAGGTTGGCGTGGATGCTCGCCGGTTTCACTTCACCCAGGTGTTCCGGGTACAGGCGCACTTTGGCCGGCACGATGGCCATCACCAATTGAATGCCTTGGGCCTTGAGCTTCTGGCGCACGCCTTCGACCAGCGCGTAGTTGCCCTCAAGGTTCTGGTCTTCGTTGACGATGGGGTTGAACTCCTCGTCGCTGTACAACCAGTGATCGCGACCCAGCACCACGCCAGGGCGACCTTCGTTGAACAGCTTGTAGTCCAGCGCTGCCCACAGGTTGGTGCCGATACGCTTGATCGGGAACTGGTCGTCGTAGTGGGTCTCGACGGCTTTGGTCCAGCGGCCGTTGAGCACCGTGGCATCAGCATTGGTGCTGAAGCCGAAGAAACTGCGCAGCGACCAGGCGCCCAGGGCCAGCAGCACCAGCAGGAACAGCGCGATATAGAGGACGCGGAATGAACGGGTCATGGTCGGCTCCCTCAAAATTGGAAGTAAAGGAACGGCGAGAAACTCTGCGCCGACAGTTTGAGAATCGACGCCACAAACAGCAGCAGCACCGCAGCGCGCATGGCGTAGCGTGGCCAGTCAGCGGTCCAGTAGGCCGGTTGCACGGCGGCGTCCTGGCCGACGGTGAAACCTGGCTGGTGGATGCTGTCCGGGTTGTCGCCAGGCACCGCTTTGATCAGGCTCGGGTCGGCCGGCTTGGCTTTTTCGGCAGGGCGATTGGTGTAGAAATCGCGCAGGCCGAAGAACGCCAGCGTTGCGTACGCCACCACCAGGGTTGCCACTTGCAGGCCGGTGAGGCTGGCGCGGTTGAGTTCCGACAGTGACCACTCGCCAAAGCTGAACATCGCGCCGTACATACGGCCGGCAACGTGCAGGTTCTCGGAGCGGAAGATCACCCAGCCCATCACCACCAGCAGGAAGGTGAAGGCCCAGCGCACCACGTTAAAGCTGCGCGGCGCGGTGTTGAGGCCGATGGCTTTTTCAATCGCCAGCCACATGCCGTGCCAGGCGCCCCACACGATGTAGGTGATGTTCGCGCCATGCCACAGGCCACCAAGCAGCATGGTCAGGAATAGGTTGCGGTAAGTGGTCAGCGTGCCTTTACGGTTGCCGCCCAGGGTGATGTACAGGTAGTCACGCAGCCAGGTCGACAGGCTGATGTGCCAGCGGCGCCAGAACTCGGTGATCGACTGGCTGATGTACGGCTGTTTGAAGTTTTCCATGAAGCGAAAACCCATCATCAAGCCCAAACCGATCGCCATGTCGCTGTAGCCGGAGAAGTCGAAGTACAGCTGCGCGGTGTACGCCAGCGCGCCGAGCCAGGCATCGCCGGTCGTCGGGTTTTGCAGGGCGAAGCAATGGTCGGCCACCACCGCCAGGGTGTCGGCGATAAAGACTTTCTTGATGAAACCCTGCATGAACCGCGTGCAGCCCTCGGAGAACTTGTCGAGGGTGTGCGTGCGGTTGTTGAACTGGTCGGCCAGGTCGCGAAAGCGCAACACCGGGCCGGCAATCAAGTGCGGGAAGATCGCCACGAACGCCGCAAAGTCGATGAGGTTGCGCGTGGCCGGGGTGTCGCCACGGTACACGTCGATGATGTAGCTGATGGACTCGAAGATGTAGAACGAGATCCCGATCGGCAACAGCACGTGGGTCAGAATGAACGGCTCCAGGCCCGCCGACTTCATCATCACGTTGATGCTGTCGACACCGAAGTTGGCGTACTTGAAGTAGCCGAGGATGCACAGGTCGATTGCCACGCCGAGCAACAGCCAGCGCTGGGCCGGCTTGGTGCGCACGCCGGCGGCACCGACCTTGAGGCCGATCCAGTAATTCCACAGCGTCACGGCGGCGAACAGCGCCAGGAAGTCCACTCGCCACCAGGCGTAGAACACATAGCTGGCAATCAGCAGCAGCAGGTTGCGATAGCGTTGCCCGCTCAAGTAGTACAAGCCGAGAAAGATCGGCAAGAACAGAAACAGGAACACATTGGACGAGAAAACCATCCCGATCTCTCCATGTTTAACAGACAGTCAAGGGCCAGAGCCCCCCCAAACCCCCCCACGATTTCGGGGGAGGCTGTGATCGTTCCCCCGCTCTGCGTGGGAATGCCTCACTGGACGCTCTGCGTCCGCTTTTGGGACGCAGAGCGTCCCTGGCTGCATTCCCACGCGGAGCGTGGGAACGATCATCAGCCGCTAGTTGCCTTTGTTGCCTTTCTCATGCGTCGGGTCGTAGACCTTGGTCAGGTCGCCGCCCAGTCGGAAGGTCTTGAACGGTTGCATGCCATGCTTGCGTTCGAGCACATCCGGGGCGCAGGTGTAGAGGGTGCAGAAGGGTTCAAGCCAGGCGAACTTCATGTCCTCCTTGAGATCCTTCATGTCCTGTTCCTTGCCGTTCTTCTTCTCGAAGATTTCCGGGTCTTTGACCCCGGCCAGCACTTTGTCGCCCAGGCGTTTGAGCGCGCCGTTGTTTTCCTGGCGCAAGTCCACCCCGTTGACCAAGGCAAAACTGGCGATCATCGACAGCGGTGGCAGCGCGTAGTTGTGGTACGACAAGGCCCGTTGCTGACGCTTCAATTCGTTGGGCAAAAAGCCCTGGTCATCGACCTGGTTGGCGCCGACCTTGTATTCCTTCACCGCCCAATCAAACAGGTCGCGGCGGTTCACTGCGACGGACGTCGCCATCACCGACCACGCGGCCCAGTAGGAGTGGTTGTTGGTTTTTTCCAGCGGCAGGTTGTCCCAATCGCTCACCACCTGATCGGCCAGCTTGTTGAACCAGGCTTCGATCAACTGCGATTCCTGCTGGTGGTTGGCCAGCGGGTGCGAGTCGGAAAACTTCAGGCGCACATAGGCCGAGGCCATGCTGCCCAACGCCCATTTGCGCATGGACTTGCCGGTGTGGTTGAAGTCCTTGGACATCAACGCATTCGCCTTGGCCCAGCTGGTAAGCCAGTTCAGGGTGCATTCCAATTGCTGCGGACGACCGTCGCGCATGAACTGCATCACGCGCTTGCTGGTGTCTTTTTCCAGTTTGGTGATGTCGGCGGTGCTGTCGCGAAAGGCTTTTTCGGACTGCACATTCAGGGTGGAACGGGCTTTGTCCGAACCTTCGTACTTGCTGCGAAATTGCAGCGAGCCGGTGTACGGCGCCGGCATGGCGTCGCAGTCATTCTTGAAGTCGCCGGTCTTGAACGCTTCCACCGGGGCGAAATAACCCTGGGGCGGGCGCAGTGGCGCGGCGGCGTTGGCTGCGCCGGCGAAGATCGCCAGGCCCAGTAACGATGGGATCAATAACTTCTGCATAGGTAACCTCATTGCCCGAGTGAGGCAGTCTTCTGACCACCGCTTGGGAATACGTTGCGTGTGCAAATTTTCGCTTCGACTTTCTGCGCGGCAGCGCCCGCTTCGGGGCCCTGCACTTCCACGGCCAGCAAGTTCTGCGAGGCCCAGTCTTCATCGGTGCGCAGTTCAAAGGCGAAACGCCCGTCTGTATCGGATGTTTCGGGTTTCTCGATCTTGATGTCCTCGTGGCGCCCGTTCATGTACCAGAGGGTGGCTTGCAGGGTTTTCACCGACGGGTCGGCGAAGCGGATGTCGACCTGGTGACTGCTGTTACGCAGGTCTTTGTTCGAACTGTTCACCAGCAATTCGTTCTTGCCGGGTTTCAACGTCGTGCTGGCGCTCATCTGTGCGGTCTTGCCTTCGCAGCCGTTGTCGAGCAGCGACATCATCTGGCGGTAGATGGTCTCCTGGTCGAGGCGGTACAGCGGCGAGAACTCCCAGATCAGAATTTTCGGCGGGGTTTTCTGGAATTCATCGCTGCCCAGGTACTGGATCATCGAGCCTTCGAGACCACCGCCAGGGAAGGCGACGTTGAGGATGTCGGCACCGATTTCCTGTTCCAGGAAGCCGGCAAAGTTGTAGTTCTTGCCGCTGTGGCTGGTGCCCACCAGGGTGATCTGCGGGTTGCCCGAATCGCCGAACAGGTCGCCGTCACCGGCTTCGCCCTTGGGCTCGGTGGTGAACTGGTCCATGTACTGGATCGCGTAGCTGGTGCCGCACAGTTGCCCGGCCATGTTGTGCAAGGTGCCGGTCTTGCCCATGCGCCCGGAGCGTTTGGTTTCGAATTCACGCTTGGGAATATCCGCGAACTCAGGCATCGCACGCACTTTGGCACCGACGATTTTCGCCGTGCGCTGGGCGCCGTAAGGTGTCCAGTGTTGGTCGCCACGGAAGTAGAAATCGTGGGCCGGCAGTTCATCCGGCAGTTGCTCGTTAGTCAGCGGCGAGAGGTCCGGCACCACGTAACCCATCTTGGCGAAACGGCCGAGCATGGTCTTGTAGTTACCCAGTGCCTTGTCGAAATCGAACTTGGCTTTTTCTTCAGGGTTGAGCTTGTTGCGGTTCACCAAGCCACGGGTTGGCTGGTAGACCACCACCAGTTCTACGCCCTTGGCCTTGAATGCATCGTGCAGCTGTTGCATGCGTTTGTAGCCGGCTGGGCTGGTGTCGAATTCGGTGCGCAAATCCTCCTGGGTACGGAACAGCCAGTCGCCCTGGGCTTGCACCAGGGTGGTGAAGTTCTGCTGGTAACGCGTGGTGTAGTTCTTCGCGTCATGGGCGGCCGGGCACAGGCTGCAGCACGGTTCGGCGGTAAAGGTCGGCGCCTTGATTTCATCGGCGCGTACGCCTTGGCTGGCCGCCAGCAGGCCGAGGGTCAGACCCGAGAGGCTCAGCAGTTTGATCATGTGTGGGTGCATAAGGGTCATCCTCAGTCCTGCATTTCGGTCTGGCGTTCGACAGGGTCGATCAGCACGGCTTTCTGCTGGCGCACCAGCAGGTCGAGAATTTCTTCCTGCCGATCGCCCAGCACGCCGTTGAAGCTGATACCGCTGGATTTGGTCGGCGCCAGCATCGACACGCGGTACAGCTCGACACTCAGTGGCGAGTCGATCGACAGCGGCCCGCTGCCGTTACCCGCCAATTCACCGCCAACCACGATCAGCGAGACCTTGGCGTCGAACGGGTCGAGGGCGATGTCGCGGTCGGTGTCGGTCAAATCCTTGATGTGGCCGTACACGCCGGTCAGGCCGTTGGCCATCGCGGTGTTCTCGTACAGGCGGATGTTCACGCTGTTACGGATACGAATGCCGTGGCGACGGTTGGCGATCACCTTGTTGCCCCACAGCAGGTTGTCGGCGCTTTCATACAGCGTGATGCCGTCGGTGTGGTTGCGGTAGATCTCGTTGTCGGCGATCAGGTTGTTGACGCTGTTACGGTCGATCACCAGGCCCGACAGCTTGTTGTCGTAGCTGCGGTTGTTGAAGATGAAGCTGTCGTTCACCTCACGGGAAATGATGATGCCGTGCTTCTTCTTGGTGCCGTAGACCGTGTTGTCGGCGATGATCAGGCCGTGGGAACGGTCGTGCGGGTCAATGCCGTAGACGATGTTGTCTTTGTAGGTGTTGCCCTTGAGCACAAAGCCCGTGGTCTCGTAGCAGTAGAAGCCGTACCACATGTCCGAGAACTCGGAATCGACGATCCAGCCGGTCGGCTCAGGGCGCTTGAGCACCTTGGCCATGTTCGGCGTGTACTGGGAAATACTCACCCCGTACGACTTACTGTTGGCGTAGCCGAAACTGGCCATCTTGCTGTTGGCGACGTAGGTCTCGGTGCCGCCCCAGGCCAGCAGGAACGGGCGGAATTCCTTGGGCGACTGGAACAGTGCCGGGCCATTGGTCTTTTCATTCCAGCCGGTGATCCGGGTGTCACGCACAAAGAGTTGGCCGTCGTTGATCAGGAACGAACCGGCTTGTTGCGACAGGCGCAGCTCCTGGGTGTTCTTGTCGATTTCGAGGATGCCTTTGCGCCCGACCACAATCGGCAGCTTGGCCAGAAACACGCCCGGCGAGGTTTCGCTGAAGTACTGCTTGGGCACTTTGCCGAGCAGGTCCTTGAGGTTCATGTAGCCGTCGTCGACAAAGATCGCCTGGGGAATGCCGTGCTGGCGCACCACCCATTCGGCCATCTTGTTATCGCCGCCGATAAAGTCCTTGAGCGCGTCTTCCTGCATCATGCGGCGGATGCTGATTTTGCCCGGCTTGGTTCTGACGATCTTTTTTTCCATCGCCGCGCCGGTGTAGCCCGACAGGTCCGGCAGGGCGGGCTTGGCCATTTCCAGCGGCGCGGTCGGCGGGCTGGAAATGGTGTAGGTCTTGGCCTGTTGCAGTTCTTTGGCGATGGTCGGCGCCTTGCCCTGCTGCGGGGTGTCGGCAAACGCTGTGGCACTGGCCATCAGCATCGCGGCAACCAGCAATTTTTGAGGAATCATTGCGCAGGCTCCCATCAGAACTTCCAGATCACGTCGACAAAGGCGCGATGCATGTACGAGTCGACCTGGCTGCCATACGCATCACCCGGCTTGAACACGCCGGCACGAAAGCGCACCAGCGCCGACGGTTCGTCGATCGACTGGCTGAGCGCGGCCGGCAGCAGGCCTTTCTTGAAGTACTTGGTGACCACCAGGTCCATCTCCTGGCCCAGGTCCTTCTTGCCGTCTTCGAGCGGCAGGGAAGTGCTGGACAGGATCGCGCCGGTCACGTCGTCGGTGTTGTTCTGCACGGCATCGATGCCGTTGCTGCCCACCGGCTTGTTGCCGTCGACGCGCCAGAACTTGTGGTAGACCAGGCTCGCGTCGTAGTCCTCACGCAGTTGCCAGGAACCGAACAGGCTCATTGACTGCATGTTGTTCATTTCGCCGCGAAACGCCTCGCCGAAGCGGTGCACGCGGGACTGGGTGCCGGTCCAGTTCGAACGGTTGCTTTGCAGGCCGTTCTGCTCGTAGTTGGCACTCGCGCGCGAATAAGCCGCGCCGACTTGCCACTGCGGGTCCAGACGCAGGCGAATGCCGAGGTCGGTGGCCCAGCCACTCACGTCATCGCTGCGCTTGGCTTCGGTTGGGCGAGTGCCGTCTTTGTTCAGGGCGTTGACCGTGTCGCGGTCGCCTTTCATGCCGGTGACGCTGGCCCAGTAGTTGACCGTGTTGGTGTTGCGCCAGTTATAGGCGTCGCTGTTGGCTTCGATGCCGAGCCAGGTCAGGTCGCCATTCTCGCGTTTGTCCAACGGGTCGGTGGCCACGCCCGGTTCGGCATAGTCGAGCTTGCCGTCGTCGTGGGTGTGGTGACCGCGCAGGCCGATCCACTGGCCGGGCGTCCACTGGTAGGCGGCGTCGGCGTAGAAGTGCTGGCGGTCCTTGTCCTTGGGCGACAGTTCCTTGAGGTCGGTGCGGTATTCGCTGAAGCGTTCGGCGGCGCCGACATTGGCCTTGAGCAAGGTGGTGTCGAAGGTCCAGTTCAGCGCTTCGATGTTGGTGTCGCGCCATTGGCCGTCGTCATTGCGCAGGCGCTGGCGACCGAACTTGAGGATCTCGCCAGGGTAGGGCGTAAAGCCGCTGTAGCCGACCCAGAACTCGCGCAGGGCCAGGTAGTTTTTCTTGGCTTTGCGGTCGTCGTTGCTCGATTGTTCGGTGGTGTCGTCGGCCGACTGTTGCAGGGTGTCGGTCTCGATGATGTCGCTGGAGGTCACCGCCTGGCCCATGGCATAGGCGCTCCACGCGCCGCTTTCGCCGTAGACCCACGGGCGCAGGTCGAGGCCGATGCCGTTGACGTCGCCGCCTTTCTGCGTACCGAGGTCGCGGTCATCTTCGGACTGCGCAGTGGCTTTGACTTCCAGGCCGAAGTTCTTGGCTTCGGTCAGCGCGGCCAGGGTCGGGCACGACCACAGCAGGGCGAAGGTCAGGCCGATGCCGGCCTTGACGAATGGGTTGAGCTTCATAGGGATTCCTCGCCGTCTTCTTCTTGCAGGGCGTGCAGTTGCAGCGTGCTCTGGGCCAGGGTGCCGCGCGCGGCCAGTTCCTGTTGCACCAGGCGTTGGCCTTCGGCGCGTTGCTCCGGCGTGAGCGGGGCTTCGAGCTGCGTGGCCAAGTCATTGGCCTCTGGCGTGTCCTGGGCTTTAGCCAACTGGCTGAAGACATAGGCGTTCAATGGGTCGGGCTTGGTGCCCTTGCCTTGGGAAAACAACTGGGCGATGGCGAAGTCGGCGCTGTTCTGGCCGTTGCGCGCAGCGGTCAGCAGGTGGTCAAGGGCTTTTTGCGAATAGACCTTGCCCAGGTAGCCCCGGCGGTAGATCTGGCCGAGGTAGTAATCGGCGGCCACTTCCTTGCCCACGGCTTTTTCGAAATGCGCTTCGGCAGCCTTGGCGTCGGCCGGCACCCACTTGCCTTCGTAATAGAGCTTGCCCAGCAACAGCTCGGCGCGCGGCTGGTCGGCGGCGCGGCCGTTGTCCAGGTACTTCATCATCTGGTCGACGTCACCCAGTTCGGGGAAGTCGTAGAGCAGTTGCGCCAGGCTGACCCAGGAAGCGGGGTAGCCAGGGGCGATTTTTTCCAGCAGGGCTTGCGCGGTTTTCTCGTCGGTTTTGCCCAGGGTCGCATCACCCAAGACACGTGCGACGCTGTCGACGCGTTGGGCGGTGACGGTGCCACGGCTGTAACCGGCTTCCATCTGCTTGAGCAGTTCGGCCTGTTTTTCCGGCTCGGCTTTTTTCTGATAGACCGTGGCCAACTCGACGTAGCAGATGTCGGTGGTGTTCAGCGCGGCCTTGCAGATGCGCTCCACGTCATCCAGATGCTGGTCGTAGGTGTCCTGGGTGCGATACAGCAGCACCTGGGCCAGACCGGCTTCCGGGTAACCCGCCGCTTGCCATTTGCTGATCTGCTGCTGGGCATTCACGTTGGGGAAGCTGTGCGGGTATTGCAGGTACAGCATCGCCAGCGGGATCAGGGTATTGCCTTCGCCATTGGCAAAGGCTTTTTTCAACAGGCCTTCGGCTTCGTGCTGCTCGGCTTCGGTAGCGCCGGGTTTGGCCACCAACAGGCGACCCAGGCGCGCCTGGGCGCGGGGCGATGTATCGGCCGCGGCGCGGTAGGTGGCCTCGGCCTGGCGGATTTGCTCGGGGTCGCGGGTGGTCACCTGGATATCGGCCAGGCCGACTTGGGCCTCGCTGTAACCCAGGTCTGCCAGTTGCTGGTAATTCTGCTGGGCGGTGACGGTGTCGCCACGTTTCAGGGCTTCGTTGGCCAGGCGCTGGTCGGGCAGACCGGCACAACCGGCGAGGCTCACCGCCAATGCCAGCGCGCAGAGCGCAGAGGCAGAGGCAGAGTGAAATCTGCTTTGTGTGGGAGCTGGCTTGCCTGCGATGGCGTCACCTCGGTGCATCTGAAAAACCGAGTCGCCTGCATCGCGGGCAAGCCCGGCTCCCACATGGGTCAATGCTGTTTTTGAAATAGGGTTCACAGGCATGTCCTCACTTACAGACCGTGAGCCGTGGCTTTGTCGATCAGCCAGTTCAGGGACGGGCCACGGTCGCTGGTCACTTCAACCGGGCGGCCGGCGTAAGTGCTGTCCAGCGGTGCGTCCGGCTTGATCTGCACGCGGATGTCGGAGGACAGGTCGGCGCTGTTCAGGCTGGTGCTGCTGACGATGGTGCCGGTGCGGATCTGTTCTTCGTCGGCGACCTGGAAGCTCACCGGCGTGCCGGGGCGAACGTCGGCGAACTGGCGATAGGTGAAGCGCGCTTCCACGTTGGCCAGGCTGCCGCGTGGCACCAGTTGGAAGATCACATCGCCTTTGCTTGCGTACTGGCCGTCGGCGACCATTTGCTGGGCAACCACGCAATCACACGGCGAGGTCAGGGTGCCGGTCATTTGCTTGCCGAACAGCTCTTCAACCTTGGCCGGTTGCAGTTGGTCTTCGTCCAGATGGCCCTTGAGCACATCGAGCATGCTGGTGCTGAAGGTCGCCAGTGGCGCGCCTTTGGCGGCGACCGCGTCACCTTTGAGCAGGCTTTGCACGGTGCCGTCGCGCGGCATCGTGACGTTCATGCCCGGCACGCTGACCAGGCCGGCCTGGGCGTGGCTGACGAAGTACATGCCATACACCGACTTGAAGACAAAGCCGAATGCGGCGAGGCCGACGATGAAAATACCTGCGCTGAACACCACGGCGCGCAGGCGACCGAACGCGGTCATGCCGCTGCCGCCGTCCTTGACCTTGCGCGCCTTGGTGAAGTTGTCGCGTTGCAGGGTGGCGAGTACGTCGCCCATGGTCACGATGTCGCCGGACAAGTGCGAGGTGATCAAGTGGCGCAGGGTCGAGATATCTTGTTGTTCCAGGTTCTGGAACTGGCAACCGGTGCGGCCGGTCTGGCGGTCGTAGGAGCGAATCTGCAGCTCTACATCCATCGCCAGGCCGAGGTTATCGATGACGAATTGCAGGCGGCCTTTGTGCACTTCACCGACGGTCAACGGCTGGGTGGCGGTGAACGCCAGGCCACCGGCGGACAGGTCGATCACCCGTGCTTCGGTCTGGGTGCGGTCGGTGTTGAAGAAGCGCAGCTTGGCCGGGATTTTCACGCGGGCATGTTGGCGCTGGGCTTCGGACTCGTGGACAACGTTGGCGTTTACTTGGCTATTCATGGTGTGTAGTTCCTAGTTAATTCAGGCTTGGCAGGGTCAGACCATCATCAGCAACACGGCGACGAAAATGCTGCCGGCGGAGAAGGTCATGGTCCGAGACGACCAGGTGTTGAACCAACGTTGAAAGCTGGCCAAATCGCGGGTCAGTTTGGTGTCCTGGCGGGTCCAGGACTGTTGATCAAGGCGGAAGAACACGTAGATCTTCACCAGCGCGCCCATGATCTGGTTGTAATAGAGAATCACCGGGTAGGCCGGGCCGATCTTGTGGCCGGAGCACGACAGCAGCAGGGTCAGGATCAGGCGGGTGATGCCGATCCACAGCAGGTACGCGAGGATGAACGCGCCGCCGTACTTGAAGGTGGCGATGAAGGCCACGGTCAGGCCGAGCAGGGAGGTCCACATCGACACGCGCTGGTCGAACAGCACCACACTGGTGAACAGGCCGAGCCGACGCACGCCCAGGCCGAGGGCACGGGAGTTCTGGCGCAGGTTGTTGCCGTACCAGCGGAACATCAGCTTGCGGCTGGCCTTGATAAAGCTCTTTTCCGGCGGGTGTTCCACGGTGTTGATCGCGGCGTCCGGCACGTAGAAGGTGTCGTAGCCCAGGCGCATCAGGCTGAACCAGCTGGACTTGTCATCGCCGGTCAGGAACTTGAAGCGGCCCAGGCGCCAGTGTTGCAGCGAGTCGCTTTCCACGTCGGCGATAAAGCCCGGGTCGGTGACCACGCTGGCACGGAACACCGACATGCGCCCGGTCATGGTCAGCACGCGCTTGGACAGGGCCATGGAGCACATGTTGATGTGGCGCTGGGCGAAGCGCAGCTTGTGCCATTCGCTCATGATGTAGCCGCCGCGCACTTCGCAGAACTCGTTGGTGGTCAGGCCGCCGACATTGCCGAACAACTGGAACCACGGCACGGTTTTGCGCACCACGCCTTCGGCGAGCACGGTGTCGCCATCGATCACTGCAACCACGGCACGGTCGTCCGGCAAGTGGCGGGAGATGGCGCGGAAGCCAAAGGCCAGGCCGTCGCGCTTGCCAGTACCGGCGATGCGTACGAAATCGAGCTTCACGTGTTCCGGTGGGTTCATGCGTTCCCACAGGCTTTTCACCAGCAGCTCATCGGACATTTCCACCAGCGAGCAGACCACGGTGGTCGGGAAGCCGCATTCGATGGCCTCGCGAATGACCGAGCTGTAAACCTGTGCGGTGGTCAGCGCATCGATACGAAAACTGGTGACCATCAGGAACACATGGGACGGGTCCGCCGACTTGCCCAGCTTGCGCACTTTACGGCGCAGGTGCGGGTAGACCACGTACAGGAACAGCATGCCGCGAAAGAAATGCGTAGCACCCATCGAGTAGCGCCAGATACCGACGGCGCCAATCAGGAAAATAAAATTCTTCGACTCGGAGTCGAACGTACTCGCCGGTAACAGCAGGGCGAGTCCCATCAGCAGGCTCAAGAAGAACAGCCAGCCGGCAGATTGGAGCAGTACGTGTTTTAACTTGGACATAAGCGTCATCCGAAGGTGAAGAAGGCTCCAGGCTGCAAGCGCTGGGGATTGGTACGCTTGCAGCCTGAAACTTGCCGTTGCTGTTACCAGCAAATGCCTTCGGTGCGGCCGGTCACGCTGGTGGCCTTGGACATGAAGCCCACCAGGTCGACCACTTGCTTGCCGTGCGGGGCGTTATGCGCCAGGGCACGGAATTTCTCGTCACGGTTGCCGAGGATGATCACGTCGGAGTTGTTGATCACATCGTCGAAGTCCGAGTTGAGCAGGGACGAAACGTGCGGGATCTTGCCCTCGATGTAGTCCTTGTTGGCGCCGTGAACACGCGCATATTCGACGTTGCTGTCGTAGATGCTCAGGTCGTAGCCCTTGCCGATCAGCATTTCCGCAAGTTCCACCAATGGGCTTTCGCGCAGGTCATCGGTGCCGGCCTTGAAGCTCAGGCCCAGCAGCGCGACTTTGCGTTTGTCGTGGCTTTCGACGATGTCGAAGGCGTTCTGCACCTGGGACTCGTTGCTGCGCATCAGCGAGTTGAGCAGCGGCGCTTCCACGTCCAGGGAGCTGGCGCGGTAGGTCAGGGCACGCACGTCTTTTGGCAGGCACGAGCCGCCGAACGCGAAGCCTGGGCGCATGTAGTACTGGGACAGGTTGAGGGTCTTGTCCTGGCAGACCACTTCCATCACTTCGCGGCCATCGACGCCGACAGCCTTGGCGATGTTGCCGATTTCGTTGGCGAAGGTCACCTTGGTGGCGTGCCACACGTTGCAGGTGTACTTGATCATTTCGGCAACGGCGATGTCCTTGCGGATGATCGGTGCGTCGAGTTCTTCGTACAGCGCCTGCAGGACATCGCCGGAGGCTTTGTCGAACTCGCCGATGACGGTCATCGGTGGCAGGTCGTAGTCGGCGATGGCGGTGGATTCACGCAGGAATTCGGGGTTGACCGCGACACCGAAGTCGACGCCGGCTTTCTTGCCGGAGCAGTCTTCGAGGATCGGGATGACCACATTGGCCACAGTGCCCGGCAACACGGTGCTGCGCACCACGATGGTGTGGCGGGTGGTCTTGTCACGCAGGACAAAACCAATCTCGCGGCATACCGATTCGATGTAGTTGAGTTCCAGGTCGCCGTTTTTCTTGCTTGGCGTGCCGACGCAAATCATCGACAAGTCGGTATCGCGGATGGCTTCGGCGAAGTTGGTAGTACCGCGCAGTCGACCGGTCTCGATCCCTTGGCTCAACAGTTCACCCAGACCCGGTTCAACGATTGGCGATTTGCCCGCATTGATCAGGTCAATCTTTTCCTGGGAGATGTCTACGCCGACCACTTCGTGGCCACGGGCAGACAGGCAACCGGCACAGACTGCGCCAACGTAACCCAAACCAAATATGCTGATGCGCATCGCATTTACCTCTTTGTCATTGAAGACGATATTAATCATGCCAATTAGATGGCCGGAGTTCATGTTTGCAAGCGTCACTGTTGCCACGAAAGTTGGGCGAATAGACGCCGACTTACCGTGTACAGGCATGTTAAATAACGAGTGACTAACGATTGCACTCAAGGTGTGCGAAACATGGCCTTGTTATTGGTACTTGCCCTGAAATGCAGCCGGCCTTCCTGGGAGAAGGGCCTGGCGCCAGTGCCGCAGAGCGTTGATAGAGGCGGCAAGCCTTTAAATATCAATGCCTTGGGTTGTCTCACTGACCCATTAGGGGAAGCTGAGCCTTGGCCTTATAGTGGGTGGCAATTCATCCTTGTCGCCGCTCTTAACTAATCGGTTGGTAATATGACCACGCAGTCAAAGTGTATGTGACAACTTTGCTACTTCCATTGGTCGGTCATGTAAGTCATCTCTTACAGCAACAGAGAATTTCGTTACCGGTGGTATGAGCGGTGCTTTGGAATGAAGTTCCTGGCCACTCATCCTGTTTCCGGAAATTTCTTGAAATATTAGAAAAGATGGCACTGGTACTATACTGATAGCACTTGCTATTTGGGCCAGTAGTTATAGGGAGTTGGCGCGCAGGGATAGTTTTGTGCCACTACCTTTTAAAAAAAGTGGTGCCACTACGAAAAAATTTCTGAAATGTCGAGTGAAAGATTCGTTAGGAATGCGTCAGGATGTTTTTTGACGCCAAATAAATGACGATCCTTGGTGTGGAGCGCAGATAAAAATGTGGGAGCTGGCTTGCCTGCGATAGCGGTATTTCAGTCAGAGATAAGTCGACTGATACACCGCTATCGCAGGCAAGCCAGCTCCCACAGTTGATCTATAGCGGCCTCGAGCGTGTGTACGGCCTTATTCCGGTGCGTGATCGCGCAAGAACACCAGGTTATCCGGCTTGGACTGCTCCGCATTGAAGCGATAGCCCTGCACATCAAACTGCTTGAGCTTGGCCGGGTCGTTGATGCGCTCTTCGATCACGAAGCGGCTCATCATGCCCCGCGCTTTCTTGGCGTAGAAGCTGATGATCTTGTACTGGCCGTTCTTCAGGTCCTTGAACTCGGTATTGATGATGCGCGCGTTCAGCGCCGTGCGCTTGACCGCCGAGAAGTACTCGTTGGAGGCCAGGTTGAGCAGCACGTCATCACCTTGCTCGGCGAGTGCCTCGTTGAGCCATTCACTGATACGGGTGCCCCAGAAGGCGTAGAGGTCTTTGCCACGGGCGTTGGGCAGTTTGGTGCCCATCTCCAGGCGGTACGGCATCATCAAGTCGAGAGGACGCAGCAGGCCGTACAGGCCCGAGAGCATGCGCAGGTGGTCTTGGGCATAGCTGAAGTCGGCGTCGCTGAAGGTCTCGGCGTTGAGGCCGGTGTAGACGTCGCCCTTGAAGGCCAGCAAGGCCTGCTTGGCGTTCTGGGGCGTGAACGCCGGTGTCCAGCTGCCGAAGCGCGCGGCGTTGAGGCCGCCGATCTTGTCGGAGACGTGCATCGATTCGCTGATTTGCGCCGGGCTCAGTTCACGCAATTGTTCGATCAGCTCCTGGGAGTGGTCGAGGTATTGCGGCTGGGTGAAGCGCGGGGTTACCGGCTTGGACTCGAAATCGAGGGTTTTGGCGGGGGAAATCACCATCAGCATGAACTTGGCTCCTTTAAACGTGGGGGGATTCTAGGGGGTTGGGGCTTTTGACTCCACCTATGATGGCGATAGGCACGATCCGCTATGATGGGCGGTGACTCTGGAGAGGGAGACCCTAGGTGCGAATTGCGCTTTTATTATCAGCTTGCCTGTTATGCCTGAACGCCAATGCGGCGCCGGTGGAGGTGGCCAGCCTGGACCGCGGCACCTGGCCGGAGAAGCTCAGCAGCCCGGCGCTGTTCGACGTGGCCTCGCGCGCCGAAATCCTGATGTTCGCCCAGAGCCTGCTCGCCAGCGAGAACCAGGACGAAACCGCGCTCAAGCAACGCCTGGGCCTGAAGATCATCAACCTGGCCGCCATCGATGACCTGCGTCGCCAGCTCTGGCAGCGCCTGCTGGAAAACTACACCTTCGCCCAGCAAAGCTGTGAAGAAGACGCCTCGTTCTGCTACCTGGTGGAAAACATGGACGACCTGCGCGAACAGGCCGGCAAGTTCCAGGTCAGCGACAATTCCTTCTATATAGGCTGGGCCGGCCCCAGCCATAATTTCCACGAACGCTACCTCGACGAACTGCTGCGCAAAGCCGCGCTGTTCCCGCAGATCGGCAGTGAAGTGCTGCGTTTCGGCGATCACGAGCGCAATGGCGACGAATTCAACGACCGCCTGTTCCTGCTGACCTTTGACGGCGGCCCGGCACCGGTGAGCGGCAATACCGACTGGCTGACCGATTACCTGCGCAAGCAGAAGATGAACGCCACCTTCTTCGCCCTCGGCAGCAGCCTGCAGACTCGCGTGGAGCGCAGTTCCGCCGCCGATGTGCAGGCGTTGTACCAAGGCCAGTGCGTAGGCACCCAGGGCTGGCAGTATCGTTCCCACAGCCATTGGGTCGACTGGCAAAGCTCGATCACCCGCAGCGCCTCACTGGCGCAGAACCTGATGCCGGAAAACTACGTGCCGCTGTTTCGCCCGCCGTACGGCCAGCGCCGTGCCGACAGCCAGGGCTTCTTCCAGTCCCAAGGTTTACAGGTGGCGTTGTGGGACATCGATTCCCAGGACGAGCCGGGCAAACTCAAGGCCGATGAGTCGGCGCAACGGGTGCTGACATTGATGTTGCTGTGGCGCAAAGGCGTGATTGTGTTTCACGACACCCAGGACAAGGCGCGGGTCGCATTGCCGATGTTGCTGCAGGCAACGGCGCAAAGTGGGCTGGGTTGGCAGGACTGCCGGGAGGCGTTTCGCTGAAAAGGCTGAAGTGCCCGGCCCTGTTGGGGATGAGGCATTTTTGGGGTGGTTTTGTGCGACATTTCGATGCAGGCGGACTTCCGACTTTATCGGGGTGGCTGGCACTCGGCTAGTGCTATTCGTCATCCTGAAAAATAAACTTCAAAAAAGCGTCAAAGTGCTTTTTCCTGTCATGGTTTTTGCGGTATTACGAAGTCAGATCGCCGAAACCTGCAACACAGGTGGCGTCTTCCAAGACTCCTCATGTGGGCACTGCACTTGACGTCACTCAGGTGCAGTCGGTGGTCGAATCGAGGCGCAGCACTGTTGTGGTATTGCGTCGACTGGCTCCCACAAAGGTGACCGAGTATGGATGATCATGGACGTAACCCTTCTTCCGACCAGCCAATCCTTTATGTGCTTGATACCAACGTATTGATCCACGATCCAAACGCACTGCTTAATTTCGAAGAACACCACGTCGCCATCCCGATGATCGTGCTTGAGGAGCTCGACAAACTCAAAAGCGGGCACCACAGCGTTGCCGCCGAATGCCGCCAGGCCATCCGCCTGATCGACAAGACCCTGGGCGAAGCCTCACCCGAGGACGTTGAGGTCGGCGTGCCGATCCAGCGTGGCAAAAGCGGGCCCAAGGGCTTGCTGTCGATTCTGATGAGCAAGCGCAGCGAGCCCAACAGCCTGCTGCCGGAAAACCTCAACGACAACAAAATCATCAACCAATTGATCGACCTGCACGCGCGTGACAAGGACCTGCGCCTGGTGCTGGTGACCAAAGACATCAATATGCGCCTCAAGGCACGAGCGTGTGGGATCGCTGCCGAGGACTACAGCACCGACCAGCTTGTCGACGACGTGTCGATGCTGTCGCGTGGTTATCACACCGTGACCGGCTCCTTCTGGGACCTGGTCAGCAAGGTCGAAACCCGTCAGGACCATGGCCGCACCTGGCATCAGGTGCAGTTGATCGACAACCTGCCGGCCGTGCACATCAATGAATTCATCATCGACGAACAGGGTTTTGTGGGCTGGATCAAAGAGATCCAGGTCGACAAGCTGCTGATCCTCGACCTGCATCAGGAACCCCTGTTGCACCAGGAAGCCTGGGGCCTGAAACCGCGTGACATCTACCAGAGCCTGGCGTTGTACGCGCTGCTCGACCCGGACATTCACCTGGTCAACCTGACCGGCGCCGCGGGCTCGGGGAAAACCATCCTCGCCCTGGCCGCCGCCATCGAGCAGACCATGGTGACCAAGCGTTATCGCCGCATTATCGCCACCCGCAGCGTGCAGGGCCTGGACCAGGAAATCGGCTTCCTGCCCGGCACCGAGGCGGAAAAAATGGAGCCGTGGCTGGGCGCGATCACCGACAACCTCGAAGCCTTGCACATGGATGACGAAAACACCCATGGCAGCGTCGATTACATCCTCAGCAAAGTGCCGTTGCAGTTCAAATCCCTCAACTACATCCGAGGTCGCAGCTTCCAGCAAAGCCTGATTTTGATCGATGAATGCCAGAACCTGACGCCGCACCAGATGAAAACCATCATCACGCGTGCCGGTGCCGGTTCCAAAGTGGTGTGCCTGGGCAACCTGGCACAGATCGACACCCCTTACCTGTCCGCGACCAGCTCCGGGCTGACTTACCTGACTGAACGCTTCAAAGACTTCCCGAACGGCGTGCACATTGCGCTGCAGGGTGTTCCTCGTTCGATTCTGGCCGAGTACGCCGAGTCGCATCTATAACCGCTGGCTCTTTGTGAGCTGGTTTGTGTGGGAGCTGGCTTGCCTGCGATAGCATCACCAAGGTGTGCCTGACACACCGCGGAGCCTGCATCGCGGGCAAGCCCAGCTCCCACACAAGCCAGTGCCCACATTCAGGGTGCGTTGGGTTTACAATCGGGGCTCCTGATCAGGAGTATCCCTGTGCTGACTCATCTCGATTCCCAAGGTCGTGCCCATATGGTCGACGTCACCGACAAAGCGGTGACGTTTCGTGAGGCGGTGGCCGAAGCGCGGGTGCGCATGCTGCCCGAGACCCTGAAAATGATTGTCGACGGCGCCCACCCCAAGGGCGACGTGTTTGCCGTAGCCCGCATTGCCGGGATCCAGGCCGCCAAAAAAACCAGTGATCTGATCCCGCTGTGTCACCCGCTGATGCTCACCGGCGTCAAGGTCGAGCTGAGCGCCGAAGGCGTGGACGCCGTGCGTATCCTGGCGCGCTGCAAACTCAGCGGCCAGACCGGCGTGGAGATGGAAGCACTGACCGCCGCCAGCGTCGCTGCACTGACGATCTACGACATGTGCAAGGCGGTGGACCGTGGCATGACCATCGAAAGCATCCGCCTGCTGGAAAAACTCGGCGGCAAAAGTGGGCATTTCAAGGCGGACCAGGCATGAGCATCAACGTATTGTTTTTTGCCCGCTACGCCGAAGCGGTGGGCTTTGATTCGCTGGAGATGGAGGGCGATTTCGCCACTGTCGATGCTGTGCGTCTTGCGCTGGCCGGTGACCCGGAGTTTGCGGTGCTCAATGAAACCAGCCTGATGTGCGCGCGCAACGAAGAGCTGTGTGGCCTTGATGAGCCGGTGCAGGCCGGTGATGAAGTTGCGTTTTTCCCGCCTGTGACCGGAGGCTGAGCATGGCCATTCGTGTTCAGGCCGAGGCGTTTGACCCAGGCTTCGAAGTCAATGCCATGCACGCGGCGAATGTCGGCGTGGGCGCGGTGGTGAGTTTTGTTGGCTATGTGCGCGACTTCAATGACGGGCGGGATGTGTCGGGGATGTTTCTTGAGCACTACCCTGGCATGACCGAAAAAGCCCTGGCCAAGATAACGGTCGAGGCCGAACAGCGTTGGCCATTGCTCAAGCTGGAAGTGCTGCACCGGATCGGCGCGCTTGAACCGGGCGAGCCGATTGTTTTCGTGGCTGCCGCCAGTGCGCATCGCCAGGCCGCGTTTGATGCCTGTGCGTTTGTGATGGACTACCTGAAGACGCGTGCGCCGTTCTGGAAGAAAGAAAACACGCCGGAAGGCCCGCGCTGGGTGGAAGGGCGGGGCAGTGATCACGCCGCGGCGGATCGCTGGAAATAAACACCTGACTAAAGGTGTATGGAGACCCAAATGTGGGAGCCGGGCTTGTGTGGGAGCTGGCTCCCACATTTTTAACCGCGTTTCAGGCTTGAGGGCGCTTGCGCTCCACAGCCCGCAACAAATGCGTCGGCGGTGTTTCGCAGCTGATCTTGCGGCCCAGCAAGGTCTCAATCGACGGCAGCTGATACGAATCATCCTCGCCCGCAAAGCTGATCGACACGCCCGCAGCCCCGGCACGGCCGGTACGGCCAATACGGTGCACGTAGTCGTCCGGCACTTCCGGCAGGGTGAAGTTGATCACGTGGCTGATGCCGTCAATGTGAATCCCGCGCCCGGCCACGTCGGTGGCCACCAGCACGCGAATCTTGCCTTCGCGGAAACCTTCCAGCGTCTTGATGCGCTTGTGCTGTGGCACGTCGCCGGACAGTTGCGCAGCGTTGACGCCGTCACGCACCAGGCGCTCTTCGATGCGGCGCACTTCGTCCTTGCGGTTGGCAAAGACCATCACGCGTTCCCAGCCGTTGTCGTTGACCAGGTTGTACAGCAGCTTGTACTTGTCGGCACCGGCTACGGCGTAGATGTGCTGTTCGACGTTTTCGCTGGCGACGTTCAGCGCTTCGATCTCGACGATGGACGGGTCGGTGGTCCACTGCTTGGCGAGGTTCATCACGTCTTCGGTGAAGGTCGCGGAGAACAGCAGGGTCTGGCGCTCGTTTTTCGGCGGGGTCTGGCGAATGATCTGGCGCACTTGCGGGATGAAGCCCATGTCGAGCATGCGGTCGGCTTCGTCCAGCACCATCACTTCGACCATGTCCAGGTGCACGTCGCCGCGCTGGTTGAAGTCGAGCAGGCGGCCCGGCGTGGCCACCAGGATGTCGCAGTGACGAGCTTCGAGGTGCTTGAGCTGTTTGTCGAAGTCCATGCCGCCCACGAACGTCATGACGTTGAGGCCGGTGTACTTGGTCAGGTCGGCGGCGTCCTTGGCAATCTGTACCACCAGCTCGCGGGTCGGCGCGATGATCAGTGCGCGCGGCTCACCCATGTAGCGCTCTTTGGGCGGCGGCGTTTGCAGCAACTGGGTGATGATCGAGATCAGGAACGCAGCGGTCTTGCCGGTGCCGGTCTGGGCGCGGCCGATGGCGTCTTTGCCCGCCAGGGTGAAGCCCAGCACTTGCGCCTGGATCGGCGTGCAGTACGGGAAACCCAGGTCCTGGATGGCGTGCATCAGTTCCGGGGCCAGTTTGAAATCGTGGAAGCGGGTTTTGCCTTCCTGGGGCTCGACGACGAAGTCTTCGAGTTTCCATGGCGTCACGGGCGGTTTGGGTGCGCGCTCGCGGCGGGGGGCTTTGGGGGCAGGCGCAGGCGTTGGCGCCACCTCGGCCGGTTTTACCTGTTCAGGCTGTGTCACCGCAGGCGGCTTCGGCGTGGCGACAGGTGCGGTCCGCTCGGGCTGTTTACCGTCGTTGCGGTGGCCGGGCTTGGGGGCAGGAGCACTGGGAACAGGCGCGAGCGGCTCAGCCTCGCTTTTGCCGAACATCTTCTTAAGTGCTTTGAGCACGGTGATCTCATTAATTGATTAAGGAATGTACGCCGGCCAGTGTAATGCAAGAATCGGGCGCGGCGTAGTGCGTCTGTCATACGGCTACATAATGTATGGATTTCAGCCCAGGCGGGCGGCCAACCAGGCGCCTATGTCGTGTATCTCTTGGGGTAACACTTCGTGACCCATTGGGTATTCCTGCCATGTCACGGTGACACCACGGCTCTTCAAATGCTCGTACGCGCTGCGACCCATGGCGTTCTGCACCACGTCATCGTATTGGCCGTGCAGGCACAGGGCCGGAATCCGCTGTTGGCTGGCGGAAATTTCCAGCTCGTCACCGAAGGTCGGCGCATAGGTGGAGAGGGCGATGACGCCACCCAGCGGGCCCTGCCATTTCAGGAACGCGGTGTGGAAGACCACGGCGCCGCCTTGGGAAAAGCCTGCGAGGAAAATCCGCGAAGCGTCTATTCCGGTTCTCTTCTGCTCCTCGATCAAATCCATGACCATTTTGGCCGACGTTTCCAGCTCTTCCAGGCTGATGGAGCGGGCCGGGCTCATGGCCTTGATGTCGTACCAGCTGGGCATCTCGTAGCCGCCATTAATAGTCACCGGACGGGTCGGCGCTTGGGGCAATACAAAGCGCGTGGTCAGCAAAGTTTCCTGCAGCGCTTCGGCCACCGGCAGGAAGTCGTAGCGATCGGCACCCAGGCCATGCAACCAGATTACGCAGGCGTCTGCGGGCTTGGCGGGCTGAAGAATCAAGGGTTCGGTCATGTCTGCTCCATATATGTGCGTGCGCTCCGATTGGGTGCATCGGAACGGTGCGCGACAGGTTCATTTGTTAAGAGAATGTCGCAAGTTTGAAAGTTTTACTGTTGACCATGGGCTGAATCGACTCAGCCACCACTCTGGTACGGGGCTTGCTATGTGTAGATCGATGTCAGAACTATCTTAGGACGGTAACACTATCAGTGACTGCCGCTTGTGGGATAGCAACTGGAATTACCGCAACAACTTCATGCCGCTTGACCCCAAAAAAAGCCAACACGGGTCGATATCGCCTCATAAGGGTGCGCTGAGGTTGGAGCTCCGACACAACAAGAGCAAAACTGGAGGTTTGAATGAAGGTATTGAAATCCACCCTGGCCATCGTAAGCGCGGCCGCTGTACTGGGTGTCAGTGGTTTTGCCCAAGCCGGCGCCACCCTGGACGCTGTGCAGAAGAAAGGCTTCGTACAATGTGGCGTGAGTGACGGCCTGCCGGGTTTCTCGGTGCCGGATGCCAGCGGCAAGATCCTCGGGATCGACGCTGACGTTTGCCGCGCTGTAGCTGCTGCCGTTTTCGGTGACGCAACCAAGGTCAAATTCAGCCAGTTGAACGCCAAGGAGCGTTTCACCGCGCTTCAATCCGGCGAAGTCGACATCCTGTCGCGTAACACCACCATGACCAGCTCTCGCGATGCGGGCATGGGCCTGAAATTCCCGGGCTTCATCACCTACTACGATGGCGTTGGCTTCCTGGTTAACAACAAGCTGGGCGTGAAAAGTGCCAAGGAACTGGACGGTGCAACCATCTGTATCCAGGCCGGTACCACCACTGAGCTGAACGTTTCCGACTACTTCCGCGCCAACAACCTCAAATACACCCCGATCACCTTCGACACCTCCGATGAAAGCGCCAAGTCGCTGGAATCCGGTCGTTGCGACGTGCTGACCTCCGACAAGTCCCAACTCTACGCACAGCGCAGCAAGCTGGCCTCGCCGAAAGACTACGTGGTGCTGCCGGAAACCATTTCCAAAGAACCGCTGGGCCCGGTCGTGCGTAACGGCGACGACGAGTGGCTGGCCATCGTGCGCTGGGTTGGCTACGCCATGCTCAACGCTGAAGAAGCCGGTATCACCTCGAAAAACGTCGAAGCTGAAGCCAAGTCCACCAAGAACCCGGACGTTGCGCGTCTGCTCGGTGCTGACGGCGAATACGGCAAAGACCTGAAAGTGAAGAAAGACTGGGTCGTACAGATCGTCAAGCAGGTCGGTAACTACGGTGAAGTGTTCGAGAAAAACCTCGGCAAAAGCACCCCACTGGAAATCGACCGTGGCTTGAACGCACTGTGGACCAACGGTGGCATTCAATACGCACCACCTGTGCGCTGATCGCTGATGGTTCTATCACCCGGTGGGCCAACCACCGGGTGATGTTCTGTTCCATTATTTCCGGGGCACTTCATGCAAAATCAAATCGGCGCACCAAAGCAGAAGCTCAGCTTCAGCGATCCCAAAGTGCGTGCGTGGCTCTTCCAGATCATCACGATTGTGGCGGTGATCTCGCTGGGCTGGTACCTCTTCAACAATACCCAGACCAACCTGCAACACCGGGGCATTACCTCGGGTTTCGACTTTCTTGAGCGCAGTGCCGGCTTCGGCATCGCGCAGCACCTGATCGACTACACCGAATCGGACAGCTATGCCCGTGTCTTTGTGATCGGTTTGCTCAACACTTTGCTGGTGACCGTGATCGGTGTGGTCCTGGCGACCCTGCTCGGTTTCATCATCGGCGTGGCGCGCCTGTCGCCCAACTGGATGATCAACAAGCTGGCGACGGTGTATGTGGAAGTGTTCCGCAACATTCCGCCGCTGCTGCAGATCCTGTTCTGGTATTTCGCGGTATTCCTGACCATGCCGGGGCCGCGCAACAGCCATAACTTCGGCGACACCTTCTTTGTCAGCAGCCGTGGCCTGAACATGCCGGCAGCGATTGCCGCCGATGGTTTCTGGCCATTCGTGGTCAGCGTCGTGGTTGCCATCGTGGCAATCGTGCTGATGGCGCGCTGGGCCAACAAGCGCTTTGAAGCCACCGGTGTACCGTTCCACAAGTTCTGGGCGGGCCTGGCGCTGTTTATCCTGATCCCGGCGTTGTGCGCCCTGATCTTCGGCGCGCCGCTGCACTGGGAAATGCCTAAGCTGCAAGGTTTCAACTTCGTCGGCGGCTGGGTATTGATCCCCGAACTGCTCGCGTTGACCCTGGCGCTTACCGTCTACACGGCAGCGTTTATTGCCGAGATCGTGCGTTCGGGCATCAAGTCCGTCAGCCACGGCCAGACCGAAGCGGCGCGTTCCCTGGGCCTGCGCCCTGGGCCGACGCTGCGCAAGGTCATCATCCCGCAAGCCTTGCGGGTGATCATTCCGCCGCTGACCAGCCAATACCTGAACCTGGCGAAAAACTCGTCGTTGGCCGCCGGTATCGGTTACCCGGAAATGGTTTCGCTGTTTGCCGGCACGGTGCTCAACCAGACCGGCCAGGCCATCGAGGTTATTGCCATCACCATGAGCGTGTACCTGGCGATCAGCATCAGCATTTCCCTGCTGATGAACTGGTACAACAAGCGCATTGCGCTGATCGAGCGGTGAGGAAACGCACATGACTTCGCATACTTTCAAACCTGATATGCCGCCACCGAACAAAGTCTTCGGGCCGATGGCATGGATGCGCGCCAACCTGTTTTCCAGCTGGCTCAACACCTTGCTGACGCTGTTGGCGTTCTACCTGATCTACCTGGTCGTGCCGCCGATCCTGCACTGGGCCATCCTCGACGCCAACTGGGTCGGGACCACGCGCGCCGATTGCACCAAGGAAGGCGCCTGCTGGGTGTTTATCCAACAGCGCTTCGGGCAGTTCATGTACGGCTACTACCCCGGCGACCTGCGCTGGCGTGTGGACCTGACCGTGTGGCTGGCCATTGTCGGCGTGGCGCCGTTGTTCATCTCGCGTTTCCAGCGCAAGGCGGTCTACGGCCTGAGCTTCCTGGTGCTGTACCCGATCATCGCCTACTGCCTGCTGCATGGCGGCGTCTTCGGCCTGACCAACGTGGCCACCAGCCAGTGGGGCGGCCTGATGCTGACCCTGGTTATCGCCACGGTCGGCATCGCCGGCGCCTTGCCGTTGGGCATTATGCTTGCGTTGGGGCGGCGTTCGAACATGCCGGCAATTCGTGTGGTCTGCGTGACCTTCATCGAGTTCTGGCGCGGCGTGCCGTTGATCACCGTGCTGTTCATGTCGTCGGTGATGCTGCCGTTGTTCCTGCCCGAAGGCATGGGCATCGACAAACTGCTGCGGGCGTTGATCGGCGTGATCCTGTTCCAGTCGGCCTACGTGGCTGAAGTGGTGCGCGGTGGCTTGCAGGCGATTCCCAAAGGTCAGTACGAGGCCGCCGCAGCGATGGGCCTGGGTTACTGGCGCAGCATGGGCCTGGTGATTCTGCCGCAAGCCCTGAAGCTGGTGATTCCGGGCATCGTCAACACGTTTATTGCGCTGTTCAAGGACACCAGCCTGGTGATCATCATCGGCCTGTTCGACCTGCTCAACAGCGTCAAACAAGCTGCCGCCGACCCTAAATGGCTGGGCATGGCCACTGAAGGCTATGTATTCGCCGCCCTGGTGTTCTGGATTTTCTGTTTTGGTATGTCGCGCTATTCCATTCATTTGGAACGCAAGCTCGACACAGGCCACAAGCGTTAGGAGTTGTTGTTATGAGCGAAGCGATCAAACAGCCTGTGAGCCCTGAAGGCATTATCCAGATGCAGGGCGTCAACAAGTGGTACGGCCAGTTCCACGTGTTGAAAGACATCAACCTCAACGTCAAGCAGGGCGAGCGTATCGTGCTGTGCGGCCCGTCGGGTTCGGGCAAGTCCACCACCATCCGCTGCCTCAACCGCCTGGAAGAGCACCAGCAAGGGCGCATCGTGGTCGATGGCGTGGAACTGACCAACGACCTCAAGCAGATCGAAGCGATCCGCCGCGAAGTCGGCATGGTGTTCCAGCACTTCAACCTGTTCCCGCACCTGACCATCCTGCAGAACTGCACGCTGGCACCGATGTGGGTACGCAAGATGCCCAAGCGCAAGGCTGAAGAAATTGCCATGCACTACCTGGAGCGTGTGCGCATTCCGGAGCAGGCCCACAAGTTTCCGGGGCAACTGTCCGGCGGCCAGCAACAGCGTGTGGCGATTGCCCGTGCGCTGTGCATGAAACCGAAAATCATGCTGTTCGACGAGCCGACCTCGGCACTCGACCCGGAAATGGTCAAGGAAGTACTCGACACCATGATCGGCCTGGCCGAAGACGGCATGACCATGTTGTGCGTGACCCACGAAATGGGCTTCGCCCGCACCGTGGCCAACCGCGTGATCTTCATGGACAAGGGCGAGATCGTCGAACAGGCGGCGCCGAATGACTTCTTCGACAACCCGCAGAATGATCGGACCAAGTTGTTCTTGAGCCAGATTCTGCATTGATCGATGCTTGAAACGATAAACCCGGCCTGGTGCCGGGTTTATTTTTGCCTGTCTAAGAGGCTTTGAGGGCTTCTTGTGCTTCGTGATTGATGGTGTGGTTGATGGTGTGAGTGAAGGCGTTGCGCAGGTCTGCACCTTCGGCCAACTCTTTGGCGTCGGTGAGTAAGTGGGGGTAACGATCCAGCAGGCGCATCAATACCATCAACGGTTTGGGTGGTGTTATTTCGCCGCGTTCGTAGCGTGAGAACGCGTTGTGCCCGCCACCGGAAAGTAGTTCTACGGTTTGTTTCTGCGTGAGGTGCAGCTTGCGGCGGATACGCTTCAGTTCGGCGCCCATCATCCGTCGGGCGGCGTGGAGTAGCTCGTCACCTGCTTTAGCGTGGCGCTCGGAGCTGTCAGGGTCATACATGCCGTCCTCGCATACCTGGCATTCCCAGCCCGAGAGATCGTCAATGCGCCGCTCAATACCTTTTATGCACAGGGTTTCGCTGCGACCTTCAAAGCGTGTCATGGCGTCGGGGGCGCCACAGATAAAGCAATGCTGGGTTTTCATGGGTTCATCCCTTTGAAGGAGATCACGGGTGGGTTACTGCCGGAGCAGTAAGTGACCTTGATGTAAATCTCCAGACCATGTGATTGGATGTGGTAGACGTCATGCCAGACGCGGTGATCGGCATAGGTCGTCATCGATTTGTACAACATCCTGTTTTGCAGTTTGAAAACGATCATTTGCATCTGCGCGAGATCAAGGTCGAGAGCCTCTGCGGTTCTCTTTGCCCCCCGTGTAAAAGCCCTGGCGCCAAGCCGCCTTACATCAGCCTTTATCACCGCCAGATCGTAATGAGGTGTGTACTTTTCCATAAGACACCTGTGTTCAATAATTACCCTTATAGGGTAATTTTACCAATCGAAAATTCAGTTCTTTTTGTTGCCCCCAAACCCTAGTGCGTTGCCTTTGTAGGCAACTCCTAATAGGCTGTAGGAAAATTCATCCTATGATTGGACGAAAGCGCAAAGCCCATGACAGACATCGCCCCCCTGATCAAACGTTCCCTGGTTGACCAAGCCCTGGAGCAACTGCGCCGGCGCATTACCGAAGGCAGATGGGCCATCGGTGAGCGCTTGCCCACCGAGCCCGAGCTGTCCGCCGAGTTGGGCATCAGCCGCAATACCGTGCGCGAAGCCATGCGGGTGTTGGCGTTTTCCGGCTTGATTGAAATCCGCCAGGGCGACGGCAGTTACCTGCGCTCGATGACCGACCCGCTGGGCGCCATGCGGGCGCTGTCCAGTTGCACCCTGGAGCAGGCGCAGGAGACGCGGCAGATTCTGGAAGTGGAGGCCATCGGCCTCGCGGCACTGCGCCGCACCGATGACGATCTGAAAAAATTACGCCTGGCCTTGAGCATCAGCGGCGAGCTGTACCACGGTGACCTGGAGGCTTACATCAGCGCCGATCAGGTGTTCCACAAGCACTTGGTCGACGCGGCACATAACCCGGCCTTGAGCGAGCTGTACCAGTATTTTTCCGCCATCGTCGCTGCGCAGTTGCGCCAGACCCTGAACATTTCGCCGCGTCGCCAGGCCGTGTTCGACCTGCATGTCGCCCTGCTCGATGCCGTGGAAAACCACGACCCCGAACGCGCCAAATCCCTCTGCCGGCAGTTGATCAATGAACCTTGAAGCCAAACGCACGCCCGAACTCGAAGCACTGTTGATCGACGCCGAAGCCGACGACGACGTGGTGCAGCACAGCCACCCGGTGGTCATGCGGCCGTGGCTGTTGCTGCTGGGCTTGATCCTGGTGGCGCTGAACCTGCGCCCGGCGTTGTCGAGCATGTCGCCGTTGCTGGCCGAAGTCTCCAGCAGCCTAGGGCTGTCAGCCGCCAAGGCCGGTTTGCTGACCACCTTGCCGGTGCTCTGCCTTGGCCTGTTCGCACCGCTGGCGCCGATCCTTGCACGGCGATTCGGCGCCGAGCGCGTCGTGCTGGGGATTCTGCTGACATTGGCGGCCGGGATTATCCTGCGCAGTTCGTTCGGTGAGGTCGGCCTGTTCGCCGGCAGCCTGATTGCCGGTGCGAGCATCGGCATTATCGGTGTATTGCTGCCGGGTATCGTCAAACGCGATTTCGCCAGGCACGCCGGCACCATGACCGGCGTCTACACCATGGCTTTGTGCTTGGGGGCGGCACTGGCCGCGGGTTCCACGGTGCCGTTGAGTCATTACTTCGGCGACAGCTGGAACATCGGCCTGGGCTTCTGGATTGTGCCGGCACTGGTGGCGGCGCTGTTCTGGTTGCCGCAGGTCGGGCAAAAGCATGGCGCGCACCAAGTCGCCTATCGGGTCAAAGGTTTGCTGCGCGATCCGCTGGCCTGGCAGGTGACGTTGTACATGGGCCTGCAATCCTCGTTGGCCTACATCGTGTTCGGTTGGTTGCCTTCTATTCTGATCGGCCGCGGCCTCACGGCGACCGAGGCCGGGCTGGTGCTGTCCGGTTCAGTTATCGTGCAACTGGCCAGTTCCCTCGCCGCGCCGTGGCTGGCCACCCGTGGCAAAGACCAGCGCCTGGCCATCGTGGTGGTGATGCTGCTGACCCTCGGCGGCCTGTTTGGCTGCCTGTACGCGCCACTTGACGGCCTGTGGGGTTGGGCGATTTTGCTCGGCCTGGGCCAGGGCGGTACGTTCAGCCTGGCGCTGACCTTGATCGTGCTGCGCTCGCGTGATTCCCACGTGGCCGCCAACCTGTCGAGCATGGCCCAGGGCATTGGTTACACCCTGGCGTCCATGGGCCCGTTCGCGGTCGGCCTGGTGCATGACTGGACCGGCGGCTGGGGCGCCGTGGGCTGGATCTTCGCGGTGATCGGCCTGGGCGCGATCATCGCCGGCCTCGGCGCCGGGCGTGCGCTGTATGTGCAGGTCAGCAGCGAAAAACGCTGAGGTTAGAGGTACACCACTTCCAGCGTGGCGGAGCCGTCCATCAGCGTCTCCACACTCAGGTCCAGGTTCTGCTTGGCGTTGATCACGGCTTCCAGGGTCAGGGTGCTGGTCAGGTTCTGGATCGCCGATGGCCCGGCGGTGCTGCCGACCACATCGGTAAAGCCGAGCAAACTCCTGGAGCCGATGTCGATGGGGTTGGTGTTCGACGTGCGCCACGCCACACCACCGGTGGTGGATTCGGTGCCGTAAGTCACCGGCAAGGCATCGGCGACGGTTTGCTTGGGATCGAACTTTACCGAGTAGACCCCCAGTTTGTTGCCGGCGGTGTCCAGCCCCAGCCCGTAATAGATCTCGCTGTTGACGTGAGCCGTGCCGTCGCGGTTATCGCGCATGCGCAGGGCGTAGCGGCCGGGGGCATTGCAACTGACGGTCAAGGTCAGTGTCTTGAGCGGCAGTCGCGTACCGGTGGCCTGGTTGAGGTCCTTCTGAGAAATCTTGCCGAAGTCCACCAGCCCGCCGGCGGACAGCACCGGCGTGCAGGCCATGGGCGTGATCAGCCCGCCGACGGTCAGTTCGGCGGTTGAAGCGGCGTGGGCCATGCCTGTGACCAAGCCTGAACAGATCGCCAGGGGGATCAGAAACGGTTTCATGCTGTGCTCCTATAAATAGTGAATTTCGAGAGTGCCCGAGCCATCCAGGCGTACTTCACTGCTCAAGTCCAAGGAGCCCAAGGGCGCAATCACCGCTTCCAGGCTCAGCGTGGCGTTGAGATTTTGAATGGGACTGGGGCCGCTGGTACTGCCGGACGTAGCACCAAAACCCAGGTAGCGATTCGCGCCGACGGCCGCGACGCCCGCTCCGGCGCTGCTCCAAGGCACCCCGCCGGTGGCGGAGTCGGTCGAAAAAACCTGGGCGAAGCTGTCGGCGGTGATGCGGGCCGGGTCGAACAACAACCGGTAACGGCCGATTTTCTGTTGGCGCGCGTCCAGGCCAAGCCCATAGGTGCTGTCATCGGCGGTGCCGGTGGCCGAACCCTGGCGATTGTCTTGCATGCGCACCGCGAAGGCGGTCGGCCCATCGCAGGTCACACTGAGTGACAAGGCGCGTGGGGCCAGGACCGTGTCCTTGTCGACATTCAGGTCGCCAATCGACAGCTTGCCCAGCTCCACATGGCCGCCGTTGGACAGCGTGGGCGTACACGCCGCCGGCGCAAAGCGCGCTTGCAGACGCAGCTCGCGCGAGCGCCCGGCGGCGAGGGCGTCGAACAGCCCGGCGACGTCCCAGGTCACGGCATCGCGTACCCGTGCGGCGTCTTCGCTGGCCCAGGCGCTGGCATCGATCTGCAAGGACAGGTTGCGCCCGCTCACTGCAACGCCTGCGCGCATCGGCACAATGCCGTGGTCCGGTTGCCACGCCAGTTGGGCGCTGACAGTGGCGGGCGGTTGGCCTTGGCCTGCAATCAAACCCAGTTCCACGGCTTGGCCGTCCAGCACCGCTTCGCTGACGCGCAAGCCGTAACTGCCGCGCTCGCTAAAACGAAAGCGCTCCGCCCCGGCGCCCAGGCCGCGATAAAACACGCTCATGTCGGTGGGCTGCGGGCAGTTCAGCGTCAGGCTGATACGCCGCTCGCCGAGCAAACGTTCAGGTGCAGGCGCCAGCGCTACGGCGCGGTTCATCAGGCCGAAATCCAACTGGGCCTGGCTAAGGTTGAGCTGGCATTCATCGGCGGCCCAGGCGCCGCTGCTCAGCAGCGCAACGCCCAGGGGATACAACGGGTGTTTCAGGCCCATGGTGAACGTCCTCATGGCTGGCGGCACCGGGCCGCTGCGGTTTCGAAATACACCTCGGGGTCTGCGGTTTTCGGCAGTTCAAAGTCCAGGCGACAGCGTGGCTGCCCCGGTGCCTTGACCCACAAGGTGCGCGGGTCGAGCACGTCGGGCAGGAATACTTGGCTGCCTTCCTGCACCAGGGTGATGAACTCGCCGTCGGCGCTGGTCACGGTTGCGCCGCGTGGCAACGGCTGGCCGCTGTCGGTGGTCACGTTCAACAGCGCGCGGCGGGTAAGGGCCACGCCGAAGTGCACCTTGTCGACCGCACCGCGCCCGGCGGCGATCACGGCCAGGCCGTTGTGGATATCGGCGTTGCGCGGCAGTGAGCGCGTCTGCACTTCCACCGGGCTGCGGCCATAGGCGCTGAGTTGCGGCACCACGGCCTGGCCTTGCCAGTCGGTCCATACCGGGCCGCTTGGGGTGCTGACCTTGATCCCGGCCATATCGCCCACCGACATCACGGCAAAGGTGTCGCGCACCGGGTACGGCGAGAAGGTCAGGCCGTCTTCATGCAGCACCACACCGCCACGGGCGCCGCCCTGGTAGCTTGAACGTTCGTCATCGCTGCGGGTGTAGTTGAAGTCCAGCTGGCTGTACCACGGCAGTGCCGACACGCCGAGCGACGACTCCACTTCGCGGTCACGACTGTCGCGTTCCACGCCTACCCGGTAGCTCAATTGGTCGTTGAGTTGCTCGTTCACGCCCACCCCCAGGCGATGCTCGCCACCGGTATTACGCACCCAGGCACGCCCGCGACGGGTTTCACCCAGCGGCACGCTGAGGTTCAGGTAAATGCTGTCGTCATTTTGCTGGCGGCCGCCCACTTGCCATTCGGCACTGGCCGACACCGACACCCGGCCAAAACTGGTGCCCCAGGACGCCAGCGCGCGGCTGCTGCTTTCACCGTTATAGGACGCCGTGCGTGAGACCCCGGCGCTGAACGCGCCCAACGTCGGGTGCGCCCAGGACGCAGTCGCGCTTTGCTGGTCGCGGTAGCGCGTACGTTGTTGATCGTCGCTGTTGCCGACGTAGGTTGAATCCTCAAGGTCGCGGTAACCCTGGGAGCGCCAGGAACCGGCGGTGCTCACCGCCCAGCGGTCACTCAGTCGCTGGGACCAGGAGAGGTCGGTTTGTACACCCCGCTCAGTGCCCATGCGCTTGGGGCTGGCTTGCGCCGCCTGGGCGGAGAATTGCAGCTGGCTGTCTTGCCACGGCAGCCAGCCCAGGCTCGCACCCGCCGAGCGATAGGCATCCGCCATCAGCCCGCCGGCGCTGACGCTGAGTTGCGGGTGCAACGGGCCGCTCCAGCCTGCGCTGATCACCCAAGGCTCACGGCCGTCGCTGTTGCCGATCTGCCGCACACGCCCGGCCGCCACTGAATAGCCCGGCGCGGGCAGGCCCAGGCCGAGCATGGCGGCGGGCACGGTAAAGCGGCGCTCTTCGCCGGTGGTTTCCTTGACCGTAACTTCCACGTCGGAGCGGCTGTTCAAACGCCGCACGTCAGTCAGCGCGAACGGCCCGGCCGGCACCACGGTGGAGTGGATCAACGCGCCGTTCTGACGGATTTCCACCTGGGCCGGGCTGTTGGCGATACCGGTGATGGTTGCGCCCTGGTTCTGGTCTTGCAGCGCGGTTTCGGTCAGCACCTGGGCGCCGGTAATCTGCGTGCCCGCCAGCACCGGGTTGTAGAGGCTGATTTGCCCGGCCTGCAACACCGCCTGTTGTTCGGCGAACGTGCGTTGGGCGTAGGCGTCCAGGTGGGTGGTGCGCGAGTTGCCGTCCTGCCAGGTTTTCGCCTGCCGGCTGCGCACGATCCAGTCGCCGGCGTTGAAGCCGACTTCGGTGTTGGCTGAGCCGAAGCGGCTCGTGTTGTCGCCGAACTCGTTGTAGAGGCCGGTCAGGTCGTAGTTGAGCAGCAAGGCTTTGCCGCCGGTCTGGTAGCCGGAAATGTCCTGCTGGGCGGGGCGCAGGGCATCGGTCGGCACCACCAGGGCCACGGCCAGGGCGGCCGGGTCTTGCTCGATCACGGTTTGCGGGTAGCGCTCGATAAAGGGTTGGCAGGTGCGGGCGCCCTCGTCATCGGGCACGTTCAGGTTGCCCGCATCCAATAGGGCGCGGTTGAAACACAGGCCGCCCTGACGGTCGAATTCCACGTCCACCCGGCCACGGCGCAGGCCGTTGACGCTGAGGTTGACGGCATGCCGGCCCGCCGCGAAACGCGGCGCTTGCAGCAGCAGGTTGGCCAGCTCCGGGTCGATGCCGCGTCGGGACAGCGTCTGGGGATCGAAGGCGCCGGCGATATCACTCGCCAGCACCGCCTCGCACGGCAGTGCGCCGCCCAGGGTCAGCGCCAGGCTCGTCAGTATTTTGCGTGCGCGGCGGGGTGAAACGCCGGGCACGGCGCGGCCGTCGCGGTCAGTCATTGCTGTGCTCACAAGGTCGTACTCAAGTGTTGGGTGGCTTTGGCAAGCCACTCTTTTTTATAGGGCGTTCTTTTTATAGGGTGATCGGTGCTTCGTAAGGCGCTACGGCAAAGCCATACACGGTGGCCGGTTGCAGCTTCACGCGGTTGGCGCCGGTGTCGGTGCTGGTCACCGACACGTTCAGGGTTTCACCGGGCAGCACATAGGTGCGCGGCAACAAGGCCGAACCGCTGCCGGGCAGCAGCCGCAGTTCCTGGGCCAGGCGCACCACGTAAGGGCTCGGGTTGTGCACGCTCAATTGGTCACGCTTCAAGCGCCACTCCAGTCCGGTCCAGGGCGTGCGGTTGGGGGCCAGGCCTTTGGGGTGCAGGATCACCGGCAGGTTCTGGCGCACCGTCACGCCCACCTGTGCATGCCCGGCCTGGGCCGCCGAACGGCCTTGGGGCATGCCTTCGAAAATCACCCGTTTCAAGCGTTGGGTGGTTAACGGCTCGGCCGATTGCAGAATGAAGCGGATCAGTTGGCTCTTGTTCGGTTCGACCCTGGCCAAGGGCGGGGTCACAAACAGCAGTGTTGCGGTGTCTTCAGGGATGTCTTCCAGGGTGACGTGCAGCAAGGCCAGCTTGTCGTCAGTGTTGGTCACGGTGACCGAGGCCTCGCCTTCGCCCTCGTGGACGATCACCACCGAGGTGTCAGGCACCATGCCATCGGCCAGCACCAGGGCCGGGCTACCGATCGCCAGCGCCAGCGCACCGAGGTACAGGCCGGCAACGCGAGTGAAGATGAAGGCTCGGGTAAAAAAGGGCAGGGCAGTCATGGCTACAAATACCTCAGGTCAAGCACGATGGAACCGTCCAGCGGCACTTCTTGCTTGAGGGTCAAATAGGCGGCGGCATTGATGGACGTATTGATTTGCAGGCTGGCGGTGACTTCGCGATGGGGCTCCGGCACCAGCGTGCCCAGGCGGGCGAACCCCATGTAGTTGTTCGGGAAGGCGTTGGTTTCGGGGAACCAGGTTTCACCCTTGTTGCTTGAGGCCAATACCAGCACGCGTTCGCCGTCGCCCATGGCGTCGCGATAGGCCAAGGAAACCGTGCCCAGCCGTTCGCTGGGCACATGGATGTTGTTGCCCAGGCCATAGTAAAAACCCGGCCCAAGGGACGAGTCGGCGCGGTTGTCCACGCCTACCAGAACGAACAGCACCGGTTGGTTGCAACTTACATTCAGGTCCAGTGATTGCGTGGGCAGCGCGCTGAACTCGTACTGGTTGAGGCTGCGCGCCGGCACCCTGCCGTGGTCGACGACGCCGTTGGCAGACAACGTCGGGGTACAGGCATTGGGGGTGATCAGGCCGGTAACATTCAACTCGGTGCTGGACGCCGCCAACACCAGCGGGCTGGCACCAAACAGGTAAAACAGGGCAAGAAGGCGTGAAGAAATATGCTTCATGGGGAAGGTTCACCGGTTGCCGGGTTCATCGTTTGCGTAGGTGACAAAGGCAGGCGCGCAGGCCTGCCGTTGTTCGACTCGAAGGGTGTTACAGATATCGCACGGTGAGGGTCACCGAGCCATCGATCTTGACTTCGTTGGTGAGGGTCAGGCCGCTGGTTTTGGCGATAAAGGGCAGGACGTTGAGGTCTGCGGTCCACACTTGAACCGGGATTGGCGTATTGACGCCGGCCACGGCGGGGGCGATGAGGTTGTTGCGCATCAGGTTGCGCTCCGCGCCCCAGGTGACGCCGTCATCGTAAGAACCGACGGTGGAGACCGACACGCCATCGGCAACCGGGTTCAGCAGTTTTAATTCCATGCCGCCAAGTTTTTCCGTGCCGTTGATCAGGCCCAGGCCGAATTCCATGAAATCATTGTTGGCGTCAGACCCTTCGCGGTTGTCCTTGGCCTCCATCGCCATCAGGGTTGCGGCATCACAGGTGACAGTGAATTGCACGACTTGGCCGGGCAGAAAGGTCGACGCGTCAGGTTTCAGATCCTTGGCCGAAATCTTGCCGTAGTCCACGGTGCCGCCGCCGGACAAGGTCGGGGTGCAGGCGCTTGGGGTAATCAGGCCCTTGACCGTCAGGTCGACGCTGGACGCGGCGAGTACGTTGGCACTGCCGAGCAACAGCAGGGTGGCGGAGAGGGTTTTGAATGCGGTGTTCATGATGGGGTTCCTGAATGGGGAGACGGGAAAAAGGGCTTACAGGTACTTGAGTTGCATCACGGCCAGGCCGTCGATCGGCACCTCGTCGACCAAGGTCAGGTCGCTGGCGGGCGCGATCATGGTGAACGCCCGCAGCCGGGCGCTCAGGGTCTGCAGCGCCATCGGCGTGGTGGGGCTGCTCGGCGCCGCGAAGGAGGTCAAAGCGGTGTGGCCCAGGTACGAAGACGGGTACCAGGTAGCGCCGCCGTCACGCGACAAGATGGTCTGCGCCGGCGCACCGTCAGCCACCGGGTCGAACAGGCCGAACGCCACGTTGCCGAGTTTCTCGTCATCGTTGGTCATGCCCAGCCCGTGGTGCGCCGGGTTGAGTGCTGCGCTGCCGGCGCGGCTGTCTTCGGTGGACAGGGTGAAAAACGTCGGCCCTTCACAATTCACCAGCAGGGTCATTTCACCGGCCTGCAGGCTGGTGGGCTTGTCCGGGTCGAGGTCCCTGGCGGTCAATTTGCCGTGGTCGACGATGCCGCCATCGGACAGGGTTGGCGTACAAGAGGACGGGGTAATGACCCCGGTGACACTCAAGTCGGTGTTGCTGGCGGCGAATGCGCCTGGGGCGCAGGCCGCGAGCAGCAGGGCAAGAGCAGCGGGCGTGGTTCTTTCCATGGGCACAGGTCCTTGTGATCGATGCAGTGAACGGGTGGGTTACAGGTAGCGCACTTCCAGGGTTGCGGAACCGTCGATCGGTTGTTCTTCAGTCAGGGTCAGTGTCTCGGAGGCGGCGATGATCGGGTGGATCCTCACGTCGCTGGTCAGCGTCGTGATCGCGATAGGCGCCCAGTCGCCACCTGAGTTACTGCCGAAGGCGGTGAACCAGCCGGGGATCCAGATGGCGTCCTCGCTGTTCTCGATCCAACTGGCGCCGTTGTTGCGCGAAACCAGCTTGGTCACGGGCTGGCTGTCGGCGAGGTAGTTATTGAGAACCACCAGGAAACTGCCGACCTTTTCGGTTTCGTTGATGAACCCCAGGCCGTACGACGAGCTGTCGACATCGATGGATGAACCGGGGCGGTTATCCACGCCGTTGAGTGCAAACAGCGTGGCGGCGCTGCAGTTCACGTTGAGTTGCAGGGTGGTGGCCGGCAAGGGCGTGGGTTGGCTTACCTGCAGATCCCTGGCGGCGATCTTTCCATAGTCGGCCACGCCGCCCTGGCTCAGGGTCGGGACGCAGGCGCTGGGCGTAATAAGCCCGGTGACGGCCAAGTCTGTGCTGCTGGCGGCGAATACGGGGCTGGCGGCGACTATCAGCAGGGTTGCGGCGAGGGTAACGAGAGGGCGAGCCATGGGTCACATCCTGTGGGTTATGGGGTGGCTTACAGGTATTTCACTTCAAGCGTGGCGGAGCCGAGGATGGGGATCTCGTTGGCCAGGTTCATGCCGGCCGTGGGCCTGAGCATGGTTGCCACCTTCATGTCTGACGTCACGTTCTGTACCGGTGTGGGCGCCCAGCTGCCCGTTGAGCGGTCGCCGAACGACGCGAGGTAGGCCACCGGCATGACGTCGCCCGGGGCGTTTTCCTGCCAAGTAAGGCCACTGTCGCTGGACTCAAGCACAGAGATCGGCGCACCGCCGGACGTCGCGTTATCCAGCGACAGCATGTACATGCCCAGTTTTATACCGTCGACCAGGCCCAGGCCGTAGCCGTTGAACGCGTCAGGGGAATCGCCACGGTTATCAACACCCTGCAGCGCCAGCAGGGTTGGCGCTTCGCAGGTGATGTTCAGCTGCAGGGTGTGATCGCCAAGCCATGTCCAGTTGATCGGGCTCAAATCCTTGGCCGCCACTTTCCCGTGGTCGATCATCCCGCCGCTTGAAAGGCTGGGCGTACAGGCGCTGGGAGTAATCAAGCCCTGGACGGTCAGGTCGACGCTGCTGGCGGCAAACACGGTCGAAGCGCCGGTAAGCAGCAATGCGGTGGCTAACGGGGCGAAGGGAGCTTTCATTTCAAGGGTTCCAATACGTTGAGTCACGCCGTCGCGACACTTGCTGTGCGCAGTGTGTCGACGGGTGCAAGGCGGCTTTTAATGTTTATCTGGACTGCTCAGGGGCCGGCGAACCGTCCCTGACTAGAGTGGGCCGTAATCTAACGAGGGGCCTGGGCGGGAGACATACAACTTTTACGACAATCACAAAGACTCGGAAATTGGAGTGATCCGTGTCAGAAGAATGAACAGTTAAATGTAGGTAAATGGTCAGTTTCGTAGTTGTTGTATGGTCAGAGCGGCGTCCGAAACGATACTTTTCCTTGGCGATGACCGTCATTTGAATAATTTGAAACCTGCTGCAGAGTGCGTTCCGTTGACTGTCGCGTCAGCGCTCCTCGCCCACACGACCTTCGTGTTTCTGGGCGACGGGCGCTGCACCACCGACACCATCAACGAGGTGAGCGAGCGTGCCTTCGAGCGATGTCTCTGCGCAGCGCATTCCGGTCCATTTCTCCCCGCCCGATCACTGGCGACACTTGGTGGTATTGGTCGCGGAGGACCATTCGGCCTACCGCGCGCTGTTGGGCTGGTTCCTGGAAAAACTCGGGCTTGGCCATGTAGTGGTAGGCGACGGCTGTGAAGGCTTTGCCGCCTTCACGCGCAGGCGCTTCGACCTGGTGATCAGCGACTGCCATATGCCCCGCATGGACGGCTATGCCCTGGCCCGCGCCATACGCCTGCACGAGCGGGCGAACGGGCGGTGCCGGGTGCCGATCATTGCCCTGACCGCCAACCTGCACGCTGACGAACCGCATTGCTGTCGCGATGCTGGCATGGATGCCTGGCTGCTAAAACCGCTGACATTTGCGCAGTTGTGCGATGTGCTTGGGCGATGGCTGCCCGGCCCACCGTGTGACGTATCGCCGGCCGTATCCAAGGGCTCAACGGCCTGGTCGACCCGCGCAGGCATGGTCCAGACCTTCGGCAGCGAACAGGTGGTCAACCAGATGCTCGGCAGCTTGCTGCACGAAGCCCGCACGGACTGCGCGGCCCTGGCCGATGCGCGTATCACGTTGAACGCCCGGCTTGTGTTGGAGCGGCTGCATCGTCTGCTGGGCAGCCTGGCTTTTTTAGGCTGCGACGACTTGGAGGCGCTGGGTGGTGCGCTGATTGAACAGGTCCGGCTCCAAGGCGTGTGGGCGAACCTGGGAAGGCTGGAGATGTTTGAGCATGACCTCAAGCGCTACTTCGCGTACGTGAGTACGTTATGAGGTTTCATCTTGGCTTGTAGGAAGTTGTTCTTTTGAGTTGTAGTTTTTGTATGTGGGCCTTTTCCTTTTATTTTGTAAGTTTGATGGATGGCACTACAAGGCACTGGGTTTGGCTGAAATGTGCCTTTGCCGGGCGGTTGTTGAAGCGCCCGGTCGGAGGTATTTTGCCCGGAATCAAGTGGCCATCATCCGTGAGTATTTATGCTTCGAGTAATAATTGCCGACGATCACCCCATTGTCCGCATTGGGCAAAGGGTGGTGATTGAGGCGAGTGGCACCTGCAAAGTCGTTGGCGAAGCCAGTGGCCCCGATGAACTGCTGGTGTTGCTGGGCACCATGCCCTGCGACGTGTTGGTAACCGATTTCGCCATGCCGGGTGGGCGCCAGGCTGACGGTTATTGCTTGCTGAGCCTGTTGCAACGCCAATACCCGAAGATGCCGGTGATTCTGGTCACCATGTTCGCCAACATCGCGACCCTGCGGGCCTCCTTCGCCCATGGCGCACAGGCCATCGTCGCGAAAAAGGCCTCGGCCAAGGAGTTGCCCCTGGCAATCAAGGCCGTCACCAAGGGCCAGACCTTCGCCAGTGAATGTTTACGCGAGCAGTTGCACGAGGCCGGCACGGGCGATCAATCTCAACCGCCGCAGTTGTCCGGCAAGGAACGTGAAGTGGTGCGCATGCTGGCCAGCGGCATGACCGTCAGCCAGATTGCGGCACGGGTCAACCGCAGCATTTCCACCATCAGCAAACAGAAAAGTACGGCCATGAGCCGGTTGTGTATTTCAACCGATGTGGACTTGTTCGCCTATGCGCGCTCGGCGGGGATGGTGCCGTAGACGGTATCCTTGAGTCTGCCACGGTGATTACTCATTCCCATAGCGAATAGCCATGGCATTCCCTTGTTGCGCAGCTTATCGTTCAGTACCTCTGACCACCGTGCGAACCCTGCCCATGAGTGATGCCCACAACGCCCTGATCACCGAGTTCTACAGCGCCTTCCAACGCCTGGACGCCGAAGCCATGGCCGCCTGCTACACCGATGACGTGGTGTTCAGCGACCCGGCCTTCGGCGAGCTGCGTGGGCGCGATGCCGGTGATATGTGGCGCATGCTCACCACCCGCGCCAAGGACTTTTCCCTGACCTTCGACCATGTCCGCAGCGACGACAGCACCGGCAGCGCGCATTGGGTGGCGACGTACCTGTTCAGCGCCACCGGCAACACGGTGGTCAATGATATCGGCGCGCGGTTTGTGTTTCGCGACGGCAAGATCTGCGAGCACCACGACCACTTCGACCTGTGGCGTTGGTCGCGCCAGGCACTGGGCCTCAAGGGCCTGTTGCTGGGCTGGTCGCCGGCGCTGAAAAACGCTGTGCGCGCCCAGGCGCTTAAAGGCCTGAAGGCATTCCAGGCCGGTGGTTGATAAGATTGGCGCTTCTCTGGTTTGCCGAATTGCCCTGTGACTGAATCGACTGAACCCAAACCCTGGTTCGTGTACCTGGTGCGCGCTGCCAATGGCTCGCTGTATTGCGGCATCAGCAATGACCCGGTGCGCCGTTTTGCTTCCCACCAAAGCGGCAAGGGTGCGCGGTTCTTTTTATCCAGCCCGGCTGTGGCGCTGGTTTACACCGAGCAGTGCGCTAGTAAAGGCGAAGCGCTGCGCCAGGAACGGCTGATCAAGAAGCTCAAGAAAAGCGCCAAGGAGTGCCTGGCGGCGAGCGGCTCATTGATTTGACTGATGGGTTCCCATCTCGCCTGCGCGCGATTTTGCGCGTTAAGCTAGCCGCTCATCTATCCAGCGGAGCCTGGCATGTCTGAGTTGATCCTGCACCATTACCCGCAGTCCCCTTTTGCAGAAAAAGCCCGCTTGATGCTGGGCTTCAAAGGTTTGTCGTGGCACTCGGTGCTTATCCCACCGATGTCGCCCAAGCCCGACCTGACCGCATTGACGGGCGGCTATCGCAAGACGCCGGTATTGCAGGTGGGCGCGGATATCTACTGCGACACCGCCCTGATCGCCCGGCGCCTGGAGCAGGAAAAATCCACCCCGGCGCTGTTTCCGCTCGGCCAGGAAATCAACACCCAAGCCTTCGCTTACTGGGCCGACAGCGTGGTGTTTCACCATAGCGTGGCCTTGGTCTTTGAGCCGGAATCCGCCGCCGTGCGCTTTGCCAAAGTGCCGCCGCAAGCGATGCAGGCGCTGATGGCCGACCGCGTCGCGCTGTTCAGCGGTGGCACGGCGAGCAAGGTGCCGGTCGAGCTGGCCCGGCATCAATGGCCGGCGCTGATGGTGCGCCTGGAGCAGCAACTGCAGCATGGCGCCGGGGACTTCCTGTTTGGCGAGCCGTCGATTGCCGACTTCGCCATGGCGCACCCGTTGTGGTTCCTCAAGGGCACGCCGGTGACGTCGCCGTTGGTGGATCACTACCCGGCCGTAGCGGCCTGGCTGGCGCGGGTATTGAGCTTTGGCCATGGCAACGCCAGTGAAATGCGCGCCGACCAGGCGTTGGAGATTGCGCGCAATGCCACGCCCGCGCCCTTGCCGGAGGAAATCTTCGAAGACCCCAACGGCTTCAAGCCCGGCCAGCCGGTGACCATCAGCGCAACGGACTACGGCGTAGACCCGGTCGCCGGTGAGCTGCTGTTCGCCGGGCGCGAAGAGCTGATCCTGCGGCGTACGGATGAGCGCGGCGGTATCGTGCATGTGCACTTCCCACGCCTGGGTTTTCGCATTCAGGCGCAATAAACAAAAATATTTGCAAACAAAGGTGAGGTAAATCCACCGCCCAACCGTGTAGTGCTTGAAACTGCGATCAATTCGCATTAACAGCGTTTTCTACACGGGTTCTCACAGCATGAAATCGACGGCGGGCGGTTGGGTAAAACAGTGGCTGGGAGCCTCGGTATTGACGGTGTCGGGGCTGGCATTGCTGCCTTTGGCCGTGGCGCAGGCACAGGAGCAGCAAAGCGCCCAGTTCAACTTTGCCCTGGCAGCCAAACCGCTGCCCCAGGCCCTGAGCGATTTCAGCCGCGTCACCGGCATCAGCGTGATCTACACCGATGAAGCGCCCTACGGCCTCAGCGCCCCGGCGGTCAGCGGGCAGATGAGCGCGACCCAAGCCATGCAACGCCTGCTGAGCAAATCAGGCTTTACCTTCCGCCAGATCGACGCGCGCACCTTGGCCCTGGAGCCCGTGCCCACCGACGGCGCGGTCAACCTCGGCGCCACCACCATCAGCGGCGCCGGCCAAGCTCAGGACAGCACCAGCTACCAGCCGCCGCCCACCAGTTCGGTGATGCGTTCCCACGGCCTGCTGCTGGAAACCCCGCAAACCGTCAACGTGGTGCCGGCCCAAGTGCTGCGCGACCAGACACCACGCAACCTGGACGACGCCCTCGCCAATATCAGCGGCATCACCCAGGCGAACACCTTGGCCAGCACCCAGGACGCGGTGATGCTGCGGGGTTTTGGCGATAACCGTAACGGCTCGATCATGCAGGACGGCATGCCGGTGGTGCAGGGCCGAGCGCTCAACTCCACCGCCGAGCGCGTTGAAGTGCTCAAAGGCCCGTCCTCCTTGTTGTACGGCATTCAGGACCCGGGCGGCGTGGTCAATATCGTCAGCAAAAAGCCCGAACTGGTGCAGTCAACTTCCCTGACCGCACGCGGCTCGACCTTCGGCGACGGCAAGAACGGCAGCGGCGGCAACCTCGACACCACCGGCCCGATTGGCGACAGCGGCCTGGCGTATCGACTGATCGTCGACCATGAAGACGAAGATTACTGGCGCAACTTCGGCACCCACCGCGAGACGCTGGTGGCGCCGTCCCTGGCCTGGTACGGCGACACCACCAAAGTGGTGTTCGCCTACGAACACCGCGAATTCCTCTCGCCGTTCGACCGTGGCACCGCCATTGACCCCAAGACCAACCACCCGCTGAACATCCCCGCGACCCGTCGCCTGGATGAGCCGTTCAACAATATGGAAGGCCGCTCCGACCTGTATCGCCTGGAAGTCGACCACGATTTGAACGACGACTGGAAGGCGCACCTCGGCTACAGCTGGAACCGCGAAACCTACGACGCCAGCCAAGTGCGCACGGTGTCGGTCAACTCGAATGGCACCCTGACTCGCAGCATGGACGGCACCCGCGGTGCGTTGACCACCGACCGCTTCGCCACCATGAGCCTGGAAGGCAAGGTCAACATCGCTGGCATGCAGCATGACTTGGTGTTCGGCCTGGACGACGAGTACCGCAAGATCTATCGCGCCGACCTGATTCGCCAGGCGCAACGCAGCGCGTTCAACTACCTCGATCCGGTCTACGGCAAGGATGTACAAGGCACCACCGTCAGTGCCAAAGACAGCGCCCAGACTGACCTGCTGCGCAGCGACTCACTGTTCTTTCAGGACGCCATTCACCTGACCGACCAGTGGATTCTGGTGGGTGGTGTGCGCTATCAAATGTACGACCAATACGCCGGCAAGGGCGTGCCGTTTACCGCCAACACCAATGGCAATGGCCAGGCGTGGGTGCCGCGTGCCGGCTTGGTGTACCGCTACACCGATGAATTGTCGTTCTACGGCAGCTACACCGAGTCGTTCAAACCCAACTCCACCATTGCCGCCCTGGCCGATGGCAGCACCTTGACCGGCGACTTGACGCCTGAGGAATCCAAGTCCTGGGAACTGGGGGCCAAGCTCGACATGCCAGGGCGTATCACCGCCAGTGCGGCATTGTTCAATATCGATAAGCGCAACGTGCTGGTCTCGGTGGGTTCCGGTGCGAACACGGTCTACAGCATTGCCGGCCAGGTGCGTTCCCGTGGCCTGGAATTGGACGCCACCGGCCAGTTGACCGACCAATGGAGCCTGATCGGCAGCTACGCCTACACCGACGCCTTGGACACCAAGGACAAAGACCCGACGCTTGAAGGCAACCGTCTGCAAAACGTGGCCAAGCACACCGGCTCGCTGTCGGCGGTTTACGATTTCGGCAATATTTTCGGCGGCGATCAACTGCGGGTGGGCGCGGGCGCCCGGTATGTCGGCGAGCGCGCAGGCGATGCCGCCAACGACTTCAACCTGCCCGGCTACACCGTCGCAGACGCGTTTGCCACCTACGACACCAAGATCGAAGGGCAGAAGGTCAAGTTCCAGCTCAACGTGAAGAACCTGTTCGACCGCACGTACTACACCTCGGCCGCGAGCCGGGTGTTTGTATCACTGGGCGATGCGCGGCAGGTGTCGGTGTCCAGTACTCTGCAGTTTTAACCTGCCAGGTAGTGCTTGTTGTGGCAAGCAGGCTGCTGTGGCGAGCGGGCTTGCCCCGCGTTGGGCTGCGAAGCAGCCCCAAAACCAGCCGCTGCGGTGTGCCTGAAAAAACGCGGTGGCCTTTCCAGGGGCCGCTTCGCGCCCCAACGCGGGGCAAGCCCGCTCGCCACAAAGGCATTGAGCTGGTAGCGTTGCCGCCACTAAAGACTTCGCGGGAAAACGCTACTGATGCAGTTGGGCAAATGGATACACACCAGCGCAATGCTGGTCGGCTTGAGCGTTTTACTGGGCGGCTGCGCGAGTGTTTCGCCGACTTCCAACTCCCTTGATCAATTGCTGGCCGACCCCGCGCTGCACGGTGCCTCGGTGTCGCTGATGGTGCGTGACGCGCGCAGCGGCGCCACGCTGTACCAGCACAACCCACGCACACGGCTGGTGCCGGCCTCCAACCTCAAGCTGTTGACCACCGCCGCCGCGATGGACGTGTTGGGGCCGCAATACCGCTTCGCCACGCAAGTGCTGAGCAACGGTATACGCCAGGGCGATCGCCTGACCGGCAACCTGTACCTGCGTGGCCTCGGCGACCCGACGATGCAATTCGCCGACTACCAGGCGCTGGCGGCGCAACTGGCCAGCCAGGGTGTTCGCCAAGTCCAGGGCGATATCGTGTTCGACGACACCTGGTTTGACGCCGAGCGCCTGGGTGTCGATTGGTCCCACGATGATGAAACCACCTATTACGGCGCGCAGATTTCGGCGCTGACCGTGTCACCCAATGCTGATTTTGATGCGGGCAGCGTACTCGTCACGGCCAAAGCGCCGGTGCGTGTCGGCCAGCCTGTGAGCGTCGAGATCTTCCCGCCCACCGATTACCTGCAATTGAGCAATCGCGCGGTGAGTGGGCCGGGTAACACCTACGGGATCAACCGCCGCCATGGCACCAACCTGTTGCAGCTCAGCGGCGCGGTGGCGCCGGGCCGGCAGAGCCCGCAACTGGTCAGCGTCTGGGAGCCGACGCAACTGGTGGCCAATCTGTTTGAACAAGCCCTCAAGCAGCAGGGCATCACCGTGCTGGGCCGTCGAGTGATGGGGGCTGCAAGCCCGGCCGGCGTGACCGTGCTGGCCGAGCATCAATCGGCGCCGTTGCAGGAACTGATCACGCCGCTGCTCAAACTCTCGAACAACAACATGTCTGAAGCCTTGCTCAAGGCCATGGGCCGCAAGACCGCGAACAGCGGCACGGCGGCGGCGGGTGTGGCGGCGGTCGATGGGTTTCTCAAGCGTCAGGGCGTGGACACGGCAACGCTCAAGCAGGTTGACGGTTCCGGCCTGTCGCGGCAGAACCTGGTGTCGTCGCAAACCCTCACCGACCTGCTGCTGGCCGCGAGCAAGCAACCATGGTTCAACGCCTGGTACAGCGCTCTGCCGATTGCCGGCAACACCGACCGCATGACCGGCGGCAGCCTGCGCTATCGCCTGCGCGGCACTCCGGCGGAAAACAACCTGCATGCCAAGACCGGCTCCATGGGCGGCGTGTCATCGTTGAGCGGCTACATCACCGACGCCCACGGGCGCCGGTTAGTGTTCTCGATGATCAGCAACAACTATGTGGTTGCCGGTGCACAGGTCAAGGCTGTGGAGAACCGCGTGGCGGTGGCCCTGTCACGCTGGGACGAATAATTCAGGGCTGATAGCCCATCCGCCAACTCACGGCCCGGGTCGCTGCCAGCAAGCGCTGCGCCGCCGGGCCGTCTTCATCGGCGTGAAACAGTGAGGTCGGGCCGACCACGGTCATCACTGCCGCCACCTGGCCGACCGCGTTGAACACCGGCGCCGACAACGCATCGACGCCAGGCATCAGCAAACCATGCACAAAGTGCAGGCCGCGGCTGCGGATCTGCTCGCAGGCGGCGGCGTAGGCCTGGTCGTCGGCCAAGGCATGGGCGATACCGGCCTGAACCTCGCGTTCGCGCAATTCCACGGTTTCCCGCGACGGCAGATAGGCGCTGAACACCAGCCCGGTGGACGAGCTGAGCAGCGGCAACACCGAACCCAATTGCGTCACCACCGTGATTGCGCGCACCGCCGGCTCGATGTGCACCACGGTTGCGCCCTGGTTGCCCCACACCGCCAAAAAACAGGTTTCATTCAGTTCATCACGCAGTTCCGCCAAGGGCAGGGCGCCGACTTTCAACACATCCATGCTGCCCAGCGCGGCCAAGCCCACGCGCAACGCCTCGCGGCCCAGGCCGTAATGGTTGGTGGCGGTGTTCTGTTCGGCAAAACCCGAGGCGATCAGCGCCTGCAAATAGCGGTGGACCTTGCTCGCCGGCATCTGCACATGTTCGGCCAGGCGCGACAGCGAAGTGGCCGGGGACAGTTCGGCGAGGGCCTTGAGGATATCGGTGCCGACTTCAGCCGAGCGGACTTTCTGTTTACCGGTGTCGCGGGGCTTTTCCATGGAAGGGCGAGAATCCGAGAGATGAATGGGCGTCTTTATAGCTTGACGGTCGATAGTGATCAAATTACGTTATGCGTAACTGGATTACGATAAAAACAACTTCCGCTCAGAGGATGATCCATGAACCTCGAATACCTGTCGGGCTTCGGCAATGAATTCGCCAGCGAAGCCCTGCCCGGCGCGCTGCCCGTCGGCCAGAATTCCCCGCAAAAAGCCCCTTACGGCCTGTACACCGAACTGTTCTCCGGCACGGCGTTCACCATGGCGCGCAGCGAAGCCCGCCGCACCTGGCTGTACCGCATTCAGCCGTCGGCCAATCACCCGGCGTTCGTCAAACTGGAGCGGCAGTTGGCCGGTGGGCCGCTGGGCGCGGTGACGCCGAATCGCTTGCGCTGGAACCCACTGGATGTTCCCAGCGAGCCGACAGACTTTATCGACGGGCTCGTAGGCATGGTCGCCAACGCCGGGTCGGACAAACCGTCAGGCATCAGCATTTATAACTACCGCGCCAACCGCTCAATGGAGCGCGTGTTTTTCAACGCCGACGGCGAACTGTTGATCGTGCCTGAGCAGGGCGGCGTGCGCATCGCCACCGAACTTGGCGTTTTGGACGTCGAGCCGCTGGACATCGTGGTGCTGCCGCGTGGCCTTAAATTCCGTGTCGAACTGCTGGATGCGCAAGCACGCGGTTACGTCGCGGAAAACCACGGCGCGCCGCTGCGCCTGCCGGACCTGGGCCCAATCGGCAGCAATGGCCTGGCCAACCCGCGTGACTTTTTAACGTCGGTGGCCCACTACGAAGACCTGAAGCAGCCGACGACACTGGTGCAGAAATTCCTCGGCGAGCTGTGGGCCTGCGAGCTCGACCATTCGCCGCTGAATGTGGTCGCCTGGCACGGTAATAACGTGCCGTACAAATACGACCTGCGGCGTTTCAACACCATCGGCACCGTTAGTTTCGATCACCCCGACCCGTCGATCTTCACCGTATTGACCTCGCCCACCAGCGTGCACGGCCTGGCTAACCTCGACTTCGTGATCTTCCCGCCGCGCTGGATGGTGGCCGAAAACACCTTCCGGCCGCCGTGGTTCCACCGCAACCTGATGAACGAATACATGGGCCTGATCCAGGGCGCCTACGACGCCAAGGCCGAAGGCTTCCTGCCCGGTGGCGCGTCGCTGCACAGCTGCATGAGCGCCCACGGCCCGGATGGCGAGACCTGCACCAAAGCCATCAACGTCGAGTTGGCGCCGCACAAGATCGACAACACCATGGCCTTCATGTTCGAGACCAGCCAAGTGCTGCGCCCCACGCAGTTCGCCCTCGAATGCTCGCAATTGCAACCTTCTTACGACGCGTGCTGGGCCTCGCTGCCCGCCACCTTCAACCCGAACCGGAGATAACCCATGACTCAACCAACGCCAACTCGCAGCTGGGTGGCCTCCGCCAACGGTCATCAGGATTTTCCCCTGCAAAACCTGCCGCTGGGCGTGTTCAGCATCAACGGCTCGGCGCCGCGCAGTGGCGTGGCAATTGGCGATGCGATTCTCGACCTGCATGCCGCGCTGGACGAATTTGACGGTGAAGCACGGCGTGCCGTTGAAGCCACTGCCGGTGGCCAACTGAACGCCTTTTTCGAACTCGGCCGTGGCCCGCGCGTGGCCTTGCGCGAGCGTCTGCTGGAACTGCTCGCCGAAGGCAGCAAGCTGCAAACCCGCGAGGCTCAGGTGCTGCACCGCGCCGCCGATTGCCAGATGCACTTGCCGGCAAAAATCAGCGACTACACCGACTTTTACGTCGGCATCGAACACGCGGAGAACGTCGGCAAACTGTTCCGTCCCGACAACCCGCTGTTGCCGAACTACAAGTACGTGCCGATTGGTTATCACGGCCGTGCCTCGACCATTCGCCCTTCGGGCACCGAGGTACGTCGGCCTAAAGGCCAAACGCTGCCGGCCGGCCAGACCGAGCCGACTTTTGGCCCCTGCGCACGTCTGGATTATGAGCTGGAGCTGGGCATCTGGATCGGCCAGGGCAATGCCATGGGCGACTCGATTGCGATTGGCGATGCGGCCGAGCATATCGCCGGTTTCTGCCTGCTCAACGACTGGTCGGCACGCGATATCCAGGCCTGGGAATATCAGCCGCTGGGTCCGTTCTTATCCAAAAGTTTCATCACCAGCATCTCGCCCTGGGTGGTGACGGCCGAAGCACTGGAGCCGTTCCGCAAAGCCCAACCGGCACGCCCCGAAGGCGACCCGCAGCCGCTGCCATACCTGCTGGACAAGCGTGACCAGGCCGCCGGCGGTTTCGACATCGAACTGGAAGTGCTGCTGACCACCGCCGCGATGCGCGAGCAAAACCTGCCGGCCCATCGCCTGACCCTGAGCAACACCCAGCATATGTACTGGACCGTGGCGCAAATGGTTGCGCACCACAGCGTCAACGGTTGCCAGTTGCAGGCCGGTGATCTGTTCGGTTCGGGCACCTTGTCCGGGCCGCAGCCGGGGCAGTTCGGCAGCCTGCTGGAGATCACCGAAGGCGGCAAAAAGCCAATTGAATTGGCTTCCGGCGAGGTGCGTAAGTTCCTCGAAGACGGCGACGAAATCATCCTTCGCGCGCGTTGCAGCCGCGAAGGGTTTGCCTCCATCGGCTTCGGCGAATGCCGTGGCACCGTGATCGCGGCGCGCTAAGAGGGCAGGGCGATGGAACTCTACACTTACTACCGCTCCACTTCGTCATACCGCGTGCGTATCGCCCTGGCGCTCAAGGGCCTGGATTTTACTGCGGTGCCGGTCAACCTGCTGGTGCCGCCGGGCGGTGCCAATCGCCAACCGGCGTACCTGGCGATCAACCCGCAGGGCCGCGTGCCGGCGTTGCGCACCGATGATGGCGAACTGTTGATTCAGTCGCCGGCGATCATCGAGTACCTGGAAGAACGTTATCCACAGGTGCCACTGCTGTCCGAAGACCTGGCGACCCGCGCCCATGAGCGTGCAGTGGCGTCGATTATCGGCTGCGATATTCACCCGCTGCACAACTCCAGCACCCAGAACCTGCTGCGCAAGTGGGGCCATGACGAGGCGCAATTGCTCGAATGGATAGGCCATTGGATCAGTCAGGGCTTGGGGGCGGTGGAGCAGTTGATTGGCGATAAGGGTTTTTGCTTCGGCGAACAGCCGGGGATGGCGGATACGTTTCTGATTCCGCAGCTGTACGCGGCGGAGCGCTTCAAGGTGCCGTTGGCCGCGTACCCGCGCATTGGACGCGTGGCGGCCCTGGCGGCGCAGCATCCGGCGTTTGTGCAGGCGCATCCCGCCAACCAACCGGATACCCCAGACACACCCTAAATCAATGTGGGAGCTGGCTTGCCTGCGATAGCGGTCCGTCAGTTGATTATTCACTGACTGACACGCCGTCATCGCAGGCAAGCCAGCTCCCACATTTTGATCGGCGTCATACTTATAAAAATAATAGGTACCTTGCGATGCACAATCAGATTGCCAGCTTTCGCGCGGCACTCGACGCCCGTCCGGTGTCGCGCTATCAGTGGTTGATCCTTCTGTTGCTGGCGCTGCTGCTGGTAACCGATGGCTACGATGCCCAAGTACTCGGTTACGTGGTGCCGGCCTTGGCCAAGGATTGGAGCCTGGAAAAAGCCGCGTTCGGCCCCGTATTCAGTGCCAACCTGCTCGGGCTGACGCTGGGTTCGCTGCTGGTGACGCCGCTGGCCGACCGCTTTGGCGTGCGGCGTATCTTGCTCGGTTGCGTGCTGATTTATGCCAGCCTCACGGTGCTGATGGTGTTCGCCAATTCCCTGACTACGCTGATGGCTGCGCGGTTTATCTGCGGCATCGGCATGGGCGGCGCGATGCCGAGTGCCATGGCGTTGATGTCGGAATACTCGCCGCCACGTATGCGCACCTTGATGGTGACCTTGGCCGCCTGTGGCTTCTCGTTCGGCGGCGCGGCGGGTGGGTTTGTGGCGGCCGGGTTTATCGAAGGCTACGGTTGGCAGGCGGTCTTCCTGGCGGGCGGTGTGACGCCGTTGCTGCTGTTCCCGTTCCTCGTGTGGCTGCTGCCGGAATCCTTGCCACGTTTATTGCGTGATGCACCGCCGTACGCACGCCTGCAAAAGGTCACGGCGCGCATGCTGCCCGGTTGGCAACCGCCACCGTCGAATGAAGCAGAAAATCGCCAGACGCAAGGCAGCAAACTCACGGTGGTGGAGCTGTTTCGTAACGGCTACGCGCGCCCGACCATGCTGATCTGGGCGACGTTTTTCGTCAGCCTGATTCTGTTGTATTTCATGATCAGTTGGTTGCCGTCGCTGTTGCTGGAAAGCGGCCTCGAGTTGAAAGAGGCCAACCTGGTGACCTCAATGTTCCTGTTTGCCGGCACCCTGGGTGCTATCGGCATGGCCTGGTTTGCTGACCGCCTGAAAAGCAAAGTGCGGCTATTGTCCGGCGTGTTGGCGGCTGCTGCGGTGTGCACCATTTTGCTCGGCTTGAACCACGACAACCCACGCTACCTGGTGGCCTGCGTATTCGCGGCCGGGTTCTGCATCATTGGCGGCCAGCTCACGCTTAATGCCTTCGCCAGTAATTTCTACCCGGCCCATGTGCGCGCCACGGGCACGGGCTGGGCGCTCGGCGTGGGGCGATTCGGTTCAATTTTAGGACCGTTGTTTGGCAGCCTGCTGCTGGCGATGCATATCCCTGTGGAGCAGATTTTCTTCTTCTGCGCGATTCCGGCGGTGATTGCGGCGCTGTTGATCATTCAAGTGCGTTCGCCCGTACCGAGTGCGCCGACAATCCCGCTGCACAGCGATATTCTCAAGGCACCGGCCAATCACTGACTCAACGTCTGATGCGGCTTATGTGGCGAGCGGGCTCGCCACAAATAAAGGGCTTGCCACTTCAATGCACCACTGAATTGGGCGGCAGGTGCCCCAGCCGTTCGGTCAGGCGCAGGCGCTGGATCGGGTCTTCGCTGAGCAGCAAGGCGTGCTCCAGGTCAAAACGCTCGGCGCTCGGGCAATCCAGGCGCTGGTAAAGGCTGGCCCGCGCCAGATAGTCGGCCGCGCTGGCATTGCCCAGTTCCAGCACGCGTTCGGCGTCAATCAAAGCGGCCAATGGGTTGTCATTGGAGAGGTGCAGCTGGCGCAGGTTGCGTGACAGCCGTTGCAGGATCGCGCGGGGTTCGGCAGTAAGCAGGTGGTCGGCCTTCAGCTTGAGATTCGGCCCGTACTGACGGTGCAGCAACTCGCGGCAATCGTTGGGGTACAAACGCCGCCCGCCGCACGGGTCCAGCAGGTGATCGGCGCCGGGCACGCGCAGCAAAAAATGCCCTGGAAAGTTGACGCCGACCATCGGGATATTCAGGCGCCGCGCCATCTCCAGCGCGATCAGCCCCATGGCCAAGGGTTGCCCTCGTTTGCGCTGCAGCACCTTGTCCAGCAAGGCGGCGGCAGGGCGCAGTGGGGTGAAGTCGTCCTGGGCGAACCCCAGGTCATTCATGCGCCGCAGCAGTGGCTGGCCGAGTTCATCGGCCGGCAACAGGGGCATACCGACGCTGACCTGCTGTTGCAATAACGCCAGATCTTGCAGGATCAGCAACGGCTGCACGGCCGGGTCGTGCTCGGCAGCAATCCACAGCGCGGCTTCAAACAGCGCAGGGGGTGAACGGTCCAGGCAGGCGAAAAAGGCTGTGCGGGGATTCATTGCGTTCTCCGGCGTATGCCCCCGTTTTAGCCTTGCTGTGAATTTTCGTCCAGTGACTTAAGAAATATCCGACCTGCTTATGTCGTGGGGTCTGAGAAATCGGGCGGCTTATTCCAGCGTACTTCGGCAGTTTCCTGCCGTAAGCCTATACTTGGGCCTCAACCAGAAGTGATTCGGGAGCCCGACGATGTTTGCTCTCATGCACAGCACCCGCCTTGAATCGCTGCACCTGAGCGTCGACCCGGTAACCGGGCTGAAGGCAATCATAGCCATCCATAACAGCCGCCTGGGCCCCGCGTTGGGCGGCTGCCGTTATCTCGCCTACCCCGACGATGAAAGTGCCGTGGCCGATGCCGCGCGCCTGGCCCAAGGCATGAGCTACAAAGCCGCCCTGGCCGGCTTGCCGGTGGGCGGCGGCACGGCAGTGATCATCCGGCCTGTGCATGTGGAAAGCCGCGCGGCGCTGTTCGAGGCGTTTGGGCGTTGCGTCGAAAAACTCGACGGCCGCTTTATCACCTCCATCGACAGCGGCACCTCGGTGGCCGACATGGATTGCATCGCCCAGCACACCCGCTTCGTCACCAGCACCACCGCCGCCGGCGACCCGGCGCCGCATGCGGCGATGGGCGTATTCACTGGCATCCGCGCCGCCGCCATGGCGCGCCTGGGCAGCGACAACCTTGAAGGCTTGCGCGTAGCAGTCCAGGGCCTGGGCAACGTCGGCTACGCCCTGGCCGAGCAACTGCACGCGGCGGGGGCTGAACTACTGGTCAGCGACATCGACAACGGCAAGGTGCAGCTGGCCATGGAACAGCTCGGCGCGCACCCCATTGCCAACGATGCATTGCTCAGCACGCCTTGCGACATTCTTTCGCCCTGCGGCGTCGGCGCGGTGTTCAATCGCCACAGCGTCGGCCAACTGCGCTGCGCCGCCGTGGCCGGTTCCGCCAGCGCGCAATTGACCAACCTGGAAATCGCCGACCAACTGGAAGGGCGCGGCATCCTCTACGCCCCGGACTACGTGATCAACTCCGGTGGCCTGATCTACGTCGCACTCAAACACGCTGGCGCCGAGCTGCCCGGCATCACCGCGCACCTGTCGAACATCGGCACGCGCCTCACCGAAATCTTCGCCCACGCCCAAGCCGAAAAGCGCTCGCCCGCACGGGTGGCGGATGAGCTGGCCGAACGCCTGCTCTACCCGTAAGCCAGGCATTAAAAAGGCCCTGAATCAATAATTCAGGGCCTGTTCAATTCGGGCTTTATTCCGCTGCCGGGTTGAGCAACTCGGACAGTGCGTCCGGTTGGCTCTTGAACGCCTTGGCAAATACATCGCGGTTCTTCGCCATGTAGATCCCGGCTTCTTCCACCTGCTGCTCGCTCAGGGACGGCACGGCTTTTTGCAACACTTCTGCCAGCAACTCAGCGAGTTCAAGCATCTTGTCATGACGGTCAGCTTCGGCTTTATCCATGAACAAACGCTCCAGATCTCGGCTGCTGCGGTATACCACTTCGACGGCCATTCACCACCTCACATGCCTTCACGATAGTTGTCTTTTGCGACTACTGTATTTATATACAGCGAAAAGGTTAAGCCAAACGACAGGGTTTGGGTAGCAGTTTTTTAATGTAGCCCGTAAATACAGGTTTGCTACAACGGAAATGTCTGACAACTTGCCGGGGTTGCGCTGGAATTGTCCGGTGGCTTACCTTCCACCGGCGCTGCACATGCAGCGAGCGGGCTTGGCGGCCTGCTACGAAAGGTGCAACAACGCTCTAATAGGATTTCAGACGCTAACTCCGTTTGCATTCTTATGTCATGGCGGGTTGCACAGGGACCCTTCGGGGTGCCGGGTTCCTTTCGTACCGGTCCGCCAACCTTGTGCAATCCGTCACCCAAACTGCTTGGCGGCAGGTGGTGATGGTTTCCCTACGAGAGGAGCTGTGCCATGAAAAAGATCACCCCCAATCCTCCGTCTACTGATTCGACGCTGTTCAGCGTTACTCCTGATTCTGATACAGAAACCTTGCTCGCCAATGCCAGCGAAACCCTAAGCAGCGCCCGTGAGATGGCCAATAAGCTGGCATTCGACCTTGAAGGCCCGCAGCGAAGCTTGGTCTTGGCGATTCACCAACTGGTGGAAATGGGCGGCTTATTGGTCGACCGAACCCTGGAGCAAGTCGCACCCGCCTGAGGCCTCAAACGATCGTTCCCACGCTCCGCGTATTAATGCCGCCTGGGGCGCTCTGCGCCCCGCTGCCCACGCAAGGCTCAAGGGGGACGCGGAGCGTCGCGGGATGCATTCCCACGCAGAGCGTGGGAACGATCAACCTTGCTCGCCAATGCCAGCGAAACCCTAAGCAGCGCCCGTGAGATGGCTAATAAGCTGGCATTCGACCTTGAAGGCCCGCAGCGAAGCTTGGTCTTGGCGATTCACCAACTGGTGGAAATGGGCGGCTTATTGGTCGACCGAGCCCTGGAGCAAGTCGCACTCGCCTGAGGCCTCAACCGATCGTTCCCACGCTCCGCGTGGTAATGCCGCCTGGGGCGCTCTGCGCCCCGCTGCTCACGCAAGGCTCAAGGGGGACGCGGAGCGTCGCGGGATGCATTCCCACGCAGAGCGTGGGAACGATCAAAAGCGCCCTCGCCACAAGTGGTGTCGTCACCTTGTGCCTCATGTCAGGCCGCCACCATCTCAAGTCCTAGTGTCTGGCCTTTTTTCTGCATGCAGAACAACCGTCACGTCCAACCCGCATTATCCGGTCGAGCCGACCTAAGGAAGCATCATCGTGAAAATCAACTGGGCCGAAAAGCTGCGTCAGCAAGTCCATGGGCTGGCCGAGTCGCTGGGCAATCTATTTGTCGAGACGTTCCACTACCTGGCGTTGTTCGCCATTGGTGCGGTGACCGCCTGGGCGGCGGTGATGGAGTTTCTGGGGATGCTGGAGACGGGGCATATCAAGATCGATGACATCTTGCTGCTGTTCATCTACCTGGAACTGGGCGCCATGGTCGGGATTTACTTCAAGACCAACCACATGCCGGTGCGCTTCCTGATCTACGTGGCGATCACCGCGCTGACGCGCCTGTTGATCTCCAACGTCTCCCACCACAACCCGCCGGACATCGGCATCATCTACCTGTGTGGCGGCATTCTGCTGTTGGCGTTCTCGATTCTGGTGGTGCGCTACGCGTCGTCGGCGTTCCCGTCGGTTAAAGTCGAAGGCCCGCGCCGCAAGGGCGAGGCGAGCCTGGAAACCGAGAAGGGCGAGCTTTAAAGCCCGACGCTGAAGGGCAGGGTGCGGGCGGGGGGGCGCTGCAGGAGTTTATGGTCGCCGTCCGTCATCACCGCCAGAATCTCCATGGCGCTGTGGCCCTGCTCGATGGCGATGCCGAATTGAATGCTTTGCACCAGCCGTTTGAGCCGTTGCGGGTCATTGCGCTGTTCGGCGCTGATCATGCGTTTGGCAACCACGCCCTCCTCATTGGAGAGGGTGAGCATGATGCTGCCATCCAGCCGCTGGATGCTCAGGTTGACGCGGTATTTGGGGGTGAACGTGTCGGTGATGATCTGAAAAGGATTGTCCATGGTGCGTTACCGCCTGATAAGAACATGCAGTCATTGACGACCGGTGTCGGGATTAGTTCGCGTTGCCTGACCACCGGCCACTCCATCGCTGAGGTTTTCACAAGGTCCGTTTTCCTCAATAGCTGTACAGCAAGGGCCGTGCCGTACAGCGATCTTCCTACCTTCACCTATCTCATGTGGGAGCGGGCTTGCCCGCGATTGCGGTGTATCAGCTTAATAATTCCTGGCTGACAGATCGCTATCGCGGGCAAGCCCGCTCCCACATTGGATTTGTGTTGTGAGCTATTTCAGGGCACTACCGAGAAAATGATCGCAGACAGCGCAATCAGCCCGATCACCACCACGAACACATTCGACAGGTGGCCCAAGTACTGGCGCAGAGCAGGCACGCGGCGGATGGCGTACATCGGTCATCGATATTGCCGCGTTATTATTTTTGCGCGGGCTCAGGTTCAGGACGGGTTGCAGTGCTCCGATCAGCACTCCACCCAGCTGACCGCCAGGCCGCCCCGTGAAGTTTCTTTGTATTTGTCATGCATGTCGGCGCCAGTATCGCGCATGGTGCGGATCACCCGGTCGAGGGAAATGAAGTGTTTGCCGTCACCGCGCAGGGCCATTTGCGTGGCGTTGATCGCCTTGACCGCCGCGATGGCATTGCGCTCGATGCACGGCACTTGCACCAGGCCGCCGACCGGGTCGCAGGTCAGGCCGAGGTTGTGTTCCAGGCCGATTTCGGCGGCGTTTTCGAGCTGCTCCGGGGTGGCGCCGAGGATATCGGCCAGGCCGGCGGCGGCCATGGCGCAGGCCGAACCGACTTCGCCCTGGCAACCGACTTCGGCGCCGGAGATCGAGGCGTTTTTCTTGCAGAGGATGCCGACGGCGGCGGCAGCCAGGAAGAAATTGACCACGTCATCGTCAGACGCGTCGGCGTTGAACTTCATGTAGTAGTGCAGCACCGCCGGGATGATCCCCGCCGCGCCATTGGTCGGCGCGGTGACCATGCGCCCGCCGGCGGCGTTTTCTTCGTTGACGGCGAGGGCGAACAGGTTGACCCATTCCATGGCCGACAAGGTCGAGGTGATGACATTGGGCTTGCCGATTTCCAACAGGCTGCGGTGCAGTTTCGCGGCGCGGCGTGGCACATCCAGGCCGCCGGGCAAGATGCCCTCATCGCGCAGGCCTTGCTCCACGCATTCGCGCATCACCGACCAGATATGCAACAGGCCGCTACGGATTTCTTCGTCGCTGCGCCACGCGCGTTCGTTGGCCATCATCAGTTCGGAAACCCGCAGGCCATGTTTGTTGCACAAGGCCAGCAGTTCGACGGCGCTGGAAAAGTCGTAGGGCAATTCAACATCGTTGGTCGGCGCAATGCCGGAGGCCGCCTCGGCCGCTTCGATGATGAAACCGCCGCCCACCGAGTAATAGGTTTGTTCGCTCAGTAGGCCATTGTCGCCATAAGCGTGCAGGGACATGGCGTTGGGGTGGTAGGGCAGGCTTTCGTCCAGCAGCAGGAGGTCGGTGTGCCAGTTGAAGGCAATTGCCTGCGTGCCTGCGAGCAATAGTTGGCCGGATTCGCGCAATTGTTGGATGCGCGCGTTGATCGACGTGGGGTCGACCTTGTCCGGCCATTCGCCCATCAAGCCCATCACGCAGGCGCGGTCGGTGGCGTGGCCGACGCCGGTGGCGGACAGCGAGCCGTACAGGCGCACTTCGACACGGCGTGTGTCGGTCAGCAAATCCTGCTCGGTGAGGGCCTGGGCGAAGGTCGCCGCCGCGCGCATCGGGCCGACGGTATGGGAGCTGGATGGGCCGATGCCCACTTTGAATAGATCGAAAACACTGATAGCCATGCTAAAGCCTAACAAGCAATGGAGTAGGAATCGCTGCCATGTTTTGTAGAGCAGGCGGAATTGGCGCGATACTGCGCCTCTGGATCGGCACTGACCAACGAATTATCCTAAGACACCCTTTAGCAGGACTAAACCCTATGACCCGGCCTCTTCATGGTCAGACGTATGTCTGGCTGCACGTTTTTTCCTGCGCCGCGCGGCATTTGTCGTTTACCCGTTGCGCTGAAGAACTGCACATCACACCGGGGGCGGTGAGCCAGCAAATCCGCCAATTGGAGGAGCGTTTGGGTTTCCGTCTGTTTCATCGGCGCGCACGCGGCGTGGAGCTGAGTGCGGAGGGGCAGCGGCTGGCGGCGACGGTGGGGGAGGCCTATGGCAGCATCGATGCCGAGTTGCAGCGCCTGGATGCAGGGATGATTAGCGGCACCTTGCGCCTGCGCTCAATCCCGTCGTTTCTGGGTAAATGGTTGACGCCGCGCTTGCCGCGTTTGCAGCAACGTTTTCCGGATATCCAACTGCGCATGGTCGCCGAAGACAGCAGCATTGCGCTGCACGAGGGCGACTTCGATTTGGCGATCGACTTGAACGACGGCAGCTACCCTGGCCTGTTATCCACAGCCCTGCTGGATGAACAGATTTTCCCGGTGTGCGCGCCCAGCCTCTTGCGCGGTCGCCCGCCGCTGCATGGCCCGGCCGACCTGGTGCATTTCCCGTTGCTGCACGACATTACCGCCTGGCGTGGGAGTTATGAATACGCCGAGTGGGAGTTTTACCTGAATGCCATCGGCTACCACGACGCCGACGTACGGCGCGGGCACACGTTCAACCGCAATCACCTGACCATCGAAGCCGCCATCGCCGGCATGGGCGTGGCCATCGCACGGCGCACCTTGCTCAATGATGAGCTGGAGCGCGGCACGTTGATCGTGCCGTTCGGCCTGGCTGTGCCGAACCACAAACGCTATGTGCTGCTGTACGCGCCAGGCGCGCTGAACCATCCGGGCGTGCGTGCGGTGCATGACTGGCTGGTGGAGGAAGCGGGGGTTTTTCGCGGATTGCACCCCATGGGAGAGGGGCAATTGTGAGGTTCGCTGGGCGTAAGAAGATGTAACTAACTCCCCACCCTAACAGCGTTTTTGCCCGTCGTCAGACTTAATTTGTAATGTGTAATTTATCTTCGCAAAGGGGTTGAAATGTTCTTCCGACTGCTCAATTGTGTAATCAAGAGGTCATGGTTTCACCACCCCGGTGTTGCAGTTTGTGACCTCTCGCGAGCTAGCTGAAATAAGGGAAGAACTATGCAAATCCAAGTCAATAGCGATAACCATATTGAAAGCAGCATCCGACTGGAGGAGTGGGTACGTACTACCATTGAGAGCACGCTCGAACGTTATGAAGAAGACCTGACCCGCGTCGAGGTCTACTTGAAAGATGAGAATGGCGATAAGCCTGGCCCTCATGATCTGAGTTGCCGCCTGGAGGCACGGCCAAAGGGCCATCAGCCACTGTCGGTCCTGCATAAGGCCGATACCCTTGAACAGGCGATTGATGGTGCAGCGACCAAGCTTGAACACGCGCTGGAGCATCTGTACGGAAAGTTACGCGGCAAACCACGCGCCGCCGGGCAAGCATTGCCTGATACCAAGGCCGACGAGGCCGAGCTTGAAGAGGAATTTCTGGAAAACGAACAGGCTGCGCTTAACAGCTGATAGCTGACAGTTTTTTCAACCCCAATCAAACGGGCCTGCATCTGCAGGCCCGTTTTCGTTCAGCTGCCGCGTCGGAAGAAGTACCCGCTCAGCATCGCCAACCCGCCAGCGCCAAGGCCCGCAAAAAGCATCGCCCAACCGGCGCCGTGGCGTAGAGCTGACTGCGCGTCTGCCGGGGCCAGCGCCAGCGCGTCCAGCTTGCCCGCCGCAATATTCTGGCTGATGGCGGGCCAATCCAGTGCAGACGTTTGGGGCAGCACGCTGGAAAGGTGATGGCTGATGCCCAGCAGCAACACCAGGCCCATCAAGGCGATGTTCAGCGCCAAGGTGATCAACCGCGCGCTGAAGTCGATGCCCGAGGCCATGCCCGCACGGTCGGCCGAGACCGAGCCGGTGGTGGTGTTGGTGGTCGGTGAGTTAGTCAGCGCCAACCCCACACCGGCCATCGCGCAACTGAAAAGCACCAGCACAATGCGCGGATGCTCGGCAGCATTGACCGTAGCCATCGCGATAAAGCCCGCGCCCATCATGCCCAGGCCCAAAGGAATGATGCGCTCGGCGCCAAAGCGCAACGCCAGGCGCTCGGCCAGCGGCGGCACCAGCAAGGTGGGCAAGGTGTAGGCGAGCAGGGCCGCGCCGGTGGTCAGCGTGTCGTAACCCAGGCCCGCCTGGAAGTAGAGCGGCAGGTAAATCATGAACGGCCAGAAGCTGAAGTTCATGCCGATCGAGCCCATCAGTGCGCCGTTAAAGCGCTGGATACGGAACACCGAAAAGTCGAACATCGGGTTCGCGCTGCGACGTTCAACAACGATGAACAGCAGCAGCCCGGCGACTGACAAGCCCGCCCAGCCAAGCATGGCCGGTGTGCCGAAGCCGTTTTCACTGCCCTGGGTGATGAAATACACCAGCGCGAACACCGACAGCGTCAAGGTCAGCATACCGGCGATATCGAGCCGATGGCCGGCCGGGTCGCGGGATTCCTGCACGCTGATGCGCAGCAACACCAAGGTCAGCAGGGTCAGCGGCACATGCACCAGGAATACCCAGCGCCAGTCCGCGACCGCCAGAATCAACGCGCCCACCATTGGCCCGAAGCCCAGGCCCACGCCTGCGATCACGCCCCATATTGCAAAGGCTCGCGCCCGTGCGGCCGGCTCACGGAACTGGTGCGACAGGATCGCGAACTGGCAGATCATCATCGCCCCGGCGCCCACGCCCTGGACAAACCGCGCGGCGATCAGCGTGGAAGCGTCGTTCGCCAGGCCACACGCCAGCGAGGCCAGGCCAAACAGCCACAAGCACAGCACCAGCATGCGCCGCCGCCCAAAGCGATCGGCCAGTGTGCCCGCCGCCATGAGTACGCTGGTGCAGGCCAGGGTGTAGGCATTCATGATCCATTGGGCGTCCTGAAAGCCTGTGCCCAGTTGCTGTTCCAGGGTCGGCAGGATGACCGGCACGCTGGATATTTCCAGGCCGAACATCAGGGCGACGAGGCAGACGGCGGTAAGGGCCAGGCCATCTTTGGCGGTGCGCGGTGCGCTGACGGCCGATACAGCGGCGGCGGGCGGCATGGGATTTTCCTTGTGATTGGGGGAAGTACCATTCTCGCGGGAACCTAGTTCTTTATTCGTGATAACTTTTCCTCTGCTAAGGGAATCAAGGGCGACAATAGAGCCATGGCCACTCCGCGTTTTGATGGCGTTGAACTGTTTTTGCAAATCGTCGAAAGCGGCAACCTGACCGAAGCCGCCGAACGCTTGAACCTCACACGCTCGGCCGTGGGCAAGGGTTTGGCGCGACTGGAGGCACGTTTGGGCACGTGCCTGTTGCAGCGCTCCACTCGCCGTCAGCGCCTGACCGAGGACGGGCAGGCGTACTACGAGCATTGCCTGCGTGCGCTGGCCGAACTTGAAGCTGCTGAATCAGTGCTGGAGAGTGGTCGGCAACAGCCGCGTGGACGGTTAAGGGCGAGCCTGCCGCTGGCGTTTGGTCACCACTATGCGGCCCCGGCGTTGTGGGGTTTGATGGACCGTTACCCGCAATTGGAAATCGAAATTTCGTTCTCCGACCGGCTGATCGACCTGGCGCAGGAAGGTTACGACGTTGCAGTGCGTATCGGTCCGCTGCCGGACACCGACCGCCTGAGTGCACGCCGCCTGGGCGAACAGTCCGTGGGTCTGGCGGCTGCACCGGCGTATTTGCAACGGGTCGGGCGGATTGAACATATCGAGGACCTCGCCGGTCACCGAGGGATTGCCTACCGTTGCAATAATTCCCATCGCGCGGGTGTGACATCGCCGTTGGTGCTGGACGACCTCCAGGCCGTTGCCGACGCCGCCATTGCAGGCGTGGGCCTGGCCTGGTTGCCGAGCTGGTTGATTGCGCACTATGTGCTGCGCGGCCAACTGGAAGCGGTATTGCCCAGCTACCGCGACCAGCCTGCGCCGATCCATGTGATCTGGCCCACAGCCACACATATGCCAGCCAAGACCCGCTGCGCAATCGACGCCCTGGTCGCCGGCACTCCAAGCTGCCTGGCGGGCAGTTAGCAACGCCGATCTCCTTGGTGAAGCTATCGAGCCCCGGCGAGGCTGCGAAGGCGGCGGCACAGACGAAATTGAGTCGCTTGACCCACCGCTTTCGCAGCCTCGCTAAAGCTCGACAGCTCCCACAGGGTTTTGCTTTGTTTGTGGGAGCCCACGCTTAGCTGAGGTTCGATGCAGGCAGTCAGGCCCCAACTGACAACGCCGATCCCTTGTGGGAGCTGTCGAGCCCCAGCGAGGCTGCGAAGGCGGCGGCACAGACGAAATTGAGTTGCCTGACCCAGCGCTTTCGCAGCCTCGCTAAAGCTCGACAGCTCCCACAGGGTTTTGCTTTGTTTGTGGGAGCCCACGCTTAGCTGAGGTTCGATGCAGGCAGTCAGGCCCAACCAACAACGCCGATCCCTTGTGGGAGCTGTCGAGCCCCAGCGAGGCTGCGAAGGCGGCGGCACAGACGAAATTAAGTCGCCTGACCCACCGCTTTCGCAGCCTCGCTAAAGCTCGACAGCTCCCACAGGGTTTTGCTGTGTTTGTGGGAGCCCACGCTTAGCTGAGGTTCGATGCAGGCAGTCAGGCCCAACCAACAACGCCGATCCCTTGTGGGAGCTGTTGAGCCCCAGCGAGGCTGAGAAGGCGGCGGCACAGACGAAATTGAGTTGCCTGACCCACCGCTTTCGCAGCCTCGCTAAAGCTCAACAGCTCCCACAGGGTTTTGCATTGTTTGGAAGATTCTGGCGGTTAGAACGCAATCGAAGTCTGCACGTACACCGTGCGCGGTTCACCGACGTATTTGCCTTTGTTGTTGTCGTCGAATGAGCGCGTGTAGTACTGCTTGTTGAGGATATTTTTCACACCGACTGCCACGTTCAAGTCCGACAACTGTGGGCCGAAGTCATACGCCGCGCGGCTGCTGAACAGCATGTAGCCGGGGATGCGGCCGTTGGCGCCGTCGGCGGTTTCCGCCTGGGTGTTGGCGTTGTCGGCGAACTGGCTGCTCTGGTAGCTGCTGTCCAGGTTGAGCTTCCAGCGGCCTTCGGTATAGCCGACGCCCAGGGTGCCTTTATGCTTGGACGAGAAGGGCACGCGGTTACCTTTGTTCGGGCCGTCTTCGCGGATGGTCGCGTCGACGTAGGCGTAAGTGGCGTACACATCAAAACCGGCCAGCGCCGGGCTCAAACCGTCGAGGGCATAGTTGATGCTCGACTCGATGCCTTGATGGCGGGTTTCGCCACGGGCAATCACCGAATCGTTGGTCTGGTTGCTGTCGTACTGGTTGTCGAAGTTGATCAGGAACGCGCCGATTTCAGCACGCAGGCTGCCGTTGTCATAACGTGTGCCGAGTTCCCAGGTGCGGGCTTTTTCCGGCTTCACTTCGCCGCTGCTCACGCGGTTCGGCATCTGGCTGTACTGCACGCTGCCGAATGAGCCTTCGGTGTTGGCGTAGAGGTTCCAGTCTTCGGTCAGGTGGTACAGCACATTCAGCGCCGGCAGCGCGGTGTTGTAGTCGCCTTTGTATTTAACGTTGGTCAGGTTGTTGGTTTGCTGGGATTCGATCATCTCGTAGCGAATGCCCGGGGTGATGGTCCACTTGCCGATATCAATACGGTCATCGACGAAAAACGCATTGGCCTCGGTGGCGCCGCGCGTATCGCGGTCGTTGCGGCTGTTGGTGTCAGGCAGTTGCTGGTTGGCGCTGATCGGCGTGCGGTAGCGCAACTCGTGGCCGGCTTCGTTGATGTAGCGGTAGCCGACGCCTACTTCATGGCTGGTGGGGCCGAGGTCGAAGCCTTGGGCGAAGCGGGTTTCCAGGCCGCGCACCCAGTACTCGCGCGGCGACAGCGAGAGGAAGTTGCCCTGGTCCAGGTAGCCGTTGCGCAAGGTGGTGGTGAAGAAGGTATTGGCGGTGAATTCGCGGCGGTCTTCCTGGTAGCGGTAACCGGCGTTGAACATTGTGCGGCGGCCCCAGAATTTGTCGTAGGGGCGGGTGGACTGATACGGGTCAGCCTTGTAGTCCTTGACGTTCAAGCCACCGGGCATGTCGGCCTGGCCTTCGTAGTACTGCGCCATGGCGTTGAAACTGTTGGCGTCGTCCAACTGGTATTTGCCCTTGAGGATCAAATCGTCGATACGCGTGTTGCTGTTTTCGCGCCAGTCGCCGCCACGGGTGCCGGAGTACAAAATTGCGCCGCCCAGGCCATTGTCGGCCGTGCCGCCCGCCAACAGGTTGCCAGTGGTCTTGAAGCCGTCATGGCTGGAGGACGGGCTGGTTTCGGTCTGCAGGCCGCCTTTGACGGTTGGCGCGTCCGGAATTGCGCGGGTCACGAAGTTGACGATGCCGCCGACGTTTTGCGGGCCGTAGCGCACCGCGCCGCCGCCACGGACCACGTCCACCGCATCCATGTTGCCCATGCTGATCGGCGCGAAAGACAATTGTGGCTGGCCATAGGGGGCGAACGGCACTGGAATGCCGTCCATCAATACCGTGGAGCGCGAGGCCAGGCGCGGGTTGAGCCCGCGAATGCCGAAGTTCAGCGCCATGTCATGGCTGCCGGTACCGTTGTTTTCCGGGGCGTTGACGCCGGGGATGCGGTTGAGCACGTCACGCGCCTGGGTCGCGCCCTGGCGTTCGAATTCTTCGCGGCGGATGACATCGCGGGCGCCGGGGTGTTCGAACACATTGGTTTGCGCCGCGTCGCCGAGCCAGTCGCCAACGACGTTGGAGGTCTGTAATTCGAGGGTGGCCGGGGCGCTGGCCGGTTGCAGGCTGAAGGCGTTGTCGCCCTCGGCGCGGGCTTGCAGGCCGGTGCCTTCCAGGAGTTTTCGCAGGCCTTCATCGGCACTGTAATTGCCCGACAACCCACGGCTCTGCATGCCGGCCGTGACCTCGGAGCCGAAGGAAATCAACACGCCGGCCTCACGCCCGAATTGATTCAGCGCGGCTTCCAGGGTGGCCGGGGCGATGTGATAGGGCTTGGCGTCTGCTGCCAACACCTGCGGCAGCACGGTAAGACTCAGGCTCGCGCCGAGTAGGAGTTGGCCCAAGGTGCGGGCAAGAAGTGTCGGTTGCTGGGGCATGAAGGGCGGTCCTGAGAAGGTAGGATCAAGGTGGCTTTCCTTCTCTGTCACGCGAGGTGTGGAAAACGGCTCATGTTTTCTGAAAATAATTTACGCACGTGCCTGGACAGTCACCCAGTAGCGGGTAAACCGCCGCACTTTAACCGGCAGGCTGACTTCCAGCAGGTCAAGGATGCGTTCGCTGTCGTCCAGCGGATAACTGCCGGACAGCAGCAGGTTGGCCACTTGCGGGTCGCAATTGACTTGGCCACGGCGATAGCGGCCCAACTCGGCGAGGAATTCTTCCAGGCGCATGTGCGCCGCCACCAGCATGCCGTCGGCCCAGGCGCCGCTGTTGGCGTCGGTCGGGCGCGGAGTGTCCCAGCCTTTGCGGGTGAAGTTGACCTGGCGCGAGGCCTCGACGGTCAGCGGCAGGCCGCTGTAGCGGTTGGGCATCACCTCGACATGGCCGTCGAAGACCGCCAGTTGGCTGTGGTCGTTGAACTGGCGCACGTTGAGGCGCGCAGCCTGGCTGCTGAGCAAACCTTGGCCGGTCAGCACGTGCAGCGGCGTGTCGCCGGGGCGCGCGGTCAGCAGGATCTCGCCTTCCAACAGGCGCACCAAACGTTGATGGCCATCAAAATGCACATCCACCGCGCTGCCGGTATTGAGCTGCAACTGGCTGCCATCGGCCAGTTGCACCTTGCGGCGCTGGCCGACGAGGCTGCGGTAATCGGCGCTCAGCGGCGGCAAAATATGCTGCTGGCGCAGGCTCCAGGCTGCTGCCGAACCGGCGCCGAGAATCAGCAACAGCTTCAGCGCCTGGCGCCGGCTGCGGGATTTCGGCGCGTTCAAGGCAGCATGTGCCAAGGGTGAGGGCATGCCGCGCAGGCGTTGGTTGACCCGTTGAATATGGTCCCATGCACGTTGGTGTTCGCTGTGGGCATCCAGCCATTGTTGCCAGGCTGCTTGCTGGCGCGGGTTGAGCGCGCCTTGCTGCATTTCCATCAGCCAGTGCACGGCTTGCTCGGCGACTTGCGTGGAAAAATTCATAGGGCGAAATAGCAACGCATGGCGGCTTTATTCAGGTGGCGTTTGACGGTGGCGATGGAGATGCCCAGTTCGTTGCCGATTTGCGCGTAAGTCAGGCCGTCAAGCTGGGCCAGCAGGAAGGCGCGTTTGACCTGAACGGGCAGGCCGTCGAGCAGTTGGTCCAGCTCCATCAGCGTTTGCAGGATGATTGCGCGTTCTTCTTCCGACGGCGCCACGTGTTCGGGCAGTTGCGCCAGCGCGTCGAGGTAGGCGTGTTCCAGGTCCTGTCGGCGGTAGAAGTTGAACAGCACGCGCTTGGCCACGGTGGTGAGAAAGGCGCGGGGTTCGATCAGTGTCGGGGTTTCCCGCGCGGCGAGCACACGGATGAACGTGTCCTGGGCCAGGTCGGCGGCGCTTTCCGGGCAGCCGAGCTTGCGTCGCAACCAGCCGGTGAGCCAGTGGTGATGGTCGTTGTACAGAACTTCAACGGTGTTGGACGGCTGCAACGCGTTCACTCAGAAAGTCTCGATGTACTTTAGAGAACAAGAATTGTTCGCATTGTAGGGCGGGTGACACACTTGGGCAATCCTGCCAGGCAGGTGATTCATCCGTTCTCTTTTGCTTATGAGAATATTTATCATTAATATTGCGCGCTGATGACCCTGGCGCCTCCCGCATGAAAAGCAAAACCTCACTTCCCGTCGTTTATCGCCTCGCCGTCACCTCGCGCGTGCTGGCGGCTGTGGTCGGCGGTTACCTGATGGCGTCACTGGCCGCCGTCTGCCTGGCGTTGTGGATGCCCGCGTCGCGCGCCGACGCCGTGATCACCGGGATGATGAGCTCGTTTGTGTTCTACCTGTTGGCGGTGCTCTGGTGTTTTGCCTGCCGCACGGCGTGGCGTGCCTGGTTTGGCGTGATGCTGCCGAGTGCACTGTTTGCCACGCTGGCGGGTGTCGGTTTTTGGATGGCGCGCACATGAAAGAGGGCTTTCGCCAGGCTATGGCCTGGTTGCACACCTGGGCTGGATTGATTTTCGGCTGGCTGCTGTTTGCGATTTTCCTGACCGGCACCCTGTCCTATTTCAAGGATGAAATTACCCACTGGATGCAGCCCGAAGTGCAGGCGTATCCGCTGGATGACGCGCGCAGCCTCGCCGCCGCACAAACCTATCTGCAGCAACAGGCGCCGAATGCCGCGCGCTGGTTTATCACCTTGCCGGACAGCCGCGACCCCGGCCTGTCGGTGATGTGGCAAGACAAAGTCGACCCTGGCAAGCGCGGCAACTTCATTCAAAAAGTGCTCGATCCGGTTACCAGCCAACCCGTACAGGCGCGTGAAAGCATGGGCGGCGAGTTCTTCTACCGTTTCCACTTTCAGCTGCAAATGCCCTACCCGTGGGGACGCTGGTTGTCGACCATCGCCGCGATGGTGATGTTCGTCGCGCTGATCACCGGCATCATCACCCACAAGAAAATCTTCAAGGACTTCTTCACCTTCCGCCCGCGCAAAGGCCAGCGCTCCTGGCTCGACGGGCATAACGCGGTGGGCGTGCTGGTGCTGCCGTTTCACTTGATGATCACCTACAGCAGTCTGGTGATCTTCATGAGCATGGTGATGCCCGCGCCCATCGTTGCCTCCTACGGCGACGACAGCCGCGCATTTTTCAATGAAGTGTTCCCCAATACCAACAACGCGCCGGCGCTCGGCCAGCCGGGTCAATTGCTGCCGTTACTGCCGATGTACCAGCAAGCGCGCGAGCAATGGGCGGGTGGGCATGTGGGGCGGTTGGTGGTCAACAATCCTGGCGATGTGAATGCCTCGGTCAACGTGGTTCGCTCCGGTGCCGACCGTGTGGCGCATGATTTCGGCAGCAGCGTGTCGTTCAACGGCACCACCGGCGAATTGTTGCGGGTCAGTGCCGAGCAGTCGCTGCCGGCCGCAATTGGCGGCAGTTTCTACGGCCTGCACATGGGCCATTTCGCCGGGCCTGTGCTGCGCTGGCTGTACTTTATCTGCGGCCTGGCGGGCACGGCGATGATCGGCACCGGCCTGGTGATCTGGCTCGGCAAGCGCCAGCTCAAGCACGCCAAAACCGGCGTGATGCCGTTTGAGCTGCGGTTGGTGGAAGTGCTGAACATCGCCAGCATGTCCGGGCTGATGATCGCCATCGCTGCGTTTTTCTGGGCCAATCGCTTGTTGCCGGTGAGTTTCGCCGGGCGTTCCGAGTGGGAAGTGCAGGTGTTCTTTATTGCCTGGGGCTTGAGCCTGTTGCACGCCGTATTGCGTCGAGGCCGTCAGGGCTGGGTTGAGCAATTGAGTGTCGGCGCATTGCTGTTTGTGGCGATTCCATTGCTCAACGCGCTGACCACTTCGCAGCACTTGGGCGCGTCACTGGCCAGCGGTGACTGGGCCATGGCCGGCTTCGACCTGACCTGCCTGGCCAGCGGCTTGTTCCTGACCTGGTCCGCCTGGAAAATGCAGCACCGCGCGGCGCCGCAGCCCAAGGCCGAACGCGCGCGTGGATTGACGCTCAAGCAGGAGGCGAACTGAATGTTGCTCGCCTTGCTGATGTGCTACGCCGGGTTCGTCGCGCTGTGCCTGTCCACCGATCGCCATCACGGTGAATTGCTCCACAGCAAACCTTCGCCACCAAGGCGTCTGGCTTTGCGCATTACCGGTTGGTTGCTGCTGGCGCTGTCGACCTGGCCTGCGGTGAGTGCCTCGGGTTGGGCCCAAGGGCTGGTGGAATGGTGCGCGGTATTGATGCTCAGCGCGCTGCTGCTGGTGATGCTGTTGCCGTATCGGCCAAGACTGGCCTTGATCCTGGCGGGCGTTGGTCTGTTGGCCAGCCCTGCTGCGGCGTTCGCCTTACTCTGAGCTTGCCATGATGATCAGCACCCCACCGGAATCCCAAGACAGCCCGCACACCGATGTGGCCGGTGGACGTGCGCATTTCCTGCAGGTGTTTTTATCGCAGCGCTCGCAGATGGAAGCGCTGGTCAGCCGACGCGTGGGCTGCCGCGCCACCGCAGCCGACCTGGTGCAAGACTTGTTCCTGCGTTTCTGGCGCCGGCCGTTGGTGCAGGTCGAAGAACTCAGCACCTACCTGTTGCGCTGCGCCGGCAACATCGCCATCGACCACCTGCGCAGCGAAGGCGCGCGCGTACGCAGCAACGAAGGCTGGCTGCCGGAGCAACAGGACAATCAGGGCTCCGAGCCCCAGGCCGCACTCGAAGCCGGTAATGATCTGCGCCATGTCGAAGCTGCCCTGCGCAGCCTGCCGGAGCGCACCCGGCAGATTTTCCTGCTCAACCGCATTCACGGCCGCAAATACGCGCAAATCGCCAAGGCCATGGGCCTGTCCCAAAGCGCAGTGGAAAAACATATGATGCGTGCCCTCGAAGCCTGCAAAGCCAGCCTTCGCGAACCACCGCCCCCACGCACGCCAGGGAAAGCACCGTGAACGTCACCCCCACGCCCGCCCAGGAGCAGGCCGCCCTCGACTGGCTGAGCCTGCTGCACGATCAGCCCAGCAGTGGTGACCAGGCCACGTTCAGCCGCTGGTTGCGTGCCGACCCCGCGCACGTCGAGGCCTATGCCCAGGCCCAGGTGCTGTGGGAATTGAGCGAAGTGCCGGCGCGCAAACTGGCGGACGAGGACGCCTTGGCGTTGCAGGGCTACCTGAATGCGATGAACACCTCGAAGCGCTCACGGGCAATGCGCTGGTCCGGTGCCCTGGCCATGGCCGCGTGCCTGCTGGTGATGGTATCGATGGGCGCCGGCTGGCAGCCGTCGCGCTGGGTCGATGACTTCGGCGCTGATTACGTGACGGCGCCGGGCCAGGTGAAGACCGTGACCCTGGCCGATCAATCCCAAGTCACGCTGGATGCCGACAGTGCTATTGCTGTGGATTTCAGCCACGGCGAGCGCCATATCCAACTGCGTCGTGGTGCAGGCTTTTTCAGCGTGACCCACACGGGCGCGCCGTTTGTGGTCGAGGCCGGCAGCGGCGAAGCGCGGGTGTTGGGCACCCAGTTCGAAGTGCGCCTTCAACCGGCTGGCGCCCGGGTGACGGTGCTGTCCGGCCGGGTGGGTGTGACGCCATCCAGGCAGGGCCAGCAGCAAATTCTGACGGCAGGCCAGCAAGTGGCCTACGCCGAAGGTGTGGCCGAAGCCATGCATGCAGTCGACAGCGAATCACGCCTGGCCTGGCGTGACGGTTGGCTCAACTACTACAAGGCGCCGCTCGCCGACGTGGTGCAGGACCTGAGCCGTTACTACCCCGGCCGCATCCTGCTGCTTAACGACGAAATGGCCGCCAAACGCGTCAGCGGCAGCTTTCCGAGCAAAGACCCGCAGGCGGTGCTGAATGCGTTGCAAGCGGTGCTCGGGTTCGATCAGCACAGCCTGTTGGGTCGGGTGATTGTGTTGCGCTGAGTTTTGCAACGGTGTCGCATATGTGGAAAACCCAAGGGTTTTATGAGTGCGCAGTGGGTCAGGCGCAACCACGGTGAGTGGCTACGCCTGAACCGCATTTCATGGGAAAGGGAAGTGAACCGGAGCGTAACGCCAGATCATATAGTTGCGCGGCTCTTTAAGGAGTCTCCATGGGTTGGTCTTATCGATTTTCAATACTTGGTTTTTTTCGAAGTAACTCGCGATGGTCGCATCGCTGCCATGTGCAGCCCTGAGGGCGGTGAATCTGTTTTCCGTTGCCGTGGCGCCTAAATTTAACAACAGCGGTCCTTTGTAACCTTTGACCGGGCGCTGTATAAGCGCGCTGAATTGGGCGGCGAATGAATTGGCACCCCCATTTGCAGAAAAACAGCTGAGCAAACGCGTATTCTTGTAGGTACTCGGATTAATGCCTGCAGAGTGCAGTAAGTTTAACAAGTCATTAGGGCTGAGCTTCTCTCTATTTGCCAGCATGGAAGCCCCTCTGGAGAGGAGCATATCCAGCACACTTGGCGTTTTGCTATGCGCTACTATGTTCAGGCGGTTGGCATTTTTATACGTGTCGACAAACGCAAATAGTTCACCGTCTACCCGCTGCATTGAACTCAGCGTTCTGCCCATCATCATTCTGTCGCGGGAGGCACTGGCGTGTTTGAATAGCTTGTTTGAAGAGTAGCGTGCAGCCGCTGTCCCCGCCGTTTTACCCGCGCCGAGCAGTCCTCCGAAAAGGCCGGTGGCTAACGACATATACTCAAGCGCTTCGGATAAGTCCGGGTCGGACTCATGGTAATACGCGGCTGCCACGCCGAAACCGGCAGAAGCAATCGCAAGCCCAATGACTGCAATCGACCAGCCTATCGACGTGCCCCCCGAAAACGGGGCCAAAATGATGCCCACGCCGCCGAGGATAACGGCGGTGGCGATTCGGGAGTCTAATAGATTGTTGACCGTTGTATATTCGTGCACAACGCGTGCTTGGCCACTGGGGTCGTGATAATTAACCGGCTCATTCTCACAATAACTGTACTCGTTAAGCCCACCTTCATTGAAAGGACTTTTTCGGTCAGGCGTGTAAAAACGTCGAATGGCTGGATTATAGAGGCGTGTGCCATTGCCCAGGTAATAACAGCCGGTCGGAAGGTCAATGGGTTGGCCGTTATAACCTATCCAGCTGTGTTCATTGAGGGCGGTGGGGCGATACCCGAAGACAGTATAAGGATAAAACTCAAGGCTGTTGGTTTTTGCGCTGGCGCTGGCAATAACGGTGCCATTAAAATCTTTTAGCTCGAAGCTGAAACGGGTCTGCGGTGTGTCCTCAAGATGAGGTTTTCTGGTTTCTTCCAATAGCACGCAAGCGTCGCTGGGGTTGAGAAGTACTGAGCGCCTGTAGACCAACGCGCCCTGTTCACTAATATAGCCATCGCGAGCGTAGGGGTGTTCGCCAATGTAATGAAAGTCGTCGTAGTAGCTGGGGCCTTTACAGGCTGTCAGGCGGCCCAGAGTGTCATAAGTATAACCGTATATCCCTTGCGGTGTGATGACGGTGCTGAGCTGCCCATCGCTGGAGTATTTAAATTCAGTATCATCTAATTTTGACAGATAACCAGCCTCGTCAAAGATGAATATTTCTTTCGTCTTGGCTGAGGCGTCCGAGGGCTCTTTAAGTGTAATATGAGACATTTGGACTGAGTCGTATGGGTTCGGAACGTACGTTTGCGTGAATCCATCACCCGTCGCGTTGAAATATTTGAGGTGTGTGAGTGTTCCACGTTTGTCATAAGAAAAAAATTCTCCACTGATCGAGTGGCCATAGGTGTTCTTGGGCAAAGAGTTTCCAGCGTAATTGCAACTTTCAAGTTGACCAGACAACGTGTAGGAATACTGGTGGCTTAGCAGGAGCACGCCGTCTCTGTCAACGCGTGTACTGGCGACTCGCCCATCCGGATCGAACGTTCGAGTTATAATTAAAGTAGGAATGTTGGGAGCGCTGAATTGCCTTCGAATTTCACGTGATTGTTCATCATAGTTGAAGTCGACGACCAGGGTGGTATTGCTGGCGATATCGGTAACCCGCTCTTGTACTAACAAACGCGTCGTCGGGCTGAACACCGACTTGGTGCGTACTTTTTTGTTATTGACCTCCGAACTCAGCTCGTCCTCTGTTTCGATGTAGTCAAATTTATCGCCGAACGCATTAGTCAAATCCAACAGGGTGCCCCTGAGGGAGTAGGTGGCCGTCACACTGTTGTCGATTTCGTTTCGGGTCGGCATGCTCGATTCGTTCGGCCTGTTTACCGTTTCTATCAGTGTTCCTTTTTGAGGGTGTGCAACAGACGTCACCTGAGCGGGTGCACGCGGTTCGCGAGTGCTGGAAGAGGGGCGAGTGTAGTGGCCGAATGTTTGAAGTCCGTCATAGACGTAGTCTTCGACGCGTCTTCCTACAGTCAGTTGAGTCATGCGGTTCAAGCCATCAAATACCCGAGAACCTATGTTGCCTATACCGGATGTGGCGTTGCCTCCACTGGGTTCCAGCGCAGACAGATTAATAGATAATACAGTGTTGGATGTGTTGGCCTTTGAATACGTGTACGCCTGGACGGTGCCAACGCCATTGCCCTGATCAAACGTGACGCGTGTAGGTCTGTCAAACCTGTCGTAGCTAATAGTGTGCTGGCCGGTGTATGCGTTAGTTTGTTTAATCAGTCTTTCTTGTACGTCATACGCTAAGGCATTGGATCGGGTGAGCAGGCCGTTGTTGTAATAAAATTCCTCAACCGTTTTTTCGTTGTTTGAGTTGGCTGAGGTGATTGATATTTTGCTCGAGTGAGTGTTTTTGTAGACAACCGATTCTTCGAGCCGTTTATTGATAGGGTCATAGATTGTATGCTCCTCAATGTTCGTTTTTGAATGGGTACGAATGGAGTTGTTACCCCAGCCGTCATAGATAAAGTGTTTACTGGCGTAGGGGCGATTGCTGCCGAGCAGAGGCGCGTCGTCGGGTGATAAACGATAGTCGTATTCCTGGATCACATCCTGACGCCCGTATTCATCGTAGGAATAATTGGAGATCAAGAGCCACGCGTTGCTCGCTGGACTTTTGCATTTTACAGTGATGGGCCTTCCAAGAGCGTCATATTCAATGGCTGTAGGGTAACCTGACTCTGGCAAGGTGGTCGTTGTGACGACGGTTTTTCTATCTTTTACTTCATAGGTAATATGCGTGGTCTGTTTAAAATCATTGTCTTGGGCGAACGCGTCTACACGTATTGTTTTGCCCAGGGCATTATAGGTGTAGGCGGTTTTATTACCCAATTTATCCAGGGTTTCAATTATGTCCCCAGTGAAACTTGAGGCTGCTTGCTGTGTAGTGAGAATCAGATTGTTCTGTACGGCTGTTTGCTGGGTGGTGAGCGTGGAGTATTGAGTGCCGTAATAGTTTGTAGCGGATAATGAATAAGTGAAATTAATGGTTCGGGAGGAAAGTGCGACCTGCTGGCCACCGGCGTCAAGGATCCAGAAGTTGAGACTTTTAATCCGTCCGAAGGAAGTTGATGGGGCGCTGAGGCTGTCGTGGTACTCGGTTTTTTCAACGGTTGCGCCCTCCCATGATTCCAGTTTTGTATAGTTGGACTGTGATGAGGTTACCGGTTCTTTTACGCTGATTTTAACAGAGGGTTTAATATGTTCAATCTGAGCTGAAGAAAGTTTGTTCAGCTTCTGGTAGCCGTAAAAGGTCCACTGAAGATCTTTTCTGTTTCCATTGTGAAAAGTGTAGGTTTTTTCGGACTCCAGGGCATGTGTAAAATACGGATAATCACCAAAGCCCTCTATGTCGATAGGTAAGTTGAATCGTTGTTTACCGTCCTTCGTGTGCTTTGGCTCCTCGGTAATCTGGTGCCGCTCCACGATTTTATAGTAGTCCAGCATATTGCCTATGGTGCCATCATATATAATTCTTACGAGGTCTTTCAGGGAAGAGGTTTCTGCCTTGTTTTTGGTGCGAGAGTAAGGAATGATTTGAACTAGCCGGTCGCGTGTGGTTGACGGCGCATAGTAGGTATACTCGGTAATCATCCCATCCTGTTCGGTTTTTATTAGATTCATTTCCTTGTCAAACGTGATTTTCTTGACCAGCGGCGTAGAAGTTTGTTTGTTTTTTTTATAGGTGGTGGTGGCAGTCAGCACAGTCTGCTGGGTTTTATCGTCGTAAGCTTTGCTTTGAGTGATCGTTGTGATGCACCCATTCTCCGTATGTGTCTCTGTCAGTGCGGTATCCGTTTGCACGTACTCGATGGTTTTTTTTATATTGGCGCAATAGCTGGTCGTCGTGGATTTTTTAGCGCTTGTGTCATAGGTATAGTGTTTGATGATGTCCGAAGAATGTCCAGTGGACAGGCGATGTGTAGCGACTTTGAATTCTTTGTTGTAATCGATGGTTTCTGTAAGTCCTAAGGAGGTTTCTATTTTTGTTATTTGATTTTGTTTATTGAGGGTCAACTTTTCCCACTCTCCACCTTCGGGGTCTCCTATGCTGAGCAGCTCGTTTGAGAGGGAGAAGGTTTGCTCATTGTTGGTGTTTGGGAATAGCGTAAATTTTTTAATCTTGCTGTCTGTGTTATCTGTTTTCGAGAAAAGTACGGTGTTGCTGTCATCGGTGATCTTTGTGATGCCGGTGAAACCAACGTCGGTATGATTTGTATGAGCGTCGTATTCAAAGCTGATTTGGAGGCCTGAGCTATTTATAATTGTTTTTGTCTGATAAAACCTGCGATAGGGAAGTGTGATTTTGAGGTCGGGGTCTTTGATGTCAATATAGCGTTCATCACTGTGAAGGGTCAGTATTTCGACGGTTCTGTTTTTTCGATAAATGTACAGGTCCTCTCCGCGCTGGATAATGCTGATGACATTGAGAGATACAGGCAGAGATGTTGTTTTTAGTGTCTCCCCGGTATAAAGAGAAATTTCATATTTTCCAACGTCCTTGCCACCGGCTTTCGTGTAGAAAAAACTGATGGTACTGGCGGCGCCCACTGTAATTCCGGCAACTTTGCGTATTGGGTCGCTGAGGTATTCAGCCTTCAGGGCGATGCTCGGTCCGCGCCCTTGATTTCCGACTAATGTCGCGACATTGACTTGGTGGTGGAAACTGCCGTTGATGGGGTCGACTCCATTTTTAATGCTCATGATTAACTCCATTTTTATATGAGTATGGAATGCAGGTAGTCGATTTTATGGCTGAGGTACAGCGCGAATAACTGTGAGAATCGACAGTTTTTTAGACGTTTTTAATAGTCGGTTTATTTCGGATATGAATAAGCGAGCGGTCAGCGCACGCACTGGAAAAGTTATAGTTTTTCAAGCGCCCCCTCAGCCAAATCAAGTAGCTGCAGGTCTTGTTGGTATCTGGGTATCCCTCTACGGGTGTTTGCCGGCCTTTCACCGAACCTTCATCGCAATCACCCAAACCTGTCACCAAACCGTTACACGTGGCATGGATCATCGCCGGGTTCCTGAGCGAGTGGTCAGGAAGCCAAGCGTCGTCTGCCAACGGGTGCCGAGCGACGACCCATACAACAGAGCAACGTCAGTAAGGGATCTACAGGTGAACTACAACAACGTATATGCCCTGCTTTTAGCATCGGGCCTGGGTGGTTTTGCGCCGCTGGTTTTGGCGGACGACACTCAAGATGTGGGTTCGGTGAACGTGGCCGGCAAACAAACCCTGGGCAACGGGCACATGATTCGCGAAGAAAGTGCCAAGGCGCGGTCGACGGTGACCAAGGAAGCCATGGACGAAATGTCGGCGACCGCCAATGCCATCGACAAGCTCAAGTACACGCCGGGCATCAACGTTTCCAGCGACGACGCGAGCGGCACCAGTGGCACCAACTTCACCATGCGCGGCATGAGCTCCGACCAGGTCGGGGTGTCTGTCGACGGCGTGCCGATCAACGATTCGGGCAACTACAGCGTCTATTCAAACCAGCTGGGCGACCCGGAAAACCTCGCTGAAGTGTTTGTCACCCAGGGCTCTTCCGAGGCGGACGGCCCGCATATCGGCTCCAGCGGCGGCAACATCGGCATGATCACCATTCGGCCGACTCAAGAGTCCGGGCTGTTCGCCAAACAGATTGTCGGTGCCAATGACTTGCGCAAGACCTTCGTGCGGGTCAATACCGGTGATTTCGGTGGGCTCAAGACGTGGGTGTCGGCGTCTCACCTGGAAGGCGACAAATGGCGCGGCAAAGGCACGATGCGCAGCGACAAAGTCGAGTGGAGCAGCCTGTTCGAGGACGGCAGCGGCAACTCGACTCTGGCCACGGTGAAGTACAACAACCAGGAAAACTACAACTACAACACCCTGAGCAAGGCGCAGTTCGACAATGAAGGGCGGCGCAAGGACTACTCGGAAACGCCGGTTTATAAGGCAGGTTTGTTGTCGTCGTCCTACAAGCTCAACCGCAATCCGTTCGAAAGCGTCAACGCCACGCTGACCCAGCGCTGGCAGTTGCAAGACAACCTGGCGCTGACGGTTACGCCGTATTACTACTGGGCCAACGGTGGCAGTTTCAGCGGTCAGACTGCGTCGAACCTGGGGCCAAAATCCGACAAGGCCGGCAACTACGACCTGAGCAACCTGCAATCGGCCAATTACTATCGCCCTTCGTGGACCGAGACCTGGCGCCCTGGCGTCACCGCCAAACTGAAATGGGACATCAACGAAGCACACAGTCTGGACTACGGCTATTGGTATGAACGCGCACGCCAGCGTCAGACCCAACCCTTTATCGGGATCAACAGCGAAGGCGCGCCGGATGATGTGTGGGGCGACTACAACAGCGGCGGCCAAGTGGTCGACAAGAACGGCGCCACCGTCCAGGGCCGCCACTATTACACCGTCACCCCGTCGCAGAAACTCTGGGTGCAGGACAGCTGGCAAGCCACGCCGGACCTGAGTTTTGTCGGCGCCCTGGCGTACCAATATGTCGAACGTGACGGCAACAACTTGGGCAGTCTGTACGACAAGCCGGAAAAACGTAACACCCGTTACCACCAGTTCTTGCCGAGTTTCAGCGCCAAGTACCAGGTCGACGAGAGCAACCAGGCGTTCTACAACGTCACCCGCAACATGCGCACGCCACCCAACTACGTGCTGTACAACAAGGGCGATTCCGTCAGCTTGAAGTCCGAGTTGAGCTGGAACCAGGAACTCGGCTGGCGCTACACCGAAGACGATATGGCATTGAGCGCGACCTTGTTCTATATCAGCTTCAAGGACCGCCAGGTGTCGACCACCGACTCTGCCGGTGACTACATGGTGCTCAACGTCGGCAGCGTCGAGAACAAAGGCCTGGAGCTGGAGTGGAGTGGCCTGCTGCCGCATAACTTTAACTACTACGCTTCGTACACCTACACGAAGTCGGAGCAGCAAGACAATTTGCTCAGCAAAAACGTATTGTTGCCCACGGCAGGCAAGCAACTGGCCAACGTGCCGGAAAACATGTTCAACCTGGTGTTCGGGTATGACGATGCGCGCTTCTACGGCAACATCGCGGGCAAATACGTCGGCAGCTTCTATGGCGATTTGACCAACAAGGAAAAGATCGAAGGCCGCACGGTGTTCGACCTGAACGCTGGTATTTACTTGCCGGTGGACAAGAAGGTCATCAAGTCAGCGGCGTTGCGGTTCTCGATGCTCAACGTGTTCGACAAGGAATACCTGAGTTCGGCGCGCACCGTGGCATTCAACTCGGCCCCGGTGAATGGCCTGGCGCCGAGCACTGCGTATTACAACGTGGGTGAAGAGCGCACGGCGATGGTGTCGTTGGAAGCCAATTTCTAAGCCCGCAGAAGAACTGAATGTGGGAGGCTTGTGTGGGAGCTGGCTTGCCTGCGATGCAGACACCTCGGTTTTTCATCAGTACCCAGTTGAGGCTATCGCAGGCAAGCCAGCTCCCACAAAAGCCCGCTCCCACATTAGTTCTGCAGTGTTTTGCAGATTAGCTATTTCAAGGCAGCCATGATCGCATCCGGGTTGTAATCGCGAATCAACGTGCCATTCACGTCCACAAACGGAATCCCGCCGCCGCCCAGCGCCTCATAGGCCTTGCGCGCCTGGGCGTCTTTCTCGATATCCAGCGCCTGGTACGGGATGCCTTTCTGGTCCAGGAAGCGCCGGATCTGCTTGCAGTAGCCACACCACTCGGTGGAATAGAGCACCACGCGCGCTGAGGCGCGTATTTGCTCAGACACCATCTGCGAGGGGTTGAACAGCCGCTCAATCTTGCCCCAGTTCTGGATGACCACCACGACCAGCAATACCAACAGGACTTTCTTCAGAACCCCGCCGAGCATCAGTTACGGCGCTTGAGCTGGTCGGTCAGTTGGGTCGGCAGGCCCTTGATGATCAAGGTGCCGGCGGCTTCGTCGTATTCGATCTTGTCGCCCAACAGGTGGGCTTCAAAGCTGATGGACAAGCCTTCAGCGCGGCCGGTGAAGCGGCGGAACTGGTTAAGGGTGCGTTTATCGGCGGGGATCTCCGGCGACAGGCCGTAGTCCTTGTTGCGGATATGGTCGTAGAACGCCTTAGGCCGATCTTCATCGATCAAACCCGACAGTTCTTCCAGGCCCATCGGCTCGCCGAGCTTGGCCTGGCTGCTGGCGTAGTCCACCAGGGTTTTGGTTTTCTCGCGGGCGGATTCGTCCGGCAGGTCTTCGCTTTCCACGAAGTCACTGAAGGCCTTGAGCAAAGTGCGGGTCTCGCCCGGGCCGTCGACGCCTTCCTGGCAGCCGATAAAGTCGCGGAAATACTCGGAGACCTTCTTGCCGTTCTTGCCCTTGATAAACGAGATGTACTGCTTGGACTGCTTGTTGTTCTGCCACTCGGAGACGTTGATGCGCGCCGCCAGGTGCAGTTGGCCGAGGTCCAGGTGGCGTGACGGGGTCACGTCCAGCTCATCGGTCACGGCCACGCCTTCGCTGTGGTGGAGCAGGGCGATGGCCAGGTAGTCCGTCATGCCTTGTTGGTAGTGGGCAAACAGCACGTGGCCGCCGGTGGAGAGGTTGGATTCCTCCATCAGCTTTTGCAGGTGCTCGACCGCCGTGCGGCTGAAGGTGGTGAAATCCTGGCCACCGTCGAAATAGTCCTTCAACCAGCCGCTGAACGGGTGCGCGCCGGACTCGGCATGGAAGAAACCCCAGGCCTTGCCTTGTTTGGCGTTATAGCTCTCGTTGAGGTCGGCAAGCATGTTCTCGATGGCGGCGGACTCGGACAGCTCCGAATCGCGGGCATGCAGAACTGCAGGTGTGCCGTCGGGTTTTTTGTCGATCAGGTGAACAATGCAATGACGGATCGGCATAGGCTTCTCGGCTGGTTGAAGGGGAGCGGTTGGCCTCCCCAAAAAGTCGCCCAGTGTACCGCACCCATTGGGCATGGCACGCTTCGAAGGGCGTTTTGGCTGCTCTCCGACGGCCTATATGCCTTTTTTTCACGGTTTAGAGCGATAAAGCTGACCAAATGGGTATGTTGAGGCGGATATTTCCCCGTCTCTGTGCTAGTTTTGCCCCGTCTTACGCCAAGACTCGGCGTTAAGCGTGCATTCAGCATCTGTCAGGTCGAACCAATCCCCGTTTCAAGCATCTATAACCCCGATCTCCGTGGTTATGGCCGGGGGTGCCAGGCCATGACGGTCGGGCTCGACGGCTGACACTGCACTCTGCAATCCATATGAATTTGATAGGGAAGGAACACCACAATGGCTATTACTAAAGACCAACTGATCGCTGACCTGGCTGAAGCAGTAGACGCACCGAAAACTACCGTGCGCGCTCTGCTGGACCAACTGAGCCAAGTTGTTGCTGACCAGCTGGAAAACGGCGGCGAAATCACTCTGCCAGGCGTTGGCAAACTGAAAGTGACTGAGCGTCCAGCCCGTACTGGCCGTAACCCTTCGACTGGCGCTGCCATCGAAATCGCTGCCAAGAAAGTTATCAAGCTGGTTGTGGCCAAAGGCCTGACCGACGCTGTTAACAAGTAAGACGCAGCAAAAAAAACCGTGCTCCGGAGCAATCCGGGCACGGTTTTTTGTTGCCTGCGGTTTGTGCTGGGCTTTCTTGGGTTAGTCGCGCACCCAGCGCTGGCGCCAGATCTGCTGCTCATTCTTGGTCTGGAAGGTCCAGGCCACAAAACGGCTTTGCTTCTGGCCCTGGGACATCTCCACCACCTGGCTTTCGAGTACGCCGGCTTTTTTCAAGGCGGTCTCGATCGCGGGCAAGTTCGACGCTTTTGACACCAGGGTGCTGAACCACAACACCTTGTGGGCAAAGTGCGCACTCTCGGCGATCAGCTGCGTTACAAAGCGCGCTTCACCGCCTTCACACCACAACTCTGCCGATTGGCCACCGAAGTTCAGCACCGGCAACTTGCGCTTGGGGTCGGCCTTGCCCAGGGCGCGCCATTTACGCTCGCTGCCCTTGGTGGCTTCGTCCATGGACGCGTGGAACGGCGGGTTGCACATGGTCAGGTCAAAGCGTTCGCCCGGCTCCAGCAGGCCCAGCAGGATCTGCTTGGGGTTGGTTTGCTGGCGCAGTTGGATGACCTTGCTCAGGTCATTGGACTGCACGATGGCCTTGGCAGCCGCCACGGCGATCGGGTCGACTTCCGAGCCGAGGAAATTCCAGCGGTACTCCATATAGCCAATCAGCGGATAGACGCAGTTGGCGCCCATGCCGATGTCCAGCACCTTGACGATGGAACCGCGCGGGATCTTGCCGTCGTTGACGCTGGCCAACAGGTCGGCAAGGAAATGCACGTAGTCCGCGCGCCCCGGAACCGGCGGGCAGAGGTAATCCTGCGGGATATCCCAATGCTGGATGCCATAGAAGGCTTTCAACAGCGCCCGGTTGAACACCCGCACCGCGTCCGGGCTGGCAAAGTCGATACTTTCTTTGCCATAAGGGTTGATGATCACGAATTGCGCCAGTTCCGGCGTGGTCTTGATCAGCGCCGGGAAGTCGTAACGGCCGGTGTGGCGGTTGCGCGGGTGCAGGGTAGCCTCTTTGCGCGGGGCGACGGGCTTGGCCGTGGCTGCGGTTTTAGGCTTCTTGCGCGGTGGTTTAGGTGTGCTGGGGGCGGTCATGATGATTCTGGTGTTGGCTCAAAGTGGTGGGCATTGTCACACATCCTGAGCACAACTCGGTCAAATGTGGGAGCTGGCTTGCCTGCGATGGCATCGCTTCGGTCTTACAGATACACCGAGTCGACTGCATCGCAGGCAAGCCAGCTCCCACATTGATTGGGTTTTCAAGGCAAAAAAAAGGACCCGAAGGTCCCTTTTCTCACACGGTTTGCACCTTACAGGCTGGAAATCCGCGCATGCTGCTCCGCCAGTTTGCCCAGGGCTTGTTCAGCCTCAGCCAACTTGGCGCGTTCCTTATCGATCACCTCCGCCGGCGCCTTGTCGACGAACGCCGCGTTGGACAGCTTGCCGCCCACTCGCTGCACTTCGCCTTGCAGGCGGGCGATTTCCTTGTCGAGGCGGGCCAGTTCGGCGCCCTTGTCGATCAGGCCGGCCATCGGCACCAGTACTTCCATCTCGCCAACCAGCGCGGTCGCGGACAGCGGTGCTTCGGCGTCGTAAGCCAATACCGTGATCGACTCCAGCTTCGCCAGCTTCTTGAGCAGCGCGTCGTTCTCGGTGAGGCGACGCTGATCGTCGGCGCTGGCGTTCTTCACGAATACGGCCAGTGGCTTGCCCGGCCCGATGTTCATCTCGGCGCGGATGTTGCGCGTGCCGAGCATCAGGGTCTTGAGCCATTCGATATCGCTTTCGGCCGCCTCATCGATGCGTGCTTCGTTGGCCACTGGCCAAGGTTGCAGCATGATGGTCTTGCCTTCGATACCGGCCAGCGGCGCGAGGCGCTGCCAGATTTCTTCGGTGATGAACGGCATGAACGGGTGCGCCAGGCGCAGGGCCACTTCGAGCACGCGCACCAGGGTGCGGCGGGTGCCGCGCTGGCGCTCGATCGGCGCGTTTTCGTCCCACAGCACAGGCTTGGACAGTTCCAGGTACCAGTCGCAATACTGGTTCCAGATGAACTCGTACAAGGCCTGTGCGGCCAGGTCGAAACGGAATTGGTCGAGTTGGCGGGTCACTTCGGCTTCGGTGCGTTGCAGCTGCGAGATGATCCAGCGATCAGCCAGGCTCAGCTCATAGGCTTCGCCGTTCTGGCCGCAGTCTTCGCCTTTATCCAGCACGTAGCGCGCGGCGTTCCAGATCTTGTTGCAGAAGTTGCGATAGCCCTCGACGCGGCCCATGTCGAACTTGATGTCGCGACCAGTGGAGGCCAGCGAGCAGAAGGTAAAGCGCAGGGCGTCGGTGCCGTAGCTGGCGATGCCGTCGGCGAACTCGTCGCGGGTCTGCTTCTCGATCTTCTTCGCCAGTTTCGGCTGCATCAGGCCCGAGGTGCGTTTCTGCACCAGGGTTTCCAGGTCGATGCCGTCGATGATGTCCAGCGGGTCCAGGACGTTGCCTTTGGACTTGGACATCTTCTGGCCCTGGCCATCACGCACCAGGCCGTGCACGTACACGGTCTTGAACGGTACTTGCGGGGTGCCGTCCTCGTTCTTCACCAGGTGCATGGTGAGCATGATCATCCGGGCAACCCAGAAGAAAATGATGTCGAAACCGGTGACCAGCACGTCGGTGGAGTGGAATTTCTTCAGGAACTCGGTTTGCTGCGGCCAGCCCAGGGTGGAGAAGGTCCACAGGCCGGAGCTGAACCAGGTGTCCAGCACGTCGTTGTCCTGTTGCAGCACAACGTCCGGGCCGAGGTTGTGCTTGGCGCGCACTTCGGCTTCGTCGCGGCCTACATAGACCTTGCCCGACTCGTCGTACCAGGCCGGAATGCGGTGGCCCCACCACAGCTGACGGCTGATGCACCAATCCTGGATGTCGCGCATCCACGAGAAGTACATGTTTTCGTACTGTTTGGGCACGAACTGGATACGGCCATCTTCCACGGCGGCAATGGCAGGTTCTGCCAGCGGCTTGGTGGACACGTACCACTGGTCGGTCAGCCAAGGCTCGATGACCGTGCCGGAGCGGTCGCCCTTCGGCACTTTCAGGCCGTGGTCATCAACGCTGACCAGCAGGCCGGCGGCGTCGAAGGCGGCCACGATTTGCTTGCGCGCTTCAAAACGGTCAAGACCGGCGTATTCGGCCGGGATCTTGCCGTCGATGCTTTCGTTCAGCGTGCCGTCCAGGTTGAATACCTGGCAGGCCGGCAGCACGGCGGCGTTCTTGTCGAAGATGTTCAGCAGCGGCAGGTTATGGCGCTTGCCGACTTCATAGTCGTTGAAATCGTGGGCCGGGGTGATTTTCACGCAGCCGGTGCCGAATTCAGGGTCGCAGTAGTCGTCCGCGATAATCGGGATGCGACGACCCACCAGCGGCAGTTCGACGAACTTGCCGATCAGCGCCTGGTAGCGCTCATCGTTCGGGTTAACGGCCACGGCGGCGTCGCCGAGCATGGTTTCCGGACGGGTGGTGGCGACGATCAGGTAGTCGTTGCCTTCAGCGGTCTTGGCGCCGTCGGCCAGCGGGTACTTGAGGTTCCACAGGAAACCTTTCTCGTCGTGGTTTTCCACTTCAAGGTCGGAAATCGCCGTGTGCAACTTGGTGTCCCAGTTGACCAGGCGCTTGCCGCGGTAGATCAGGCCGTCTTCGTGCAAGCGTACAAAGGCTTCTTTCACGGCTTCCGACAGGCCGTCGTCCATGGTGAAGCGTTCGCGGCTCCAGTCTACGGACGAGCCCAGGCGACGGATCTGACGGCTGATGTTGCCACCGGACTGGTCTTTCCATTCCCAGATTTTTTCCAGGAATTTCTCGCGACCCAGGTCATGACGGTTCTGGCCGGTGGCTTCGAGTTGGCGTTCCACCAGCATCTGCGTGGCGATACCCGCGTGGTCCGTGCCCGGTTGCCACAGGGTGTTGCGGCCCTGCATGCGGCGGAAACGGATCAACGCATCCATGATCGCATTGTTGAAGCCATGGCCCATGTGCAGGCTGCCAGTGACGTTCGGTGGCGGAATCATGATGGTGTAGGAATCACCCGCGCCTTGCGGAGCGAAATAATTCTCGGACTCCCAGGTCTCGTACCAGGAAGTTTCAATAGCGTGCGGCTGGTAGGTCTTATCCATGCGCGGCGGGACCCTAGTTGGCATTAATTCAGGAAAGCCGACAAGTATAACGGGGATGGCCGCGAAGGCGTAGAGCGAGTAGGTGCGGGGGAACAAATTCTACGGCGCCTGCGCTAGCAGTCACGCACCGTGGCTATGAGGGCATCGCGACGCACGGGGTCTGGTCTGGGGGGGAATTCCCCCACGTCGCCCGTGTTGCTCATTGGCACGTGGGGGTAATTCACGTGCAGCGCTCAGTCGTACTCGCGCAGCGTACCCAGGTCGGAACGAGGGGCAGGGAGATAGAGTGCGGCTATTTTCTGCTGGCCTGCAGGCGTGATGGGAAAGCCCCAAGCAGTAAAAAAGCCTCTTAGATCTGCCGATGCGGCAATGCTGGAAAAGAGCGCCAGGTTGTCGAATGCCGTGTCTCGGGCAGGTGCAAAACCGCTGGATGACCACTTCTCTCGAGCGGTTTTGTTCATGGTGGGCCAGAAGCCTTCACCAAAGCCGAGCCTTAACTGTTCCAGCGGAATAAGAAGTTCGTAAACACTGCCGTAAGAACTCATGCTCATGTTTGGGCTGTTGTATTTTGGCAGGGTGATATCCCATAAACTCTGTCCTGCGGAATTTCTATCCAATAAGGTACTTTTTTTGCCCAGTGCGCGCTCTACCGCTAAAGCGCCCAGGTTGTTGGTGACCTCGCTAAATTCGGGCGCGAAATAACTAAGCATCTGGTTCTGGTGACCCAGTTCATGGGCAACGCCCCACGATTCCAGCGCAAGTGTCTTGGGGTCCATCAATATATAGCCAACGCCTTCTGGAAAGGCAGTGTAGAAGTGAGTGGCGTAGGCGAACCCGCCGCCTTGGAATTTACCATGGCATATATGAAACTTCAGCGGTGCTCGAGTGTGGAGTGCCGTAGAGCCATCCAGGCCAATAAGCGCTTCCTCCGCTGACACTATTCTCTCATAGGTCTGCATGAGTTCATTGAGGTCGATATGCTGATACGCCACTGCGCTGTCGCGCAGAATCGTCAGGATGACCCGCTCCGACACAAACTCCACTTGAGGCGATTGTACGAGTACGCGCAACATTTCTCGGTAATGTAATAGGCTGGTTTTGCCATGTTCGAAGTAAGGCACCGGAATCATGCCGCCTTGGAAGGTAATTTGCACACGGTTGTCTATACCGGTCATATTGAAATAGATCATTCCCCCGTCGGGGTCGGTGATTACGTTCTGCCCGGCGTTGAGTGAGTAGATGCGTGAATTCATAGAGGCACCCGGCGCCGGGTTAGTGTCGGGAGCACCAATATGCAATTCGGGCTGTGCATTGCCATTATTGCTCAGCACTGCCAGGTTCAGTTGGAGTGCGGCCCCCGCAGGCAAATAGAAACCTGTGGGCTGGCGAGGACTGTTCGCATGCCAGTTTCCCACTCGTTGAATGGCTCCCAGAGGGTCCACGGTTCCGTTGAATACAACGGGCGTCAGGGTGACGGTCATCGTGGTGGCCGTCCAGCCAGACACCTGACCCCCGCCGGCGTTGAATTCTGCAAGGGCCAGTGGCGTCGAGTCCGGGTAGAGATCCTGGCTCAGTTGCAGTAGCCAATCGCCGTTTATATCTGCCTGGGATTTACCATACAAAATGCCGCCGCCACTGATGTAAACGTAGACCATCGCATTGGCTGCCGCTTTGCCGATGATCAATGGGCGAAGTGAAGTGACGTTGGTTGAGCTGGTAATGATAGGTGCACTGCCGTTGGCAAGCGCGGTGCCGGTCGTGGGAGCTCCGTTCACGGTCATGGTGACGTTCGTCCAGCCAGAGACCTGACCACCGTCGATATTGAATTCTGCGAGGGCAAGTGGCGTCGCGCCTGAATAGAGATCCTGGCTCAGTTGCAGTTGCCAATTGCCGTGTATGTCTGCCTGGGGTTTACCATACAAAATGCCGCCGCCACTGATGTAAACGTAGACGATCGCATTGGCTGCCGCTTTGCCGGTAATCAATGGGCGTGTGGAAGTGACGTTAGTTGGGCTGGTGATAACAGGTGCACTGCCATTGGCAAGGGCGGTATCGGTCGCAAAAATATTAAGTGTGATGTAGGTGTAGTCAGAGAGCTTTTCCGTGTGGCTGTAATGGGCAAAGTTATAGGTATGCGAGCCAGGTTTCAGATCCTGACCAGGCGTAAATTTCCAGACGCCTTTAATGTCGGCGTAGGTGTCGCCAAGGTAAGTATTGTTTTCATCAAATGCACCAATTCTTGCATTCGGAACGGAGCGGCCAGTGAATTGTTGTCGCAGCGACACGACGGTGCTGTTATTCGTCGGGCTAGTGATGACGGGTGGTGTGTAATTGGCCATGGATGCGTTACCTAAGTGTCAATGTGATAGCCGTATCGGCTGACAGCCGCGCGGTCAGGGTGAACTGCCCGAACATGAGCGTGACCTTGCCGGGAGCCAGGTCTTGGGCAAAGGTGTAGGTCCAGTCGCCATTGGCGTTGGCGTAGCAATCGCCGTAGTAAACGTTGACGGCCTCGTTGTGCACACAAATCCTGCCGTTGGGCGCGGCCTTGCCGGTGACGGTGGGGCGCAGTGTCTGGACACTGCTGTTGTTGGCCGGGGTGGAAATGGTCGGCGGCGTGGTCGTGGTCATGCCCGTTGTGGCTGAGAGCGTCAGCGTGTGCGCCGTATCGGCCGACAGCCGCG
>NZ_JAKNQN010000008.1:0-321538 GCF_022662395.1 Pseudomonas sp. MONT-RG-20F-20-E-7-02
ATTGGAAAAAATAATCGGGAGTAGTGCTTGCTCGCGGTGAAGTCAACGATTGTCCGCGATGCCTGGCCCACCTTTGCGCGCCGGAGTCCCTCCCTGCAATGCTAAATCCCTACCTTTCTATGCAATGGCCTTATGCATGGCTATCATGCGTGCCTCATTGTGAGGTGATGCATGCATGCTGACGTTGTTAGAACTTCTTAAAGATGGCCGATTCCATTCCGGAGAGGCGCTGGGTGTCGCCTTGGGTGTCAGCCGTAGCGCAGTTTGGAAGCAGCTCCAGCATCTTGAGGCGGAACTTAATCTGCCCATTCATAAAATTCGTGGTAAGGGGTATCAGCTTGCGTCCCCCTTGGTCTTCTTGAATGCAGCAGAAATTGAAGCAAATGCTGCTTCTTTGACGTGGCCCGTTTACATCTCAGACTCGATTGACTCCACCAATGCCGAAGCTTTACGCCTTGTCGATGCCGGCTACGCCGCGCCATTCGTGGTGCTTGCGGAGCAGCAAACGGCCGGAAGGGGGAGGCGAGGCCGCAAGTGGGTTAGCCCATTCGCTCAGAATGTCTATTACAGCCTTGTATTGCGTATCGAGGGGGGGCTGCGTCAGTTGGAAGGTCTGAGCCTCGTAGTGGGGTTGGCGGTCATGCAGGCTCTGCGTGAATTAGGTGTACTGGGTGCTGCCTTGAAATGGCCAAACGACGTCCTGGTTGGGCAAAAGAAAATAGCTGGCATCCTGCTCGAGTTGGTGGGGGATCCAGCTGACATTTGTCATGTTGTTCTTGGAATAGGCATTAACGTCAATATGCAGCAGGCTGCTGAGGTTGATCAGCAGTGGACGTCGGCACAGTTGGAAACAGGCTCTGCGATCGACCGCAATCACTTGGTTGCACAGCTGAGCCTGCAGTTGCAGAGCCACCTGGAACGACACAAGGCCTCTGGTTTTTCTGCACTCCATGAAGAATGGGAGAGAAATCATTTGTGGCAGGGCAAGGCTGTCTCTCTCATTGCCGGCGCCAACCAGATCGACGGTGTTGTACTGGGGATCGACCACCAAGGCGCATTGCGTCTAAACGTCGACGGTGTCGAGAAAATATATAGCGGTGGTGAGTTAAGCCTGAGGCTGCGTGATGATTCTTGAGCTCGACTGTGGGAATAGCTTTATCAAGTGGCGTGTACTCGAGTCGGAGGCCGCTAGCGCCTCTGCGGAAGGAGTTGTCGGTTCGGATCTCGCATTGATTGAGAGCCTGAAAGCAATTCCGGGCCTGCTGCTGACGCGCTGCCGTTTGGTGAGTGTCCGTGCTTCAGAGGAGACCAGCAAGCTGGTTGAGGCGCTACAGGGCGGCTTTGGAGTCACTGTTGCCTGTGCTGTCTCGGCGCGAGAAATGGCGGGAGTGCGCAACGGGTATGAAGAGTTTGAGCGTCTCGGGCTTGATCGCTGGTTGGCGATGCTGGGTGGTTTCAATTTGGCACCAGGTGCTTGCCTGGTGCTCGACTTCGGCACCGCGGCGACTGCGGACTTCATCGCTGCTGATGGTGAGCATCTCGGAGGCTTCATATGCCCAGGATTGCCCCTTATGCGCAGCCAGTTGCGAACGCACACCCGCAAGATTCGCTACGACGACGCCGCGGCCGAACAGGCCATGGAGCGTCTGTCCCCTGGGCGAACGACCGTTGAGGCTGTCGAGCGTGGTTGTACGTTGATGCTCAGGGGATTTGTATTGACCCAGCTTGAGCTGGCTCGGCGTTATTGGGGGGATGACTTCACCGTTTTCCTAACCGGCGGGGATGCTGACCTGGTCTCGGATGCCGTACCGCAAGCTCGCTTTGTTCCGGATTTGGTTTTTGTGGGTCTGGCGATGGCGTGCCCTTTGTCCTGAGGTATTTATGCGTTGGCTGTTTTTGCTTTTGCTTGTTCTCAATGCCTTCTATTACATCTGGCATCAACAAGAGGCCCCGTTGCGCGCCAAGGACGTCACGCCCCTGAGTCTATATCGAGGCTCTCAGCAGGACATTCGACTGTTGAGCGAATCTTCTGATCCGGTACGCCGTGATCGAGCAAAAGCGCCTGATCCACAAAATACGTGCCTATACATAGGTGGCTTTGCTGATCCGCGGCAACTGCAGTCGCTCGAGCAGCGTCTGATGAGCCTGGATATAAGGGTCAAGGTGCAACAGCTCAATGCGCCTGACGCTTCCGGCTATTGGCTTCGTGTGGCCCCTGAAAGCAGGCGTCTGGCCGACGATCTGCCCTTTGAAAACCTTGCTAAGGAATTCAATGAGTTAAAACATAAAATAATGCTGTGCGAAGGCATTGCAACTGTCGAATAGTTTGCATAGAATGGCGCCCGCTTCGCAGTGAAGACCTTTACGGTCTGCAGTGTGAAGCAAGCGTCAACGCAGCTAACCTCATATTTTTAATGAGAAAATGCTTGACAGAAGGCCGGCGTGATGTAGAATGCCGGCTCGCTTAGGAGGGGTTCCCGAGCGGCCAAAGGGATCAGACTGTAAATCTGACGTCTACGACTTCGAAGGTTCGAATCCTTCCCCCTCCACCATTTTTAGCGTGAGCTGCAAGCTCCGCGGGTATAGTTTAGTGGTAGAACCTCAGCCTTCCAAGCTGATGATGCGGGTTCGATTCCCGCTACCCGCTCCAAGTTTGCAGGTTGTGCACGGTGTTTTGCTCTTGTAGCTCAGTTGGTAGAGCACACCCTTGGTAAGGGTGAGGTCAGCGGTTCAAATCCGCTCAAGAGCTCCATATAACAAGGCAGATATGAAAATATCTGCCTTTGTTTTAACAGCTACCTCGGCTTGATGGTGTTATGCCTGGCGTTGATGTTGGGTGATTTCAAGTCTCTTGGGGTTGGTTGTTGTAAAGTCTTTTTCAGGCCTGCATAATGGTCGGCCTGATTTTGTTTTAGGTCAGTAGCTCAATTGGCAGAGCGACGGTCTCCAAAACCGTAGGTTGGGGGTTCGATTCCCTCCTGACCTGCCAGATTCACGTGGTGTGTCTGGCTTTCTTTTCACAGGATCTTCATAGATGACTCCTAAGGCTGAAGCTCAAAGCTCTCGTTTCGATCTAGTCAAGTGGCTTGCTGTAGTCGCATTGGTAGTCGTAGGCGTAGTTGGCAATCAGTACTATTCTGCTTCGCCGATCCTGTACCGCGTACTCGCTTTGCTTGCCCTTGCTGCTGTAGCTGCCTTTGTAGGCCTGCAGACTGCCAAAGGCAAGTCTTTCGCAGTCCTGGTAAAGGAAGCTCGCACAGAAATCCGTAAAGTCGTTTGGCCGACTCGCCAAGAAACCACGCAGACCACGTTGATTGTTGTGGCTGTTGTTCTGGTTATGGCGTTGCTGTTGTGGGGGCTTGATTCCCTGCTCGGCTGGCTTGTTTCCTTGATTGTTGGCTAAGGGTGTCCCGTGGCTAAGCGTTGGTACGTTGTGCATGCTTACTCGGGTTACGAGAAGCATGTGATGCGCTCTTTGCTGGAGCGCGTAAAGCTGGCAGGCATGGAAGATGGCTTCGGCGAAATTCTGGTTCCCACTGAAGAAGTGGTTGAAATGCGGAATGGCCAGAAGCGTAAAAGCGAACGCAAGTTCTTCCCTGGCTATGTGCTGGTTCAGATGGACATGAATGAAGGTACTTGGCACTTGGTCAAGGACACTCCTCGTGTCATGGGTTTCATTGGCGGTACTGCCGATAAGCCTGCTCCGATCACCGACAAAGAGGCGGAAGCAATTCTGCGTCGTGTTGCTGACGGTAGCGACAAGCCTAAGCCGAAGACGTTGTTCGAGCCGGGTGAGGTTGTTCGTGTCACAGATGGTCCGTTTGCTGATTTCAACGGTACTGTCGAAGAAGTTAACTACGAAAAGAGCCGGATCCAAGTGGCAGTGCTCATTTTCGGTCGCTCTACCCCGGTAGAGTTGGAGTTCAGCCAGGTCGAGAAGGTCTAGCTGAGCAAGCATCCCAACCCCGCAGCCTTAGGCTGTGGGGTTTTGTCGTCACTGGGATAAACGCGCAAGTAACCGGGGAGCCTTTCGAGGCGTTTGAACCCGTAATTGGAGTGCCTCATGGCCAAGAAGATTACCGCTTACATCAAGCTGCAAGTGAAGGCCGCTCAGGCCAACCCAAGTCCACCTGTCGGCCCGGCTCTGGGTCAGCACGGCGTGAACATCATGGAATTCTGCAAGGCCTTCAACGCCCGTACTCAGGGTCTTGAGCCAGGTCTGCCGACTCCAGTGATCATCACTGTATACAGCGACCGTAGCTTCACTTTCGAAACCAAGTCGACCCCGGCTTCGGTTTTGTTGAAGAAGGCTGCAGGTCTGACTAGCGGTTCCGCTCGTCCTAACACCGTTAAGGTTGGCACCGTAACTCGTGCTCAGCTGGAAGAAATCGCGAAAACCAAAAACGCGGATCTGACTGCAGCTGATATGGATGCAGCCGTGCGTACCATCGCCGGTTCTGCTCGTAGCATGGGCCTTAACGTGGAGGGTGTGTAATGGCTAAGCTGACCAAGCGCCAAAAGGCTATCGCCGGCAAAATCGAAGCAGGCAAGGCCTACAACTTTGTAGACGCCGCTGCCCTGCTGACCGAGCTGTCGACTGTCAAGTTCAGCGAGTCCGTTGACGTTGCTGTAAACCTGGGTGTTGACCCACGTAAATCCGACCAGGTCGTTCGTAGCGCTACTGTGCTGCCACACGGTACTGGCAAGACTGTACGTGTTGCTGTCTTCACCCAAGGCCCGGCAGCTGAAGCTGCTCTGGCCGCCGGCGCCGATCGCGTTGGCATGGACGACCTGGCTGCCGAAATGAAAGGCGGCGACCTGAACTACGACGTAGTTATTGCTTCCCCGGATGCAATGCGCGTTGTAGGTCAGTTGGGTCAGATCCTCGGTCCACGTGGTCTGATGCCTAACCCTAAAGTCGGCACCGTAACCCCAGACGTAGCTACCGCGGTTAAAAACGCCAAGGCTGGTCAGGTTCGTTATCGCACCGACAAAAACGGCATCATCCACACTTCCGTTGGCAAAGTCGGCTTCGACGCCGTCAAGCTGAAGGAAAACGTTGAAGCCCTGATCGCTGATCTGAAGCGTATCAAGCCAGCTTCCTCGAAAGGCATCTACGTTAAGCGCGTTACCCTGAGCACCACTATGGGCCCAGGTCTGGTCATCGACCAAGGCTCGCTGGACGTATAAGACACAGATTGGCGCGAGAGATTGCGTCAATCGAAAAAATTGGGGTCCCTGCCTGGCGGGGGCTATCCAAGACCGTAGGCGGCGCAAGCCTTAAACCACAAGCCTACGCAGATGGTGCTCCCGGTTCCTTACCGAATCAGACACCAAAACGACATCCGGCTTCGGCCAGATGAAACGGTAACAAGCAGGAGTTAAACCCGTGGCAATTAATCTCGAAGACAAGAAGGCCATCGTCGCTGAAGTCAACGAGGCTGCCAAAGCTGCTCTGTCCGCTGTCGTGGCTGATGCCCGTGGTGTGACAGTAGGCGCTATGACCGGACTCCGTAAAGAGGCTCGTGAAGCTGGCGTATACGTACGAGTTGTACGTAACACCCTGCTCAAGCGCGCTGTTGCTGACACTGAATACAGTGTCCTCAACGACGTGTTCACCGGCCCGACTCTGATCGCGTTCTCTAAAGAACATCCAGGCGCTGCTGCCCGTTTGTTCAAAGAATTCGCCAAGAGTCAGGATAAGTTCGAGATCAAGGCAGCTGCGTTCGAGGGCAAGTTCCTCGCAGCTAACCAAATCGACGTACTGGCAACACTGCCGACCCGTAACGAAGCTATTTCGCAGCTGATGAGCGTGATTCAAGGCGCTACCAGCAAGCTGGCTCGTACTCTGGCTGCAGTTCGCGAGCAAAAAGAAGCTGCCGCAGCCTAAGGCTGAGCACCTCCTTTCGCGTATTTTTGTTTATTTCGATGGCCGCGTAGGCCGTCCCCCAATTCAGGAAATACAGTAATGTCTATCTCCCAAGAAGATATCCTCAACGCCGTAGCTGAAATGTCGGTTCTGCAGGTTGTTGAGCTGATCAAAGCTTTCGAAGAAAAATTCGGCGTTTCCGCTGCCGCTGCTTCCGCTGGCCCAGCTGTTGCTGCTGTTGCTGCTGAAGAGCAAACCGAATTCAACGTCATGCTGCTGGAAGCTGGCGAGAAGAAAGTAAACGTGATCAAGGCAGTTCGTGAACTGACCGGTCTGGGCCTGAAAGAAGCCAAGGCTGTAGTTGACGGCGCTCCTGCCCAGGTTCTGGAAGCAGTGTCGAAAGACGCCGCTGACAAAGCTAAAGCAGTGCTGGAAGAAGCAGGCGCTAAAGTCGAGCTGAAGTAAGCATCGACCTTGCGTCTCCAGCCCAAGCGTTAAGCTGAAGGCTGATGGCTGGTGGCTCTTGCCACCGGCCTTTTTCCGTTCTTGGCTGTCGACTCGGTCGCCGCCATTAACGCGCTGTAGCCACCCGATGCGGTGGTGCAAACCATGGGGTTTGCGAGATTTTCTGGCTGCTCCCGTCGGGAGGGGCCAAACAAGCAGGTGACCAAGCTGGGGAACGCTGATGGCTTACTCATATACTGAGAAAAAACGTATCCGCAAGGACTTTAGCAAGTTGCCGGACGTCATGGATGTCCCGTACCTTCTGGCTATCCAGCTGGATTCGTATCGTGAATTCTTGCAAGCGGGAGCGACTAAAGATCAGTTCCGCGACGTGGGCCTGCATGCGGCCTTCAAATCCGTTTTCCCGATCATCAGCTACTCCGGCAATGCTGCGCTGGAGTACGTGGGTTATCGCCTGGGCGAACCGGCATTTGATGTCAAAGAATGCGTGTTGCGCGGTGTTACGTACGCCGTACCTTTGCGGGTAAAAGTCCGTCTGATCATTTTCGACAAAGAATCGTCGAACAAAGCGATCAAGGACATCAAAGAGCAAGAAGTCTACATGGGCGAAATCCCACTGATGACTGAAAACGGTACCTTCGTTATCAACGGTACCGAACGCGTTATCGTTTCCCAGCTGCACCGTTCCCCGGGCGTGTTCTTCGACCACGACCGCGGCAAGACGCACAGCTCCGGTAAGCTCCTGTACTCCGCGCGGATCATTCCGTACCGCGGCTCGTGGTTGGACTTCGAGTTCGACCCGAAAGACTGCGTGTTCGTGCGTATCGACCGTCGTCGTAAGCTGCCGGCCTCGGTACTGCTGCGCGCGCTCGGCTATACCACTGAGCAAGTGCTGGATGCTTTCTATACCACCAACGTATTCAGCCTGAAGGATGAAACCCTCAGCCTGGAACTGATTGCTTCGCGTCTGCGTGGTGAAATTGCTGTCCTGGATATCCAGGATGAGAATGGCAAGGTCATCGTTGAAGCCGGCCGCCGTATTACTGCGCGCCACATCAACCAGATCGAAAAAGCCGGTATCAAGTCGCTGGACGTGCCTTTGGACTACGTCCTGGGCCGCACCACCGCCAAGGTCATCGTTCACCCGGCTACAGGCGAAATCCTGGCTGAGTGCAACACCGAGCTGAACACCGAGATCCTGGCGAAAATCGCCAAGGCCCAGGTTGTTCGCATCGAGACCCTGTACACCAACGACATCGACTGCGGTCCGTTCATCTCCGACACGCTGAAGATCGACTCCACCAGCAACCAATTGGAAGCGCTGGTCGAGATCTATCGCATGATGCGTCCTGGTGAGCCGCCAACCAAAGACGCTGCCGAGACCCTGTTCAACAACCTGTTCTTCAGCCCTGAGCGCTATGACCTGTCTGCGGTCGGCCGGATGAAGTTCAACCGTCGTATCGGTCGTACCGAAATCGAAGGTTCGGGCGTGTTGTGCAAGGAAGACATCGTCGCGGTACTGAAGACTCTGGTCGACATCCGTAACGGTAAAGGCATCGTCGATGACATCGACCACCTGGGTAACCGTCGTGTTCGCTGCGTAGGCGAAATGGCCGAGAACCAGTTCCGCGTTGGCCTGGTACGTGTTGAGCGTGCGGTCAAAGAGCGTCTGTCGATGGCTGAAAGCGAAGGCCTGATGCCGCAAGACCTCATCAACGCCAAGCCAGTGGCTGCGGCGGTGAAAGAGTTCTTCGGTTCCAGCCAGCTCTCGCAGTTCATGGACCAGAACAACCCGCTCTCCGAGATCACCCACAAGCGCCGTGTTTCCGCACTGGGCCCGGGCGGTCTGACCCGTGAGCGTGCAGGCTTTGAAGTTCGTGACGTACACCCGACGCACTACGGTCGTGTTTGCCCGATCGAAACGCCGGAAGGTCCGAACATCGGTCTGATCAACTCCCTGGCCGCTTATGCGCGCACTAACCAGTACGGCTTCCTCGAGAGCCCGTACCGTGTAGTGAAAGACGCTCTGGTCACCGACGAGATCGTGTTCCTGTCCGCCATCGAAGAAGCTGATCACGTGATCGCTCAGGCTTCGGCCACGATGAACGACAAGAAAGTCCTGATCGACGAGCTGGTAGCTGTTCGTCACTTGAACGAGTTCACCGTTAAGGCGCCGGAAGACGTCACCTTGATGGACGTTTCGCCGAAGCAGGTAGTTTCGGTTGCTGCGTCGCTGATCCCGTTCCTGGAGCACGATGACGCCAACCGTGCGTTGATGGGTTCCAACATGCAGCGTCAAGCTGTACCGACCCTGCGTGCCGACAAGCCGCTGGTAGGTACCGGCATGGAGCGTAACGTAGCCCGTGACTCCGGCGTTTGCGTCGTGGCTCGTCGTGGCGGCGTGATCGACTCCGTTGATGCCAGCCGTATCGTGGTTCGTGTTGCCGATGACGAAGTTGAAACTGGCGAAGCCGGTGTCGACATCTACAACCTGACCAAATACACCCGCTCGAACCAGAACACCTGCATCAACCAGCGTCCGCTGGTGAGCAAGGGTGATCGCGTTCAGCGTAGCGACATCATGGCCGACGGCCCGTCCACCGATATGGGTGAGCTGGCTCTGGGTCAGAACATGCGTATCGCGTTCATGGCATGGAACGGCTTCAACTTCGAAGACTCCATCTGCCTGTCCGAGCGTGTTGTTCAAGAAGACCGCTTCACCACGATCCACATCCAGGAACTGACCTGTGTGGCACGTGACACCAAGCTTGGGCCTGAAGAGATCACTGCAGACATCCCGAACGTGGGTGAAGCTGCACTGAACAAGCTGGACGAAGCCGGTATCGTTTACGTAGGTGCTGAAGTTGGCGCAGGCGACATCCTGGTCGGTAAGGTCACTCCGAAAGGCGAGACCCAACTGACTCCGGAAGAGAAGCTGTTGCGTGCCATCTTCGGTGAAAAAGCCAGCGACGTTAAAGACACCTCCCTGCGCGTACCTACCGGTACCAAGGGTACTGTCATCGACGTACAGGTCTTCACCCGTGACGGCGTTGAGCGTGATGCTCGTGCACTGTCCATCGAGAAGACTCAACTCGACGAGATCCGCAAGGACCTGAACGAAGAGTTCCGTATCGTTGAAGGCGCGACCTTCGAACGTCTGCGTTCCGCTCTGGTAGGCCACAAGGCTGAAGGCGGCGCAGGTCTGAAGAAAGGTCAGGACATCACCGACGAAATTCTCGACGGTCTTGAGCACGGCCAGTGGTTCAAACTGCGCATGGCTGAAGATGCTCTGAACGAGCAACTCGAGAAGGCCCAGGCCTATATCGTTGATCGCCGCCGTCTGCTGGACGACAAGTTCGAAGACAAGAAGCGCAAACTGCAGCAGGGCGATGACCTGGCTCCAGGCGTGCTGAAAATCGTCAAGGTTTACCTGGCAATCCGTCGCCGCATCCAGCCGGGCGACAAGATGGCCGGTCGTCACGGTAACAAAGGTGTGGTCTCCGTGATCATGCCGGTTGAAGACATGCCGCACGATGCCAATGGCACCCCGGTCGACGTCGTCCTCAACCCGTTGGGCGTACCTTCGCGTATGAACGTTGGTCAGATCCTTGAAACCCACCTGGGCCTCGCGGCCAAAGGTCTGGGCGAGAAGATCAACCGTATGATCGAAGAGCAGCGCAAGGTCGCAGACCTGCGTAAGTTCCTGCACGAGATCTACAACGAGATCGGCGGTCGCAACGAAGAGCTGGACACCTTCTCCGACCAGGAAATCCTGGATCTGGCGAAGAACCTGCGCGGCGGCGTTCCAATGGCTACCCCGGTGTTCGACGGTGCCAAGGAAAGCGAAATCAAGGCCATGCTGAAACTGGCAGACCTGCCGGAAAGCGGCCAGATGCAGCTGTTCGACGGCCGTACCGGCAACAAGTTTGAGCGCCCGGTTACTGTTGGCTACATGTACATGCTGAAGCTGAACCACTTGGTAGACGACAAGATGCACGCTCGTTCTACCGGTTCGTACAGCCTGGTTACCCAGCAGCCGCTGGGTGGTAAGGCTCAGTTCGGTGGTCAGCGTTTCGGGGAGATGGAGGTCTGGGCACTGGAAGCATACGGTGCTGCTTACACTCTGCAAGAAATGCTCACAGTGAAGTCGGACGATGTGAACGGTCGGACCAAGATGTACAAAAACATCGTGGACGGCGATCACCGTATGGAGCCGGGCATGCCCGAGTCTTTCAACGTGTTGATCAAAGAAATTCGTTCCCTCGGCATCGATATCGATCTGGAAACCGAATAACACGTGACGCGAATCGAGAGCGGGGCTGTTTAGCCCGCTCTCTGCTCCGCCAGGAGGAAAGGCCTTGAAAGACCTACTGAATTTGCTGAAAAACCAGGGTCAAGTCGAAGAGTTCGACGCCATCCGTATTGGATTGGCATCGCCTGAGATGATCCGTTCGTGGTCGTTCGGTGAAGTTAAAAAGCCGGAAACCATTAACTACCGTACGTTCAAACCTGAGCGTGACGGCCTGTTCTGCGCCAAGATCTTTGGCCCGGTAAAGGATTACGAGTGCCTGTGCGGTAAGTACAAGCGCTTGAAGCACCGTGGTGTGATCTGCGAGAAGTGCGGCGTTGAAGTTGCGCTGGCTAAAGTTCGTCGTGAGCGTATGGCGCACATCGAACTGGCTTCGCCGGTTGCCCACATCTGGTTCCTGAAATCGCTGCCGTCCCGTATCGGCTTGCTGATGGACATGACCCTGCGTGATATCGAACGCGTTCTCTATTTCGAGAGCTATGTCGTTATCGATCCAGGCATGACCACCCTTGAAAAAGGTCAGCTGCTGAACGACGAGCAGTACTTCGAAGCGCTGGAAGAGTTCGGCGACGATTTCGATGCCCGCATGGGTGCCGAAGCTGTCCGTGAACTGCTGCACGCTATCGACCTGGAACACGAGATTGGCCGTCTGCGTGAAGAAATTCCGCAAACCAACTCCGAAACCAAAATCAAGAAACTGTCCAAGCGTCTGAAGTTGATGGAAGCCTTCCAGGGTTCCGGCAACTTGCCAGAGTGGATGGTGCTGACCGTTCTGCCGGTTCTGCCGCCAGACCTGCGTCCGCTGGTACCGTTGGACGGTGGTCGTTTCGCGACGTCCGACCTCAACGACCTGTACCGCCGCGTGATCAACCGTAACAACCGCTTGAAGCGCCTGCTTGATCTGTCCGCACCGGACATCATCGTGCGCAACGAAAAGCGTATGTTGCAAGAAGCTGTCGATGCCTTGCTCGACAACGGTCGTCGTGGCCGCGCTATCACCGGTTCCAACAAGCGTCCTCTGAAATCCTTGGCTGACATGATCAAGGGTAAGCAAGGTCGTTTCCGTCAGAACTTGCTCGGTAAGCGTGTTGACTACTCCGGTCGTTCGGTAATTACCGTAGGCCCGACCCTGCGTCTGCACCAGTGCGGTCTGCCTAAGAAGATGGCACTTGAGCTGTTCAAGCCATTCATCTTCGGCAAGCTGGAAATGCGCGGTCTCGCGACCACCATCAAAGCGGCCAAGAAAATGGTCGAGCGTGAACTGCCAGAGGTTTGGGACGTTCTCGCTGAGGTGATCCGCGAACACCCGGTTCTCCTCAACCGTGCACCGACCCTTCACCGTCTGGGGATCCAGGCGTTTGAACCAGTACTGATCGAAGGTAAGGCTATCCAGCTGCACCCTCTGGTCTGTGCTGCGTACAACGCCGACTTCGACGGCGACCAAATGGCCGTGCACGTACCGTTGACACTGGAAGCTCAGTTGGAAGCGCGTGCGTTGATGATGTCGACCAACAACATTCTGTCGCCAGCCAACGGTGAGCCAATCATCGTTCCGTCGCAGGACGTTGTATTGGGTCTGTACTACATGACCCGTGAAGCGATCAACGCCAAGGGCGAAGGTCGTGTGTTCGCTGACCTGCAAGAAGTTGACCGTGTGTTCCGTGCCGGCGAAGCCGCACTGCATGCCAAGGTCAAAGTGCGGATCAACGAAACCGTCAACGACCGTGACGGCGGCAGCGTGACCAACACCCGTATCGTCGACACCACTGTCGGCCGTGCGCTGTTGTATCAAGTTGTGCCAAAAGGTCTGTCGTACGACGTCGTCAACCTGCCGATGAAGAAAAAGGCGATCTCCAAGCTGATCAACCAGTGCTACCGCGTGGTTGGTTTGAAAGAGACCGTGATCTTCGCTGACCAGTTGATGTACACCGGTTTTGCTTATTCGACTATTTCCGGCGTTTCCATCGGTGTTAACGACTTCGTTATCCCGGATGAAAAAGCTCAGATCATCGGTGCTGCTACCGATGAAGTGAAAGAGATCGAAAGCCAGTACGCCTCCGGCCTGGTAACCCAGGGCGAGAAGTACAACAAAGTGATCGACCTTTGGTCCAAGGCCAACGACGAAGTGTCGAAGGCGATGATGGCTAACCTCTCGAAAGAGAAGGTTATCGACCGTCATGGCGTAGAAGTCGATCAAGAGTCGTTCAACTCGATGTACATGATGGCCGACTCGGGCGCACGGGGTTCTGCTGCGCAGATCCGTCAGCTCGCCGGTATGCGTGGCCTGATGGCCAAGCCGGACGGTTCCATCATCGAGACGCCGATTACTGCGAACTTCCGTGAAGGTTTGAGCGTACTTCAGTACTTCATCTCCACTCACGGTGCTCGTAAAGGTCTGGCGGATACCGCGTTGAAAACCGCTAACTCCGGTTACCTGACTCGTCGTCTGGTAGACGTTGCGCAAGACTTGGTTGTGACTGAAGTCGACTGCGGCACCGAACACGGTCTGCTGATGACTCCGCACATCGAAGGCGGCGACGTTGTAGAGCCGCTGGGTGAGCGCGTACTGGGTCGAGTAATCGCCCGTGACGTATTCAAGCCAGGTACCGAGGAAATCATCGTTCCTGCCGGCACTTTGGTAGACGAGAAGTGGGTCGAGTTCATCGAACTCAACAGCATCGACGAAGTGATTGTTCGCTCGCCGATCAGCTGCGAAACCCGCTACGGCATTTGCGCCAAGTGCTACGGTCGTGACTTGGCTCGTGGTCACCAGGTGAACATCGGTGAAGCGGTCGGCGTTATCGCTGCCCAGTCCATCGGTGAGCCGGGTACCCAGCTGACCATGCGTACGTTCCACATTGGTGGTGCGGCAAGCCGGACCTCCGCAGCTGACAGCGTTCAGGTGAAGAATGGCGGTACTGTCCGTCTGCACAACCTCAAGCACGTTGAGCGAGTGGATGGCCACCTGGTTGCTGTGTCCCGTTCTGGTGAGCTGGCAATCGCTGATGACTATGGTCGTGAGCGTGAGCGTTACAAGCTGCCGTACGGTGCTGTGATTTCGGTTAAAGAAGGTGACAAGGTCGACGCTGGCGCAATCGTGGCCAAGTGGGATCCGCACACTCACCCAATCGTTACCGAAATGAAAGGTACCGTGACCTACGTGGGCATGGAAGAAGGCATCACGATCAAGCGTCAGACTGACGAATTGACCGGTATGACCAACATTGAAGTACTCGACGCGAAAGATCGTCCAGCTGCCGGTAAGGACATCCGTCCTGCCGTTAAGATGGTCGATGACAACGGCAAGGACTTGTTGCTGCCAGGCACTGACGTAATCGCTCAGTACTTCCTGCCAGCCAACGCCCTGGTCGGTGTAGCGGACGGTGCGAAGATCGCGATCGGTGATGTTATCGCGCGTATCCCGCAAGAAACTTCGAAGACCCGTGACATCACCGGTGGTCTGCCGCGTGTTGCCGACTTGTTCGAAGCTCGTCGTCCGAAAGAAGCGTCGATTCTGGCTGAAGTCAGCGGCACCATCGCGTTCGGTAAAGAGACCAAAGGCAAGCGCCGTCTGGTCATTACCCCGAACGACGGTAGCGATCCGTATGAAGAGCTGATTCCGAAGTGGCGTCACCTGAACGTGTTCGAAGGCGAACAGGTAAACCGCGGCGAAGTTATCTCCGACGGCCCAAGCGATCCACACGACATCCTGCGTCTGCTGGGTGTGAGTGCGCTGGCCAAGTACATCGTTAACGAGATCCAGGACGTTTACCGTCTGCAAGGCGTGAAGATCAACGATAAGCACATCGAGACCATCCTGCGTCAGATGTTGCGTAAAGTTGAAATCGCTGAATCCGGCGATTCCAGTTTCATCAAGGGCGACCAGATGGAACTGACTCACGTACTGGTAGAAAACGAACGTCTGAGCGCGGAAGACAAATTTGTCTCCAAGTTCACTCGTGTGTTGCTGGGTATCACCAAGGCGTCGTTGTCCACTGAGTCGTTCATCTCGGCGGCTTCCTTCCAGGAGACCACTCGCGTACTGACCGAAGCAGCGGTAACCGGCAAGCGCGATTACCTGCGCGGCCTGAAAGAAAACGTGGTCGTGGGTCGTCTGATCCCGGCGGGTACCGGTTTGGCTTACCACAGCGAGCGCAAGCGCCGCCGTGATGCTGACAAGCCGCTGCGCGTAAGCGCCAGTGAAGTGGAAGCTGCACTGACCGAAGCGCTGAACTCAAGCGGTAACTGAGTTCTGCGGTAAATAAGTCCGGGCCCTGGCAGCCCCATTCGTCGGATCGAGGCAGTTTTGCCCCGGTTCGATGAGAGGGGAGGTCGGGGCCTTGCCTTGACTGGGGACAAGATCCTCTTTAGACTCTTGTACCCCTAAATTTGGCGGGAATTCGTTCCTGCCATTTTGCTTTTCTTGCAAGACAATAGCGTCGCAAGACAACAGTGGAGCTAGTAGATGGCAACTATCAACCAGCTGGTACGTCAGCCGCGTAAGCGTATCGTCGAGAAATCCGACGTGCCTGCGCTGCAGAACTGCCCGCAACGTCGTGGCGTATGCACTCGCGTGTATACCACTACGCCGAAAAAACCTAACTCGGCACTGCGTAAAGTATGCCGTGTGCGTCTGACCAACGGTTTCGAGGTTTCCTCGTACATCGGTGGTGAAGGCCACAACCTGCAAGAGCACAGCGTGGTACTGATCCGCGGCGGTCGTGTAAAAGACTTGCCAGGTGTTCGTTACCACACCGTACGCGGCTCCTTGGATACTTCCGGCGTTAAAGGTCGTAACCAGGGTCGTTCGAAGTACGGTACCAAGAAGCCTAAGTAGTAGCGGCTTTTTGTAAAACTGAATCATCTTATTTTCTGAGTCGATAAGAGTAAGGTCGGAGGCGTCCCGAAAGGGCACTGATTCCGAGCGAACCTGAAGACCGTTTGAGGGCTTATCCATGCCAAGAAGACGCGTAGCAGCCAAGCGCGAAGTGCTTGACGATCCAAAATACGGAAGCCAAATTCTGGCCAAGTTCATGAACCACGTGATGGAAAGCGGCAAGAAAGCCGTTGCCGAGCGTATCGTTTATGGCGCGCTGGAAAAGGTTAAAGAACGCAAGAACAGCGACCCCCTGGAAATCTTCGAGAAAGCTCTCGACGCCATCGCTCCGCTGGTCGAAGTGAAGTCGCGCCGTGTAGGCGGTGCTACTTACCAGGTTCCGGTTGAAGTTCGTCCGTCCCGTCGTAACGCTCTGGCAATGCGCTGGTTGGTAGACTTCGCCCGTAAGCGCGGCGAGAAGTCTATGGCTCTGCGTTTGGCTGGCGAACTGTTGGACGCTGCTGAAGGTAAAGGTGCTGCTGTTAAGAAGCGTGAAGACGTGCACCGTATGGCTGAAGCTAACAAAGCTTTCTCGCACTACCGCTTCTAATCTTAGCTTCACTAATTTTGCGAGGGCTTTATGGCTCGTACTACTCCGATTAGCCGCTACCGTAACATCGGTATCGTTGCTCACGTGGATGCTGGTAAAACCACCACCACCGAGCGCGTGCTGTTTTACACCGGCAAAAGTCACAAAATGGGCGAGGTGCATGACGGCGCCGCGACCACAGACTGGATGGTTCAGGAGCAGGAGCGTGGTATTACCATTACTTCTGCTGCTATTACCGCCTTCTGGAAAGGTTCCGAGAAGCAGTACAAAGATGAGCACCGCTTCAACGTAATCGATACCCCGGGCCACGTAGACTTCACCATTGAAGTTGAGCGTTCCCTGCGTGTACTCGACGGCGCTGTCGTTGTGTTCTGCGGTACCTCGGGCGTTGAGCCTCAGTCGGAAACCGTATGGCGTCAAGCCAACAAATACGGCGTTCCACGTCTTGTTTACGTAAACAAGATGGACCGTGCTGGTGCCAACTTCCTGCGCGTGATCGGTCAGATCAAGCAGCGTCTGGGTCACACCCCGGTGCCAATCCAATTGGCTATCGGTTCCGAAGATAACTTCCAGGGTCAGATCGATCTGATCAACATGGAAGCTGTCTACTGGAATGATTCCGACAAAGGTATGGTTCCTGTTCGTAAGCCTATCCCTGCTGAACTGCAGGAGCTGGCTGACGAGTGGCGCAACAACATGGTTGAGGCTGCTGCCGAAGCCAGCGAAGAGCTGATGAACAAGTACCTCGAAGGTGAAGAGCTCACCAACGTGGAAATCAAGGCCGCTCTGCGTCAGCGTACTATCGCTGGTGAGATCGTCTTGGCTGTTTGCGGTTCCTCGTTCAAGAACAAGGGCGTTCCCCTGGTTCTCGATGCTGTGATCGACTACCTGCCTGCTCCAACCGACATTCCTGCTATCAAGGGTACCAACCCTGATAACGAGGAAGAAGAAATGGAGCGTCATGCAGACGACAGCGAGCCGTTCTCGGCCCTGGCGTTCAAGATCGCTACCGACCCATTCGTGGGTACCTTGACCTTCGTCCGCGTTTACTCGGGCGTGTTGGCATCCGGCGACGGCGTGATCAACTCGGTTAAAGGTAAGAAAGAGCGCGTGGGTCGTATGGTGCAAATGCACGCAAACGCCCGTGAAGAGATCAAGGAAGTACGCGCTGGTGACATCGCGGCCCTGATCGGCATGAAGGACGTCACCACTGGTGAGACTTTGTGCGACGCTGCTAAGCCAATCATCCTGGTTCGTATGGACTTCCCGGAGCCGGTTATTTCGGTTGCCGTAGAGCCTAAGACCAAGGATGACCAGGAAAAAATGGGTATCGCTCTGGGCAAACTTGCTCAGGAAGATCCATCTTTCCGCGTCAAGACTGATGAAGAGACTGGTCAAACGATCATCTCCGGCATGGGCGAGCTGCACCTGGACATCCTGGTTGACCGGATGCGCCGTGAGTTCAACGTCGAAGCCAACATCGGTAAGCCTCAGGTTTCCTATCGTGAGCGCATCACGAAGAACTGTGAAATCGAAGGCAAGTTCGTTCGTCAGTCCGGCGGTCGTGGTCAGTTCGGTCACTGCTGGATCCGTTTTGCACCTGCTGACGAAGGTCAGGAAGGTCTGCAATTCGTGAACGAAGTAGTTGGTGGTGTTGTTCCTAAGGAATACATCCCGGCTATCCAGAAGGGTATCGAAGAGCAGATGAAGAACGGTGTTGTTGCCGGCTATCCGCTGATCGGCCTGAAAGCAACCGTTTTTGACGGTTCTTACCACGACGTCGACTCCAACGAGATGGCGTTTAAGGTGGCTGCTTCCATGGCAACCAAGCAACTGGCCCAGAAGGGCGGTGGTGAGTTGCTTGAGCCAATCATGGCGGTAGAAGTTGTTACACCTGAAGACTATATGGGTGATGTCATGGGCGACCTTAACCGTCGTCGCGGCATGATCTTGGGTATGGAAGACACGGTTTCCGGCAAAGTGATTCGCGCCGAGGTTCCGTTGGGTGAGATGTTCGGTTATGCGACCGACGTTCGCTCCATGTCTCAGGGTCGCGCAAGCTACTCTATGGAATTCAAAAAATACAACACAGCTCCGGCGCACATCGCTGAAACTGTATCCAAAAAACAAGGCTGATTCAGTCCTTTAGGCAAGGAGTTAATTGTCGTGGCTAAAGAAAAATTTGATCGTTCCCTACCGCACGTCAACGTTGGCACCATCGGTCACGTTGACCACGGTAAAACCACTCTGACTGCTGCTCTGACTCGCGTTTGCTCCGAAGTTTTCGGTTCCGCAATCGTTGATTTCGATAAAATCGACAGCGCACCAGAAGAAAAAGCTCGTGGTATCACCATCAACACCGCGCACGTTGAATACAACTCGCTGATCCGTCACTACGCTCACGTTGACTGCCCAGGTCACGCTGACTATGTGAAGAACATGATCACCGGTGCTGCCCAGATGGACGGCGCAATCCTGGTTTGCTCGGCCGCTGATGGTCCGATGCCACAAACCCGTGAGCACATCCTGCTGTCCCGTCAGGTAGGCGTTCCGTACATCGTGGTTTACCTGAACAAGGCTGACCTGGTAGACGACGCTGAGCTGCTGGAACTGGTTGAGATGGAAGTGCGCGATCTGCTGAGCACTTACGACTTCCCAGGCGACGACACTCCGATCATCATCGGTTCTGCTCGTATGGCTCTGGAAGGCAAAGACGACAACGAAATGGGCACCACGTCCGTTCGTAAACTGGTTGAAACTCTGGATAGCTACATCCCTGATCCAGTTCGTGTTATCGACAAGCCGTTCCTGATGCCAATCGAAGACGTATTCTCGATCTCCGGTCGCGGTACTGTTGTGACTGGCCGTATCGAGCGCGGTATCGTTAAGGTTCAGGATCCACTGGAAATCGTTGGTCTGCGTGACACTACCGTCACCACCTGCACCGGTGTTGAAATGTTCCGTAAGCTGCTCGACGAAGGTCGGGCTGGCGAGAACTGCGGCGTTCTGCTGCGTGGTACCAAGCGTGACGACGTTGAGCGTGGCCAGGTTCTGGTTAAGCCAGGTTCGGTTAAGCCGCACACCAAGTTCGAAGCTGAAGTGTACGTGCTGAGCAAAGAAGAAGGCGGTCGTCACACTCCGTTCTTCAAAGGCTACCGTCCACAGTTCTACTTCCGTACTACTGACGTGACTGGTAACTGCGAACTGCCGGAAGGCGTTGAAATGGTTATGCCAGGCGACAACATCAAAATGGTTGTTACCCTGATCAAAACCATCGCAATGGAAGACGGTCTGCGCTTCGCTATCCGTGAAGGCGGCCGTACCGTTGGTGCTGGCGTTGTAGCTAAAATCATCGAGTAATTATCTCTTCTGAGATAGCCTTGATGTTTTGAGGAGGCCCCCGCTTAGCGGGGGCCTTTTTTATTGGGTTGACACCTATCAGGGCCGTCTATAGAATTGCGCCTCCTTTTAACGGGCGTATTGCGCTCGCTGGGAATAGCAGCCGGAGTCTGAAATCCAATGCAAAATCAGCAAATCCGTATCAGGTTGAAGGCTTTTGACCATCGCCTGATCGACCAATCCACCCAGGAAATCGTGGAAACCGCGAAACGTACTGGTGCTCAAGTGCGTGGTCCAATTCCACTGCCTACCCGTAAAGAGCGGTTCACCGTTCTGGTCTCCCCGCACGTCAACAAAGACGCGCGTGACCAGTACGAGATCCGTACTCATAAGCGCGTACTGGACATCGTCCAGCCAACGGATAAAACCGTTGATGCTCTTATGAAGCTCGATCTGGCGGCCGGTGTGGAAGTACAGATCAGCCTCGGCTAAGACTTGGGTCTTAGTCGTGTAACGCTCTGAAATGGGCGGCCATAGCGGGTGAAAGCCCCGTACACTCATGAGGTTTACAACATGACTATTGGTGTAGTCGGTCGTAAATGCGGTATGACCCGTATTTTCACCGAAGAAGGTGTCTCCATTCCGGTCACGGTCATTGAGATCGAACCGAATCGCGTCACCCAGTTCAAAACTGAAGAAACCGATGGCTATCGTGCAGTGCAAGTCACTGTCGGCGAGCGTCGTGCTTCGCGCGTGACTGCTGCTCAAGCAGGTCACTTCGCTAAAGCAAACGTTGCAGCTGGTCGCACTGTTATGGAGTTCCGTCTTGAAGATGGCGACTACCAGGCTGGCGATCTGATCAACGCTGAAATCTTCGCCGCTGGTCAACTGGTTGATGTAACCGGTCAGTCCAAAGGTAAAGGCTTCCAGGGTACGATCAAGCGTTGGAATTTCCGTGGCCAAGACAACACTCACGGTAACTCCGTTTCCCACCGCGTCCCGGGCTCTATTGGCCAGTGCCAGACTCCTGGTCGTGTATTCAAGGGCAAAAAAATGTCCGGTCATATGGGCGCTGAGCGCGTGACCGTGCAGTCCCTCGAAGTAGTGCGCGTCGACGCTGAACGCAATCTGTTGTTGGTCAAGGGTGCTGTTCCTGGCGCTACTGGCGGCAACCTGGTTGTACGTCCAGCGGCCAAGGCTCGCGGTTAAGGGGAAGCTGACATGCAATTAAATGTAAATGACGCTCAAGCGATCGAAGTTTCCGAACTGACATTTGGCGGCGAATTCAACGAGACGCTCGTTCACCAAGCAGTCGTGGCCTACATGGCCGGCGGCCGTCAGGGTAGCAAGCAGCAAAAGACCCGTTCCGACGTACGTGGTGGCGGTAAGCGCCCTTGGCGTCAGAAAGGCACTGGCCGTGCTCGTGCCGGTACTATCCGTAGCCCAATCTGGCGTGGCGGCGGTACCACTTTCGCAGCTCGTCCACAGGATCACACTCAGAAGCTCAACAAGAAGATGTACCGCGCAGCTCTGCGCTCCATCCTTGCTGAACTCGTGCGTACTGATCGTCTGGTCGTGGTTCAGGACTTCGCTGTTGAAGGTCCAAAAACCAAAGATCTGCTGGGCAAGCTGAACAACATGAATCTGACCGACGTTTTGATCGTGTCTGAAGCTGTTGATCAGAACCTGTACCTGGCTGCTCGCAACCTGCCACACGTTGATGTACGTGACGTGCAAGGTTCCGATCCAGTTAGTCTGATCGCATACGACAAGGTGTTGATCACCGTGTCGGCCGTGAAGAAATTCGAGGAGCTGCTGGGATGAACCAGGAACGCGTATTTAAAGTTCTGCTTGGCCCGCACGTTTCCGAAAAGGCTACGGTTCTGGCTGACAAGAAAGGCCAGTTCGTTTTCAAGGTTGCAACTGACGCAACCAAGCTGGAAATCAAGAAGGCCGTCGAAAGCCTGTTCAGCGTGAAAGTAGAGCGTGTTACTACCCTGAATGTTCTGGGTAAGAGCAAGCGCACTGCTCGCGGTCTGGGCAAGCGTAATGACTGGAAGAAGGCAGTTATCTCCCTTCAGCCAGGCCAAGATCTCGATTTCAGCAGCAGTGCTGAGTAAGGAAGGGGTGCATCATGGCAATTGTTAAATGCAAACCGACTTCCCCTGGCCGCCGTTTTGTGGTCAAGGTGGTCAACCAGGAGCTGCATAAAGGCGCTCCTCACGCACCGCTGCTCGAGAAAAAATCGAAGACTGGTGGTCGTAACAACAATGGTCGTATTACCACTCGTCACATCGGTGGTGGCCATAAGCAGCATTATCGTCTGGTCGACTTCCGTCGCAACGACAAAGATGGCATCGCTGCCACTGTCGAGCGTATAGAATACGATCCAAACCGTACTGCTCACATCGCTCTGCTGCTGTACGCAGATGGCGAGCGTCGCTACATCATCGCCCCTAAAGGCGTGAGTGCTGGCGACCAGCTGATCGCAGGTGCTCTGGCGCCGATCAAGCCGGGCAACGCTCTGCAACTGCGTAACATTCCAGTTGGTAGCACCGTACACGGCATCGAATTGAAGCCAGGTAAAGGCGCGCAAATCGCTCGTTCCGCTGGTGCTTCGGCTCAGCTGATCGCTCGTGAAGGTGTCTACGTGACCCTGCGTCTGCGTTCTGGTGAGATGCGTAAAGTGCTGGCTGAATGCCGCGCGACCCTGGGTGAAGTCTCGAACTCCGAGCACAGCCTGCGTTCGCTGGGTAAAGCTGGTGCCAAACGCTGGCGTGGCGTTCGCCCAACCGTTCGTGGTGTTGCCATGAACCCGGTTGACCACCCACACGGTGGTGGTGAAGGTCGTACCTCTGGTGGTCGTCATCCGGTATCGCCATGGGGCTTCCCGACTAAGGGCGCGAAGACTCGTGGTAATAAGCGTACCGACAAAATGATCGTCCGTCGTCGCAAGTAAATAGAGGGATACGACAGTGCCACGTTCTCTGAAAAAAGGTCCTTTTATTGATCTTCACCTACTGAAGAAGATCGAAGTGGCGGCGGAAAAGAACGATCGCAAACCAGTTAAGACCTGGTCGCGTCGTTCGATGATCCTGCCACAAATGGTCGGTTTGACCATCGCAGTACACAACGGTCGTCAACACGTCCCAGTTCTCGTTAACGAAGACATGGTCGGCCACAAACTAGGCGAGTTTGCCGGTACCCGCACTTATCGTGGGCACGTGGCAGACAAGAAAGCCAAGCGTTAAGGGGTAAGGAAATGGAAGTAGCCGCTAAGTTGTCGGGCGCTCGAATCTCCGCCCAGAAAGCCCGCTTGGTCGCCGACCAGATCCGCGGGAAGAAGGTGGGCGAAGCGCTCAACCTGTTGGCTTTCAGCAGTAAGAAAGCCGCCGAGATCATGAAGAAAGTGCTGGAGTCGGCCGTAGCCAACGCCGAGCATAACGAAGGCGCAGACGTTGATGACCTGAAGGTCAGCACCGTTTTCGTCAACGAAGGGCGTTCGCTGAAGCGCATCATGCCACGTGCCAAAGGCCGTGCTGATCGCATCGTCAAGCGGTCTTGCCATATCACTGTCAAGGTTGCTGACAAGTAACGGAGTCGAAGAGATGGGTCAGAAAGTACATCCCATTGGCATTCGCCTGGGAATCGTCAAGGAGCACACCTCCGTCTGGTACGCAGACGGTCGGACTTATGCGGACTATTTGTTCGCTGATCTGAAGGTGCGTGAGTATCTCCAAGACAAACTAAAAAGCGCGTCCGTAAGCCGTATCGATATCCATCGTCCGGCGCAAACTGCACGTATCACCATCCACACCGCTCGTCCAGGTATCGTTATCGGGAAGAAAGGTGAAGATGTTGAGAAACTGCGTCAGGACCTGACCAAGCAAATGGGTGTGCCTGTGCACATCAATATCGAAGAGATCCGCAAGCCGGAGCTCGACGGTATGCTGGTTGCGCAGAGCGTAGCTCAGCAGCTGGAGCGTCGCGTAATGTTCCGTCGCGCCATGAAGCGCGCTGTACAGAACGCCATGCGCATTGGTGCCAAAGGCATCAAAATCCAAGTGAGCGGTCGTCTCGGCGGTGCTGAAATCGCACGTACTGAATGGTATCGCGAAGGTCGTGTGCCACTGCACACCCTGCGTGCCGACATCGACTATGCCAACTACGAAGCTCACACCACTTACGGTGTGATCGGTGTAAAGGTTTGGATCTTCAAAGGCGAAGTAATTGGTGGTCGCCAAGAAGAACTGAAACCACAAGCACCAGCGCCTCGTAAAAAAGCTGCTAAGTAAGGGGTACGCCAAATGTTGCAACCTAAGCGTACGAAGTTCCGCAAGCAGATGACAGGCCACAACCGTGGTCTGGCACAGCGCGGTAGCAAAGTCAGCTTCGGCGAGTTCGCGCTGAAGTCTGTAGCTCGTGGTCGTCTCACCGCTCGTCAGATCGAGTCAGCGCGTCGTGCACTGACCCGTCACGTTAAACGTGGCGGCAAGATCTGGATCCGTGTATTCCCGGACAAGCCGATCTCCAAAAAGCCTCTCGAGGTTCGGATGGGTAAAGGTAAGGGTAACGTGGAATACTGGGTAGCCCAGATTCAGCCAGGCAAAGTCCTGTATGAAATCGAGGGTGTAACTGAAGAGCTGGCGCGTGAGGCTTTTGCCCTGGCTGCTGCAAAGCTGCCGCTCGCCACCGCCTTTGTTAAACGGACGGTGATGTGATGAAAGCGAATGAACTTCGTGAAAAATCCGCACAGCAGCTGAACGAGCAACTGCTCGGCCTGCTGCGCGACCAGTTCAATCTGCGTATGCAGAAAGCAACTGGCCAGTTGGGGCAGTCTCATCTGCTCTCGCAAGTTAAGCGTGACATCGCTCGCGTGAAGACTGTGCTCAACCAGCAGGCAGGTAAGTGATCATGGCTGAAGCCGAAAAGACTGTCCGTACGCTGACTGGCCGTGTTGTCAGCGACAAGATGGACAAAACCATCACCGTTTTGATCGAGCGTCGCGTTAAGCACCCGATCTACGGTAAATATGTTAAGCGTTCGACTAAGCTGCACGCGCACGACGAAACCAATCAGTGCCACATCGGCGACAAAGTCACTATTCGTGAAACTCGTCCGCTGGCCAAGACCAAGTCTTGGGCACTGGTTGATGTTCTCGAACGCGCTGTGGAAGTCTAAGGACTAGGGGTCGGAGAAATTATATGATTCAGACTCAATCCATGCTCGATGTGGCCGATAACAGCGGCGCTCGCCGTGTTATGTGCATCAAGGTGCTGGGTGGCTCCCATCGTCGTTACGCTGGTATCGGTGACATCATCAAAGTTACCGTGAAGGAAGCAATTCCTCGCGGTAAAGTGAAAAAAGGCCAAGTGATGACTGCTGTTGTAGTCCGCACTCGTCACGGCGTACGCCGTGCAGATGGCTCCATTATCCGCTTTGATGGCAACGCTGCTGTTCTTCTGAACAACAAGCAAGAGCCGATCGGCACCCGTATCTTTGGGCCAGTGACCCGTGAACTTCGTACTGAGAAGTTCATGAAGATCGTCTCGCTCGCCCCAGAAGTGCTGTAAGGAGATCCGACATGCAAAAGATTCGTCGTGACGACGAGATCATCGTGATCGCCGGCAAAGACAAAGGTAAGCGCGGTAAGGTGCTTAAGGTTCTCGCTAATAACCGTCTGGTTATCGGTGGTCTGAACCTGGTCAAGCGTCATACCAAGCCTAACCCGATGTCGGGCGTGCAGGGCGGTATCGTCGAGAAAGAAGCTCCGCTGGACGCTTCTAACGTCGCCATCTTCAACGGCGAAACCAACAAGGCTGACCGCGTTGGTTTCAAAGTAGAAGACGGTAAGAAAATTCGTGTCTTCAAGTCGACCCAAAAAGCGGTTGATGCTTGAACACTGCTAGGTAGATTAGACCATGGCACGACTACAAGAGATTTACCGGAAGGAAATCGCCCCTAAGCTTAAGGAAGAACTTAAGCTCGGGAACGTGATGGAAGTTCCGCGCGTTACCAAAATCACCCTGAACATGGGTCTGGGCGAAGCGATCGGTGACAAAAAAGTCATCGAGCACGCTGTTGCCGACCTTGAAAAGATCACCGGTCAAAAAGTCGTTGTGACTTACGCTCGGAAATCCATCGCTGGCTTTAAAGTCCGTGAAGGTTGGCCGATCGGCGTCAAAGTGACTCTGCGCCGTGAGCGTATGTACGAATTCCTGGATCGTCTGCTGTCGATCTCCCTGCCTCGGGTTCGCGACTTCCGCGGCCTGAATGCCAAGTCCTTCGATGGTCGTGGTAACTACAGCATGGGCGTGAAAGAGCAGATCATCTTCCCGGAAATCGACTACGACAAGATCGATGCTCTCCGCGGTCTGGACATCACCCTGACCACCACTGCCAAGAACGATGATGAAGGTCGCGCCCTGTTGCGTGCTTTCAAATTCCCGTTCCGCAACTGATTGGAGTAGGACCATGGCCAAGATGAGCATGAAAAACCGCGAGCTGAAGCGTCAGCTCACGGTTGCCAAGTACGCCAAGAAGCGTGCAGCACTGAAAGCAATCATCGTTGATCTGAACGCAAGTCCAGAAGCGCGTTGGGAAGCTACAGTTGCTCTGCAGAAGCAGCCACGTGACGCAAGCGCTTCGCGCATGCGTAACCGCTGCCGCCTGACCGGTCGTCCACACGGCGTTTACCGCAAGTTCGGCCTCGGCCGTAACAAACTGCGTGAAGCGGCAATGCGTGGTGACGTACCAGGTCTGGTTAAAGCCAGCTGGTAAGTACTTTCGAAGTCCAGGTGGTTTGCGTCGCAAGATACTGACCACCGGTGACCTTGAATCTGGAACAAGCCCCTTTTGGGGCTTGTTTCATTTCCGGAGTGTGTCTAGAATACCCGGCTCGCCTGAGCCCGTGTTTTCTATGCTCGGAGATTCTCGGCGACATATGTAGCCGCAAGGCTAATTTTTTTGTATTAGGAGCGTCTAGCCCATGAGTATGCAGGACCCGTTAGCGGACATGCTAACTCGTATCCGTAATGCCCAGATGGCTGAAAAGTCCGTCGTAAGCATGCCATCTTCCAAGTTGAAGGTAGCTGTTGCCAAAGTCCTGAAAGACGAAGGCTACATTGCGGGTTATCAGATCAGCAGCGAAACAAAACCACTGCTGTCCATCGAGCTGAAATACTTCGAAGGCCGTTCGGTCATCGAGGAAGTGAAGCGCGTTAGCCGTCCAGGCCTGCGTCAGTACAAGTCCGCTGAAGATCTGCCGAAAGTTCGTGGCGGTCTGGGCGTGTCTATCGTCTCCACCAACAAAGGTGTGATGACGGATCGTGCTGCGCGCGCTGCCGGTGTCGGCGGCGAAGTTCTTTGCACTGTGTTCTAAGGGGGGATAAGCATGTCTCGCGTCGCTAAGAACCCCGTTAAGCTGCCAGCCGGTGTCGAAGTCAAATTCGCAGGCCAACAGCTTTCGGTGAAGGGTGCCAAGGGCACTCTTGAACTGAACATCCATTCGTCCGTTGAGATCGTTGAAGAAGCTGGTGAGCTGCGTTTCGCTGCTCGCAATGGCGATCAACAAACTCGCGCAATGGCCGGTACCACGCGTGCGTTGGTAAACAACATGGTCCAAGGCGTAAGCCAAGGCTTCGAGCGTAAGCTCCAGCTGGTCGGTGTTGGTTACAAAGCGCAAGCAAAAGGCACGGTTTTGAACCTGGCCCTTGGCTTCTCGCACCCAGTGGATTACGAACTGCCGGAAGGCATCACCGCTGAGACCCCTAGCCAGACCGATATCCTGATCAAGGGTATTGATAAGCAGCTGGTAGGTCAGGTGGCCGCTGAGATCCGCGACTTCCGTCCACCAGAGCCGTACAAAGGCAAAGGTGTGCGCTACGCGGACGAAGTCGTCCGTCGTAAAGAAGCCAAGAAGAAGTAGGGCATAGCAAATGACCGACAAAAAAGTTACTCGACTGCGTCGCGCTCGCAAAGCACGCCTGAAAATGCACGAACTCGAAGTCGTGCGTCTCTGCGTGTTCCGCTCGTCGCAGCACATCTACGCCCAGGTCATCTCGGCCGACGGCAACAAAGTCCTGGCAAGCGCCTCGACTTTGGATAAAGAACTGCGTGATGGTGCCACTGGCAACATCGACGCGGCCACAAAGGTTGGCCAGCTGGTCGCTACGCGTGCTAAGGCCGCTGGCGTCTCGCAAGTGGCTTTCGACCGCTCTGGCTTCAAGTACCACGGCCGCGTTAAAGCGCTGGCTGATGCTGCTCGTGAAGCTGGGCTGGAGTTCTAAGTTATGTCAAATAACGACCAAAAGCGCGACGAAGGCTACATTGAGAAGCTGGTTCAAGTTAACCGCGTAGCCAAAACCGTTAAAGGCGGCCGTATCTTCACTTTCACCGCGTTGACCGTGGTGGGTGATGGTAAAGGGCGTGTTGGCTTCGGCCGTGGCAAGTCACGTGAAGTGCCTGCTGCGATCCAGAAGGCAATGGAAGCTGCTCGTCGCAACATGATCCAGGTTGATCTGAACGGCACCACTCTGCAGTACGCTATGAAGTCCGCTCACGGCGCTTCGAAGGTGTACATGCAGCCTGCTTCTGAAGGTACCGGTATCATCGCTGGCGGCGCTATGCGTGCTGTCCTCGAAGTTGCTGGCGTTCAGAACGTTCTGGCCAAGTGCTACGGCTCGACTAACCCGGTAAACGTGGTTCACGCCACTTTCAAAGGTTTGAAAGCTATGCAATCTCCTGAGTCCATCGCTGCCAAGCGTGGTCTGACTGTCAAGGAGATCTTCTGATCATGGCTACCGTTAAAGTAACGCTGATCAAAAGCATGACCGGCCGCATTCCTAACCACAAACTGTGCGTTAAAGGTTTGGGTCTGCGTCGCATCGGTCACACTGTAGAAGTCCAGGATACTCCCGAGAATCGCGGGATGATCAACAAGGCTTACTACATGCTGCGTGTAGAGGGTTAATCGATGAAACTCAATGATCTGAGTCCAGCGCCGGGTTCCCGTCGCGAAAAGCATCGTCCGGGCCGTGGTATCGGTAGCGGTTTGGGTAAGACTGGTGGCCGTGGCCACAAAGGTCAAACCTCCCGCTCCGGTGGCACCATCGCTCCAGGCTTTGAAGGCGGTCAACAGCCGCTGCATCGTCGCCTGCCTAAGTTCGGTTTCGTATCCCTGAAAGCCATGGACCGCGCAGAAGTGCGTTTGTCCGAGCTGGCTAAAGTGGAAGGCGACATCGTTACTGTGCAGACCCTGAAAGATGCCAACGTGATCAACGTCAACGTACAGCGTGTGAAAATCATGCTGTCCGGTGAAGTGACTCGCGCTGTCACTATCGGCAAGGGAATCGGCGCCACCAAAGGTGCGCGTTCGGCTATCGAAGCAGCTGGCGGCAAGTTCGAGGAATAAATGGCTAAGCAAGGTGCTCTCTCAGCGCTCGGCAAAGGCGGTATGTCTGAACTTTGGGCTCGTCTGCGTTTTCTGTTCCTGGCGATTATCGTCTACCGAATAGGCGCACACATCCCGGTTCCAGGTATCAACCCGGACCGACTCGCAGACCTGTTTCGACAGAATGAGGGGACCATTCTTAGCTTGTTCAACATGTTTTCCGGCGGCGCGCTGGAACGGATGAGTATCTTTGCACTGGGGATCATGCCGTACATTTCGGCATCGATCATCATGCAGTTGATGACCGCCGTCAGCCCGCAGTTGGAGCAGTTGAAGAAGGAAGGTGAAGCTGGCCGTCGCAAGATTAGCCAGTACACCCGCTACGGCACTGTCATCCTTGCCCTGGTTCAAGCTATCGGCATGTCCGTTGGCTTGGCCGGGCAGGGTGTTGCGTTCACTGGTGACTTTGGCTTCTATTTCGTCGCGGTATCCACATTTGTGGCTGGTGCGATGTTTATGATGTGGCTGGGTGAGCAGATTACTGAGCGTGGTGTTGGTAACGGTATCTCGATGTTGATTTTCGCAGGTATCGTCGCCGGTCTTCCGAGAGCAATTGGACAGTCTTTCGAGTCTGCACGTCAGGGTGATATCAATATCTTCGCCTTGGTTGCTATCGGTTTGCTGGCAGTAGCGATTATCGGTTTTGTGGTGTTCATTGAGCGTGGCCAGCGTCGTATTGCTGTTCACTACGCCAAGCGTCAGCAGGGCCGCAAGGTCTTCGCTGCGCAGACCAGCCACTTGCCGCTGAAAGTGAATATGGCCGGTGTTATTCCGGCAATTTTCGCGAGCAGCATTTTGCTGTTTCCGGCTTCGTTGGGTACCTGGTTTGGTCAGTCTGAAAACATGGGCTGGCTGCAGGACCTCTCTCAGTCGATCGCTCCTGGTCAGCCGTTGAATATTCTGCTGTTTAGTGCAGGGATTATTTTCTTCTGCTTCTTCTATACGGCGTTGATGTTCAATCCGAAAGACGTAGCGGAAAACCTGAAGAAGTCCGGTGCCTTTATTCCGGGTATCCGTCCAGGTGAGCAGTCTGCACGCTACATTGATGGCGTTCTGACTCGTTTGACCCTGTTCGGTGCTCTATATATGACGGCCGTCTGCTTGTTGCCCCAGTTCCTGGTGGTTGCAGCAAACGTTCCGTTCTACCTTGGCGGGACCTCGTTGCTGATCGTGGTCGTGGTTGTGATGGACTTCATGTCCCAAGTACAATCGCACCTCGTTTCGCACCAGTACGAATCCCTGATGAAGAAAGCCAACCTGAAGGGTTACGGCAGCGGCATGTTGCGCTGAGTACCCATAAGGTTCGAGGAGTTGGTGATGAAAGTTCGTGCATCGGTGAAAAAGCTGTGCCGTAACTGCAAGATTATTCGCCGCGAAGGTGTTGTTCGAGTAATTTGCAGCGCGGAACCGCGTCACAAACAGCGCCAAGGCTGAGTGTGATCCGCTTGAAGCCCGGCAGCTAGTGCGCTGCCGGGTTGATTATTTGTTATTACAGCGATATTATCTCGCGCCCTATTTCTTGGCTTCCGGGGCGTAGGTAGCTGTCAATTGGAGTCCCACTGAATGGCCCGTATTGCAGGCGTTAACATTCCAGATAACAAGCACACTGTTATCTCGCTGACCTACATCTATGGTGTTGGTCGCACTACTGCGCAGAAAATTTGCGCAGTTGCTGGGGTAAACCCAGCCGCTAAGATCAAGGATCTGAGCGACGAGCAGATTGAATTGCTGCGTGGCGAAGTGGCGAAGTTCACCACTGAAGGTGACCTGCGTCGCGAAATCAACATGAAAATCAAGCGTTTGATGGACCTCGGTTGCTATCGCGGTCTGCGTCATCGTCGTGGTCTTCCAGTACGCGGTCAGCGTACCAAGACTAACGCGCGTACCCGTAAAGGTCCGCGTAAGCCGATCCGCAAGTAATCGCCCCAGCGAATCGACAGGAAAATTATCATGGCAAAACCTGCTGCTCGTCCTCGTAAAAAAGTTAAAAAGACAGTGGTTGATGGCATCGCCCACATCCATGCTTCTTTTAACAACACCATCGTGACCATCACCGACCGTCAAGGTAACGCGCTGTCTTGGGCTACCTCTGGTGGTTCGGGTTTCCGCGGTTCCCGCAAGTCCACGCCGTTCGCTGCTCAAGTAGCTGCTGAACGTGCTGGTCAAGCTGCGCTGGAATACGGCCTGAAAAACCTCGACGTTAACGTCAAAGGTCCAGGTCCAGGTCGTGAGTCTGCTGTCCGTGCTTTGAACGGCTGTGGCTATAAGATCGCCAGCATCACCGACGTGACGCCAATCCCGCACAACGGGTGCCGTCCGCCGAAGAAGCGCCGCGTGTAATCCAGGAGATTGTAAAGAATGGCTCGTTACATTGGTCCAAAATGCAAACTCGCTCGTCGCGAAGGCACCGATCTCTTCCTGAAGAGCGGCGTGCGCGCGATCGAATCGAAGTGCAACATTGAAGCAGCACCTGGTATCCACGGCCAACGCCGCGGTCGCCAGTCCGATTACGGCACCCAACTGCGTGAAAAGCAGAAGGTCCGTCGTATCTACGGCGTTCTCGAGCGTCAGTTCAGCGGCTACTACAAAGAAGCTGCTGGCAAAAAAGGTGCAACCGGTGAAAACCTGCTGCAACTGCTCGAATGCCGTCTGGACAACGTTGTATACCGTATGGGCTTTGGTTCGACTCGTGCCGAATCCCGTCAGCTGGTATCGCACAAATCCGTCAGCGTAAACGGCCAAACCGTTAACGTACCGTCTTACCAGGTTCGTGCTGGTGACGTAGTCGCGATTCGCGAGAAAGCAAAAAACCAACTTCGCATTGTCCAAGCTCTCGATCTGTGTGCCCAACGTGGCCGCGTAGAATGGGTAGAAGTAGACACTGAGAAGAAGTCGGGCGTTTTCAAGAACGTTCCTGCTCGCAGTGATCTGTCCGCCGACATCAACGAAAGCCTGATTGTCGAGCTCTACTCCAAGTAAGGGCTAGAAAATAGGTGCATCCATGCAGATTTCGGTAAATGAGTTCCTGACACCCCGCCACATTGATGTGCAGGTTGTCAGTCCAACCCGCGCCAAGATCACTCTCGAGCCTCTCGAGCGTGGTTTTGGCCACACCCTGGGCAACGCGCTGCGCCGCATCCTGTTGTCCTCAATGCCCGGCTGTGCAGTAGTCGAGGCCGAGATTGACGGTGTGCTCCACGAGTACAGCGCCATCGAAGGTGTACAGGAAGACGTAATTGAAATCCTGTTGAACCTTAAAGGTCTGGCTATCAAGCTGCACGGCCGTGACGAAGTTACGCTGACCTTGTCGAAGAAGGGTTCGGGGGTGGTTACCGCTGCCGATATTCAGCTGGATCATGATGTCGAGATCGTTAACCCCGATCACGTAATCGCTAACCTGGCGTCTAACGGCGCCCTGAACATGAAGCTCACTGTAGCTCGTGGTCGTGGTTATGAACCGGCCGACTCGCGTCAGAGCGATGAAGACGAAAGCCGCAGCATTGGTCGCTTGCAGCTTGACTCTTCGTTCAGCCCGGTTCGCCGTATCGCATACGTGGTGGAAAACGCCCGTGTCGAGCAGCGTACTAACCTGGACAAGCTGGTTATTGATCTGGAAACCAACGGTACTCTGGATCCTGAAGAGGCTATCCGCCGCGCTGCAACCATTCTGCAACAGCAGTTGGCTGCGTTCGTCGACCTCAAAGGTGACAGCGAACCAGTGGTAATCGAGCAGGAAGACGAGATCGATCCGATCCTGCTTCGCCCGGTTGACGATCTGGAACTGACTGTACGTTCGGCTAACTGCCTTAAGGCGGAAAACATTTACTACATCGGCGACCTGATTCAGCGTACCGAAGTAGAACTGTTGAAGACTCCGAACCTGGGCAAGAAATCCTTGACTGAAATCAAGGACGTTCTGGCCTCCCGCGGTCTGTCCCTCGGCATGCGCCTCGACAACTGGCCGCCTGCAAGTCTTAAGAAGGACGACAAGGCGACTGCCTGATCGTCGTAATCACCGAACGTGAGTTTGGTAAGGAATGAACCATGCGTCATCGTAAAAGTGGTCGTCACCTGAGCCGTACCAGCTCGCACCGCAAGGCCATGTTTCAAAACATGGCGGTGTCGCTGTTCGAGCACGAGCTGATCAAAACTACACTGCCGAAAGCTAAAGAACTGCGTCGCGTTGCTGAGCCGCTGATCACTTTGGCCAAGACAGACAGCCTGGCTAACCGCCGTCTGGCTTTCGACCGTACTCGTTCGAAAGCTATCGTTGGTAAGCTCTTCAACGACCTGGGCAAGCGTTACGCTACCCGTGAGGGTGGCTACCTGCGCATCCTCAAGTGCGGTTTCCGTGCTGGCGACAACGCGCCTATGGCGTACGTCGAGTTGGTTGATCGTGCTACTGCCGGCGAAGCTGTAAGCGCCGAGTAAGACGACAGTCTGCAACAGAGAACCGGGCCTAGTGCCCGGTTTTTTGTGGGCGGTCGAAAACCGGCTATATTTCTCACGTCACTGCCGGTTCTCTAATAAACCCGCCGCTATCCGTTGAGGTTCTGTATTAGTTATTTTCTATCAAAGTCCATGATTTAATGCATTTGATGGTGTCATCTTGATGGTCAATACTCCCTCCAAGCCGATTAGCCGGCAGTTCCTAGCCTGACCAGAGGAAGATTGAGCATGAGTAATATCCTTACTACCGCCAGCGGCGCCCCCGTTGCGGATAACCAGAACTCCCGTACTGCCGGTCCGCGTGGCCCGTTGCTCCTCGATGACTTTCACCTGATCGAAAAGCTTGCGCACTTCAACCGTGAAAACATTCCTGAGCGTCGCGTACACGCCAAGGGTTCGGGCGCTCACGGTAAATTCACCGTAACCCGGGACATCACCCAGTACACCAGTGCGAAGCTGTTCGAATCCGTTGGTAAAGAAACACCTACTTTCCTTCGATTCTCCACCGTTGGCGGCGAGCGAGGCTCTGCGGATACCGCGCGTGACCCGCGGGGCTTTGCTTTGAAGTTCTATACCGAAGAAGGCAACTGGGACATCGTTGGCAACAACACGCCAGTGTTCTTCATCCGCGACCCGCTGAAGTTTCCCGACTTCATTCACACCCAAAAGCGGTTGCCGCAAACGAATCTGAAAAGTGCACAGATGGTATGGGATTTCTGGTCGCTCTCTCCTGAGGCGCTGCACCAGATCACCATCCTGTTCTCGGATCGTGGCACTCCAGACGGTTACCGCCATATGCACGGCTTCGGGAGTCATACCTATAGCCTGATCAATGCTAAAGGGGAGCGCCATTGGGTCAAGTGGCACTACAAAACCAAGCAAGGTATCAAGAACCTGACGCCTGAAGAGGCGACTCGCATTGCCGGCACTGATCCTGATTACGCTCAGCGTGACCTGTTCAACGCTATCGAGCGGGGCGACTTTCCCAAGTGGAGCGTCAACATTCAGGTCATGACCGAAGCCGAGGCTGAAGCTCACTACGAAAACCCGTTTGACGTGACCAAAACTTGGTCACAGCAGGAGTTTCCGCTGATCGAGGTTGGCGAGCTCGTGCTGGACCGTAATCCGGTGAATTACTTTGCTGAAGTCGAGCAGGCATGCTTTGGCCCAAGCAACATGGTTCCGGGTGTTGGTCTTTCGCCGGACCGCATGCTTCAAGGCCGCGTTTTCGCTTATGCGGATGCTCACCGTTATCGTGTTGGCACCAACCACCAGCAGTTGCCGGTCAATGCTCCCTTAAGCCCGGTTAATAACAATCAGCGTGACGGTTCGATGTCCTTTGGTTTCGGAGGTGCGTCTCCTAACTATGAACCAAACAGCGTCGCTGGTACGCCACAACAGGCGCCTCAATACGCTGAGCCACCTCTGGCACTCAATGGCGCGGCGAATCGCTACGATCAGCGTGAAGACACCGACTACTACAGTCACGCAGGCGCACTGTTCCGTTTGATGGATGCCGGGCAAAAGGCCCTGCTGATCAATAACATTGCCGGGGCTATGGATGGCGTGAGCAGGGATGTGGTTCAGCGCCAGTTGCAGCACTTCTTCAAAGCCGACCCCGATTACGGCCAAGGCATTGCAACGACGCTGGGCGTAACGCTTAGCTGACTCTAAACGAGAAGCAGAACCGCCCTCATTAGGGCGGTTTTTGCGTTATTTCCGCTACTTTTCTCAGAAAATCTTCGCTTTTCTGCCGTTGGTCTGGTGACCTCCGGGTCATGATGGTTCAAACTACAGACTTTCAAGCAGGGAGATGTAGGGCGATGCAAGGTCACCCCGACGTAATCGATTACCTCAACACGTTGCTGACGGGCGAACTGGCAGCGCGTGACCAATATTTCATCCATTCGCGTATGTACGAAGACTGGGGCTTTACTGAGCTCTACGAACGTATCAACCATGAAATGGAAGAAGAGGCACAGCATGCCGACGCGCTGATGCGCCGTATTCTTATGCTCGAAGGCACGCCACGCATGCGTCCCGACGACCTGGATGTGGGCACCACGGTGCCTGACATGCTCGCAGCCGATCTTCGCCTCGAGTACAAGGTGCGTGCCGCGCTCTGCAAGGGCATCGAGCTCTGCGAGCAGCACAACGACTATGTCACCCGCGAAATCCTCCGGGTGCAGTTGAATGACACCGAAGAAGATCACACCTACTGGCTGGAAAAGCAGCTGGGCCTGATCAAATTGGTTGGTCTGGAGAATTACCTGCAATCGCAGTTCTGATTCCCGGCTACAAAAAAAGCCCCTGTCACGCAAAGTGACAGGGGCTTTTTCATGCGCCAGACAAATCAGGCTTTATCGCGTGCCAACAACGGCTTCAAGTAGTAACCGGTATGCGACTGCGGCATCTCGGAAACCTGTTCCGGCGTGCCCACCGCAATGATCTGGCCGCCCTTGGAACCGCCTTCCGGCCCCAGGTCCACCAGCCAATCGGCAGTCTTGATCACATCCAGGTTGTGCTCAATCACCACCACTGTGTTGCCGTGGTCGCGCAGGCGGTGCAGCACGTCCAGCAACTGCTGAATGTCCGCAAAGTGCAGACCCGTGGTCGGCTCATCGAGGATATACAAGGTCTTGCCGGTGTCACGCTTGGACAGCTCACGAGACAACTTCACCCGCTGCGCCTCGCCGCCGGACAAGGTAGTCGCCGATTGCCCCAGCTTGATGTACGACAGGCCCACATCCATCAGCGTTTGCAGCTTGCGCGCCAACGCTGGAACCGCGTCGAAGAACACCCGTGCTTCCTCGATGGTCATTTCGAGGGTTTCGTGGATGCTCTTGCCCTTGTACTTGATCTCCAGAGTTTCGCGGTTATAGCGCTTGCTCTTGCACACATCGCACGGCACGTAGATGTCCGGCAAAAAGTGCATCTCAACCTTGATCAGGCCATCGCCCTGGCACGCTTCGCAGCGCCCGCCCTTGACGTTGAACGAGAACCGGCCAGGCCCATAACCCCGCGAGCGGGACTCCGGTACGCCGGCGAACAGTTCGCGAATCGGCGTGAACAACCCGGTATAGGTCGCCGGGTTGGAGCGCGGCGTACGGCCAATCGGGCTTTGGTCGATGTCGACGACTTTGTCCAGATGCTCAAGGCCCTTGATGCTGTCGTGCGCAGCCGCTTCCAGGGTTGTCGCGCCGTTCAAGGCAGTGGCGCTCAGTGGGAACAGCGTGTTGTTGATCAGCGTCGACTTGCCCGAACCGGATACACCGGTCACACAGGTCAATAAACCCAGTGGGATTTCCAGGTCGACATTGCGCAAGTTGTTGCCGCGCGCGCCCTTGAGGTGCAGCGCCAGCTTCTTGTTGCGTGGCGTACGCTTGGCCGGCACTTCAATCTTCACGCGGCCGGACAGGTACTTACCGGTCAACGAGTCCGGGTGAGCCATGACCTCGGCAGGCGTGCCCTCGGCAACAATATGCCCCCCGTGCACACCCGCACCCGGGCCAATGTCGACCACATAATCCGCCAGGCGAATCGCATCTTCATCGTGCTCGACCACGATCACCGTGTTGCCGATATCCCGCAGGTGCTTCAGCGTTCCCAGCAGGCGGTCGTTGTCTCGCTGGTGCAAGCCAATCGACGGTTCATCGAGGATGTACAACACGCCCACGAGGCCGGCACCAATCTGGCTGGCCAAACGGATCCGCTGGGCTTCGCCGCCTGACAGGGTATCGGCGCTGCGATCCAGCGACAGGTAATCCAGGCCAACGTTAACCAGGAACTGCAGGCGCTCACGAATCTCCTTGAGGATCTTGTCGGCAATTTCCCCACGTCGTCCGGTCAGCTTGAGCACTCCAAAGTACTCACACGCGTCGCCAATCGGCAGATTGGTCACTGCCGGCAAGGTCTTCTCACCCACCCACACATGCCGTGCTTCACGACGCAGGCGAGTGCCCCGGCAATCCGGGCAAGGCTGAGTGCTGAGGAACTTGGCCAGCTCTTCGCGCACGCTCGCCGACTCGGTCTCGCGGTAGCGACGCTCCAGGTTCGGCACGATACCTTCGAACGGGTGCGAACGTTTGACGATATCGCCACGGTCGTTCAGGTATTTGAAGTCGACGTTCTGCGAGCCGCTGCCGTGCAGGATGACTTTTTGCAGCTCGGCCGGCAGTTGGTTGAACGGCACTTCCAGGCTGAATTTATAGTGCGATGCCAGCGACCCCAACATCTGGAAGTAGTAGACATTGCGCCTGTCCCAGCCGCGTATCGCACCTTCCGCCAGGGTCAGGTCACCGTTGACCAGGCGCTTGATGTCAAAGAACTGCTTAACCCCCAGGCCATCACAGGTCGGGCAGGCGCCAGCCGGGTTGTTGAAGGAAAACAGCTTGGGTTCCAGCTCGCTGATCGCGTGACCACAGATCGGGCAGGCAAAGCGCGCGGAGAAGATGATCTCTTCGCCCGGCTCGTCGTCCATCGGTGCGACCAGTGCAATACCGTCCGCCAACTTCAGCGCGGTCTCGAACGACTCGGCCAGGCGCTGTTGCAAATCGGCGCGGACCTTGAAGCGGTCGACTACCACATCAATGGAGTGCTTCTTCTGCTTGTCGAGCTTCGGCGCTTCATCCAGCTCATAGAGCTTGCCGTTGATACGTGCGCGCACAAAACCTTGCGCACGCAGTTCTTCAAAAACCGAAAGATGTTCGCCTTTACGCTCTCGAATCACCGGCGCCAGCAGCATCAGCTTGGCGCCTTCCGGCTGGGCCAGCACCAGGTCGACCATCTGGCTGACGGTCTGGGCTTCCAGGGGAATATCGTGGTCCGGGCAGCGCGGAATACCCACGCGCGCATACAGCAAGCGCAGGTAGTCGTAGATTTCGGTAATGGTGCCCACGGTGGAGCGTGGGTTATGGGACGTCGACTTCTGCTCGATGGAGATCGCCGGCGACAGGCCTTCAATGGTGTCGACGTCGGGCTTTTCCATCATCGACAGGAATTGCCGGGCATAGGCCGACAGCGATTCCACATAGCGACGCTGACCTTCGGCATACAGCGTGTCGAACGCCAGTGACGATTTGCCGGAGCCGGACAGGCCGGTGATGACGATCAGTTTGTCCCGGGGCAGGGTCAGGTCGATGTTCTTCAGGTTGTGGGTTCTAGCCCCACGAATCAGGATCTTGTCCAAGATGGCCTCGCACGGCGGGCGTAAATAATGCAGGAGTATACGGCTAAAGACTGGATGAATATACACTGTCAAAGTGCCGGGTGCAGCCTTACATGAAAGCTGCGCGGCAAAGCGCCGCATATACCCTCTCAATCGATGGGACTGGTAGAATCGCCGCCGGTTCACACGAGGTTTTTCCATGCACGATCCCCACAGCGAACGCATGAGTAGCGGCGAGACCCGAGCGGCAAGCGGTCTGGCCCTGGTGTTCGCCTTCCGTATGCTTGGCATGTTTATGGTGTTGCCGGTGCTGGCGACCTATGGAATGGATCTCGCAGGCGCAACCCCCGCATTGATTGGCCTGGCGATTGGCGCCTACGGCCTGACCCAGGCGCTGTTTCAGATTCCGTTCGGGATCATTTCCGACCGCATCGGCCGTCGGCCGGTGATTTACCTCGGGCTCATCGTGTTCGCCCTCGGCAGTGTCCTCGCGGCACAGTCCGACTCGATCTGGGGCGTAATCGCCGGACGCGTCCTGCAGGGCGCCGGTGCGATTTCCGCCGCCGTCATGGCGCTGCTCTCGGACCTGACCCGCGAGCAACATCGCACCAAGGCCATGGCCATGATCGGCATGACCATCGGCCTGTCGTTTGCGGTGGCCATGGTGGTCGGCCCATTGCTGACGCGCGCCTTTGGCTTGCACGGGCTGTTCCTGGCCACGGGCGGCATGGCGTTGTTCGGGATCGTGATCGTGGCGTTCATGGTGCCGCGTTCCACCGGCACGTTGCAGCACCGTGAGTCCGGCGTGGCACGCAAGGCATTGTTGCCGACGCTCAAGCATCCGGACCTGCTGCGCCTGGATTTGGGTATCTTCGTGTTGCACGCCATGCTTATGTGCAGCTTCGTTGCCTTGCCTCTGGCGCTGGTCGAAAAAGCCGGCCTGCCCAAGGAGCAGCACTGGTGGGTCTACCTCACCGCCTTGTTGATCTCGTTCTTCGCCATGATCCCGTTCATCATCTACGGCGAGAAGAAACGCAAAATGAAACGAGTTTTGCTCGGCGCCGTCGCGACGCTGATGCTCACTGAGCTATTCTTCTGGCAGTTCGGCGATAGCCTGCGGGCGCTGGTAATCGGTACGGTGGTGTTCTTTACCGCGTTCAACCTGCTGGAGGCCTCGTTGCCTTCGCTGATCAGTAAAGTTTCACCCGCCGGTGGCAAGGGCACGGCGATGGGGGTGTATTCCACCAGCCAGTTCCTGGGTTCTGCGCTGGGCGGCATCATGGGCGGCTGGATGTTCCAGCATGGCGGTTTGTCGGTTGTGTTCCTCGGATGCGCCGGGCTGGCTGCACTTTGGCTGGCCTTTGCTGTTACCATGCGCGAACCTCCCTACGTCACAAGTCTGCGTTTGCCGCTATCGCCTGAGGCGATCCGTGAAAGCGGTCTGGTCGAGCGCCTGAAGGCCGTCGTTGGGGTAACAGATGCAGTTGTGGTCGCTGAAGAGGCGGCCATTTACATCAAATTGGACACCGAATTATTGGATCGCGCGACGCTCGAGCAACTGGTCAACCCAGTGCCGACAGCGCGCCCAGCCTAGGAGAACGTTATGGCCCGTGGGGTTAACAAAGTCATATTGGTCGGTACATGCGGCCAGGATCCCGAAGTTCGCTACCTGCCTAACGGTAACGCCGTGACCAACCTGAGTCTGGCGACCAGCGAACAGTGGACCGACAAGCAAACCGGCCAGAAGGTCGAGAAAACCGAATGGCACCGCGTGTCGATGTTCGGCAAGGTCGCAGAGATCGCCGGTGAATACCTGCGCAAAGGTTCGCAGGTCTACATCGAAGGCAAACTGCAAACCCGCGAGTGGGAAAAAGACGGCATCAAGCGTTACACCACTGAAATCGTGGTCGACATGCAAGGCACCATGCAACTGCTCGGCGGCCGTCCACAACAGGGCGACCAACAAGGCGGCGGCAACAACTACCAGCAGTCCGCTCCGGCCCCACGCCAGCAGGCTCCGCGCCCGCAGCAGTCGGCACCGCAACAGTCGCGCCAGGCGCCGCCTCCACAACAGGCCGCACCACAGCCGGCTCCGGATTTCGACAGCTTTGATGACGATATCCCGTTCTAAGGTCCAGCACCCAGAACGCACAAAACCCCCGATGGCCCAGGCCTCGGGGGTTTTTTATTGCCGATGATCAGGCCTCTGCCGCAGCCGCTGCCACCACCATCTCCTTGAAACGCCGCAAAACCGCCGAGCCGTCACCGACCCGCGTGGCCAAGTGCAACGGTGCCACCAGGCTACGACACTCGGTCAGTTCGCGATAAACGATGCCGTCCCCACGCAGCCTTTGCATCGACGCCGGCACTATGGACACCCCAAGTCCCGCCGCCACCAGGCTCAATGTCGCGGTCATGCGTGGCGCTTCCTGAACCACCTGCGGGCTGAACCCTGCTTCACGGCAAGCCACCAGAATCGCGTCATACAAACCCAACCCTACGCGGCGGCGATACAGCACAAACGCTTCGGTCGCCAACGCGGCCAAGGGCAGGGGCGATTGCGCGTCGATGGCCAGCGGATGATCGGTAGGCAGCGCCAGCAACATCGGCTCCACCAGAATCGGTTGGTCTTGCAACGATTGCGTGCCGCTGAGCGGCGAGCGGATAAACGCCGCGTCGAGTTTTTCATGCACCAGCGCGTCCAACAGCTCGCCGGTGCCCGCTTCTTCCAGCACCACCGAGACGCCGACAAAGGTTTCGCGAAACAGCCGCAACACGCTGGGCACGAACGGGTGCAGCGCAGCGGAGCTGGTGAAGCCAATCGCCAAGCGGCCGCGCTCACCGCGAGCTGCACGGCGCACCACGTCGGTTACCCCTTCAACCTGGGCGAGAATGTTGCGGGCCTCATCCAACAAGGCCAGCCCGGCGGTGGTCGGGCGCACGCCACGGGGCAGACGCTCCATCAACATCACGCCCAGTTCGGCTTCAAGGCTTTGCAGCAGCCGGGTCAGCGGCGGTTGCTGCATCCCCAGGCGCTCTGCCGCGCGGGTGATATAGCCTTCTTCGGCAATCGCAATGAAGGCTTTGAGCTGGCGAAATTCCAACATAAGAGTTCCAACATAAGGATACTTTCAAGGTATGGGAGGTCACCAATCCTGGCATTTGTTCTCATGGCTCACAAGATTTAGGCTGTGGCCAACCTCAACAAGAAGGAACGCCGCGATGACCTGGTCATCCAAGCAGTACACGATGTTTGAACAGCAGCGCACACGCCCCGTCCGTGACCTGGTCGCGGCCATTCCCACTACCGATGTGCGCAGCGCCGTCGACCTGGGCTGCGGCCCTGGCAATTCCACCGAGGTGTTGGCCGAGCGTTTTCCTCAGGCGCACGTCACCGGCCTGGACAGCTCCGACGACATGCTGGTGGATGCGCGCAAGCGGCTACCGGCGCTGAGCTTTGAATTAGCGGATATCGGTGCCTGGAGTCCGGCACAAAAATTCGACGTGATTCTGGCCAACGCCTCCCTGCAATGGCTGCCGGATCACGCCACGCTGTATCCGCACTTGGTCAACCAACTGACACCTGGCGGCACGCTGGCCGTGCAAACCCCGGACAACCTCGACGAACCTGCCCACCGCCTGGCCCGCGAAGTGGCTGCCGAAGGCCCATGGTCGGCGAAGATCGGCGCGGTGAAACACAATGAGCGCCACACCGCGAGTTACTACTACGAGCTGCTGAGCAAACACTGCAGCACCGTCGACGTATGGCGCACCACCTATCAGCATCCCTTGGCGGATTCCGCGGCGGTGGTGGAGTGGTTCAAGGCGTCGGCGTTGCGGCCCTTTCTTGCGCCGTTGAGCGACAGTGAAAAAGCCGCTTTCCTACAGGAATACCAGGCGCGTATTACCCAGGCTTACCCAGCCCTGGGCGATGGCACGGTGTTACTGCCATTTCCCCGCCTGTTCATCATCGCTACCCGCTGAACCCTTGCAGACAAGTGGCGGTTATGCCGCCGCTTGGGCCTTCAAGTATTCATCCGTCGACACCACACCCGCATAACCAAAGGCCAATGAAGCCATAAAGGCCCCATGCACCTGCGCCGCCGGAATCACCTGCCCATTGAATTCCAGATCCCGCGTGGCGCACGCATCATGCAGCACCGTCACCTTGTAGCCCAGGTCCGCAGCGGCCCGCACCACGCCGTCGATGCACATATGGCTCATGCTGCCCACCACGACCACCTCGGTGATGGCGCGTTTTTCCAGCAAGGCCCGCAGATCAGTTCCGCGAAACGCATTCACGAAGTGTTTAAGCACCACCGGCTCATCCGCCTCATTCAGCACCTTGGCATGCAGATGCGCGCCCTCGGAGCCCGGCGTGAAGAACGGTGCATCGTCGGCGGTGAACTCATGGCGCACATGAATCACGGCATCACCGGCCTGACGAAAGGCAGCCAGCACTTGCGCGGCCTTGTCTGCCGCCGCTTCCACGCCGTCGAGTGGCCACTTGCCTTGGGGGAAATAGTCGTTCTGGATGTCGATCAGGATGAGCGCTTGCTTGGCCATACGTGATGCCTCGTGGTCGGTGGGCTGGCTTCCAGCAGCTTAGCTGGCGCCAGGCGAGGGCCGTGTGAATCGTGCAGAACGCCGCGTGTTTAACCTCGTGTCGTGCAGAATCAAACAGGCCTACTGCCACTACTTTTTCAGTAACTGGTTGATTTAACAACCATCCTTTTCAGTCGTGCCTTGGCTTGATCCCTGCAAAGGTCTATTCACACACATGGCAGGATAGCCAAGGGGGACGCATGACCCCGACTCAACGCAAGAAACTGGTGGTCGCTCACTCAACACGAGCAGGCGCACCGCAGCACGAAGTCAGCACCAACCTCGCACTGGCGCGCTGGCTGGCGCAGATCCTGGGGCTCAAGTTCGGCGGCAGCTATGACCCGCAGAAACACGCCGACCGTGAACTGTATCTGTTGCCTACGCAAACCCTGGTCGGCGCCGCCCAGGCACTCAAGCTCAACGTCACAGGCCCGCACGACCTATGGGGCGGTTACGTCGATCACGATTTCATCTGCACCAAAGCCATCACCCATGGCGTGTTCAGCCCTGAATCCACGGCGCCCGAAGGCTGGTCGCCGTTGTTCTGCGAGCGTGTGCGCAAAGTCGTGCTCGACGGCCTGAGTGTGTTCGCCCTGAAAGATGCGTTGCCCGCCGCCACGCGCTTGCTCTACAGCGGGCCGATCCGCCTGAAACCCGTGCATGCCTGCGCTGGCCGCGGGCAAGAAGTTATCCACAGTCTCGACGAGTTCGAAGCGTTACTGGCGCGGCCCGAAGCGCAGCAGTTGTTCGCCGAAGGCGTGGTGCTGGAGCAAGACCTGCGCGAGGTGGTCACCCACAGCGTGGGCCAGAGTTTTATCGGCGATCACGTGTTCAGCTACTGCGGCGAGCAATACCTCACCCAGGACGGGCAGGGCGAAGACGTCTATGGCGGCTCCAACCTGCTGGTGGTGCCCGGCTATTACGAAGACTTGTTGAAGCTCGACCTGCCCGACGACGTACGTGAGGCCATCGAGCAAGCCCAGGTTTTCGACACGGCGGCCGATCAGGCCTACCCTGGTTTCTACGCCTCACGGCGCAACTACGACATCGCCCAAGGCCTGGACAGTGAAGGCCAGCGCCGTAGCGGCGTGCTCGAACAATCCTGGCGCATGGGCGGGGCCAGCAGCGCGGAAGTCGCGGCGTTGCAGAGCTTTATCAACAAGCCCGGCCTGCGCGCTATTCGCGTTTCATCGGTGGAAACCTACGTGGACCAACCGCTGCCGGCAGACGCCATTGAGGTGTATCGCGGCCCCGCAGAAAACAGCGACTTTCTTCTCAAGTACGTGACGGTTAAATCTTATGACGGCTAGAAGCGAAAGCATTGCGATCGATATCGACGACGAACAGATGAGCGGCACCTTCCTGAGCCCAAAATCCAAAGTTCCTGGCGTGTTGTTTGTGCACGGTTGGGGCGGTAGCCAGGAGCGCGACCTTGAGCGCGCCAAAGGCATCGCCGGGTTAGGCTGCGTGTGCCTGACCTTCGACCTGCGCGGCCACGCCGGCACCGGTATTCCGTTGTCCCGCGTCACCCGCGAAGACAACCTGCGCGACCTGCTGGCGGCCTACGACCGCTTGCTGTCGCACCCGGCCATCGACACCTCGGCCGTAGCGGTAGTGGGCACCAGCTACGGGGGCTACCTGGCGGCGATTCTCACCTCATTGCGCCCGGTGCGCTGGCTGGCGCTGCGCGTGCCGGCGCTGTACCGCGATCAGGAATGGCTCAAGCCCAAACGCGACTTGGACAAGGTCGACCTGATGGATTACCGCAGCACCCTGGTGCACGCCGAAACCAACCGCGCTCTGCATGCCTGCGCGAAATTCACCGGCGATGTGCTGATTGTCGAGTCGGAAACCGACGACCACGTGCCCCACGCCACCATCATGAGTTACCGCGCGGCGTGTCAGCAGACTCATTCCTTGACCCACCGCATCATCGACGGCGCCGACCACTCGTTGAGCGACCCGGTGTCGCAGCAGGCCTACACCTCAATCCTGGTGGACTGGATTACCGAGATGGTGGTGGGCGAGCGGTTGAGCATCATCCAGTCCCGATAAAGCGTTGCCCTCTCAAGCGCCATCGCGGGCAAGCCCGGCTCCCACAGTGGAATGCATTCCAAAGGTGGGAGCGGGCTTGCCCGCGATGGCGCCCGTCCTGCCAACACTGCATCAAGCCGGTGTCTTCTTCACCCGCAACGCCTTGGCCTTAGCCTCCACCGCGAGGTACATCACCAACGCAATCACCAGCGGCAAAATAAAGTACACCGCCCGATAGGCAATCAACCCCGCCAGCAAACTCCCGCGCGACGCCTCATGCTGCAGCAAGCCAATAAACACCGCCTCCAACACCCCAAGCCCGGCTGGAATATGCGTCACCACGCCGGCAATCGCGCTGATCAGCAACACCCCCAACACCAGCGGGTAGTCCAACTTGGCCGGCAACAAGGTAAAAATCACCGCCGCCATCAACGACCAATTCAACGCGCCCAGAGCCAACTGCAAACACGCCATGCGCAACGACGGCAGATTGATCTCGATGCCCTTGATCGACCACGCACGTTTCTTCGAGAACCGGCATGCCGCCAAGTAGCCGAGGCTGGCCAACACCAGCACCACACCAATGCCCTGCAACGCCAAGGTGCTGACTTTCCAGCCGGGCGGCATCGTCACCAGGCCGCTGCTGAACACCACGCCGGCCAGCGCCATATAGCCAAACCAATTGGTCGCCAGGCTCAGCCCAAGAATCTTGGCGATATTGCTGGTGCTTACGCCGAGCCGCGAATACAGGCGATAACGCATGGCAATCCCGCCGACCCACGCGCTGAGGTTGAGGTTGAACGCATAGCTGATAATCCCCACCGGCAGAATCTGCTTCCAGCGCAGCGGCTGGCGAATGTAGGTGCGGCCGATCAGATCGAAGCTGGCGTACACCAGAAAACTGCACAGGGTCAGCGCACCGGCGATCAACAGCGTGCGCAGCTTGAAGTCGCCCAGCGTCTGCAGCACTTCGCTCCAGTCGATGCGCCGCGCGAGCAAGGTGAACAGCACAATCAACAACAGGAAGAAGGCGACGGTCAGCGGTTTCTTCCAGCGCTTGAATCGTGAACTGCCGGCTTCAGCGGTCATGGGCCTGGCTCTCGAAGGGTTTCAAGCGCGGCTTGTGTGCGGGCAGCCAGCCGGTCAGCGCGGGGAAATGGCGCATCACATGAAACACCAGGAAGCCCACGGTCAAACGCCATAGCCACAGGCGCGGCTTGCGATTTTCCGGCATGGTCTGGCAGTGGTTTTTGGCGAGCATTTCCAGGCGCTCGTAGAGCTGCTGATTGAACCCGCGGTCGCGAATCAGCACGTTAGCTTCCAGGTTCAGCGACAAGCTCAGCGGGTCCAGATTGCTTGAGCCCACCGTGCTCCAATCATCATCCACCAACGCGACTTTGCCGTGCAGCGGGCGCTGGCAATACTCGTGAATCACCACGCCATCCTTGAGCAAATAATCGTAGAGCATGCGCGCCGCCAGCTTGGCCAGCAGCACATCGGGCTGGCCTTGCATGATCAGTTGCACGTGCACGCCACGCCGCGCGGCATTACGGATCTCGCGCAGCAGGCGGTAGCCGGGGAAGAAGTAGGCATTGGCAATCACCGCGCGTTTTTGCGCCTTGCTCAACGCATGGATATACGCCTCTTCGATGTCGTCGCGGTGCTGCACGTTGTCGCGATAGATCAGGCGCACCAGGCCGTCGTCGTTTGCGGTCGTCCACAGCGAGGGCCGTTGCTGGCGCCGCCGCCAGCCGCGCCGGGTGCGAACCTGGCGACCACTTTGGGCGAGGGCGAAATGGTGCAAGTCCGCCACGGCCGGGCCGATGATTTGCACGGCGTAATCCTGCTTGGCTTCGGCGCCGAAGTCGCCGAGGTGATCAGCCGAAAAGTTGATCCCGCCAATAAACGCCACCGTGGCGTCCACCACCACTATCTTGCGGTGCAGGCGACGAAACCAGTTGGTACGAATCCCTAACATTTTCGACGCCGGGTCGAACATCTGCACCAGCACGCCAGCCTCCGCCAACTCGCCCATAAAGGCCGGGCTCAGCTCGCCGCAGCCAAAGCCATCGAGGCTGACCACCACCTTCACGCCGCGCTGCGCCGCTTCGATCAAGATGCCTTTGAGTTCATGGCCGACCTTGTCTTCGAACAGAATAAAGGTCTCCAGCAGGATCTCCCGCTGCGCCCCACGCAGGGCCTCGAACACCTGGGGAAAGTACGCCTCGCCGTTCTCCAGCAGCTCCACTTGGTTACCGCTCTGCCAGCCGTAATCGACATCCCGCGCCTTGGCTTCGTCCGGCGGCTGATCAGTGGCGATGTGCTCTACTGCGACAGTCATAACTCGATCTCCACCGACAGCGGCACATGGTCGGACAGATGCGACCAGGGCCGAGTCGTCAGCACCTTGGGGTTATGAATCTTCAGGTTGCGCACGTAGATGCGGTCCAGCGGCAGTAGCGGCAGACGCGCCGGGAACGTGCGTGCGGGCTTGCCGTGGGCCTCGACGAAGACTTCCTTGAGGCCGCTGCGGCTCAGGTCGGCCTTCTGGCGCCAGTCGTTGAAGTCACCGGCCACCACCAGCGGCGCGTCGGCAGGAATCTCGCTGATACGCTGCTCCAGCAAACGCAATTGTTGCTGGCGATGCACCTCGCGCAGGCCCAAGTGCATGCAGATCGCATGCACCTCCTGGCCGCTGCCCGGCAGGCGCAACACACAATGCAGCAAGCCACGGCTTTCATGGCCGCTCTGCGAAATATCGAGGTTGTCGTAGCGCACGATCTGGAATTTCGACAGCAACGCATTGCCGTGGTCGCCATGCGGGTAGACCGCGTTGCGCCCATAGGCGAACTGCGGCCAGATGCTGTCGGCGAGGAATTCGTACTGCGGCATCTTCGGCCAGTCGCTGTAGCGCTGCGGATGGCGTTCGTGGGTGCCGTGGATTTCCTGCAGGAACACCATGTCGGCGCCCACACTGCGCACCGCTTCACGCAGCTCGGGCAAGATAAAGCGCCGGTTCAGCGCGGTGAAGCCCTTGTGGATATTCACCGTCAGCACGGTGAACCGCGTGATGGCCGTGGTGGGCGTGACGGGGATCAATTCCGGGTGGGTCATGACAACCCCCCGCGCCAGTCGGAAATGCCCATATGAATCGCCGCCATGCTTGCTCCCGTGGATGTAGGGTCGGGTGACCTCCGTTTTGGGATGACTGCCGTTTTTGCTTGAAAGTTTCGCTGTTCCTACAGACGGTACACGGTCAGAAGTGTGGGAGCTGGCTTGCCTGCGATAGCGGTGGGCCCGGCTCCCACACTGGACAGATCGTTCCCACGCTCCGCGTGGGAATGCCTCCGGTGACGCTCCGCGTCACGCTTTCTAATGCAGACGCAGAGCGCCCAAGGCTGCATTCCCACGCAGAGCATGGGAACGATCAGCGCTTAAACCCGTCAGTTCCTTACAGACCCTGCTGATGGAGGCCCGGCGTTTTGCTGAATCTAAAGACTGCATTACTGCTTGGTGCGCTGCTGTTGTGTGGCAATGGCGCATTGCAAGCCGCGACCCCAGCGCCGGCTGAACCTGCCACGCCGGCCAAGCCGGAGTTATTGGTGGAAGGCGGCCTGCTCGGGGCCATCAGTTCCAGCATCGACGATGTACAGGACAAGCTCGACCTCAACCAGAACCTGATCGACGCCTGGCGTTTGCGCGCCGATCGCGCGGCGGACGAAGTAGGGCGCCTGGTCGACCAGACCGCCGAACGTTCGCCATGGAGCGTGGCCGGCGACTTCCTGCTGCTGTCGGGTGTATGGGTGGGCGCCTTTGCGGTATTGACGTTGCTGGGGCGCTTTATCGTGCAACGCTTGAGTCGCCGGCATTTCGTCGCACAGCGCAAACGCCTGCAAGCCGTGCTGGGCTATGTGGTGACCTACACGATTCCTGCCGTTATCTGTCTGCCATTGACCCTCTACGTCAGCCATTTTTTACCCACATCGGTAGGGCGCGCGCTGGCGCTGTGTTTTGCCTACGCCACCAGCAGCGGCATCTTTTCCACCTCGATGTTGTTGTGCGTCATCGTCATGTTCAACGTCGGCCACAAACGCCCGGCCGTGCAGATTATTCGTGACTACTGCCCCAAGCCGCTGTTCCTGATCGGCTTCCTCGCCGCCCTCAGCGACGCGCTGACCAGCCCGCAAATCGCTCGCCAATTGGGCGGTAATATCACCAGCAGCATCGCGGTGTTCACCGGCCTGTTTGCGGCGGTGATTTTCGGAGTGCTGGTGGTGCGCCTGCGTCGCCCGGTGGCGCATCTGATCCGCAATCGGCCGCTGGCCCAGCGCCTTAAACACCCGGCATTGCAGCAATCACTTCGGGTTTTTTCCGGGTTGTGGTACTGGCCGATTCTGTTGATGGTGCTGGTCTCGGCCATCAACCTGATCGGCGCTGGCGACGACAACCAGAAAGCCCTGCGTTGCGCGCTGTTCACCACGATTTTGCTGATCGGCACGGTGTTCCTCAGCACGGTGCTGCAACACCTGTTCAAGTCCCGCAGCCAGGTGGCGATCCAGCGCAGCAGCGCCTACAAGGAACGCTTCCTGAGCCTGCTGCACGCGATCTTGCGCATTGTCATGGCCGTCGCCTTTATCGAAATCCTCGGGCGTATCTGGGGCATATCGCTGTTCGAATTTGCCCAGCGCAACTCCGTGGGCCGGGCGATCAGCGATTCCCTCAGCAGCATCGGCCTGATCCTGTTGATGACCTGGCTGTTTTGGGTAGTGCTCGACACCGCGATCCAGGAAGCGCTGAAACCACCGGTGAATAAACGCTCCAGTCGCCAGCCGAGTACGCGGGTCAAAACCATCCTGCCGCTGCTGCGCAACGCGGTGAAGATCATCCTCGTGGTGATTTGCGCGATCACCACCATGGCCAACCTGGGCATCAATGTCGCGCCGTTGCTGGCGGGTGCCGGTGTGGTCGGCCTGGCCATCGGTTTCGGCTCGCAGCAATTGGTGCAGGATGTGATCACCGGCCTGTTCATCATCATCGAAGACACGCTGTCGATCGGCGATTGGGTGGTGCTCGACTCCGGCCACGCCGGCACCGTCGAAGGCCTGACCATCCGCACCCTGCGCCTGCGCGACGGCAAGGGTTTTGTGCACTCGGTGCCGTTCGGGCAGATCAAGGCGGTCACCAACCAGTCGCGGCAATTCGCCTACGCATTCTTCTCGGTGCAGTTCACCTACGACACCGATGTGGACAAGGCCGTGGAACTGATCCGCGAGGCTGGGCAATCGATCCGCGACGACGTGTTCCTCAAGTACAACCTGCAAGGGCCGCTGGAAGTGTTTGGCGTCGACAAAATGGACCTCAACGGCGTGGTGCTCACGGCGCAATTCCGCACCGTGTCGGGCGGGCAATATGCGGTGAGTCGTGCGTTTAACCAGCGCCTGAAAAAGCTTGTGGATAACTGTGATGAGGTGCACTTCGCGCAAACTTATCCACAACAGGTTTGGCTGCCCAAGCGTACGGCGCAGGTGGATGAGCCGGCTGAAGAGGTGCCGGTTTCGGTGGTGTTGACCGAGCAGCCGCGCACCCAGTGATTGAGGGTGGCCGGGCGGGCCTCATCGCGGGCAAGCCCGGCTCCCACAGAACCCCATCAACTGTGGGAGCTGGCTTGCCTGCGATGGCGTCATCAATGCCTGATCAGTTTTTCCTGCACCGCCTGCTGATCAACATCCACCAACACCTGCTGTTTGCCCGCGACCATCACCGCCGCCGGCACGCCATCCCGATACACAATCCGATTACCACTCACCGCCGGCACCTTATTGCCCGGCAACAACGTGCCCACCAGGTTCAGCGGGTCCGCCCCACACACCGCAATCAAGCTGCCGTCATGCGGCCTGCGCCTGACTTCGCGCAACAACGGAATCGCCTCCGGCAACGCAAACTGCTCGCCCGCCAGGCCGCTGACAAACCGCCCGCCGCGAATCTCACCACGCGCCTCCAGCCGATGGAACGTGCGCAGCAATTCGCGCCAACTCGGCAACCAGTCCGCCTCACGTTCCAGCAGCCGCCAGAACACCACGCCATAGCGGCGCAGCAAGGTCATCGCCACATGTTCCAGCGTCTCGGCCGAATGCGCCCCGGCAGCGCGGGGCGAGCGGCGCACCAAGGCCCAGCGCCCGGCGTCGTCCATGCCGCCAACAAATGCCCCGCGCCCACGCCGGCTGCTGCGCGCCTGGCGTTTGCTGGCGGGCGTGGTCAGGGCGCGCAGGCCGGCGAAGCTGTCGGCATTCACCAGGCCGGCGCCGACCAGTTCCTGCAAGGCGCTTTCCAATTCGCTGCGCAGCAGATGGGCTTCGTGCACCAGCTCATCAAAAAACAACGCGCCATGCTCGCGTAAGGCCAGGTGGACTTTTTGCGCCTTGGGCGACAGCGTGGTGCTGTCGGTCAATTCGGTGAGCCCACTCCACAGCGGCACCTGGCTACGCGGCAGCAGCACCACTGGCGTACTGCGCAGCGCCATCGCGCTGGCCTTGTTGCTCAGCCGCGTCCACACCAGCTTGCCGCTGCGGCACAAGTCGTCGAGCCAGGTGGAGGAAAAATCCTTGAGCCGCGCGCTGAGCAGGTCAGTGTCCCAGGCCGAGGTGGCGGCGGCGTAGCCTTCGAACTGCGCGACAATTTGCGGCAACATGGCGCTGCCCTGGCCACGCGTGCCGTCGGCGAGGTGCTGCCAATCGAACAGAAAACGCATGAAGTCCTGCAACGCCACCGGCTCGATTTCCCGGCGCAGGCGCTTGACCGTGTAGCGATGAATACGCGCGAGCAAATGCCGCTCGCACCATTGCTCTTGCGTGGCGCCAGGGCTGAAGCGGCCGCGCAGTACGTAGCCTTCCTGCTCCAGGCGCGCCAGTGCCTGGGTCACGTCCGCCACCGGCAGAGCCAGCGGCGTGGCAATCTCGATCAAGGTCAGCGGGCCGAAGCCGCCGAGGCGTGCGCGCAATACTTCCGCCAGCGCCTCATCAACAGTCCACGGCTCATCGAAGCCCGGCAGCAGTGGCAAGTTGTTGGGATAGATCGCCTGTACACAACTCAAGCGTTCAACGGCCACCCACAGGCCATTTTTCAGCTGATAGGCGCGCCCACCTTTGGCCAGGGTGCGCAGCCACTCGGCCCATTGCGGCGTGACTTCGCTGGCGGCGATACAGGCCAGGCTCATCAACGCCTCATGCATTTCGTCCAGGCCATTGGGCGCCGGCCACGCTTCTTCGCGCACGCCGGCGATCGCATCAGCATCCAGCGCGCCGAGGTCATCGGTGCTGTGCGGGTCGCTCCAGCGCCGGTTGAGCACGGCCTGGGTGCGGCGCTCTTCCAGGGGCGCATCGTCGAGAAAGGTGTACGGGCGCGCGCTGAGAATTTCGGCGGCCATGGGCGAGGGCGCCGGCAGGTCGCGGCTGATCAGGCGTACTTCGCCGCTTTCCATACGCCGCAACAGCGCCAGCCAGGCAGTGCTGTCCATGGCTTCGTGCAGGCAGTCGTCGAGGGTTTGTTCCACCAATGGGTGCGCGGGCACTTCACGCTCGCCGGCGAGGTTTTCCAGGCAGGCGATTTGGTCGGGAAACACGCTGGCGATCAGGTCTTCGCTTTTCATGCGCTGGATCTGCGGCGCCACTTTGCGCCCGCCGGTAAAACGCGGCAACGCCAGGGCCACCCCCGCGTTCCAGCGCCAGCGCACGCCGAACAGCGGCGCGTCGAGCACGGCCTGGATCAGGACGTGCTCGGCGCTGTTGCTGTTGAGGTAGCGCCAGACTTCGTCCAGCTCGAAGCTGTGGCTGGTGGACAGCGACAGCACGATTGCATTTTCACTCGCCGCCGCCTGCAATTCGAAATTGAACGTGCGGCAAAAACGCTTGCGCAGAGCCAGGCCCCAGGCGCGATTGACGCGGCTGCCGAACGGCGTGTGAATGATTAATTGAGTGCCGCCGGATGCGTCGAAAAACCGCTCCATGATCAACGTGTCCTGGGACGGCAACGCGCTGAGCGCCAAGCGCGTGCGGGCCAGGTAATCGAGGATCTGTTCGGCGCTGGCGCGGTTCAGGCCGAGGGTGCCGGTGAGCCAGTCTTGTGCGGCTTGCACGTCGCCGGGCGTGGCGCTGAGCAACGCGTCCAACTGCCCCTGAAAGCGCGCCACGGCCGCCGACAACTCGTTACTGCGCCCCGGCGCTTCGCCGAGCCAGAACGGAATGGTCGGCGGTTGGCCGTGCGCATCTTCGACGCGTACCTTGCCGGCTTCGACCCGCAAAATTCTGTAGGACGTGTTACCGAGTTGGAAGATATCCCCGGCAATACTTTCCACCGCGAAGTCTTCGTTAACGCTGCCGATATTCAGGCTCTGCGGCTCCAGCAACACGCTGTAGTCGGCGTTGTCGGGGATGGTGCCGCCGCTGGTCACGGCGGTCAGCTTGGCGCCACGGCGGCCGCGCAGGGTGTGGGTTACGGCGTCGCGGTGCAGGTAGGCGCTGCGGATGCCCTGGCGACCGTTATAGCCCTCGGAAAGCATCTGCAGCAGCGCCTGGTAATGGCGTTCGTCCAGCGCGGCGTAAGGTGAGGCGCGGCGGATAAGGTCGAGCAATGCCTGTTCCGCCCATTCCTGGGCGCTGACTTCGGCGATGATCTGCTGGGCCAGCACGTCCAGCGGCGCGACCGGGATCTGCAAGGTGTCGAGTTCGCCGCGGCGCACGCAGTCGAGCAGGGCGGCGCACTCGATCAAGTCGTCGCGGGTGGTGGCGAACAGGCGCCCCTTGGGCGTGCCGCCCACCTGGTGGCCGGAGCGGCCCACCCTTTGCAGAAAGCCGTTGATCGAACCGGGCGAGGCGATCTGGCACACCAGGTCGACGTCGCCGATATCAATCCCCAGCTCCAGGGACGCGGTGGCGATCAGCACTTGCAGCTCGCCGGCCTTGAGCCGTTGCTCGGCGTCCAGGCGCAGCTCTTTGGCCAGGCTGCCGTGGTGGGCGGCCACAGCGGTCTTGCCCAGGCGCTCGCTCAAGTGCCGCGCCAGGCGTTCGGCCAGGCGCCGGGTGTTGACGAAAATCAGCGTGGTGCGGTGTTCGCGCGCCAACGCGGCGAGGCGGTCGTAGACCAGTTCCCACACGTCATTGGCCATCACCGCCGAGAGCGGCACTGGCGGCACTTCGATATCCAGGTCGCGCGGGCGCGCGTGGCCGATATCGACAATCGCGCAATCACGTCCCGCGCCGACCAGAAAGCGCGATACCGCCTCAATGGGTTTTTGTGTGGCCGACAGGCCAACGCGGGTCAGCGGCTCGGCGCACAAGCCTTGCAGGCGCTCCAGGCTCAAGGCCATGTGGCTACCGCGTTTGCTGGCGGCGATGGCGTGGATTTCGTCGACAATCACCGTGCGCGTGCTGGCGAGCATCCGCCTGCCGGAGTCCGAGCCCAGCAGCACGTAGAGCGATTCCGGGGTGGTCACCAGAATATGCGGCGGGCGCTTGCGCATCAGCGCGCGGTCTTTTTGCGGGGTGTCGCCGGTGCGCACGGCGGTGCGGATCACCAAGGGCGGCAAGCCCATGGCCTGCAACTGTTCGGTGATGCCGGCCAGCGGGTTTTGCAGGTTGATCTGGATGTCGTTGGACAGCGCCTTGAGCGGTGAGACGTAGACCACGAGCGTCTCATCCGGCAGGTGCCCGCCGTTGGCCAGGCCTTGGTGAACCAGGTCATCCAGCACGGCCAGGAACGCCGTCAGGGTTTTACCGGAGCCGGTGGGCGCGGCAATCAGCGTTGAGCGCCGTTGGCGGATCAGCGGCCACGCCTGGGCCTGGGCGCCGGTCACCGACGGGAAGCTGCTGCGGAACCAGGCGCTGACGGCGGGGTGGAAGCCGTTCAATACCGTGCCCGTGGATTCATGAAGGTTCATGCAGGGAGTTATGCGGCCGTCTCCCATAAGTTGCAACCCCGCACTTTATAAGTGACGGTTGCGCTACAAACCCGCAAAATGCAACGATTCTGGCAACCACCAACGGTAAGGCCCACAGGCCTGCCGATAATAACCATCGTTCCAAACAGACCGGGCCTGCTCAATCTATGCGAATGCGCCTTATGTTACTGGGCGGCGGGAATGCCCTCGGGCAGGCGCTGATTCGCCTCGGTGCAGAGGAAGACATCGGTTTCCTCGCACCCAAACCGCCCCAAGACGGCTGGGATGCCGCGAGCCTCACCCAATTGCTCGACGACACCCGTCCCGATGCGTTGATCAACCTCGCCTACTATTTCGACTGGTTCCAGGCCGAAGCCGTCAGCGAAACCCGCTTGGCTGCCCAGGAATTCGCCATCGAACGCCTGGCTGAGTTGTGTCAGCACCACAGCATCACCTTGCTGCAGCCTTCCAGCTACCGCGTGTTCGATGGCTCCCGTGCCACCGCCTACAGCGAAAAAGACGAGCCGGTGCCGCTTGGCCTGCGCGGCCAGGCGTTGTGGCGTATCGAACAGAGTGTGCGCGCGACCTGCCCGCAACATGTGCTGCTACGTTTTGGCTGGTTGCTGGATGACAGCGTCGACGGCACCCTCGGGCGCTTTCTGGCGCGGGCCGAGAAGCCGGATGAATTGCTGATGGCCGATGACCGGCGTGGCAACCCGACGCCGGTGGACGATGCCGCGCGGGTGATCATCTCGGTGCTCAAGCAACTCGATTGCGCGGCGCCGCTGTGGGGCACCTATCACTACGCCGGGCACGAAGCGACTACGCCGTTGGCGCTGGGCCAGGCGATCCTCACCGAAGCGCGTAACTTTCACCCGTTGGCGATTGAATCGCCTACCGCCCAGGCCCACGCGGCCCGGCCGGATGCGGCGGATGAACCGCAACACGCGGTGCTGGCCTGCAAGAAGATCCTGCACACCTTTGGTATCAAGCCACGGGCGTGGCGGGCGGGGTTGCCGGCGTTGCTGGATCGGTTTTACCGGCATAGCTGAGCGTCACACAAAACCAAATGTGGGAGCCGGTTTTGTGTAGGAGCTGGCTTGCCTGCGATGCTGACACCTCGGTGTATCAGTGATACCGAGGTGATGCTATCGCAGGCAAGCCAGCTCCCACACAAGCCCGCTCCCACAGGGGTTATGCAGTGTTACTTAGAACTTGTAACCAATACCTACCATGTAAACCATCGGGTCAACGTCCACATTGACCTTGGCGCGTGTGCCTTGGCCCAACGCGTTGTTGTCCACGGTGGCCTTGGTGCTGATGTCGATGTAGCGCGCCTGGGCGTTGATCATCCACTTGTCGTTGATCATGTAGTCGGCACCGATCTGCGCAGCCCAACCCCAGGAGTTTTCAGCCTTGAAGTTACTGAAGCCGGCCTGCTCGGCGCGGCTGCCGACGTGCTCGTCGTAGATCCAGGTGTAGTTGATACCGGCGCCCACGTACGGTTGGAAGGCAGATTTGTTGTCCAGCGGGTAGTACACGACGCTCAGGGTTGGCGGCAGGTGTTTCAGGGTGCCGAGCTTGCCATTGGCGGCGCCGAGGGCGGTGTTCTTGATCTTCACGTCATGCTCGAACGGCGTGGCCGCCAGCAGCTCGATCCCGACGTGGTTGGTGAGCATGTAGGCAAAGTTCAAGCCCAGTTGGGTGTCGCTGCTCATGGTCGCCTTGCCGCCCAGGTTGGTGCCGGCCAAGGGGCCCTGGTCAACTTTGACGCTGCCGCTGTCAGCCTTCGGATTCACGGTAATTGCACCGGCGCGAATCAGAATGTCGCCCGCTTCGTGGGCGTGTGCGACCGGGGAGGCGAGGGCGAGCGCGAAGAGGGACGCGCCGAGCAGAGACTTGTTCATGGGAGCTCCAAAAGGACGTTAAAAGTTGTACGTCCAATGGTAAAGATCGTTCCGTTCGATCCTTTGACTCAGCTCAATGAAAGGGCGATCAGGCCTTATTCCTGCAGCTCGTAGACATAAATCTTCTCGGCATCCATCTGGTAACCGGCATCTGCCAGCTCACTCGAAGACGGCTTGACCTGCATCGAACCTTCGATCCAATACGGCTGATACAGCTCATCAAGTTTCACCCCGACTTCGCTTTTCACATGCACGATCTGGTTCGACGGCGGTGGCGGTACGTGGATGCACGCGCCGAAATACGGCACCAGCAAAAACTCGGTGGTGCGGCCTTCCTCGCTGACTTCCAGCGGCACGATATAACCCGGCAGGCGGATGTGCTGGCCATCGAGGCTTTGCACCACCGGCGCGTTGGGCAAGTCCTGCTTGGCGGCCGGCGCCGACTCCACCGACAACGCATCGGCCATGTTCGACAGGTCGTGCAGCGGCTTCATATTGGGGATTTCCGGCGGTGCATCCGGCGGGATCATTTCCTGCCAGGACAAGTCCTTGGGCTGATCTTCCGCCCAGGCCGGCAGCGCCACCAACAGCAACAATGCAAACAGGGCACGACGCATCGAAGCCTTCCTCATAAACGTATGGACAGGCCATCGGCCAGGGATTGTCGATAGGCGCGCCACGCGGGCACGCTGCCCATCAACAGCGCCGCCGCGAGGATGCCGGCGAGCAGCGTCCATTCATATTCGCTGGGCCATGACATCGGCAAGTCCAGGCCGTAGTTGGCCTGCAAATACCCGCGCGATGCGGCGATGCACACGTACAGCAGACCAACGCCCGCCACCACGCCAGACAGCGCCAGGGCGAAGGCTTCGAAAATCAGCAATGTCGCGATATGCCAAGGCCGTGCGCCCACCGAGCGCAGGATCGCCATCTCGCGGCGGCGTTCATTGAGGCTGGTGAGGATGGCTGTGAGCATGCCGATCAAACCGGTCAGCACCACAAACAGCGAGATCACGAACAGCGCTTTTTCGGCGGTGCCCATCATGCTCCACAACTCTTGCAGCGCCACGCCGGGCAGGATCGCCAGCATCGGTTCGCCACGGAATTCATTGATTTCGCGTTGCAAAGTAAAGGTGGAAATCTTGTTGTTCAGCCCGAGCATAAACGCGGTGATGGCTTGCGGGGTCAGGTCCATATTGCGCGCCTGATCGGCGCTGATGCGGCCTTTGCCCTGGGCCGGCACGCCGTTGTGCCAGTCGATATGGATCGCCTCCATGCCGCCGAGGCTGATATGCAGCGTGCGGTCCACCGGCGTGCCGGTGCGTTTCAGAATGCCGACCACGGTGAACGGCTTGTCATCGTGCTTGACCAGGCTGACCACCGCGACACCATGGGCCAACACCAGCTTGTCGCCGAGCTTGTAATGCAGCGCATCGGCGACTTCGGCACCGAGCACCACTTCAAACGGGTCGGTGGCAAAGGCGCGGCCGCTGGCCAGTTCGAGGTTCTGTTTGCGGCCGTATTGGTAGTGCTCGAAGTAGGATTCGTTGGTGCCCATCACGCGGTAGCCGCGATGGGAGTCGCCGAGGGAAATCGGGATCGCCCATTTCACCTGCGGGCTGGCGGCGAAGTGCTCGTAGCTGTCCCAACGGATGTTGTTGGTGGCGTTGCCGATGCGGAACACCGAGTAGAGCAGCAAGTTGACCGAGCCGGAACGCGCGCCGACGATCAGGTCGGTGCCGCTGATGGTGCTGGCGAAACTGTTGCGCGCCTCAACGCGCACGCGTTCTACCGCGAGCAGCAAGCAGACGGAAAGCGCGATGGCGAAGGCGGTGAGGATCGCGGTAAAGCGGCGGTTAGCCAGGCTGGCCATGGCTAGACGAAACAAATACATCTCAAACCTCTGCGGGCGTGGCGGCGCGATTGAGTTCGGCCAGCGACAGGTGGCGGTCGAACAGCGGCGCGAGGCTCTGGTCATGGCTGACAAACAACAGGCTGGCACCGGCATCGCGGCATTCGGCGAACAACAATTGAATGAAGGCTTCGCGGGCGTCGTAGTCCAGTGCCGAGGTGGGTTCGTCGGCGATCACCAGTTCCGGTTGGCCAATCAATGCGCGGGCGGCGGCCACGCGCTGTTGTTGGCCGATGGACAGCGAGTCGGCGCGGCGCTCCAGCAGGTTTTTATCTTTCAAACCCAGGTGCGCCAACAAGGTCGCGGCGGCCTGGTCGACGCTGCCGTGGCGTTGAATCGCACGTTGCGCACGCAGCTTGGAAAAGTGACAAGGCAGCTCGACGTTCTCGCGCACCGACAGGAACGGCAGCAAGTTGAACTGCTGAAAGATGTAGCCGGTGTGGTCGACGCGAAAGCGGTCGCGGGCACCGGCCGACAGTTCGGTCAGCTCCTGGCCGAGCAGGCGAATGCTGCCCTGGCTGGGTTTCTGCACGCCGCCGAGCAAACCGAGCAGGGTGGTTTTGCCACTGCCGCTCGGGCCTTTGAGAAACAGGGTTTCCCCGGCTTCCAGGCGGAACGCGGGGATGTCCAGCAACTGTGGGTGGCCGGGCCAGTTGAAGCCCAGGTCAGACAGTTCAATCAGTGCTTGGGTCATAGGAAATCAGAATTTCAGGGTGGCTGCGGTGGCCGTCGCTTCAACACCTTGCTGACCGCTTGGGCCGATCAGTTGTACTTGAATTTTCTGGGTGGCGGGGAAGGTTTTGAACACTTGGGTCAGGTCGAGGTTGCTCAAGGCCGACGGCGTGGCGCAGGTGAATTGGTAGTGAGCGTGGATTTCGCTGTGATCGTGATGATGTTCGTGGGCCGCCGCGCCTTTGCCGTCGGTGGCGTGGGCGTCATCGTCGTCGTCATGATCGGCTTCCGGCTTGTCGCCGAACAACGGGCTGTTGAGTTCCTGGGTGCTGATCACGCAGCCGGCAGACTTGGGCAGGTTGAACAGGGCCAGCGGGTTTTCCAACTGCTTGCGGGCGGCAGAGACTTTGGCTTTGTCGGCGGGCGTCGTGGCCTGGTGTTCAAAACCCACGAGGTTCATGGCAGGGCTGTCGAATTCCAGCTCAAGCGCCTGGCCGTCGAGTACCGCGTTGAGGCGGCCGACACCGTGTTCATGAGCGCCGAGGCTGGCGTGTTCATGCTCATGATCGTGCTCATCGCCAGCGTGGGCGATAGCCAGTGGCAACAGGGCAAACGGCAAAGCAAGCAGCAGACGGCGCATGAGAAGGCTCCAGAACATGAAAGTTTTGTTATGTGATCTTATAACAATAGTGCCAGAGTTTGACCGCCCGCTTGGCGTTGCGCAAGCCGCGTGGGAGCATGCCGGTCAGAAAAGTGCAGGAGTAAGGACGATGTTGCGAATTCGTGGAACCGTCGGCGACGTGCCGGTGGACTTGACCCTGGAGCTGGACGACGGCGATTGGGCGCGGTTGGGCGCGCACTTGCAGGCGGCGCCAACGCCGAGCGCGCCGGCTGCGGCGCCAGTCAAACAGAACGATGATTTATGGCAGAACGCCCAGGACCTGCTGCGCAAGGCCGGGCAACTCAACGGGCTTGAGTTGCTCGATCAGTTGGAAGGCCTGGCCGGCGATGCCGCTTCCGGCAAACGCCTGCTGGTGCGCCTGCGCCATAGCGCCAAGGTGAAAGTGGCCAGCGGCGGGGATACGCCGCTGTACAGCTGGGTCGGCGATTAATACAGCGCGGCGAACAACTTGCGGCGGTACACGGTGACCAGCGGATGGTCATTGCCGAGCAGCTCGAACACCTGCAGCAACGTCTTGTGCGGCAGGCCTTCGCTGTAGCTGCGGTTGCGGATAAACAACTTGAGCAAGCCTTCCAGCGCCGCATCGTATTGCTGGCGCGCCAGTTGCTGAATGGCCAACTGATAGGCCGCTTCATCGTCCTGCGGGTTCTGCGCCAGTCGGCTTTTCAAGTCGGCGGCATCCGGCAGGTCGGCAGCCTGGCGCAGGAAAGTTATTTGCGCCTTGGCCCCGGCGAGGGCGGCTTTGTGGTCGTCGCTTTTTACCGCGTCGAGCACGGTTTGGGCTTCGCCCAATTCACCGCGTTCGGCCAGGCAGCGTGCGTACAGAATCAGCGCGCCGGCGTTGGTGTTGTCTTCGCCCAGCAGCGCGACCAGCACCGCTTCGGCGTCGCTGATACGCCCTTCGGCAAACAGCGCCTGGGCCTGTTCCAGCGGGTCAGCTGCAGCGGGTGGCGGCATCTGCACATGCGGCTCCAGCATCGCCCGCACCGCCGACTCCGGCTGCGCCCCGGCAAACCCGTCCACCGGCTGGCCATCCTTGAACAGCACCACGGTCGGCAAGCTGCGAATGCCAAAACGCGCAACGATATCCTGCTCGGCTTCGCAATCGACCTTGGCCAGCAGCAACTCGCCCTGATAACTCTCGGCAATCTGCGCCAGAAGCGGCATCAACGCCTTGCACGGTGCGCACCACTCGGCCCAGAAATCCACCAGCACGGGTTTTTCGAAAGAGTTCTGGATCACCGCCTGGTCGAAGTTGGCGGTGGTAACGTCGAAGATGTACGGCGTGGGCTCACTCATGGGGCGTCTCGAATAAAGCGGGAATGGGGCAACTATAAGGTGATGGAGTCCAGATCGCTATCGCGGGCAAGCCCGCTCCCACACTTGACCGCATTCCCCTTGTGGGAGCGGGCTTGCCCGCGATGGCTTTAAGCACGCCGCGAATGGTACAGGCTCACCTTCCGAAACTCCCAAGGCTCGGCCAAATCCGGCAACGTCAGTGCATCAAGGATTTCCAGGCGCTGATAAGCCTGGTGCTGAAAGTCGCGTACGCGTGAGTCTGCCACCAAGGCTTCGCGGCCGCGGGTGAGGAAGTGATCGAGCAGCGGCAGGTTGGCGCGGTCGTAGAGCACGTCGGCCACCAGGATCAGGTCGAAGCGGTCGGCTTCGGCGAAAAAGTCGGCTGAATAATTCAGCGCCACACCGTTGAGTTCGGCATTCGCCCGGCAGGCAGCCAGCGCCAGCGGGTCCAGGTCGCAGGCCACCACTTCGAGCGCGCCGGCTTTGACGGCGGCAATCCCGGCCACGCCGGAGCCGGCGCCAAAATCCAGCACGCGCTTGCCGGCCACCCATTCGGGGTTCGCTGCCAGGTAGCGTGCCAGCGCCAGGCCGCTGGCCCAGCAAAAACTCCAGTACGGCGGTTCATGCAAGATGCGCCGGGTTTCTTCGGGGCTGAAGGCGCGGTCCATGTTGTCGGCGTCCAGCAGCCACAACGACAGCTCGGTGCCCGGCAGCGGGCAGGGCACCAGTTGCGCGTCGCCGATCAGCTCGCTCAGGGCGCGTTGCAGGCCCAGCGGTGGCGTCATGGTGCCTTGACGAGTTGCAGGGGGCCGGTGGTTTGGGTGATCGCCTGGGTGATGCGCACGGCGGGCAGGTGCAGGATCAACTGGCCGGACTGGCTGGCGCGGCCGCGCAGTTCAACCCGCGCACCGGCGGGGAAGGCTTCCGGGTTGAAGCGCAAGCGGAAGGCCAGTGGCTTGCCGTTGCCGGTCAGCACGCTGCTGGCGAGCAGTTGTTGCGGGCGGTTGCGCTCGTCGATCACCAGCAAGGCCAGTTCGACTTCAGCGTTGGCCGGTACGCCGTTGAGGGTGCCGTTGATTTCACGTTGGTAAGCCGGCAATGGCCCGAGGTCTTCAATGCCTGGGACTTTTTTCTCTTGGGCGGGCGTTGGTTGAGGCGCCGAAGGCTTGGGGGCTTCGCTGCTGCAGGCGACCAGAACACTGAACAGGGCGAGTAAAACAAGTGGTCGTAACTGCATGTACGGCTCCAGAAAGGGCAAAATCCGTGGCTTGAAGATTAAGAAACATAATAGTCAGCCTATATACCGTAAAGGCTATGGCTTGTCTTGCCACGGGGATGCGCTACCATGGCCCTCCCTTTTTTTGTTGCCTGCCACCATGCACTGTCCCTTCTGCGGTGCCAACGACACCAAGGTCATTGACTCGCGTCTGGTCGCCGAGGGCGACCAGGTACGTCGCCGGCGCGAATGCCTGGCCTCTGGCTGCGGTGAACGTTTCACCACCTTCGAAACCGCCGAACTGGTATTGCCACGTCTGATCAAGTCCGACGGCAGCCGCCAGCCTTTCGACGAAGACAAACTGCGCGCCGGTATGCAGCGCGCCCTGGAAAAACGCCCGGTGAGCGTCGAGCGGCTGGAGGCGGCGCTGGTGCATATCAAGCACAAGCTGCGTGCCACCGGCGAGCGCGAGGTCAAGAGCCTGGTGGTTGGAGAGCTGGTGATGGGCGAGCTGCAAAAGCTCGACGAAGTCGCCTATATCCGTTTCGCCTCGGTGTATCGACGCTTCCAGGACCTCAATGAGTTCCGCGAAGAGATCGACCGCCTGGCCCGTGAGCCGGTCAAGAAATGAACCCACCTTCTGCTGAACAAGCCGTCCTCGACGCCCATTACATGGCCCGCGCCCTCGAATTGGCGCGCAAGGGTGTGTACACCACCCACCCGAATCCGCGTGTGGGCTGTGTGATCGTGCGCGATGGGCAGATTGTCGGCGAAGGCTGGCACGAGCGCACCGGCGAACCGCATGCCGAGCCGAATGCCCTGCGCGCCGCGGGCGACAAGGCGCGTGGCGCCACGGTGTATGTGACCTTGGAGCCGTGCAGCCACCACGGGCGCACGCCGCCGTGTGCCGATGCGCTGGTGACTGCCGGTGTGGCGCGCGTCGTCGCCGGCATGCAGGACCCGAACCCGGAAGTGGCCGGGCGTGGCTTGCAGCGTCTGGCGCAGGCCGGTATCGAAACCCACAGCGGCGTGCTGGAACAGGAAGCGCGCGCGCTCAACCCGGGTTTCCTCAAGCGCATGGAACACGGCCTGCCCTTTGTGCGGGTCAAGCTGGCGATGAGCCTGGACGGCCGCACGGCGATGGCCAGCGGCGAAAGCCAATGGATCACCGGCCCGGCTGCCCGCGCCGCCGTGCAGCGCCTGCGCGCCGAGGCCAGTGTGGTGTTGACCGGTGCTGACACGGTCTTGGCCGACGGCGCCCGCTTGACCGTGCGTGCTGCGGAATTGGGCCTGGATGAAGCCACCACGGCCCTCGCCATGTCGCGCCCGCCGTTGCGCGTGCTGATCGACGGCCGCCTGCGGGTGCCGCTCAACGCGCCATTCTTCAAGGCTGGCCCGGCGTTGGTAATCACCTGCGTGACGCCGGAAAACCAGTTTCCGCGCGGCCCCGAATGCCTGGTCGTGCCGGGCGTTGAAGGCCAGGTCGACCTGCGCTCGGCGTTGGTTGCCCTGGCGGCCCGTGGCGTCAACGACGTGTTGGTAGAAGCCGGCCCGAGCCTAGCGGGTGCGTTTGCCCAGCAGGGCTTGGTCGACGAATACGTCATATTCGTTGCCGGCAAATTCCTCGGCTCCGCCGCCCGGCCTTTGCTGGATTGGCCGCTTGAGAAACTGGCCGACGCCCCCCAACTCAAGATCACTGAAATGCGCGCTGTGGGCGACGACTGGCGAGTCACTGCCATCCCGCTACCACCAGCGAGCGTATAATTCTGACCGGGCGCTCAAGTGCCCGTCCCGTTTTCCAGGAGAAGGCCATGTTCACCGGCATTATCGAATCCATCGGCAGCATCCGCGCCATGACCCCCAAAGGCGGCGACGTGCGCCTGCTGGTTGAAACCGGCAAGCTCGACCTCGGCGACGTCAAACTGGGCGACAGCATCGCCGTCAGCGGCGTGTGCCTGACCGTCATCGAGCTGCCGGGCAACGGCTTTGCCGCCGACGTCAGCCGGGAAACCCTGGACTGCACCGCGATGAACGACCTCAAGGCCGGCAGCCCGGTCAACCTGGAAAAAGCCCTGACCCCGACCACCCGCCTGGGCGGCCATTTGGTCAGCGGCCATGTCGACGGCGTCGGCGAAGTGGTTGCCCGCAGCGAAAATGCGCGTGCCGTGGAATTCCGCATTCGCGCGCCCAAAGAGCTGGCCAAGTACATCGCCCACAAAGGCTCGATCACGGTCGACGGCACCAGCCTGACCGTGAACGCCGTGAATGGCGCCGAATTTGAACTGACCATCATTCCCCACACCCTCAGCGAAACCATCATGGCTTCTTACCAGCCAGGTCGCCGAGTGAACCTGGAAGTCGACTTGCTTGCCCGTTACCTGGAGCGCCTGTTGTTGGGCGATAAGGCCGCAGAGCCTGCTGCCGGGAACATCACCGAAAGTTTTTTGGCCGCTAACGGCTACCTGAAATCCTGACCAAGGGGGTGCCGCGTGGCGCTCAATAGCATCGAAGAACTGGTTGAAGACATCCGCCAAGGCAAGATGGTCATCCTGATGGATGACGAAGACCGCGAGAACGAAGGCGACATCATCATGGCCGCCGAGGCCTGCAAGGCCGAGCACATCAACTTCATGGCCAAGCACGCCCGTGGGCTGATCTGCATGCCCATGAGCCGCGAGCGCTGCGAACTGCTCAAGCTGCCGTTGATGGCGCCGCGCAACGGCTCGGGTTTCGGCACCAAGTTCACCGTGTCCATTGAAGCGACCACCGGCGTCACCACCGGCATTTCTGCCGCAGACCGCGCGCGCACGGTGCAAGCCGCCGCCGCCAAAGACGCCAAGGCCGAAGACATTGTCAGCCCAGGCCACATCTTCCCGCTGATGGCCCAACCGGGCGGCACCCTCGCGCGTGCCGGCCACACCGAAGCCGCCTGCGACCTGGCGCGCATGGCCGGTTTCGAGCCGAGTGGCGTGATCTGCGAAGTGATGAACGACGACGGCACCATGGCCCGTCGCACTGAACTTGAAGCCTTTGCCGCCGAGCACAACCTCAAGATCGGCACCATTGCCGACCTGATTCACTACCGCATGATCCACGAACGTACCGTTCAGCGGATTGCCGAGCAGCCGCTGGACAGCGAACTGGGCCAATTCAATTTGGTGACCTACCGTGATTCAGTGGAAGGCGACGTGCACATGGCCCTGACGCTGGGGAACGTTTGCGCCGAAGAGCCGACCCTGGTGCGCGTGCACAACATGGACCCGCTGCGCGACCTGCTGATGGTCAAGCAACCTGGCCGCTGGAGCCTGCGGGCCGCCATGGCTGCGGTCTCCGAGGCCGGCAGCGGTGTGGTGCTGTTGCTCGGTCACCCGTTGGATGGCGATGTATTGCTGGCGCATATCCGCGAAACTGCCGACCACACGCCGGTGAAAAAACCGACCACCTACAGCATTGTCGGTGCCGGTTCGCAGATCCTGCGTGACCTCGGTGTGCGCAAAATGCGCCTGATGAGCGCACCAATGAAATTTAATGCGATATCCGGTTTCGACCTGGAAGTTGTAGAATACGTGCCCTCCGAATAAAGGCTGGCTATTTTTGCCCCTTGTTCGCGGTTAAATCATCACTGAGGGACGCACTTTTCGCGTCCCGGCTCTTTAAGAGATTTGTCGAATGACCCTGAAGACCATCGAAGGTACCTTCATCGCCCCCAAAGGCCGCTATGCCCTGGTGGTTGGCCGCTTCAACAGCTTCGTGGTTGAAAGCCTGGTGAGCGGTGCCGTTGACGCCCTGGTTCGCCACGGTGTGAGCGAGAGCGATATCACCCTTATCCGTGCCCCTGGCGCCTTCGAAATTCCACTGGTTGCGCAAAAAGTTGCTCAACAGGGTGAATACGCGGCAATTATCGCCCTGGGCGCAGTTATTCGTGGCGGCACCCCGCACTTCGAATACGTGGCCGGCGAATGCACCAAGGGCCTGGCCCAGGTGTCCATGGAGTTCGGCGTGCCGGTTGCCTTCGGCGTACTGACCGTAGATTCCATCGAGCAAGCCATCGAGCGTTCCGGCACCAAAGCCGGCAACAAAGGCGCTGAAGCTGCCCTGTCCGCGCTGGAAATGGTCAGCCTGCTGTCGCAGTTGGAGGCCAAGTGATTTCCGACGAGAGCGATCAGTTCAACCCCCAGGACCCACGCCCTGCGGATGCCGGCAAGCCGTCCAAAAGCGAAAAACGCCGTAAGGCGCGTCAACTCGCGACCCAGGCGCTGTACCAGCGCTTGATGGCCAACGCTTCGCTGAACGAAATCGAAGCGCAGTTCCGCGTCGATAACGACTTCACGTTCGCCGACCAGAGCTACTTCCACGACATCCTGCACGGTGTGCATGCCAACCTGACCGAGATCGACACGGCCCTGGCTCCATGCCTGGACCTGACCATCGAAGAACTCGACCCGGTTGAACTGTGCGTACTGCGCCTCTCCACCTGGGAACTGCTCAAGCGCGTCGACGTGCCGTACCGCGTGGTGATCAACGAAGGTATCGAGCTGGCGAAAGTCTACGGTTCCACCGACGGCCACAAGTTCGTCAATGGCGTGCTCGACAAGCTGGCCCCGCGCCTGCGTGAAGCCGAAGTGAAGGAACACAAGCGCTAATCTGCGCTTGAGTTCCTGTGCCTTGCCTTACCAATGCGTTACTGTTTTGGTGAGTGGCTGTTGCTGCCAGACAAGGCGCCGCGACGACTCATAGCGTGCTATGGGGAGGAGCGGCAACGCAGTATGGCGGCAACAGACGCCGCCAAAAAGGAACCGCAGTGGTGAGGCAGGGCACATTGATGGGTGAGTTCGAGCTGATCCGCAACTACTTCGCCGCCGCGCCCTGTGCGCAGGGCGGCGAAGGCATTGCTCTTGGGATCGGCGACGACTGTGCCTTGCTGACGCTCCCCGCCGGGGAGCAGCTGGCAATCTCCACCGATACGTTAGTGGCCGGCGTGCACTTTGCCGACCCATGTGACCCGTTCCTGCTCGGCCAGCGCTCGTTGGCCGTGGCAGTCAGCGACCTGGCCGCCATGGGCGCCCATCCTCTTGCCTTCACCCTTGCCCTGACCACGCCGACCGTCGATGCCGATTGGCTGCAAGGCTATGCCCAGGGTTTGAACGCCATGGCGCAAAGCTGCGGCGTGGGCCTGGTGGGCGGCGACACCACGCGCGGGCCGCTGAGCCTGACCCTGACCGTGTTTGGCCGTGTGCCGGCCGGGCAGGCGTTGACGCGCAGCGGCGCGCAACCCGGTGACTTGCTGTGCGTAGGCGGTGAGCTGGGCAATGCTGCCGGTGCTTTGCCGTTAGTGTTGGGGCAACGCACGGCGGATGCGGCGATTGCTGGCCCGCTGCTGGCCCATTACTGGTCGCCACAGCCGCAATTGGCGTTGGGCCTGGCGCTGCGGGGAAAGGCTACGTCTGCCATGGATATCTCCGACGGGCTATTGGCCGATTGTGGGCATATCGCCAAGGCGTCGGCTGTCAGCTTGTTGATCGAGCGCCAGCGCTTGCCGTTATCCAGGGCTCTGCTGGCGTTTGTCGGCGATGACGAGGCGCGAGTCGCCGCGTTGAGTGGGGGCGACGACTACGTACTGGCGTTTACCCTGCCACCTGCTGAGCTTGCGCCTTTGTTGGCCAGTGGCTGGCCGATCCACGTGATCGGCCGGGTTGAGGCCGGGCAGGGCGTCACCTTGCTTGACCCCAAGGGCCAAGACATCACCCCGGCCGTGCGCGGCTATCAGCATTTTCGCGAAACTCCGTAAGCCCGCCACCTGCGCTACCCTCTATACGGATATTACGGTGTGTGAGGTTGTGTCGTTATGGATGTGTGTCGTTGGCTGCTGGTTGTGCTGTGTGCCCTCGTCTCGCTGGCCCAAGCAGATGACGCCCCGGTCCCCGGCAAAATCATGCTGGCCAGTGAAGAATGGAGCGACTACACCAACAAGGATGGCAGCGGCCTGGCCTGGGATGTCTTGCGTCAGGTCTTCGAGCCGGCGGGCATTACCGTGCAAATCCGCAGCGTGCCCTACACACGTTCGGTCGGCCTGGCCCAACGCGGCGAGGTAGACGGCTGGGTCGGCGCCTATCGTGATGAAGCCAGCGGCGTGTTGTACCCACACTGGAATTTCGACGCCGACCATATCTACGCCCTCAGCCTGGCAACCACGCCGACACCCAGCATCGCCACGCTGGGCAATTACCGCCTGGCCTGGGTACGCGGCTACAAGTACGAGGAATACTTGCCGAACGTGCACCGCTTCAACCAGATCGAACGCCGCGACGGCATCCTGCCCATGTTGCAGCACGCCCGCGCAGACCTCTATATCGACGCCCTCACCGAGGCCAAGTATGTGCTCAGCCAGGCGGATGACGCGGCGCAATTCAAGCTCACCCACATCGCCGAACTGCCGCTCTACATAGGCTTTGCCGACACCGAGCGCGGGCGGGCCTTGATGGCGGTGTATGACCAGCGTATGCCCGCACTGGTAAAGAGCGGCGAACTGAAACCGATTTTCGAGCACTGGAAACAGCCGTACCCGTTCTGACCTGCATAGAACCGGGATGAAGGCCAATCGAACCTATTGATCTTTATCAGCGATAATTCAGCTTAAGCGTCTGTAGGAACCTGCTGTTACAATGACGCCCTCTGTGAAATCTGAAATCAGGAGCACACGGTGCCCGTCGTTTTCGTCGCCGCTTCCAAGCTGCCTACCCCTTTTGCCACGTTCACCATGAACGGCTTTCTCGAAGAGGCCACCGGCCGCGAGCACGTCGTGCTCAGCCTGGGTGACATCGCCGACGGTGCGCCGGTACTGGGCCGCGTGCACTCCGAGTGCCTGACCGGCGACGCACTGTTCAGCCAGCGCTGCGACTGCGGTTCGCAACTGGAAGCCGCCATGCGCGCCATCGCCCGTGAAGGCCGTGGCGTGTTGCTGTACTTGCGTCAGGAAGGCCGTGGCATTGGCTTGATGAACAAGATCCGCGCCTACGAACTGCAAGATGGCGGCGCCGACACCGTTGAAGCCAACGAGCGCCTGGGCTTTGCCGCCGACCAGCGCGACTACGCGATCTGCCTGCCGATGCTTGAGCATCTGGGGGTGAAATCCCTGCGCCTGATGACCAACAACCCGCGCAAGGTCAAAGCCTTGACCGAGATGGGCATCACCGTGGCCGAGCGCGTGCCGCTGCACACCGGGCAAAACCCGCACAACAAACTCTACCTGGCGACCAAGGCCAGCAAGCTCGACCACATGATGGGCAACGAGCATCAGGGCGAGGTCGACCGCGCGTGACCCGTGGCCAGGTGAAGCGGCGACTGTCCTTTAACTGGTGGCAGTACCTGGCCCTGGCACTGCTCCCGCTGTTCGTGCTCAACCTGGTGTTTGGCCAGGCCCAATCCCTGCTTCCCGTGCTGGCCATGCCGTTCTTTATCGCCGGTGTGGCCTCGATGTTTCTGAGCCTGCGTTATTTTCATGGCTATAAACACGCGCTGATCGCCACCGCAAAAGCCCTCGATACCCCTGAAGAACCGGCTGCCTGGATCACTCTCGCGGCCCGTCGTCGCACCGCTCTGCTGGTTGCCGCCGTTCCGGCCTGGATCGGTGCGCTGGCGGTGTTCGTTGGCCTGGAAGCGGTGCCGCTGTTTTTGCTGGCGCTGTCGACCCTGGTGCTGTTTTACCTCTACCGCATCCCCCGTCAACTGGGATGAGGCGCCATTGGCTGGCGGTTATGCTGCTGGTATTCAGTGCCCAGGCGATGGCGGTCGAGCGCGTGGTCAGCCTGGCGCCTTCTCTCTCTGAAATCGTGGTTGAACTGGGCGCCGCCGACCTGCTGGTGGGCGTGCTCGACGGTGGCGAGCGCCCGGCGGCATTGGCGCAAGTGCCGTCGGTTGGGCAGTACGGGCAACTGAACATGGAGCGCCTGCTCAGCCTCAAGCCCGACTTGATCCTGCTGTGGCCCGGCAGTGTCGGCCCGGCTCAGCGTGAGCAATTACAGCGCCTGAACATCCCCGTGTATGTCGCCGAACCCCATAGCCTCGAACAGCTGACCACCCAGGTTCAGAGCATCGCCGAGCAATTGGGCCGCGCCAACGCCGGCCAGCAACTGGCCGCACAGCTACGCCAGCGCCTGGCCGAACTGCGTCAACGCTACCAGCGTGCCGAGCGGTTGCGGGTGTTTTATCAGGTGTGGAACCAGCCGCTGTACACCGTGGGCGGTGGGCAGATCATCAGCGATGCGCTGAGTGTGTGCGGCGCGCGCAATGTGTTCGATGACCTGAAGCTGCCCGCGCCGCAGGTCAGCATTGAGTCGGTGTTGCAGCGCAATCCCGAAGTGATTCTGGCGGGGGATCAGCCGCAGTTGGACGCGTGGAAGGCCTGGCCGCAGGTGACCGCCGTGGCGCAGGGGCGTTTGTTATTGGTGCCGGATAAAGGCCTCGAGCGGCCCAGCGGGCAGATGTTGGAGGCGGTGGCGCGGTTGTGTCAGGTGATTGCACCGAGCCGGTAAGGCCGCATGCGTGAGCAAGCCCGCCCCCCCACATTTGAACGATGACTGCCTTCAAGCGGTAGAGTGCGCCGGCTCGCAAAGAGGGGCGCTGGTCAAATGTCCGGCGTCCACGTCACCCCAACCATCCAGGTGCGGCCTTCTTCCCGGTAATGCTGATTGTTCTGGAAGTTCGGGTCCTGATAGTTGTACATCGCCCGGGCGTAGCGCTTGTCCAGAACGTTATCGACCTTCAACGACAACAATACTTCCCGGTTCAACGCCCAACTGCTACGCAGCCCCAGCAAGGCATAACCGCCCAGGCGATTACGGTTGTCTTCAGCGTCATAGCTGCGGCTGATGGCTTGCCAGCTGGCACCTACGCCCAACGTGTCGAATTGCCGGTCCAGGTCCAGGCTCAAGGTGCGCCGCGCGCGACGCGCCAGGGTGTGGCCAGTATCGCGGTCGCGCGGGTCGACGAATGCGACGCCCAGGTTGCCCTGCCAACCCCACAGTTCTTGCTTGAGTGCCGCCTCAAAACCGTTGATACGCGCCGACGCCACGTTTTGCGGCTTGTCGTTGCTGTCGAGAATGATCGCGTCGCTCAAGTTTGTGCGGTACAGCGAAGTTTCCAGGCGCGTGCTTTCACTCAGTTGGCTGCGCCATTGCAGCTCGTAGCTTTTGGAGGTTTCGGGCTGCAAGTCAGGGTTGCTGTACTGCGTCAGCGGGTAATAAAGGTCGTTGAAGGTCGGCGCGCGAAAGCCTTCGCTGTAGCTCAGCAGCACGTCATTGTCGGGGTTGATCGGCACGGTGAGGGTGCCGCTCCAGCTGTTCTGGCCGCCGAACTGCTGGTTCTGGTCGCGGCGCAGGCCCAGTTCGGTGGAGAACCACTCGCCGTGGAAGCGATGCTGCACAAAGGCGGCCCGGTTCCAGCGGCTGTTTTCGGTGAAGGTGCTGGAGCCGTGGAAGCGATCTTCGTACCAGTCGCCGCCGAGAATCAGGCCGTTCTGGTCATTGAGCGTCAGGTCGTTCTGCCAGTTGACCGAGTCGCGATAGGTATTGAACACGCTGAAAGCGTCACTGAGCTTATCGCGCTTGGTATCACGGTTTTCGCTGTGGCCCAGCTCCAGGCGCGATTGCCAGTGCTCGTTGAGCCTGGCGTCGACATAACCGCTGGCGCTGCTGACGGCGTAGTCGGTGTAGGGCTTTTGCCCGACCGTTTGCTGGGTCACGGCGTCGTAGCGACCGAAGCTGTTGTCGTACTCTGACTTGCCACGGTTATCCAACAGATTGAAACCAACCTCCAGTTCGTCGCTGAAAGCATGGCTGAGGTTGAGGCTGATGGATTGATTGCGATAGGCATCATGGTCGCCGTCGCTGGGAAACGACTCATGCGTTGAGTTGATACCCGCCGTGTCATCCAGGCTCGCGCCCAGGTTGAAACGCGTGTGTTCATCCCCGCCGGAAAGGCCAAGGCTGCGTTCCCAGGTCTGGCGGCTGCCAAACCCGAGTTTCAAGCGTGGCTGCAGGCCCTGTTCGGCATTGCGTCGGGTAAATATCTGGATCACCCCACCAATCGCATCGCTGCCGTAGATCACCGAGCGCGACCCGCGCAGGACTTCCACGCGTTCAATCTGATCGACGTTCAGGTATTGCAGCCCGCTGTCGCCGGAGGTGGTGTTGGCGATGCGTTGGCCATCGACCAGCACCAGGCTTTGTGCGGTTTTGGTGCCACGAATATAGATGCCCGGCAAACTGCCGCGGCCACCGGTGGGCGCCACTTGCACGCCGGGTACGCGGCTGAGCAGGTCGGTCACGCTGGTGGGTTGCAGGCGGTCGATGTCATCACGGGTGAACACCGTGTTGCGGCGCTGCTGTCGTTGCGCGCCTGTACCTGGCGGTTGGCGCTTATGACTACGTCGGGGAGTTTCAGCGCGTCGTCGCGCTCGAACGAATCGGCCAGCAGGTCGGGGGCGGGGAGCAGCAGCAAGGGCAGGGCAAAGCGAAGGTGGTTCATGGGCTGTCCATAGCATTTATCAGCAATACAAAACCAATGTGGGAGCTGGCTTGCCTGCGATGCAGGCACCTCGGTTTGTCAGTAAGACCGAGGTGATGCTATCGCAGGCAAGCCAGCTCCCACATTTTTTGGCCGGTTTCTACAGACCCAGCAGCGCCATGCGCGCGCGCACCGACGCCTCAATCCCGGCTTCATCCAGCCCGCATTCCGCGAGCATCTGCGCCGGCTTGGCGTGTTCAACGTACACATCCGGCAAGCCCAGGTGCAGCACCGACTTGAGGATGTTCTCCCGCGCCAGGAACTCGCTGACTGCCGCACCGGCGCCGCCCATGATGGCGTTTTCTTCAACCGTCACCAGCAGCTCATGGCTGGCGGCGATATCGCGCACAAGGGCTTCGTCCAGCGGTTTGACGAAGCGCATGTCGACCACGGTCGCGTCAATCTTCTCGGCGACTTTCAGCGCCTCGGCCAATTGCACGCCGAACACCAGGAACGCCGTTTTACTGCCTTGGCGACGTACGATGCCTTTGCCGATTTCAATCGGCTCAAGGTCTTTCTCGATCACTGCATTCGGGCCATTACCGCGCGGGTAACGTACAGCGGCCGGGCCGTTGTACAGGTGGCCGGTGCTGAGCATCTTGCGCAGTTCGTTCTCGTCGCTCGGCGTCATCACCAGCATGCCGGGGATGCAGCGCAAGTAGGACAAGTCGAAGCTGCCGGCGTGTGTCGGGCCGTCTTCGCCGACCAGGCCGGCGCGGTCGATGGCGAACAGCACGTCGAGGTTCTGCACCGCCACGTCATGCACCAACTGGTCATAACCGCGCTGCAGGAAGGTCGAGTAGATCGCCACGACCGGCTTGGCGCCTTCGCAGGCCATGCCGGCAGCGAATGTCACCGCGTGCTGCTCGGCAATCGCCACGTCGAAATAGCGCAGCGGGAAACGCTCGCTGAACGCCACCAGGTCGGAGCCTTCCTTCATCGCCGGGGTAACGCCCACCAGGCGCGGGTCGGCGGCAGCCATGTCGCACAGCCATTCGCCAAACACACCGGAATACTTCGGCCCGCCGGCTTTTTTCGGCGCGGCGGCGGGGGCGTCCACAGGTTCGAGCTTGGTGATCGCGTGGTAACCAATCGGGTCGACTTCCGCCGGGGCGAAGCCTTTGCCTTTTTTGGTGACGATATGCAGGAACTGCGGGCCCTTGAGGTCACGCATGTTGCGCAGCGTGGCGATCAGGGTGGGCAAGTCATGGCCGTCGATCGGGCCAATGTAGTTCCAGCCCAGCTCTTCGAACAGCGTGCCGGGCACTAGCATGCCCTTGGCATATTCTTCGGTACGTCGGGCAATTTCCCACGCACCGGGCAGGCGCGAGAGCACTTTCTTGCTGCCTTCGCGCATGCTGGCGTAGGTGCGGCTGGAAAGAATTTTTGCCAGGTAATTCGACAGACCACCGACATTGCGCGAAATCGACATGTCGTTGTCGTTGAGGATCACCAGCATATTGGCGTCCACTTCCGGCGCATGGTTCAGCGCCTCGAACGCCATGCCGGCGGTCAGCGCGCCATCCCCGATCACCGCAATCGCTTTGCGCTCGCTGCCTTGCAGGCGGGCGGCAATGGCCATGCCCAGCGCTGCACTGATGGAGGTGCTGGAGTGGCCGACGCCGAAGGTGTCGTACTCGCTTTCGGAGCGGCGCGGGAAGGCAGCCAGGCCGTCCTTCTGGCGCAGGGTGCCCATGCGCTCGCGACGGCCGGTGAGGATTTTATGCGGATACGCCTGATGGCCCACGTCCCACACCAACCGGTCATCCGGGGTGTCGAACACGTAATGCAGGGCGATAGTCAGCTCGATGACGCCCAAGCCGGCACCGAAATGCCCACCGGTCTGACCGACCGTGTAGAGCAATTCCAGGCGCAACTCATCGGCCAGGGTTTCCAGCTCGGCTTCACCCAGTCGACGCAGGCCGTCCGGCGTGGCAGCACGGTCGAGCAGGGGCGTGGACGGGCGCTTGCGGGGAATCTCTTGAAACGTCGTGGGCATCAGGCGAATCGTTATAGGTATAGAAGAGGCGGCAGTTTACCTCAAGCGGTGCAAACTGCCCACGCAGAGCGCCGAACTTGGCCGATATGCGGCTGCAATGGCCGCACTTATCAGTGGCGGCGTTCGACGATATACCGCGCCAAGTCACGCAGTGGCTCGGCCGCCGCGTCGAAAGGTCGCAGGGCGTCCAGGGCCTGGTCGCGCAGTTCCAGGGCATACGCCTTGGCCGCGTCGAGCCCAAGCAGCGCCGGATAGGTCGGTTTATCGCGGGCGGCATCCGCCCCTTGGCGTTTGCCCAGGGTTGCAGTGTCACTTTCTACGTCAAGAATGTCGTCCTGCACCTGGAATGCCAGGCCGACGGCCCGCGAATAGGTCTGCAGTGCCGCCAATTGTGGCGCTTCGGCACGGCCACTGGCCAGGGCGCCCAGGTGCACAGCGGCCTCGATCAGCGCGCCGGTCTTGTGGCGATGCATATGTTCGAGGGCATGTTGATCCAGCTTGAGGCTGACCGAGCCCATATCGATTGCTTGCCCACCGACCATGCCGGCCGGGCCTGCGGCCAGGGCCAATGCCGTCACCATGCGCAGGCTTATCTCGGCGTTGACGCTGTTCAAGCGCGGGTCCAGCAACGCGCTGAACGCCAGGCTCTGCAAGCCGTCACCGGCCAGGATCGCATAGGCTTCATCAAAGGCTTTGTGGGTGGTCGGCTGGCCGCGACGCAAATCGTCGTCGTCCATGGCCGGCAAATCGTCATGCACCAGGGAGTAGGCGTGAATCAGCTCCACCGCACACGCTGCGCCATTGGCCTGCTCGGCGGGGGCGCCCAGGGCTTCACACGCCGCATACGCCAGCAACGGGCGCACGCGCTTGCCGCCATTCATCACGCTGTAGCGCATGGCCTCATAGAGGCGATTCATTTCGGGGCTTGGCGCAACAAACAAGGGCTCGAGCGCCGCATTCACTCGGGCTTGGCTACTGGCCTGATACGCGTCGATCATTCGGGCTGTTCCGCATCGAAAGGTTCTTCGGCCAACTCCCCGTCACGTTCCAGCAACACCTGGACCTTCTGCTCCGCCTGCGCCAACGCGCTCTGGCAGTCGCGAGTCAGGCCGATGCCTTGCTCAAACGCCGTGAGCGAGTCTTCCAGCGACAACTCGCCGTTCTCCAGACGCTCGACCAGGGTTTGCAGGTCGGCGAGGGATTGTTCGAAATCGAGTGCTACTTTTTTGCGGGCCATGGCGGCTATTCCGGTAGACGGTAAACCGGCGCGACACTAGCAGACATGCGGATTCTGGGCAAATGAGTGGGGCGTCAGTGATCCTCTATTGAGTCGAGTAAAATGCTTATTCGGCTCATTTTGTGAGCCGATTACGCCTTTTATTCGGCTCAGCGCCCACTCGAACACTGCCCCTGCGCGTCGTTGAGCTGCGCTTCAAACGCCAACAACTGCGCCTGCATCCGCTGCAACCCGGCAATCTGCCCGGCCAGCTCCTGCTTTTTGCTGGCGATGGCCTGGTCTGCCCGTTCCAAGGGCAACCTATCACCCTGATGCCCGTGCAAGATCCCTTGCAACTCCTTGAGCTTGAATCCCAACTGCTGGGCGCATTTGATCAACGTCAGCAGTTCGACGCTTTGCGCCGAATAGACCCGATAACGGCCCTCCCGCTGCGGCGCTGGCAGCAGTCCAATCGCCTCATAGTGACGAATCGCCTTGATGGTCGTGCCCGACAGTTGCGCGGCTTTGCCGATGTACATGAAAACTCCCTTTTTCAAATAGTGCGCCGACCTGTTTCAGCCACTTTTCGCGCTGCGTCGCTGTTGATCCCAGTACCGGTCCGAACATCAGCGTCTGGGTCGGCTTGATGCCGCAAAAGGCCAGGGTCGTGCTGCGCACCTGATGAATGCCCGGCATGCGATAGACCCAGCGGTAATACCACGGCGGCGTGTCCAGGGTCACCAATAAATGGGCGGTGCGGCCCTGCAGCAGCTTATCCGGGAATGCCTTGCCCTTACGGTATTTGAAGGCAAAGCCGGGTAGGAAAATGCGGTCGATGAAGCCTTTCATCAATGCGGGGATGCCACCCCACCAGATCGGGAAAACCCACGCCAGATGAGTCGCCCAGAGAATATCGGCTTGGGCGCTGAGCAAATCGGGCTCCAAGGCTTGGGGCTGGGTGTAGCCGTTATGCAGGACCGGGTCGAAAGCCAGTCCGCCCAGGCGCAGGACGCGGACCTCGTGGCCGGCGATTTTCGCCGCGTGAATGTAGGTGTCAGCAACGGCTGAGCAGAAACTGGTGCTGGAGGGGTGGCCGAGAATGAGCAAGATGCGCTGAGTCATGGTGCCGAAGCCTGAAAGTGGGCCTTTCAGGGTAGGGTGTGCTGTATAGGGGAGAGTCAAGGCACGGCGCCGCAATGCGCCGATTTGCAAAGGCCAGCAGGACGTTTCTGTGATCTGTGCAAGGCCCTTCCTGAACCGTTCGCAGCCCCTTGTGACAGTAAAAACCACTGACTAGCCTGTGCCCCTCCAGTCAAGAGTGAAACGGGCATGAGCGAAACCTCTATCGGCTTGATCACGCCTCCTGTGGGCTACAGCGACTGGCTGAGCGATCTTAAATTGCGCATCCAGACGGCCCAACAGCGGGCGACGCTGGCGGTGAACCGCGAACTGGTGCTGCTTTACTGGCAGATCGGCCACGATATTCTGACCCGTCAGGCCGCGCAGGGTTGGGGCAGCAAGGTGGTTGATCGCCTTGCCCAAGACTTGCGCGCGGCCTTCCCCAAGATGAAGGGCTTTTCGCCGCGCAACCTCAAATACATGCGCGCTTTTGCCGAGGCGTGGCCGAATGCCGAATTTGTGCAACAGGCTGCTGCACAATTGCCGTGGGGCCACAATGTGGTGCTTCTAGACAAACTCCCCGGCCCCGAAACGCGCCGGTGGTACATCGCCCAGGCAATTGAACACAACTGGTCACGTAACACCCTCGTGATGCAAATCGAGCATCGCCTGCTGGAGCGCAGTGGCAAGGCCGTCAGCAATTTTGAAGATCATTTGCCCAAGCCCCAATCCGACCTGGCGCGCGAATCGCTCAAGGATCCTTACCGCTTCGACTTCCTCAGCCTGGCTTTGGATGCACAGGAGCGCGATATAGAAAACGCGTTAATCAAGCACGTCACCGACTTCTTGCTTGAGTTGGGCGCAGGTTTCGCCTTTGTCGGCCAGCAGGTGTTGTTGGATGTTGGCGGTGATGAGTTCTTCGTCGACCTGTTGTTCTATCACCTGAAGCTGCGCTGCTACGTAGTGATCGAACTCAAGACAGGCAAATTCAAGCCTGAACACCTCGGCAAGCTGAGTTTTTACCTGTCGGCAGTGGATGCCCAGCTTAAACACCCGCAGGACGGGCCCACCATCGGCCTGTTGTTATGCAAGAGCAAAAATGAAGTGGTGGCTGAATACGCATTGCGCGACAACAACCGGCCGATCGGCGTGGCGGAATATCAGTTGGTGGAATCGTTACCGGCAGAGCTGCAAACAAGTTTGCCAAGCATTGAGCAGATTGAGCGGGAGCTGGCAGGCTAGGTGCGTATAACGGTCACAGCCTGCCGTTCAGGCCAGGCTGTAACCGTTGAATGGATAAAATCAGGCCCTTTCCTTTTTGCCCGTGTCCATGTCCGTGCTGCCCCACGGCCGCCAGTCATCGGTGTGCCGTTCACTGCCGTGCGGCCCGCTGGAGCTGGTGCCGCCCGCCAGGAATTTCTCCCACAGGTTTTTGCTGTCGGGGTCGCTGTCTTTGTGCAGGTACGGCGCCAGACGCGCCAGGGAGCTGCCTTTTTTGTCTTCGGTTTCCTTGAAGTGTTTCCACTCATCCGACTGGTACTCGAACATCGATTTGTCGTCCGGTGTGTCGCGGCCGCCGTACATGTAGGTGGCATAACGCGCGTATTCGAGCTTGTCGCCCCAGTCGTCCTTGGTCACGCCGGCGTCGGCGAGGTCCTTGAAGAACTTGCCTTGGGAATCGGTGAGCTTTTGCATTTTGGCGTGCTCGACCGCTTCGGCAATCAGCGTGCCTGCTACCCCGAAGATCACACCGGCCACGGCGAAAACCGGCCCTGCAATGCGGGCGCCGATGGCAAGCCCGCGGACCACGGTTGCGGCAACATCACCGGCCAGCTTCCCAGCCAGGTGAGCACCTTTGGGGGCGAACATCGCGATGGTATTGGCGATCGCCATACCGGTGCCGGACGCACCACCGCCCAGCGTGAAGGCCGCGTCAGTTTTTTCCAGTGCGGTCTTGGCGTTTTTCAGTTTGCGCGCGCCGGAAACAATGTCCATCACGCCGCCGGTCAAGTCCAGGCCGGCACCGCCCATAAAGCGCAGGAACGAGCGCCCGGAGGCGATGGCGATTTCGGATTTTGACGCCGGGGTGCCTTTGCCGGGGATGTCCTTGACGCCCATCTGCTCGCCAAGGGACTTGGCGGCGTTGTCGTATTCCTTGACCTCATCGGCCGACAGGTTGCCCACATCGAGTTTCTTCAGGGTTTCGGAAGATTCTTTGACACGGGTACTGATGGAGGCAGCCAATGCGTCAGATTTTTCCGTGGTTTTCTTGCCCCAGATATCCGGCAGGTTCTCATCGATCAGGCCAAGCCATTCAGTGGCTTTGATTTTCGGCGGGCCCTTGCCATCTTTGTCCACGGCCGGGTCATAGGTTTTAGTGCCACCCAGGGTTTCTACGATGTTCGAACCGAACTTGAGAAAGTCATTGGTAAAGCTCAAACCGGACACCAGGTCTTTCGCGGCGGCGATTTTCTGGTCGTCGGTCATGTTGCCGCCGCCGTTGGCGAGCTGCAGCGCGCCGCTGACCAGGTTCATCGTGCCCGCCATGGCGCTCAGCCCGCCGGTGGAGCTGGCTGTGTGCAGCACGGTCTTCAAGGAGCCGGCGGCCGCCTCGCGATTGGCGCCCAGGCCCTTCAATTGGGTGTCGACCACCTTGTCGATGGCCTTCGGGTCGCCGCTGGCAGCCGCGAGACGAATGGCCGCGGCGATCTGTTTGTTTTCTGCCGGGGTCAGGCCTTTGATATGGCCGTCGAGGATGTCGATCTCATCCTTCATCTTCTTGTACATGTCGTAGGCTTTGTCGCCCTTGTCCAGGCCACCCAAAGCGGCGTTGATACCGCCCTTGATCATCGTGAACGAAGCCTTCAGGCCACTTTCGGCATTTTCCGGCGAGACTTTGTCGGGGTTTTCCATGTAGGTGTTGAGCTGGTGCGTCATCATGTTCTGGTCAAACGTCTGACGGCGCGCGGTGTAGCTGTCGGGTTCCAGAATGCGCAGCGACTCGAAATAGCGGTCCACGTCCAACTCAGCCGTTTCAGATTTTTTCGGATCACCCGAATCGTTCATGGCAATTACATAGTCTTCAAAGTTCAAGTTGGCCTCACGCGTGCCATCTTTGAAGAGTGCCGGGAACACTTGTTCGCGCACTTCACTTAACCGATCTTCCGACAAACTACCGACACTTTTCTTTAGTTCAGCGTCGTAACGGTCCTTAATGCCTTCCTTGCCCATCAGTGTGGAAATTTCCTTGGCGAGTTTGTCCTCGTCGACCATTTCCTTCACATCTTTGCCGTTCAACTTGGTCGGCGTTTTATCCGTCTCACGGTAAGTGCCGCTGCCCAGATTGATACTTTCCGCGTAGCCGTACAGGTCATAGCCACTGTCCAGCGCGGCCTGGGCGTCCATCAGCTTGACGATCCTGGCTTCATCCGAGTCTTCGGCCAGCTTGCCACTCTTGATGTCATCGCGGATGCCCTGCACAAAGTTCTCGGCCGTCTGGCCGCCCACGGTCTTGTCGTTGGGCAACTCCATGTCCATCAGCCCTTCGGCGCCGAAGGTCGGGATGTTGTACTTGTCACGCAGGGCCTGTACGTCTTGCGGCTCATCGGGCGGCGCGGCCTTGTCGGAATGGGTGGCGTCTTTGACGTGCATCAGGTCGCCTTTGAGGCTCGAGTAGCCGTACTTGCCGAAATCCTGCAAGCGGCCGGCCTCGGTGCCGTGGCGGGCTTCCTTGTCTTTGGTGAAGCCATCAATGCTGTCGTTGTCTTTATTCCTGGCATCGATGCCGGTCAGCAAGTTGCCGTTTTCATCGAGGCTCACCACGTGTTCCAGCACCTGGGTGGCGCGATACGCGGCGTCGGCGTCGTTCTCGAAGTCACCCACCTGCTTCTTGAGGTTGTCCTTCACATCGCTCTGGTTGCCAAGGTTTTTCAGCAGGGGCGTTGCGTCGATAATCTCTTTGGCCGAGCGCGTATCACCGTCGGGACGCTTCTGCTGATCGCCCAAATCCGACTTCACCACCTCGCCGCGCAGGCTCGAATAGCCATACTTGCCGAAATCCTGCAGGCGGCCCGCCTCAGTGCCATGCCGCGCCTCGCCATCTTTGGTAAAACCGTCGATGCTGCTGTTGCCGACGTCCTTGCCATCGGTCAGCTTGCCGTCTTCGTCGACGTATTCGACATGCTCCAGCACTTTGGAGGCGCGGTAAGCCGCATCCGCGTCCTTCTCAAAATCGCCGACCTGCTTTTTCAGGTTGTCCTTCACCCCACTCTGATTACCGAGTTTGGCCAGCAGCGGCGTGTCATCAATAATTTGCTGGGCCGAGCGCGTATCACCTTCGGGGCGCTTCTGGCCTTTACCTAACTCATCCTTCGGCGCAGCGGCTTTTTTGACCGATTTTTCCCAGGCAGCAACGGAGCTTTTATTCGTGACCGCAGCGTCCTTTGGGGTCGTTTCTACCTTCGCTACCATGGTGCTTCTCCTGATGTAATTGTTGCGCCGGCCACTTTTAAAACGCGCAGGGTCGCACAACTTCCTGGTTAACTACCCGAGGCTGTTTATTGAATAACAAGAGGGCGACCTTAGTTGGCAGGCCGCTGTGCAAGAATGCTGTGAATTGCAACGTCACGGAACTTAGCACGGACTTTTGCTCAATTCGCAAAGCCTTCACAACAATTCACAACGCCAGGGCTATTTGGGAACATTTATGCAGTAAGGCAAGCGCACACAAAAAAGCCCACCGTTCAAGGCAGGCTTATCGTAGAGCGCGGCAAGCGCAGTGTTGATGCGGTGTCAGCGCCGAATAACCGTTCATCAGATTGCGATGCTGTCGTGACAGCCTTGGGCGGGGGGGGCATTTAGGTCGAGCGGAAACACCAGGAAAAATCTCACGCGTGAGCTATTGAGTGGGCCGAGAATTACCTGTAGATTTTCTCACGCGTGAGTTTTTCACAACGAGGTCAGTACCATGAAAAGCAGCTCTCCATCGAGCCCGCCAGCAGGGCCCGATACCGATTCAGCAAGCCGCAAGGGAGAGCGCTTGAAGTCGCCCGCGAAAAAGCCGTCGAGCTTTTACATGAAGCAGATGCGCGCGGGCCTGGCAGCCGCCGGTTATGTGAAACACGAGACTTGGGTGCTTCCCGAAAACCGAAGCCTGCTCAAGCAGATGGAGAAACAGCTTCGCCAACCGATTCTGGCTGGCTCATTCATGTCGGAGAATTTCATGAGCGCAGGTACCAACTGGAATATCGATCGCCTCTTCACAGCGCTTCAGGCTCTGGATGAAGTGGTTTCCAACGACATTACGCTTTCTCTCGTTCAAGGCGCCGAATCCAGCATCAAGTTGGAAATGAACGACTTCGGGGGCTTGCCGATTTACATCGCGGTAGTGGGCGAGCAGATCATCGTGGACACCGTGCTGGTCGACGTCGAGTCCATCAACGACGTAACCGCCTTCAATGACGCGGTGCTGCGCAGCCGGGAAATGTTCCCGTTGTCTTCGATCGGTATCGAGTCCATGCCTAACGGGCAAGTTGTTTACAACATGTTCGGCGCACTGAGTTCCGACTCCAGCCTGACCAACATCGTGACCGAGGTGAAAACCCTGGTTGATAACGTGCAGCGCGCCAGCGAAGCCTTCGAACGTTTCTTCAACTAATTATTCTGGAGTATCCAATGACTCAGTCCATCTGGAGCAAATTGTTCACCGCGCTGCGTGGCGGTGCCAGCGAAGTCGGCGAATCGATCGTTGATCAACAAGCCCTGCGCATCCTCGACCAGGAAATTCGTGACGCTGACACGGCGCTGGCCAATGCCAAGCGTGAGCTGGTCAGCATCATGGCCAAGCACAAACTCGCGGTTGATCGCGTCGGCGAGTACGACGCCAAGATCAAGGACCTGGAGTCCAAGGCCATGGCCGCTATCCAGGCCAATCGTGAAGACCTGGCCATGGAAGTGGCCGAAGCCATTTCGACCCTGACCAACGAACGTGACGTCGAGCAAAAGCAGGCCACCGAGTTCGGCGGCTACGCCGACGGCATGCGCAAAGACATCACCAAGGCCGAAAGCCGGATCAAAAGCCTGCGCCAGCAAGTGGACATGGCCAAGGCGCGCGAGAGCGTACAAAAGGCTCAGGTCAGCGCGTCCATCGCCAGTGGCGGTGCCAACGGCAAGCTGGAAACCGCCGTCGGTACCCTGAACCGCTTGCAAGCCAAGCAGCAGCAACGCGCCGCTGAGCTGCAAGCCCAGGATGAACTGGCTGAGGCATCCACGGGTACCGACCTGGAGCGCAAGTTGCGCGACGCCGGCATCACGCCGGATACAGGCAGCGCCAATGCGATTCTGGAACGCCTGAAGCAAAAGTCAGCCGAGTAAGCATAAACGATAGGGCGAGCAACCGATAACCTGTGGCGAGGGAGCAAGCTGCCTCGCCACAGTGACAGTGTTCCTCTTTATATCGAGTTCAGGATGGACGCCATCAAGGGTTTCAAGACAATCGCAGGCCTGGCCGTGTTTATGGTCGCGCTGCAACTGCTCAATGTAGCCACCGGTTACAACCTCATGGCATTCGGCCTGATCCCGAGAACGGTGCAGGGGCTGTTCGGCATCCTCGCCTCACCTTTTTTACACGCGTCCTTCGCGCACCTGAGCGCCAACCTGATTGCCTTTTTGGTACTGGGCACCCTGGTCATGGTCGAAGGGCTCAACCGGTTCATCGCCGTCAGCGCGATCATTATTCTGCTGGGCGGCTCGCTGGTCTGGCTGTTCGGTTTCAGCGGCGTACATATCGGTGCCAGCGGCTGGGTATTCGGGCTATGGGCCTACCTGCTGTCTCGCGCCTGGTTCCACCGGAGCTGGAGCAACCTGTTCACCGCCGCTGTCGTGGCGGTGCTGTATGGCGGCCTGATCCTTGGCTTTCTGCCGCGGCAGGGCATTTCCTTCGAAGGTCATCTGTTTGGTGCGCTCGCCGGGTTTATTGCGGCCAAGGTACTTCTCTCTACGCCGCGCAGCAGGTTTAATGCCGGGTGAATTCCGAGGCGATGACGTCATCAGGAATCAAGTACCCAGGGAATCAGGGACGACATGTCGATTTTTCTTTTGCTGCGCCTCTACGCCGCCTCCCTCTTTCACCGCTTCGGCTGGGCAGGGCTGCTCATTGCCTTGGGCGTACACCTGAGCACGGCGTATCTGGGCCTGGTGTTTCTGGGCGAACACCACCTCACCGCGCCCGCCACGTTTATTTACTTCTATCTCACCACCACGCTCACTGTCGGCTATGGCGACCTCGCACCGCAGACCTCGGCGGGGCGAATTTTTGTCGCCACTTGGGTCATGCTCGGGGGCATTGCGCTGCTGACGGCAGCCATCGGCAAAACCACCAGCAGTGTTATCGATGCATGGAGAAAAGGCATGAAGGGCAAAGGCGATTTCACCGGCAAGGTCGGCCACACCGTGCTCATCGGCTGGGAAGGCGCGACCAGCGAACGGGTCATTGAGTTGTTGCTTCAAGACGAAACTTCGAACGACAACCTGATCGTCATTTGCGATTGCACGCTGGACGAAAACCCGATGCCGGGCAAAGCGGCGTTCGTCAGAGGCGAAAGCCTGTCCTCCACCGCGTTACTACGGCGCGCAGGTGTTCCCGGTGCCGAGCGGGTGCTGGTGCGAACCCCGTCTGACGACCTGACGCTGGCCACCGTGCTGGCGGTGAATCAATTGAGCCCTGTGGGGCATGTGGTCGCCCACTTCAATGAAAGTGAAATTGCCGCACTCGCCAGCTCCTACGCCCCCAGCCTGGAATGCACCTCAAGCATGGCCATCGAAATGTTGGTGCGCGCCTCTCAGGATCCGGGCTCGTCAGTGGTCATCAATGAGCTGCTGTGCGTGGGGCAAGGCGCCACCCAATACCTGATGAAATTGCCCGAGGCCTTTGAGGCAACGTTCGGCGACCTGTACATCCGGATGAAAGAACAGCACAACGCCACCCTCATCGGCTATCGCGCCCAAGGCGCTCAACAACCGTCAATCAACCCGCCTGGCGCCACGCGCGTTGAAGGCGGCGAACTCTTCTACATCGCCTCCACCCGCCTCAAGGAAATCTCCAATGGGATGGTTTAAACAGTTGATGGGGCTTGAGGCCCCGCAAGCGAATACAGAATCGAAATGGACCGCAGGCCAAACCCTGCCGGTCACCGGCCCGTTGGGCCTGGCGCCGGGCAAAGGCGTGATATTCGACACGAGCCTGAAATTGCTGCTCGATGAGAAAACCACGGTGGTGATCCCCGGCTCTCAGGAGATCTGGGCCAACGGCACCGTTGACCTCGGGCAATCGACCTGGCTGTCGCGCTACTACATGAACGACGAAGATTACTGGCTGCAGGTGCACACCACCGGCGACATCGCCGGGCAGGTCGAGTCGGTGATCCTGTTCAACTACCTGAGCGTCGTCACCCTCAGCAGTGAAGCGGAACTGCGTCGGCTGGCCGGGCCACAAAGCCTGATCGGGCTGCCGACCTACACCCACGATGGCGTTGAATACGCCCGTGTGTGGGGCAGCGAGGCTGGCCAGACAGAACTGGTGGCGATGACCGAGCAGGTGACCAACCCCGAGACCGCCTACACCGTCGAGCACCGTTCGATGCTGTACGCCCGCGACACAGGCCTGACCGATCGTCGAGAGTTTTTGCTGTTTTCCGTCGAAGAAGACGCCGAAGGCACCATCAGCCTGAGCACCTCGCTGGGCATTTCGCTGTACACAACCGACCTGAATGCGCTCTAAAAAAGGAAGAAATCCATGCTAGAAGCTCTCTCCATCTCCCTGAACAAAGCGGCCGTGTTCGGGTTTGTCACCTACATCCTGGGGGCTGCCGTCATCTTCGCGCTGTTCCAGTTCATCTACACCCGCGTCACACCGCACAAAGAGTTCGAACTGATCCGTGCGGGCAACGTGTCGGCGGCGGTCGCCCTGGGCGGTGCCATCATCGGTTTCGCCATTCCGGCCAGCAACGTGATTGCCTACTCGATCAGCATCCTCGACTTCGTCGTCTGGGCGGTGATCGCAGCCGTCGTCCAACTGTTGGCCTTTCTGTTGACCAGCCTGGTGCTCAAAGGCACGTCCGAGCGCATCAAGAACGGCGAACTCGCGGCCGGTATCTACGTGGCCGCCGTGGCCATCAGCGTCGGCATGTTGAATGCCGCGTGCATGACGCCTACCCAGAACTGATCGCGCACGGAGCTCCCGATGAAACGAAGCAAGTACGTCCAGCTGTCGCTGGCAGCGTCGGTCGCGATGGCGATATCCGGCTGTGGGCCGACCGAAAAAACCTACGATTTGCAGAAGAAGTACAACTTCCAGTCTGTTCAGCAATGCGCCGATGAAAAGCTGCCGGTCGACGTGTGCTCGGACGCCTATATGACGGCCATGGCCGAGCATCGGCGCATTGCCCCGGTGTACGACAGCCAGGCCGATTGCGATGCCGACTTTGTCGCCAACTGGTGTCAGCAGGACTCCAACGGCAAGTTCATCCCCAAGCTGGGCGGTTTCGAACTGACCGCCGCCGGCCAGGTGACGCAATCCCAAATCGATGCGGCCAACGCGCAAGTCGGCGGCGCCCAAGCGAACAGTGGTGGCTCAGGGTTCTCCACCAGCAGCCTGCTGACCGGCCTGCTGATCGGCAACATGCTCAGCAACAATCGCAACAGCTACCGTTCCGAGCCGGTGTACCGCTACCGCGATGATCGCGGCGATTACGGCTCTTCGACGCTCAACCAGCGGGTCTCGAATGGGGCGACATTCGGCCGGTCCAACCAGGCCAGGTACGGCAGCAGCAATTACACCAACACGCTGCGCTCCTCCAGCAAGCCGGTGTCCGTGGCGTCCTCTACCTCCCGTGGCGGCTTTGGCAGCAAAGCCAGCGCCCGCAGCGGCTGGGGCGGCGGCGGGTCGAGCAGTTAAGGAAACCGGGCCATGAAAAAGATCCACTGCGCAGAGCGTCATGACTGGAAACAGACCGCCGACAGCCTCGGCTTTCTGTTCCACACCATCGACGGCGAACCCTACTGGGACGAGCGCGCGTACTACCAATTCACGCTCGAGCAAATCGAGCGCGACCTCGAAGACCCGACCACCGAGATCCATGACATGTGCATGGACCTCGTGGCCCGCGTGGTTCAGAGCGAAGAGCTGCTGGAACGCCTGAGCATTCCCGCGCCGTTCTTCGACATGATTCGAACCTCATGGCTCGAAGGCCATCCGCACTTGTACGGGCGCATGGACTTCTCCTACAACGGCAGCGGGCCCGCCAAGCTGCTCGAACTCAACTACGACACACCGACCAGCCTCTACGAGGCGGCGGCGTTTCAATGGGGCTGGCTGGAACAGTGCATCGAACGCGGCCTGCTGCCCAAGCATGCCGACCAGTTCAACAGCATCGACACCAAACTGCACCAGGCCTTCGCCCAATTGCAGGTCAACCAGCCGTTCTACTTCGCCTCCATGAAAGACTCGGTCGAAGACAAAGGCACCACCGACTACCTGCGCCTCGTCGCGGAAAAGGTTGGCATCGAATCACGTCACATCGACATCGAAGACATCGGCCTGACCAGCGACGGCCGTTTCGTCGACCTCGAAGATCGCTGGATCCCGCACCTGTTTAAACTGCACGCCTGGGAATTCATCTTCCACGAGCCCTTCGGCACCGCGATTGCCCAGTGCGATACGCAGTTTTTCGAGCCCGCCTGGAAATCCATCCTCTCCAACAAAGGCATCCTGCCGCTGTTGTGGGAGTTCAACAAAGGCCACCCCAACCTGCTCGCGTCCCACCTGGATACCGAGCCCGGCAAAGCCGTGCCAAAGGGCTGGGTGCGCAAACCGTTCTTCTCCCGCGAAGGCGCCAACATCGAACTGCAAACCGCCGACGGCCTGATCGTAAAAGAAGACGGCCCCTACACCGATGCGCCGTTCATCCTCCAGGAGTTCGCGCCGCTGCCGCGCTTTGGCGACAGCTACACGCTGATCGGGTCGTGGGTGATTGGCGATCAAGCCGCCGGCATCGGCGTGCGCGAAGACAATAGCTTGATCACCAAAGACTCAAGCCGGTTCTTGCCGCACCTGATCCTCGACTGATGATCGCTGATCGTTCCCACGCTCCGCGTGGGAATGCCTCCTGTGACGCTCCGCGTCAGATGGCGAGCGGGCTTGCCCTAATGCTCAAATCAGCAAAGTTCAAATGTGGCAGCCCCCCTCAGCCTCAGCCCTGACGCGCCGTCAACGCCGCATACCCATTCATCAAATTCCGATAGTTAGGAATCCGCTGAGACAACAAATTCCCCAGCCCTTCCATGTCATTGCGCCAGTCACCCTGCAACTCACACGCCACCGAAAACCAATTCATCAACTGCGCCCCGGCCTGCGTCATCCGGCTCCACGCCGCCTGCTGCACCGTGGTATTGAACGTGCCCGACGCATCCGTCACCACAAACACCTCAAACCCCTCCGCCAGCGCCGACAACGTCGGGAACGCCACACACACATCCGTCACCACACCCGCAATGATGATCTGCTTACGCCCAGTCGCCTTGACCGCCTTGACGAAATCCTCGTTATCCCACGCATTAATCTGACCAGGGCGAGCGATATACGGCGCCTGCGGAAACATCTCCTTCAACTCCGGCACCAGCGGGCCGTTAGGGCCTTGCTCGAAACTGGTGGTGAGGATGGTCGGCAGGTTGAAGAACTTCGCCAGGTCGGCCAGGGCCAGCACGTTGTTCTTGAATTCGTTGGGGGAGAAGTCCTGCACCAGCGAGATCAGGCCGGTTTGGTGGTCGACCAGCAGGACTACGGCGTCGTCTTTGTTCAAGCGGCTGAGGGTTGGAGTGCTCATGGTTGAAATCCTTTTTTTGGTTGGGTTGGGTTGGGCGTTGCGTTCAACATGGGCATAGATTAATGGGTGGGTGATGGGGGATAAATCGGGTGGGAGGGATAATACTGTCAACTTAGAGGTGACAATTGCATTTTCGGAATGAAGATCTTGGGCTTTTGCATACGGGTGTTTAGCGTGAAATTGGTTTAATATTTTTGTTAATAATCACCTTATAGGTGCATATAGGGCATGAAAATAAACCATTTGCTGTCTGATTGGCCCGAAGGCGTTGTTGTGGCACAAGTGTGGCTACACGAGCATGGTGTGGGCCCAAGTCTCATCCAGAAGTACCAACACAGCGGCTGGGTAGAGCGAGTGGGCCATGGCGCGTGGAAGCGCAGCGGCGACAATATTGACTGGCAGGGTGGCGTATTCGCACTACAGCAAGGTGCCACGTTGCAGGTGTGGCCAGGCGGAGCGACGGCGCTGAGCTTGGCCGGTTACAGTCACTACATGACATTCGGCAAGCAGGCGGTCGATTTGTTTGGCACCCAGGGCGCGACGCTTCCTGGCTGGCTGCGTAAGTATCCGTGGAACGTTGATATAAACTTCCATGCCGGCGGACTTTTCCCTGCAATGGAAGACATGGCGTTACAACTATTCCAAGTCCCCTACAGCCGGTTTGAGATAAAAATCTCCACCCCGGAACGCGCCGTGCTTGAGCTTATCAATCAAAGTGACAACGAGGTGCTCTTCAGCAGCGTGGCTGATGTGCTCGACGGCCTGGCCACGCTAAGCCCCAAGCGTCTGCAATATCTGCTTGAGGCGTGCAATTCGATTCGCGTCAAACGCGTTTTCCTCCTGCTTGCGCGCAATGCGGGTCACGCATGGTACGAGCGGCTGGCCCGCTCCAGCATTGATCTAGGCAAAGGCAAGCGGCAAGTCATCCGGGGTGGTCGACTCGATAAAGAGTTTCTTATCACTGTGCCGGAGCGTTTCGCCAATGCCCCTTGATCCACGTTATGCCGCCCAGGTTCGATTGTTGGTGCAGGTCATTCCTTACGTTGCGTCAGAGCGCTGTTTTGCACTCAAAGGCGGAACGGCGATTAACTTGTTTGTGCGTGACCTGCCGCGTTTGTCGGTGGATATTGACCTGGCGTATTTACCCAATTCTGATCGCCAGCACGCATTGAACGATGCTCGTCTGGCGCTACAGCGGATAGCAGATGCAATAGGGCGAGGAATACCTCAGGCGGTTACAACCGTTCAAGGGAATCGAGATGACGAACTGCGGGTGCTTGTAAGGAGCGCTCAGGCGCAGATCAAGATTGAGGTTTCGCCCGTGCTGCGGGGGGCGGTGCATCAGCCGCAAACGCGTGATGTGGTGCCCCTGGTTGAGGATGACTTCGGGTTTGCTTCCATTGCAGTGGTCTCCTTGCCCGATTTGTATGGCGGAAAAATCTGCGCTGCATTGGATCGGCAACACCCCAGAGACCTGTTCGACGTAATGCTGATGCTTCGCGCAGAAGGACTGACTCGCGAAATTTTCGAGGGCTTTCTGGTCTACTTGATCAGCCATGGCCGACCTATGGCTGAATTGCTCGCACCCCGTTGGAAGGCGCAGGCGGGGATGTTCCAGGCTGAGTTTGCAGGCATGACCCGGGAGCCGGTGACGCTTAAGCAATTGGAGGCGACCAGGGAGGTGCTGCTTGCCGCGATACGCGAGCAGTTTAACGAACAAGATGCTGCTTTCCTGCTTTCGCTCAAACGAGGAGAGCCAGACTGGGCGCTGTTGAAATTGGTTGGGATTGCTCAACTGCCGGCGGTGCAGTGGAAGCTGAGAAATATCATGGGGATGTCTGCTGTGAAGCGGGCAGAGGCAGTAGCGAAACTGGAAGTCGTTGTGGGCCAATTATTGGAGGGCTAACGGTTTATGTCGCTGTTTTTTGATTTCTGCGACATGTTTTATGCTTGTGTCGCTGGTAGCGGCATGAGGTTAAACGTGTTTTTGAGACGGGTTTTCGCGAGATACCAGCCGACTATCCATGTAAAAAGTGCTTGAGTGCAACTGGAGCGGTGCAGAGGGGCGAGTGCCCTGATGACGGTCCCTAATTGTCCAACAGCTGTTTGGACAATTGGTTTGTAATTCTCACGCGCATTAAAAAGCCGGCTTGTGGCCGGCTTCTCGGGGACCGCTTCAGCTTGTTTTTGACAAACCTCACCAGCCTTCAAATCGCTCAGCCCACATCACGTCGGGCTGAATAGTAGGGGCATCCGCGGGAACTCCTCCGCATCGCCGGGCAGGGTGAATAGCGCAAAGCCACCCCCTGCCAAATGTGCGGCGGATGATACCCACATTCACCTCAAATGCCTACCTCCGGGTCCGATTTAGAGCCTTCCCAGCCCAGCAGGTGTTCGTCCAGTGGGACGGGGCGGCGGTTGTTGAGGGTGGACCACCAGAACACCCAACCCACGATCTGGAAGTTCTGTTCGAAGCGTTGCTCGTAGGTGAGGTATTCGTCGGGGTGTTCGCTGGCGTTGTGGCTGCGCATGCGCAGGCCGCCGCCGGGGCGGTTGTAGAGGTATTTGATGCGTAGCATGCCGTCGTGTTCGACGGCGTAGATTTCGCCGTCGGTGATTTGGCTGCGGCCGCGGTCGATGGCGAGGGTGGCGCCTTGTTGGATGATGTCGATCATGCTGTTGTCGACCATGTAGGCGCCTATGGCGCGGTCGGGGTTGACGTTGAGGGCTTCGAGGGTGTGCAGGGTGACGCGGATGCGTTCGTTGGAGGTGAAGGTGGGGTGGAGGGCGATCTCCACGTCGATTTTTTCCGGGAGGCAGGCGGGGCCTGTGAGGTATTTGCCGCTTTCTTCGCGGGTGCGCAGTCCTTTGGCGGTGTCCGGGCCTTCCAGCAGGAAGTTGGCCGGTGGGTGTTTGAGGCCTTCGCCGGTGCGCAGCCAACGGCTGGAGACGCAGAGCAGTTCTGCGATCTCGTTGAGTCGGCCCATGGGCACGCCGCGTTTGAACCAGTTGTTCACGTGTTGAGGCGTGACACCACGGTTCTTGGCGAAGTCGGAGGCGGAAAGATGAACTTCCCGTAATAACGCTTTTAGTCGATCACCTGATGTATTCATAAACGCAGAGTTTACTGGCCGGAAAAAGACATCAAATAAACTATGCGTTGAATGTCGCGTGTAGGGATTTGCTTAGTTGTAGGCCGATATTTCAATGTTTTAACTTTATTAAACGCTGCGCATTAAACATTGAACTTGGGGTTTAATTTTTCCCACAAAAAAAGCCCCGAATCGTCGGGGCTTTTTTGATTGCCGGGGCAATGAGGAGCGGGTATCAGCCTTTGTAGGCAGCTACCGACTTCATGATCTCGGCGCGGGCGGCGTCTGCGTTGCCCCAACCGTCGATCTTCACCCATTTGCCTTTTTCGAGGTCTTTGTAGTTCTCGAAGAAGTGCTTGATCTGTTCCAGCAGCAGTGGCGGCAGGTCGGTGTATTCCTTCACGTCCACGTACAGCTGGGACAGCTTGTCGTGTGGCACCGCGATAACTTTGGCATCGCCGCCGCCGTCGTCGGTCATGTTCAGGATGCCGACTGGGCGCGCGCGGATAACCGAGCCTGGGGTAACCGGGTAAGGGGTTACAACCAGCACGTCGAGGGGGTCACCGTCGTCAGCCAGGGTGTTCGGGATGAAACCGTAGTTGGCCGGGTAGAACATCGGGGTGGCCATGAAACGGTCAACGAACAGGCAGTCGCTGTCTTTGTCGATTTCGTATTTGATCGGCGCGTGGTTGGCCGGAATTTCGATGGCGACGTAGATGTCGTTCGGCAGGTCTTTGCCAGCCGGAATCTTGCTGTAGCTCATTGGGCGATGCCCCCGTAGTTGGCCATGAAACATGGCCGGATTGGCCTAAAAGTGGCGGCGATTATAGGCATATTCTGACGCCGATGCCATGCGTCAGACGTCGTACGGCGCTTGGCGTTCCGTCTGGTAGCGCGCATCGCCGGCTTGCAGTTGGTGCAGGCGGGCAAGCGGGTCCTGGCGATAAAAGCGGCTCAATTGTTCGTACACCTGTGGATAACTGTTGACCAGTAAATCCGGGGCACTGAAAAAGTATTCGCTGGTGACGGCAAAAAACTCCGCCGGGTTTTCGGCGGCGTAGGGGTCTATTTCGGTGTCGACGTCCGGGTTGGCGTCCAGCTGGCGGTTGAGGTCATCAAACGCGCTTTGCATCACGCTGGCCCATTCCTGCACGCGCATGTCGTGGTGCAGCGGTGGCAGGCCGTTGGCGTCGCCGTTGAGCATGTCCAGCTTGTGCGCCAGTTCGTGGATGACCAGGTTGTAGCCTTCCCAGTTGCCGCTGGCCAGCACGCCGGGCCAGGCGAGGATCACCGGGCCTTGTTGCCAGGCTTCGCCGCTGTGTTCGCCGTCCCACTCGTGTTCGACGCCGCTGGCATCGCGATGGCGCTGGGGGCTGATGAAATCGTCGGGGTACAGCACGATTTCGTGGAAACCTTGATACCAGTCGAGGTCGCCGAGGTTCATCAACGGCAACTGCGCCTGGGCGGCGAGCAGCAGGCGTTGTTCCTGGTGCAGCTCGACGCCGGGCAGGGCGGTGAGGTGTTTTTCGGCGAGGAACACCACGCAGGCTTCACGCAGCCATTGGTCTTGTTCGGCCGTAATGCCGTCGAGGAAGCTAAGGTGGTGGCGCACCCGCTGCCACGTGTCATCGGCAATCGGGTGCTTGGCCAGCAGGCGCTGGCGACGCCAGGCGCTGAGGGACCACATCGCCGGTTACTGCGGCTTGGCTTCGGAAGAACTGCGACCGAAGCGGCTGCGGAACACACCGATGATCATCGGCACCAGCGACAGCAGGATGATAAACACCACCAGCAGTGACAGGTTTTTCTTGATAAACGGCACGTTGCCGAAGAAGTAACCCAGGGTCACCAGGCCGCCAACCCAGAGGATGGTGCCGAACACACTGAACCCGAAAAAGCGCGGGTAGGGCATTTTGGCAATGCCGGCCACGAACGGCGCGAAGGTGCGCAAGATCGGTAGAAAACGCGCCAGGGTCACGGTTTTGCCGCCGTGCTTGTCGTAGAAATCGTGGGTTTTTTGCAGGTAGTCGCGGCGGAAGATTTTCGAGTTCGGGTTGCTGAACAAGCGTTCTCCCACTGTTCGCCCGATGACATAGTTGGTGCTGTCACCGAGGATCGCCGCCAGCATCAGCAAGCCGCCCAAGAGGATTGGGTCCATGCCGCCGCCTGCAGCGATGGCGCCGGCGATAAACAGCAAGGAATCGCCAGGCAGGAATGGCATGACCACCAAACCTGTTTCGCAAAAGATAACCAGGAACAGAATGGCGTAGATCCACACTCCGTAGTTTCTCACCAGCATGTCGAGGTAGACGTCGAGATGCAGGATAAGGTCGAGCGGGTTGAAATCCATGGGTGGCACCTGTGTGAATGGCCCGGCTCAGCAGGCCTGTGCGGAAGCTCGGGTAAGTAAGGCTACAAAGGCATGCCGTATTTCTTACAACCCTGAAAGGTCCGCATTATACGTATTGAGAGGTGAAAAGCGTGTTGGTTTTGTAGCGGGGGATGTCGTGGTTATTCCGGGCAAGTTTGCGCCTCAGGTCACTGCAGATCTAATTGTGGGAGCTGGCTTGCCTGCGATAGCTGAGTGTCAGTCAACACTAGGCTGACTGGCCTACCGCTATCGCAGGCAAGCCAGCTCCCACAGAAGACGAGTGGTGTTTGGAAGTCAGTCTTCACTGATCGGCAACACGTAGTTCTTGAACTCCGTATCTTCGCGAAACCCAATCGACTCGTACGTTTTCTGCGCCACTTCGTTGTCACTGCTGGTCGACACCCGCAGCCGCACCGCATGCGTCTCCTTGGCCATTTTCTTCGCCGTGCGCATCAGGTTGTCCGCCACCAATTGCCGACGCGCATCTTCTGCGACGTAGATGTCATTGAGGATCCACACACGTTTAAGCGACAGCGACGAATAGCTCGGGTACAGCTGGCAAAAACCCAGCAGGCGCTTGTCGTCATCATCGGCCAGGGCCAGGTAAATCACCGACTCCTTGCGGCGCAGGCGTTTTTCCAGAAAGGCCCGCGACGAGTCCGGGAACGGCAGCGCCCCATAAAACTCACGGTATTTGACGAACAGCGGCGTCAACAGGTCCAGGTGTTCAAGGGTCGCTTGAGTAATCCGCATGCCAGGCCTCAACTTCCAAAGGGGGGATGACCACACAAGCGGCCGTGACCGGATGCTGCCTAATGGCGCAAAAAAGCGCAATCGTGCAGCGATCAGTCATTCCGGCGGGCTGAGCAGGAAATTGCCTTTCATCAGGTCAGGATCATCCGATTCGATGGTCTGAACCTGCGCCTCGTCCTTGAGATTGACCCCCGACAGCTGCCGACGACACGCTTCTTTCATCAAGTAAAGCAGGCGGTGCGCGGCCATGCCGTAGCTCAGGCCTTCCAGGCGCACATTGGAGATGCAGTTGCGGTAGGCGTCGGTGAGCCCGACCTTGGGGTTGTAAGTGAAATACAGCCCCAGGCTGTCCGGCGAACTGAGGCCTGGCCGCTCGCCGATCAAAATCACCACCATCTTGGCGCCCAGCAACTGGCCGACTTCATCCGCCACCGCCACACGGCCCTGTTCCACCAGGATCACCGGCGACAAGGACCAGCCTTCAGCGTGGGTCTGTTCCTCCATGCGTGTAAGAAACGGCAACGTGTGTTTATGCACGGCCAGCGCCGACAGCCCGTCGGCCACCACCACGGCGAGGTCCACGCCGCCAGGGTTGGCGGCGGCATACTCGCGCAGGCGCTGCGCCGATTTGTCACTCAAGCGCCGCCCCAGGTCCGGGCGTTGCAAATACATATGCCGGTCAACGGCGGCGCTGTGCAGCAGCAGGCTGTCACGGCCGCGCTCAGCCATTTGGCTGCTCAGGCCCTCATGGTCGAACGGCAAATGCACGGCATCACGCGCTTGGGCGTGGGCGAATTGAAAATCCAGCTGCGCGCTGGTGGGGATGCTGGTGCCGGTGCGGCCTAGCGCGATGCGCGCCGGCGTAAGGCGGCGCAGTTCCAGCCACGGGTTGTCAGGCAGGTCGAGTTGCACAGGCGGCTCCTTCATCCCAATTGCTTCAAGGCGTGGCGAAATGCCGGTGGCAGGCTGTTGCCGAAGTGCACCTTGCCGTCGGCTTGCGTGAAGATGCCCATTTTCGCCAGCCACTGTTCAAACTCCGGCGCCGGTTTTAAACCCAGTGTTTGGCGGGCGTATAAGGCGTCGTGGAACGAGGTGGTCTGGTAGTTGAGCATGATGTCGTCGGAACCGGGGATGCCCATGATGAAATTGATCCCGGCCACGCCCAGCAGGGTCAGCAGGGTGTCCATGTCGTCCTGGTCGGCTTCGGCGTGGTTGGTGTAGCAGATGTCGCAGCCCATCGGCACGCCAAGCAGCTTGCCGCAGAAGTGGTCTTCGAGGCCGGCGCGGATGATCTGTTTGCCGTTGTACAGGTACTCGGGGCCGATAAAGCCTACAACGGTGTTGACCAAAAACGGCTTGAAGTGCCGCGCCACGGCATAGGCACGGGTTTCGCAGGTTTGCTGGTCGACGCCAAAGTGCGCGTTGGCCGACAAGGCGCTGCCCTGGCCTGTTTCGAAATACATCAGGTTCTGGCCCAAGGTGCCGCGATTCAGGCTCAAGCCCGCGTCATAACCTTCCTGCAGCACGCTCAGGCTGATGCCGAAACTGGCGTTGGCCGCCTCGGTGCCGGCAATCGACTGAAATACCAGGTCCAGCGGCACGCCACGGTTGATGGCTTCGATCGACGTGGTGACGTGGGTGAGTACGCAAGCCTGGGTGGGGATTTCGTAGCGCTGGATGATCGCATCGAGCATCTCGAGCATGGCGCAGATCGAGGCGATGCTGTCGGTGGCCGGGTTGATGCCGATCATGGCGTCGCCGTTGCCGTAAAGCAGGCCGTCGAGAATGCTCGCGGCAATGCCGGCCGGTTCGTCGGTGGGGTGGTTGGGTTGCAGGCGCGTCGACAGGCGCCCGCGCAGGCCCATGGTGCCGCGAAACTGGGTGACCACGCGGATCTTCTGCGCGACCAGCACCAGGTCCTGCACGCGCATGATCTTGGACACGGCGGCGGCCATTTCCGGTGTCAGCCCGGGCGCCAGGGCGCGTAGGGAATGTTCATCGGCTGCGTCGCTGAGCAGCCAGTCGCGCAGGCCGCCGACGGTCAGGTGGCTGACCACGCTAAACGCCTGTTTATCGTGAGTGTCGATGATCAGCCGGGTAACTTCGTCGCGCTCGTAGGGGATCAGCACTTCTTCGAGGAAGTGTTTCAACGGGATGTTCGCCAGCGCCATCTGCGCGGCCACGCGCTCGCCGTCGTTCTGCGCGGCGACGCCGGCGAGGAAGTCCCCGGAGCGCGCCGGGCTGGCCTTGGCCATCACGTCCTTGAGGCTGTCGAAGCGGTAGGTCTGTGAACCTACCGCGTGGGAAAAGCTTGCCATACAGTGTCTCCTTGGCGACGCGGGCAGAATGAGAGAGCACCCGCGTCGAGGTTTACGGCAGTTAGTGCAAGGCGGCCTCTGCGGCCTGGATCGCCGCGAATTCTTCTTCGGGCGTGCCTGCTACCAAGTGATGCCGGCTGTAGAAAGCAAAGTAAGCAATTAATACTCCATAGATGATCGCGGCGCCAATCACCACCCGTGGATCCACCAGAAAGCCCGCCACCACGGCCACGCAGGCCAGCACCAAGGCGACGCCGGAAGTGAAAATGCCGCCCGGCGTGCGATACGGGCGATCCATTTTGGGGCGACGGATGCGCAAAGTGATGTGCGCGGCCATCATCAGCACGTAGGAAATGGTCGCGCCAAACACCGCCACCAAGATCAGCAAATCGCCCTGGCCGGTCAGCGACAGGCCGAAACCGATAATGCCGGGGATCACCAAGGCCAGCACTGGCGCCTTGCTTTTGTTGGTTTGCGACAGCTTGCGCGGCAGGTAGCCGGCGCGAGACAGCGCAAAGATCTGCCGCGAATAGGCATAGATAATCGAGAAAAAGCTCGCAATCAGCCCGGCCAGGCCCACGAGGTTGACGAAGCTGCCCATCCAGGTCGAACCGCCGTAGGACAGTGCCAGTGCTTCAACCAGCGGGTTGCCCGACTTGATCAGTGCGTAAGTGCCCGCGCCGCCCGGTGCGATGACCAGAATCAGCAGGGCAAAACTGGTCAGCACCACAATGGCGCCGATCAGGCCACGGGGCAGGTCGCGTTTGGGGTTTTTGGTTTCTTCGGCGGCCAGCGGCACGCCCTCGACGGCGAGGAAAAACCAGATTGCGTAGGGAATCGCCGCCCACACGCCGACGTAGCCGAACGGCAGGAAGGTGCTCGCGCCCTTGGCCTCGGTGACCGGAATATCCAGCAAGTTGGCGACGTTGAAGTGCGGCACCATCGACACCAGGAACACGCCCAGGGCAATCGCTGCGATGGCGGTAATCACAAACATCAGCTTCAAGGCTTCACCGACGCCGAAGATGTGGATGCCGATAAAGATGATGTAGAACGCCAGGTAAATCATCCAGCCGCCAATGCCGAACAGCGACTCGCAATAAGCGCCGATAAACACCGCGATGGCGGCGGGGGCAATGGCGTATTCGATCAGGATGGCGGTGCCGGTAAGGAACCCGCCCCAAGGGCCAAAGGCGCTGCGGGCAAAGCCGTAGCCGCCGCCGGCGGTGGGAATCATGGAAGACAGTTCGGCCAGGGAGAAACACATGCACAGGTACATGGTGGCCATGAGCAAGGTGGCGAGGAACATGCCGCCCCAGCCGCCCTGGGCCAGGCCGAAGTTCCAACCGGCGTAGTCGCCGGAGATGACATAGGCAACGCCAAGGCCAACCAGCAGCACCCAGCCGGCGGCGCCTTTTTTCAGTTCGCGTTGTTGGAAGTAGTGGGAGTCGACTTTTTCAAAGTCGACGGAAGAGCCAGTGGGTTCGCTAGGCATGGGAAAGTACCGTCCATTCTTATTGTTTTTTTTAGCAAGAGCGATCGTTCCCACGCTCTGCGTGGGAATGCATCCGGTGACGCTCTGCGTCACCTTGCACCCGGCTTGAGCCCTGTGCAGACATCGGGACGCGGAGCGTCCCAGGCGGCATTCCCACGCAGAGCGTGGGAACGATCGGGGAGGGTTAGAAAAAGCCCAGCGGATTAATGTCGTAGCTCACCAGCAAGTTCTTGGTCTGCTGGTAATGGTCCAACATCATCTTGTGCGTCTCACGGCCCACGCCCGACTTCTTGTAACCGCCGAACGCGGCATGCGCCGGGTACAGGTGGTAGCAGTTGGTCCACACACGGCCAGCCTTGATCGCGCGGCCCATGCGGTAGGCGCGGTTGATGTCGCGGGTCCACACGCCGGCGCCAAGGCCGAACTCGGTGTCGTTGGCAATCGCCAGGGCTTCGGCTTCGTCCTTGAAGGTGGTGATGCTCACCACCGGGCCGAAGATTTCTTCCTGGAACACGCGCATTTCGTTGGTGCCCTTGAGCAGGGTCGGCTGGATGTAATAACCGCCGGCCATGTCGCCGGTGAGCTGCTCGACCTTGCCGCCGGTGAGCAGTTGCGCGCCTTCGCCCTTGGCGATTTCCAGGTAGGACAGGATCTTGTCGAACTGCTGCTCGGACGCCTGGGCGCCGACCATGGTGTCGGTGTCCAGCGGGTCGCCGCGTTTGATCTGCTCGATTTTCTTCATCACCACTTTCATGAAGTCGTCGTAGATCGACTCTTCCACCAGTGCGCGCGATGGGCAGGTGCACACCTCGCCCTGGTTGAAGAAGGCCAGCACCAGGCCTTCGGCGGCTTTTTCGATAAACGACGGTTCGGCTTTCATGATGTCGGCGAAGAAGATGTTCGGCGACTTGCCGCCCAGCTCAACGGTGGACGGAATAATGTTCTCGGCCGCCGCGTGCATGATGTGCGAACCCACCGGCGTGGAACCGGTGAAGGCGATCTTGGCGATGCGCTTGCTGGTGGCCAGGGCTTCGCCGGCTTCTTTGCCGAAGCCGTGCACCACGTTGAGCACGCCGGGCGGCAACAGGTCGCCGATCAGTTCCATCAGCACGTTGATGCCCAGCGGGGTTTGCTCGGCGGGTTTGAGCACCACGCAGTTACCGGCCGCCAGGGCCGGGGCGAGTTTCCACGCAGCCATCAGCAGTGGGAAGTTCCACGGGATGATCTGGCCGACCACGCCCAATGGTTCATGAAAGTGATACGACGCGGTAAGTTCGTTGATTTCGGCGCTGGTGCCTTCCTGGGCGCGGATGCAACCGGCGAAGTAGCGGAAATGGTCGGCGGCCAGCGGGATGTCGGCGTTGAGGGTTTCACGCACGGCCTTGCCGTTGTCCCAGGTTTCAGTGATGGCCAGCAGTTCGAGGTTCTGTTCGATGCGGTCGGCGATTTTCAGCAGCACCAGCGAGCGGTCCTGGGCTGAGGTTTTACCCCAGGCATCAGCGGCGGCATGGGCAGCGTCGAGGGCTTTGTCGATGTCTTTGGCCGTGGAGCGCGGGAATTCGGCGATGGGCTTGCCGTTGACCGGCGAGGTGTTGGTGAAGTAGTTGCCATCCACCGGCGCAACGAATTCGCCGCCGATGTAGTTACCGTACTTGGCCTTGAACGAAACGATCGCGCCGTCAGTACCGGGATGTGCGTAACGCATGGTGGTTATCTCCTGCTTTTATGTTTATTGGAGTACAGCGGTCTTGCGCTTGATAAAGCGTAGAGCAAAGGTCGGGCCACTGCTGTGCAGGCCAGGTAAATCAAGGGGATAGGGTTTGTCGCAAGGCGTTGCTGTGACAGGGTTGGTACAGGTCGGGTGACAGTTTGTGCCATAAACGGTACAGCCTGCGACGGGTGGGTCAGCCCGGGATTGCAATGGTCGGGAGGCTAGGGGATGCTGACTGTTCTCCCGCAGAGAGAATAATAAGAACATGCAAAACGATCATTTCAGTCGCCATGCCCAGCAAGTCCTTACCGTTACGCGCGGGCAAGACCTTGCGCACGGCCCCGCCAGCGACCCGTCCATCGCGCGCTCCTGGCTGCGGTGCATCGAGGACTACCACCTCGACCCCGCGCTGAGCATCGCCCCCACCGTGCTCGAACACGGCCGCTTGCTGGAAAGCCGCGAGCGTCTGCAACAGGTGCTGCACATTGCCGGCACCGAGATGAACAGCCTGCACCAACAGCTTTCCGGCGCCGGCCATGCGGTACTGCTCACCGACGCGCGCGGGGTCATCCTCAACTGCGTCACCGCGCCGTCGGAGCGCAAGATTTTCGAGCGCGCCGGCCTGTGGCTCGGCGCCGACTGGAGCGAGGCGTGCGAAGGCACCAATGGCATCGGCACCTGCCTGGTGGAGCGCCAATCGCTGACGATTCACCGCGACGAGCACTTTCGTGGCCGCCACACCGGCTTGACCTGTTCGGCGAGCCCGGTGTTTGACCCTCATGGCGAATTATTGGCGGTGCTGGACGTGTCCTCGGCGCGTGAGGCGGTGTCGCGCCAGAGCCAGTTCCACACCATGGCGCTGGTGAATCTGTCGGCGAAGATGATCGAAAGCTGTTACTTCCTGCGCCACTTTGAAAACCACTGGCTGCTGCGTTTTCACCTGCAGGCGGAGTCCGTGGGGCTGTTCAGTGAAGGGTTGCTGGCGTTTGATGGCGAAGGGCGCGTCTGCGCGGTCAATCAGAGCGCGCTGAATCTGCTCGGCCAGGTGCGCGGTGGTTTGCTGGGGCAGCCGGTGGAGGCGTTGTTCGACTGTTCCCTCGACGGACTGCTCGGTCGCGCCTGCGCCACTGCCACAGCCAGTTGGCCGCTGCGAACCCGTGATGGCCGGTGTTTGTTCGCCGCATTGCGTGGGCAGCCGCGCAGTGTGCCGTTGCCACTGGCCAAGCCCGAGGCGCCACGGCTACCCGGCATCTGCCTGGGGGATCCGGCCCTGCAGAATGATTTTCGCAAGGCGCTGAAGGTGTTCGAGCGCGACGTGCCGTTGCTGATCCGCGGCGAAACCGGTTGCGGCAAAGAGGCCTTTGCCAAGGCTGTGCACCACGCCAGCCTGCGCACCCGCAAGCCTTTCGTCGCCATCAACTGCGCCGCCATCCCCGAGAACCTGATTGAAAGCGAGTTGTTCGGCTATCGCGGCGGCAGTTTTACCGGGGCCCTTAAAGAAGGTATGCGCGGCAAGCTGCAAGAGGCCGATGGCGGAACGTTGTTTCTCGACGAGATCGGCGATATGCCCTTCGCGTTGCAAACCCGCCTGTTGAGGGTGTTGGAAGATCGCATGGTGGTGCCTATCGGCGGGGCTGCGCAGGCGGTGGACGTGCGCATCATCAGTGCTACCCACCGTGATTTGAGTGAGCGAGTCCAGGCCGGCAGTTTTCGGGAAGACTTGTATTACCGGCTCAATGGTTTGGAGGTCGCGCTGCCGGCACTGCGTGAGCGCACTGACAAGGCTCAATTGCTGGATTTCATTCTCGATCAGGAGTCAGCAGGGCAGGCGGTCACAGTAGACAGGGCGACACGAGAGGCGCTGCTGGCTTACGCCTGGCCTGGCAATGTGCGGCAATTACGCATGGTGTTGCGCACGCTGGTGGCGTTGGCTGAGAACGGCCGTGTTGTGGAGGCCGATTTACCTGTGAACGTGCGCACCCCAAGCGTTGCGCCTTTGAATACGTCGCTGCTGGATGAGGCGGAGCGAAAAACCCTATTGACTGCGCTTGAACAGCAACGTTGGCATATTACCCGTACCGCTGAACAACTGGCCGTCAGCCGTAATACGCTCTACCGCAAATTGCGCAAACATGGCGTGGTGGTGTCCAAGCGCAATGATTAGGGGGTAAAGAGGAATAGGCGCACGTGCGGGTGTTAGTTCATAGGGCAGCTCTATAGGGTTGTTAGTTATATTCAATCGATATAGCCGCTGCCTGGCTTAGTTGTTCTGGAACTGTTCGGGTGGTGACGGCCACTTAATAACTGAGGGCCAAGAGAGCCTCTGTTCAATGTCAAGTACTGGCAGGTTAGCTTTGCTGATCAGTCGGTCTGCGCTCATGTTATAGGGATTTAAAACAGCTCGCCAGTTTGGGGCTGTTCGAACGGTTGACTCTGAAAGTTGGCGCTCATTAAGTGGGCGTTAAACTTGGCCGGCTTTATACAATGTGTTCGCGAATCGCGCTGTTGATTCAGGTGCGTTTGTGAGCCGTTCATCAAAACCGTGAAAGAGATTACTTATGACTGTGCATAATATAAATATTGCGCCCTTTGGCTCGCCAACTAATGATGTCCCTCAGTCCAACCGTAGTGCGAGCAGTGCCCCGTCCACGACGCGTGAGAACACTTCGGCGGGTAGCACTGAGGCTTCCCGAGCGGCGGCGGATGTACGTCTCAAGCAAGATACTTTGAAGCAGCATTCAGCCGGATCGCGCCTGCGGGTTCCACCGGAGTCGACCTTGGGCGGGTGGCTTGAAGCGCTGAGGTTTGCGACCAACTCTTCTGCGTTCACGCAACTGGAGAACCTGTTCGGTGGGCGGGGTGCGTTTACTCACATTGAGCACAATAAAGGTGAGATCTGGTTTGACGGCGGGCACAAAAAAATAAATAGAGACTCGCCTGAACTTAACGCTATTGCGGGCGGTACAGCGTTGTTTGACAACTTGATGATCATCGCTAAAAAGTTGGCGCCTCATAGCACCTTCAGGCGTGACGATGTTTTTAAAATCGAAGAGTTAGGGCAAAGCATATACACGGTCGATTTGAACCTTGCTCGTCAATTTATTGATCGCCCAAAGCCGAACTCAATGGCTGATGATCACGTGCCTGCGACTATTTTAAACAAGACTGGCGAAGCCGATACCCAGCATAACCTGCTCGCCGCTTTGAAAAAACAGATTGAGGCGCCCGGCGCGACGCCGGACCTGGAATCCATCGTCGTAGAGATCGCACCGCACTCCGCCTTTTGGCGTGAAGAACAGCCGCAGCCGATCACGATGAACCTCAAGCAATTGATGGCCGCCTACGGTTTGCAAGTTCCAACCACACTGGAGGCACTTGCCAACTTGGAGTGCGTATTGTTCGCACCGCCGTTAAGTGCGCCACGTGAAGGTAATTATGGTGGGTTGCTGACTAAAAGTGTGCCGCTGGGCGAGGATGCTCAGAAAAAGATAATCGAAAGCGTCAGTGCCTGGAAGGCGCTTCAAACTCAGGTTCCGCTGGACGCAGAGGGTAAGGCTCCCAGTCTTTTTGAGTACCTGAAACGTGCGGTTCCAGAGTCTTTGAGGGCCCTGGCCGACACCCATCCAGAGGCGTTTCTCAAAGCCTTGATCGACACCCCTCAAGCCCATGCATTAGGTAAGCAACTGCAGGAAGCGATTGGCGCATTGCCTACCTCTACCAGTGGCCAGGAAGCACTGCTCACGGCATTGGGGTTGGAAACCAACAAGTCAGCAGCGGGGTTGGAACGCGATAATTTGGCCGGCTATAACTTGCGCCAACCAGACAATGTGGGGCGTACGCCAGCCGAGATCGTCAAGCGTTTTGAAACCCATATGGCAGGTATCGTCGGCCCCGAGATGGCGAAAGTAGCCACCTACCAATTGCTGGCGATGTCGGCTCCGGAGTTTTTGGTCACGGATGTGCCGGAATCGGTAACGTTTGGCTCCCCGCAATGGGTCATGTTCAGCGCTGAAGTATTTCGCCGCGAGCAGAGCACCCCCGGATCGTCGGCGGGCCAGAGCTATGTTCAGATCAGGGAACAAGCGGATCTGGAGCCCGTTACCCTGGAACAGGAGTCTCAGACGAAAGCTGCTGCTCTGCAGGCCGTGGTCGACTGGGGTCTGGCCAAAGGCATCATTAAGGAAAACAGTGAAGGCTATAGCGCTGAAACCATCGCGAGTGTAACGGCTGCCCTGGAAGAGGAAACCAGCCGTATGGCGACTGCTCTGAAAGGTGTTTTAGCGCCACTGCCGACTCGCCGGGATTTGGCGCTGGCGGCATTAACGCGGGTATACGGCGAAGAAAATGCACACCTGTTTGAGAAAAAAATACTCACCCGCCCCATGGGGCTGAATCTGAAAAAAGACTCCTTGTTGAATCTTTATATGTCTGGTGAGCTCACGGCGAGCTGGAGTTCTAAGGATTCAACCTTTACGACTGCCGTTTTACACGCAGGCATTAAAAAGCTGCCTGATATCAAGAAAGAATTCGTTGAGAAATTTGATGAGTACTCCGATAGCTTCAGCAAGGCTGCAGGTGAGATGTTCGCGTATCAAGTGTCGCAGCTCCCGGATGAAGATCTGAAGAGATTTGATTTTGGCAAAATGGAAATGAGGCATTTGAGCCAGCCGGCGGGTTCTAATTTTCCTAAAGACAGTGAGAGTAATGCGTTATTTCAGATGTTCGGAAGTGGTGCGTTTCTGATCACTACGGTATTGGAGGGTAAAAAGGTTGAGTATATTTACTCACCACAGTTAGGCAGGATTATCAAGAATGGTGACCCTCTGCCGGGCGTCCCTGAGGGGTGGAGTGTAAATTCCAGTCGCACCGCACCTTTCTTCAGTGTGAGTGTTGGGGGGAAACGTTACAACTTAAAACCTATTTGGAAGTACGGCGGTGCTGAGGAACTGCCACCGCCGCATATTCTTAAGCCGAGGAATACGCCATCGCCAAGGGTCGGCATTTTGGCCGGGCAGGTAACTGAACTTTATAAAAAAGCGGTCGATGAGCTTAAAGACGCGGCTAACGGTATGAGCGACTCCGAAAAAAGAAAAGCTCGAACGAAGATGTTCAAAAACTTCATGTTGAGCCTGCTTCCCTTCCACGACCTTGTAAAAAATATAATTGAAGGTAATAAGCATGAGGCGGTTGTCAGCGGGGTTTTTGACTTTGTCGGCTTGTTTATACCGGGTGCTAAAGGCGGCTTCCAAGGTGTTAAAGTCGGCGCCAAAGGGGTAAGTTCAGCCGTTGCTTTTTTCAAAGGGGCAGTCAAGTCAGGGGTTAAGGCTGCTAACCCGATAGGGGCGTTTTATGACTCCGGGAGTGGTTTGTTCAAAGTATGCAAGACCGCTTTGAATGCGGCGCCGCCTGTTAACTTGTCCTCGTTTTCGAGCAAACTTCGCATCCCTGGGCGTAGTTGGGACATCCCACACGGAGGTTACAAACAGACCATCGCCGAAGGCACATATCAGCCGCTGGGTGAAAGCGGTCCCAAGGTTCCCGTCGTTGCCGTGAAGCAAGGTAACAACTGGTACGGCTTTGATCACCAGGCGCTGGAACACTACGGCCCTCAGTTGCCAGGCTTCACGCCCATTAAAGTGAAAGAGTTGCGTGATCTTCGTTATGACACAGGTACTGCTGTAAAGGATGGTAATGGTCATGCTGAGACGGTAGGAGAGTTTCAGGAAAACGCGTCGGGCCCGACACCGCCCCAGCAGCCTATTCAACCGAAGGCAGCCCAGTAGGCACTGGTAAGACACCCGAACTGCATGAGGGTGACGTTCAATAAGGTGCGTATTTTGATCGTCACCGCAGGGAGGCGAGTTCAAACAGGCTGTTGAAGCGCGCTGACACACGTTGATGCGCCCATCGCCTCTGCGGACGTTTCACTGTGGTTCGAGGTCGAGTGAAAAGCGCTGTTGCGCGCCCTTGAGCAGCAGCGCTGGCCTATGAACCATACCGCCCAAACACTTGGCATCCGCTGCCGGAAGTTAAGAAAGTATGAAGGGAGTCACTGGTAATGTTACGCATTGAGTAGCGATAGCAGATTTTTCTTACTGGGAAAGTTAAGCGCTAGTGAGGGTGTTACATAGCGCGTGATGAAGGAATATTTTACAGCGTGCAAAGTTTCGTTTGGACATGACTTGCTGGGGAACCGATTGAGGGGGCAGGATCACACATAGGGTAGAGAGCAAGGAGGGCATCTCATTATTCAATGATATGTTTGATATAGGTTTTCTAACGATGCTAAATATTCCTTCGGTAAATGTTTTTGTTCCTTCTTTGGATCCTGTTTCTGACAGTGCCCCTGATGCGTTGGACCATAGTAGGGCGCCTAGGGGAACGACACGTCGTGGTTCTAGAGGAAATAACCATACAGTTGATACAGGATCCACGACAGGATCCAGTACAGGGTCCAGTACAGGAACTCCCCATAAAACCAATAAAGACACTCATGACGCGCCCCGTGCTACCCATGATGCCAGTAATAAAATTATCAGGCCCGAGAAAAAGCCCGGTCAGAAGACGGACGCCGAAGGCTGGCCGTTGAATAGTTCAAATCAACGGGTAGATGTTAATGGTCATGCGATAGACAAGCAGGGTTATAAGATCAATAAATATAACCAGCGTATTGATACTCAAGGGGTCGCTAAAGATCATAAAAACCGCCCAATTGACCCACAAGGTCGCCTGATCAATCGGGAAGGGCGGCTCATTAATGAGAAAAAAGAATTTATCGATAAGGACGGCAACCGAGTTAACAAAGAGGGCTATCGGGTTGATGCTTACGACAGGCCTCTGAACAAAGACGGAAAGGTGGCAAGGTCTATGGCAACTGCGGTGAAGGGTAATAATGAACCTCATAAGCAGACCGATGACGTTCCGAAACCGCTCAGAGGTCCTGGCAGCATTCATTCTCAACAGGCTGCGAAGCCTCCTGCGCCGCAACTCACCACTGATGACGCAGCCAAAAACGCGAGCTGGACCAGTAAGTTGCTCCAGTCGGGGGCAATCCCCTCGCGTCCAGAATTGGCTAGAACAGCAATTAACGGTGCCGTCTCAGAGTCAGCAGGTACGTTGGCAGCGATACCCATCAAAATAGGGGAAACTGTCCTTACAACCATGACGGCAGAAGAAATCAAGAAAAAATATCTGCCTGCACCGCCTACGCCCCCGGCTACCGCGCCTACGCCAGGTACGAATCAGTCCCCTGAAGCGGATAAGGCCAACACTGAGGCAGAAAATAAACTGCCGGCGGCGCTTCGCGTGCGCATGGAAAATGCCCAGGTCAATATATTCGAGACCATGAACGCGGTGGTGAAACTAACTTATGGCAACGGTGATAAGGAGCTGGGGCCGGGTGAAGAATGGCCGGTAGACCCGATAGCGATCATGGATAAGCTGGAAGAGCGGATGGATGCACTTGAGGGGGATATGAAAGACTTGGCAGAGAAATATAATGTAGCTTGCTATACTGATAAGTTGCCGCCAGAAGAGGCGCCCCCTGGCCTCGAAGGGCTCGAAACACGGACCAAGACACTAGAAGCTCGGCTTGATGTAGTGATGACGTCGCGAAAGGATATAGAAGAAAAAGTTGCACGTAGGTTGAACATCACCCCTTGAAGTGGCGCATATAAATCAAGGTGTCGGTAGCCTTGGTTCTTGGTGCACCAAACGAGTCTTACGCGTTCACTCAGTCTGGAGCTCTTGTGTTAACAAGGGCGCCAGACTTTTTTATGGCTTTATTAATTCAAGCGTCCACGTGAGCGCTGTTAATTTTCCCTGCACGTAACAACGCTTAATCCGATCATCGTGAGGTGAGGTATGACGGTTCCCGCTGTTAACTCGGAGCGTATTGGCGTTACTGGCACGGATGCTCGCCCATCAAGTATTAATACAGAGGCTGCATCGCCCAAGACGAGCAAACGTCGTCTCGTGCCAGATAACGAGTCTACTAGCGTGGCGGGTGACAACAACGCGCGTATGGAGATTTTACGCAAGACCGGCGAAGCCCGGATGCTGAATAACATGCTCGACGTTTTGAATACGCAGAGTGCGGCACCCGACGCCCAGGTGGATTTGGAATCCATTAGGGTACAGATCGCGCCGCATTCCTTGCTCTGGGACGAACAGCAACCGCAACCGATCACGATGAACCTCAAGCAGGTGCTCAAGGCCTATGGCTTGCAAGTGCCCACCACACCGGACGCCGTCGCCAACCTGGCGCGCGTGCTGGCCGCACCGCCATTAACTGCACCCAGTGTGGCTGATTACGGCGGGCTGTTAAGCAAAGACGTGCCGTTGAGCGAAGACAGCCAGAAAAAAATACTCGACACCGCCGGCGCCTGGAAAGCGCTTCAAACACAGGTGCCACTGACTTCTTCCGGCCAGGTCCAGACTCTTTTGGACTACCTGAAGCGTTCGCTGACACCGGCACAGCTTGCGCTGGCCAACTCAAATCCCGGTGCGTTTCTCAACGCATTGATCAATACCCCTAACGCCCAGGCATTGGGTAAACAATTGCAAGAGGCAATTGACGCAGTGCCCACTCAAACCAGCGGCCAGGAGGCACTGCTTACCGCGTTAGGGTTGGAGGCCGACCCTGAGGGAGGGCGGCAGCGCAATAATTTGGCTGGGTATGATTTGCGCCAGCAAGACAACTGGAAGCGGACGCCAGAGGATATCGTCTGGCGTTTTGAGAGGCACTTGGAAGGCCGAGTTGGTAAAGAGATGGCGAAAGTGGTGGCTTATCAGCTGTTGGCCATGTCTGCCCCGGAGTTTTTGGTCAAGGATTTTCCTCCCACGCTGGTTTACGGTTCACCGCAATGGGCATCGTTCAGCGCGGCGGTGTCGCGCCGCGAGCAGGACACGCCCGGCTCTACGGCTGGGCAAAGCTATGCTCAGATCATGCAATACGATGCGCTGGAACCCGTGACAGAGGCGGGCCAGTACCAGTCTGAGCTTGCGGGCCTGCAGTCGGTGATCGACTGGGGTATAGCCAATAAGGTTATTGATGAAAATAGTGAGGGGGACTACAGCGCACAGACCATTGAACGTGCAGCCGCTGCAATGGAGAAGCAAGTCGGTGAGGTAGTCGAAGCCGTCAAGACAATGACAGGCCCAATGCCGACTCGCCGTGAGCTGGCACTGGTTGAGTTGACACGGGTATACGGCAAGGAAAAAGCGCACCTCTTTGAGCTGGAAATGTTCAAAAGCGCCAGCCAGACGAAGCACAGCACGAATAGATATTCTCTGCTGGATCTTTATATGTCAGGTGAATTGAAGTCGCGCTTCCGTGTTCCTGATGGCAATGATTTTTCTGTGGGTGAATTTGCGGCTGATATTCTCCATCTGCCGGATATCGAGGAAAAATTCGACGAAGCGTTCCACCACTACACAGCCGGCATAGGCAACGCAGTGGGCGTGAACTTCAAGTATCAATTGTCGCAACTGCCGGATGAAGATCAGCAGATGCTGGAACGCGGGAAACTTACAGTCTTACACCTGAAGCCTCTGACGGGGTTCGACGAATCGAAGGCGATCGATACGCCAATGTTGCGTTGTATAAAAGAGGGCGGCGTTGTCATTGGCGCGGAGCTTGAGGGCAAGAAGGTTCGTTATTGGTATTCGCCAACCCAAGGGAAAATCTTCAAGCAGGTTGAGCCCTTTAATGATTACGGTATGCCCGTGCCTGCCGAGCTGTTCGGCAGTCCAAGGGGCAGGAATGACTCGCCTGCCTTTAGCCGAAAAGTAGGCGCCTACGATTTAAAGATGCTCGAATTGGACAAAAAGCATTTGGACTCGGTGGCGACAGCAGCGCCTTCAGCAAGGCACGCTGCGCTGGGCGATGCGGTGGGCTCTTTTTATACGCGAGAGTTCAATACGGCAAAAGCATCGGCCAAAGGGGAAACCAAACAGGAAAGGGAAAAGGCTCAAAGAAAGGCCTTCCACAGGTTCATGCTGGGCTTTGTTCCCTTCTACGACTTCGTTAAATGCATCGTTGAAGGCAAGACGGGCGAAGCGATTATTTATGGATTGCTCGATCTTATTGGGTTGGTCATACCCGCCCTTAAAGGCGGAATCAGTGCCGCGAGTTCGGGCGTCAAGGGGCTCAGCACAGGGTTCAGATTTCTAAAGGGTTTCGCCAAGGCTGGCGTGTTGGCTGCTAACCCGCTCGGGTGCATTTTTGATGCGGGGAAGGGGGTATACACGCTGGGCAAATCCGGGATCAGAAGGTTGGGGGGTACAGACTTTTCCGCGTTTAATAAATTGCGGCATATACGCGGTCGCAGTGGCAGTTGGAACATACCCAAGCCTGGGAAGAAAGGTGCCATTGCCGAGGGGGTTTACCGGCCTCTGGGCGGGAATACGGCACCTGTAAATGTCGTTGCGGTTGAATGTAATGGCAAGTGGTACGCCTGTGATCCCAAGACCCAAGGGCCTTACGGCGCTCCGTTGAAAGGTTTCACGCCCGGTGTCGGGTTTGCCAGGCAAGCAGCGCAAGCGACCGTTAGCGCAATTATCGATGCCGGGGTGAACTTTGGTATTGACCAAGCGTTAAAGGCCGTCCGACAGCCGCAGTTGATGCTGCACCCACTTCAACGCCAAACCCAGGCGCAAACCGAGTCCGCGCTACAGAACACCGCCGACAGCGTTGACCGGCTTGCCGATCAAACACGGCTCGCCCGCGTGCAGACACTTTGGCGCGAGCTCAAGCAGGCCAATAAGGACCTGACGGCGCTGGCAGGTGGCGAGGTACAAGACGTTGATCACGCGTCAGAAGGCAGGCTGGCCGACATTATTAGCCACCTTGATCAAATCGAAGCCGAACTTGATGTGCTCGAGGACCGCGTCCAGGAACAAGCGCGTGTGTTCAATGTGTTATTTGATCGCCACATACCGGCCCCTCTTGACCCTGCGGACAGCTATACGGCCCGCGAGCGATTCAATGCCATAGAGAAACGGTTGGCGGTGGTGAACGCGGCGCTACGGAAGATGAAGGCGCAGCGCGACACGGCTGCCTGAGTGGCGGGGCCTGGCGCGTAGCCACGTAAGCTACCGCAGGCCTGAGAAATACACGGCTAAGCGAAGCACACACACTTGAATCGCTCAGCCGCCCAGCCGCATAAAAGGTGCGATTTCCCCCTCCCTGCGCTAACCTGCCCCGATGTTCAAGAGGTCAACCATGCACATTCATATTCTCGGTATTTGCGGCACCTTCATGGGCTCGATGGCGGTTCTGGCCAAAGAGCTGGGCCATCATGTCACCGGCTCCGACGCTAACGTTTACCCGCCCATGAGCACGCAATTACAAGCCCAGGGTATCGAGTTGACCCAGGGCTACGACCCGTCGCAATTCGACCCTGTCCCGGATCTGGTGGTGATTGGCAATGCCATGGTGCGTGGCAACCCGGCGGTTGAATACGTGCTCAATAAGGGGTTGCCGTATGTTTCTGGCCCACAGTGGCTGGCAGACCATGTGCTGCAGGGCCGTTGGGTATTAGCCGTCGCCGGCACCCACGGCAAGACCACCACCAGCAGCATGCTGGCCTGGGTGTTGGAACATGCGGGCATGAGCCCCGGCTTTTTGATCGGCGGTGTACCGCAAAACTTCTCGGTGTCGGCGCGCCTGGGCGAAACGCCGTTCTTCGTGATCGAAGCGGATGAATACGACAGTGCGTTCTTCGACAAGCGCTCCAAGTTCGTCCACTACCGTCCGCGTACGGCAATCCTGAACAACCTCGAATTCGATCACGCCGACATCTTCCCCGATCTGCCGGCCATCGAGCGCCAGTTCCACCATCTGGTGCGCACTATCCCCAGTGAAGGCCTGGTCATCCATCCGACCACCGAGCCCGCTTTGCAGCGCGTGATCGACATGGGCTGCTGGACCCCGGTGCAAACCACCGGCGCAGGCGGGCAGTGGCAGGTCAGGTTGCTCAGTGAAGACGGCTCAAAATTTGAAGTGCTGTTCGAAGGTGAAGCCCAAGGCATCGTTGAGTGGGACATGACCGGCCAGCACAACGTCGCCAACGCGCTGGTGACGCTGGCGGCTGCGCGGCATGTGGGCGTGGTGCCGTCCATGGGCATCGCCGCATTGAGTGCGTTCAAAAGCGTGAAGCGCCGCATGGAAAAAGTCGCCGACGTGAATGGGATTACCATCTACGACGACTTCGCCCACCACCCGACCGCCATCGCGACCACGCTGGACGGCCTGCGCAAGCGTGTCGGTGACGCCAACATCATTGCGATAGTCGAGCCGCGCTCCAACTCCATGAAGCTCGGCGCACACCGCGACGGTTTGCCGGAAAGCGTCAACGACGCCGATCAAGTGGTCTGGTACGCGCCGGCCAACCTCGGCTGGGACCTGCCGGCCATTGCCGCGCTGTGTACCGTCCCTTCCATCGTCTGCGATTCCATCGAGGGCATCATTGAGCACGTCAAGCATCAGGCCAAGCCCGGCACCCATGTGGTGGTGATGAGCAACGGCGGCTTTGGCGGCCTGCATGGCAAGCTGGCCGAGGCGTTGAAATGAGTGGGCCGGAACGCGTCACCCTGGCGATGACCGGCGCTTCCGGCGCGCCGTATGGCCTGCGCTTGCTCGATTGCCTGGTGCGTGAAGACCGTGAGGTGCACTTTTTGATCTCCAAGGCCGCGCAACTGGTGCTGGCCACCGAGACCGATGTGGCGTTGCCGCCCAAAGTGCAGATGATGCAGGCCTTCCTCACCGAATACACGGGGGCGGCGGCGGGGCAGATCAAGGTTTACGGCAAAGAGGACTGGATGTCGCCCGTGGCTTCCGGCTCCGGCGCGCCGGCGGCGATGGTGGTGGTGCCGTGTTCCACCGGCACCTTGTCGGCGATTGCGACAGGCGCGTGCAACAACCTGATCGAACGCGCGGCGGACGTGACCTTGAAGGAGCGGCGCCAGTTGATTCTGGTGCCACGCGAAGCGCCGTATTCGAGTATTCACCTGGAGCACATGCTCAAGTTGTCGAACATGGGCGTGACCATCTTGCCGGCGTCACCCGGTTTTTATCACCAGCCGCAGACCATCGATGACCTGGTGGATTTTGTGGTGGCGCGGATTCTCAACCTGCTGAGCATTCCTCAGGACATGCTGCCGCGTTGGGGCGAGCACCATTTGAGCAGCGATGAATAAGGCCTTGCTGGTGCTGTTGGCGCTGCAACTGACCGGCTGCGCCACCGCGCGCACCCTGGATGCCGCGCAACCTGGCGCGCCGGTGGTGTATGCCGGCACGCGCCTGGATTTGTATGCGATTAACGGCGGCTGTTGCGCCAGGGATCGGTTTGGCGCTGAGGCGCCGAGTTATCCGCATGTCGACCTGCCGGCCAGTGCGTTGCTCGACACGCTGCTGTTGCCGTTGTCGGTGTTGACGGTGTTGGGGGTGGGGTTTAACGCAACAGGCGGGCTTTAACCCCAGATCACTCCCACGCTCTGCGTGGGAGTGAATCCTGTGACGCTCTGCGTCACGACCTTCAAGAGCGGACGCGGAGCGTCCCAGGCGGCATTACCACGCAGAGCGTGGGAACGATCATTTGCCGAGCTTACGCAACTCATCCGACTCCACCACCCGCACCCCATCCTGCTCTTCCAGCGCCAGACGCCACATGGCGCGGGCCAGCTCGCATACTTCAATGCCGCGGTACTTGCCCGGAATCAACCGCGACAACGGCCCGGCCAACTGCTCGGCCAGGCGTGGCTCCAAGCGTTCCCCCAGCAGCAGCGAAGGCCGCACGATGGTCAGTTGCGGCCAGTCCTGGGCTTTGAGCGCCAGTTCCATTTCGCCTTTGACCCGGTTGTAGAAGATCGAGGATTTGGGGTCGGCGCCAATCGCACTGATCACGATCAGGTGCCGCGCGCCCATTTCCCGTGCACGCTTGGCGAAGGCCACGACCATGTCCAGGTCGACCGCGCGGAAGGCCGCTTCGGAGCCGGCCTGCTTGATGGTGGTGCCCAGGCAGCAGAAGGCGATATCGACCTGGCCGCTCAAGTGCGGCAACAGCGCCGGCGGGTCGCCCACCGGGTTTTCCAGGTGCGGGTGTTCGGCCAGCGGCTTGCGGCTCGGCGCCAGTACGCGGGTCACGGTGGGTTCGTTGAGCAGGCGGTCGAGCAGGTGTTCGCCGGTCAGGCCCGAGGCGCCGGCGAGCAGGATATGTTGAGGTGTCAGGTACATGGTGTTTCCCCCTTGTTACACGTTACAGCTTAGTTGCCTTTGGCTTCCTTGCTATTCATTGAGACGCTTTCGAGCGCCTTTCGTGCCTGCTGCTTGCGTAATAATTGCCAATGGGCGATCACACCTTTGGGGGCCCAGATCTGCGGTTCGGAGGCCTCGAAATTGTCCGCCTGTTCGCGCTCGGCCACATGGAGTTGTGCCAGTTTGAAGGCCTGCAGTAAATCGTCGGTCTGGTTGAAGGCCTGTGCGAAAAGCGCATCGCCGAAGTAGGTGAAGTCCGCTTCCTCGGAACAGCCGAAAGACACGCGATCAGCGCGCGAGGCGGTCATGATCAGGGTGCGCTCATCTTTCAGCGCCGGGATAAACCCGCCGGAATAACAGGCGGAAATCACGATGATCTTGTCGCGGTTTTTCAGCGGCGCGAGCACGGCGGCCAGTTCGTCGGCGGGCAGGTCGGCCAGCTCCATGCGCGGTTGGTCGAGCACCAGTTCATGTTCGTGGGTGCCATGGCTGGTCATGTAGATAAACACCAGATCTTCCGGGCCGGTGCGCTCAGCCAGGGTTTGCACCGCGCGGCGCAGGCTTTCACGGGTGGCCAGCGGGCGGTCGGCGATATGGTCGCGGTGGTTGACCAGGCGGATCTGCCCGCGCGCGCCGAAACGGGTGGCAAGCATGTTGCTCACATAATCGGCTTCGCGCAGGAACACGCTTTGCTTGCCATCACCCGCCACGGCCAGGCTGTACAGCTCCACGGCGGGCGTCGAGGGTGGCACGGCGGCGAGCGCGGCATCGAGCAAGCGGCCCTGGGCCAGTACGCCGATTTCCAATGGGTCGGGCAACAACTTGCCGTCGGCATCGCGCACGCGCATACCGTTGACCCAGGTGCCGGCCTGTACTGTGCCGTCGGTGAGCACCAGCGTGCCTTTGCCTTGGTAGCTGTCGCTGTCGAAACCGCCGATATAGAAGCTGCCATCGGTGAGGTTCAGGCGGCCCTCGCCGGTAAAGCGCCAATCGCTGAAGTAGCCGACATAGTGGCTGCCATCGACGCCGATCAGCTCGCCCTTGCCGCTGAGCGCGCCTTCCTTGAACTGGCCGATCCACACGTCGCCGTCGGCGTTTTCATAGCGGCCCTTGCCGTTGAGCTGGTTCTGTTTGAACTGGCCGACATAGATGTCGCCGTCGGCGCTGTTGAACGTGCCATTACCTTCGAGCTGGCCATCGACAAAGTGGCCGCTGAACTGGTTGCCACTGTCGTCATTGCGTTGGCCTTCGCCATTCGGCTTGCCGTGGGCAAACTGGCCCTGGTACTGGCTGCCGTCGGCCAGCTCCAGGCGGCCGAGGCCGGAATACTGGTCGTCCTTGAATTCGCCGCGATAGGTCATCTGCCCCTCTTTGAGGGTGCCTTCGCCATTGCGTCGACCGTTCTTGAAACCGCCGACGTAGCTGCTGCCCGCCGTGGTCAGGCTGCCCTGGCCGTCGAACAGGCCTTGCTTGAACTGGCCTTTATAGACCTCGCCGTTGCTGCCATGCCATTCGCCCTGGCCGTGCCACTGGCCTTTGTCGAACTGGCCGGCGTACCAACTGCCGTTGGGGTAGTCCACCCGGCCCTGGCCTTGCAGCAAGCCATTGACCACATCACCCCGGTAGCGGCCGCCGTCGGGCAGGCGCGCATCGGGCGGCAACAGCGATTCGCCGTCTCCGCAAGCGGTGAGCAACAGGGCAAGGGCAAGGGGAGCGAGTGGGCGCATAGCGGGATCCGGATAATTGAGCGCCGAGTATGCCGCAGCCGCAGGATTCATACATAAATTTACATACACTGTGGCAAGGTTTATCACCTCACCACAGGTGAGCGCTTACACGAAGCAGAGTGACAACGACTCGGCGATGTAAGCGGGTTTTTCCTGGCCTTCGATTTCCAGGGTGGCGGTGGCCTTAAATAGCCATTGGCCAGGTTTTTTCTCGGTGACGTCGGTCAGCGTCACGTTCAGGCGTACCTTGGAGTCGACCTTCACCGGCTGGATAAAACGCACGCTGTCCAGGCCGTAGTTGACGGCCATCTTCAGCCCCTCGGGCATGATCAGGATGTCTTCCATCAGCTTGGGCATCAGCGACAGCGACAGGAAACCGTGGGCGATGGTGCTGCCGAACGGCGTCTGGGCGGCCTTGACCGGGTCGACGTGGATGAACTGATGATCGCCAGTGGCTTCTGCGAACAGGTTGATACGCGCCTGGTCGATGGTGAGCCATTCGGAACGTCCCAGTTCCTTGCCGACATAATCTTTGAGCTGCGCTACAGGTACATAGGGCATTACGACTCTCCTTGGTTCATCGGTTTTTATAGGTATGCGAAATCCATGTTAGATCATCATGGGTAACCCGGTCGGTCAACCCACCATGCTTTTGGCGAATGCCGGAGCATAGAGCCGGCGTGCTTATAATGCGGGCGAGTCTTTTAGGGGGGAGAACGGATGCTGTTACGTGGCCTGACATGGCTGGTGCTGTTTCAGTTGATCGGCACCGCGATCAACCATTTGCTGTTGCCGGTGCTGCCGGGGCCGATCATTGGCTTGCTGCTGATGCTCGGCTTTCTGATCTGGCGTGGCGAAGTCGGCGAACCCCTGAGCCTGGCCGCCAGCAGCCTGTTGTGCTATTTGCCGCTGCTGCTGGTGCCGCCCGCCGTCGGCGTGATGGTGTACGCCAAGGACATCGCCGCTGACTTCTGGGCCATTGTCGGCGCGCTGGTGTTGTCGCTGGTGATTGCCATGGGCTTTGTCGGCGTGCTGATGCAGCAGATGGTCAAGCGCAAGGAGAAGGATCAATGATCTTCGACTGGCAGGGCGCCTGGACGGCTGTCATTCATCATCCACTGTTTGGTATCGGTATCACCCTGGGTGCTTATCAACTGGTGCTGGCGGCGTTCGAGAAAACCCGCTGGATCTTCCTGCAGCCGGTGCTGGTGTCCATGCTGCTGGTGATCGGTGTGTTGCTCAGTTGCGGCCTGACCTACGTCGAGTACCGCAAGAGCACCGAGATCATGAGTATTCTGCTCGGCCCAGCGACCGTGGCGCTGGCGGTGCCGCTGTTCTTGAACTTGCGGCGGATTCGCCAATTGTTCTGGCCGATTTTTACTACGCTGGTGATAGGCGGCGTGCTCGCCACCGGCCTGTGCGTGCTGTTGGGCTGGTGGTTCGGCGCCGAACACATGATGCTGATGACCATGGCGCCCAAGTCGGTAACCTCGCCGATTGCGATGCTGGTGGCCGAGCAGATCGGCGGCGTGGCCGCATTGGCGGCGGTGTTTGTGCTGATCACCGGGGTAATCGGCGCGATGATCGGCCCGGCGTACCTGTCGCGCCTGGGTGTGCACAGCCCCGAGGCGCGCGGCATGGCCTTGGGCATGACCGCCCACGCCGTCGGCACCTCGGTGGCCCTGCAGGAAAGCGAAGAGTGCGGCGCCTTTGCGGCGCTAGCCATGAGTCTGATGGGCGTGGCCACGGCGGTGTTTCTGCCGCTGGCCGTGTCGGTGATTGTTTAAATCGGGTTTAAGGAAACCTTTATGAGTCTGGCGCTGTTCCCGCTCAATACCGTGTTGTTCCCGGGCTGCACCCTCGATTTGCAACTGTTCGAGGCGCGCTACCTGGACATGATCAGCCGCTGCATGAAAAAGGGCGAAAGCTTCGGTGTGGTGTGCACCCTCGGCGGCAGGGAAGTGGGCATGGCCACGCAAGGCTATGCGCTGATCGGCTGCGAAGCGCTGATTCGCGACTTCAAGCAGCAGGACAACGGCCTGCTGGGGATTCGTGTCGAGGGCGGGCGCCGCTTCCGTGTGCTTGATGCTGGCGTGCAGAAGGACCAGTTGCTGGTCGCCGAGGTGCAGTGGCTTGAAGAACTGCCGGACCAACCGCTGGAAGAAGAGGACGCCGACCTGCTGGCGTTGCTTCAGGCCCTGGCCGAACACCCGATGGTCGCCTCGCTCGACATGGGCACCCACGCCGATGGCCAGCAAGCCCTGGGCAATCAGCTGGCGTATCTGTTGCCGTTCACCGAGGCCGACAAGATCGACCTGCTGCAACTCGACGACCCGCAGCAACGACTGGATGCGATCCAGATGTTGCTCGACGAATTGCAGGGCGAACTCTTCACTCAATAGGCGTAGCGCAGCATCGCGTGGGAAGTGCCGGTGAGCGCGATGAAACCGAGCACGGCGAGCACGATCGGCAGCATCCACCACCAGATTTTTTGTGGCAGCGGCGGCAGCGGGCTGCGGTACTGACTGACGGCCAGGCTGAACGCGCACATCGTCATTGCCAGCAGCGTGCCGGCCAGAATGTCCGTCGGCCAATGCGCGCCGAGGTAAACCCGCGACAGCGCGATAAACGCGGCAGGAATGCAGCCCAGCAGCATCCAGGTCAGGCGCAGCCGCGTGGGTTGCCCACGACCGGCCAGCACCGCCAGTGCCAGGAAAAACGCAAAGGCGCCGGAGGCGTGACCGCTGGGCATGCTGAAACTGGTCAGTGGATCGGTCAGGATTTCTGGCCGGCCACGGGCGAAAAACAGCTTGGTGGCGGTGTTGATCACCGCCGAACCGGCCAAGGTGGCGCCGACAAACACCGCGTGGCGCCATTGCCGCGCCACTAACAGCAAGCCGGTGAAAATCGCGCTGGCGATAAACATCTTCCTGAACTCACCCAGCTGGGTAATCCGCACCATCACCTCGTCCAGCCATGGGCTGCGGTGTTCCTGCACCAGTGCGCTCAAGCCCTGATCGAACTCGTTGAGATGGGGGTAGCCGATAAACAGGGCGATCAACAGCGTCAGGCTGGCGCAACCGACCCACAACGTGGCGCGACGATGGCCACGCAGGCTGCTGTTCAAGCTCAGCCCCAGCAGTACGGCGATACATCCGGCGACAATCCCGGCCTCCAGCCAGAAACCTTCCGGCAACGGCAGGCGGAACGCGGCGCCGGTCGCCCAGCCCGGCAACAGATACGCGACCGACCAACCGGCGGCGGCCACGATGCTGACGGCGGCAAAGCGTGGGAACGGCATGTCGCACATGCCGGCTACCATCGGCAGCATCGGGCGCAGTGGGCCGATGAAACGTCCTACCAGCAGGCTGGCGATGCCGTATTTATGGAAGTAGGTTTCAGCGCCGTTCATCCATTCAGGGTGGTGACGCAAGCCGGGCAGGCGCCGGATGTTCTGGTGGAAATGTCGGCCCAGATAGTAGGAAACCCCGTCGCCGAGCAAGCCGCCGAGGAAGCCCAGCAGCAGGGTTTCGCTCAACGACAGCGCGCCGCTGCCGGCCAGTGCGGCAATCGCAAACAGCAACACCGTGCCCGGCACGATCAGCCCGGCGATGGCCAGGCATTCCACGCACGCGACGATAAACACCGCCACGGCCAGCCATTCTGGGTTGAGGGTCAGCCAGCCGGTAATGCTATCGAGCCATTGGCCCATACAATCAACTCCATATTTGTAATGCGAAACCTGAGACAGTGAAGATCAATTGTGGGAGCTGGCTTGCCTGCGATGGCGGCCTCAAGGCGAACATCGAGTCGCCTGGCCCACCGCTGTCGCAGGCAAGCCAGCTCCCACATTGGAATTGCTGTGCTGCGGGTTTCAACGTTCAATCAATTCAAATCAACAAATAATCGCGCTCTTCGACCTGGCCCCGGCGCAGCGGGTTCCTGGTGCAATACGGTGCATAGCCCGCATCCACAAAGCGGTACATCAAATGTTCATCGCGCCCGCTGGGGATGCCCAGGCGGGTGGTCTGGATAATCTGCGTCGGCACTTGGCCCACGTCCTCTACGTAGAGCTGCTCCTGATCAAAACGCTTGGCATCCCACATCGGCACTTTCAGTCCCAGGGCTTTGCACAGCAGGGTTTGACCGGCGCAGAGCTTCTGCGAGGGGCGAGGGTGGCCGTTGGCGTCCGGGTTGTTCAGCAGCATCTGCGCCAGGCTCGCCGGGCCGGACATGCCGTCTACCCAGGGATAGCCCGATTTGATCAGCACGGCATTGCCCGGGCCGTGGGCGCTGAAGTTCAGCGAATCACCGCCACGGGCGTAGTACATGTAGATGTGCCCGCCATCCAGAAACAAAGCCTTACGTTTTTCTGTGTAGCCGAGTGAGGCGTGGCTGCCTTTTTCGGCCACGTAATAGGCTTCGGTTTCAATAATTCGTGCTGAAAGCCAGATATCGCCGACGCGATGGCGTATGACTTTGCCGAGTAATTCGCGCGCGAGCACTTGCGCGTCACGGTCGAAGAAGCTGTCGGGCAGGGCGCTGGCGGGGCGTTGCGGGGCAAAACTGGACATGGCGGCAAGGTTAATACGGCTAAATGTGACCGAATAATAACAACTCCCACCTTAATTACCGCTGAACCCCAAGTTTTTACAGTTCATTTCGACCATCCGCCCCTCACCGCTGTCAGTCGGGCGGCGTCGCAGCTATAATCTGCCGCTTTCCTCTTTGCCAAGACTCCCTGACCATGACTGAGTCCGTTCTTGACTACATGACCCGCCTGGGTCGCGCTGCCCGTCAGGCCTCGCGGTTGATCGCCCGTGCGAGCACTGCGCAGAAGAACCGTGCCCTGCTGGCCGCCGCCGATGCTCTGGATGCTGCGCGCTCCGAGCTGGCTGCCGCCAACGAACTGGACCTGGCCAGCGGCCGCGCCAATGGCCTGGAGCCGGCACTGCTGGACCGCCTGGCGCTGACCCCGGCACGTATCGACGACATGATCGAAGGCCTGCGTCAGGTGGCCAAGCTGCCTGACCCCATCGGTGAAATCCGCGATATGCGCTACCTGCCGTCCGGCATCCAGGTCGGCAAGATGCGCGTGCCCCTGGGCGTGATCGGCATCATTTATGAGTCGCGCCCCAACGTAACCATCGACGCCGCGAGCCTGTGCCTCAAGTCGGGTAACGCCACCATCCTGCGTGGCGGTTCCGAGGCGATCAATTCCAACCGCGCCATCGCCGCCTGCATTCAGCAAGGCCTGGCCGTGGCCGAGTTGCCGGCCGAAGTGGTGCAAGTGGTGGAAACCACCGACCGCGCCGCCGTTGGCGCGCTGATCACCATGCCGGAGTTCGTCGACGTGATCGTGCCGCGCGGTGGCAAGAGCCTGATCGAGCGCGTCAGCCGCGATGCCAAGGTGCCGGTGATCAAGCACCTGGATGGCGTGTGCCACGTGTTCATCGACGTCGCCGCCGACATCGACAAGGCGATCCGCATCGCCGACAACGCCAAGACCCACCGCTACGCCCCGTGCAACACCATGGAAACCCTGTTGGTGCACGCCGGCATTGCCGATCGCGTGCTGCCGCCGCTGGCTGCCATTTACCGTGACAAGGGTGTGGAATTGCGCGGTTGTGAGCGCACCCGTGCGCTGCTGGGCGCGGACGTGATCGAAGCCACCGAACAAGACTGGTACACCGAGTACACGGCGCCGATCCTGTCGATCCGCATCGTCGACGACCTGGACCAGGCCATCGAACACATCAACAAATACGGCTCCAAGCACACCGACGCCATTGTTTCCGAGCATTTCAGCGATGCCCGGCGTTTCCTCAACGAAGTGGATTCCGCCTCGGTGATGGTCAACGCCTCGACGCGCTTTGCCGACGGCTTCGAGTATGGCCTGGGGGCGGAAATCGGTATTTCCACCGACAAGCTCCACGCACGCGGCCCGGTTGGCCTGGAAGGCCTGACCAGCGAGAAGTACGTGGTGTTCGGCGACGGTCATGTGCGCACTTGATGGCTAAACGCATCGGGCTGCTCGGCGGCACCTTCGACCCCGTGCACATCGGCCATTTGCGCAGTGCCCTGGAAGTCGCGGATGCCCTCGCGCTGGATGAGCTGCGGGTGATGCCCAACGCGCGGCCGCCGCATCGCGATACGCCGCAGGTGTCAGCGCAGCAACGCCTGGAAATGGTGCGTCTGGCGGTGGAGGGCATAGCGCCGCTGGTGGTCGACGACCACGAGCTCAAGCGCGATAAACCGTCCTACACTGTCGATACCCTGGAAGTGATGCGCGCCGAAATGGCCGCGGATGACCAGTTGTTTCTGCTTTTGGGCTGGGACGCATTTTGCGGCCTGCCCTCTTGGCATCGCTGGGAGGAACTCCTCCAGCATTGCCACATCCTGGTTTTGCAACGCCCGGATGCCGACAGCGAACCGCCGGATGCCTTGCGCAACCTGCTGGCCGCGCGGTCGGTAAGTGACCCCTTGGCCCTGACCGGGCCGAACGGGAATATTGCATTCGTCTGGCAGACCCCGCTTGCGGTGTCCGCCACCCAGATCCGTCAACTGCTGGCCAGCGGGAAGTCGGTACGTTTCCTGGTGCCTGACGCGGTCCTGGCCTACATCGATGCGCACGGGCTTTACCGTGCGTCGAACTGAAAAGGCGCGCTTGTCGCTACGCACAGTCGTGCAGCGAGCGCCCGAACATATGAGCAAAACGAGTTTTATATGACCAACAAAGACGTAAGCAAAGTTAAGCGCAAAGGCACGTTCAAAAGCGCCCCGCTGCCAGTTGAAGCGCACACCGGCCCTGAGCTGGCTGGCGAAGAGCTGGTAAAAGTGGCCGTTGCCGCTCTGGAAGACGTGAAGGCACAGGACATCCAGGTTCTGGACGTGCGCGACAAGCAGAGCATCACCGATTTCATGATCATCGCCACCGGTACTTCCAACCGTCAGATCGGCGCGATGCTCGACAAGGTTCGCGAAGCCGTCAAAGCCCAAGGCGTCAAGCCGCTGGGTGAAGAAGGCAAGGGCGACAGCGACTGGGTGCTGCTGGACATGGACGACGTGATCGTTCACATGATGACCTCCAATGCCCGTCAGTTCTACGACCTGGAGCGTCTGTGGAAAGGCGCCGAGCAGAGCCGTGCCGCTGATGGCAAGCACCACAGCCCGGAAGTGGGCCACGCGCACTTCGACAAGCTCAACAAAGACCAGGAATAAGGAACGGCTGTGCGCCTGCGTCTGATCGCTGTCGGTTCACGCATGCCCAAGTGGGTGGAAGAAGGCTGGCACGAGTATGCCAAGCGTCTGCCCGCTGAGCTGTCGCTGGAACTGGTGGAAATACCGCTCAACACCCGGGGCAAGAATGCCGACGTGGCGCGCTTTATCCGTCAGGAAGGCGAAGCCATGCTGGCCAAGGTCGGCCCCAACGAGCGCATCGTCACCCTTGAGGTGCACGGCAAACCCTGGAGCACCGAGCAGTTGGCGGTGGAACTGGATCGCTGGCGCCTGGATTCGCGTACGGTCAACTTCATGGTCGGTGGCCCCGAAGGGCTGGCGCCGGAAGTCTGTGCGCGGGCGGACCAGCGCTGGTCGTTGTCGGCGTTGACGCTGCCGCACCCGTTGGTAAGGATTCTGATCGGTGAACAGCTGTATCGCGCCTGGACAGTTCTGTCCGGGCACCCTTACCACAAATAATCTGCGCCCCTGCCGATGACCCAGCCGATCCGCATCAAGGACCACGAGAAAGACGCACGTCTGGTGCGCTCGCGGGTCGTGTTCGGCGCTTTTTTGGTGGTGGGCTTGATCGCGGTGCTGATTGCTCGCCTGTATTTCCTGCAGGTGATCCAGTACGACTATCACTCCACGCTGTCGGAAAACAACCGGGTGCATGTGCAGCCGATTCCGCCGACCCGTGGGCTGATTTTCGACCGTAATGGCGTGGTGGTCGCGGATAACCGGCCCAGCTTCAGCCTGAGCATGACCCGCGAGCGTTCCGGCGACTGGCAGCAGATCCTCGATGTGATTGTCGAGGTGCTGCAGCTGACACCGGAAGATCGGGTGATCTTCGAGAAACGCATGAAGCAGGGGCGCCGGCCATTCGAGCCGGTGCCGATTCTGTTTGAGCTGACCGAAGAGCAGATCGCCCGCATTGCGGTGAACCAGTTCCGTCTGCCCGGTGTGGAAGTGGTGGCGCAGTTGGTGCGGCATTACCCGCAAGGGCCGCACTTTGCCCACTCCGTCGGCTACATGGGGCGTATCAACGAGAAAGAGCTGAAAAGCCTTGATCCGGTGAATTACAGCGGCACCCACCACATTGGCAAAACCGGCATCGAGCGCTTCTACGAGCCCGAGCTGCACGGCCAGGTGGGTTACGAAGAAGTCGAGACCAACGCCCGCGGCCGCGTGCTGCGGGTGCTCAAGCGCACCGACCCGGTGCCGGGCAAGGACATCGTGCTGAGCCTGGACATCAAGCTGCAGGAAGCGGCCGAGATGGCGCTGGGCGGTCGGCGTGGCGCCGTGGTGGCACTGGACCCGAAGACCGGCGAAGTGTTGGCGATGGTTAGCCAGCCGAGTTTCGACCCCAACCTGTTCGTGACCGGGATCAGCTTCAAGGCCTACGCCGAGCTGCGTGATTCCATCGACCGGCCGCTGTTCAACCGCGTATTGCGCGGCTTGTACCCGCCGGGCTCGACCATCAAGCCGGCGGTGGCGATTGCCGGCCTGGATTCGGGCGTGGTCACCGCGTCGAGCCGTGTGTTCGACCCCGGCTACTACATGCTGCCCAACTACGATCACAAATACCGTAACTGGAACCGCACCGGTGACGGCTATGTCGACCTGGACACCGCGATCATGCGCTCCAACGACACCTATTTTTATGACCTGGCCCACAAGCTCGGGATCGACCGGCTGTCTGCCTACATGGGCAAGTTCGGCCTCGGTCAGAAAGTCTCCCTGGACATGTTCGAAGAATCCCCGGGCCTGATGCCTTCGCGGGAGTGGAAACGCGCGACCCGTCGCCAGGCGTGGTTCCCGGGCGAAACCCTGATTCTCGGCATCGGCCAGGGCTATATGCAGGCAACGCCCTTGCAACTGGCCCAGGCCACGGCGCTGGTGGCCAACAAAGGCATCTGGAACCGTCCGCACCTGGCCAAGACGGTTGAAGGCGAACGGCCTGTGGATGAAAACCCGATTGCCGACATTGTGCTGCGCGACCCGTCCGACTGGACCAAGGTTAACCACGGCATGCAGCAAGTGATGCACGGCGCCCGCGGCACCGCGCGCAAGGCGGCGGTCGGCGCGCAATATCGCATTGCTGGCAAGAGCGGTACGGCGCAGGTGGTCGCGATCAAGCAGGGCGAGAAATATGACCGCTCCAAGGTTCAAGAACGCCACCGTGACCACGCCTTGTTTGTTGGCTTTGCCCCGGCGGACGACCCGAAAATCGTGGTGGCGGTGATGGTTGAAAACGGTGAGTCCGGCTCCGGCGTCGCAGCGCCCGTGGTGCGCCAAGTGATGGACGCCTGGCTGTTGGCCGACGACGGCAGGCTCAAGCCCGAATATGGCGGCCCCCCTTCAAGCACCGAGGTTACGGCCCGTGAAGAGTAATTTTGACCGCATCCTCTCCAGTGAGGATGTGATGCGTCGCCGTGCGACGTTGCTGCAACGTATGCACATTGATGGCCCGTTGCTGATCCTGTTGCTGACTTTGGCAGCCGGCAGTCTGTTCGTACTGTATTCGGCCAGCGGCAAGAACTGGGACCTGCTGATCAAGCAGGCCTCGTCGTTCGGCCTGGGCCTGTTGTCGATGGTGGTGATCGCCCAACTCGAGCCGCGCTTCATGGCGCGCTGGGTACCGTTGGGCTATGTCGCCGGCGTCTTGCTGCTGGTGGTGGTGGACGTCATGGGCCACAACGCCATGGGCGCGACGCGCTGGATCAACATTCCGGGGGTGATTCGCTTCCAGCCGTCGGAATTCATGAAGATCCTGATGCCGGCGACCATCGCCTGGTACCTGTCCAAACGCACCTTGCCGCCGCAGCTCAAGCACGTGGGCATCAGCCTGATCTTGATTGGCGTGCCGTTTATCCTGATTGTGCGCCAGCCCGACCTCGGCACCTCGCTGCTGATCCTTGCAGGCGGTGCGTTCGTGCTGTTTATGGGCGGCCTGCGCTGGCGCTGGATCCTCAGCGTGCTGGCCGCTGCGATACCCGTGGCCGTGGCCATGTGGTTCTTCTTTATGCACGACTACCAGAAGCAGCGGATTCTTACGTTCCTCGACCCGGAAAGTGACCCGTTGGGCACCGGCTGGAACATCATCCAGTCCAAGGCGGCCATCGGTTCCGGCGGCGTATTTGGTAAAGGCTGGTTACTCGGCACCCAGTCGCACCTGGACTTTTTGCCCGAAAGTCACACCGACTTCATTATTGCGGTGTTGGGCGAAGAGTTCGGCCTGGTGGGCATTTGCGCGCTGTTGCTGATTTATTTGCTGTTGATTGGTCGCGGGCTGGTGATTACCGCGCAGGCACAGACCCTGTTCGGCAAATTGCTCGCCGGCAGCCTGACCATGACTTTTTTTGTTTACGTTTTCGTCAACATCGGTATGGTCAGTGGCCTGTTGCCGGTGGTTGGGGTGCCGTTGCCGTTCATTAGCTACGGCGGAACTTCGCTGGTGACATTGCTGTCAGCGTTTGGGGTTTTGATGTCGATTCATACGCATCGCAAATGGATCGCGCAGGTTTGAATAAGGTGAAGATGTCAATGCAAGTAATGCGCGGCTGGGCGACTCGGCATGCGTCCTGGATGAGCCTGATTGGGCTGCTGGGCGCGACGCAAGAGGCGCAGGCCGGTGACTACGATGGCTCACCCCAGGTTGCCGAGTTTGTCGGTGAAATGACCCGCGACTACGGTTTCGCCGGTGAACAGCTGATGGGCGTGTTCCGTGAAGCCCAGCGCAAGCAGGCGATCCTCGACGCGATCTCGCGTCCCGCCGAGCGCGTTAAACAGTGGAAAGAATACCGCCCGATGTTCCTCACCGACGCCCGCGTGGCGCGGGGCGTGGACTTCTGGCGCCAGCACGAAGCCGTGCTGGCCCGCGCCGAGCAGGAATACGGCGTGCCGGCCCAGGTCATTGTCGCGATCATTGGCATTGAAACCTTCTACGGGCGCAACACCGGCAATTACCGGGTGATCGACGCCTTGTCGACCCTGGGCTTCGATTACCCGCCGCGCGCCGAGTTCTTCCGCAAGGAGCTGCGCGAATTCCTGCTGCTGGCCCGCGAAGAACAGGTCGACCCGCTGACCCTCAAGGGCTCATACGCCGGTGCGATGGGCTTGCCGCAGTTCATGCCGAGCAGCTTCCGTGCTTACGCGGTGGATTTCGACGGCGACGGCCACATCAATATCTGGAGCAACCCGGACGACGCCATTGGCAGTGTGGCCAGCTACTTCAAGCGCCACGGCTGGGTGTATGGCGAGCCGGTGGTGATTCGTGCCGAGGTGACTGGGGAGCGAGCCGACGAAGGCCTGACCCAGGGAATCGAGCCGGTCAAGACCGTTGGGGAGTTGCGAGCGCTGGGCTGGTCGAGTCAGAATGCGCCACGCGATGATATGCCGGTGACGGCGTTCCGCCTGGAAGGCGAAAACGGCCCGGAATACTGGATGGGCCTGAAGAATTTTTACGCAATCACGCGTTATAACCGCAGTGTGATGTACGCCATGGCCGTGCATCAGCTGTCAGACATGCTGGTCCAAGCACGGGGCAACAAGTAATGCGGGCATCGCCGTTCAATAAACCGCTCAAGCTGGTGGCGTTTGCCGCGTTGTCCTTGCTGGTTGTCAGTTGCTCCTCCACCACCAGTCGCGCCCCGGCGCAGAAGGGCGGTGGCGGTATCGTCCGCGCCCAGCCGGGCCTGGACATCAACCGCGCGCACAAAGACGGCGCGCCGTGGTGGGATGTCGACGTGTCGAAAATCCCGGATGCCACGCCGACCCTGCACACCGGTCCCTACAAGGCCAACCCGTATACCGTGCTGGGCAAGAATTACTTCCCGCTGCAGGATTCCAAGACCTACTCGCAAACGGGCACGGCGTCCTGGTACGGCACCAAATTCCATGGCCAGAACACCGCCAACGGCGAAGTGTATGACCTGTACGGCATGAGCGCGGCGCACAAGACCTTGCCGCTGCCCAGCTACGTGCGTGTAACCAACCTGGACAACAATCGCAGCGTGATCCTGCGGGTCAATGACCGTGGGCCGTTCTATTCGGACCGCATCATCGACTTGTCCTACGCCGCCGCGAAGAAACTCGGTTATGCCGAAATCGGCACCGCGCGCGTCAAGGTGGAAGGTATCGACCCGGCGCAGTACTGGGCCCAGCGCGGTAAACCGGCGCCGTTGATGCTCAACGAGCCGCAAACCCCGCAACCGCAAGTGACCGCATCAGCCGGCAAGATCGAACAGTGGACACCACCACCGGCGCAGCACGCGCCGGACACGGTGGTGGTGCCTCACGCAGCACCGGGCGCCTCGACAGTGGGTGGCCAGTACCTGCAAGTGGGCGCTTTCGCCAACCCGGATGCGGCAGAACTGTTAAGGTCCAAGCTCAGCAGCATGGTCAATGCGCCGGTTTTCATCAGCTCCATCGTGCGTAACCAGCAGACCCTGCACCGTGTGCGCATGGGGCCGATCGGTTCGCCGAGCGAGGTAGCGCAAGTGCAGAACAGTGTGCGCCTGGCCAACCTGGGGCAACCCAGCGTGGTCACCGCCGAATAACAAAGATGGATGGCTCAGGTTCGTACGCGGCCCTGAGCCCTGGTTGTTGGCTCGTTGAAGAATAAAAACCCAGGGGCAAGGGGTGAGCGGGCAACCGAACACGTGACAGTCTGGCAGCGGGCTGTCTGAATAGTTTTGCCCGCGAGGGCAAGTTTCCATAAGCAATTTCGAGAGACGGATGAACATCACCACCTTAGCCAAACGCACGTGCCTGCTTCTTTCGCTGATCATCACCCCGGCCGCCTGGGCGGTTGAAATGGTGCCGGCTTCCCCGCAACTGGCCGCCAAGGCCTGGGTCCTCATGGATGCCGCCAGCGGCAACGTGCTGGTCGAGAACAACGGTGACCAGCGCCTGCCCCCAGCCAGCTTGACCAAGCTGATGACGGCCTACATCGCGACCCTGGAAATCCGTCGCGGCCAGATCGGCGAAAACGACCCGGTCACCGTCAGCGAAAACGCCTGGCGCACCGGCGGTTCGCGGATGTTCATCAAGGTGGGCTCGCAGGTCACCGTGAGCGACCTGCTGCACGGCATCATCATCCAGTCCGGTAACGACGCCAGCGTGGCCCTGTCCGAGCACATCGCCGGCAGTGAAGACGCCTTCGCCGACTTGATGAACAAGACCGCCGGCGACCTGGGCATGACCAACAGCCACTTCATGAACCCGACCGGCCTGCCGAACCCGGAGCACTACTCGTCGGCTCACGACATGGCCGTGCTGGCTCGCGCGATCATTCGCGTCGACCCGGTGCACTACGCGATCTACTCCCAGAAAGAATTCTTCTGGAACAACATCAAGCAGCCTAACCGCAACCTGCTGCTGTGGCGCGACAAGACCGTTGATGGCCTGAAAACCGGCCACACCGACGAAGCCGGCTACTGCATGGTGTCGTCCGCTGTACGTGACGGCCAGCGTTTGATTGCGGTGGTCTTCGGTACTAACAGCGAGCAGGCCCGTGCGGCCGAGACGCAAAAACTGCTGACCTACGGTTTCCGTTTCTTCGAAACCCAGACCTTCTACCAGAAGGGTGCCGAGCTGGCTCAAGCCCCGGTATGGAAAGGCGCTACTCACCAAGTCAAAGCTGGCCTGGCTGACGACCTGACCCTGACCATGCCTAAAGGCCAGCTGAAAAAGCTCGCGGCCAGCATGACCATGAACCCGCAATTGGTTGCGCCAATCGCCAAGGGTGACGTGATCGGTAAGGTCGAAGTGAAGCTGGACGACAAGGTGGTGCACAGCGCCGACCTGATCGCGCTGGACGCCGTCGACGAAGGTGGTATCTTCCGCCGCGTGTGGGATAGCATCCGTCTATTCTTCTACAGCTTGTTCAACTGATAAGTGTGCACCTGCAAAGCCCCGCGTCGACCTGACGCGGGGCTTTGCCCGTCGCCACGGCTTACGCTTACGAGGCCGTTACGCCATGACCGATAAAGAAGTAGAAGTAAAGGCGCCAAAGATCGAATTCCCCAACGTGGACTATCCCGTCAAGGTGATCAGCGATACCGGTGTGGGCAACAAAGACAAGATTCTCGAAATCGTGCGTAAGCACGCGACGATCAACGACAACCGTGTGGACGAGCGTTTGAGCTCCAACGGTAAATACACCACGATCCAGTTGCACATCGTTGCGACCGGTCAAGACCAGCTCTACGACATCAACAGCGAACTGCGGGCCACCGGCTTCGTGCACATGGTGCTGTGATGTCTCAGGTCCTGGGCTTTCGCGAGCTCGGCCAGATGGCCTACGAGCCGGTCTGGCACGCCATGCAGCGGTTCACCAATGAACGCGGCAGCTCGGCCCCGGATGAAATCTGGCTGGTGGAACACCCGCCGGTATTCACCCAGGGCCAGGCCGGCAAGGCCGAGCATCTGCTGCTGCCGGGTGATATTCCGGTGGTGCAGGTCGACCGAGGGGGTCAAGTGACTTACCATGGGCCGGGTCAGCTGGTGGCGTATCTGCTGCTGGACGTGCGCAAACTCGGGTTTGGCGTACGTGACCTGGTGAGCCGCATGGAGGCTTGCCTGATCGAGCTGTTGGCCAGTTACGGCGTGAGCGCCGCGGCCAAGCCCGATGCACCCGGTGTGTACGTGGACGGCGCGAAAATCGCCTCCCTCGGCTTGCGGATCCGCCACGGTTGTTCCTTTCATGGCCTGGCCCTGAACGTGGACATGGACCTGGCGCCTTTCGGGCGGATCAACCCGTGCGGGTACGCAGGGTTGGCGATGACCCAGCTGAGCGACCACGCCACACCGATTAAATTTGCCGAGGTAAGTGCCCGGCTGCGTGCGCAGCTCGTCAAACACCTCGACTATGCTGAGCAGACGACCCTTACGGGCGGAATCGACTGATTATGACTACTGATGCAGTGCAAACCATGATCCCGACGCTGGACATCACCGAGCGTCCGGCCCCGGCCCCGCGTGCCAAGGTGGAAGCCGGCGTCAAGCTGCGCGGCGCCGAGAAGGTTGCACGCATCCCGGTCAAGATCATCCCGACCACCGAACTGCCGAAAAAACCTGACTGGATCCGCGTGCGTATCCCGGTTTCGCCGGAAGTCGACCGTATCAAGGCCCTGCTGCGCAAACACAAGTTGCACAGCGTGTGCGAAGAAGCGTCCTGCCCGAACCTGGGCGAGTGCTTCTCCGGCGGCACCGCCACCTTCATGATCATGGGTGACATCTGCACCCGTCGTTGCCCGTTCTGCGACGTTGGCCACGGCCGACCGAAGCCATTGGACGTCAACGAGCCGGAAAGCCTGGCCATCGCCATCGCCGACCTGAAACTCAAATACGTTGTGATCACCTCGGTAGACCGCGACGACCTGCGTGACGGCGGCGCCCAGCACTTTGCCGATTGCATCCGTGAAATCCGCAAGCTGTCGCCGAACGTGATGCTCGAGACCCTGGTTCCGGACTACCGTGGCCGCATGGACGTCGCGCTGGAAATCACCGCGGCCGAGCCACCGGATGTGTTCAACCACAACCTGGAAACCGTACCGCGCCTGTACAAGGCTGCGCGTCCGGGTTCGGACTACCAGTGGTCGCTGACCCTGCTGCAGAAATTCAAGCAGATGATGCCGCACATTCCGACCAAATCCGGCCTGATGCTGGGCCTGGGCGAAACCGACGAAGAAGTCATCGAAGTCATGAAGCGCATGCGCGAACACGACATCGACATGCTGACCCTGGGCCAGTACCTGCAGCCATCGCGCAGCCACTTGCCGGTACAGCGTTTCGTACACCCGGACACCTTCGCCTGGTTCGCCGAGGAAGGCTACAAGATGGGCTTCAAGAACGTGGCGTCCGGCCCGCTGGTACGTTCCTCGTACCACGCCGACGAGCAGGCCAAGCTGGTCAAGGCCAGCCTGGTTTCGTAAGCCGTTACGCCGCTCTACTGTGGGAGCTGGTAAGCCAGCTCCTACAGAATTCCCCTCTCTTTCTCTCTTCTGTTTGCAACCATCACTGGCTAGAGTACCTGGGTAATCCAACCACGGAGAACCATGGATGATGACTCAACTCGCGGTCGCTGTTCCTGCCTTGCGCCCTGAAGGCGTGATCGGCCTGATAGCCCCCGCCGGCCCTGCCACATTCGACGTTGAAAAAGCCGGCCAATGGATGCGTGCCCGTGGCCATGAGCTGCGGATCTTTCCAGGTGTATACGAACGCGATGGCTATCTCGCAGGCAGCGATGCCGTGCGCCTTCGCGACCTGCACGCCGCCTTCGCCGACCCCGAGATCGATGCCATCTTCTGCCTGCGCGGCGGCTACGGCACACCCCGCCTGCTCGATAGCCTGGACTTCAACTTGCTGCGAGCCAACCCCAAGCCGTTCGTGGGTTACAGCGATATCACCGCGTTGCACCTGGCGATTACCCGTCACGCAGGCTTCGTGACCTTTCACGGGCCGATGCTCAATGCCGATTTGCTTGGCGATAAGCAACAGCCTACGGAGTCGTCGTTATTCAGCATGCTGCGCGGTCAACTGAGCGCTGGCAGCGTGCTGGCGCACCCGGTCGCCTACCCGCTGACGACGATTGAACCTGGCATCGCCTGCGGGCCCTTGCTCGGTGGCAACTTGTCGATGATTGCGGCAGTGATGGGCACCGACTATGAAATCGATGCAGACGGCATCATTTTGTTTATCGAGGATGTCAACGAGCCGCTCTATCGCATAGACCGTTTGCTGACGCACCTGCGTCTGGCGGGCAAGCTCGCGCACATTGCCGGTGTGCTGGTGGGGGATATGGCGGGTGTGGATAACGCAGCGCTGGAGCGGCTGCTCAAGCAGACGTTCGAGCCGTTGTGCATTCCGGTGCTGTCCGGCTGGCGCACCGGGCATTGTGACCCGAACCTGACCCTGCCGATGGGCGCCAGGGTGCGGTTGGATGCGGGGGAGCAGCGGGTGGTGTTGGAACAGGATGTCGTCTTGCGCTGATCGGCTGATCGGCTGATCGTTCCCACGCTCCGCGTGGGAATGCATCCAGTGACGCTCTGCGTCACGCCTTCAAGAGCGGACGCAGAGCGTCCAGGGCGGCGTTCCCACGCGGAGCGTGGGAACGATCTGTCGATCTAACCGCAGGCTATTGGCCCTGCAACGACTCCAGCAGTTTCACCGTCGGGTACCCATCCGCCGGCCACCCCAGCGACTGCTGCGCCGCTCGAATCGCTTTGCGCGTATTGGCGCCGATAATCCCGTCTGCGTTGCCCGCGTCATACCCCTTGGCGCTGAGCACGGTCTGCAAATCAATGCGCTGAGAGCGACTCAGTGGCAGCTCATCTTTCGGCCAATCACCACGAATCACCCCACCGCCAGCAAACCGTTCCGACAGCAGGCCAACCGCCAGTGCGTAGGACGATGAGTTGTTGTACTTGAGAATCGCGCGGAAATTGTCCAGTACCAGGAACGCCGGGCCACGGTAGCCGGCCGGCAGCAGCAGGGCGGCGGACAGTTGGTCGACATTGGCCGGCATGCTCGCGCCGGGCGGCAGTTGGATACCGAGTTTCAACCAGTCGGCAACGGTCTTGCGCACGCCGCCGTCTGCCAGAGCGTAATCGAAGTTTGCCGGTAGCCGGTTTACCTCAAAGCCCCACGGCTGGCCTTTCTGCCAGCCGGAGCTTTGCAGGTAGTGCGCCGTGGAGGCGAGGGCGTCGGCCGGGCTGTTCCAGATGTCGCGGCGGCCGTCACCGTCGAAGTCGACGGCGTGTGTGTTGTAGGTCGTCGGGATGAATTGGGTCTGGCCCATCGCGCCGGCCCACGAACCTTTCATCTGGTCGGCCTGGATATCGCCATGCTGGATGATCTGCAACGCCGCCAGCAGTTGCGCCTGGGCAAATGCCGGGCGGCGGCCCTCGTAAGCCAGGGTCGCCAGGGAACGGATCACCGAGTTATTGCCCTGGAACTGGCCGAAGTTACTCTCCATGCCCCAGACCGACACCAGCGCCTGGCGGTCGACGCCATAGCGTTGCTCGATGCTTTGCAGGATATCGGCGTACTTGATCAGCAGCGCCTGGCCATTGCGCACGCGCAGCGGTGACAGGGCACCGTCGAGGTATTCCCAAACAGGGCGGGAAAATTCCGGTTGGCTGCGGTCGGCGCGAATCACGGCCATATCGGGGGTCACGCCAGCAAAAGCGTTATCGAACACGGCGGGTGTAATCCCGGCCTTCAGCGCGTCCACGCGAAAGCCCGCCTGCCATTCGGCAAAGGTCTGGGTCGGTTGGATATCGAGATTGTCCACTGCCAGTGGGGCGACGACGGCAGGCGCTACGGCCGGTACGGTCTGCAGCTTTGGCAGGGGTTGCGCGTCCGCGGCGGTGGGTTTTTCCGCGCAGGCGACAAGCAGAATGAGGCTGGAGGCAGCGATCAATTGGCGAAGGTGCCAACGACGGGAAAGACTAGAGGGCATGCACAGGTCCAGGGATTACAAATCAGGTGCAGACCTTATCATGCCAGAGGGGCGCTTGCCTTCAGGCAGCCAGAAAGTAAGAAGCCTCCCAGCTATTAGACTGGAAGGCTTCGCGGCGGTAGCTGCCTTTGCCCTTGCCGGCGCGTTCCTGACGGCTGCGGAACAGTGGCTGGGCGATGATGGATTTGGCCTTGTTGGGGCCATGCTTGGATGGCTTTTTGCTCATGTCGGTACTCTCTAGAGGTGGGATAAAGCGGTGCAAATCATCTGCCGAAGTGGCGCTGCTGTAAAGCCCGGCGCGGTGTAGGCGGTTTCACTCTATCAAGTGGGCAGGATTAATGTGGGAGCTGGGGTGTTGGGAGGGACGCTATTCAGCCGGCAATGACAGGCGCTGCCCAGACATCAAAAGTGACAAACGACTCAGGCTCATCCACGGCGAGCCCGCCGCCTGGCCTTTGATTTGCGCATCGATGCGCTGCGCTTCAAGCAGAAGCTGCGCCCAGCGTTGCGCCGAGTGCCGTTGCAGGGCTTTGCTCATCAGCGGTTTGCGCTTGTCCCAGACCGGTGGCCGGGCCTGGCTGAAGCACTTGTCCAGCGGTGTGCCCTGGCTGTACTGCAGAGAAATATTGGCCAATACCCGCAACTCCCGGGCCAGGGCCCAAAGAATCACCGGCGGTTCCACGCCTTCGCCGCGCAGCCCTTCGAGCATACGCAAGGCGTGGGCGGGTTCGCCGTTAAGAATCGCATCCACCAGCCCGAACACGTCAAAGCGAGCACTGTCGGCCACCGCACCTTGTACAGTCTCGACGGTGATTTGCCCGTCTTCGGCCATCAGCTTGAGCTTTTCGATCTCCTGGGCGGCGGCAAGCAGGTTGCCTTCGACCCGGGCAGCGATCAGCTCCACAGCGTCTTGCGTCGCCGACAGACCGGATTGGGACAGGCGCTGACGAATCCATTGCGGCAGCTGGTTGCTGTCCACTGGCCAGATCTGGATGAACTGGGTCTGTGGGCCTTCCACCAGCGCCTTGCCCCATTTGGTTTTCTGCGCGCTGCCGTCGAGCTTGGGCAAGCTGATCAGCAATACCGTGTCTTCGGCAGGCCGCGAGCAGTATTCCATTAAGGCTGCCGCGCCCTTGTCCCCGGGCTTACCCGAAGGCAGGCGCAGTTCCAGCAGGCGTTTTTCGGCGAACAGCGACATGCTCGCGCCGGCTTGCAGCAGCGTGCCCCAGTCGAAACTGGCGTCGGCGCTGAACACCTGGCGTTCATCGAAGCCTTGCTGGCGCGCGGCGCTGCGGATAGCGTCTGCGGCTTCCTGGCACAGCAACGGGTCATCACCGCTGACGATATAGACAGGCGCAAGGCCACCTTGCAGGTGTTTGGCGAGTTGGGCGGGGGCGAGTTTCATAGGCGGGTCGAACGGGGCGCCAGGGGCGCCCCGTTTGGCTTACTCAGCAGGAACTTCAACAGGCGATTGTTTCGGCGTGTTGTCTTCGTACTCTTGCGCAGCTTTCAGGGCGTCGGCGTCAGCCTTGGCCTTGTTGTCGGCAGTTTGCTGCAGGGCTTGCAGCTTTTCCGGGGTCAGCTGTTGCAGGCGAACCATCAAGCGCTGGATCACTTCGCGGCGCATTTCTTTGCGAACCTGGATGATTTCCGAGTCCGAGCCCACCAGGTTGTTACCGTCGTGGCTCACGACTTTCTGTACCTGCACCTTGTCACCCATCAATGTCAGGTGTTCGCGGCCTTGTACTTCGAAGAAAACCTCGGTGCTCAGTTCGATGTCCGACGCACGGCCGGCGCTTGCGTAGCTGAGGTTACGCTGGGTTTCTTTTTCGTCGACCAGGTTCAGCTTGTAGGTCGCGCCGTTATAGACATGCACGCCGCTGCTTTCCAGGGTCTGGCGCAGTTGAGTCACAGTGTCGCCGTAGGCGTTGCGGGCGCTGAGGTCCAATTCCTTGAGCGACAGTTCATTGGTGCCGGTGCCGCGCAGCTGGAAGCCGCAAGCGCTCAGCAGCACAGCAAGGCCCATCACCAGCAAATTGCGTTTGATCATTTTGTTGCTCCCCTTGAAACCATGTGGGCCTTATCGAGGCCTTAAAGGTTTAGTTCGGCGCAGGGCTCAAGCCCTGCGCCCGATCCGATTAGCTAGCGACGATATTGACCAGTTTGCCGGGCACCACGATCACTTTGCGGATCGTCAGGCCTTCGGTAAAGCGCAGCACGTTCTCGTTGACGCGGGCAGCCGCCTCGACGTCTTCGCGGCTGGCGCTGGCTGGCATATCAATCTGGCCACGCAGTTTACCGTTGACCTGAATCACCAGTTGCAACGTGTCCTGTACCAGGGCGCTGTCATCCTGTACCGGCCAGCCGGCGTCGATTACCGCGCCGCTGTGGCCCAAGCGGTTCCACAGGTCGTGGCTGATGTGCGGCGTGATTGGCGCCAGCAGCAGAACGACCGTTTCCAGGCCTTCCTGTACCAGTGCGCGGTCTTGTTCGGTGGCTTGCGGTGCTTTTTCCAGCACGTTCATCAGCGTCATCACCTGGGCGATGGCGGTGTTGAACTTGTGGTTCTGGCCCACGTCCTGGCTGGCCTGGCGGATGGCCAGGTGGGTGCTGCGGCGAATGGCTTTCTGCTCGTCGTTCAAGCCGGCCACGTCCAGTTTGCCCGGCAGACCCTGGCTGATATGGGCGTGCGCCAGGCGCCAGACGCGCTTGAGGAAACGGTGCGAACCTTCGACGCCAGAGTCGGACCATTCGGCGCTCATGTCAGGCGGCGAGGCGAACATCATGAACAGGCGGCAGGTGTCGGCGCCGAACTGGTCGATCATCGACTGCGGGTCGACGCCATTGTTCTTCGACTTGGCCATCTTCTCGGTGCCGCCGATTTCCACCGGCAGGCCGTCGGATTTCAACGTGGCGCTGATCACTTTGGCTTTGCTGTCACGCTCAAGCTCGACGTCCGCCGGGTTGAACCAGGTGTAGGCGCCATTGGCTTCGCGACGGTAGTAAGTCTCGGCGATCACCATGCCCTGGGTCAGCAGGTTCTTGAACGGCTCATCCGAGCTCACCAGGCCTTCGTCACGCATCAACTTGTGGAAGAAGCGCGCGTACAGCAGGTGAAGAATGGCGTGTTCGATGCCGCCGATGTACTGATCCACCGGCAACCAGTGGTCAGCGGCGGATTTTTCTACCAGGCCGCCTTCATAGTGTGGCGAGGCGTAGCGGGCGTAATACCACGAGGACTCGACGAAGGTGTCCATGGTGTCGGTTTCACGCTTGGCAGGCTGGCCGCATTTCGGGCAACTGCACTCGTAGAACTCGGGCATGCGCGCCAGTGGCGAACCGGCGCCGTCCGGCACCACGTCTTCCGGCAGTACCACTGGCAGTTGGTCTTCCGGCACCGGCACGTCACCGCAGCTTTCGCAGTGGATGATCGGGATCGGGCAGCCCCAGTAGCGCTGGCGGCTGATGCCCCAGTCGCGCAGGCGGAACTGGGTACGCGAGGCACCGAGGTTTTTCTTGATCAGCGCCACTTCGATGGCGTCGAAAGCGCCCTGGAAATCCAGGCCGTCGAACTCGCCGGAATTGATCAGCTCACCGTGCTCGCCGTAGGCGTCTTGCCACGGGGCCGGGTTGGTGTCGCCGGAGCTGGTGCGCACCACGGATTTGATCGGCAAGTTGTACTTGGTGGCGAATTCGAAATCGCGCTCGTCGTGGGCCGGCACAGCCATTACTGCGCCATCGCCGTAGTGCATCAGCACGTAGTTGGCGACCCACACCGGCAATTTCTCGCCCGTCAGTGGGTGCTCGACGAACAGGCCGGTTGGCAGGCCTTTTTTCTCCTGGGTGGCGACGTCGGCTTCGGCCACGCTGCCGCCTTTGCATTCGGCGATGAACGCCTGCAGCTCCGGGTTGTTCTGTGCGGCCTGGGTGGCCAGCGGGTGTTCGGCGGCCACAGCGACGTAGGTCGCGCCCATCAAGGTGTCCGGGCGGGTGGTGAAGACTTTCAGTGCGCCGGCAGCGCCGATGGAATCGACGTTGTAAGGGAACTGCACTTCCATGCCCTTGGACTTGCCGATCCAGTTGCGCTGCATGGTCTTGACCTGCTCAGGCCAGCCCGGCAGGTTGTCGAGGCTCGACAAGAGTTCATCCGCATAGGCGGTGATCTTGAAGTAGTACATCGGGATTTCGCGCTTTTCGATCAGCGCGCCGGAACGCCAGCCGCGACCGTCGATAACCTGCTCGTTGGCCAGTACGGTCTGGTCGATCGGGTCCCAGTTCACGGTGCCGCTTTTCTTGTAGATCACACCTTTTTCGAACAGGCGAGTGAACAGCCATTGTTCCCAGCGGTAGTAATCCGGCTTGCAGGTAGTCACTTCGCGCGACCAGTCCACCGCCAGGCCCAGGCTGCGCAGCTGGGTCTTCATGTAGGCGATGTTTTCGTAGGTCCACTTGGCGGGCGCCACGTTGTTTTTCATCGCGGCGTTTTCCGCCGGCATGCCGAAGGCGTCCCAGCCCATAGGCTGCAGGACGTTCTTGCCGAGCATGCGCTGGTAGCGCGAAATCACGTCACCGATAGTGTAGTTGCGCACATGCCCCATGTGTAGCTTGCCGCTGGGGTAAGGGAACATCGATAGGCAGTAGTAAGTCTCCTTGCCTGGCTGTTCACTGACTTCAAAGGACTTTTGCTCGTCCCAGAAGGTTTGGGCGGCATTTTCTATTTCACGGGGCTGATAGTGTTCGTGCATGGCTACTTTTGAACTGAATAGGGGTGGCCTAATCCTCTTCGGTGCAACGTTCAGGTTGATCGACACCAAGAAGCGGCGCGTCCGTGCCCAAACCCTGCGGGAAGTGGAGTTACAGGAAGCGCCGTAGCATACATGACCCCACTCTATCGAGGGAAACCCTGATTGCGCAGGCAGGGCCGTCTGTCGCGGCGCCAGGCAGGCGCAGCCACGGGGACTACGCTGTTTATTGGGGAGTGAGTCTTATCTTCAATGAGGTGAGGGGATGGTTGAATCGCAGCGAACTTTAACGAAACCGCAGTTGTACGAAGGACTGATCGACCGTTTGGGTCGAGCATTGGATGCCGCAAGAACTGCAGGCCGATTGTGTGATGAGCGGCCTCTGGAGCTGGAGTTGCGAGGCTTGAGCCAGGCAGAACTTGAACTGATCAAGTGCTACCTGGAATTGAATCACCACCGCGCCTCTCAGGGGCAGGCTTCCCCGCCTGCTCAGGAGCCCTCGCGTTCGGCCAAGGTGATCTGGCTGAAGGATGTGGCCGCCGGACGCGGTCCCGAAAAACACCGGGCCGTGCGGTACAAGTGAAACACGCGTTATTCGGTAGCCTTCTCTGAACAGGCTGGTAAAGATTGTCGCTAAACCCCGTTGCATTTAGGCTTCGGGCATCTTTGGAGATGCCCGATGCCTTTTCGTTATTTCATTAAACAATTGTTGTTGCCGCCCGGCATTTTTTTGCTGTTGATCGCGGTTGCCTGGTGGTTTCGCAAGAGTCGCCCGCGCCTGGCCGGGCTGTGTTTTGCCTTGGGGTTGGGCGGGATGTGGCTGATCAGCCTGCCGGTGATGGTGCAATGGGGCGCGCATGCCCTGGAAACCGAGCCGCCGCTGGCGCGTGAAGAGTGGGCAACATTGGCCCAGCGCGCCGATGCGATTGTGGTGCTGGGTTCCGGGCGTGAACGCGGTGACCCGGCGTGGGGCACTGATCAGCCCACCGGCATTGGCCTGGAGCGTCAGCGTTATGCCGCGCGATTGGCCAAGGCGTCCGGGTTGCCGGTGTTGACCAGTGGTGGGTTGCACTATGGCACGCCGCCCAGTGAGGCTGAGTTGATGGCCGTGTCGATGCTCGATGACTTTGGCGTCAGCGTGCGCTGGAAGGAAGAACGCAGCCGCACCACCTGGGAAAATGCGCAGATGAGTGCCGAGATTCTGCTGCCGCAAGGCATCAAGCGCGTGGTGGTGGTGACCCAGGCCTGGCACATGCCGCGCGCAGTCTGGAGCTTTGAAAAGGCGGGGTTCACCGTGGTGCCGGCGCCGGTCGGCTTTTTGGGCGTGGACAATGCCCGGCCGCTGGGTGGCTGGATGCCGGAGGTCAAGTCGGTGTGGCAGAGCGGGCAGTTGATCAACGAGGCGGCGGGGCAGGTGGGGTATCGGGTGTTTTACCGATAAGTACAAGCACCGCAGATTAACTGTGGGAGCTGGCTTGCCTGCGATGGCGTCGTGTCAGTTGGCCAGTTTCTAGCTGGCCCACCGCTATCGCAGGCAAGCCAGCTCCCACATTGGTTTATGGTGTTCGTTAGACCGTCTTGGACATCCGGCCCGCCAGCAACGCCCAGCCAAACAAGCCCAGGCACACGATGATCAACGGCCACGAGCGCCATTGCAGGTAGGGCGTGAGGTTGTGCATCGGCACCACTTCGCCGTAGAGAATCCCGCGTTCGAATTGCGGGATCTGCGCGGTGATCTGCCCGAACGGGTTGATCAGGCCGGTAACGCCGTTGTTGGTGGCGCGGATCATCCAGCGGCCAGCCTCCAGCGCACGCATCTGTGCCATTTGCAGGTGCTGCAGCGGGCCGATGGAGCGGCCGAACCAGGTGTCATTGCTGATGGTCAGCAGCAAGTCGCTCTGGGCCGAAAGGCCAGCAGCGAATTCCGGGTACACCACTTCATAACAAATGAATGGCGCAATCTGATAGCCCTTGGCCTGCAGCATCGCCTGATCGGCAGGGCCACGGGCGAAGTCCGACATCGGCAAGTCGAAGAAGGCAATCAGCCCGCGCAGCATGTCTTGCAGCGGCACGTATTCGCCAAAGGGCACCAGCTTCTGCTTCAGGTAAGTGCCTTCGCCTTCGCCGACCACCGTGATGCCATTGAAGTAGCGCTTCTGGTGGTGCACTTCCTGGCGAATCGGCACGCCGGTGATCAGCGCCGTGTGCCGGTCGGCAGCAAATTTGCCCATCATGCCCAAGTAGCCCTCGACGGATTCCTTGAGCACCGGCACGGCCGTTTCCGGCCACACCAGCAAGTCGACAGGCTTGGAGCTGAAGCTCATGTCGCGGTACAGCGCCAGCTGCGCATTGAGCTGTTCGGGGTCCCACTTCATGCTTTGTTCGACGTTGCCCTGGATCGCCGCCACCGTCAGTGGGGCGCCCGAGGGCGAGGTCCAGGCGTGATGCTTGAGTGCCAGGCCGATGGCCCACGGCGCAACCAGCAGCACCAGCCCTGCGCCGATAAAGCCGTTGCGCTTGCTCGCCAACAGGCGCGGCAAGTTGCACAGCACTGCCGCGGTCAGCGCCAGGGCGAAGGAGATCAACCACATCCCGCCCAGCGGCGCGAGGCCGGTGAGTGGGCCGTCCAGTTGGCTGTAGCCGGAATAGAGCCACGGAAAACCGGTCAGGAACCAGCCGCGAAAGGCCTCTTGGCCGACCCATAGCGCAGCAAACGTCAGCGCGTCAGCCAACGGCGCTTCATTGCGGCGCAGCCAGCGCGCCCACAGCCACGCGGGCAGGGCGAAGAACCAGGCAATGGCGGCGGTAAACAGCAGCATCAGGAAGCCAGCCAGCAGCACCGAAGCGCCGCCGAAATGGTGGATGCTGTAGTAGATCCAGCTGGTGCCGGCGCCAAACAGGCCAAACCCGAAACACCAGCCACGGCCCAGGGCCTGGCGTGGCGTCAGCTCGCGCAGGCCGATATAGAACAATCCGACCGCCACCAGTGCAAATGGCCACAGATCGAACGGCGCCAGCGCCAGGGTGGTGATGGCGCCGGCCACCACGGCCAGCAAGTTACCGGGCCAGCCGGGGCGGGTCAGACGGCGCATATCAATCCTTAGCGGGCAATAGGTGTCAGGCGAATCAAATGGATACGGCGGCTGTCGGCATTCAGGATGCGGAAGCGATACGCGCCGATTTCGGTGGTCTCGTTACGCTTGGGCAGGTGCCCGAACGCGCTCATCACCAGGCCACCGACGGTATCGAACTCATCGTCGGAGAATTCGCTGTCGAAGAACTCGTTGAAGTTCTCGATCGGCGTCAGTGCCTTGACCAGAAAATCACCGCTGGGCAGCGGCTTGATGTAGCTGTCTTCTTCGACGTCGTGCTCGTCTTCGATGTCGCCGACGATCTGTTCCAGCACGTCTTCGATGGTCACAAGACCGGCCACGCCGCCGTATTCGTCGATCACAATAGCCATGTGATTGTGGTTGGCGCGAAATTCGCGCAGCAGCACATTCAGGCGCTTGGATTCAGGCACGAAAGTGGCCGGGCGCAGCAGGTCCTTGATGTTGAAGTTGTCGCCGTTCTCCTTGAGGATCAACGGCAGCAGGTCCTTGGCCAGCAGGACACCCATGACGTCGTCATGGCTTTCACCGATCACCGGGTAGCGCGAGTGCGCCGAGTCGATCACGGCCGGGAGGAACTCCCGTGGCGTCTGGGTCGCCTTGATGCTGATCATCTGCGAACGCGGGACCATGATGTCCCGAACTTGCAGGTCAGCCACCTGGATGGCGCCTTCGACGATGGCCAGCGCTTCGCTGTCCAGCAACTTGTTTTGATGGGCCTCGCGCAGCAGCTCAAGCAGCTCCTGGCGGTTTTTCGGCTCGTGGGCAAAAGCCTGGGTCAGTTTACCCAGCCATGACTTCTGCCCGTTGCTCGATCGGTCTTCGCTCATAGCGATTACTCTAAATCCTTTGTTGTGTCAGTAAGGTGTAGTTTCAGTTTTCGTCGTCTGCATACGGGTCGCGGTGACCCAATTCAGCAAGCAACGTTTGTTCCAGTGTTTCCATTTCCAAGGCTTCGTCATCGTCTATATGGTCGTAACCCAAGAGATGCAAGCAGCCGTGGATGACTAGATGGGCCCAATGCGCCTCAAGTTCCTTGCCTTGTTCCCTGGCTTCGCGTTCCACCACTTCGACACAGATGACCAGATCGCCCAGCAACGGGATATCCAGTAACTCATCCGGTACGTCGGCGGGGAAGGACAGCACGTTGGTCGCGTAATCCTTTTGGCGCCAGGTGTGATTCAGTTCACGGCCTTCGGGCTCGTCCACCAGACGGATGGTCAGCTCCGAGTCAGCGGTGCGCTGGCGCAGGGCCAGGGCGCACCATTGACGGAACTGTGCTTCGCTGGGGGCGGGCGCTTCGGTGGCCAGTTGCAGGTCAAGCTCAAGCATCGCGGCGAACGTCCTTGGCGGGTGCGTCGTCTTTGTGGTCGAAACGCTCGTAGGCTTCGACGATGCGCTGCACCAGCGGGTGGCGCACCACGTCCTTGGGCATGAAGTGCGTAAAGCTGATGCCCGGCACGTCCTTGAGCACTTCAATCACCTGCGCCAGACCCGATTTAGTGCCCTTGGGCAGGTCGACCTGGGTGACGTCGCCAGTGATCACGGCGGTTGAGCCGAACCCGATACGGGTCAGGAACATCTTCATCTGCTCGACGGTGGTGTTCTGGCTTTCGTCGAGGATGATGAAGCTGTTGTTCAGCGTACGGCCACGCATGTAGGCCAGCGGGGCGATCTCGATCACCTGGCGCTCGATCAATTTGGCCACGTATTCAAAGCCGAGCATCTCGTACAGCGCGTCGTAGAGCGGGCGCAGGTACGGGTCGATCTTCTGGGCCAGGTCGCCGGGCAGGAAGCCGAGCTTCTCACCGGCCTCGACCGCCGGGCGCACCAGCAGGATGCGGCGTACTTGCTCGCGCTCCAGGGCGTCCACCGCACAGGCCACGGCCAGGTAGGTCTTGCCGGTGCCGGCAGGGCCGATACCGAAGTTGATGTCGTTACCAAGGATTTCCTTGACGTACTTCTGCTGATTCAAGCCGCGTGGGCGAATCATGCCTTTTTTGGTACGCAGGGCCACGCTGGCTTCAGCCACCGGGTTGTTGGCCAAATCTTCCACCGCCGATTCCTGCAGGTACAGGTGTACGGTCTCCGGCGACAGCTCACTACCCTTGGTTTCGCGGTAGAGGCGGCGGAGCAGGTTTTCTGCAGACGTGGTGTGTTGGGGTTCACCAATAAGCTCGAACTGATTGCCGCGGTTGCGGATCTCGATGCTCAGGCGTTGTTCGATCAGGCGCAGGTGCTCGTCGAACTGTCCGCACAGGTTGGCGAAACGGCGAGCCTCAAACGGCTCGAGGAGAAAACGATGGGGTTCTATGGGTGCGTTCAAGGTCGCTTTTAGCCGCCCTTTGGCTGTTGAGGTGAAAGAGAGGATAACGCCAGCCGTCGACGTGCGAAAGCACTTAAATGGGCTGGTTTCGATCTCAAGAACCCTGAAGATCCACTGTGGGAGCTGGCTTGCCTGCGATAGCGGTATATCAGTGCCAGTTGTATTGGCTGACTCACCGTCATCGCAGGCAAGCCAGCTCCCACATTTTGATCTTTATCAGGTCAGAGCGATCAGTTGACCAACGACCCGCGCAACGAGTGCGGTTGCGCCGCATCAATGTGCACATCGGCGAACTGGCCGATCAGGGTGGGCGTGTCGCAGCGGAAGTTGACGATCCGGTTGTTCTCGGTACGGCCTTGCAGCTCGCCCGGGTCTTTTTTCGAATAGTCGGTGACCAGGATGCGCTGGATCGAACCGACCATTTGTCGGCTGATCTCGAAGCCTTGTTGGTTCAGACGATGCTGAAGCGCATTCAGGCGCTCTTTTTTCAGCGCTTCGGGCGTGTCATCCGCCAGGTCGGCTGCCGGCGTGCCTGGGCGTTGGCTGTAGACAAACGAGTAGGAGAAGTCGAAACCGACGTCCTCGATCAGCTTCATGGTCTGTTCGAAATCTTTCTCGGTCTCCCCAGGGAAGCCGACGATAAAGTCCGAGCTGATGCAGATACCCGGCACCGCCGCGCGCAATTTGCGCAGTTTGGATTTGTATTCCAGGGCCGTGTGGTTGCGCTTCATCGCCGACAGAATGCGGTCCGAACCCGATTGCACCGGCAAATGCAGGTGTTTGACCAGCTCCGGCACCTCGGCGTGGGCCTGGATCAGGCTGTCGGAGAACTCCAGCGGGTGCGAGGTGGTGTAGCGAATGCGCTCGATGCCATCAACGGCGGCCACCACGCGAATCAACTCCGCCAGGTCAGCCAGGCGACCGTCGTGGGTCTGCCCGCGATAGCCGTTGACGTTCTGGCCCAGCAGCGTCACTTCGCGCACACCGTTTTCGGCCAGGTGGATGATTTCCGACAGCACGTCGTCAAATGGCCGGCTGACTTCTTCACCACGGGTGTAGGGCACCACGCAGAACGTGCAGTACTTGCTGCAACCTTCCATCACCGACACATAAGCGCTTGGGCCATCGATGCGCGGCTCGGGCAAATGGTCGAATTTTTCGATTTCCGGGAACGACACGTCCACCTGCGGCAGCTTGGTGATGCGCGCGGCGTCGATCATTTCCGGCAGGCGGTGCAGGGTTTGCGGGCCGAAGACCACGTCGACATAGGGCGCGCGGTCGCGGATCGCGGCGCCTTCCTGGCTGGCCACACAACCGCCGACGGCGATCACCATGTCCGGGTTGGCCAGTTTCAATTCACGCCAGCGGCCCAGCTGCGAGTAGACACGGTCCTGGGCCCGCTCACGGATCGAGCAGGTATTGAGCAGGATTACGTCGGCATCTTCGGCGCGGGCGGTGACTTCCAGGGCCTGGTGTTCGCCCAGCAGATCGACCATGCGCGAGCTGTCGTACTCGTTCATTTGGCAACCGTGGGTTTCGATGTAAAGCTTCTTGGCCATGGGAATCGTCAACTGGTGGTAAAGAACCGCGCATTATAGGGGGCATGTCCATTGGTTCCTAGCGTTGTGCATCGGGTGCCATGCTATAGTTCGCGCCCTCTTTTATATCCCCGATGTGTTATCCGCCCACCATGACCAAACGTGAAGCTCCAATCTATAAGGTGATTTTCCTTAACCAGGGCCAGGTGTTCGAAATGTACGCCAAGCAGATCTATCAAAGTGATCTGTGGGGTTTCCTGGAAGTGGAAGAGTTCGTCTTTGGCGAGCGCACCCAGTTGGTCGTCGATCCGGGCGAAGAAAAGCTCAAGGCGCAGTTTGAAGGCGTAGTGCGCAGCTTTGTGCCGATGCATTCGATTGTGCGCATCGATGAAGTCGAGCGCCTGGGCACGCCGAAGATCAGTGAAGCGCGTGGCACCAGCAATGTGATGCCGTTTCCGATGCCGATGCCTGAGAAGTAGGGCGTTAGACCGAGGTGTGCCCATCGCAGGCAAGCCAGCTCCCACATTCGACTGCATTCCAATCTTGGTGTGGGAGCTGGCTTGCCTGCGATGGCGGTAGAAGGGTTTAGCTGAAATCAGGGCAGGGGCGAGAACGGCGAGCGCCCATCGGCACTCTGCAATTCCTGCAGGTAATTGCGGAAGATCTGGCCCAGCACCTGGGTCGCCACTTCCAATTCATCGCGCTGCATGTGTTCGGCGACTTCGTCGGCGGTGTCCAGCGCGTCTTCGGCGCCGTTGACCGCAGCCATTTTCAGCACGATGTAGGCCTGGACGTTATTGGCTGGCACGCCTTCGCCTTTGAAGAACATGTTGCCCAGTTCGAATTGCGCCTGGGCGTGGCCCTGCAACGAGGCTTTCTCGAAGTAGCTCAAGGCTTTGTTGAGGTCACGGGCGGGGTTTTTGTCGTCGTGGTAGTACTCGCCCAACTCGTATTGCGCCTGCGCATCCCCGCCATCGGCCTGTTTCTGGCACGCGCTCAGGGCTTCGGCCTGGCTGTCTGGCTGGGTATTGAGGGTGCAACGACCCATCGCTGGGATTAACAACGAGTTGCCGCCTGCTTGTGCATGTGCCAGCAGCGGCTGAAGGAGCAACAGGCAGCCCAGAACCAGGGTGCGGCCGGTGCGTTTCATGGGAATCGACTTACCTCTGACGGGGCGCGCGGACCCTCGGGGGTCCAATAAGCGCGCATTATGAAATAAGCAGGCCTCTGCTTACAAAGTCTTTACTCGTTTTTCTGCTGCGTGGGCAAGTTATCTGCCCAATTACAGGTAATTTCTCGTAAAACTTAGGAAGTCTCTGTAAGCAAAGTAGCAAATCTGACGCCACCAAGGGCAACGTCAGACGGATTGGCCGTTTATTTCAGGGCCGCGAAGGCGCGCTCGGCAGCATCCAGGGTCAGTTTCAGCTCTGCGTCGCCATGGGCGATCGAGGTAAAACCGGCTTCGAAAGCGCTCGGTGCCAGGTAAACACCGCCTTCCAGCATCAGGTGGAAGAAGCGCTTGAACAGGTCGGCATCGCTGCCCATTACGTCATCGAAGGTGACGATGTCGTCGGCGCCGCTGAAGTACAGGCCAAACATACCGCCCGCCTGGGTCGTCACGAACGGGATGCCGGCCGCATCGGCACGCTGTTGCAGGCCATCCAGCAGGCGAGTGGTGTAGTCGGTCAGCTCGGCGTGGAAGCCCGGGCGGCTGATCAGGCGCAGCGTGGTCAAACCGGCAGCCATGGCCAGCGGGTTGCCCGACAAGGTGCCCGCCTGGTAGACCGGGCCCAGTGGCGCGATGTGTTGCATGATTTCGCGCTTGCCGCCGAAGCAGCCCACCGGCATGCCGCCACCGATGATCTTGCCGAAGGTGCTCAGGTCCGGTGTAACGCCGTAGTGAGCCTGGGCGCCGCCGAGGGCGACACGGAAACCGGTCATTACTTCATCAAAAATCAACACCACGCCGTGCTTGTCGCACTGCTCGCGCAGGCCTTCGAGGAAGCCCGGCGCCGGTGGTACGCAGTTCATGTTGCCGGCGACCGGCTCGACGATGATGCACGCGACTTCCTGGCCCACTTCGCTGAGCATCTGCTCGACGGCGGCGATGTCGTTGAACGGCAGGGTCAGGGTGTGCTTGGCGAAGGCCGCCGGTACACCGGCCGAGCTTGGTACGCCTTGGGTCAGTGCGCCGGAACCGGCTTTCACCAGCAGGCTGTCGGAGTGGCCGTGGTAGCAGCCTTCGAACTTGATGATGCTGTCGCGGCCGGTGAAACCACGGGCCAGGCGAATCGCGCTCATGGTGGCTTCGGTGCCGGAGCTGACCATGCGCACCATTTCCATCGACGGCACGATCGAGCACACCAGGTCCGCCATCTCGGTTTCCATGGCGGTCGGGGCGCCGTAGGACAAGCCGTGCTGCAGCTGCTGGCGCACCGCGTCGAGCACGTCCGGGTGGCTATGGCCGAGGATCATCGGGCCCCACGAACCGACGTAATCGACGTAGCGCTTGTCATCTTCGTCGGTGACGTAGGCGCCTTCGGCATGCTTGAAGAACAACGGTGTGCCGCCCACGCTCTTGAACGCACGCACGGGGGAGTTCACACCGCCGGGAATGTGTTTCTGGGCATTGGCAAACAGGGTTTCGGAACGGGACATGGTCGGGCTCTCTAAACTGAAATTTTAAGAAGATCGTTGAAGGCGCGGGCGCGGCGCGTGACTTCCTGGGTGCTGTCGGCACCAAACAGGCCGTGCACCACGGCGAGCAGGTCGGCACCGTGGGCCACCAGGGGTTCGGCGTTCTCCAGGGTGACGCCGCCGATCACGCAGATCGGCAGCTGCAAACGCGCGCGGGCCTGGGCCAGCATTTCAACGGTGGCGGCGGGTGCGCCGGGCTTGGTGTTGGAATTGAAGAAGCGCCCGAAGGCGACGTAGCTGGCGCCCTCTTTGGCGGCCTGTTCGGCCAGTTCGATCTGGCTATGGCAGGTGGCGCCGATGATCGCTTTGGAACCGAGCAACGCACGGGCTGGGGTCAGCGGGCCGTCAGTTTGCCCCAGGTGCACGCCGACGCCCAGGCGCGCGGCCAGTTCGGCGTCGTCATTGATAATCAGCTGGGTCTTGTAGCGCGAGCACAGCTCTCGCAGCTTCTCGGCTTCACGCAGGCGGCGGGCTTCGTCGCTGCTTTTGTCGCGGTACTGCAGCAGGGTCACGCCGCCGTCCAACGCCGCTTCGACGTAAGCGAGGAATTTGCCGGCCAACAGTTGGCTGTCGGTAATGGCATACAGGCCACGTAGTTTCATCGGGCAGGCCTCTTTTGCTTTAAGAGCAGAAATCCAGCGGCAAACGGCGCGGCACGAACTGGCCCTGGCCGAGTTGTTCGGCGTCACGCAACGTGCGCCAAGTGTAGTTGAGCGCCGATTGCACAGCGCTGACCAGGCCTTCGCCCTGGGCGATACGACCGGCCAGTGCGCTCGCCAGCGTGCAGCCGGAGCCGTGATAGCTGCCGGGCAGGCGCTGGCAGGTAAAGGTCTGGCGCGTGCCGTCGCGGCTGTACAGGCGATTGTGCACTTGGTGCTCGTCGCCATGGCCGCCGGTGATCAGCAGGTGCTTGATAAACGGCAGCAGCTTCTCGGCGCATTCGTCCGCCGTGCCTTCAGGCAACTCGGCGAGGATGCGCGCTTCAGGCAGGTTGGGCGTGGCGATCAGCGACAACGGCAACAGCCGCTCGCGCATCGCGTAGCCGACCTCGTCCTTGCCCAGGCTGCCGCCGCCACCGGCGCGCAGCACCGGATCGCAGACCACCGGCAGGTGCGGGTGCGCCTGCAGCAGCTCGACCACGGTGTCGACCATCGCGGTGGAGCCGAGCATGCCGAGCTTGACCGCCGCCACTTCGGAATCGCTGAGCACGGCATTGGCCTGAGCCATTACCCACTCGCGGTCGAGCACGCGGAAATCGCTGACATTGACGGTGTTCTGCACGGTCAGGGCGGTAACGGCCGGCGCCGCATGACAACCTTGGGCGAGCAGGGCTTCGATATCTGCCTGCAAGCCGGCGCCACCACTGGGATCATGGCCGGAGAGACAGAGAACAACAGGGCGAGAGCTGTAGATATTCATGGTGCGCGAGCTTACCACCAAACGCTTTTTGCGTGGCCGTCTGGCGCAGGTTCAATTGCGTCAATGTCTACGTGGGATTGTGGCGGTTTGCTAGCATCGAGCGGTGTTGGAAAATTCGCTGAAAGCCTTGACCTAGAGCCTTTCAAAAAATTTTATCAATGGTGTCTAATGGCCTGTAGCGGCTATGCTAGAGTGGATCCAAACAACTTACGATATCGCCGGTTTACGTCTACTCAAAAGGAATGGGGGGCTTTTGACCTAACCGGACAGGCCACGCTGGGGCTCTATGCGCTATTTGCTGATTTTATTTTTGTGCGGGCTGCCGATGCTCGCCGGCGCCGTCGAGTTCAATCAGAGCACTCGAAGCCTGCCGCTGGGTCGCGTCATGCAAGTGCTCGAAGACCCTACCGACGCCCTCACCATCGCCCAAGTCAGTTCTCCCGCCTACGCCGCCCAGTTCAAGACCCATGACCAAGCCACCCTCAATGCTGGCTATTCGCGCTCGGTGTTCTGGCTCAAGGTCGACCTGCATTACACCGCCACGGACCCTCGCGCCCCGCGCACCTGGTTCCTGGAGTTGGCTTACCCGCCGCTGAACCGCCTCGACCTGTACCAGAACGACGGCACCGGCAGTTATCGGCTGACCACGCGCACCGGCAGCGCACTGCCTTTTGCCAGCCGCGAAGTGCGCCAGAGCAACTACCTGTTCAAGCTCAACTTTGTGCCCGACCAGCAACAAACGGTGTACCTGCGCCTGCAAAGCGAAGGCTCGATCCAGGCGCCGCTGACGCTCTGGGCCGGCACTGCCTATCTGGAAGAACAACCGCTGCGCCTGTATGTGTTGGGTGCCATCTATGGCGTGCTGCTGGGGATGCTGGTCTACAACCTGTTCATCTACCTGAGCGTGCGCGACACCAGTTACCTCTATTACATCCTCTATATCGCCTCGTTCGGCCTTTATCAGCTCTCGGTCAATGGCGTGGCCGTGGAGTACTTCTGGCCCAACAACCCGTGGTGGGCGAATGCGGCGGTGCCGTTCCTGATCGGGTCGGCGGCGCTGTTCGGCAGCCTGTTTGCGCGCAGCTTCCTGCACACGGCGCAACACAGCCGTTGGCTCGACCGCCTATTGCTTGCGCTGGCGGCCTGCGGCGCGGTGGTGATGGTGCTGGCGCTGCTGACCAGCTATGCCGTAGCCCTGCGCCTGGCCACCGGCTTGGCGCTGGTGTTCACCGTGACCATCTTTATTGCCGCGATCAAGGCCTGGTATTGCGGCCAGCGCATGGCGCGCTATTTCATCATTGCCTGGTCGGCTTTCCTGTTGGGCGGGGTGGTCAACACGATGATGGTGCTGGGCTACCTGCCGAATATGTTCCTTACCATGTACGCCAGCCAGCTCGGCTCGGCCATCGAAGTGGCGCTGCTGTCCCTGGCCCTGGCAGACCGTATCAATGGTATGCGCGAGCAGCAGGCGCAGATCCTGTTCGACGCCAGCCAGAAACTCGAAGTGCTCAACCAGCAGCTCGCGCGCAGTAACCGCCTCAAGGACGAATTCCTCGCCACCCTGACCCACGAATTGCGCACGCCGATGAACGGCGTCATCGGCTCACTGGAGTTGATGCAAACCGTGCCGCTGGACGACGACCTCGCGCAGTACCAGCAAACCGCCGCCGGCTCGGCGCGGGACATGATGCGCATGGTCAACGGCATTCTCACCCTGACCGAATTGCAAGCCGGGCGCCTGACAGCCCAGCCGCAGGTGTTCAGCTTGCGCGGCGCCCTCGACACCTTGCGCCAGCAGTTCAGCGCCAGCGCGCAGAGCAAAGGGTTGGAATTTTCCATCGACGTCGCGGATGAGCTGCCGGACCGCGTGATCGGCGACGACGGCAAACTGATCCAGTGCCTCGACTGCCTGCTCGACAACGCCTTCAAGTTCACCCATGACGGGTCCGTACGCGTGCGTGTGGTGGGTGTTCCACACAGCGACGGCAGCCTGCGCCTGAGCTTTATCGTGACCGACAGCGGTATCGGTTTCGCTTTCCTCGACGAGGCCACGCTGTACCAGCGCTTCTTCCAGGTGGACGGCTCGATGACCCGCGAATACGGCGGCCTGGGCATCGGCCTGGCGATTTGCCGACAACTGATCGAGCTGTTGGGTGGGCGCCTGACTCATCATTCCGAGCCACGCAAGGGCAGCCGTTTTCAGCTGGATGTGAGCGTGAATCCGCTGCCGCCCGAGCTAAAAGCGCAGCCCCATGAACCCCTCACGCAACGTGCGCCCCATGAATGCACGGTGCTGCTGGTAGACGACAACAGCGTGGGCCAACTGGCGGTGCGCGGCATGCTGCTCAAGTTGGGCTACCGGGTGAAAACGGTGGACAACGGCCCCTCCGCGTTGGCGCTCTTGCAGAATGAAACCTTCGACGCGGTACTGCTGGATGTGCCTGAAGGCGGTTTCTCGTTGTGTTGTCAGATTCGTGCTTTGCCCGGTTGCGGTGAACTGCCGGTGATCGCCCTGAGTGCGTCACTGAATGTGTCGGATCGTGAGCGCTGCCATGGCATCGGAATCACCGACCGGCTCGCCAAACCCGTGCGTTTTGACGCGTTGCAGGCCGTACTGGAACGCCGTTTACTGTGCCCGTTAGAGGGCGAAAGCGCCGAACATTAGGCGGGTATGCCACTTTTTTAAGCCCTGTGACGGTGCTTAACTGAAATTCTGGCCTCAACTGTACGTGGCCTTTTTTTCCAGGAGGCCTGCCATGAACCTGCACCCGTTCGCCGAAACCCACGACGTCACCAACCAGCCACCGTCCCTGGACGGCACCAACCTGTACCGCATCGACTTGCCCCTGCAAGAGTGGTCGCGCCGCTTTGGCGCCGGCTGGGCCGAGGCGCGTATCGATGCCTATGGCGCGCTGGCAGGCGGGCCGTTGATGGAAGCAGGGTTCCTGGCGAACCAGAATAAACCGGTGTTCAACAGCCATGACCGTTATGGCCATCGCATTGACCTGGTGGAGTTTCACCCGGCGTATCACGAGCTGATGCGCACCGCCGTGGAACATGGCCTGCCGTCGCTGCCGTGGGCGCATCCGCAGTCCGGCGCCCACGTGGCTCGCGCCGCCATGACCTACCTGCACAGCCAGGCTGAAGCCGGTACCGGTTGCCCGCTGACCATGACCTTCGCCTGCGTACCGGCCTTGCGCCTGCAACCGGACCTGGCGCAGACCTGGCTGCCGAAAATCCTCAATACCGAATACGACCCGCGCAATGTCGGCATCGCCCACAAGGCTGGCGCCACTATCGGCATGGCCATGACCGAAAAGCAGGGCGGCACTGACGTGCGCGCCAACACCACCCGTGCGTATCCGGTTGGCGCGGGCGGCCCCGGGCAAGCCTATGAGTTGGTGGGGCACAAGTGGTTCTGCTCGGCGCCGATGTGCGATGCGTTCCTCACCCTGGCGCAGACCGACAAAGGCCTGACCTGTTTCCTGCTGCCTCGGCACCGTCCGGACGACACGCGCAACGAGTTCTACATCCAGCGCTTGAAAAACAAACTCGGCAATTGCTCCAACGCCTCCAGCGAAGTGGAGTTTCGCGGTGCCCTGGCCTGGATGATCGGCGAAGAGGGCCGTGGCGTGCCGACCATTATCGAAATGGTGGCCATGACACGCTTCGACTGCATGGTCGGCTCCAGCGCCTTGATGCGCCAGGCGCTGACCCAGGCCAGCCACCATTGCGCGCACCGTTTGGTCGGTGGTCGCATTCTCAACGAACAGCCGCTGATGCAAAACGTGTTGGCCGACCTCGCGCTGGAAAGTGAGGCTGCGCTGGCCTTGAGCATGCGCATGGGTCGCGCGCTGGACCACCTCGATAACGAGCAGGAAGCCAAGTTCGCCCGGCTGGTGACGGCGGTGGGCAAGTATTGGATCTGCAAGCGTGCGCCGGCGATGATCAACGAGGCCGCCGAGTGCATGGGCGGTGCCGGCTACGTCGAAGACAGTATCCTGCCGCGCCTGTACCGTGAGGCACCGGTGAATTCGACGTGGGAAGGTTCCGGCAATGTGCAGTGCCTGGACGTGCTGCGGGCGCTGTCGAAAGAGCCGGGCGTGCTGGAGACGCTGTTTGTCGAACTGGGTGACGGGCATGGCGACAAGCCGTTGGCGCGGCATATCGAGCAGCTCAAGTCGGCGTTTATGGATACCCAGGATATTCAATACCGTGCGCGGCAACTGACCGAGGACATTGCCGTGGCGCTGCAGGCCAAGCTGTTGCTGGAGGCCGGGAATGCGGCGGTCAGTGATGGGTTTATTGCCAGCCGCTTGGGTGAGTCGTCCGGCCGGGTGTACGGCACCTTGCCGCGTGGGGTGAATGTTGAGGCGATTGTCGCCCGCTCAACCCCCAATCCTTCTGAGTAAACAGGGTTCAAAATGTGGGAGCTGGCTTGCCTGCGATAGCGGTGTGCCGGCTCCCACATAAATCAATGACCCACCGCCATCGCGGGCAAGCCCGGCTCCCACAGGGATTGCACCCCTCTTGAGAGGGCACTCCAATTCAAAGTTTGCGTCTGACAGGGATACAGGCAAGATAAAGGCCTGCAAGTCAGAACACAGGATGCTTACCGTGACCGAAGCTTTTGTTGTCGTTCAAACCGCTGAAGAAGCCGTGGACCGGCTGGCGGCTCTTCATGAGCGTGCTACCGGCGCGCTCAATCAAGCCCTCAAGCAATACCTCAAGGACCGCGTCGAGCCCGACGCCGAACAACGCGCACTGTTCCGCTACCCGGAACTGCGCCTGACCTACCACTGCCACGGCGAAGTCCCACAGACCACCCGCGCGTATGCCAAGGTCCAACTGCCGGGCACCTACAGCGTCACCGTCACCCATCCGGCAGCATTCCGTAAATACCTGCTGGAACAACTGGTGCCGCTGATGCACGACTTCACCGTCACGGTCGAAGTCGGCGTGAGCCAACAGAACATTCCGTACCCGTACGTAGTCGAGCAGGGCGATGAACTGGCCGGCTCCGGCGTCACCGCCGCGACCCTGGCGCGCGTGTTCCCCAGCACCGACCTGTCCGCCGCCACCGACGGCATTGCCGATGGCCTCTACGACTGGGAAAACACCGACCCGTTGCCCCTGGCGCTGTTCGATGCCGCCCGCGTGGACTTCTCCCTGCGCCGCCTGGTGCATTACACCGGCAGCGACTGGCGCCATGTGCAGCCGTGGATCCTGCTGACCAACTACCACCGCTACGTCGACCAGTTCATCCTGCATGGCCTGGAGCAATTGCGCAGCGACCCACGGTTTATCCGCATGGTGTTGCCGGGCAACGTGATCATCGACAAGAGCATGGACCACGGCGAAGCCTCGGCCATTGCTGCGGGCGTGGTCTGGCACCGTTACCAGATGCCGGCCTACCACCTGCAAGCCAGCGACGGCCACGGCGTGACCCTGGTGAACATCGGCGTCGGCCCGTCCAACGCGAAGAACATCACCGACCACCTGGCCGTGCTGCGCCCGCACTGCTGGCTGATGATCGGTCACTGCGGCGGCCTGCGCCAATCCCAGACCATCGGCGACTACGTACTGGCCCACGCCTACATGCGCCGCGACGGGATTCTCGACCGCGTAGTGCCGCCGAACATCCCGATTCCGGCCCTGGCCGAAGTGCAGATGGCTTTGCAACAAGCGGCGGCCAACGTCACAGGCGAGAAAGGCGAAGAGCTGAAAAAACGCCTGCGCACCGGCACCGTGCTGACCTACGACGACCGCAACTGGGAGCTGCGCTGGGCCCAGGAACGGCCGCTGATCAACCTGTCCCGCGCCGTGGCCGTGGACATGGAAAGTGGCACCATCGCTGCCCAGGGTTACCGCCTGCGGGTGCCGTATGGCACGTTGCTGTGCGTGTCGGACAAACCGCTGCACAGTGAAATCAAGCTGCCGGGTTCGGCCAACGCGTTCTATGAACGTGCGGTCAGCCAGCACTTGAAGATCGGCATCGAGGCGGTCGACCTGTTGCGCACCGAACTCAACTCGCTGCACTCGCGCAAACTGCGCAGCTTCGACGAGCCGCCGTTCCGCTAAGCGGTTGGGATGGTCATTTAGCGGTCAGGCCACTAGCATTGTCGGTCCTGACCGTTAGATGTTCCTTTGCCATGTCCCGTCCCACCCGTCCCGATGCGCGCCGCCCTGGCGTGAAACCTCCGTACTCCGCTGCACGTCGCGTCGCCAAGGCGCCACCGGCCGAGCCGAAGTTGATCCTGTTCAATAAACCCTTCGACGTACTGACCCAGTTCAGCGACGAAGGCGGGCGTGCGACGCTCAAGGATTTTATCGACATCCCCGGCATCTACCCGGCCGGGCGCCTGGACCGTGACAGCGAAGGCCTGCTGCTGCTGACCAACGATGGCCAGTTGCAGGCGCGGATTGCCGACCCCAAGCACAAGCTGGCAAAGACCTACTGGGTGCAAGTCGAAGGCGAGCCCACCGAAGAACAACTGCAACGCCTGCGCGACGGTGTGGAGCTTAACGATGGCATGACTTTGCCCGCCGAGGCACGCCCGTTGGATGAGCCTGAACTGTGGCCGCGCAACCCACCCGTGCGTTTTCGCAAAAGTGTGCCCACGCACTGGCTGGAGCTGGTGATTCGTGAAGGGCGTAACCGCCAGGTGAGGCGCATGACCGCGGCGGTGGGCTTGCCGACCTTGCGTCTGGTGCGCGTGCGCATTGGTGACTGGTCGATTGATGGCCTGGACCAGGGCCAATGGAGGGAAGTACCGGCGCGTTTATAAGGCGCCGGACTCGATTAGGCCGATCACTACGCTCTTGATGATGAACGCGGCCACGCCCAGGCCCAATACGAAGAACAGGATGAACGAGCCAAAGCGCCCAGCCTTGGATTTCTTCGCCAGGTCCCAGACGATGAAGCCCATGAAAATGATCAGGATAGTGACCAGGCCGGTCATCATCCATTCTTCGAACAGGGCGGGGTCGATGTTGTTCATGTGAGCATTTTCCGGCAGGGCAGGCGGGAAGTATAAGGCAGGGCTCCAGGCGGAGCATTGACCTGAGTCTTGATGGGGTCAATGTGGGAGCTGGCTTGCCTGCGATAGCGTCACCTCGGTCTGCCTGATAGTCCGAGTTGTCTGCATCGCAGGCAAGCCAGCTCCCACACAAGCCAGTTTCCACATTGGATTTTCTTTGTGCTTGAGATCAGGTACGCAGGTGCGTCAGCGGCAGCTCGGTGCTGTTCAATACCTGGTTGAGCACAAAACTCGAGCGCACGCTGGTCACGCCTTCAATACGGGTCAAATGCCCCAGCAGCAGTTTCTGGTAGTGATCCATGTCCGGCACCACCACTTTCAACTGATAGTCAGCATCCATTCCGGTCACCAAGCTGCATTCCAGCACCTGCGGCAGGGTGCGGATCGCCGCCTCGAAGTTTTCGAAACGCTCGGGTGTGTGACGGTCCATGCCGATCAGTACATAGGCCGTGAGGCTCAAGCCGAGCATCTTGCGGTCGAGCAGCGCGACCTGGCGCGCGATGTAGCCATCGTCTTCAAGCTGCTTGACCCGGCGCGAGCAGGGCGAAGGCGACAGGCCGATGCGTTCGGCCAACTCCTGGTTGGAGATCCTCGCGTCGCGCTGCAATTCCGCCAAAATACTCAGGTCGTATCGGTCAAGCTTGCTCATTGGGTTGGCCTTTGTCGTAACTATTGCGGTGAATTATCTATGAAGGGTTAAAAATTGCGCAAGCACTGTTTATTGACGCAATCTTCGCAATCATCTGCCGGCGCGGCGAGCCTATGATTACCAACAGAATCACCGCCTGGACAACAGTCCACTTGCAGCGAGCCCAATCAGGCCCGTTGCGGCCGCCGCCCCAGCAGGGTTGAGCCGGCCTCCAGGCTGCACACTGTCCACAAGACGGCGTGAGGTGAGCCAACGTCAAAAGCGTTGAGCAAGGACGAAATTCTCAAGGGGTGGCCGACGGGTCACCCCTTTTTCTTTGCCTGCGCGTTTAGCCGAAAAAATACTTCTCGTGACTGATAACCTGTCTCAGAACCGGGCGAGGCTTTTCCAGTCTCATCTATGAGGCCGGACGTTCTAGGCCCTTATCCGCAGTGAGGAATAGCATGAAGCGCATCTGGCGTATGGCAGGTGTAGGTTTGCTGATGGTCACCGTCGGCACGCAAGTGATGGCCGACGACCCGCGCCCTGAAGGCGGCGGTCAGCATGAAAGAGGCCCGGAAGGCGGGCGGCAAGGCAACGAGCAGCCGCGCCCGCAAAATAACCAGCCACGCCCGCAGAACAATCAACCGCGCCCGCAAAATAACCAGCCACGCCCGCAGAACAATCAACCGCGCCCGGAAAACAACCAGCCGCGTCCGCAAAACCAGCATTTCGACCGCGCCGAGCAACAGCCCCATGGCGGCGGGCAGTGGCAAGGTCGCCCCCAAGGTGCCGAGCAACCTCGGCCAGCGCCGCAACCTGGGAATAACCTGCCGATCCAGGGGCGTCCGGACACGGTTCGGCAAACCCAGGAACCGCGCCAGGGCTATTACCAGGACATCCCGCGTCGCAACGATGGCAACCCGCATTGGCAGGGCGGCAATGGCCCTGGCCCGCGCCCGGGTGGCGGCTTCAACAATGGCCACCCCAATGACAACCGCTGGCCGGGCCGCCCGAATGGGCACGGCAACGGCTGGGGCCCAGGCCCGCAATACCGCCCGGGCTACATCGTCGACCGTTTCCCCGACCGCGATTACCGCGTGCCTTACCGTGGCCAGGATTACTTCTTCTCCGGCGGCTACTGGTATCGCCCGCAAGGCCCGCGCTATGTGGTGGTGACGCCGCCGTACGGCATTCGCGTGCAATACCTGCCGGACTACGCGCGGGAAGTGTGGGTGGGCAGCGCGCTGTTTTTCCTTGCAGCCGGTTCCTACTACACCTACGAAAGCGCCACCCAGCAATACGTGGTGGTGCAGCCGCCGACCGAAGTGCCGGCGCCGCAACCCGCGCCGCAGGGCAACGGGTATGACGTGACGGCCTACCCGGCCAACGGCCAATCACCGGCTCAGGTGCAGCAGGACGGTTACGATTGTTATCGCTGGGCGGTGCAGCAAAGCGGTTTCGACCCACGCACCGTGACCTACGCCCCGGACCCGGCGGTGGTGCAAACCTACCGCCAGGCCCAGGGCAACTGCCTGACCAGCCGTGGCTATCAGGTGCAGTACTAGGCCTTGTTACCGGTGACCACTTCCCGCGGGTCGGCGTGCACCAGCACTTCGGCGCGCGGGTAGGCGGCGTGAATGGCATCGGCGGCCTGGTCGCTGATGCCGTGGGCCACTGACAACGTCAATTCCCCCGGCAATTCCAGGTGCAGTTGCACAAACCAGTGGCTGCCGGAAATCCGCGTGCGCAGGTCATGCGCACCCAACACGCCCGGCACACCCCGCGCCAGCTCCAGCATGTGCTGGCTCACATCCGGCGGCAGCTCTTCGTCCATCAACACCGCAAAACTTTCCCGGGCGATCTGGATTGCACTCCACAAGATGTACGCGGCGATCCCCAGGCCGAACCACGCGTCCACCTGATGAAAGCCCAGGCCTGCCAACACCAACGCCACCAGGATGCTGCCGTTGAGCATCAAGTCCGAGCGATAGTGCAGCGAATCTGCGCGCACGGCGTTGGAGCCGGTTTCGCGGATCACCCGGTGTTGCAGCATCAGCAGCGCTACCGTCATCACCAGCGAAAACACGATCACGCCAATGCTCAGCCACGGCGCGCCGACCGGTTCCGGATGCTGCAAACGCTGGTACGCCTGGAACGCGATCAACACCGCACTGCCGGCGATAAACAGCGCCTGGGCCATGCCCGACAGCGACTCAGCCTTGCCATGCCCATAGCGATGATCATCATCGGCCGGGCGCAGCGCGTAATGCACTGCGAGCAGATTCAGCAGCGAGGTCACGCCGTCGAGCAGTGAGTCGGTCAACCCGGCGAGCATGCTCACCGAGCCGCTGAACCACCAGGCGATGGCCTTGGTGATAATCAACGCACACGCCACGCCCACCGACGCGCGTGTGGCCAGGCGCAAGAGCCTGGCGTGTTCGGGACTGCTGGTCATGAACGGTCCTTAAGCAGCGGGTTGCAGGCCCAGGGAAGCCAGCTGTTGCACGCTGCCCTTGAACTGGATCATGCGTGGGTCATCCAGCGGCAAGGTGCGGCCGGTTTCTTTCTGGATGATGGTTTGCAGCTTGGCGTTGTCGACCTTGCCGTCGGCGCCGATGGCTTCGCGCAGTTTTTCCGGGGCGACCTGGGCGGTCTTGCCCGGCTCGAAGTAGATCGCGCCGGTGGCGAAGTCGACGCCGAACGCGATCAGGCCCGGGATTACATAAAACAGCAGGCCCACGGCGTCGAGCACGGCAATGGCCGGGTCGATCTTGCCGTCGATCTGGCCACGGCGGTCCGGGTAGAAGATCGAACCGCAGGCCGTCAATTGGCTCAGCAGGGTGACGGCGAGGACACCGCCGATGACACGGGAAGCGATACGCATGAAGACTCTCCTGAACACATTTAAGGGTGACTATAAGCCAGATCTATCAGACGGCGATGATCCAATGTGGGAGCTGGCTTGCCTGCGATAGCGGTATGTGTGTGCCATATGGGCTGGCTGACCCACCGCTATCGCAGGCAAGCCAGCTCCCACCTTTGACTGCTTTCATATCGCAAGCCAGCGGTGTTTTTGAGACCACCACCGGCATCCGGCAGTTCGCCGTTATACTCGCCGCTCTGCTTTGGAGCCAGTATGAATTCGTTGCCAATCGATGATGTTTTACCCGCCCTGCGTGACGCCTTGGCGATTCGCCATGAAGCCGTGCTGGAAGCGCCGCCCGGCGCCGGTAAAACCACCCGCGTGCCCCTGGCATTGTTGAACGAGCCGTGGCTGGCCGGGCAAACCATCCTGATGCTCGAGCCCCGCCGCCTGGCCGCGCGCGCCGCCGCCGAACGCCTGGCCAGTGAGCTGGGGGAAAAGGTCGGCGAAACCGTCGGCTATCGCATTCGTCTGGACAGCAAAGTCGGCCCCAACACGCGCATCGAAGTGGTCACCGAAGGCATCCTCACCCGGCGTTTGCAGGACGACCCGGCGCTGGACGGCGTGGGCCTGTTGATCTTCGACGAATTCCATGAGCGCAGCCTCGACGCCGACCTGGCGTTGGCCCTGAGCCTGAACGGCCGCGATTTGTTTCGCGATGAGCAGCCGCTGAAAATCCTGTTGATGTCCGCCACCCTTGAAGGCGAACGCCTGGCCGGGCTGCTGGACGACGCGCCGATCCTGCGCAGCGAAGGGCGTATGTTCCCGGTGCAGATGCGCTGGGGTCGGCCGTATCAGGCCGGTGAATTTATTGAGCCGCGTGTGGTACAGACCATCCTTGAGGCCGTGCACGACGAGACCGGCAGCCTCCTGGTGTTTCTGCCGGGCCAGGCCGAGATTCGCCGCGTTAATCAGCAACTGGCCGACGCCCTGGGTGATCGCCCCGATGTGCTGCTGTGCCCGCTGCACGGTGAACTCGACCTCAACGCCCAGCGTGCCGCCATCGACCCGGCACCCGCCGGCAAACGCAAAGTGGTGCTGGCCACCAACATTGCCGAGACCAGCCTGACCATCAATGGCGTGCGCGTGGTGATCGACGCCGGGTTGGCGCGTGTGCCGCGTTTCGACCCCGGCAGCGGCATGACTCGTCTCGACACCCAGCGCATCTCCCGCGCCAGCGCCACCCAGCGTGCAGGCCGGGCAGGGCGCTTGGAACCGGGCGTGTGTTATCGGCTGTGGTCCGAAGACCAGCATGAAGGCTTGGCAGCGTATGGCAGCGCGGAAATCCTCGCCGCCGACCTTGCCGGGTTGGCCTTGCAACTGGCGCGTTGGGGCGTCACGCCTGCGCAGCTGGTGTGGCTGGATGTGCCGCCGACGGCCGCGTATGCCCAGGCCCAGGACTTGCTGGTGCGCCTGGGCGCCTTGAACGACGACACACTCACCGCCCACGGCCAGAAGATGGCCGAGTTGCCGGCGCATCCGCGTATCGCGCATTTGTTGTTGCGTGGGCAGGACCTCGGGCTGGCGGCCACTGCCTGTGATGTCGCCGCGTTGTTGGGTGAGCGCGACATCCTGCGCGGCGGCGGTGCGGATTTGCACAGCCGCTTGGCGCTGATGTCCGGCGAAGAACGCGCGCGCGGCACCCAAGGCGGCGTGCAGCGAGCCAAGCAACTGGCGCGGCAATACCGCGGCTATTTAAGAGGCCAGGCGACGCAGGCCGTTGCCGACCCCGATCACCCGCGCTGGCTCGGCGCCTTGCTGGCGCTGGCCTACCCGGACCGCGTCGCCCAGCAACGCCGCCCCGGCGGCGCCGAATACCGCCTGGCCAACGGCCGCGCCGCGCTGTTCGCTGAGGCCGACAGCTTGATGAAACAACCCTGGCTGGTGATTGCCGACCTCGGCAGCCGCCAGGGCCAGCGCGAAGAACGCATCTACCTCGCCGCCGATTTTGATCCGGCATTGTTCGACACGGTCCTTGCCGAGCAAGTGCGTAATGTCGACCAGCTGGACTGGGACGAACGCGAAGGCGTACTGCGCGCCGAACGCCAGCGCAAAGTCGGCGAACTGGTGCTCAGCCGCGAACCGCTGACCGGCCTCGACGAGTCCGCGCGTAGCCAGGCACTGGTCAACCTTGTGCGCCGCAAAGGCCTGGAACTGCTGCCGTGGACGCCCGAGCTGCGCCAATGGCAGGCCCGCGTCATGCTGCTGCGCCAACTGGACGCCGGCAAAACCAGCGAATGGCCGGATATCAGCGACAAGGCGCTGCTCGCCAGCCTGGAGCACTGGCTGATGCCCTACCTGGGCAAAGTCTCGCGCCTCAGCCATTTCGCCAACCTGGATATTGCAAGCTTCCTGCACAACCTGCTGCCCTGGCCGCTGCCGCAACGCCTGGACGAGCTGGCGCCCCAGCACCTGAAAGTGCCCTCGGGTTCATCGGTACGTTTGGACTACAGCGAACAACCGCCAATTCTGGCGGTGCGCCTGCAGGAGTTGTTCGGGCTGGCGGACACGCCACGCATTGCCGGTGGGCGCCAGGTGGTCAAGCTGCACCTGCTGTCCCCGGCGCGCCGGCCGGTGCAGGTGACGCAGGACCTGGCGAATTTCTGGCGCAGTACCTATGCCGAGGTGAAGAAGGATTTGAAGGGGCGGTATCCGAAGCATTACTGGCCGGATGACCCGTTGGTGGCGGAAGCGACGGCCAGGATCAAGCCGCGCAAGTAGGCATTGTGGAGATCTAATGTGGGAGCCAGCTCCCACAAAAGCCCCTTCCCACACAAGTCCCCATACACATTGAGTTTTGTGGTGTTGGTTATTGCGCGGCAGGCAGCAGGAAGCGGGCAATCACCGGCAGGTGATTGGAAATACGCAGCGTATCTTCCTGCCGCACTTTCGCCTCCACCCGCTTGATCCTTGGGCTGTAAAACAAATAATCCAACGTACGATCCGGGCCATCCACGCTCGGGTCATTCGGGAAGTGCGTCAGCCATTTCTCACGGTCAATGCCGCTGGATTCGCTGTTGCTCGGGATCATCGGGTATTTATCCCACAGTAGATGCAGCTCGCTGTCCGGCGAATACTGGCCGCGCTTGCCGGCATCCAGGCGCAGGAATTGCCCCAGTGGCAGCAAGTTGAAATCCCCGCCGATCAGCCAGGGCGTGCCACGGCCTTCGAACTTATCCAGCAATTTCACCGTGGCTTTAGCCTGCTCCTGCACCGCCGAACGCCCAGGCCTGTCGCCATCCAGGCGGGTATTGAGCACGGCCAGTTGGCCGCCATCGCTGAGCGGCAGGTAGGTCAGTAATAAGGCAGGTTTTGGTTGGAACTGGCGGCTGATGAAGTTGGCCGGGGACACCGGCAGTTGCAGGCGTTCGGCGTGTTCGATCTGGTAGCGGCTGAGGGTCACCAGTTTGCGGCCGACGCTGCCGAAGATATGCAGGTTGGGCACAAAGTCGGCTTTCCAGTCGAAGGCCTGGGCGCTGCACGGGTAGAGGTCGACCAGGCGTTCTTGCAGCAGCGCGATTTGATCCTGGTAGTGCGACGGCTTGGCGTTTTCGTCGAGTTCCTGCAACAGCAGTATGTCGGGTTGTTCATCGCGGATCACCCGCGCGACTTCGTCGAGGCTGGAGGCCATGTCTTCCAAGGTAGGACGGTCGTCCGGGCCGCTGCCGTCGGCGGTGTCGTACCAGAACACGTAGTTTTTGCCGGCCAGGTATTGCACGTTCCAGGTCATGACCTTCAGCGCCTGCCCCGGCAGCAAGGTCGGCGCACGGGGTGCGACGCAGCTCACGGGCAGGGTTTCTTTGTCGGCAGGGCGCCAGGTCAGGCTGTAGATCAGGGCGGCGAGCAGGCCCGCGATGATCAACAGGCTCAACAGGGTGATGCGCACTAAACGGGTCATCGGCTCGGCTTATAGCGTTCCAGGAATGGCACGGAGCATATCACCGCGCGTCGGCATCGCCACCGATCAGCATGAATAAACGAAACATCACCACGCAGGTAAACAGTTGCAGGAAGCTTTGGGCGCTGTCGATCAACAGGCCCAGTAGCGGCGCGGGATCAGGATAGGCCGCCTCGGTGGCGCCCTTGAGCAGCAATAGCGGCGTCATTACGCACAGCAGGCACACCAGAATTCGCCAGAAGTGCCCTCGGCTCAGGCGCACACTTTCCTTTATCGCTTCCAGCGCCGACATGCCGCGTAACACCAGCACGTATTCGGCAAACGCCAGGATGACCATCAGGCCCAGGCCCGGCAGGTAATACAACGAAAACGCATACACGAGCAGCAGCGAGCTGATGGCTGTCAGCAGGGCCAAACGTGGCCACAGGGTCAGCGCCATCGCCCACACATCTTTAGTACGCGGCGACTCGCCACGGGTACGCGCGTCAAGAAACAGGATCAAGGCGCCGGTGTACAGCGGGTACACCAACAAGCTCGCCACCATGGGGGAACCGGGGAACGTATTCGGGCCCAGCGTGTGGTCGAGCAACTGTTGCAGGAAGGCTTCGAGAATCACCAACGGCAGGCACAACTGGACGATGGCGCCCAGGTTGCGCAGGGTGAAACGGAAGGAGTCGCGCAATACGTCTAACGGATTCATCAGGTTAATCACAGGCCTAAAAGCAAGGCCCACACTTTAACCGATCATGGCCAGCCACAAGCAAACGTAAACCTTGCGTAAAGACCATTGAAACGTCGGTTAAGAGCCCCATAACTAGCGCGTAGCTTGCTTGATTACAGGCAGGCCCATGATTTCTACCGGCAATCTAACGAGGTCGCCATGAACAGCGAAGAGCAAACCCTGATCGATGGACTGTTTTCACGGTTGCAACAAGCCGAAACGGACTCAGCCCCCCGCGACGCCCTGGCTGAAGCGCGGATCAAGGAGCACATGACTCGCCAACCGGCCGCCGGGTACTACATGACCCAGTCGATCCTGGTGCAAGAACACGCGATCAAAAGCCTCGACGCGCAGAACAAGCAACAGGCGCAGCAGATCCAGCAATTGCAGGATGAGTTGCAACAGGCCAAGTCTCAGGCCGCACAACCTGCGCCGAGCAGTGGTGGTTTCCTGTCGAGCATCTTTGGCGGCGGCGGTTCCCGTGACTCGCAGCCGGCACAAAGCGCCGCGCCATCCTCCGGTGGCTGGCGTGAACCGGCGCGGCCGTCTTTCGGTCAGCCTGCACCCCAGCAAAACTACGGCGCGCCGCAGCAGAACTATCAACAACCCCAGCAAGCGCCCGCCGCGCCGATTGGTAGCGGCTTCCTCGGTGGCGCGCTGAAAACCGCCGCCGGCGTGGCCGGTGGTGTGATGCTGGCTGAAGGCATCAGCAGCCTGTTCAGCCACAACTCGCAGCAGCCACAAGTCGTGGAAGAAATCATCCGCGAAGAGCCGGCGCCTGCCAGCGACAACGGCAACTGGGGCAACGACGACCAGAAGTTCGCCGGCAATGACAGCTGGGGCAACGACAATGCCTCGGACAGCTTCGCCGACAACGACTATTCCGACGATTCCTCGTCTTTTGGCGACGACGACTCCTTCGTCTGACCCGCACTCAACCGGGGCGCTTCGTCGCCCCGGGCTGATTTTTCGCTGAAACTTCCCCATGGCTGGCATACTGGCGCCTTTCCGGGCGCTGGCGCCTGGCTGTCATGAGGAAGTGCGGTGAAGAAAATTGCGGTGTTCGCCGATGTACAAAACCTCTACTACACCGTGCGCCAGGCCTACGGCTGCCACTTCAACTACGCGGCCCTCTGGGCGGACATCAGTTCGCGCGGGCAGATCGTCGAAGCGTATGCGTATGCCATCGACCGTGGCGACAGCAAGCAGCAGCAATTCCAGCAGATCCTGCGCAACCTGGGCTTTACGGTAAAACTCAAGCCTTACATCCAGCGTGCTGACGGCTCGGCCAAGGGCGACTGGGACGTGGGCATCACCCTGGACATCATGGACGCCGCCGACCACGTCGACGAAGTGGTGCTGGCCTCCGGCGACGGTGATTTCGACATGCTGCTCGAACGCATCATCCAAAAGCACGGCGTCGAAGCCGTGGCCTACGGCGTGCCGGGGCTTACGGCCAATTCACTGATACGCGCCGCCAGCCGCTACGTGCCGATCGAAGGCGCGTTGCTGCTCAAATAAGTCAATTGTGAGACGGAGTTGGAACAGGTTTGGAACGTATAGCGGTCATCGACTTTGAAACCACCGGCATCACCCCGAGCAGCCACTGCCGGGCCACGGAAATTGCGGTGGTCATCCTTGAGCGCGGCCAGATCGTGGACCGCTACCAGAGCCTGATGAATGCTGGTGTGCGCGTGCCGGGGTTTATCGAACAACTCACTGGCATCAGCAACGCCATGCTGCGCAGTGCACCGCCGGCCGAGCGGGTGATGAACGAAGTGAATGAGTTCGTCGGCACCACGCCCCTGCTGGCGCACAACGCCGCGTTCGACCAGAAGTTCTGGGACTTCGAACTGGGCCTGATCCGCCGCACCCGCCTGCAAAAATTCGCCTGCTCGCTGCTGCTGGCGCGCCGTTTGATGCCTTCGGCGCCGAACCACAAGCTCGGCACACTGAATTCGTTCGCCCAACTGCCCCACACCGGCAAGGCTCACCGGGCGATGGCGGATGCGGAGATGGCGGCCAACCTCACGGCGCATCTGGCTGAAGAATTGCGCCGTACGCATGGGTTGCGCGAACTGTCTCATGAACTGCTGTGCACCTTGCAGAAAGTGCCGGCGGCGAAGATCAATGAGCATTTGAAGAAGCATCGCGGGTTCTGACGCTTGCGCTACTCCAAGCGCACCGAAGCTCCAAGTGTGGGAGCTGGCTTGCCTGCGATGGCGGTGTATCAGCCAATTGTTCGGTGACTGACACACTGCAATCGCGGGCAAGCCCGCTCCCACAGGGGTTATGCGCTGTTCATCGAGGCTGTACACACGCCAACGCCCGCTCCACCACCTCCTTCGCCATCCCCACCAAATGCATCACCGCCCGCTGCTGCGCGCTGATCGTTTCACCCGCCACCTGCGCCGTCTCCACCGCGCAATGCAGCAAATCCGCCGCATGGGCCAGGGCGTCTTCGAAGCTCAGGTTGTCGTTCAGCACAAAGTTGGGCGCGTCCGGGGCGGAGGCTTTGAGGTAGTAGTCGATGGCTCGGCGGTTGAGCAGGGCGTCTTCGCTGAGGAAGTCTGGGTTGGAGCGAGGTGGATCGGGGGTAATTTTGACCATGGTGTAACTTCTCCGCTAGGTAAGAAGCTGCACCCGTTCGCTTGCACGCGAATTAGGGTGGCAGCAGTACGCGGGTGTGCAAGACCGGGGCGGAAAAACCCAGCAGGCCTAATGGCCTCCCGCGCACAGCTGCCATAACGTGCCAACGCCTAATAAAATTGGGCGCTGGGTGGTAAGGCTCTGCGCATTTTCCACTGATCGGACTTGCACGTCCGGTCACCGAACATTCGATGACTGAGCGAGACTAGCTACCTGATCCGGCGGAAACAAGGCCGTAGAATTCTCTAGGAAACGTCCCGCAAATGAAAGGGATCGGTCTTGCTGGCCACTGAAACATAACGCCTTGGAGGGGGCTTTTGCGACATATCGGAACAGTCAGTAGGTTGAGTCTTGTTGCAATGTCGGATTCTTCTGGTTTCTCTTTCGCCAAACGCTGACTTCTTCCAAACAATTAAGATCCTGCTCGTTAGTAGCGAAAAGGAATTTGGTCTTATGAGAAATGAGATCACCCAAAAAGTGATTCAGCTGTTCGTCGATATCATTGGTTTTATCGACCAAAGCAAAGTGACGGAACAAACAGATTTCATCCATCACTTCACGATCATTGATGACGATTTGACCTGCTTTGTCATGCAGATCAAATGGCAGTTCAATCTGCAGGCGACTCAGGAAGACTGGGATCACATCACGACCATCAAGCAGATTGTCGACTTGATTGTGAGGCAACTGACGCCATCGCAGGCAAGCCAGCTCCCACAGTAAATTGCCTGTTTGATCGTTCCCACGCTCCGCGTGGTAACGCCTCCTGTGACGCTCTGCGTCACGACCTCAAAAGCGGACGCAGAGCGTCCTTGGCGGCATTCCCACGCAGAGCGTGGGAACGATCGGTCGATCGGTGTCAGGTGGCTTTCCCTTCCAACTGCCCCAACGGCACCCGCCTCGCTATCGCGCTCGACAAAATGATCGAGGTCTTGCTGAAGCCGAATTTCGCCACCCGATTGATCAGGTTCTCCAACTCCGGCATCGAGCCCACCGCCGCTTGCATGATCACGCACGGGTCGCCCGTCACCCGATGACATTCGGTCAGCTCGGGGATTTCCGCGAGGGCGTCGTACACCTTCTGGCTGCCGTTGTTGGTCAGGCGCAGTTCGATCGTGCATTGGATCGGCAGGCCGATTTTGGAGAAGTCCACCTTGGCCTGGTACCCGGTGATCACGCCACTGGCTTCCAGCTTGGCTACGCGCTCGGCCACGGCGGGGGCGGAGAGGTTTACCGTGCGGGCCAGTTGCGCGTAGGAAGCGCGGCCGTCTTCGAGCAAAGCGCTGAGGAGCATGCGGTCGTATTTGTCCATGATAAGGCTCCGGTGATGCCTGGCTTTCGAATGCACGGTTTATAGCCTTCATAACCATGTTTTGGAAAGTGTACGGGCGGTTTAAACAGGTTTTGTAACTTATGTTTAGCGTGCTGCCTTTCTAGAATAAGCCTCCCTTCTTCTGCCGCAGAGCTACCCAATGCCTGGCCCACGTCGTTTTCCCTTACCGTTGATCGCCGCTTTTTTTGCGCTGTATGTGATTTGGGGTTCCACCTATCTGGTGATTCGAATCGGCGTGGAGTACTGGCCGCCGTTGATGCTCGGCGGGATTCGCTTTTTGGTGGCGGGGCTGGCGATGTATGGCTATTTGCGCTGGCGTGGGGCGCCTGCGCCGACGTGGGTGCAGTGGAAGGCCGCCGCCAAGATCGGCATTTTGCTGCTGACCTTTGGTAATGGTGCGGTGACGGTGGCCGAGCACACGGGCGTTGCCTCCGGTGTGGCGGCGTTGGCGGTGGCGACGGTGCCGTTGTTCACGTTGCTGTGCGGGTATTTCTGGGGCGCGCGCAATACCCGCCTGGAATGGGCCGGCGTAGTGCTGGGGATTATCGGCATCGCCATGCTCAACATGGGCTCCAACCTGCAGTCGAGCCCGACCGGTGCGATGCTGTTGCTGTTTGCTGCAGCCTCTTGGGCCTTCGGCTCGGTGTGGAGCAGGCACTTGCCGTTGCCGGCGGGCGCCATGGCCAGTGCGGCGGAGATGATCATCGCCGGTGCCTTGCTGCTGGTGGGCAGTGCGCTGACCGGTGAGCGCCTGCATTCAATCCCGCCGATTGAAGGTTGGCTGGCCTTGGCCTATCTGGCCGTGTTCGGCTCGATCATCGCCTTCAATGCTTACATGTACCTGCTCAAGCACGTGCGCCCGGCGGCCGCGACCAGCTATGCCTACGTGAACCCGGCCGTGGCGGTGTTGCTGGGCATTGTGTTTGTCGGCGAGACCATCGGCATGGAAGAAGCCCTGGCGATGCTGGTGATCATCAGCGCCGTGCTGTTGATCAGCCTGCCCCAGTGGCGCAAGCCCAAGCCGGAAATAAGGTAAACTTGCGCGCATTACGCTTATGCGCTGAATTTTTCCTACGGTAAACACATGACTTTCGCCACACTTGGCCTGATCGAACCCTTGCTGCGCGCCCTTGAGACGCTTGGCTACCAGACCCCGACGCCGGTGCAGGCGCAAGCCATTCCGGCGGTGCTGGCCGGTCGCGACCTGATGGCCGCGGCCCAGACCGGCACCGGCAAGACCGCAGGTTTCGCCCTGCCGCTCCTGCAATTGCTGACCATGGAAGGGCCGAAAGTCGCCGCCAACTCGGCGCGCGCGCTGATCCTGTGCCCGACCCGTGAGCTGGCCGAGCAGGTTCACGCCAGCGTCGCCGAATACGCCCAGCACCTGCCGCTGACCACGTACGCGGTATACGGCGGCGTGAGCATCAACCCGCAGATGATGAAGCTGCGCAAGGGCGTCGACATTCTGGTCGCCACGCCGGGCCGCCTGATCGATCTGTTCCGCCAGAACGCGCTGAAGCTCAACCAACTGCAAACCCTGGTGCTGGATGAAGCCGACCGCATGCTCGATTTGGGTTTCTCCGAAGAGCTGGCGAACATCTACCGCATGCTGCCGAAAAAGCGCCAGACCTTGCTGTTCTCCGCGACCTTCTCCGATGACATCCGCCTGCTCGCCGGGCAGATGCTCAACGACCCGCTGAGCATCGAAGTGAGCCCGCGCAACGTCGCCGCCAACACCGTCAAGCAATGGGTGGTGCCGGTGGACAAGAAGCGCAAGCCGGAGCTGTTTGTGCACCTGATGCGCAAAGGCCGCTGGAAGCAGGTGCTGGTGTTCGCCAAAACCCGTAACGGCGTGGATGCGCTGGTGGATAAGTTGCAGGGCCTGGGCATCAATGCCGACGGCATCCACGGCGACAAACCCCAAGCCACTCGCCAGCGCGCACTGGACCGCTTCAAGTCCAGCGACGTGCAGATTCTGGTGGCCACCGACGTGGCGGCGCGTGGCCTGGATATCGAAGACCTGCCGTTGGTGGTCAACTTTGACCTGCCGATCGTGGCCGAGGATTACATCCACCGTATCGGCCGCACCGGCCGGGCGGGCAATACCGGCGAGGCGATTTCGCTGGTGTGTGCCGATGAGGTGAACATGCTGTCGGCCATCGAGATGCTGACGCGTCAGACCTTGATCCGCAAGATGGAGCCGGACTTCGAACCGGAGCACCGTGTGCCGGACACCGATGCCAGTGGCCAGGTGGTGAAGAAGCCGAAGAAACCGAAGAAGCCCAAGGCTTCGGGTGGTGGCGGTGGTAAGCGCAATTTGGGCAAGTGGGTGGACAGTGGGGACGTGGCGCCGTCGGAGCCTTCGATTAAGCCGGTGCGTAAAGTGCCTGTTTTTAACACGGGGCCGCGTAAGAAGAAGTAAGTCTTTTGTTTGATTAACGAAGGCGTGGTGAATTAAGTGAGCGGTGCAATGCCGCTCACTCGACGCCCTGCAAGATTTTGAAACGACAGGTTAATAACTGTATAAATTCATTTGTGTGTTTCTCCCTGTGTAGAAACTTTTGGTCATCAACTGCCCTGTACGTATTTGGAACTTAGAACTCTCACTCGCCACTGATCTATTGTAAATATCGAATTACAATAGAGAGGTGAGTATGGCTGTTTTTCTGGTTCCGTTTGGGGCAGCTGTGGTAGGGGGCCTGCTAGTTATAGGCGCCGGCATAGGGGTTAGTGAGTCTAGAAAGAATAGGGCAGCGGATGCCGCGGAAAAAAAAGCCGCGGAGATCGTTGCATATGAAAAGGCATCACTAAAAGGCGAAGAGCTGTGGGCCCGAGCGAAGAAGTATGAGGATAAGGGGGCTCTGTATCCCGCTTTTCGCGAATACAGGAAGTTCCTGGATCATATGGTAAGCCACTTTAAGATCTCGCCCGAAGAAATGAAGAAGGGTGAAGATATATATGATGGCATGAGAAAGACTGCGTTAAAGGAGTACCAAACACTGCTCAGTGACTACGACAAAGCAGTTGCCCCCCTTTACGAAAGCGGCGATGAGCCCTACCAGGTGCAGAGTGAGTTTATCGATAAATTGATAACGTTACTGGGGCCGGACGCACCTAAGGTTAAAGAGTGGGAGAATAAGTTTGGTGCTAGTTACAAGGCTTATAAATACCCCATTACCAATTGATCGTGCTGGTGGAATAGTGCTGTAGCGGAGGGTGTATAAGGTGAGAAAACCGTATTTGGACGACTTGGAGCGTGAAGCGTTAGAGCCTGTCTATCGGCCACCCACTCAACCGGCTTCGGAGGAGGCGATAGAGCGATTTCCGATGGATGAGCATTTGCTCAACGTTTGGCAGCAGGGTAATGAGAGTCTGCGCGCGGCCGTTATGGCGTTACGCGCGAAACAAAAAGCAGATTTGCCGTTGTATCGTGGTGGCCTGAGACAACCCTTGCAGTAAAACCAGGTGTGGGTCATTCCTGAATCGGTATCCCCACTGCGCGGCGTTCTGTTGTTGAGTGGGGCAAGGCCAGCCACTCTAGAACGCCTCGCCCGGCCGCCCGGCCGCTGGCAAAACAGCCTGTCAGCAAATACCCGCCGGTCGGCGCTTCCCAATCCAGCATCTCCCCGGCACAAAACACCCCCGGCAATTGCCTGAGCATCAGCCGCTCATCCAGCGCCTCAAACGGCACGCCACCCGCCGTGCTGATCGCCTCATCCAGCGGCCGCGTCTTCATCAAGGTCAGCGGCAGCGCCTTGATCGCCACCGCCAGCTGCGCCGGGTCATTGAAGTGTTCTGCGGGCGCCAACTCGCGCAGCAGCGCTGCCTTGACCCCGTCCAGGCCCAACTGGCTGTGCAAATGCTTGCTCATCGAGCGCGAGCCACGCGGCTTGGCCAGGGCAGCCTGCACCTTGTCCAGCGGCTTGCTCGGCAGCAGGTCGATATGCACCGTGGCCGAGCCGTCGCGATTGATGGCTTCACGAATCGACGCCGACAGCGCGTAGATCAAGCTGCCCTCGATGCCGGTGGCCGTGACCACGCATTCGCCCAGCCGAGGCTTGTCATCCCCCAGGCCGATGGCGACGTTTTTCAACGGTGCGCCAGCGAATTTGCTCACCATCAATTCGCTCCAGGCTGACACTTCGAAGCCGCAATTGCTCGGTTGCAGTGCGGCGTAAGGCACGCCTTTGTCTTCCAGCAACTTGAGCCAGGCACCGTCGGAGCCCAGGCGCGACCAGCTGCCGCCGCCCAAGGCCAGCAGCACCGCATCGCTGTGGACAGTTTTCTCGCCGTCCGGGCTGTGGATAAGTAAGCCGCCGTCGGCGGCCCAGCCCAGCCAGCGATGCCGGGTGTGGATAACCACGCCTTGGTCGCGCAGACGCTTGAGCCAGGCGCGCAGCAGTGGGGCGGCTTTCATGTCGGTAGGAAACACGCGGCCGGAGGTGCCGATAAAGGTTTGAATGCCCAGGCCATGAATCCATTCGCATAAGGCGTCGGAACCAAACGCCCGCAACAACGGCGCCATGTGTGGCGCGCGTTCGGCATAGCGCGACAGGAACGCCGGGTATGCCTCTGAGTGGGTGATGTTCATACCGCCCACGCCCGCCAGCAGGAACTTGCGCCCCACCGATGGCATGCCGTCATACAGGTCCACGCGCACGCCCGCCAGGCTCAAGACTTCAGCGGCCATCAGCCCGGCGGGGCCGCCGCCGATGATAGTGACGTGTTGAGAAGAGGTCTGAGGCATGGGCAAGGCTGCGGTCGCTGAATTGGCCGAGCATTCTACCCGACAGTGGCGGAGCTGCCTGATCAAAAAACGTACACTTTCCTACAGGCCATACGGCTACTCGCTTTCAGGCCCTTACGCTCAAGTTATCCACAGGCCGTTCCACAGGCATTGTGGGTAACGCGCACACTTCAATGACAACCTGATGACGTCCACACCCGTTGGGCGCTGTGGTGCAGGATGCCGTGGCGGCGGGCCAGGGCCGGGCGGTCCTTGCTGTAGCCGCCGCCGATCACGCCCATCACCGGGATGTCGCGGCCCAGGCAGTGGCGCATCACACTTTCATCACGGGCGGCGACGCCTGCGTCTGTCAGCTTGAGGTAACCGAGGGCGTCATCTTTATGCACATCGACGCCGGCGTCGTACAGCACCAGGTCGGGCTGGTAGAGCGGTAGCAAATAGTTGAGCGCGTCGTCGACCACCTTGAGGTAATCGGCGTCGCCCATGCCCATGGGCAGTGGGATGTCCCAGTCGCTCTGGGCCTTGCGCGCGGGGAAGTTCTTTTCGCAATGCAGCGACACGGTGATGGCATCCGGCGTGTCGTGGAGGATGCGCGCGGTGCCGTCGCCCTGGTGCACGTCGCAGTCGAAGATCAGTACGCGGTTAACTCGGCCGCTGGCCAGCAGGTAATGGCTGATCACCGCGAGGTCATTGAAGATGCAAAAGCCGGCCGGGTAATCGTAGTGGGCGTGGTGGGTGCCGCCCGCCAAGTGGCAGGCCAGGCCGTGTTCCAGTGCTTGTTCGGCGGCAAGTATCGAGCCGCCGACCGCACGCACGGTGCGCCGCGCCAGGGCTTCGTTCCACGGCAGGCCGAGGCGCCGCTGGTCTTCGCGGGACAACTCGCCGCCCATGTAGCGCTCGATGTACCCAGCGTCATGGGCCAGGGCCAGAATCTGTGGTGGGCACAGTTCGGGGCGCAGCAGTTGGCTGTCCTCGGTCAGGCCGCTGTCCACCAGGTGGTCGCGCAACAGGCGGAACTTGTCCATTGGGAACCGGTGGTCCGCCGGGAACTCCGGGCTGTAATCATCGTGGTAGATCAATGGCAGGGGCATGGGATTTTCTGACGGGAACCTGCGAAGGATCTTACCAGCGCTGTACACTCACGCACATGGCAAGGGAGGGGACCCATGGAGCCGATACTGGAATTGGAAAGCGCACGGCTGGTGCTGCGCCAATGGCGTGACAGCGACTTACCGGAATTTGCGCACATGTGCGCCGACCCGCAGGTGATGCGTTATTTCCCGGCCAAGCTGAGCCACTTGGAAAGCGCCGCGCTGATCGGCCGTATTCGCGGGCATTTCGCCGAATATGGCTTTGGCTTTTGGGCCTTGCAGCGCAAGGACACCGGCGACTTTATCGGCCTGACCGGGCTGCAAAACGTCAATTTTGAAGCTGGCTTTACCCCGGCGGTAGAAATCGGCTGGCGCCTGGCTCGCGAGCATTGGGGCCTGGGTTACGCCAGCGAAGCGGCTTGGACCGCGCTGCGCTGTGGTTTTGACCGGCTGCAATTGGATGAAATCCTCGCCTTTACCACCGAAACCAATCTGCCATCACAAAAAGTCATGCAGGCCATCGGTATGCATTACGATCCCCTGGCAGATTTTGAACACCCCAAGGTCGCAGCCGATGACCCGCTGCGCCATCATGTTTTGTACCGCATCACCCGCGCCCAATGGTTGGACACGCTGCACGGATAAGCAGCCCGGAATGCCCTATCGATTGTTGTAGGAGTTGCTCTATGAGCCAAGTATTGGAAGATCTGGTGGACTTGCTGACCCTGGAGCCGATCGAGGAAAACCTCTTTCGCGGCCGCAGCCAGGACCTGGGTTTTCGCCAGCTGTTCGGCGGCCAAGTGCTCGGCCAGTCGCTGTCGGCGGCCAGCCAGACCGTAGAAGAAGCGCGGCATGTGCATTCCCTGCACGGTTATTTCCTGCGCCCCGGCGATGCATCGTTGCCGGTGGTGTACTCGGTGGACCGCGTGCGCGATGGCGGCAGCTTCAGCACCCGCCGCGTCACGGCGATCCAGAAGGGCAACCCGATTTTCACCTGCACCACCTCGTTTCAGTACGACGAGCAAGGCTTTGAGCACCAGACCACCATGCCCGTAGTAGTCGGCCCGGAGAATCTGCCGTCGGAGCTGGAACTGACCAAGCAGCGTGCGCACCTGATTCCTGAGCACATGCGCGACAAGTTGCTGTGCCCCAAGCCGATCGAAGTGCGCCCGGTCACGGAAAAAGACCCGTACAACCCGCAGCCGTCCGACCCGGTCAAATACGTGTGGTTCAGGGCCGACGGCGCCTTGGCTGATGCGCCGGCGCTGCATAAATACCTGCTGGCCTACGCCTCGGATTTCGGCCTGTTGACCACCTCGTTGCTGCCCCACGGCAAGACCGTGTGGCAGAAAGATATGCAGGTCGCCAGCCTCGACCATGCGCTGTGGTTCCACGCTGACCTGCGCGCCGATGACTGGTTGCTGTATGCGATGGACAGCCCATGGGCCGGCAACTCGCGGGGTTTCTCGCGTGGCAGCGTGTACAACCGTGCCGGGCAACTGGTGGCGTCGGTGACCCAGGAAGGTTTGATTCGCCATCGCAAGGATTGGGCATGAGCCTGTCGGACGTTAAGCATTGGGTGTTTGACATGGACGGCACCCTGACGGTGGCCGTGCATGATTTTGCTGCGATTCGCGTGGCGCTGGAGATTCCGCCCGAGGATGACATCCTCACCTATCTGGCAGCCTTGCCGGCAGACGTTGCGGCAGCCAAGCATGCCTGGCTGCTGGAGCATGAGCGCGAACTGGCGCTGGGTTCTATCGCGGCCGATGGCGCGGTGGAACTGGTACGCGAACTGGCCGGGCGCGGTTATCGCCTCGGCATCCTGACGCGCAATGCGCGGGAGTTGGCGCATATCACCCTGGAGGCGATTGGTCTGGCGGACTGCTTTGCCATCGAGGATGTCTTGGGCCGTGACGATGCGCCGCCCAAGCCGGATCCGGGTGGGTTGCTGAAATTGGCGGAGGCGTGGGCAGTGTCACCCAGTGAGATGGTGATGGTCGGGGATTACCGCTTTGACCTGGATTGCGGGCGGGCGGCGGGGGCCAGGACGGTATTGGTGAACGTGCCGCAGAACCCGTGGCCGGAGTTGGCGGATTGGCATGCGGCGGATTGCGCGGTTTTGCGCCGGATGATCTAAACCAGGCGATGCAGACCAAATGTGGGAGCTGGCTTGTGTGGGAGCCGGGCTTGCCCGCGATAGCATCACCTCGGTAGGGCTGATAGACCGAGGTGTTTGCATCGCAGGCAAGCCAGCTCCCACACAAGCCAGCTCCCACATGTTTAAACCAGTCGTGTCAGTTACTTCGCGAACAGTACCTTCTGCCCTTCAGGCGAAGTGAACATCCCATCGCCGTTATGCCCAACCCCCGGCACTTCCACCAGCTTCTGGGTCAGCTGCGGATGGCGCTGCTTGAGGTAATCAAAGTAGTTGTGCCCACGAATCAACCGATACGCGCCCTGGGTTTCGGCTTCGCAGCTTTTATCCAGCGCCGGGTGGTTCGGGTCGGTGTCTTGCTGGCCCAGCAGGTAAGTGATGTTGCGTGACACGTAAGCTTGTTCAAGCTGTTGTGCGCTCTGGCCCTTGGCGTAGTCCGGCAGGTTTTGCATGCCGTATTTCCAGTCGTTGAAGCCTGGGCAACTGGCCGCGTCGAATTTCACCGGGCGCTGTGGGCTGAAGTAGGCGTAGGACGACGGGTTGGCCACCACATAACGCAGGCTGATGCCTTCGGTTTGCAGCATAGGGTGGTCGTGGCCGGTGAGGGCGAAACGCTGCACCACTTGCCCACCGCCGGAATGGCCAGCCACTACGATTTCTTTGAGTGCCGGGAACAGCTTGCGGTTGCCCAGGTGCTTGATGATCTGGTCGAGGGCGCCGTAGGAGCTGATCTGGCCCGGCCCGGTCGAGGGGTCGCCGGCCATCCAGTCATTGCCGTTCCAGCGCAGCACATGGTTGTCGAGGTGGTTGCGCTTTATGTCGGACTCATTGAGAAACTGCGGCGCAATCACCAGGGTGTTGGCAGCAACCCCGGCAGCGCTGGCCGCGTCTTCACCGCTTTGCAGGTAGGTCTGCGCATTACGCAGGCGACCGTGCACGATGATCAGCGCGCGGGTGACGTTGGGCAGCGGCTGGCTCCAGTCCTGGCTCAGGCCCAGGCTGAGGGCGCCGGCATCCAGTTGAAAACGATCGGGACTGACCACTTTGACGCCGTGTTCTTTTTCGGCAGCCCAAGTGGAGGAAGAACAGGCAATCATCAAACTCAGCACTAGACCCAATCGTTTATTCATCTAAAGACTCTTCGCGGTAAAAGTGTCGCATTGAGTGATCTGGCCCTGGGCGAAGCCGGTCTTGAACCAGCGAACCCGCTGTGCCGAGGTGCCGTGGGTAAACGAGTCCGGCACTACGCGCCCTTGACCCTGTTGTTGCAGACGGTCATCGCCGATGGCGTTGGCCGCATTCAGTGCTTCTTCAATATCGCCGGGCTCCAGCCAGTTCAGGCGCTTTTGCGCACGGTTGGCCCACACACCGGCGAAGCAGTCGGCTTGCAGCTCCTGGCGTACCAGCAGGCCGCCGTCGCCTTGCATCTGCCGGCCCTGTTGGCGTGCGGCTTGAATCTTGGCCGAGATCCCCAACAGCGTTTGCACGTGGTGCCCGACTTCGTGGGCGATCACGTAGGCTTGGGCGAAATCACCGGCGGCCTTGAAGCGTTGCGACATTTCCCGGAAGAAATCCAGGTCCAGATACACTTGCTGGTCAGCCGGGCAGTAGAACGGGCCGCTGGCTGAGGTCGCGCCACCGCAGGCGGAATTTACCCGGCCACGGAACAGAATCAGTTTCGGGTTCTTGTAGACCAACCCATTTTCCTTGAACACCTGGCCCCAGGTGTCCTCGGTATCGCCCAGTACCGCGCGGACAAAATCGGCTTGCTCGTCGTTGGCCGGCGGTGCCTGGCGTGATTGCGTGCTCACCGACGGCGCTTGCTCGACCTGGCCGGTCAACTGGCCGAGGATCTGCAGCGGGTCCTGGCCGGTCAGCCAACCGATCCCGACGATCAGCACGATCGCCGTCAAACTCAGGCCCTTGCCGCCGCCAAAGCGCATGCCGCCACCGCCGCCGCCACTGTCATCGCGGGCATCTACCACGTTGTCGCTGCGTCGGCCTTTTTTCCATAGCATGGGGCAATCCTCTCGATGAACCTGTCGAACACTTTTCTAGGAGCAGTGTTGTTGGTGCGAATGAATGGCGCCAGCCCGGCTGTCCGACAAGAGACGAGAGTTGCCTAGTATCGCTGCTGTCAGGCCGTGCAGGCAGGGGCGCCAGATGAAAGTTGTGTCAGCTGCGCGGGGTCAGTCGCGGCAGTAGCCTTCGCCGGTATCGACAATCAGGCAGTCTTTTTTATCCGCCAGCCATTTCAGGCCGGTGGCTTCACCGTCGCCGGCGCTCAGCTGTTGCGGGCCGTCCGGGCGGGTAAAGGCGATGCCGTCTTCGTTAGCCTCACCCTTGAAGGTGCCTTCGTCGTCGGCGTCGAGGCCATACTTCATGGTCAAAATGTAATGACCACGGCCGATGCTGTCGTCCTTGGCGATGGTCAGGTTCAGGCCTTCGACGCCCATCCATTTGCCGACCCATTTGTCGGTGGGCGGAGTAGCCGGCACCAAGGTGGCTTGTACCGACGCCGGTGCGGGTTTGGGGGCTTCCTTGGACTCTTGGTTACAAGCAGTGAGCAGGGCGAAGGCAGAAAGAACAAAGAGTGTTTTTTTCATAGCGGCAAGGCCTTGGTTAAAAAGTGTGCAACGTGCGGGGGAACGTGCAGCGTTGGACTCAAATCCCGTGATTTAGTGCGCTGTTCGCACGGTGATTGGTTATGCTCTTGGGGCGGACTACGGCCCGCCTGCTAGATTACCGGGTTGAGTGCTATTGCGTTCAGTGCTCAGCGATCAGCCCGCCACGCAAGAGAATTCAATGACTGTCAGTACACCCCTTTCCGGCGTCAACCATCCTTTCAAAGGCATTTTGTTGATTGTGGTGGCGACGTTTCTGTTTTCCAGCCACGACGCCCTGTCCAAATACCTGGCCGGGTTCTATCCGATTGTGATGGTGGTGTGGGCGCGTTACCTGGTGCATACCTTGTTGATGGCCGGCATCTTCCTGCCGCAATCGGGCTTGCGCGTGCTGCGCAGCAAACGCCCCGGCATGCAGGTGGTACGGGCGTTGTGCCTGTTGGGCACCAGCCTGTTTTTTACCGCTGCGTTGCATTACATCCCGTTGGCGGAAGCCACGGCGGTGAACTTCCTCGCGCCGATCCTGGTGACGGCGCTGTCGGTGCCGCTGCTCGGGGAGCACGTGACACGCGGCCAATGGCTGGCGGTGATCTGCGGGTTTGTCGGCGTGCTGATCATCATCCACCCCGGCGGTGAGCTGTTTACGCCGGCGGTGTTGCTGCCGCTGTGTTCGGCGCTGTTCTTCTGCTTCTACCAACTGCTTACGCGCATCCTCAGCCAATACGACACGCCGACCACCAGCAACTTTTTTGCCGGGCTGTGCAATACCTTGGTGATGAGTGCGCTGGTGCCGTTCTTCTGGCATCTGCCGACACTGTGGCACGGCGTGCTGATGTTGGCGCTGGGCACGTGCGGGATGACCGCCCACTTGATGTTGACCCAGGCCTTCCGCTTTGCGGCGCCGGCCTTGCTGGCGCCGTTCGGCTATTGCCAGATCGTGTTTGCGGGGTTGTTGGGCTGGCTGGTGTTCAAGCATACCCCCGACATGACCACGGTGGTCGGCATCGGGGTGATCTGCATGAGCGGGTTGGCCGCTGCCTGGCAGCAGCGGCGGAGTTGACTCAAACGTCGACTTTTGGAATTTTGCGCGGTGCCATGAAGTACATCCACGTCAGCGCAATGAAGTACATCGCCGGGATCAGCGTGAACAGTACGGTGTAGTTGTTGTTCGTGACCGTGAGGATATGACCGACGATCTGGGTCATGAACATGCCGCCAATGGCCGCGCACATACCCCCGAAACCGAACACCGTGCTCATCATGTGCTTGGGCGTGTAGTCCATCACTAGGCTCCAGATGTTGGCGGTCCAGGCCTGGTGCGCGCCGATGGCCAGGGAGATGGCGAACACGGCGACCCACAGCTGGCTGGAGCCGGCGGCCATGATGACGCCGACGATGCAGCAGGCAAACAGCAGCATCGACAACAGCCGCGCCTTGATCGGATTCATCCCGCGGCCGATCAGGAACGAGGACAGAATCCCTCCACCCACGCTGCCGAAGTCGGCGGTCAGGTAGATGATGATCAGCGGGATGCCCATTTGGGTCACGTTGATGCCCAGGTTGTATTGCTGGTTCAAAAACGGCGGCAGCCAGTACAGGTAGAACCAGAACACCGGCGCGGTCATCGCGTAGGCGAGGGCGAAGGCCCAGGTGCCACGCATGCGCAGGATGCGGCTGAAAGGTACGCTGGGTTGTTCGGGTTCGACTTCCTGTTGCACGTAGTCCAATTCGGATTGTTTGGCCGTTGGATGGTCTTCCGGGTTGTAGTACTTCAAGCCCCAGAACACCAGCCAGATACACCCCAACGATGCCATGCACAGGAACGCCGCCTGCCAGCCCCACACGTGCAGGATCAACGGCAGCAGCATCGGCGTCATCATTGCGCCAACGTTAGTGCCCGCGTTGAAGATACCCGTGGCCACCGCGCGCTCACCGGCCGGAAACCACAGGCGGGTGGTCTTGACGCAGGCCGGGTAGTTGGCGGCCTCGGTCAGCCCGAGAATAAAGCGGCAGACCATAAACCCTACGGCCGAGGTGGCCAGGCCGTGGGCGCCGGTGGCCAGGCTCCATAGCAGCACCGCGCAGAAGAACACGCGCTTCACGCCGACTCGGTCAATCAGTCGGCCTTGCAACACAAAGCCGATGGCGTAGCCGACCTGAAACCAGAAGTTGATGTTGGCGTAGTCCATCGCCGTCCAGCTCATCTCCTTGGCCAGGATCGGCTGCATCACGCCGAGCGCGGCGCGGTCGATGTAGTTAAGCGTGGTGGCGAAGAACACCAGGGCCAGCATGCCCCAGCGCGTTTTACCCACGGCCATGGCGCCGCGGATTTTGTCGCCGATACCGGCTTGCGGGTTGCCCGGGCGCGCGGCCAGGGCGGGATTTTGCAGAGGCATGAGGTCGTACCCGTTTTTTGAAATTTTTATGGTGTGTTCTGGGTCTTGGTGCAGGTTCGATGGTGCGCAGCGGTTAAAACATCGTCAATTCGCCAAACCGGCATAGTGTTCGGTAATCGCCCGAAAAACTAACTGGTTCGTACATTTTAATTGCTGCGTGTAGGCTAGGGGCGAATAATTTGTCGCAAACAACAATTGCCGGGAGTCGCCCCATGCAACGTTCCATTGCCACCGTTTCCTTGAGCGGCACCCTGCCGGAGAAGCTCGAAGCCATTTCCGCCGCCGGTTTTGATGGGGTCGAAATCTTCGAAAACGATTTGTTGTATTACGATGGCAGCCCACGGGAAGTTAGGCAGATGTGCGCCGACCTCGGCATCGCCATCACCTTGTTCCAGCCGTTCCGCGACTTTGAAGGCTGCCGCCGCGACCGCCTGGCGCGCAACCTGGAACGCGCCGAACGCAAGTTCGACTTGATGCAGGAGCTGGGCACCGACTTGGTATTGGTGTGCAGCAATGCTTCCGCCGATTGCGTCGGCGATGAACGTATTTTGCTCGACGACCTCAGCCTGCTCGCCGAACACGCCGGCCGCCGTGGTCTGCGCATCGGTTATGAAGCGCTGGCCTGGGGCAAGCATGTGAACACCTGGCAGCAGGTGTGGAACCTGGTGCGGCAGGTTGACCACCCGAGCCTCGGCGTGTTGCTCGACAGTTTTCACACTCTGTCACTCAAGGGCGACCCGAGTGGAATCGCCGATATCCCCGGTGACAAAATCTTCTTTGTACAAATGGCCGACGCGCCGATCCTGGCCATGGATGTGCTGGAGTGGAGCCGGCATTTCCGCTGCTTCCCGGGGCAGGGCGAGTTCGACCTGGCGGGCTTTCTCGCGCCAATCATCAAGAGTGGCTACACCGGGCCGCTGTCTCTGGAAATTTTCAACGACGGCTTCCGTGCGGCCCCGACCCGGGCCAATGCGGCGGATGGCTTGCGTTCGCTGCTGTACCTTGAAGAGAAAACCCGTCAGCGCCTGGCACAGGAACAACCTGCCAAGCCGGTCGATATTCTGTTTGAGACCCCGGCCGCCAGCGAATACGACGGCATCGAATTCCTCGAATTTGCCGTGGATGAAAACCTCGGCGCCAAGCTCACGCAGTGGCTGGAGCGCCTGGGGTTCGTCAAAGCCGGGCAGCACCGCTCCAAGAGTGTGAGCCTGTTGCGCCAGGGTGACATCAACCTGATCCTCAACTGCGAACCCTATTCCTTTGCCCACAACTTTTTCGAAGCCCATGGGCCGTCGCTGTGCGCCACGGCCATTCGGGTCAAGGACAGCGCCAAGGCGTTGCAGCGGGCGGTGGCCTACAAGGGCCAGCCTTATCGCGGTCTCGTGGGGCCAAATGAGCTTGAACTGGCCGCCGTGCGCGCGCCGGACGGCAGCCTGATTTATCTGGTGGACCCAAGCGAAGGCGGGCTGTATGACACCGACTTCAACCTGCAAGCGAATACTGCCTCAAGCGGCGGGCTGCTGCGCATCGACCATATGGCCATGGCGCTGCCGGCCGACAGCCTCGACAGTTGGGTGCTGTTCTACAAAAGCCTGCTGGATTTCGAAGCCGACGACGAGGTGGTACTGCCCGACCCTTATGGCCTGGTAAAAAGCCGCGCACTACGCAGCCGCTGCAGCTCGATCCGCCTGCCGCTGAATATTTCCGAGAACCGCAACACCGCCATTTCCCACGCGCTGTCGAGCTATCGCGGCTCGGGTGTGCACCATATTGCCTTTGACTGCGCGGATATTTTCGCCGAGGTAAGCCGGGCCAAGGAGGCGGGCGTGCCATTGCTGGACATCCCGCTCAATTACTACGACGACTTGGCCGCGCGGTTTGATTTCGACGACGAGTTTCTCAGCGAATTGGCGTACTACAACGTGCTGTACGACCGTGACGCCCAGGGTGGTGAGCTGTTTCACGTGTACACCGAGCCTTTCGAGGGGCGGTTTTTCTTCGAGATCATCCAACGCAAAAACGGCTACGCCGGGTACGGCGCGGCCAACGTGGCGGTGCGCCTGGCGGCGATGGCCAAATCCCGCAGCGGCGCGGTGCGCCAAGCACGGTTATGACTGACGGCCGGGTGCTTCCTTCGGGGAGCGCCTCGGCCCATAATCGCGGCCTGCACAACAAAAATGGCCGTGAGCGCACCATGACCCTGACCCCCGACCTCTCCGCTGTGTCAGACGCACCGCGCAAGAGTCGTAAGAACAACCCGGAAAAGACCCGCGAAAATATCCTTCAGGAAGCCATTGTCGAGTTTGTTCAGCAGGGCCTGTCCGGCGCTCGCGTGGATGCCATCGCCGAACGCATCCACACCTCCAAACGCATGATCTATTACTACTTCGGCAGCAAGGAGCAGTTGTACGTCGAAGTGCTGGAGAAACTCTACGGCGATATTCGCAACACCGAAACCCGCATGAACCTCACGGCCCTGGAACCGCGCGAAGCGATACGGCGGCTGGTGGAATTCACCTTTGATCACCATGACCAGAACGTGGACTTTGTGCGGATCGTCAGCATCGAAAATATCAACAACGCCGAGTACGTAAAGCGCTCGGACTCGATCAAGGCGATGAACAGCAATATTCTCGAGGGGCTGGGGGCAACGTTGCGGCGGGGCGCCGAGATGGGGTTGTTCCGCCAGGGGTTGGACCCGTTGGACGTGCACCTGCTGATCAACTCATTCAGTTTTTACCGGGTGTCCAACCGTCATACATTCAGTGAGATTTTTCAGATCGAGCTGGCGGATGAAGCGGTTAAACAAAGGCACCGCGAGATGATTTGTGACTCGGTGATGCGTTATCTCCAGGTCTGAAATCTCTCCTTTCGCAAACCTGGATGTAATCAATGTGGGAGCCGGGCTTGCCCGCGATGGCGGTCTATCAGCTATAAATCAGCTGTCTGACACACCGCTATCGCAGGCAAGCCAGCTCCCACATTTTTTGCGATTCGGTTTTTGTGAGTCAGGTATTCATGCTCTGAAAGTGCGCCAACATCCTCTGCGCATCCGGCGCTTCGCCACTGAACAACTCGAACGCCTTCACGGCCTGAAACACCGCCATGTTGCCGCCATCCAGCGTGCGGCAACCCAAGGCGCGGGCGTCGCGCAGCAGCTCGGTTTCGAGCGGAAAGTACACGATTTCCGCCACCCATAATTGCGCCCGCAACAGGCTGCTCGGCACCGGCGTGCCGGGCAGTTTGGCCATGCCCATCGGCGTGGTATTAACCAAGCCATCCGCCTCGGCAATGGCGCTTTCCAAATGGTTGCCGACCTGGGCGCGGCCGCTGCCGAAACGCTGCGTGAGGTTATCCACAAGGTCGCGGGCGCGAGCGCTGTCTACGTCGAAAATGCTCAACTGTTCCACGCCTTCCGCCAGCAACGCATGGGCCACCGCCGCACCTGCACCGCCGGCGCCCATCTGCACCACGCGTTGACGCGCAACATCACTTAAATTGCGCCGAAACCCTTCGGCGAAACCCAGGCAGTCGGTGTTGTGACCGATGCGTTTACCGTTCCTGAACACCACGGTGTTGACCGCGCCAATGCCTCGAGCTTCGTCGGATAACTCATCGAGCAACGGTAGGATCGCTTGCTTGCACGGGTAGGTAATGTTCAACCCGGTGAACTGCATCCGCTCGGCGGCGTCCAGCAGGTCGGGCAGGGCGTTGATGTTCAGTTGCAGCGGTTCCAGATCGATCAGGCGGTACAGATAACGCAGGCCCTGGGCGTCACCTTCCTGTTCATGCAGGGCAGGGGTGCGGGAGGCTTGGATGCCCGAGCCGATCAGGCCGGCGAGGATGCGCGGTTTCATCAAGGTCACCCTTTCAACGTGTGGCTGAAATGTTCCAGGGCCAGGTGGTAGCCGTGGCTGCCGAAGCCTGCGAGCACTGCCTTGGCGATGGGTGAGACAAAGGAGTGATGCCGAAACGCCTCACGTGCGTGCACGTTGGATAAATGCACTTCGATCACCGGTACTTCACTGGCGACGAGGGCGTCGCGAATCGCTACCGACGTGTGGGTCCAGGCCGCGGGGTTGATCACGATGCCGGCGCAGCGGGCGCGGGCGCCGTGGATCCAGTCGAGTAATTCGCCTTCATGGTTGGTTTGGCGGAACTCGATTTTCAGCCCGAGTTTTTCCGCGCTGCGGCCGCACAGGGCGGCGATGTCGGCCAGGGTTTCATGGCCATAGGTGGCGGGCTCGCGAGTGCCGAGCAGGTTGAGGTTGGGGCCGTTGAGCACCAGCACGATAGGCGGCATTTAGGGGGTCTCCACAGTTCTTATAGGTTGTGAAGATAAAATGTACTGGATGGTTAATTTGGTCAATTGATGGCGGCGGATGTGTTCGATTATCGAACCGTTATTCAGCGCGTTCACACTGGATAATCAGATTAGATATCAATTGAAAATCATTCTCGACAACGCTTAAGATGCCGATCTGTTTCCATCACATTCCAGGGAGTCGGTTTGTCGGACGTGGATCTCAAAGGCCTGTTTCTCAAGCACGCCGATACCCTGCGCGGGTATCTGGCGCGCAAGGTGCGGGACCCGCAATTGGCCGCAGACCTGGTGCAGGAGAGTTTCCTGCGCCTGGCGGAAAAACCGGCCAGCGAGCGCATCGACAACTCCCAGGGCTATCTCTATCGAACGGCGAGCAATCTGCTGATCGACCATATTCGCCAGGAAGCGCGGCGCAAGACAGACTCCGTGCCCCACGAGGCGCTGGCCGAGATTGAAGATGACGTGGCCGGCTTGGAGGCGCAGACAATGGCGCAGCAGCAGCGACAGGCATTGAAGCAGGCACTGGCGGAGTTGCCGGAACGCACCCAGCAGGTTTTCCGTCTGAACCGCATCGAAGGCATGACCCATGCCCAGGTGGCCCGGCGCCTGGAGATCTCCGACAGCTCTGTGCAAAAGCATCTGGCCAAGGCCTTGGCGTATGTGATGCAACGCTTGCAGGAAGGCGAGGTGAAGCCATCCGACGAATGAATTACCGAAAAGCGCCGGGCCAGACGTCACAGCGTTTACATAACGAAAATTCGAGATTCACACGTGAATAGCCAGGGTCCGCAACAGCACAGCATTACCGAGGCGGCCGCCGAGTGGGCGGTGCGCCTGCACGCCGGTGCCCTGACCGAACAGGAGCAGGCCGAGCTGCGGCATTGGATCGCCTGCGACAGTCGCCATGAGGGCGCACTGCGTTTTGCCGAGCAGACGTGGGCCGCCCTGGGCGAGTTGCACAAGGACGAACCGGTGCATCGCCAGCGCCCATCTTCAGCACCGTTGCCGGTACGCCGGCCCAAACGGCGCAGACTCTGGCAGCGCGTGGCGGCCGTCGCGGTGGTTGTGCTGGTGGCGGGCGTTGGCTGGGTGCGTGGGCCGGATGCCTTGCTGCGCCTGCAGGCTGACTACGTCACCCAGAAAGGCGAAGTGCGCACGGTGCACCTGGCCGACGGCAGCACGGTCGTGCTGGACTCCGCCAGCGCCATCCGCTTGGACTACGACGGCGTACAGCGGCGCATCAGCTTGATTCAGGGCTCGGCGATTTTTGATGTGGCGCCCATGACCAGGCAGGAAACGCGGCCGTTCGTGGTGCAAAGTGCCGCCGGGCAAACGCGCGCGCTGGGCACGCGGTTTGTGGTCGAGCGTGAAGGGGCCAGCCAGGCCTGGGTTGGCGTGCTACAGCACAGCGTTGAAGTGTCTCTGCAAAGCGCACCCAAAAACGGTCCTAGCGAATCCGTGCTCAAGGAGGGCCAGGTCGCGCGCTACAGTCCCCGGGACGGCGTGGTGGCGCTTGATCAATTCGATGTGGAACGCGCCACCAGTTGGCGGCGCGGTGTGTTGATCTTTGACCGGTTGCCACTGGCCAAGGTCATCGAGCAACTCAACCGCTATCGCCCAGGCCACGTGGTGTTGACCAACCCGACCTTGGGCGATCGCGAAGTCAGCGGCGTGTTCCGCCTCGACATGCTTGACACTGCCCTTGGCACCTTGACCCAGGAACTCCAAGTGCAACGCTTGGACCTGGCGGGCCTCAGCCTGATCTATTGATAAGCCGGTGGGAGACCTGCCTCCCACCCTGCGCGACACCCCGTCCTGAAAAACTTTCGAAAAACACTTACTGACTTCCTGGGCCTCGTACGTCTTGCTAGGTGAGAAGCATTCGCATAAACAAAAAACGCTCAGCGCAGGGAACCCAGAAATGTCAGCACTCACCAAGGGGCGTGTCACCGGTAGCCGGTTAGCCCTGGCCATTCACTTGGGCCTGTTCGCCATAACAGCGCCGGTGTATGCCGCGCAGCCCCAAGCGGGCGCCACCCAGCCCGCGGTGCAGGTGTTCGATATTCCGGCGCAACCGTTGGGCAGCGCCGTGCTGGCGTTTGCTGATCAAGCCGGCCTGCAAGTGCTGTTCGACAGCCAGCGTCTGCAAGGCTTGAGCAGTACGGCACTGAAGGGCAGCTTCAGCGTGCAGGAAGGCCTTGGCCGTTTGCTCGGCGGCGCACCGGTGGAGTATCGCTTTACCGGCGAGCGCCAGGTCACCCTCAATCGTGTCGCTGACACCCACGACAGCGCCATGACCGTCGGCACCACCACCATCACCGGCAACACCAACGGCCAGGCCGGCGATTGGGTGTACCAGAGCCCAAAGTCTGTGGCCGTGATCAGCCGTGACATGATCGACAAACGCCCGCCCCGTCACGCCGCCGACATGCTCGAAGAAACCGCTGGCGTCTACACCGCCGTCAATCAGCGCGACCCTGGCCTCTCTGTAAACATTCGCGGCGTGCAGGACTACGGCCGGGTGAACATGAACATCGACGGCATGCGCCAGAACTTCAACGTCAACGGCCACCAGCAGCGTAACGGCACGATGTTGATCGACCCGGAATTCATCTCCAGCATCGAGATCGACAAGGGCAGCCAGTCGGGCCAGGGCGGGGCGGCAGTGTTGGGCGGTATTGCTTCGTTCAAGACCTTGGACGCCAGCGAGTTTCTCAAAGATGGCAAAGAGATCGGCGGGCGTTTTCGCGCCGGCAGCGGCATCGGCGAACTGGGTAACGGCACCTACTTCAACGGCAGCGGAGTGGTTGCCTTTGGGGATGAGCGTGGCGACGTTTTGCTGGGATACAGCGAGCGGCATTTCGGCAACTACCGCGCGGGCACCCATAACGATCAAAAGCTAGGCACCCATATGCGCGCGCGTAAATACGCGCCGGCGGCCTTTGATGATTGGTTGAGCAGCGAAGTCGGCGATATGGGCAGTGTCACCCGTTCGCAGATCGTCAAGTTCGGTCTGAACCTGCCCAATGACCAGCGAATGCAACTGAGCTACCTGGAAAGCGACAGCGACAGCAATGACGCGTGGGCCTACATCGCCGATGACCTGCAGAGCGTCTATTACCATCGCGTGAGCAAGAACAACCTTAACGCCAAGAACTTCGCGCTGGACTACAGCTACACGCCGGATAACCCGCTGATCGATCTGAAAGCCAAGGTCTATTACGTCACCACCCAGCTGGATCGCGCCAATACGCCCACGCTGTCCACGCCTGGCACGGGGAACTACGTGGGCGCCTACACCGACCACTTCCAGACCGACACCTGGGGGCTGCAGGGTGACAACACCTCGCGCTTTGATTTCGGCGAGCGCGGCCATCTGAGCTGGAACTACGGCCTGGAGATGTACCAGGACGAGTTCAAGCCACGCACCAACAAAGTTGAGGCCGCCAACGACCTCGCACTGCTGCCCTATGCCGAAGGCAGTACGCCGAGTGGCAAGCGCACCATCGCCAGCCTGTTCAACAGCCTGCAATACGAATACGGCGATTGGCTGACCCTGGATGCAGGCCTGCGTTACGACCGCTATCGGCTCGAAGGCCAGACCGGCATGACCTTGTACCGGCGCGACCGCTTCTTCAATAGCCTGGTGGGCGCAAAGCGTGTGTCGGAAGTGATCGATGTGGACCGTGAAGAAGGAAAGTTTTCCCCCACCTTCGGCATTGCGGTCAAGCCGGGCGTTGACTGGCTGCAACTCTATACCCGTTGGGGCAAGGGCTGGCGCCCGCCGGCCGTCACCGAGACCTTCATGACTGGCCGCCCCCACGGCGGCGGTTCCGGGGAGCGGGTGTTCCCCAACCCGTACCTCAAGCCTGAAGAGTCGCGGGATTGGGAAGTGGGCACGAACGTGTTCAAGGAGGGCTTGTTCTTCAATGACGACCGCCTCGGCATGAAGGTGGCGTACTTCGATACCCGGATTGAAAACTTCTCCTTCCTCAACACCAGCGTCAGCTTGCCGGAAACCCAAGTAGGCGGCTTTCTCGGGACCATGGCCTACGTCAACAACACCAACCCGACGCGCTTTCGCGGTTTGGAATACCAGCTCAATTACGACATGGGCCGCGCATACGCCAACCTCAGCTATACGCACATGATCGGCAACAATGAGTTCTGCTCGAAGAACTATTACATGGGCGGGGCCAAGACCACCGGGCCAAGAACCACGCGCCTGGAACGCTTCACGCTGCCGAACGGGCGCATCAGCCTGCGGCCGGTCACAACCTATGAAGTGCTGGACGACAACGTCGCCAACAACAAGGAAAGCTGCGGCCGAATCATGGGCAACGCCACCTACATGCCTGCCGATCGCGGCTCGCTGACGCTGGGCGCGCGCTTCCTGGAAAAGCGCCTGGATACCGGCGTGCGTGTGCGTTACAGCGCGGGTAACGGCGAAAACCTCAATCAGCAAGGCTACGAACTGATGGACCAGGCGATGTGGCCGCAATACACCCTCTACGACCTGTACGCCAGTTACTGGATGACCGATCACCTGAACATCGCACTGGCGTTGGAAAACGCCACCGACGAAGCCTATTTCGTCGCCATGGGCGATGCCAACAACCTCAGCCTGGCACGCGGGCGGACGCTGAGCGGGATGCTGGAATACAAGTTCTGATCCGTGTGCCACGGCACGCGATCAACGGTTTTGCCCAAGGCTGGGCAAAAAAGCGCGCCGCTTTGGCGTGCTCATCAACAACGTTGTTTAACGAGGTTTAGCGATGACTATTTCTGTTAGCTACGATTCGGGTCTGGGTTCACTGTCGGTCTCCGACTACCTGAGCGCTTGGGCTGTTGGGTTCAACACCGCTGGCCACGGCGCCAGCAACACTGGTGGTTTCAGCAACGGCACCCTCAGCGGCGATCAGTATTCGACCCACGGCGCCAGCGGCTCCGAATACGCGTTTATCGCCGACAGCGACACCAGCAATGGCCTGCACTATGTGTTCAACCCTTCGCTGCCTGCCGGCAACAACCTGAACCACTACCTGTGGGGCGACCTGGACAACGTGCAACTGGGCACCGGCCTGGGCGGCGGTAGCGGCAGCGACTTCACCTTGAACGACTTCAAAGTCGCATTCAACGGCCTCGACCTGAGCGCCGCCGAAGGTGCTGGCCGTGCGGGCAACGATGTACAGAGCGTGATCTTCGGCTTGATGCAGGGCAACACCACTGCGCTGGAAACCGTGCTCAACAACGTGCTCGACGACTTCGGCCTGTCCACTGCAAGCACCTTCGACGAAGTGTCGGCGGGCCTGGCGGCACACGCCAACGCAGCCAGCACGGACGTCGCCCTGGTCGGCGTGCAAGATGTGGCGCAGGACTGGGCACTGGCTGCCTGAATCACTGCTGCATGACACACCGCCGTCGCTAAAGCCTTCTACTTCTTCAAGCGGCGGCGGTGCCGAATTCTGCGCAGCGCCGTATCGCCTGTCAACGCGGCGGCGCTGCCCGCTAAACCCTTTGAGAATCCCAGATGCGCCACGCCGGCAACGAAACCCTGGCCGCCCTCACGGCCTATAAAAGTGGCTTCTTCAACATCGGCCTGTTCTCGGCGGTGATCAACCTGCTGATGCTGGCCCCGGCGCTCTACATGCTGCAGGTGTACGACCGGGTGCTGGCCTCGGGCAATCAGATGACCCTGCTGATGCTGACGTTGATGATCCTCGGCCTGTTCGGCCTGATGGGCGCGTTGGAGTGGGTGCGCAGCCAGGTGGTGATCCGCCTCGGCACACAAATGGACATGCGCCTGAACCAGCGGGTGTACGACGCCGCGTTCGAAGCGCAACTCAAGGGCAGTACCCAGGCGGCAGGCCAGGCGTTGCAAGACTTGACCACCTTGCGTCAGTTCGCCACCGGCCAGGCACTGTTCGCATTTTTTGATGCGCCGTGGTTCCCGGTGTACCTGTTGGTGATCTTCCTGTTCCACCCCTGGCTCGGCCTGTTGGCGTTGGGCGGTGCGGTGTTGTTGATCGCGCTGGCGTGGGTCAATCATCATGTCAGCCAGGCGCCGATGGCCCAGGCCAGCCAGCTCGCCATCAGCGCCAGCCAGCAGGCCACGGCCAACTTGCGTAATGCGGAAACCATCGAGGCCATGGGCATGCTCGCCACGTTGCGCGGGCGTTGGTTCAGCCAGCATCAAGGGTTTCTCGCCCAGCAGAACCTGGCCAGTGAAAAGACCGCCGCCGTCACCGCCTGGTCCAAGGGCGTGCGCCTGGCGCTGCAATCACTGGTGCTGGGGTTGGGCGCATTGCTGGCGGTGCAGGGCGATATCACGCCGGGGATGATGATCGCCGGCTCGATCCTGATGGGCCGGGTGCTCAGCCCTATCGACCAGTTGATCGGCGTGTGGAAGCAATGGGGTTCGGCGCGCCTGGCCTATGAGCGCTTGTCGCAGTTGCTGGCGGACAACCCGGCGCGCCCGGTGCGCATGAGTTTGCCGGTGCCCAAAGGCCAATTGACCGTCGAGCACGTCAGCGCCTGCGCGCCGGGCAGCCGTCGACCGGCGTTGGCCAAGCTTGGTTTCGACCTGCCGGCCGGCGAAGTGCTGGGCGTGATCGGACCATCGGGTTGCGGCAAATCCACGTTGGCGCGCGTGCTGGTCGGCGCCTGGGCACCGCTGGCCGGCAAGGTGCACCTGGACGGCGCCGATCTGACTCAGTGGGACAAGCAGCAACTCGGCCCGCACATCGGCTACCTGCCGCAGGACATCCAGCTGTTCGCCGGCAGCATCGCGCAAAACATCGCGCGGTTTGCCGAGGTGGAGGCTGACAAGGTTCTCGCCGCTGCACAGATGGCGGGTGTACACGAGCTGATCCTGCAATTGCCCCAAGGCTACGACACACCACTGGGCGAGGGCGGCGCCGGTTTGTCCGGCGGCCAGAAACAACGTGTGGCGCTGGCGCGTGCGTTGTACGGCCTGCCCGCGCTGATCGTGCTGGATGAGCCCAACGCCAATCTCGACGAAGTCGGTGAACAGGCGTTGCTCCAGGCCATTGCGCAACTCAAGCAGCAGCGGCGCACCGTGATTCTGATTACCCACAAAGCCAATGTGCTGACCCTGACCGATCAGTTGCTGATCCTCAAGGACGGCCAATTGCAGGCCTTCGGCCCGACCGCGCGGGTATTGGAGGCGCGGCAGAAACCCACGCCAACCAAACCGGTGTCGAGCATGAGCATGAGTTACCGCCTCGGTGAAGGAAAACCGGCATGAGCCAAAGCAAACCGGTACTGGTCAGCGATCAGCCCAATAATGTGCTGGCGCTGGACGACAAAAAATACGCACGCCTGGGCTGGTTGCTGGTGCTCGGTGGTTTTGCCGGGTTTCTCGGCTGGGCGGCGTTGGCGCCATTGGACAAGGGCGTGGCGGTGTCCGGAAAGGTGATGGTCTCGGGCCATCGCAAAACCGTACAGCACCCCACCGGCGGCATCGTTGAACGCATCGAGGTGCGCGACGGTGAAACGGTCAAGGCGGGCCAGGTGCTGCTGCGTTTGAAGGAAACGCCGCTGCGCGGGCAGATGCAATCCTTGCGCAGCCAGTACCTGGCTTCACTGGCCAGCGAAGCGCGCTTGACTGCCGAAAGCGAAGGTTTATCAGCCATCGCTTTTGGCCCCGAACTGCTCAATGAACCGGATGCCGCCAGCCTTATGAATTTGCAGCGGCAATTGTTTACCAGCCGCGCCCAGGCGCTGGCCACCGAGCAGCAAGCCCTGCGCGAAACCATTGCCGGGGCCGAGGCGCAGTTGCGCGGCACGCGGGATTCGCAAGCAAGCAAAGTCCAGCAAAGGGCCGCACTGAACGAGCAACTGCAAGGCCTGCGCGAGTTGGCGCGCGACGGCTATATCCCGCGCAATCGCCTGCTCGACAGCGAGCGCCTGTACGCGCAAATCGACGGCACCATCGCCGAGGATTTCGGCCGCATCGGCCAGCTGCAACGCCAGGTCCTCGAGCTGCGCCTGCGTATCCGCCAGCTCGGCGAAGACTTCCAGAAAGACCTGCGCAGCCAGTTGGCCGACACCCGCACCCGCAGCGACGACCTGCGCAATCGCCTGGCCTCGGCGGAGTTTGAGTTGGCCAACAGCCTGGTGCGCGCGCCGGCTTCCGGCGTCGTCGTTGGGCTGCAGGTGTACACCGAAGGCGGCGTGATCAAGCCCGGCCAGGCGTTGCTGGATATCGTGCCGCAAGGTGAACCGCTGCTGGTGGAAGCGCGCGTGCCGGTGCAGATGATTGACAAGGTGCACCCTGGTTTGCCGGTGGAGTTGCTGTTCTCGGCGTTCAACCAGGCCACCACGCCTCGGGTGGCCGGTGAAGTGACAATGGTTTCGGCGGACCGCCAGGTCGATGAGCGCACCGATGAGGCGTATTACACGCTGCGTGCCCAGGTCAGCGCGGCGGGTATGCAGCAACTGGACGGCGTGCAGGTTCGCCCCGGCATGCCGGTGGAAACCTTCGTCAAAACCGGCGAGCGCTCGATGCTCAACTATCTGTTCAAACCCTTGCTGGATCGCACCCACATGGCCCTGGTGGAAGAATGAAGGCGCTGTTGTTTACCGTGTTTTTGAGCTGTGCACCGGCGGCGAACGCTTTGGGTTTGCTGGACGCTTATGACCTGGCCCTGCGCAACGATCCGACGTTTCAGGCGGCCATTCAGGAACGCGAAGCCGGTGATGAAAATCGCGTGATCGGGCGGGCTGGGTTATTGCCGAATTTGTCGTGGAGTTACAACAACTCGCGCAACGAGTCCGAAGTGACGGCGGGTGATGTCACCAGCGACCGCGACTACCGCAGCTACGCATCGACCCTCACCTTGCAGCAACCGCTGTTGGATTACGAAGCCTACGCGCGCTTTCGCCAGGGCACTGCCCAGGCGCTGATGGCGGATGAGCGCTTTCGCGGCAAAAGCCAGGAGCTGGCCGTGCGTGTGCTCAGTGCCTACAGCCAGGCCTTGCTGGCACATGAGCGCATCGAGTTGAGCCGCGCGCAGAGGCGTGCGTTTGCCGAACGCTTGCAGCTCAATGACCGCTTGCTGAAGGGCGGCGAAGGTACGCGCACGGATGTGCTGGAAACCCAGGCGCGGCTGAGCCTGGCCCAGGCCGAAGAGATCGAATCTCTGGATGCCCAGGATAGCGCCCTGCGTGAGCTGGAAGCCATCGTCGGCCAACCGTTGCAGATTGAGGAACTGGCGCCGCTGGCCCGTCAATTTCAGATCCCGCCGCTGGAGCCGAACCGCTTCGACACCTGGCGCGAATTGGCCATGGCCAACAACCCTGAACTCAAGTCCCGGCATCACGCGCTGGACGTGGCCGCTTATGAAGTGGAGCGCAAACGCGCCGGGCATCTGCCCAAAGTCAGCCTGTACGCCAGCAGCCGAAAAACCAGCTCCGATTCGGAAAGCAGCTACAACCAGAAGTACGACACCAACAGCGTCGGCATCCAGGTCAGCTTGCCGCTGTTTGCCGGTGGCTCGGTGTCGGCGTCCACACGCCAGGCGGCGAACCAGCTGTCCCAGGCCCACTATGAATTGGACGCGCAAACCGCCGCCACGCTGGTGGAGCTGCGCAAGCAATTCAACCTCAATACCAGCGGCGCAGCGAAGGTGCGCGCCTATGAGATGGCCGTCAGCTCTGCCACGGCGTTGGTGACGGCCACGAAAAAAAGCGTCAGCGGCGGCGAGCGGGTCAACCTCGATGTGCTCGACGCCGAGCAACAACTGTTCACCGCCCGCCGTGATCTGGCGAATGCGCGGCATGCGTATTTGCTGGCGCGGATTCAGCTGAAGTATTACGCGGGGTTGCTGAACGAGCAGGACTTGCGGGCGTTGGCGGGGTATTTCCAGCCGTCGGCATGAGTGGTTACAACCGGGCATTCGCCGGGTTGTTCGTCGTTACTAATCTGTGAAACAGCTTCGGGATTTTGGAGCCGGTTGTCGGGCTGCACGAGGAAAAGTGTAACTCGACGGAGAATAACCTAACGGATGGGTTACGATGAGAGTAGGTGCTTACAAAGGATATGTAATTTCGGTGTTCGTCAGGGATGAGCATTGCCCGCCTCACGTGCATGTCAGGGGCAAGGCGTGGGATGCACGGTTTCGTTTCAGTTTTTTGGATGGGGAAGTGGAGTTGTGGGATGTGGAACCTGAACGAAGGCGACCACCCATAGCGATCCTGAAGGAAATACGCGAGGCGATCATGCAGCCGCACTACCTGGCGCGGGCACGCAGGATCTGGTGGGAGAAACTGCAAACGGTTTGCCTGGAGAATCATTCCTGGGATTGGGAAGCCGATGAGGTATTGCCAGGGCTGATCATTCAGCGCGGTGTTTATGTGATTGCACGTGCCCGGCACGATGTCGTGGGGCAGAAGACAATTTTGAATCTGGTCAGAGCACCGGGTTTTGTGGAGATTGATTTATGAAAAAAATCGTAAAAGCCAAAATCGTGCTCTATAAGCCGCTCACTGACGCCGATGTCGACAAGGCAATCGCCCGTGGGCGCAAGCTCAAACGTCTGTACGCCAACGCCAGCAATGTGCGCTATGAAAGCGAGTGCATTTCCATCGGCTTCAGCGACGGCAGCCGCGTCATGTTGCCGGTGGCGGGGCTACCGGAGTTCGAAGGGTTTTCCCAGGAGGACTTTCAGCAACTTGAGGTCGGCTTTGGCGGCAAGGCATTGTGCTGTGAGGCGCAGGATCTGGACGTGTCGATCACCGGCCTCATCGCCACCAGCCAGCCCTTGATGGACCTGGCCACGAGCCTGGTAGCGTCACGTAACGGTCGCAAAAGCAGCGCCGCCAAGTCGGCAGCCGCCCGAGCCAATGGCAAGAAGGGCGGTCGTCCACGCAAGAAAGAAGAGGAGGGCGCTGAATTACCGCCGGGTCAGTAACACCCCGGACTCCATATGGTGCGTCCACGGGAACTGGTCAAACATCGCACACTGGGTAATCCGGTGCGTGTCATGCAGTTGCGCAATGTTCGCCGCCAGCGTCTCCGGGTTGCAGGAGATGTACAGGATGTTATCGAAGCGACGAGTCAGCTCGCAGGTGTCCGGGTCCATGCCGGCGCGCGGCGGGTCGACGAACACGCTGCCGAATTCGTAGCTTTTCAGGTCGATGCCGTGCAGGCGGCGGAATGGGCGCACTTCGTTGAGCGCCTCGGTGAGTTCTTCGGCAGACAGGCGCACCAAGGTAACGTTATCCACAGCGTTTTCATCGAGGTTGCTCAGGGCCGCATTCACTGAGGTCTTGCTGATCTCGGTGGCCAGTACTTTGCGTACGCGGGTCGCCAACGGCAGGGTGAAGTTACCGTTGCCGCAGTACAGCTCCAGCAAATCATCCGGGCGATCGCCCAAGGCTGCGTAAGCCCAATTGAGCATCTTCTGGTTCACCGTGCCGTTGGGCTGGGTGAACGCGCCTTCGGGTTGGCGATAGCTGAACGTGCGCCCGCCGGCCTCGAGTTTTTCCACCACATAATCGTGGCCGATCACATCGCGCTTGCCCTTGGAGCGGCCGATGATGCTGACATTCAAGTCGGCCGCGAGCTTGTTCGCGGCCGTGTGCCAGTGCTCGTCCAGCGGGCGGTGATAACACAGGGTGATCATCGCGTCGCCGGCCAAGGTGGTGAGGAACTCCACCTGGAACAGCTTGTGGCTCAGCGCCGCGCTGGCTTGCCAGGCGGCCTTGAGTTGCGGCATCAACTGGTTGATGCGCTGGCTGGCGATGGGGAATTCTTCGATCAGGATCGGCGTGCGCTTGTCGTCCTGGGAAAACATCGCATAGTGGCGCTCGCCGCCTTCGCGCCACAGGCGGAACTCCGCGCGCAGGCGGAAGTTCTGCAGCGGCGAATCGAAGACCTGCGGCTCGGGGGCGTCGAACGGTGCCAGCAGGTCACGCAGGCGCGTGACCTTGTCTTGCAGTTGAGCGGTGTAGCTTGCGGCGTCAAAAGTCATGCGTTGAACCAGCCCAGCTTGATCACAAACAGAATCGACAGAATCACCAGTGCCGGGTTCAGCTCACGGTAGCGGCCCGAAAGCAGCTTGATGGCGGTCCAGGCGATGAAACCGAAGGCGATGCCGTTGGCGATGGAGTAAGTGAAGGGCATTGCCAGGGCGGTGATCACCACCGGCGCTGCAACAGTAATGTCGTCCCAGTCGATTTCGGCCAGGCCGGAGGTCATCAGCACGGCCACGAACAGCAGCGCCGGTGCGGTGGCGAAGGCAGGCACACTGGCAGCCAGCGGCGAGAAGAACAGCGCCAGCAGGAACAGGATAGCGACCACGATGGCGGTCAAACCGGTACGGCCACCAGCACTCACGCCCGCAGCGGACTCGATGTAGCTGGTGGTGGTCGACGTACCCAGGAGCGAACCGGCCATGGCCGCGGTGCTGTCGGCGATCAGGGCACGGCCCATTTTCGGCATGTGGCCGTCCTTGCCCATCAGGCCGGCGCGCTTGGCGACGCCGATCAGGGTGCCGGAGTTGTCGAACAGGTCAACGAACAGGAACGCGAAGATCACGCTGACCAGGCCAATATCCAGCGCGCCTTTGATATCCAGTTGCAGGAAGGTCGGGGCCAGGGATGGCGGCACCGAGATCACGCCGCCGAACGGGGTGACATTCAACAGGATCGAAACAATGGTCACCGCCAGGATGCCGATCAGCACCGCACCGCGCACGGCCAGTGCTTCCAGGGCCACGATGAGGATAAAACCAAAGGTGGCCAGGATTGGCGCAGGTTGTTTCAGGTCGCCCAGGCCCACCAGGGTATTCGGGTTGCCGACCACGATGCCGGCGTTATGCAGGGCGATCAGTGCCAGGAACAGGCCGATACCCGCCGCAATCGCCGAACGCAGGGGCAGTGGGATGCTGTTGATGATCCATTCACGGATGCGAAAGATCGACAGCAGGAAGAACAGCACCGCCGAAATGAACACCGCACCCAGCGCTACTTGCCAGGTGTGGCCCATGTGCAGGACCACGGTGTAGGTAAAGAAGGCGTTGAGGCCCATACCCGGCGCCAGTGCGATCGGGTAGTTGGCGATCAGGCCCATCACGGTCGAACCGATGGCGGCGGCCAGGCAAGTCGCGACAAATACCGCGCCCTTGTCCATGCCGGTCTCGCCGAGGATGCTCGGGTTCACGAACAGAATGTAGGCCATGGCCAGAAAGGTCGTGATCCCCGCGAGAATCTCGGTGCGCACATTGGTGTTGTGTGCCTTGAGTTGAAACAGCTTTTCCAGCATGCCGGCTCCCTGTGACGCTATTTTGCGTCGTTATTTGTTGACCTCTAAGTCAAAGCACAAACTGCGCCAAGCGCCTGTGGTTTCAGAGAGGATCGGAAAAAGCGGCGCATCATACCAGCAGCCGAAGGCCAATGGCGTATAGGCTTGGTTTTGTGGGTTCATGGCCTTGAGGCATACTGCGCCGACGTTTAGTCCAGGGTCGTTAACAGCATGAAAAAAGCCAACGCCAGCAGTCTAGCTCTGTTCGCCATTCTCGGCCTGTGGCTCGGTGCAGCACCGGCGTGGGGCGCGTCTGCACCGGCGTTGAGCGAGGTGCGGGTGTTCAAGGTGCAGTCGGCCAGTTGCACCGAAACCATCCCTGAACGTGCGGTCAGCACCCAAATGTGCACACATCGTGGGCAAACGCTGGTGTACGTGATGGAAGTCGGGCTGGGCAATAGCTCCCAGGCGTTCTTCGATGGCGCGCCAGTGTCCGGCACCAGCACCGCCATCTGCCAGGTGGGCTCGGTCAGCCAGGCGTGCAGCGGCGCGGGCACGTTGATGGGCTACATCTATACGTTCCAGTTGAATATCCAAGCTGGCGGCACCTTTCAGTACAGCAACACCTCGATCAACCCGCCGCGCAATCAATTGGTCACCACCCTCAGCATTCGCTGATCGCCACCTATCAATTGCCTTGAACGCTCAAAACCCCGGGAAGTCGTACCCCTGAGACGGCGACTTTCCTGAACGCCGCGGATGGATAACAACCCGTGAGGTGTTTATGAGCGCAACCCCCAATGGCGCGGCGGCCAAGCCGTTCGTCAGCCACCCGATACGCCTGACTCTGAACGGTCAGAGTCGCCAACTGGACGTGTTGCCCTGGACCACCTTGCTCGACCTGTTGCGTGAGCAACTCGACCTGGTCGGCAGCAAAAAGGGCTGCGACCACGGCCAATGCGGCGCCTGCACCGTATTGCGCGATGGCAAACGCGTGAACGCCTGCCTGACCCTGGCGGTGATGTGCGATGGCGCCGAGCTGACCACCATCGAAGGCTTGGCCCAGGGCGACGTGTTGCACCCGATGCAGCAGGCCTTTATCAAGCATGACGCCTTCCAGTGCGGCTACTGCACCCCCGGCCAAATCTGCTCCGCCGTCGGCCTGGCCAATGAAGGCCGTGCCCACGACACCGCGCAGATCCAGGAACTGATGAGCGGCAACCTGTGCCGCTGCGGCGCCTACAACAACATCCGTGATGCCATCGAAGACGCCTTGCCGGCCTGTCGCGCCCAGGGAGGTGAGCAATGAACCCCTTCCAGTACAGCAAGCCCGCCGATGTGCATGAGGCCGTGCACCTGAGCAGCGCCGCGTCGCGCTTTATCGCCGGTGGCACCAACCTGCTGGACCTGATGAAAGAAAACATCAGCCGCCCCGAACACTTGATCGATATCACCGGCCTGCCGTTGCATGAGGTTGAAGAAACCGCCGACGGTGGCTTGCGCATCGGCGCGCTGGTGAGCAACGCCGACCTGGCCTGGCACCCGTTGATCGAGCAGCGTTACCCGTTGCTGTCCCAGGCCATCCTGGCCGGCGCCTCGCCGCAATTGCGCAATATGGCCAGCACCGGTGGCAACCTGTTGCAGCGCACCCGTTGTTACTACTTCTATGACGCCAATGTGCCGTGCAACAAGCGTGAGCCTGGAAGCGGTTGCCCGGCGCGCACCGGTTTGAACCGCATCCACGCGATCCTCGGCGCCAGCGAGCACTGCGTGGCCACGCATCCCTCGGACATGTGTGTGGCCTTGGCGGCGCTGGAAGCGCGGGTACACGTAGAAGGCCGTGGTGGCGCGCGGATTATCGAGTTTGCCGACTTCCATCGACTGCCCGGCGATACGCCGCAGCGCGACAACCTGCTGGCCGACGATGAGTTGATTACTGCCATCGAGTTGCCTGCCGACCATCTGGCCAATCACAGCCATTACCTGAAAATTCGCGACCGGGCCTCCTATGCCTTCGCCTTGGTTTCCGTCGCCGCCGCCCTTGAACTGGACGGCGACCGTATCGTCGATGCACGCCTGGCCCTCGGTGGCGTGGCGCACAAACCGTGGCGTGACCGCGCGGTAGAAGCCGCGCTGATCGGCCAGTCCGTCAGCCGTGAAACCTTCAGCGCCGCCGCCGACGCCTTGCTGCAAGACGCCGAGCCCTTGGAACACAACGGCTTCAAGATCAAGCTGGCGCGCCGCGCAATTATTCGCGCCCTGAGCGATGCCGCTGTCGCAGGAGAACGCCCATGACCGCTGTCGGCAAACCCTTGGACCGCGTCGACGGTCTGCTCAAAGTGACTGGCCAGGCACGCTATGCCGGTGAGTATCCCGAAAAAGGCTTGCTGCATGGCAGTGTGGTCTCCAGCACCATCGCTAAAGGCCGGGTCGTCAGGATCGATGCGTCCAAAGCCTTGGCGCTGCCGGGCGTGGTCATGGTGCTTGATCACCTCAACCGGCCCAATATCGCCAGTTACGATGAGGCTTTCGCCGACGCCGATGCGGCGGATGGCTCGCCATTTCGCCCGCTGTATAACGACCGTGTGCTGTACAGCGGCCAACCCTTGGCGCTGGTGATTGCGGATAACCTGGAACTGGCGCGGCATGCCGGTTCGCTGGTCGAGATCGAGTACGCCAGCGAAGCCTTCGAAACCGACCTGGTGGCCCTGCAGGAGCAGGCGTACCCTTCGCCGCAAACGCCACCTGCGCCACGCGGCAACTTCCAGGCCGAATGGGCCGCGGCCGCCGTCAGCCTCGACATGCACTACAGCACGCCGATCGAACACCACAACCCGATGGAGCCCCACGCCAGCACCGTGCTGTACCAAGCGGACGGCACCCTGCATATCCACGACAAGACCCAAGGCACGCAGAACTGCCAGGCCTACGTGCAAAAAGTCTTCGGCTTGGACAAAAGCCAGGTGCGGATTTTTGCCGCGTTCGTCGGCGGCGCCTTTGGCTCGGGCCTGCGCCCGCAATATCAACTGCCGTTGGCCGTGATGGGGGCGCTGGCACTCAAGCGATCGGTGCGCGTCACCCTGACCCGCCAACAAATGTTCACCTTCGGCTACCGCCCGCGCACCTTGCAGCGTTTGCAGATGGGCGCCGCCGCCAACGGCCGCCTGCTCGCGCTGGGGCATACCGCGATTGGCCAGACGTCGCGCTTCGAAGATTTCAGCGAACACGTGGTGGAATGGAGCGGCATGCTCTACCAGTGTGACAACGTGCAATTGACCTACAAACTGGTGCCGCTGGATGTGTACACGCCAATGGACATGCGCGCGCCCGGCGCCGCGTTGGGCGTGATCGGCCTGGAATGCGCCATGGATGAACTGGCGTGTGCGCTGGGCATGGACCCGGTGCAACTGCGCCTGATCAACTACGCCGAGCGCAACCAGGCCGAAGACAAACCCTGGTCGAGCAAAGCCCTGCGCGAATGCTACAGCGAAGGCGCTGAACGCTTCGGCTGGAGCCAGCGCAACCCGGAGCCGCGCAGTATGCGTGATGGCAACCAGTTGATCGGCTGGGGCATGGCCGGCGGCGTGTGGGAAGCCATGCAAATGAAGGCCAGCGCCAAGGCGCGCATCGACACCGAGGGCAAACTGACGGTGAGCAGCGCCACTACCGATATCGGCACTGGCACCTACACGGTCATGACCCAGATTGCCGCCCAGGCCAGCGGCGTGCCAATGGGCGATATCCAGTTTTTGCTGGGCGACTCGTCCTTGCCCACCGCGCCTTTGCAGGGCGGCTCGTTCACTGTGTCGTCCGTCGGCACGGCCGTGCAGCAGGCGTGCGAAGCGCTGAATGCCAAATTGCTGAAGATTGCCCGGCAGACTTACCCGGTGTTCAAGGACGCAGAGTCTGTGCGCTTTGAAGACGGCCAGTTGCACACGGGGGATGTGAGTGTGTCGTTGGCCCAACTGATCAAGGATAGCGGCGAAGAGGCTTTGGAAGTACAGGTCGACAGCGAGCCGGACAAAAAACGTGAAGGCTACGCAACGGCCACCCATTCGGCGGTGTTTGTCGAGGTTCGGGTCGATGAAGACCTGGGCACCATCAAGGTCAGCCGGGTGGTCAGTGCGATTGCTGCCGGGCGCGTGGTTAATCCGAAGATGGCCCGCAGCCAGATCCTCGGCGGCGTAGTGTGGGGGATTGGTATGGCGCTGCACGAAGAAACCCAGACGGATCATCAATTGGGGCGCCACATGAACCACAGCCTGGCCGAATACCACATCCCGGTGAACGCCGATATTGGCGAAATTGACGTGATTTTTGTCGAAGAACACGACGAAGTCGTCAACGCCCTCGGGTCCAAGGGTGTCGGTGAGATTGGTATCGTCGGGGTCGCGGCGGCGGTGGCGAATGCGATTTATCACGCCACCGGCAAGCGCGTGCGGGACTTTCCGATCACCCTGGATAAGGTGCTTTAACACACCTCTTAAACCCAGTGGAGACCCCAGGGAGCTGGCTTGCCTGCGATAACGGTGTACCAGCCACTAATCAGGTGCTGACCCACCGCTATCGCAGGCAAGCCAGCTCCCACAAGGAATTGTGTTGAGGATCAGACTTTGGTCTCTTCGACCGGCACATGCATACGGTCGCGGTTGGCCAGGGTCGGGAACAATTTTATCCACACCCCCGTCACCACCAGCGTGCCAATCCCGCCCATCACAACGGCAGGCACAGTACCGAACCAGTGGGCGGTGATGCCCGATTCAAATTCACCGAGTTGATTGGAAGCGCCGATAAACAGGCCGTTGACCGCACTCACGCGGCCGCGCATTTCATCCGGCGTCTCCAACTGCACGAACGAGGCGCGAATCACCATGCTGATCATGTCCGCCGCGCCGAGCACCACCAGCACCGCCAGCGAAAACCAGAACGAGGTCGACAGGCCAAAGGCGATAGTCGCCACGCCAAATACCCCGACAGCCGTAAACATCACCCGCCCGACTTGCCGGTCCACCGAGAATCGCGCCAGCCACAGCGACATCAACAAGGCGCCCACCGCGGGTGCCGAGCGCAGCAGGCCCAGGCCCCAGGCGCCGGTCAGCAGGATGTCTTTGGCAAACACCGGCAGCAATGCGGTCGCGCCGCCCAGCAGCACGGCGAACAGGTCGAGTGAGATGGCGCCGAGGATGTCCGGGCGGCTGCGGATAAAGCGAATCCCGGCCAGCAACGAGTCCATGGTGGCCTTGGCTTTATTCAATGGGGTCTGGCGGGCGGGCAGGTTGAGGGTCAATACGCAGGCGATCAGGTACAACGCCACGGTTGGGCCATACACCCACACGCTGCCAAACGCATACAGCAAACCGCCGAGGGCCGGCGCGACGATGGTCGCCAGTTGCTGTGCCGATTGCGACGACGCCACGGCGCGCGGGAACAGCGCGCTGGGCACGATGCTCGGCAGCAGCGCCTGGGTGGTCGGCATCTCGAACGAGCGCGCAGCGCCGAGCAGGAAGGCGAGGATGAAGATCATCTCGCGGGTCACGTTGCCGGTCAGGCCGCCGATGGCCAGGGATAACGCGATCAGCGCCTGCACGGTCTGGCAGATCGCAGCGACCTTGCGCCGGTCATAGCGGTCGGCCACATGCCCGGTGTGCAGCATGAACAGTACACGCGGTACGAATTCCACCAGGCCGACCAAACCCAGGTCCAGCACGTTACCGGTCAGTTGGTAGAGGTTCCAGCCGATGGCCACGGTGAGCATCTGGAAGCCGCTGGCAGTGAAGATGCGTGCCAGCCAGAACGCGATGAAAGGGCGATGGTGACGCAATAGCAACGCAGGTTCACGGGTAGGCATCGGGAATTCAGGTCAGGAACGGAGGGAATGTCGAGATTAGCACCAAGCTGTAACAAATAGTTGCGAGAAGTCGACTGAGGCAGCCTGTCACGCGGCAAAAGACCACACAGTCCTACAGCCAAAATGGGACTACTCTTTGATCAATGCTTGATCCAGATCAAACCCTGCCCCGGGATTGTTCTGGCGGCCGAAAGGCCAGACTCCCTGCGTGGTTGGTTAAAAAAAGAAACGAATTGAAATTCGCCTTACTCCATATCCGTGGGGGCAGTGGGTGCAGGCTCCCAGCCAGCAGCCGGTATTACCTGACAGAGGAAGACTTATGTTCGGTTTGGAGGCGCTAGATCTCGCCCGAATTCAATTCGCGTTCACCATCTCATTCCACATCCTGTTCCCGGCGATCACCATCGGCCTGGCCAGTTACCTTGCGGTGCTGGAAGGCTTGTGGCTCAAGACCCATAACGACACCTACCGTGACCTCTACCATTTCTGGTCGAAGATCTTTGCCGTCAACTTCGGCATGGGTGTGGTCTCGGGGTTGGTCATGGCCTACCAGTTCGGCACCAACTGGAGCCGTTTCTCGGACTTCGCCGGCGCGGTGACCGGGCCATTGCTGACCTATGAAGTGCTGACGGCCTTCTTCCTTGAGGCCGGGTTCCTGGGGGTGATGCTGTTCGGCTGGAACAAGGTCGGGCGCAAATTGCACTTCTTTGCCACGGTGATGGTGGCCGTGGGTACGTTGATCTCGACCTTCTGGATTCTCGCGTCCAACAGCTGGATGCAGACGCCGCAAGGCTTTGAAATCATCGATGGCCGTGTGATTCCGACCGACTGGCTGGCGGTGATCTTCAACCCGTCGTTCCCCTACCGCCTGATGCACATGGCCACGGCGGCCTTTGTGGCCACCGCGTTCTTCGTCGGCTCTTCGGCGGCCTGGCATTTGCTGCGCGGCAAGGACAACCCGGCGATCCGCACCATGCTGTCGATGGCGATGTGGATGGCCCTGATCGTGGCGCCTATCCAGGCGGTGATCGGTGACTTCCACGGCCTCAACACCCTCAAGCATCAACCGGCGAAAATCGCCGCGATTGAAGGCCACTGGGAAAATATCGGCAACGAGCCGACGCCGCTGATCCTGTTCGGCTGGCCCGATATGAAGGCCGAGAAAACCAAATACGCGGTCGAGATTCCGTACCTCGGCAGCCTGATCCTGACGCACTCGCTGGATAAACAAGTGCCGGCGCTCAAGGAGTTTCCACCGGAAGACCGCCCCAATTCGACCATCGTGTTCTGGTCGTTCCGGGTCATGGTCGGCCTGGGCTTCCTGATGATCTTCACCGGCCTGTTCAGCCTCTGGCTGCGCCGGGGCGGCAAGATGTACACATCCAAGCCGTTCCTGTACCTGGCGCTGTGGATGGGCCCGTCCGGTCTGATCGCGATTCTCGCCGGTTGGTTCACCACCGAAATCGGCCGCCAGCCATGGGTGGTCTATGGGCTGATGCGCACGGCAGATGCATCCTCCGGGCATAGCCTGGCGCAGATGACGATTACGCTGGTGCTGTTTGTGGTGGTGTACTTCGCGCTGTTCGGCGCAGGGTTGGGCTACATGATGCGCCTGGTGCGCAAAGGGCCGCAGACCCACGAAGGCAGCGAACCGACCCACGGTGGCCCTGGCCAGAAACGCACACCGGCGCGTCCGTTGTCTGCCGCCGATGATGGCAGCGATGACGACCACGACCACGCCCACATCCAGCACAAGGGGAATTGAGATGGGTATTGATCTTCCGCTGATCTGGGCCGTGATCATCATCTTCGGCATCATGATGTACGTGGTCATGGACGGCTTTGACCTGGGTATCGGCATCCTCTTCCCGTTCATTCCGGGAAAAGTCGACCGTGACGTGATGATGAACACTGTCGCCCCGGTCTGGGACGGTAACGAAACCTGGCTGGTACTTGGCGGCGCGGCGCTGTTCGGCGCGTTCCCGCTGGCCTATTCGGTGGTGTTGTCGGCGTTGTACCTGCCGTTGATCCTGATGCTGATCGGGCTGATCTTCCGGGGCGTGGCCTTCGAGTTCCGCTTCAAGGCCAAGGACGACAAGCGTCACCTGTGGGACAAGGCATTTATCGGCGGCTCGGTTGCGGCGACGTTCTTCCAGGGCGTGGCGCTGGGGGCGTTTATCGACGGCATCCCGGTGGTCGACCGTCAGTTTGCCGGTGGTTCGCTGGACTGGCTCACGCCGTTCACGATGTTCTGCGGCGTTGCCTTGGTCATCGCCTATGCCTTGCTCGGCTGCACCTGGCTGATCATGAAGACCGAAGGCAAGTTGCAGGAGCAGATGCACAACCTGGCGCGGCCATTGGCTTTCGTGGTGTTGGCGGTGATCGGCATCGTCAGCCTGTGGACGCCACTGGCGCACCCGGAAATCGCTTCGCGCTGGTTCACCCTGCCGAACCTGTTCTGGTTCCTGCCGGTGCCGATCCTGGTGCTGGTGACCATGTACGGTCTGATCCGCGCCGTGGCGCGTAATGCGCACTACACGCCGTTTTTGCTGACGCTGGTGCTGATCTTCCTCGGCTACAGCGGCTTGGGCATCAGCCTGTGGCCGAACATCATTCCGCCGTCAGTCTCGATCTGGGATGCCGCTGCGCCGCCGCAGAGCCAGGGCTTCATGCTGGTGGGCACGCTGTTCATCATCCCGTTCATCCTGGGCTACACCTTCTGGAGCTACTACGTGTTCCGCGGCAAGGTCACCCACGAAGACGGCTACCACTAGGAGGGTTGATTCATGTCCGGCAAACCGTCGTTGCAAGAGATCGAACAGGCCGAGAAACAGCCGCTGTGGCGGCGCCTGGGGTGGTTGGCGATGATCTGGACTGGCAGTGTGCTGGCGCTGTTCGTCGTCGCCAGCCTGATGCGTATGTTCATGAACGCGGCCGGCCTGACGACCCACTGACATCCCAATCCGGGCCTCGCGGCCCGGCTTTCAGCCCTGTCACTCGCAAGAGTGGCAGGGTTTTTTTATTTGCGCGCTTTGAGGATCACGAATTTCGGTGTGGTAGCGACTTGCTCGACGCCACGGAATAACCGCGCCAGTTTGGTGTGATAACCCAAGTGACGGTTGCCAACTATATAAAGGGCGCCGCCAACCACCAGTGATGATCGCGCTTGCTGGAACATGCGCCAAGCGAGGAAATCGCCCACTACCTGCTGTTGGTGGAAGGGTGGATTGCATAGCACCACGTCCAGGGAGTCTGGCTCCTGGCCGGCCAGGCCATCGTCGGCGCGCACCGTCACATCGCGTGCACCCAGAGCCGCTTGCCAGTTCTCGAGCGCAGACTGCACGGCCATGTAGGACTCATCCACCAAGGTGTACTGCGCGTCGGGGTTTTGCAGCGCGCTGGCGATCGCCAATACGCCGTTGCCACAGCCCAGGTCCGCCACGCGGGCGCTGCCCAGATTTTTTGGCAGGTGTGGGAGGAAGGCGCGGGTGCCGATGTCCAGGCCTTCGCGGCAGAATACATTGGCGTGGTTGAGCAGTTCGATGCTCGGTGTGTCCAGGCTGTAACGGGTGGGGTAGGGCGACACGGCGTTAGGGCGAGCCTCTGCGGTCGCGATCAGCAGCCGTGCTTTTTTTACTGCGAGAGACGCGTGCATCGGCCCGATGTACCGCTCCAGCAACTCGCCTGCGGCCCGTGGCAAGTGCTTGATCATTGCCGAGGCGACCACTTCGGCGCCCGGTGCCAATTGCCCTTGCAGACGGATCAATTGCTCTTCGAGCAGCGCCAGGGTTTTGGGCACGCGGATCAGCACGCGGTCGAACGGCCCCACTGGCACCTGGCTGGCAGGCACAAACGTCACCGCGTCAAATGCCTTGCCGTTGCGCACCAGGTTTTTCTCAAGGCCAAGGGCTGCGAGAAACGAATCGCCGCTGGACGTGAGCTGCACCTGGCCTTCCAGGCTGGCCGCCAAGGCGCCGAAACTGTCATTGAGCACCAGCACACGGGTTGCAGCGCCGGGCTGCTGTTCGGCCAGATAGCTGAGCAGGTACTCGTCGGCGGCGTCGAAGGCCTGCAGCGGATCATTGTGTTGCTCAGGCTGGCGAATCAGGTCGAGCTGGGCGAAGGGGCTGTCAAGCAGGGGCATGGCGGGGGAGGCTCTGGGTCATCGATGGGTGTTCGGCGGCTGTGGGCAGCCGGCGCAACCATCTGAGTGAACTGCGAGGCGACTTCCGCAACGGGAACTGCGTCAACACTCAGAATTGGCCGTAAATGTTACTTTTTTTTCGATGGGATTACATGCTGTGTTTCTAAAGCAGCTAAAACAACCCGGCTTTCGAGGCACAGAGCACGGCAGCGATCTTGTTATTGACGCCCAGCTTCCTGAGGCAACTGCTGATATGAAAGCCCACGGTACGCTCTGACAGGCACAGGATCGTGGCGATGTCTGATGCAGTCTTGCCCATGGCTGACCATCTGAGGATATCCGTTTCCCGTGGCGTCAGCTTGCAAGGGGGCGTGATGCCCGGTTTTTCGGCATATTTATGGGCTACCACTGCGTGCATCGCATGGCAGAGCCACAGTACCTGGCCGGCTTTCTCGTAAAGTTCTTCGGGGGTGACTTTGCCGGTACTTCGACCCAGGCTCAGCATGCTGAACACGCCTTGGAAGTCATGCACTGCCTGGGTCCAGCCCAAGTGCACGCCAAACGATTGGGCCAACGCCCATAAATCCGGTGAGGCGTTGAAGGTCTTCTGCTCCCACACAATCGGCAGCACGCTACGTTTGCAGTGAGCAACGACAGGGTCTACATCAAAAAAGTGCGCCTGGTTATAAAGTGTGTTCCATTCATGCGGGTAGTTATTTAAATTGATCGGCTTCGTCTGATGGTTGGATTGTTGTGAGCTCATTGTGAAGGAACAGTATTCAAACCCTAGCTGGTAGGTGTGATTGATGACCATCTCATAAACAGTGGTGATCTTGTCCTCACCCTCCAGTTTGGGGAGTCTTGTATTGCGCCAGTTAACCATTGGTAACTCTCCATGGGTGTTAGTGTGACTTGGGTACGTCCTGGCCCCCAATGCGGCACGAAAATTAGTGTAGGACATGTCCTACGTATTTTGTGTGAAAAAAATTTGCCTGTTATCCGCATTTCATTTTCTCTAATGTGTACAGGATGTTTATTTTTGTACAGGGCGACTTGCTGCCCGGAAAAATTCATTGTTTTTAACAACTTGCCGGCGATGTTAAATTGATGGCAATTAAATTCAAGGCGTCATCTAATGACCTTAAGAAAGCAGGGAAATAGCTAAATGATTAGTTCGAACTAGACAGCTGCTTTGTATTTACTTGTTACAAGTAGCTGAGCAGCCTAACCTCATGCCTGCCTGTAAGACTGTCGAACAATCGTAATGCCAGTACAAACCAGCGGTGTTTCCCTGCGCGACTTTGAGGGACACTAGGGCACCTGTTAAACGGAGCCCCTCATGACGGCCAGTGCTGAGAAATTTACCCGCCAGACCTTGCTCGACGTGCAATCGCTGACCCCCAGCCTGTTTACCTTGCGCACCACGCGCGACCCGGGTTTTCGGTTTACGGCAGGCCAGTTCGTGCGTTTGGGCGTCGCCAAGGCGGATGGCAGCACCGTATGGCGTGCCTATTCCATCGTGTCTTCGCCGTTTGACGAGCACCTCGACTTCTTTTCCATCGTTGTACCGGGCGGCGAATTCACCAGTGAACTGAGTCGCCTGCAGGTGGGCGATACGCTGCTGGTGGAGCGTCAAGCCACGGGCTTCCTGACACTCAACCGCTTTGTCGACGGGCGTGATTTGTGGTTGCTGGGTACCGGGACTGGCGTGGCGCCATTCCTGTCGATCCTGCAGGACTTTGAGGTGTGGGAAAAATTCGAGCGCATTGTGCTGGTGTACAGCGCTCGGGAGGCCCAGGAGCTGGCGTATCAGGCGTTGATCAAGGAGCTGGGCGAGCGTGAGTACCTGACCGAGCACGCTCACAAGCTCGTCTACATTCCTATCGTGACCCGTGAGCAGCATCCGGGGGCGCTGAATGGGCGCATTACCACCCTCATCGAGAATGGCGAGTTGGAGCGTGCTGCCGGCGTTGAACTGACCCCGGAACACTCCCGCGTACTGATTTGCGGCAACCCACAGATGGTCGATGACACCCGCCAACTGCTCAAGCAACGCGACATGCAACTGAGCCTGAGCCGCCGTCCCGGCCAGGTGGCAGTGGAAAACTACTGGTAAACCGCCGGGGTAAAAAAAAGGCGCCTGCAACAGGCGCCTTTTTTTGCCAAGCCCGAGTTGATTAAAGCGGCTTGTCGTTCTGTGCCTTGAGCAGATCGCGGATCTCACCCAGTAACACTTCTTCCTTGCTTGGCGTTGGCGGCAAGCTGGGGGCCACAGCCTCTTCGCGCTTCAGGCGGTTGATCGCCTTCACGCCCATAAAGATTGCAAAGGCCACGATCACAAAGTCGATCACGCTCTGGATGAACTTGCCGTACGCCAGCACCACGGCGGGCACGTTACCCTGCGCGGCTTTGAGCGTTATCGCCAAGTCCCCGAAATCCACGCCACCGATCAGCAGACCGATAGGCGGCATCACCACGTCGCCCACAAACGAGGAAACAATTTTGCCGAAAGCGGCGCCGATGATGATACCGACGGCCATGTCGACCACATTGCCTTTGACCGCGAAGGCCTTGAACTCACTGATCACGCCCATAGGTTATTCCTTGTTACAGATGAGAAGGGTGGAAGTCAGTGTAAGTCAGTCGCTGAAGGCTTGCGCGACACAACCGTTAACACTGTCAATTTTTATCGACACATTAAATCGCAAATAGTTTGCAAAGTGCCACCAATCGCGCGCGGAATACTCGTTATTTCAGTGGCTTACCACCATATTTTCCTAATCGGCCCGGTGGGGTTTTTCTATTTATCTTCTGACTCGCGGGTCACTAGCCTCTGGCAAGCACAACTGAATGTGCACTAAAAAAACCAGAGGAAACCTCGATGAACAATCCAATGAAGCGCGGCCCGGTTCTCGCGCGACATGCGCTGATGCTCGCAAGCGCCAGCCTGCTGTCGCTCTCCGTACAGGCCGCCAACCTCACGCGCGATAACGGTGCCGCCGTGGGCGACAACCAGAACTCGCAAACCGCCGGTGCCAACGGCCCGGTGCTGCTGCAAGATGTGCAACTGATTCAAAAATTGCAGCGTTTTGACCGTGAACGCATCCCCGAGCGCGTGGTTCACGCCCGTGGCACCGGCGCCCACGGCACCTTCACCGTCACCGACAACCTCAGCGACCTGACCAAAGCCAAAGTGTTCGCGGCCGGTGAGGCCACGCCGGTGTTTGTGCGTTTCTCCGCCGTGGTCCACGGCAACCATTCCCCGGAAACCCTGCGCGACCCACGCGGCTTTGCCACCAAGTTCTATACCGCCGAAGGTAACTGGGACTTGGTCGGCAATAACTTCCCGACGTTCTTTATTCGCGATGCGATCAAGTTCCCGGACATGGTCCACGCGTTCAAGCCCGACCCGCGCACTAACCTGGACGACGATTCCCGCCGTTTCGATTTCTTCTCCCATGTTCCCGAGTCCACCCGCACGCTGACCGAGCTGTATTCCGACTCCGGCACCCCGGCCAGTTACCGTGAAATGGACGGCAACGGCGTACATGCCTACAAGTTGATTAACGCCAAGGGCGAAGTGCACTACGTCAAGTTCCACTGGAAGAGCCTGCAAGGCATCAAGAACCTCGACCCTAAACAAGTCACCGACGTGCAAGGGCGTGACTACAGCCATATGACCAACGACTTGGTCACCCACATCAATAAAGGCGACTTCCCCAAGTGGGACTTGTACGTGCAAGTCCTTAAACCTGACGACTTGGCTAAGTTTGACTTCGACCCATTGGACGCCACCAAAATCTGGCCGAATGTGCCGGAACGCAAAGTTGGCCAGATGGTGCTGAACCGCAACCCGGCGAATGTCTTCCAGGAAACCGAGCAAGTGGCCATGGCCCCGGCCAACCTCGTGCCGGGCATCGAGCCGTCGGAAGATCGCCTGCTGCAAGGCCGAGTGTTCTCCTACGCCGACACACAGATGTACCGCCTGGGGCCGAATGCCCTGCAACTGCCGATCAACGCTCCACGGGTGACCGTCAACAACGGTAACCAGGACGGCGCGATGAACTCAGGCAAGACCACCACCGGTGTGAACTACCAGCCAAGCCGCCTGTTGCCACGCGAAGAGCCGCAAACCGCACGCTACAGCCAGTCGGCGCTGTCGGGCAGCACCCAGCAAGCGAAGATCCAGCGTGAGCAGAACTTCAAGCAAGCCGGTGATTTGTATCGTTCCTACAGCAAGAAAGAGCGCCAGGACTTGATCGAAAACTTCGGCGGCTCGCTGGCGACGACTGACGATGAGAGCAAGCACATCATCCTGTCGTTCCTTTATAAGGCGGACCCTGAATACGGCACCGGCGTGACCAAAGTCGCCAAAGGTGACCTGACTCGCGTGAAAGCGCTGGCAGACAAACTGACCGACTGACGTCCGTTCCGGTCGGCGCCCTTGCACGGGCGTCGGCTCCTGGCAGGAGAACACCCCATGCGTATTTCGATTGGTTTATTAATGGTGATGCTGGCTTTTGTCGCCCACGCCGAGTCGCCTGACCCGGTCGCGCTCAAGGCGCAATTGCAGGACTACTACTTCGACGCCGCCCGCCGTGGCGATATCGACATGCTCAACACCTTCATCGAATCCGGCTACAGCCTCAACACTCAGGACGACAAGGGCTACACCGCGCTGATCCTCGCCGCCTATCACGGCCAGGGCTCTTTTGTGGAGCGCTTGCTCAACGCCGGCGCCGACGCCTGCGTGCAGGATAAACGCGGCAACACCGCGCTGATGGGCGCGATCTTCAAGGGTGAGCTGAAAATCGCCCAGCGCCTGCTGGCCACCGACTGCAACCCCGACCAGCGTAATGGCGCCGGGCAGACCGCGGCCATGTACGCCGGGCTGTTCAAGCGCGTCGAGCTGCTGGATGAATTAAAAGCCAAAGGCGCCGACCTCAACGCCGAAGACCTCATCGGCAACAGCGCTTCACGATTGGCCAGTGGTGAAATTCGGACCCCGGCACCGCGCTGAGCTATCATCGCGGTTTTTCGGTTGGAGGTTCTCAAATGGCAAAGGCCAAGCGCATGTACGGCTGCACCGAGTGCGGCGCGACCTTTCCCAAGTGGGCCGGCCAGTGCACCGAGTGCGGCGCGTGGAACACCCTGACGGAAACCATGATTGAAAGCGGCGGCGCAGCGGCCCCCACCGGCCGTGCCGGCTGGACCGGGCAACAGGCGCAGATCAAAACCCTGGCCGAAGTCAGCGTTGAAGAAATCCCGCGCTTCTCCACCGCCTCCGGCGAGCTGGACCGCGTACTCGGCGGCGGCCTGGTGGACGGCTCGGTGGTGCTGATCGGCGGTGACCCCGGCATCGGCAAATCGACCATCCTGCTGCAAACCCTGTGCAGCATCGCCAGCCGCATGCCGGCGCTGTACGTCACCGGTGAGGAATCCCAGCAGCAAGTGGCCATGCGCGCCCGGCGCCTGGGCTTGCCCCAGGACCAACTGCGGGTGATGACCGAAACCTGCATCGAAAGCATCATCGCCACGGCCCGCATCGAAAAGCCCAAGGTCATGGTGATCGACTCGATCCAGACAATTTTCACCGAGCAGCTGCAATCGGCACCGGGCGGCGTGTCCCAGGTGCGCGAGAGTGCGGCGCTGCTGGTGCGGTATGCCAAGCAGAGCGGCACGGCGATTTTCCTGGTCGGCCACGTGACCAAAGAAGGCGCGCTGGCCGGGCCGCGAGTGCTCGAGCATATGGTCGACACCGTGCTGTATTTCGAAGGCGAATCCGATGGCCGGCTCCGCTTGCTGCGGGCGGTGAAGAACCGCTTCGGCGCGGTCAACGAATTGGGCGTGTTCGCCATGACTGATCGAGGCCTGAAAGAAGTCTCCAACCCATCGGCGATTTTTCTTACGCGTGCCCAGGAAGAAGTCCCGGGCAGTGTGGTGATGGCCACGTGGGAAGGCACCCGGCCGATGCTGGTGGAAGTCCAGGCGCTGGTGGATGACAGCCACCTGGCCAACCCGCGCCGGGTCACCCTCGGGCTGGATCAGAACCGCTTGGCGATGCTGCTGGCGGTGTTGCACCGTCACGGCGGCATTCCCACCCACGACCAGGACGTGTTCCTTAACGTGGTCGGCGGGGTCAAGGTGTTGGAAACCGCTTCCGACCTGGCGTTGATGGCGGCGGTGATGTCCAGCCTGCGCAATAAGCCGCTGCCCCATGATTTGCTGGTGTTTGGTGAAGTCGGCCTGTCCGGCGAAGTGCGCCCGGTGCCGAGTGGCCAGGAGCGCCTTAAAGAAGCCGCCAAACATGGCTTCAAGCGTGCGATTGTGCCCAAGGGCAACGCGCCAAAAGAGATGCCTGCTGGGTTAAAGGTGATTGGCGTCACGCGCCTGGAGCAGGCGTTGGATGCACTGTTCGAATAATTCATGGATCAGTCAGGGATGAGTGCAATGCACAACACGAATCGCTGGGCAGCCGTTGCCCTGTTCATGGCCTTGGTGGGTTTGCCGGGCATCGCCTTGGCCGAGTCGGCCAAGCTGCCGGCCGGTTACCGGTCTGCGCAGAAGTTGGCGACCCAGGACGGCAGCGTGCTGCAAGTGCTGGAAGACCAGCGCATCAGCGCCCAATTGCACAAAGACAGTTGGGGCAATGGCCTGGATGAGGACTCGTTTGACGAGCCCGGTGATCTGGTCGAAAACCCGTTGCTCAAAGCCCGCGTGCGTTTGCTGTCGGCGTCCGGCGAGGTGCTGGTCAGCGAAGAGCTTGGTTACCCATTGGCCAAAGTCGAGAAGGCCCCGCTCAAAGGGCTGCCGGACCCTGTGTACTTTTTGAGCATTGATCAGACGGCGCCGATGGGCAGTTACAGCGGCCCTGCGACGCAACTGCTGCTGCCAGCCAAACAGCAACTCAAACCCGTGAGTTACAAGGGCGCCGACGGTAAGGTCGAGCCATTGACCCTGGCCCAGACCGGCAAAGCCGCGTGGCAGATCGCAACGCCCGCCGACGGCGGCGCAGATGAGTTGTTGCAAGTCTCGTCATTTATGGACGGTGACGGCGATGATGATTTCGCCACGCGGTTTGAAACCTATCGGTTTGTCGACGGCCAATGGCAGGCCACCTCGAGTCAAAAGGCGGGCTACTGGGACGCAGAAAACGAATTCCCGGCACGTACGGCGTTTCCGTAAAGCGTTACACCTGCAGCAGCGCGCCGAGCTCGCGCTCAAGTTCTTCCTGATCGCCGAGGTTCAGTTCGATCAGCCGGCGCAAATGGCTGATCGACTCCAGGTCGATGTGCTCGCACACAAAGCCCAACTGCCCATGCTCATCATGGGCCAGCTTAACCTGCATCTTGATATGCGCCTGGGGGTCAAGGCGGATGTCCACGTCGAACGCCTCGGCACGATTACCCTGCCAGTCATCCGGGCGTTGCACCAACAAACCTTTCAGCGACAAGTCCACCAATTGCACCGGCCAATTCCAGCCGTCTTGCGCAATGGTCGTGCGTGCATCGAAGGCGATACGCCGAAAACGGCGGCGATCAGACGACTGTTCGCTCATGGTCGATTCCTCTGTGGATAGGAGGATTGTAGCCCTGCGCCATCATCGGGCTTTTATTTCTGCTTTTTTTACTGTTGCAAGGCTCTAGACCAATGTAGGGGGGTGGCCTTTAAGGCCAGTAGCGCTAAACTCGGACTGGCTGTCCTTTCTGTCCACCCTGGCTGGAATATAAAAATGAAAAATAATAATAGCCTGCTACGCCACCTACCCTGGCTGGTGCTGGCAATCGTAGGAGCGTGCGCCCTGGGCGTAGTGGCTTTGCGCCGCGGCGAGGCGATCAACGCCTTGTGGATTGTGGTCGCTGCTGTGGCCATCTACCTGGTTGCGTACCGTTACTACAGTCTGTTCATCGCTAACAACGTGATGCAACTCGATCCACGGCGGGCCACCCCCGCAGTGCTCAACAATGACGGTCTGGACTATGTGCCGACCAACAAACACATTCTTTTCGGTCACCACTTTGCGGCGATTGCCGGTGCAGGCCCGCTGGTCGGCCCGGTTCTGGCGGCGCAAATGGGCTACCTGCCCGGCACGCTGTGGCTGATTGCCGGCGTGGTGCTGGCCGGTGCGGTGCAAGACTTCATGGTCCTGTTCCTGTCCACCCGTCGCAATGGCCGTTCCCTGGGCGATATGGTTCGCGAAGAAATGGGTCGCATCCCCGGGACCATCGCGCTGTTCGGCTGCTTCCTGATCATGATCATCATCCTCGCGGTGCTGGCGCTCATTGTGGTCAAGGCCCTGGCCGAAAGCCCATGGGGCATCTTCACGGTGATGGCGACCATTCCGATCGCGATGTTCATGGGCGTGTACATGCGCTACATCCGCCCGGGCCGCATCGGCGAAATCTCGATTATCGGCGTGCTGTTGCTGCTCGGTTCAATCTGGCTGGGCGGGCAGATTGCTGCTGATCCGGTCTGGGCCAAGGCCTTCTCCTTCACCGGGATCCAGATCACCTGGATGCTGATCGGCTACGGTTTCGTTGCCGCAGTACTGCCGGTATGGCTGATCCTTGCGCCGCGTGACTACCTCTCCACCTTCCTCAAAATCGGCACCATCATCGCCCTGGCGATCGGCATCCTGGTCACCATGCCAGAGCTGAAAATGCCGGCCCTGACCCAATTCATCGACGGCACCGGCCCGGTATGGAAGGGCGGCCTGTTCCCGTTCCTGTTCATCACCATTGCCTGCGGCGCGGTCTCGGGTTTCCACGCGCTGATTTCCTCGGGCACCACGCCCAAGCTGCTGGATAACGAAGTCAACTCGCGCTACATCGGTTACGGCGCGATGCTGATGGAGTCGTTCGTGGCGATCATGGCCATGGTTGCCGCTTCGGTGATCGAACCCGGCGTGTACTTCGCCATGAACAGCCCGGCTGCAGTGGTCGGCGCTGACGTGGTGACGGTGGCGCAAACCGTCAGCAGCTGGGGCTTTGCCATTACCCCGGAAGCCTTGACGGCGGTGGCCCATGACATCGGTGAAACCACCATCCTGGCGCGTGCCGGCGGTGCGCCGACCCTGGCGGTGGGTATCGCGCAGATCCTGCACAGTGTGCTGCCAGGTGAAAACACCATGGCTTTCTGGTACCACTTTGCGATCCTGTTTGAAGCGCTGTTCATCCTGACGGCCGTCGACGCCGGCACCCGTGCCGGTCGCTTCATGCTCCAGGATTTGCTCGGCTCTTTCGTGCCGTCGCTCAAGCGTACCGAGTCCTGGACCGCCAACCTGATCGCGACCGCAGGGTGCGTAGCGATGTGGGGTTATCTGCTGTACCAAGGCGTGATCGACCCACTGGGCGGTATCAACACCTTGTGGCCGCTGTTCGGCATCTCCAACCAGATGCTGGCCGGTATCGCGCTGATGCTCGCCACCGTTGTGCTGATCAAAATGAAACGCCAGCGCTACATCTGGGTGACCATGCTGCCGGCCGTCTGGCTGCTGATTTGCACTACCACGGCGGGCTTCATCAAGCTGTTCGACGCCAACCCGGCGATCGGCTTCCTGTCGCTGGCCAAGAAGTACAGCGACGCCCTGGCCAACGGCCAGATCCTCGCGCCGGCCAAGAACATCGACCAGATGCAACACGTGATCTGGAACGCCTACACCAACGCAACGCTGACGGCGCTGTTCCTGTTCGTGGTGTTCAGCATCCTGTTCTATGCGCTCAAGGTCGGCGTCGCCGCCTGGGGCAACAAAGAACGTACGGATAAAGAAGCCCCGTTCCAGGCCGTACCGGACGCGTAATCGAGGATTGCAAGCATGTTCAATGACATCAGTCGCCTCGGTAAATACCTCGGTCAGGCCGCGCGCCTGATGGTCGGCATGCCCGACTACGACACCTACGTCGAGCATATGCAAACCAAACACCCGGACAAACCGATGATGGACTACAAGGCGTTCTTCCGGGAACGCCAGGAAGCCCGTTATGGTGGCAAGGGTGGGCCCAAGTGCTGCTAGCCCGATAGGTTGGGCTAGCGGTGATTCCATGTGGGAGCGGGCTTGTGTGGGAGCTGGCTTGCCTGCGATAGCATCAACTTGGTCTGCTAGAAAGACCGAGTTGTCTGCATCGCAGGCAAGCCAGCTCCCACATAGGTCTGCTCCCACATTTGTTTTGTGTTCCTTCAGTTTTCAGGAGAATTGTCTTTGTCCTCTCCCATCCCCGTCACCATCCTCAGCGGCTTCCTCGGCGCCGGCAAAACCACCTTGCTGCGCCATCTGCTCAAAGCCGAGCACGGCCTGAAAATCGCCGTGATCGAAAACGAATTCAGTGACGCCGGCATCGACACCCAGCTGCTGGGCGCAGAACCCGTGCAAGTCATGACCCTGTCCAACGGTTGCGTATGCTGCACCATCCACACCGACCTGACCAAAGCCCTGTACCTGCTGCTTGAACGCCTGGACAGTGGCGAAATCGCCTTCGACCGCCTGGTGATCGAGTGCACCGGCCTGGCGGATCCTGCGCCCGTGGCCCAGACCTTTTTCATTGATGAAGAGCTGCGCGAACGCTACATCCTCGATGGCATCATCACGCTGGTAGACGCAGCGCACGCCGAACACCACCTGACCCAGACCATCGCCCAGGCGCAGATCGGCTTTGCCGACCGCCTGCTGGTGAGCAAGCGCGACCTGGTCGACGAAGCGACCTTCGACGCCCTCAGCCAGCGCCTGACCCGCATCAACCGCCGCGCGCCGATTCGAGTAGTCGACCACGGCGCCATCGACCTGGCGGAGTTGCTCGATGTGCGCGGTTTCAACCTCAATGCCGGCATGAACCTGCGCCCGGTCAGCGCCGCGCCGTCCATCGACCGCATTTCCAGCCTGGTGCTGCGCACCGACCAGCCGCTGGATATCGACCGCCTCAGCGAGTTTATGAACGAGCTGCTGGAAGACCACGGCAAGCAACTGCTGCGCTACAAGGGCGTGCTGAACATTGCCGGGGAAGACCGGCGGATGGTGTTCCAGGGTGTGCTGAAACTCTACGGCTTCGATTGGGACACCGAGTGGGCCGAGGGCGAGGCGCGCGAAAGCGTGATTGTGTTTATTGCCGATGAGTTGCCGGAGCAGAAAATTCGCGACGGTTTTGCCAAGGTTTACCAACCCTGACGTGAAATACGGTCCACTGTGGGAGCTGGCTTGCCTGCGATTGCGGTGGATCAGGCAATGATGTGCCAGCTGACAGGCCGCTATCGCAGGCAAGCCAGCTCCCACAGGTGATTGCATTTCAAGTTGAAATTTGGGCATAAAAAAGCCCGGCGCTAAAGCCGGGCTTTTTATTCAAGCAACTGCAATCAAGCGCCGTATACCGGCAGCTTTTTGCAGATGGCCTTGACCTTCTCACGCACCGCGTCGATCACGGCTTCGTTGTTCAGGTCTGCCAGGATGTCGCAGATCCAGCCGGCCAGTTCCTTGCACTCTGCTTCCTTGAAGCCGCGAGTGGTCACAGCCGGGGTGCCGAAGCGCAGGCCGGAGGTGACGAACGGCGAACGTGGGTCGTTCGGCACGGAGTTTTTGTTCACGGTGATGAAGGCTTTGCCCAGGGCAGCGTCAGCATCTTTACCGGAAATGTCCTGCTTGATCAGCGACAGCAGGAACAGGTGGTTTTCAGTACCGCCGGACACCACGTCAAAGCCGCGCTCGATGAACACACCGGCCATGGCCTTGGCGTTCTTGACCACTTGTTGCTGGTAAGTCTTGAACTCAGGCTGCAGGGCTTCTTTGAAGCAGATCGCTTTGGCGGCGATCACGTGCTCCAGCGGGCCACCCTGGGCGCCTGGGAACACAGCGGAGTTCAGCTTCTTCTCGATCTCGGCGTTAGCACGCGCCAGGATCAGGCCGCCACGTGGACCGCGCAGGGTCTTGTGGGTGGTGGTGGTCACCACGTCAGCGTAAGGCACCGGGTTCGGGTAGACGCCAGCAGCGACCAGACCGGCTACGTGAGCCATGTCGACGAACAGGTAGGCGCCAACTTTGTCAGCGATAGCGCGGAAGCGTGGGAAGTCCAGGATCTGCGAGTAGGCAGAGAAACCGGCCACGATCATTTTTGGCTTGTGCTCAACCGCCAGGCGCTCGACTTCGTCGTAGTCGATCAGGCCGTTGGCATCGATACCGTATTGAACGGCGTTGTACAGCTTGCCGGAGGAGGAAACGCTGGCGCCGTGGGTCAGGTGACCGCCGTGGGCCAGGCTCATGCCCAGGATGGTGTCGCCGCCTTGCAGCAGGGCCAGGTACACGGCGCTGTTGGCTTGGGAACCGGCGTGCGGCTGGACGTTGGCGTAATCGGCGCCGAACAGTTCCTTGGCACGGTCGATGGCCAGTTGCTCAACCACGTCGACGTACTCGCAACCGCCGTAGTAGCGCTTGCCTGGGTAGCCTTCGGCGTACTTGTTGGTCAGAACCGAACCTTGAGCCTCCATGACCGCAGGGCTGGTGTAGTTTTCCGAAGCGATCAGCTCAATGTGCTCTTCCTGGCGCACGGCTTCTTGCTCCATGGCGGCAAAGAGATCGGCGTCGTACTTGGCAATAGTCAAATCACGGCTGAACATGGCGGTCCTCAAGGATCGGGGGCAGAAAAGGAGGGCATTCTAACCCAATGGGTTTTAGATGGCATATGAAAGGACATCATGTCGCGGACAAGTGGGGCTCATCCAAGGATGGGCGGTGCCTGTACTGGCCCTATCGCAGGCAAGCCAGCTCCCACACTTGAATGGGTTCACAGATCAAAATGTGGGAGCGGGCATGATCGTTCCCACGCTCTGCGTGGGAATGTCGCGCTGGACGCTCTGCGTCCGCTCTTGAGCTTGGCGGTCAGTCGAACATGAACAGCGCATCATTGCTGAACTGCGCCTCAAATCGATTCGCCGGCATCGGCCGCCCGAACAGGTAACCCTGCACCTCATCGCACCCATGCTCGCGCAGGAAGTCCAGCTGCTCATGGGTTTCCACGCCTTCGGCGATCACCGCCAGGTTGAGGCTGTGGGCCATGGCGATAATGGCGCGGGCGATTTGTGCGTCCTGCTCGCCAGACGGCAGGCCGTCAACAAACGTGCGGTCGATCTTCAGCACATCAATAGGGAACTGCTTGAGGTAGTTCAGCGACGAATAGCCCGTGCCGAAGTCGTCCACCGCAATGCTCAGGCCGAGGTTTTTCAGGCTGGCGAGGATTTGCAGGGCTTCGTTGACCTCGCGCATCAGGATACTTTCGGTCAACTCCAACTCCAGGCACGCGGGCGGTAGGCCCGTGTCCCTCAGGATGGTGGCAATACGCTCGCCCAACTGGCCGTCCGAGAACTGCCGCGCCGAGATGTTCACCGAGACTTTCGGCACGCGCACCTTGTTCTGGTGCCAGGTCTTGAGCTGGCGGCAGGCCTCGCTGAGTACCCAGTCGCCGACGTCCACCACCAGCCCCAACTCTTCCAGCACCGGAATGAAATCCCCCGGTGGCACCAGCCCACGGCGCGGGTGGCGCCAGCGCAGCAAGGCTTCGGCGCCGGTCAAACGTTTGCCATCGCCGCTGAACTGCGGCTGGTAATACAGCACGAATTCGTTCTGCTCCAGCGCGTGGCGCAAGTCGCTTTCCAGCTCCAGGCGTTCAAGCGCACTGGCGTTCATGTCCGCCTGATAGAACTGGAAGTTGTTCTTGCCGCGTTCCTTGGCGTGGTACATCGCGGTGTCGGCGTTTTTCATCAGTTGGCTCAGCTCGTTGCCGTCCTGCGGGCTCAGGGCGATGCCGATACTTGCAGTCACGAAGAACTCGCGGCCCTCAAGCACAAACGGCTTCACCAGGCTGGCCAGAATCTGCTCGGCCACGGTGATCGCGCGATTCAGCGCCATCTCACGGCTGACGCGCGGTTGCAGGAGCAAGGTGAACTCGTCGCCGCCCATGCGCGCCACGGTATCGTCTTCGGCCACGCAGCCCAGCAGGCGCGTGGCCATTTCCTTAAGCATGCGGTCGCCGGCGGCGTGGCCGAGGGAGTCGTTGATCGGCTTGAAACGGTCGAGGTCGAGGAACATCAGCACCACCCACGACTTCTGCCGTTCCGCCGCCTGCAAGGCAGTGTGCAGGCGGTCCTGGAACAGCGTGCGGTTGGGCAGGTGGGTCAGGGCGTCGTAGTAGGCCAGGCGGTGGATGCGCTGTTCGCTGGCCTTGCGCTCACTGATATCACTGAAGAAACACACATAGCTGGCCAGGTCGCCTTCATCGTCGAACACGGCTGTAATGCCGACCCACGCCGGGTAATGCTCGCCATTGCGCCGTTTCAGCCACACTTCGCCTTCCCAGGTGCTGTGCTGGTGCAGTTGCTTGAGCACATAACGCAGGTGGGCTTCCTGCTGTTCGTCGACAGTGAGCATGTTCGGCAACTGGTCGAGCACATCCGCCACGGCATAGCCGCTGACTCGGCTGAATGCCTCGTTGGCCTGCACGATGTAACCCGCCGGGTCAGTGATGAGGATCGCTGACGTGGAGTGTTCGAATACGGTGGCCGCCATGCGCAGGTCTTTTTCGGCGCGGCGTTGTTGGCTGATATCGCGGCCTACACCCAGGATGCCCTCAAATGCGCCGTGCTCATCCCACACCAGCACCAGGCGCAATTCGATCGGCACTTTGCGGCCATCAGCGCGCAGGCAGTCGAACAGGAACAACTGGGTCTGCACGTCATCGCGCAGCTTATTCAGCGCCGTCGCGTCGCCCAGCGAGCGGCTGACTTGCTCCACCAGGCTATAGATGCCGGTCAGTTGTTGCGGGTTGGCGATGATCGACTGCCAGCCGTTCTTGAACACCCAATCCACGTCGTAACCCAGCACGGCGTTGACCGACGGGCTGATGTAATTAAGCGCAAGCTGGCTGTCGGTGGAGCAGATCACGTCGCTGATGCTTTCGGCCAGCATGCGGTAGCGTTGCTCGCTGTCACGCAGGGATTCACTGGCTTCGATCTGGTCGGTGATGTCCTTGGCCACGCCGATGATCCGCGTGACCACGGCCGTCTTGTCGCGGGCCAGGGCCTGCTCGCGGATATCGAAGCGCCGCCATTGGTTATTGCGATGACGAAAGCGCAGTTGGCATTGCAGTTGGGTGGTGTAGCCGACCTCGCGCTGTTGCTGGCGCAAGTCGTGGTAATACTCGGAATCTTCGGGGTGCAGCAGCATTTCCCAGAAGTATTCGCCCATTTGCTGCAGTTCGGCGCGGTTGTAACCGAGGGTGTGGCCCAAATGGTGGTTGCTGAAAATCATCCGCTGGCTGATCACGTCCTGCACATACAGGTGATCCGGCACGGTGCGCACCACGTCCGACCAGAAACTCTCTCGCTCCACCAGCGACAGTTCGATCAGCTTGCGGCTGGTGATGTCGCTGATGCTCAGGATCACGGCCTTGAAGTCATCGTGCTGCTCGGGCAGGCGCATCACCAGCCACAGGTATTGATCATTGCCGGCGACGTCGCTGAGCTGGATTTCCAGTTCCAGCTGTTTTTGCTGGGTCAATACCGCTTCCAATACCTGGTAGCCGATGGCCGTGGCGTTGCGCGGGCAGTCATCGATCAGGCGCTCCCAGGCCTGCTCGCAAGAACTGACGTTCAACAGGCGCACAGCCACCTGGTTGACCTCGGTGACGCGCAATTCCTTGAGCAGTTGCTGGCGTTCTTGGGCGTTGTTGTGCAGCCAGGCCTGCAAGTGCTCGCGGGTTTGCATGTGGGCTTTGTCGAAGAACGCCTTCAGGCCCGACAGGTCGAGCACGCAAAGCGCCACGCCGGTGCCTTCGAAAATATCCTGATAGCGCCGCCGGCCTTCATGCACCTGGCGCTGGCGACGGCGCATGTTCAACAGCACGATCACCGGGATCAGCGAGAAGGCCAGGCCCAACAGGCATTTGCCGATAAACGCCGGCAGCAGCTGCTCCAGCACGGCGCTGCGGTCAAACAGCCCGCGCAACTGCCAGTCACTTTTGCTCAGGGGCGTGACCAACACACTTTTATTCAATTCGTCTGGCGTGAGCGCCGTGGCCCATTGTGCCGGCATGCCGCTGTCACGGCTGACCACGCGGTGGTTCAGGCGGTTCTCGATGGCCCACATCGGGCGCTGGCCCTGGCCGTCCTGGCGGGTCAGGTTGCTCAGGTAGTTGGGCGCCAGGCGCAGCGCCCAGTACATCCGCGAGCCGCCACTGGGCTGGTGCAGCAATAAATAGATGAGGGTGCCGTCGGGGCTGTTGCTCAGGTAATAAGGTTGCGAGTGACTGCGCTGCACCAATTCTTCAAGCCAGGCGCTGTCCTGGCTGTCTTTGGCGCTGTCGCTGATCATCGCGCCGCTGGGGGCGAGCAGGGCGACGCTGCGCAGCTCCGGCAGCGAGCGCTGCAAGGTGCGCATCAAGGCCTGTTGCTGTTCGTCGTTGCGCGGTGGCTCGACCATCGGCAGCAAATTCAGGGCGATTTTTGCGCTCAGGGCCATGTTCAGGCTGATCTGTTCAGCCAGGTCGGCGCTGTAGTCGATGGTGTATTGCTGCTGGTTTTTCTGGTTTTGCTGCAGTTGGTCCAGCAACTGCCAGAACAATAACGCGAGCAACATCAGGACAAGCGTCGCCAATGCGCCTTTGAGGGTGCCGTGCAGGGGCGCTCCCGGCGCTATATGAGCGGCGCGCAGGGGAGTGGGCGGCGTGACTTTGGACAAGCTGTGATCCTGCGGTTTGGCTGGACTGGCGCGCGACGTGCACTATAAGCCGGACGCCCGGAGGGCGGCTAGCATGCCTTGACTTGTGGCAAAGTGCCAGCCCCGCCTGGCTGGACTGACCAAGCGCATTCAGGTAGCTTTGCCGGTTACGCGGGGGCGTTCCAGCCCCAGACATTCAGGCTTTTTGCGCACGAAGGCATTGACCACCGTCAACGGCCCGCGCGGCGCATGGCCTGCACGGGCTTCGCCCGCTTAATTCATCAGTCACTGACGCTAGGTTCACCATGGCTCAATACGTCTTCACCATGCATCGGCTGGGAAAAGTTGTTCCGCCGAAGCGGGAAATCCTGAAAAACATTTCGCTGTCCTTCTTCCCCGGCGCCAAGATCGGCGTGCTCGGCCTCAACGGTTCGGGTAAGTCCACGCTGCTGAAAATCATGGCTGGCGTCGACACCGAGTTCGAAGGCGAAGCCCGCCCGATGCCGGAACTGAACATCGGCTACCTGCCGCAAGAGCCGATCCTGGACCCGACCAAGACCGTGCGTGAAGTGGTCGAAGAGGCTGTCAGCGTCATCAAGGACGCCCAGGCGCGCCTTGACGAGGTCTACGCTGCCTACGCCGAACCGGATGCCGACTTCGACAAGCTGGCCGCCGAACAGGCCAAGCTCGAAGCCATCTTGCAGGCCGGCGACGGTCACAACCTGGAGCGCCAGTTGGAAGTCGCCGCCGATGCGCTGCGCCTGCCGGCGTGGGACGCCAAGGTCGAATTCCTCTCCGGTGGTGAAAAGCGTCGGGTGGCCCTGTGCCGCCTGCTGCTGTCGGCCCCCGACATGCTGCTGCTCGACGAACCAACCAACCACTTGGACGCCGATTCCGTCGCCTGGCTGGAACACTTCCTTCACGATTTCCCGGGCACCGTGGTTGCGATCACGCACGACCGGTACTTCCTGGACAACGTCGCCGGCTGGATCCTCGAGCTCGACCGTGGCGCCGGTATCCCTTACGAGGGCAACTACTCCGGTTGGCTGGAAGCCAAGTCCGACCGTCTGGCCGCTGAATCCAAGCAGCAATCGGCCCACGAAAAAGCCATGAAGGAAGAACTGGAGTGGGTGCGCAAAGGCGCCAAGGCCCGCCAGTCCAAATCCAAGGCACGTCTGCAACGCTTCGAAGAAATGCAGTCGCAGGAATTCCAGAAGCGCAGCGAAACCAACGAGATCTACATCCCGGCCGGCCCACGCCTGGGTGACAAGGTCATCGAGTTCAAGAACGTCACCAAAGGTTATGGCGACCGCGTGCTGATCGACAACCTGTCGTTCTCGATGCCAAAAGGCGCGATCGTCGGCGTTATCGGCGGTAACGGTGCGGGTAAATCCACCCTGTTCCGCATGCTGATGGGCAAGGAAACGCCGGATTCGGGCACTATCGAAGTCGGCGAAACCGTGCAGCTTGCTTGCGTTGATCAGAGCCGTGAAGACCTGGACGGCAGCAAGACTGTGTTCCAGCAAATCTCCGACGGTTCCGACCAGATTCGCATCGGCAACTATGAAATCCCGTCGCGCACCTACGTCGGCCGTTTCAACTTCAAAGGCGGCGATCAGCAGAAGTTCGTCAAGGACCTGTCCGGTGGTGAGCGCGGTCGCTTGCACCTGGCCCTGACCTTGAAAGAAGGCGGCAACGTGTTGCTGCTCGACGAACCGTCCAACGACCTCGACGTTGAAACCCTGCGTTCCCTGGAAGAAGCCCTGCTGGACTTCCCGGGCGCCGCCATTGTGATCTCTCACGATCGGTGGTTCCTTGACCGCGTCGCGACCCACATCCTGGCGTACGAAGACGACTCGCAAGCGGTGTTCTTCGAAGGTAACTACACCGAGTACGAAGCGGACCGTAAAAAGCGCTTGGGCGAAGCAGCAGCCCAGCCGCATCGTGTACGGCACAAAAAACTGGCCTGATTTGGGCTGGTTGGAAAGAGCGGAGCCTTCGGGCTCCGTTTTTTTTTGTGTGTGATTCAGGGGGACCGCGTTGTATTCATCGCAGGCAAGCCAGCTCCCACACAAGCCAGCTCCCACCTGTTGATCGGTGAACACATGTCAAATGTGGGAGCTGGCTTGCCTGCGATAGCGGTTTAACTGCTGGTGCATTCCCTCAGTTGAAATCCCTTTCCTGGTGCAAATAAGCCCACTTATTTATATCCAATGCACCATTTAAATTCACAAAGGCGACATTTTGCGCTTTTCAGGTGCAACATGAATTGCTAAGGTCCGGCTCAATCTCCCTTAAAAACAATCAATTTGCCGAGACGTTTCCATGATCGAATCTGTCGAATCCTTCCTTTCCCGCCTCAAGAAACGCGACCCCGACCAACCGGAATTCCACCAGGCCGTAGAAGAAGTCCTGCGCAGCCTGTGGCCGTTTCTTGAAGCCAACCCGCACTACCTGAGCTCGGGCATTCTGGAGCGCATCTGCGAGCCGGAGCGTGCGATTACCTTTCGGGTGTCGTGGGTGGATGATCACGGCAAGGTCCAGGTCAATCGTGGCTTCCGTATCCAGATGAACAGCGCCATCGGCCCCTACAAAGGCGGCTTGCGCTTTCACCCGTCGGTGAACCTGGGCGTGCTGAAATTCCTCGCCTTCGAACAGACCTTCAAGAACTCCCTGACCTCGCTGCCCATGGGCGGCGGCAAAGGCGGCTCGGACTTCGACCCCAAGGGCAAAAGCGACGCCGAAGTGATGCGTTTCTGCCAGGCCTTTATGAGTGAGCTGTACCGCCACATCGGCGCCGACGTGGACGTGCCGGCCGGCGATATCGGCGTGGGCGCGCGTGAAATCGGCTTCCTGTTTGGCCAGTACAAGCGCCTCAGCAACCAGTTCACCTCGGTGCTGACCGGCAAAGGCATGACCTACGGCGGCAGCCTGATCCGCCCCGAGGCTACGGGTTTCGGCTGTGTGTACTTCGCCGAAGAAATGCTCAAGCGCAACGGCCAGCGAGTTGAAGGCAAGCGCGTGGCGGTCTCCGGCTCCGGTAACGTCGCGCAATACGCGGCGCGCAAGGTCATGGACCTGGGTGGCAAGGTGATTTCCCTGTCCGACTCCGAAGGCACCCTGTACGCCGAAAGCGGTTTGACCGAGGAGCAATGGTCGGCGCTGCTGGAGCTGAAAAACGTACAGCGCGGGCGCATCAGTGAATTGGCTTCCCGTTACGGGCTGGAATTTCGCGCCGGTAAAACGCCCTGGGAACTGGCCTGCGACATCGCCTTGCCCTGTGCGACGCAGAACGAACTCGACGGCGAGGCCGCCCGCACGCTGTTGCGCAACGGCTGTATGTGCGTCGCCGAAGGCGCCAACATGCCGACCACTTTGGAGGCTGTGGATATCTTCATCGAGGCGGGCATTCTGTTTGCGCCGGGCAAGGCCTCCAATGCGGGCGGCGTGGCCGTAAGTGGCTTGGAGATGTCGCAAAACGCCATGCGCCTGCTGTGGACCGCAGGCGAAGTCGACAGCAAATTGCACGCAATCATGCAGTCGATCCACCACGCGTGCGTGCACTATGGCGAAGAAAATGGCCGGGTCAATTACGTGAAGGGCGCGAACATCGCGGGCTTCGTGAAAGTCGCCGACGCGATGCTGGCCCAGGGCATCGTCTAAGCCTCGGGCTCCACGCGCAGCACTTCGATCAACTGATCGCCGACGGGGCGCTTCCACAGCACCTCGTCGCCGACCTCGGCGCCCAGCAATGCACGGCCCAGCGGCGAACCCCAGTTGATCAGGTTGGCGCTGGCGTCGGCCTGGTCTTCACCGACCAATTGAATGCGCTGCTGTTCGTCCTGTTCGTTGGCAAAAGTCACCCAGCTACCGATCTGCACCTTTTCGGTGGAAGTGGCCGGCGCCACCACTTGCGCGCTTTGCACCCGCTGGTTGAAGTAGCGCAAATCCCGCTCAAGATCCGCCTGACGCTGCTTGTCGTCCTTGGCGGACTCGACGCTGTATTCCTGCTGCAACTGCGCGACCTTGGCCTGCAATTGCGCCAACCCTTGCGCAGTCAGGTGATTGGGTTGCTCACTGACCTGTCGCTCCACCGGTTGGTCGGCCTGGGCGGCGGCGTTGTCCTCGTTAACAAAAGCTCGGCTCATGACATTCTCCCTCTATGGAGTTTGGGCCATGGTCGCCGCGCGATCGTTCCCCCGGGGACCGTGGGAACGATCAGAGACCTATTGCGAGCGATAAGCCCTGGCGGCGTCGCGGTCCTTCTCCTGTTGCCAGGCGCGTTCGCGGTCGTCCCAGTGATTGTCTTTGTAGTCGCGCAATTCTTCGTTTTCGCGCATCGCCTTACACTGGCGAAAGCCATCTTCCCAGCCTTCGGCGTACTCGCGGTCCTTCAGATAACGCGGCACGTTCTTGCGAAACTCCCCGCTGATCACACCAGCAGCCTGGCGACCGCTGCTGCAACCGTCATCAAAGCCATCGGCAAAGGCCGGTGGATAACCTTTGGCCAGCAACTCCTGATGGGTTGATTGGCAACCCGCCAACCACACTACCGCGCACAGCATTAACGCAGACCGCCACATGGCGTACTCCCTGGCCGTTTCACGGCTGATGAAAGGAGTCTAGTCAGGGAATTGTCGGGGAGGCGTGAAAGCGAGGTGAGAAAGGTGTTGGGTTAAAGGGCCATCAACGACGAGTGCTCGTTCCCACGCTCTGCGTGGGAATGCAGCCAAGGACGCTCTGCGTCCGCTTTAAGGTCGTGACGCGGAGCGTCACAGGATGCGTGCCCACGCGGAGCGTGGGAACGATCTATTAAAGGGCCATCAACGACGATTCTCTTTAAATTGCAGGACGTTTCCTAGAGAATCCTTGGGCTATTGTGTCTTAGGGTTTGGGTCACTAGTCTCCTGGCTTCGCTGTAAAAACAGCGACCGGGTTTAGCGACCCGAACCATCGAGACTCATCCTCTTTACACACTTGGCAGGCTTTTTTTAAACCTGTTGATACCGTGTTATGGCGGCTGTGCGCGGGAGATCTTCGGATCTGCCGGGTGTCTAGGTGACCGGTTCGCTAACCTGCGTACAGCTGCCACCCCATTATGTTTAGCGACGTTCTGCGGTGGTCCTTTATTTCACTTAGAGGTACACCATGTCTAAAGTCGTCCCCGATCCACCCCTGTCCTCAATCACCACCCTCGGCGTCGTCACCTTCGGCGACTACGGCGAAAATCAAAAACCACTGTTCCGCGTCAACGCCGGCATGCCGATAGAGCAAGCCCTGGAGCACGCCTCCACCCTGCTTTTTTACTCCAAGAAACTCGCCATGGAAGCCGCCATGGACGTGCGCGGCGAGCAATACGCCTGGGCCGCGCATTATCTATGTGAAATGGGCAAGGCCGTGGTGGATGACCTGACCCAAGCGATGACCCCGAGCGCCTAAGCGAACACTGTAGCGAGTACTCTGCAAAATAAATGTGGGAGCGGGCTTGCTCGCGAAGGCGGTGGGTCAATCAATACATCATTGCCTGGACGACCGCTATCGCGGGCAAGCCCGGCTCCCACATTTGAACGATGGCCAGGCACAAACCAGTGTGGGAGCTGGCTTGCCTGCGATGGCGGTGGGGCTGCGGGAAATCAGTGACTGATACACCGGCACTGATCGTTCCCACGCTCTGCGTGGGAATGCCGCCGTGGACGCTCTGCGTCCGATTTCATCTTTGTATCGTTTTGGTCAGTAGTGATACCACTTCACTTCCAGCAGCACTTCATTCACCGGTGTCGACAAATGGCTGTACTCGCGCTGGGCGCTCAGGCGTAGCCCGAGGTTGCGCGACAACTCCCACTGCTGGTTCAAGCTGACACTGCGCCGCACTTCGCCATTGGTGAAGAAGTCGCCCTTGGCTTCCAGGCTCAAATTCCCCAACGGGTTTTTCCACAGCACACCAGTATTGAACCCGGCAGCCGGTGAAATGGCTTCGCTGAAGTCGTTGTTGTGTTCCACGCGCACGGTGCCGAGGGCGAAGCCGAGCATGTCGTCGGTGAGTTGCCAGGTGCCACCGGCGCCGCCGTTGACGTGGGCGACCAGGGTTTCGTCGTCGTGTTTGCCCGGCACGCGTTCCAGGCCGCCGGTCACTTGCCATGACCACGGTTGCAACAGCGCGTTACGCGGGGTCAGGGAGCGGATGGTGGCCAGGTCCAGTTGTTGCAGTTGCCAGTGGTTGCCTTCGTACTGGCGCAGTTTCATCTGCAAAATTTCAATCTGCGCGCCCAGCGGGAAGCCTTCGGCGTTGTCGTTGAGGTCGTGGTAGGCCATGCGCAGGCCGTACTCGCCGAAGGTTTTGCTGCCGCGGGTGCCGATGCCGGCTTGCCAGGTGCGCGATTCATGGCCGTCTTCGGGCAAGCCGGGGCGTTCGATTTGCAGGTCCGGCGCAGGGTTCTGGTTAATTGCGCGCAGCAGTTCGAAGCTGCGTTGCGAGCGTTCGGTGTCGCGCTCCAGGCCGTTGGCGCGGTAGCGACCAAGGCGATAGGCCGCGTCGATAATCAGCGCCTGACGGTCGCGGGGCAGGGCTTTGAAGGCCGGCTCCTGCAATTGCTTCTGGTCATCGCTGATTTTCAGCACCCATTGTTGCTCATCGCTATCCAACGGCTTGGCGCGTTCCAGCAACTCGCGTTCACGGGACGGGCGATAGTCGATTTTCTCCACCAGGCCAGCTTCTTTCACCGCTTTCACGGTGTCGGTCGGAATGGCGGTCAGTGGGAATTGCTCGGTCAGGCGCAGGCTCGGGCGCGCCACTTGCAGGAGTTCGAGCAGGCGGTAGGAGCAGTTTTCGTCGAAAAAGAAGTAGTCGAACTGGATCTGCTTGAGCTCCCACACGTGCTCGACCATGCGCTCGGTCTCGACTTGGGTGAGATTCAGGCGGTATTCCCAAAGGTCGCGGTTCTCGAGGCTACGGTATTCCGAGAGTTTTTCCTGATACGGCACCAGCGCGAACAGGCCGGGGTAGCCGCCCATCAGGCCTTTCCAGGCGTAGAGAATGCTGTTGTCGGAGCCTTCAATGTAGGCGCCGAAGTTGATCGCGTAGCTGAGCAGGGCGGTCTTGTCTCTCTGCACGTCAGCCTGGTCGATGCGCAGCAGGGTGTGGCCGAACATCGACGACGGGCTGTTGAGGTACGCCGCCGGGAAGATCATCACCGCGCTATGGGGCGCGACGTCCTTGAACCATTGCTTGAATTCTTTGCAGTCCACGGCGGGCAGGTCGGTCAGTTGCAGCTGATCCTTGAGCCAGCGGGTGCGTGCGGGGTAAACGCATTGGGCGTGTTTTTCACCGAGGCTGGCGGGGGCATACAGCGCGTCAACGGTGGCTTTCAGTTCCTGGTCCGGATGATGTGCGCCATCGGCGGCGAGGAAGAATTTCTTGTCGCTGACATAGCTGCGCCAGCCTTTGAGCTTGCCGGCTTCGTAATGGCCCAAAGACAGCCAGAACGGATCGTTGGCCAATTGCTGCAAACGTTGATCATCAATATGCGGGGCCGCATACAGCGGGGCGCAGGCGAAGAGTGCCAACCAGGCAAAGCGTTTGAGCATAGGGGCAACTTAAGTCGGGAATAGTGAGACCCAAAGGGGAGGCGGGTCCAAAATAAAACCCGCGCCTCGAAAGGCGCGGGCGGGTCGAGCTTAAGCCTGGGTAGCGTATTTCGCCAGGCGGGCATCACTTTTCAGTACAGCCAGGGTGTTGTTGTGCACGTCGTCAGCGGTCACGTCAGCTTTGCTGAAGATCTGCTGGAAGTGCTCGTGAGTCACGGCAGCGAAGTGCTCGCGATCTTCCGGTGCAACGCCCAGTACCACCGCGTAGGTGGTCAGTGCTTCGCCGTTGCCTTTGGCCATGTCTTCGGACAGCTCGTTCATCATGCCATTCATGGCAATCCAGGACTTGCCGCCGTAGGTCAGGGCGCTGTTGGTGCTGCAACCGTTGGTGCCCGAGGTCATGCCGAAGGTGGCGTTACCGGAGGTACCGTTGGTGGTGGAAGCGAGGAAGTGCGCAGGAGTACCGCGCTGGCCTTCGAACAACATGTTGCCCCAACCGCAGTTCGGGCCACCGGGTGCTTCAGCCATTGCATTGAGGGAGACGACGGTGAAGAGAGTACCAAGAAGGATCCGTTTCATAGCTTTGTTCTCTTTGTGTGCAAAACCAATGGACAAGGGTTCAGGCACTTCATAGCGCCCTAGGGGCCAGTTATTAGTCCAACCCGCGCAGTTTGGAGTTTAGGCAGGTTCCTGGGGTTCCGTGATTTTTTATAAAACAAACAGTGTTTTTGCAAACAGCCGCCGCTATTTTTTTGTAAGACCCATCCCCTGGCTATGCTTTCCCAAAGTCGCGCCTTGCCAGAGCGCGTAACCGGGAGCCAGAATGCCGTCATCTGCCCCGCCTGATGTAAGGAAGCCCGATGCCTGATCCTGTTGCTGCCAGCTTGCGTCTAGCGCCCGAAGCGCTGACTCGCCCTTTCTCCGCTGAACAGTTCAGCTTCTCGACCACCAATGATTTGGAGCCCTTTCGCGGTGTGCTTGGCCAGGAACGTGCGGTTGAAGCCTTGCAGTTCGGTGTGGCCATGCCACGCCCCGGTTACAACGTGTTTGTCATGGGCGAGCCGGGAACCGGCCGCTTTTCGTTCGTAAAACGCTACCTGAAGGCCGAAGGCAAACGCCTGCAGACCCCGGCGGACTGGGTCTACGTGAATAATTTTGATGAGCCGCGCGAGCCGCGTGCCCTGGAATTGCCGGGCGGCGGCGCGGCGGCGTTCATCGCCGATATCAACGCTTTGGTCGATAACCTCGTCGCCACGTTCCCGGCGGTGTTCGAACACCCGACTTATCAACAGCGCAAAAGCGCCATCGACCGCGCCTTCAACCAGCGTTACGACAAGGCCTTGGACGTGATCGAACGCCTGGCCCTGGAAAAAGACGTGGCGCTGTACCGCGACAGCTCCAACATCGCGTTCACGCCGATGCTCGACGGCAAGGCGCTGGACGAAGCGGAGTTCTCGCAGCTGCCGGAGGCTGATCGCGAGCGCTTCCACACGGATATTTCCGAGCTGGAAGAGCGCCTCAACGAAGAGTTGGCCAGCCTGCCGCAGTGGAAGCGCGAGTCGAACAACCAACTGCGCCAATTCAACGAAGAAACCATCACCCTGGCCCTGCAGCCATTGCTGGCGCCGCTGTCGGAAAAGTACGCGGAAAACGCCGCTGTCTGCGGTTACCTGCAAGCCATGCAGGTGTACCTGCTCAAAACCGTGGTCGAGCAATTGGTGGACGACGCCAAGACCGACGCCCAGGCGCGCAAGCTGCTCGAAGAGCAATACTGCCCGAGCCTGGTGGTCGGCCATCCGGTCAACGGCGGAGCGCCGGTGGTGTTTGAGCCGCACCCGACTTACGACAACCTGTTCGGCCGTATCGAATACAGCACCGACCAGGGCGCGTTGTACACCACCTATCGCCAGTTGCGCCCGGGCGCTTTGCACCGTGCCAACGGCGGTTTCCTGATTCTGGAAGCCGAAAAAATGCTCGGCGAGCCGTTTGTGTGGGACGCCCTCAAGCGTTCCTTGCAGTCGCGCAAGCTGAAGATGGAATCGCCGCTGGGCGAGCTGGGCCGCCTGGCCACCGTGACGCTTAACCCGCAAATGATTCCGTTGCAGGTCAAGGTGATCATCATCGGTTCGCGCCAGCTGTACTACGCGTTGCAAGACGCCGATCCGGACTTCCAGGAGATGTTCCGCGTCCTGGTGGACTTCGACGAAGACATCCCGATGGTCGACGAAAGCCTGGAGCAGTTCGCCCAGTTACTCAAAACCCGCACCTCGGAAGAAGGCATGGCGCCGCTGACGTCGGACGCGGTCGCGCGGCTGGCGACTTACAGCGCACGTTTGGCTGAACACCAGGGGCGTTTGTCGGCGCGCATCGGCGACCTGTTTCAACTGGTCAGCGAGGCGGACTTTATCCGCCACCTGGCGGGTGATGAGATGACCGATGCCGGCCATATCGAGCGCGCGCTCAAGGCCAAGGCCACGCGCACAGGTCGCGTATCGGCGCGGATTCTCGACGACATGCTCGCCGGGGTGATCCTGATTGATACCGCCGGTGCGGCGGTCGGCAAGTGCAACGGGCTGACAGTGCTGGAGGTGGGTGATTCGGCGTTCGGCGTGCCGGCGCGGATTTCCGCCACGGTATACCCGGGCGGCAGCGGCATTGTCGACATCGAGCGCGAGGTTAACCTCGGCCAGCCGATCCACTCCAAGGGTGTGATGATCCTCACCGGTTACCTCGGTAGCCGCTATGCCCAGGAATTCCCGTTGGCGATTTCGGCGAGTATCGCGCTGGAGCAGTCCTACGGGTACGTGGACGGCGACAGTGCGTCCCTGGGCGAGGCATGCACCTTGATTTCGGCCTTGTCGAAGACGCCGCTCAAGCAGTGCTTTGCCATCACCGGCTCGATCAACCAGTTCGGTGAAGTGCAGGCGGTGGGCGGGGTCAACGAGAAGATCGAAGGCTTCTTCCGCCTCTGCGAAGCGCGCGGGTTGACCGGTGAGCAAGGCGCGATCATTCCGCAGGCCAACGTCGCCACGCTGATGCTCGACGAGAAGGTGCTGCAGGCCGTGCGCAACGGGCAGTTCCACATCTATGCCGTGCGTCAGGCGGATGAGGCGTTGAGCTTGTTGGTCGGTGAGCCTGCGGGTGAGCCGGACGAAGAAGGGCAATTTCCCGAAGGCAGCGTGAATGCGCGCGTGGTCGAGCGTTTGCGCGCGATTGCCGAGATGATCAGCGAGGATGATCTGAAGGAGGCCGAGAAGGAGTTGGCGCAGCAGGCGCTGGCCGAAGCCAAGCCAACCTGATCTTGTGGGAGCTGGCTTGCCTGCGATAGCGGTGGGTCAGCCAGCAGATGTGTCGGCTATGAGTCAGTCATCGCAGGCAAGCCAGCTCCCACATTGAATCGACTGTGTTTCGTCACAAAATTGACTCCCATTTCCGGGACCAACGCCCGTTGGTCCCTACAACCTTGGTTTGTACTGGTTTTCTTCTATTCTGAGTTTTAAGGATATCCACAGGAGTCGCAGGATAGAGACAGCCTCGCCGTGTGATTGAGGCTGAACACCGATCTACCGAGGGTCGCCGCCATGCCGCGCAACCTTTGCCTTACCCGCCAATGCCTGGGCCTGGTCACCCGTATCGAATGCTCCATTCGCCCTCTTGCGGGGGATAACGGGATGTGGACGTTGTTGTTTGCCGCCGGAATGACCGGTGAACAGCCTTCCACCATCAAGTCCCAAGGCCCGTTTCATGGGCCTTTCGTGGCAGAAACCATTCTGGGATCCATCGTCGAAAGCCTGACGCTGCACGGCTATGAGCTGGCGGATGACCCGCAGATCTGGTGCCTGCACCTGCAAGCCCATCTGCGACAACTCAATGGCGGACATGAGCGCCTGGCCTTGTGAATGATCGTTCCCACGCTCTGCGTGGTAACGCCGCCCTCGACGCTCTGCGTGCGGCTCCAGCCTTGCGCGGGGTGACGCGGAGCATCACGGGATGTGTTCCCACGCAGAGCGTGGGAACGATCGGTCGTGAGGGGTTATTTGCTCTCGGGCTTGTCCAGCTTGACCTCAAAGCCGTATTGCACGGTGTCGAGGTCGGTGCGCTGGTAGCTTTCCAGTGTGGTCGGCTGGCCGTAGAAATAATGCACGTCAAACAGCGCTGTGCCGTATTCCTCGGCGCGGTGGCTGACGCTGAGGATTTCCTTGAGGTAGTTGCCACTGGCATCCTTGGCGTAGAAGCGCCAGCTGTCGGCGGGGAATTTCTTTTGATCGACGATCAGCGCGTTGTCCTTGAGCGACAGGCCCTTGGGCAGCTTGGCGATATCAATCGTGGCTTTCTCGATGGTGGCCAGGAACAGCGGCACCGAACCCACCGCGAACGCTGGGGTTTCCGGGAACAGGTTGAGGTCGTAGGTGAGCGTGCCGCTGCCTGCATTCATCTCAAAGGCTTCGGTCGGCAGCTCGATGGGCTCGCCGCGTTCGCCTTTGTCGTCCGCGGTGAAGAAGGTGATCGGCGCATCGCTGTTGTTGCGCTCGGCGCCGACCAGGTCGTCGTTGAACGTGAACGGGTGGTCAAACACGATCTTCGCGGCGCTGGCGTCTTCGGTCGATTGACTGATGGTGACGCTGTTTTTCAACTGCTCCTCGGTCATTGACGCGCCCTTGAGCCAGCTCGGCGCGCTGTCGTCATACACCGTGACCGGCATCGGCAAGGCTTGCACGGTGCTCTGCAGGCTGTTCTTGTCGAAGCGCAGCACCGGCAGGTCGAGGTCTTTGCGGGTGAGCGTGGCCTTGGAAAAATCCAGCACGTTGACTTGCAGGTTTTCGATCAGGCCATTGAAGTACACCTTGGCGTAATGGCTGGTCTGTTTGTGTTCGAAGGCTTTTTGCTCGTCTGTCAGTTGCTTTTCAAAGGCGTCCGACCAAGCCGTCTGCTTTTGCATCTCGGCCAATTGTTTTTCGTAGAACGCCACTTGCGCGGCGTTTTCGTTGATCGAGCCCGAGCGGGTAAGAAATTGCCCGGTGCTGTCGCGCGCTTGCACCAGCAATGGGTTCGGCGATTCGTCGCCGACTTCCGGCGCCAGTGGCGCGCTGTTGGTCAGCTCGATCTCGGCGTAGTTTTTCTCAAGCAGCAGCAGGTTGAGGGTGATATTGCCCTCGGTGCGCTTGTGGCCCACGTCCTTTTTCGTCAAGTCGAAGGTCAACACCTTGCCCGGCGCCACCACCTCCACCGCGCCCTTGAGGCTGACGGGCTGTGGCTGGCTTTTGTTCTCGGTCTCCACGCCTTCGATGAACGGGTACGTCACCGTCAGGTCATCGGGGTTGGTCAGGTTGGAGCTGCTGGGGCTTAGCTGGATGCCCGGATCGGTTTCCGACCATTCCGGCTGGAAAGGGATGACTTTGTTGTTGCTCAACGTCACCGACTGCCATTCCAGGCCGTGGGGGAAGGGGAATTGGTCCGGGGTGTTGAAGTTGAACGGAAACACCGGCTGCAAGTCGGTCAAGTAGTCGGAGTGCGAGGCTTTGCGCAGCACGAACAGGCCGTTGATGTAGGTGTCGACCAAGGCTTGGGGCGTGGGGTAGTGCTTGAGCAGGGCCAGGGTGTCTTCGCCGTATTCGGCTTCGATGGGCTTGGTGGCCAGCTTGGTTCGCGCCCGTTCCAGCAACAGCAGCGAGCCGCCAAGGTCGGCGATGGCATCGCGCAGTTTGGGGTCTTGAATGCTGTCCAGCGATTGCTCGAATTTCGCGGTTTTCTCTTCGAGGGTCGCCTGCTTCTGCTCTTCTTTGGGGGAGCAGCCGCCGGCCATCAGCAACACCGCACACAGGCCGAAAGAGGCCAAAGGGGATCGCACATCCATCATCTGAGTTTTCCTGTTCCACAGCATTGAGCTGATTTGATGGGCTCGACACTAGCAGAAAAATTCTCTTACAGATGCCGCCCAGGTCAGTTTTCTCGCGGTTACAGGTGTTTGGACGCGGCTGGTATACTCGCGGCCATTTTTAGCATAGCTGTGTGAGATCCAATGGAACGCTTTATCGAAAATACTATGTACGCCTCACGCTGGCTGCTGGCGCCGATCTACTTGGGGCTTTCCCTGGGCTTGCTGATTCTGGCGCTGAAGTTCTTCCAGGAAATCATCCACGTCCTGCCTAACATCTTCACCATGTTGGAGTCGGAAGTGATCCTGCTGCTGCTGTCGTTGATCGACATGGCCCTGGTGGGCGGCTTGCTGGTGATGGTGATGATTTCCGGCTACGAGAACTTCGTCTCGCAGCTGGATATCGATGAGAACAAGGAAAAGCTCAACTGGCTGGGCACCATGGACTCTTCATCGCTGAAGATGAAAGTGGCCGCCTCCATCGTGGCGATTTCGTCGATCCACCTGCTGCGCATCTTCATGGACGCCAAGAACGTCGATCCGCAGCATTTGATGTGGTACGTGATCATCCACATGACCTTCGTGGTCTCGGCGTTTGCCATGGGTTACCTGGACAAGCTCACCAAGCATTGATGCCCAGCGCCGGCCTTACTGCTCGACGAAGAAGTAAGGCTGGCGGTTGATCGACATTTCCTTGATGGCCGTGACCTTCTCGCTCAGTTGCTCGGTGCGATCCAGCAACGCCACGTTGCCGGGTTTGGCCGCAAGATAGCTGCGCAGCTCAGCTTCGGTTTGCAGGATCGGCAAGTAGGCCTGCAGATAGAACACGCTGGCCCCGGCGATGCGCTCGTTGGGCTGGAACAACACCACTTGCTTGCCTTGGGCTTGATAAGCCTGAACCTGGCTGATCACCGGCACGAACGACTGGCGCACGTCGGCTTTGGGCGCAAACCAGAACGCGGCTGTCAGGTAACAGGCGATCGCCAACGTGAACACCCCGCCGATCACGCCACGGTGATAACGGTACAGCGCCGGCTTGTTCGCTTTGAGCCACTCCAACACCACTCCCGCGTACTCCGCAGCAAGCACCGCAGCGGCGGGTGTCAGCGCCATCAGGTAAACCACGCGCTTGCTCGACGCCAGCGTCAACAGGGTGAACTGCGCCACCAGCCACACGCTGAAAAACAGGCGGTAGCGGTTTTGTACCAGGCTTTTACGGAAGTGCCACAGGCCCAGGTACACCAGGATGTTCCACGGCAGGAAGGCTTCGGGCAGTTTGGCGATGTAGTAGTAAAACGGCTCGTAATGCCCGGCCTCGACAAACGAGCCGCTGAAACGCCCGACGCTGTTGGTCCACAACACCTCGGCCACGGCTTGCATGCCGCCGCGCTGGAACAGGAATCCCAGCCAGATCAGCAGCGGTACCAGCGCCAGCAGCGTGAACAGCGCGGGCTTGAGCCAGTCGCCGATGCGCAGGCGTTTGTCGATGATGCTGGTGCTGGCCAGGTACACAAAGATCACAATCCCCGGCATCGCCAGGCCCAGTACACCTTTGCTCAAGGTCGCAATGACCATCCCGAGCGTAAACAACGCCCAGGCCCAGACACTGGAGCCTTCACGCTCGGGCCGCACGGCCTGGTAGAACGCCAACAGCGCCGTGGTCACGCCGAGGCTCAGCAGTGAGTCTTCACCCACGCCGCGCACATTGCCCCAGTAGCTGGCCATGGTCGCCAGGATCAGCGCAGCGCAGAACGCCATGTTTTTCGGCCGCCCGAACCTGCGCAGCATTGCGTAAAACAGCATCACACTGAACAGCCCGGCAAACGCCGACGCCAGGCGTACGGCCCCGGTGGTTGCGCCAAACAGGCGAATCGCACCGGCGTCCAGCCACAGGCTCAGTGGCGGTTTTTCCAGGAAGGGCTCGCGAAACAGGCGGGGGATGACCCAGTCATTGTCCAGGTGCATGGCCATGGCTATGCCGGCGACACGGGCTTCGGTGGAGCCTTGCAGCTCATGGCTGCCCAGGGCAAAGAAGAACAACACAGCAACGAGAAGGAGCAGCAGAGGAACGGGGCGCGTCATGGATTCTGGCTACCGAGCAGGGGACCGCTCGGGGGAGCGGCCATGTTGATCGGTCAGTATATGTATCCGTTTCTTAACATTTCGTGAACGAATGTGGGGTTTTTGTAAGGCGGCCAAACCCGCTGCTCAGGGCAGTTTCAAGCTGGGTAACGCCGCTTTGCCTTGCTCGGTCAGTACTGGTTCCAATTGCGCCCAAGTGAAGGACAAGTCGTTGTCGCAACCGTCGCCTGTGGCGCGGGTGGAGAGTTGCAGGCCTTGGGTGTTGAAACTCAGGTCGAAGGTGTCGTAGCTGGTTACGGCGGGGCAACCCTCGTCGGTGGTGGTTTGCTTGGCCAGCCACGTGCTGAACGTTGCCGGCAGCTTCAAGTGGCCGGAATAGGCGTCATACCATTCTTGATTTGTGCCGAGCCATGTCCACGGGTCAACGCTTTCGCCGGTGTGCAGGTCCCAGGAATGCAGGCCCCAACTGATGCCCCTGGCGCCAGTGCCAGCGGTCCAGCGGTAAAACTTGACGGTTATAAATTGCGACGACCAGTACGTCGGTTCGACCTCGATTTCGCTGGTATTCGCTGAGCCGTTTCGGCCGAGGTATTCGCGGCGTTCGTGAAAGTAGTCAACCTGATCCTCATCGTTGACGGCCAGGGCGGCGAGTTGCCGGTTGATCTTCTGAATCGCCGGGCTATCACTTTCCAGCTTGAGCGTGACCTGGGCACCTTGAGTCTTGAGCAGATACGCGTGGTTTTCGAAGCTTTTCTTCTCAGTCTTGACCGGTAGAGGCGTGGCTTCCATGGGCGCGTTGTAGGCATCGCTGCCGCAGCCGTCCGTGCTGATGCGTTGCAAGCTGAGCGGCAGCGGCCTACCGCCCTTGGTTTTGCTCCAGCCGCCTGAGAGCGTATCGCCCTGAGGTTTGTCCAGCTTCCAGAAACCGGTGTTACCGGTCTCTACCCACGGCGCGCTGTCGCTGGCTTGGGTCAGTTGGATAGGCATGAGAATGCGTTGGTAGTAATAACTGCCATGCTCGCCATCGGCGCCGTTGAAACAGGCGGTGATAGCGGACTTGCCCAGCGTGCCCTGCCAAACGCCCGCGAGGTCGGCGGCGGAGGCGAGCAAGGGTGTGAAGGCGAGGGCGATGACAGCGAGGGGCTTGAGCACGGGTATCTGACTTCCGGTTGTCTGATAAAGGCCGTCAGGGTAATGGGAAGTGTGGGGGGATTCTAGAGGGCGAGGCGTTGTGAGGCGGCTCGCCCTTTTTCGTTTCTTAAGACTGAGGCGGTTCGCTGTGGAAGGGCTGCGTGTTCAATACGCGGTTGATTAACAGCTCGCCGAGTACGATCAGTTGCTGCGCCGCGAGCAACTTGTGGCGGTGCGAGCCTTCAAGCTCGAAAGCCAGGTCGGTGGTCATGGCGTTCAGTGAGGCGAGGGTTTCGCTGGCTTGGATCAGCAGGGTTTCTGCGGGAATGTCTGAGGCGAGGGTGAAGAGGGTTATTGGGGGATTAGGGGTGATTTTTTTCATGATGAAGCTCCCACACTGTTTAAGGAGCTACCGCCCCCTGCTGTCAAACAGGATTGGGTGGCAGCTGTACGCGGGTTGACAGACCGGAAGTGTAGGAACCCGGCGCACCCGAAGATGCCCCACGCACAGCCGCCATGAACGAGACGGAACATGCAAAGCATGCCGCTAAATCAAGGGGTGTGAAAGGTTACACTTTTCGGCCTGTCAAAGCCGGTCGCTGATAGGCAGCGACGGGGGAACGTTAGCGTTGTGGTGGGGGCTGCGCCAGTTCACCAACGGCGCGACATCTTGAAGGAAATATCCGAAGGCCCACCGGCCGGGTTTTCCAAACCCCAGAAACAACAAAACCCGCACTAGGCGGGTTCTGTCGATGCTTCGAATTGGTGGAGCCGGGGGGATTTGAACCCCCGTCCGCCAGTACTCCGCTGTCGGTACTACATGCGTAGCCGTTTCTATTAAGTTAACCCTCAGCGACCCGAAGGGCAGGGTGCTTTGGGCGAGTTGTGTAAGTTTTAGCCGCTTCGTCCACAACGTACTGCACGGCGATTCTGTTCTATATGACAATCACTTTGGGTTTACAGACATCCCCTGGTGATTGCTGGACCCGAAGGTACCAGAAGCTCAGGGCTAAGGCTGCTTACGCAGCGAGAGCGAATTCCTGGCCGTAGTTTTCGTCATTGGCAACTATAAGAAGTTGCAACAGTGGATTTACGAGTTCTGTTACCAACTCGGCATGCACCTAAAGTTTCGCGACCGGCGTCGAATCCTAAACGGCCCCGTGCTTGTAACTCGTTGTTTCATAGTGAGTGACAAGCCTGTGCAGTGTACGCCAAACGTTCGCGGAAGGCCAACCCGAAGGTTGGCCGCCAACGAGTAAAGGGCTTATTGGCCGCCTTTCTCGCTGTTCTGCAAATCCTGGATGGCTTTGGAGGTGATCTCGATGCACTTCTTGTCATCGCCGGCCGCGTGGGCAGCCTTTGCCTGGGAGACCGCCGTGTCAATCTCGCCGCTTTTACCGCTGGTGTCGGTGGCGAGCAGCGCTTTACCGTTGTTGATTTTGTCCAGGTTGATCTGGCAGAGGTCTTTGTCACCGGCTGCAAACACAGGGGCGGCCATCATCGCAGCGGTAATGAACAAGCCAGCAAGAGCGGAACGCTTCATAGGGTATCTCCTTGCGAAAAAGGGCTCGACGCTACTGGCGTTCAAGGGCTGCCAGTGACATCACTGATGAGCCTCGTTCAACGAGGCCTATGCAGATGACTACGCCGGCGCGCAGGGGTTCGGTTTCATTGGCTATTTAATGCGCCCGCGCCTGGGTGACCCGGTCCACGAGGTACACCAAGCCGTGATAATCAATGCCTCCATGCTGGCTCAGGCCGATCTCGCACGTGCGGCTGGTGGAGATGCCTTCGCTGCAATATTGCACCGCGTCCTTGAGCGAGCGCAGTGAGTGGGCGTTGAGTTCCGGCGTGGTAAAGCCTTTGTCGCCGGCAAAGCCGCAGCAGTGGATGCCTTCCGGGATTACCACGTTTTTTGAGCAGCGCCGCGCGAGATCAATCAATGCCTGGCTTTCGCCCAGGTGCTGGGTGCTGCAGGTGACGTGCACGGCGATGGGCGCTTCCTGCGGTGTGAAGTCGAGGCGGTCCATCAGGTGGGTGCGGATAAAACGCACCGGGTCGTAGAGGTCCAGACGCGTTTCGCCGAGGTCTTGCACCAATCGCAGGGTGCACGGGCTGGTGTCGCAATAGATCGGGTCGAGGCCGCCACGGCTGGCGTGGAGCAGCGCGCCGATCAGTTCCTGGCGTTTGTGTTCGGCCTGTTCGGCATAGCCTTTGGAGGCGAAGGGCTGGCCGCAGCACAGGCTGTCCTGGTTGTCGGGGAACACGACTTGGTAACCGGCTTTTTCCAATAGGCCTCGGGTTTTGTCGTACAGCGACATCTGCTCTTTATCACCCGCCGCCGGGCCCATGGCGCGTGAGACGCAAGCTGCGAGGTAGACCACCCGTGGTCGCTCATCGGCCACGGCCGGGCTGAAGCGAATGGCTTTTTCCGGCTGCGGCATGGCGTTGGTCCACTGCGGGATGTGGCCCTTGGACAGTTTGGTCACCGTGGCAGACAACTTGGCCAGGCGCGGCGCGCCCAGGAGCATGCGCGCGCCATTGGCGACATGCAGGGTAAACCGCGCACCTTGCAACGCGGTGGCGAAATGGCTGGCCAGCCAGTCGGCAGTTTTCGTACGGTCGGCATCACGTGCGCGCAGCTTTTTCACCAGGTCGCCGGTATTAATGCCTACAGGGCAGCGTTGCGCGCACAACCCGGTGGCGGCGCAGGTGTCGATGCCTTGGTAGTGGTAGGCGGCTTCCAATTCGGTGGTGTCGACGCCTGCGCGTTTCTTCGCCTGAATGTCGCGCCAGATCACAATGCGCTGGCGCGGGCTCAAGGTCAGGCCCTTCGATGGGCAGACCGGCTCGCAGAAACCGCACTCGATGCACTTATCCACAATCTCGTCGGCGGCAGGCAATGGCTTGAGATGTTTTAAGTGAATTTGCGGGTCTTCGCTAAGCACCACGTCGGGGTTGAGAATGCCGTTCGGATCGAGCAGGCGTTTGAGCTGCCACATCAACTGATACGCGTCGCTGCCCCATTCCAGCTCGACGAACGGCGCCATGTTGCGGCCGGTGCCGTGCTCGGCTTTCAACGAACCGCCGAACTCCACCGCCACCAACTGAGCTACGTCGTCCATGAATGCTTGGTAGCGTGCGACTTCTTCGCTGCTGTTGAAGCCCTGGGTGAACACAAAATGCAGATTGCCTTCCAGGGCGTGTCCGAAAAGGATGGCTTCGTCGTAGTGATGTTTGTCGAACAGTTCGATCAGGCGGTTCACGCCGATGGCCAACTGCTCGACCGGGAAGGTCACGTCTTCGATGATCACCGTGGTGCCGGTTTTGCGCACGGCGCCGACGGCGGGGAAGGTGTCTTTGCGGATGGCCCACAGGCGCGCGTTTTCGGTTGGGTCTTCGGTGAAATCGACCTGTTTTTCAACAGGGAACCGCGCCAGCGACGCCATGATCAGCGCCAGTTGTTCGTGCAGCAATGACGGCGACGCAGCGCGGGACTCGATCAGCAGCGCGCAGGCATTTTCTGATAGCTGCTGTACGAAAGCGGGCATGCCCGGTTTGTCCTGTACCGAGCGCATGCTGCGCCGGTCGAGCAACTCGACGGCCGAGACCGGTTGGGACTTGAGCACCGTAACGGCGTTGCAGCAGGTCTCGACATCCGGAAACACAATCAGCGCTGACGCCTTGTTCGGGGGATCAATCACCGTGTCGTACGTCACCGCACTGATAAAGCCCAAGGTGCCTTCGGAACCGACCAGCAGGTGGCTGAGAATATCCAGGGGCTCGTCAAAATCCACCAAGGCATTGAGTGACAGGCCGGTGGTATTTTTCAGACGGTATTTGTGGCGGATTTTGGCGGCCAATTCAGTGTTTGCCCGCGTCTCGCGGCCGAGTGTGGCCAGGCGCTCAAGCAGCGCGCCGTGTTGATGGCGAAATGCGCTGACGCTGGCGGAGTCTTCGGTATCCAGGCGGCTGCCGTCAGCCAGTACCAGGCGAATACCGGCCAGGGTGTGGTAGGTGTTTTGCGCCGTGCCACAGCACATGCCGCTGGCGTTGTTGGCGACGATGCCGCCGATTTTGCAGGCATTGATCGACGCCGGGTCCGGCCCGATCTTGCGCCCGAACGGTGCGAGCCAGGCATTGGCCTGTGCGCCGATCACGCCGGGTTGCAGGCGAATCTGCGTGCCTTGGCCGCGAATCTCGCGGCCATTCCAGTTGTCACCCAGCACGATCAGCACCGAGTCGCTGATGGCTTGACCGGACAAGCTGGTGCCCGCCGCGCGGAAGGTGACGGACACGTGATCACGCTGGGCCAATTGCAGCAGTGCCACCACTTCGTCCTCCGACTCGACGCGAATCACCAGCTGTGGGATGAGTCGGTAAAAGCTGGCGTCGGTGCCGAAGGCGAGGGTGGAAAGTGGATCGTCGAAGCGGCGATCTTTCGGGATCAGTTGTGCGACGTCGCTCAGGAAAGCAGCAGGCAGGCTCATCGGTCCTCCAGAAATAGCAGACGCCGGCATGGTTGTCCGGCGTCGATTCTTACCCTATTGCGTGCAGGTCTCAGTGCACCAGCATACCGGTGAACCAGTAGGCCTGCGCCAGCGTGATCAGCCCGACGATGGTGGCGAAGAACAGGCTGTGCTTGAGGGTAAAGCGGAACAGATCAGATTCTTTGCCGACCAGGCCGGTAGCCGCACAGGCCACGGCGATCGACTGCGGCGAGATCATCTTGCCGGTCACGCCGCCGCTGGTATTGGCGGCGACCAACAACACGTCGTTGACGCCGATCTGGTGCGCGGTGGTGGCTTGCAGCGAGCTGAACAGGGCGTTGGACGAGGTGTCGGAGCCCGTCAGGAAAACCCCCAGCCAGCCGAGGAAAGGCGAGAAGAACGGGAAAGCCGCGCCCGTGCCAGCCAGTACCAGCGCCATGGTTGAAGACATGCCGGAGTAATTGGTGACGAAGGCGAACGCCAGCACCATGCCGATCGACAGAATCGGCCAGCGCAGCTCGTAGAAGGTCTCTTTTAAAGTGGTAAGACCAGTTTTAGCGTCGATTTTAAGCACCAGCATCGAAACCAATGCGGAAAAGAAAATTGCGGTGCCGGTGGCTGAAATCGGGTCCAGCTTGAACACGGCGGGGATTGCCGTCGGGTTGGTAACGATGGGGGCGACTTTGATCACCAATTGATCCAGGTGCGGGATCGCAAAGTTGAAGACCCAGCTGTACATCGAACCGCCCGCCGCGAACATTGCTTTGAACGGCTTGAGGGTCCAGATGGTGACCAATACGGTCAGGATCAGGAACGGCGACCAGGCCTTGAAAATCTGCCCCAGGCTGTAGGGCGAAGCGACTGTTTGGCGCGGCTGACCGAAGCCGCCGACACTGGCGGTAACCGCGGCGCTGGACGTGGCGCCGGCAATCTGCGCGCCTGCGGTGCGCTTGGGTTGCCAGACTTTCAGGAACAGCGTCAGAGCAATCAGGCTGGCCAGGGCTGAGGTGATGTCCGGCAGTTCCGGGCCGATGAAGTTGGAGGTGAAGTATTGAGTGACGGCAAAGCTCAGGCCGGCCACCAGTGCGGCTGGCCAGGTTTCGCGAACGCCGCGCAGGCCGTCCATCATGAACACCAGCCAGAACGGCACGAACAGCGACAGCAGTGGCAGCTGGCGACCGGTCATGGCGCCGATTTTAAACGCGTCGATGCCGGTGACTTGCCCGGCGACAATGATCGGAATGCCCAGTGCGCCGAAGGCCACTGGCGCGGTGTTGGCGATCAGGCACAGGCCGGCGGCGTACAGTGGGTTGAAACCCAGGCCGACCAGCAGTGCAGCGGTGATGGCCACGGGCGCACCGAAACCGGCGGCACCTTCCAGGAACGCGCCGAAACAAAAGCCGATCAGCAAGACCTGCAAGCGTTGGTCGTCGGTGATCGACAAAACCGAGCTGCGGATGATCTCGAACTGGCCGCTCTTGACCGTCAGTTTGTAAAGGAATACGGCCGCAACGATGATCCACGCAATAGGCCACAGGCCGTAGGCAAATCCATAACCGGCAGCAGCCAGCGCCATGTCCACGGGCATCTGGAAGGCAAAGATCGCTACCAGGATCGACAGCGCCAAGGTGATGCTGCCGGCGACGTGGCCTTTGAGCCGAAAAACGGCCAGCGCGAGGAAGAAGAACACGATCGGAATAACGGCGGCCAGTGCGGACAGGCCGAGGCTGCCCAGAGGGCTGTAGAGCTGTTGCCAGGTTTGCATATGGGGTGGCCCCTGATTGTTGTTGTTTGGTCAGCTTGGATAATTGGTAAGACCAATTTACAGTCGCTGTCGGCTAGAGTAAAAGCCTTGGGTGGGGTGTGTCAATTTGCCGCTTTCGAAACAGGGGGCGCGGGTGGCTCGCAGAGTGGATCTGATCTGATCAATCGAAGGCGTTCTGATAGGTGCCGCCAGCGCGGCGATAGGCCAGAATAGAGGGCCCGGCGAGTGGTCGGGATTGTGGAGAGTGAGTTATGGGGTTTGATCAGGTGCGGCAGCGCCGTTTGTCTGACGATATCGTCGAGCAGCTCGAGGGCATGATCCTTGAGGGCACGCTGAAGTCGGGCGAGCGCTTGCCGGCCGAGCGCGCTCTGGCTGAGCAGTTTGGCGTGTCGCGCCCATCGTTGCGTGAGGCGATCCAGAAACTGGCGGCCAAGGGGTTGCTGGTCAGCCGCCAGGGCGGCGGCAACTATGTGGCGGATTCCTTGGGGTCGACGTTCAGTGACCCGCTGCTGCACCTTCTGGAAAATAACCCCGAGGCTCAGCGTGACCTGCTGGAATTTCGCCAGACCCTTGAAGCGTCATGTGCATATTACGCCGCGCAGCGCGCCACCGAGGTCGACCGCGAGCGTTTGACCGCAGCGTTTGAGGCGTTACAGGATTGCTACACGCGCGTTGATGAAGTGAGCCGGGCGGAAGAGGGTGCGGCGGATGCGCGGTTTCACTTGGCCATTGCCGAGGCCAGTCATAACGCCGTGTTGCTGCACACCATTCGCGGGTTGTTCGACCTGCTCAAGCGTAATGTGGTGACCAACATCGGCGGCATGTACCAGCAGCGTACGGAAACCCGCGACATGCTGATCAGTCAGCATAGGGATTTGTACCTGGCGATTATTGAGGGGCGGGCCGAGCAGGCGCGAGAAGTCTCAACACGTCACCTGCTGTATGTGCAGGAAGTGTTGGAAGAAGTGCGTCAGGAAGTTCAGCGCGTGGCTCGGGCGGAGCGGCGTAAAGGCATGTAGCCCGGGGTGTTCACCCAAGGCTACATTGTCACAAGGATTACTCTTCCTTGCCCTTGTTGCGCACGGCGCGATGCAGCTCACGGTTGGAGTCGCGTTCACGCTCGGTATCGCGCTTGTCGTATTCCTTTTTACCCTTGCCCAGTGCGATCTCACACTTGACCAGGTGCTTGCTCCAATACCAGGACAGGCAGATGCAGGCATAGCCTTTCTGCTGTACGGCGGCGGCGAGCTTTTCCAGTTCGCGTGCGTTGAGCAATAGCTTGCGCGTGCGCACCGGGTCGGCAATCACGTGGGTGCTCGCGGTGGTCAGCGGGGTGATATGACTGCCGAGCAGCCAGGCCTCGCCATCTTTGAGCAATACGTAGCTGTCGACCAGTTGCAGCTTGCTGGCGCGCAGACTTTTTACTTCCCAGCCGGCCAGGACCAGACCAGCCTCGAACCGATGTTCGATGAAGTAATCGTGTCGCGCCTTTTTATTTTGCGCGATGGTCCCTGTGGGGTGTTTCTTTTGTTTAGCCATAGGGGCGGCATTATAGGGAGTTGCGAGCGTGTCGGCTACGGTCAACCTGCGTGCTTGAGCGTGTTGGACGAATCCCGGACAATACCGGCAGTTCTTCGGTTTTTTTCTCTCGCGGATTGGGCTGTTCTTTCGCGATGTTTGCCTCAGCAGTGGAAGTAACGCGCACATGACGACGCACATTCAACGTTCGGCCTTACTGCCTTATCCGGCACAGGCGCTCTATGACCTGGTCAACGACGTGGCGCGTTACCCGGAATTCCTGCCGTGGTGCTCTGCCGCCGAGGTGCTGGAGAGCAGTGACGAGCATATGGTTGCCAGTGTCGGCGTCGCCAAGGCGGGTATGAGTCAGCATTTTGTTACACGCAATATCCTGGTGCCTGGGCAATCCATTGAAATGAACCTGCAGGAGGGGCCGTTCACCCAACTGCACGGTGTGTGGGTATTCAAGGCGCTGACTGACAAGGCCTGTAAGATAAGCCTCGATTTGTCCTTTGATTACGCGGGGCCCATCGTGCGGGCGACGTTGGGGCCTTTGTTCAATCAGGCTGCCAATACCTTGGTGGATGCATTTTGTCAGCGGGCCAAGCAACTGCATGGTTGAGATTGAAGTGGTGTATGCCGCTGAGGATCGCCAGGTCCTGTTGGCGGTGACGGTGCCGTCGGGCACGAGCCTGAGGGCGGCGGTGCAGGCGTCGGGAATTGCAGCGCAGTTTCCGCAACTGACGCTGGCTGATTGCCCCTTGGGGGTATTCGGTAAAGTGGTTGCCGATGCGGATGCGCGCGCCGTGCAGCCGGGTGATCGTATTGAGATTTATCGGCCCTTGCTGGCAGACCCTAAAGAAGTGCGCAGGCTGCGCGCGGTCAAGGCGGCGATGGCCAAGCAACGCAATTCTTGATTCTGCCAATCGGCAGGCAACAAAAAGCCCGGCATGCCGGGCTTTTTGTTGTGCGCCGCAAAATTACTGCGGGGCGGTGTCCAGAGGCTGTGGCGTCGGGACTGGAACGGTTTGCACGCCGTCGACGTCCTTCTGGATCTGATCCAGCAAGGAGCCAGGCTTGGCCGGAACCTCGGACTTCGGCTTCTCCGCTTCCTGCGCAGGCGCAGTCACGTTGGTGCCGTTGTCCTTGCCCAGCAAGGCTTCATCACGGCTTACACCGGGCATGAAGTCACCGGACAGGCTGACAAGCTGGTCATTGCCATTGAAGATGACGCTGACGCGCTCCTGCTGGCGTTCACCGCCACCAGGCTGGATGCTGTAGAGATAATCCCAGCGATCGGCATGAAAAGTGTCGGTCAGCAGGGGATTGCCCATGATAAACCGTACTTGCCGTCGGGTCATTCCCGGACGTAACTGGTCTATCATGTCCTGCGTGACGACATTGCCCTGCTGGATGTCGATTTTGTAAACCCCGGGGAATGAACAACCGGCGAGTGCGAGCAGTCCCACAAGGGTGAAACTGGTTAGCAAGAGCTTGGTGTTTTGCATCGGTGGGCGACTTCCACTATCTTGGCTGGGACAACGTAAACGCCGATCATACCCGTATTAAGAGAAGCTGCGAAGCAGCATCCGCGAGAAAGCTAACCATGGTTGAAAATAGCGAACTACGCAAAGCCGGTCTTAAAGTGACTCTGCCACGAGTCAAGATTCTACAAATGCTCGATTCTGCTGAGCAGCGCCACATGAGTGCCGAGGATGTTTACAAGGCGCTGATGGAGTCTAACGAGGACGTTGGCCTGGCCACGGTTTACCGTGTGCTGACCCAGTTTGAAGCCGCAGGGCTGGTGGTTCGTCATAATTTCGACGGCGGTCATGCGGTGTTCGAATTGGCTGACGGTGGTCATCACGATCACATGGTTGACCTGGATACCAATGAGGTTATCGAGTTCACCAGTCCGGAAATCGAGAAGCTCCAGCACCAGATCGCTGAGCAGCATGGTTTCGATTTGGTGGACCATAATCTGGTTCTTTACATTCGTAAGAAAAAGTAAAAATCGACGCAGATTTGCTCTGCAAAACGATTGAAGGCGACCCTAGGGTCGCCTTCGTGCTTTCTAAATAGAAGAAAATGTGGGGTTAAGCCTTGGCTGCCACGACCATTTTCTTCGCGTGGGCCAAAGATTCTTTGGTCAGGTCGATGCCTCCGAGCATTCGTGCCACTTCTTCCACGCGTTCCGATTTATTCAGCTTCGATACAGCGGTGTGCGTCGCATCGCTGCCGCGTACTTTATGTACAAATAAATGTTGATGCCCCTGGGCGGCCACTTGTGGCAAGTGAGTCACGGTCAAGACCTGACCGCGTTCCCCCAAACGGCGCAGCAATTGGCCAACAATCTCCGCAGTCGGCCCGCCGATACCCACGTCTACTTCATCGAACACTAATGTGGGGACGCGAGAGGTCTGTGCGGTGATCACCTGGATCGCCAGGCTGATCCGCGACAGCTCGCCACCAGACGCCACTTTCGCCAGGGCCTTGAGCGGCTGGCCAGGGTTGGCGCTGACCAGCAGCTCTACCTGCTCCAGGCCGTGAGGTTGCAGTTCGTTGCTGGTGTTGGCATGCAGTTCGATAGTGAAGCGCCCGCCGGGCATGCCCAGGCGCTGAATCTCCTGCTCTACGGCATTGGCCAGGCTTGTGGCGGCTTGTTGGCGCAGCTCGCTCAGTTCGCGGGCTTTCTCGTGGTAATGCCGGGCGAAAGACGCGAGTTCGTCGCCCAAGCGCTCAATGGATTCGTCGTTGGCGTTAAGGGTTTCGATTTCATCCAGCAGTTTTTGCTGCATGGTCGCCACTTCGGTGGGCTGGATGCGATGTTTGCGCGCCAGGGTGTAGATGGTATCCAGGCGTTCTTCTATCTCCTGCAAGCGAGCCGGGTCAGCATCGAAGTGATCGAGGAAGCGGTTCAGCTCTCCTACGGCTTCTTCGACCTGGATCTGTGCGCTGGTCAGCAGCGTGGTGGCTTCATTCAGCGAGCCGGAGGCGTTGTTCACGCTGGACAGGCGATTAAGGCTCGCCGTCAGCGCGTTAAGCACATTGCCTGAATCACTTTCGCTGCATTGCTCTACCACTTGGCGGCAAATGCCCAGCAAGGTCTCGGCGTTGGTGAGGTTCTTGTGTTCCTGCTCCAACTGCTCCAGCTCGGTTTCGCCCAGGCCGAGGCTTTCCAGCTCTTCAAGCTGATAGCTCAGTAATTGATGGCGGGCGCGCTGCTCGTCGCCGGAGTTGGAGAGACGCTCCAGCTCCTGGCGGGTCTGGCGCCAACGCTGGGCGGCAAGCTGGACCTGTCGGGCCAGGTCGGTGGCGCCGGCGTATTCATCGAGCAGGCGGCGATGGGTGTCGGTTTTTAGCAGGGACTGGTGTTCATGCTGACTGTGGATATCGATGAGCAACTCGCCCAGGGCTTTCAAGTCGCCCAGGGGGCAGTGCGTGCCATTGATATAGCCACGTGAGCGCCCTTCCGCAGTGATAACGCGGCGCAGGATGCACAGGCCTTCATTATTAAGGTCGCGCTCGGCCAGCCAGGTTTCGGCTTCGGGGATGTCCGCCAGGTCGAAGGTGGCCAGGATATCGGCCTTGTCCGCGCCGGGGCGCACTACGCCACTGTCGGCTCGGTCGCCGAGCGTCAGGCCCAGGGCGTCGAGCATGATCGACTTGCCGGCACCGGTTTCGCCTGTGATTACGCTCATTCCGCGATCCAGCTCGAGGTCCAGATGTTCAACGATGGCGTAGTTATGTACAGACAGATGCACGAGCATGACGGCGCTCCCAGGTGTTAGGTCTGGTTATTTATACAGTGTTTTGTTTGGGGCTGACAATCCTGAGGCTTAGCTCGATTTGCTTGATTGAGTTGCTTTTTTAGCGCGATGGGGAATGAGCGCGCAGGAATTGATCCATGGCAGGTGAAAGACTTTTGGTAACGCTTGCGCTCTTGAACCTGGAAATTGTGGCCCCATATACCGGAACAGAAGCGCGAGTTGAGTTCGCGCATGATTTTGAAAGGAGAAATCTATGGCTGACGAACAGACGCAGGATACGCAAACTCCAGACGCCAATTCGGCTGCCGGTGATGAACTGGCGACTCGTGTGCAAGTGCTCGAAGAGCAATTGGCTGCTGCGCAGGATCAATCGTTGCGTGTTGCCGCCGATCTGCAGAACGTCCGCCGCCGCGCCGAGCAGGATGTCGAGAAAGCTCACAAATTCGCATTGGAAAAATTCGCCAATGACCTGCTGCCGATCATCGACAGCCTGGAGCGTGGCCTTGAATTGTCCAACCCGGACGACGAAAACATCCGCCCAATGCGCGAAGGGATCGAGCTGACCCTGAAAATGTTCCAGGACACCCTGAAGCGTTATCAGTTGGAAGCCATCGATCCGCAAGGCGGCGAGCCGTTCAATGCAGAGCATCATCAAGCCATGGCCATGCAGGAAAGCCATGACCTTGAGCCGAACAGCGTATTGAAAGTATTCCAGAAGGGTTACCAGCTCAACGGTCGCTTGCTGCGCCCGGCAATGGTGGTGGTGAGCAAGGCTCCTGCACCTGTTGCACCTTCTATTGATGAGCAGGCTTGAAATCCGCCGCAAGGCCCCCATTTATAAGTCAAGCGTTTAAGTGCTACCGCAGTTAGCCACCACTGCTGCGGCAACCAAATTAAAGTTTCGGGAGAGTAAATCATGGGCAAAATTATCGGTATCGACCTGGGGACTACCAACTCCTGCGTCTCCGTGCTGGAAAACGGTGTTGCTAAAGTTATCGAAAACGCCGAAGGCGCGCGTACCACGCCGTCGATCATTGCTTACGCCAACGACGGTGAAATCCTCGTCGGTCAGTCGGCCAAGCGTCAGGCTGTAACCAACCCGCATAACACCCTGTACGCGGTGAAGCGTCTGATCGGTCGTAAGTTCGACGAAGAAGTCGTGCAGAAAGACATCAAGATGGTCCCTTACAAAATCGCCAAGGCTGACAACGGTGACGCCTGGGTTGAAGTAAACGGCCAGAAAATGTCGCCGCCGCAAATCTCGGCTGAAATCTTGAAAAAGATGAAGAAAACCGCCGAAGACTACCTCGGTGAAGCAGTGACTGAAGCGGTGATCACCGTTCCGGCCTACTTCAACGACAGCCAGCGCCAGGCGACCAAAGACGCCGGCCGCATTGCGGGCCTGGACGTAAAACGTATCATCAACGAACCAACCGCAGCCGCTCTGGCTTACGGTATGGACAAGGCCAAGGGCGACCACACCGTGATCGTTTACGACCTGGGTGGCGGTACTTTCGACGTCTCCGTGATCGAGATCGCTGAAGTGGACGGCGAGCACCAGTTTGAAGTCTTGGCCACCAACGGTGACACCTTCCTGGGTGGTGAAGACTTTGACATTCGTCTGATCGACTACCTCGTTGACGAATTCAAGAAAGAAAGCGGCATGAACCTCAAAGGTGACCCGCTGGCCATGCAGCGTCTGAAAGAAGCCGCTGAGAAAGCCAAGATCGAGCTGTCTTCCGCACAGTCGACCGACGTGAACCTGCCGTACATCACTGCAGACGCTACCGGTCCTAAGCACTTGAACGTGAAGATCTCGCGCTCCAAGCTGGAAGCACTGGTTGAAGACCTGGTTCAACGTACCATCGAGCCTTGCCGCATCGCGCTGAAAGACTCCGGTATCGACGTGGGTTCGATCAACGACGTGATCCTGGTCGGCGGTCAAACCCGTATGCCACTGGTTCAGAAGCTGGTTACCGAGTTCTTCGGCAAAGAAGCCCGTAAAGACGTGAACCCGGACGAAGCTGTTGCCATGGGTGCTGCTATCCAGGGTGCGGTACTGGCCGGCGACGTGAAAGACGTGTTGCTGCTGGACGTCAGCCCGCTGACCCTGGGTATTGAAACCATGGGTGGCGTGATGACTGCGCTGATCGAGAAAAACACCACGATTCCTACCAAGAAATCGCAAGTGTTCTCGACTGCCGACGACAACCAGGGCGCTGTGACCATTCACGTGCTGCAAGGTGAGCGTAAGCAAGCCGCTCAGAACAAGTCCCTGGGCAAGTTCGACCTGGCTGAGATTCCACCAGCACCACGTGGCGTGCCACAAATTGAAGTGACCTTCGACATCGACGCCAACGGCATCCTGCACGTAGGCGCTAAAGACAAGGCCACCGGCAAAGAGCAGAAGATCACCATCAAGGCGAACTCCGGTCTTTCTGATGAAGAAATTCAACAGATGATTCGTGATGCTGAAGCCAACGCTGATGCGGATGCCAAGTTTGCCGAGCTGGCCGGCGCCCGTAACCAAGGTGATGCCCTGGTTCACTCGACGCGCAAAATGATCGCCGACGCGGGCGAAAAAGTGACTGCTGAAGAGAAAACCGCGATCGAAGCTGCTGTGGTTGCCCTGGAAGCCGCTATCAAAGGCGACGACAAGGCTGCCATCGAGGCCAAGATTGAGGAACTGTCGAAGGTCTCCGCGCCGGTTGCTCAGAAAATGTACGCCGAACAAGGCCAGCCGGCAGAGGGTGCTGCACACGCAGAGCCTGAAGCCAAGCACGACGACGTTGTCGATGCCGAGTTCGAAGAAGTCAAAGACCAGAAGTAAGTTGGTCGCCCGGTTGACCGCTATCAAGCGGTGACTGGTAGGATGTCGCCGCGCGGGAGCTTGCTCCCGCGTTGGCGTGTCTGGGGTATGCGAATTTTTACAACATGCGACAAGGTTCGGATGTTGGCGGTGTGATCGGGAATGCTCCTGCTTCCTGGCGACAGTCACCGCGTTTTTGGCCGGGTCCCTGGCTGAAAGCAGTAATGACCAGGATCGTTGAATTGACGTGAGTTGGGTCCGGGCCTGTATTGGGGCTCAACGAGTTTGGCAAGGCTCAGGAGGGTCTCGCCGAACGTCCTTAAGAGTGCAAAGACTTATGGCAAAGCGTGACTATTACGAAGTGTTGGGTGTGGAGCGCGGCTCCAGCGAGGCGGACCTGAAAAAGGCTTACCGTCGCCTGGCGATGAAGCACCACCCGGACCGTAATCCGGATAGCAAAGAATCCGAAGAGCTGTTCAAAGAGGCCAATGAGGCCTACGAGTGCCTGTCTGATCCCAACAAGCGCGCGGCCTACGACCAGTACGGCCATGCCGGCGTTGACCCAAGCATGGGCGGCGGCGGTGCCGGTTTTGGCGGTCAGAATTTCTCCGATATTTTCGGCGACGTATTCAGCGACTTCTTCGGCGGTGGCCGTGGCGGTCAGCGTGGCGGCGCCCAGCGCGGCAGTGACCTGCGCTACACCCTGGAATTGAACCTGGAGGAGGCCGTGCGCGGCACCACCGTCAATATTCGGGTGCCGACGCTGGTCAATTGCAAGCCGTGCGATGGCTCGGGTGCCAAGAAAGGCTCCTCGCCGATTACCTGCCCGACGTGCGGCGGTATTGGCCAAGTGCGTATGCAGCAGGGCTTCTTCTCGGTGCAGCAGACCTGCCCGCGTTGCCATGGCCAGGGCAAGATCATTTCCGATCCATGCGATTCCTGCCACGGCGAAGGCCGCGTCGAAGAGTACAAGACCCTCTCGGTCAAAGTGCCGGCGGGCGTGGATACCGGTGACCGCATTCGCCTGTCGGGCGAAGGTGAGGCGGGGACTCAGGGTGGGCCTACGGGCGACCTGTATGTGGTGATCAATGTGCGCGAGCACTCGATCTTCCAGCGCGACGGCAAGCACCTGTTCTGTGAAGTGCCGATCAGCTTTGTCGACGCGGCCCTGGGTGGCGAGTTGGAGATTCCGACGCTGGACGGTCGGGTCAAGCTCAAGATTCCCGAAGGTACGCAGACCGGCAAGCAGTTCCGTATCCGAGGCAAAGGCGTTGCGCCTGTGCGCGGTGGCGGTGCTGGTGACCTGATGTGCCGCGTAGCGGTGGAAACACCCGTCAACCTGGGCCGTCGTCAGCGCGAACTGCTGGAAGAGTTCCGCAGCTCGTTGGAAGGCGATGACTCCCATTCGCCGAAAACCACCGGTTTTTTCGATGGTGTGAAGCGCTTCTTCGGCGACCTGTAAGGAAGTGAGTATGCGACGTATAGCCGTAATGGGCGCTGCCGGGCGCATGGGCAAGACGCTGGTAGAGGCGGTGCAGCAGCGCTCGCCGGCCTCCGGGCTGACCGCGGCGATCGTTCGTCCGGGCAGCACGTTGATCGGTGCGGATGCCGGTGAGTTGGCCTCGCTGGGGCGTATCGGTGTGTCGTTGTCGGGTAACCTCGAGCAGGTGGCTGATGAGTTCGACGTGCTGATCGACTTCACCCTGCCGGAAGTGATGCTGAAAAACCTGGCGTTCTGCCGCAAGGCGGGCAAGGCCATGGTGATCGGTACCACGGGCTTGAGCGTTGAGCAGAAGCAGTTGCTGGTCGAGGCGGGCAAGGATATTCCGATCGTCTTCGCGGCCAACTTCAGTGTCGGCGTGAACCTGTCGCTCAAGTTGCTGGACCTGGCGGCGCGTGTGCTGGGCGATGAGGCGGATATCGAGATTATCGAAACCCATCACCGTCACAAGATCGATGCGCCGTCGGGTACTGCGTTGCGTATGGGTGAGGCGATCGCCGACGCGCTGGGGCGTGACCTGTCGAAAGTCGCTGTTTACGGCCGTGAAGGGCATACCGGTGAGCGTGCGCGTGACACCATCGGCTTCGCCACTGTGCGCGGCGGTGATGTGGTCGGCGATCACACCGTGCTGTTCGCCACGGAAGGTGAGCGCCTGGAGATCACGCATAAAGCGTCAAGCCGCATGACCTTCGCCAAGGGCGCGGTACGTGCCGCGCTCTGGTTGGAAGGTCGCGAGGCAGGGCTGTATGACATGCGTGATGTGCTGGATCTGCACTAATCAGTAGCTAAAACGGGGCCTCAGGATTATCCTGAGGCCCCGTTTTTACCCGCTAAGCGACGTCCTGTCGCATTCCCCTGCCTTTAAGGCTCATTAGCGGTGGACCAAAAAAGCCTTTTTCTGTAAGCTACAGCTTTAGTGTGTCCACTAAAAGCGCGCAGAATAATTCAGTGAAGAAGCGGGGTGACGTGTCCATACGTCACTCCGCTTTTTTACAACCTGCGATCGCCCTTTCAGGCTTTATTTACGGGAGGTCTTCTTGACTAAGCCAGCCATACTCGCCCTTGCTGATGGCAGCATTTTTCGCGGCGAAGCCATTGGAGCCGACGGTCAAACCGTTGGAGAGGTAGTGTTTAACACTGCCATGACCGGCTATCAGGAAATCCTTACTGATCCTTCCTACGCCCAGCAGATCGTTACCCTGACCTATCCGCACATCGGCAACACCGGTACTACACCGGAAGACGTCGAGTCTGATCGTGTCTGGTCGGCCGGTCTGGTGATTCGTGACCTGCCACTGGTTGCGAGCAACTGGCGTAACACGATGTCGCTGTCCGATTACCTGAAAGCCAACAACGTTGTGGCGATCGCCGGTATCGATACGCGCCGCCTCACGCGCATCCTGCGTGAAAAAGGCTCGCAGAACGGCTGCATCATGGTCGGTGACAATATTTCCGAAGAAGCAGCGATTGCTGCAGCGCAAGGCTTCCCTGGCCTGAAAGGCATGGACCTGGCGAAAGTTGTCAGCGTCAAAGAGAAGTATGAGTGGCGCTCCACTGTCTGGGACTTGAAGACCGACAGCCATGCGACCATCGAAGCCAGCGAGTTGCCTTATCACGTGGTCGCTTATGACTACGGCGTTAAGTACAACATCCTGCGCATGCTGGTTGAGCGCGGCTGCCGCGTGACCGTCGTACCGGCGCAAACGCCGGCCAGCGACGTACTGGCCCTGCAACCGGACGGCGTGTTCCTGTCCAACGGCCCGGGTGACCCGGAGCCATGCGACTACGCCATCCAGGCCATCAAGGAAGTGCTGGAAACCGAGATCCCGGTGTTCGGTATTTGCCTCGGTCACCAACTGCTGGCCCTGGCCTCCGGCGCCAAGACCCTGAAAATGGGCCATGGCCATCACGGTGCCAACCACCCAGTGCAAGACCTGGACACTGGCGTGGTGATGATCACCAGCCAGAACCACGGCTTTGCGGTGGATGAAGCGACCTTGCCGGCTAACGTGCGTGCGATTCACAAGTCGCTGTTCGACGGTTCCCTGCAAGGCATCGAACGCACCGACAAGAGCGCGTTCAGCTTCCAGGGCCACCCTGAAGCAAGCCCGGGCCCGAACGACGTAGCGCCGCTGTTCGACCGTTTCATCAATGAGATGGCCAAGCGACGCTGACTGAGTGGCGTGCGGGCGGCCCCGAGTGTCGGTGGCCCCCGCAGGCTCTTCAAAGATTGTTCAAGACGGCTTGCCGACTGACCTGCGGATTTGAGTGACAAACCCATGCCAAAACGTACAGACATAAAAAGCATCCTGATTCTCGGCGCTGGCCCGATCGTGATCGGCCAGGCCTGCGAATTCGACTACTCCGGCGCCCAGGCCTGTAAAGCCCTGCGCGAGGAGGGTTACCGCGTCATCTTGGTGAACTCCAACCCGGCCACCATCATGACCGACCCGGACATGGCCGACGCCACCTACATCGAACCGATCAAGTGGCAGACCGTTGCCAAGATCATCGAGAAGGAGCGCCCGGACGCACTGCTGCCGACCATGGGTGGTCAGACTGCACTGAACTGCGCCCTGGACCTGGAGCGCGAAGGCGTTCTGGAAAAGTTCGGCGTAGAGATGATCGGTGCCAACGCCGATACCATCGACAAGGCTGAAGACCGTTCGCGTTTCGACAAGGCCATGAAGTCCATCGGCCTTGACTGCCCGCGTTCCGGTATCGCCCACAGCATGGAAGAGGCCAATGCGGTCCTCGAGAAGCTGGGTTTCCCGTGCATCATTCGTCCGTCCTTCACCATGGGCGGCACCGGTGGCGGTATCGCTTACAACCGTGAAGAGTTCGAAGAAATCTGCGCTCGCGGTCTGGACCTGTCGCCGACCAAGGAACTGCTGATCGACGAATCCCTGATCGGCTGGAAAGAGTACGAGATGGAGGTTGTCCGCGACAAAAAGGACAACTGCATCATCGTCTGCTCGATTGAAAACTTCGACCCGATGGGCGTGCACACCGGCGACTCGATCACCGTTGCTCCGGCTCAGACCCTGACGGACAAGGAATACCAGATCATGCGTAACGCCTCGTTGGCGGTACTGCGTGAGATCGGCGTTGAAACCGGCGGTTCCAACGTTCAGTTCGGTATCTGCCCGGACACCGGCCGCATGGTCGTGATTGAGATGAACCCGCGTGTATCGCGCTCTTCGGCGCTGGCATCGAAAGCTACCGGCTTCCCGATTGCGCGCATCGCTGCCAAGCTGGCGATCGGTTACACCCTGGATGAGTTGCAAAACGAAATCACTGGCGGCGCTACGCCGGCGTCCTTCGAGCCGTCGATCGACTACGTCGTGACCAAGCTGCCACGTTTCGCCTTCGAGAAATTTGCCAAGGCTGACGCGCGCCTGACCACCCAGATGAAATCCGTGGGTGAAGTCATGGCCATCGGCCGGACCTTCCAGGAGTCCCTGCAGAAAGCCCTGCGTGGCCTGGAAGTGGGTGTTTGCGGCCTGGACGAGAAGCTCGACCTGAGCAATCCGGAAAGCATGAGCGTGCTCAAGCGCGAGCTGACTGTGCCGGGCGCTGAGCGTATCTGGTACGTCGCTGACGCCTTCCGCGCCGGCATGACCGTCGAAGACATCTTCGGCATGAACATGATCGACCCGTGGTTCCTGGTACAGATCGAAGATCTGATCAAGGAAGAAGAGAAGGTCAAGACCCTCGGTCTGTCCTCTATCGACCGCGACCTGATGTTCCGCCTCAAACGCAAAGGTTTCTCCGACCAGCGTCTGGCCAAGCTGCTGGGTGTGACCGAGAAAAACCTGCGCACGCATCGCCACAAGCTGGAAATCTTCCCGGTCTACAAGCGCGTTGACACCTGCGCGGCCGAGTTCGCCACCGACACCGCCTACCTGTACTCCACTTACGAGGAAGAGTGCGAGGCCGCGCCGTCGGGTCGCGACAAGATCATTATCCTCGGCGGCGGTCCGAACCGTATCGGCCAGGGCATCGAGTTCGACTACTGCTGCGTACACGCCGCTCTCGCCCTGCGCGAAGACGGGTACGAGACCATCATGGTCAACTGCAACCCGGAAACCGTTTCCACTGACTACGACACTTCCGACCGCCTGTACTTCGAGCCGGTAACCCTGGAAGACGTGCTGGAAATCTGCCGCGTCGAGAAGCCAAAAGGCGTGATCGTCCAGTACGGCGGCCAAACCCCGCTGAAACTGGCTCGCGCTCTGGAAGCTGCCGGCGTACCGATCATCGGCACCAGCCCTGACGCCATCGACCGCGCCGAAGACCGTGAGCGCTTCCAGCAAATGGTTGAGCGCCTGAACCTGCGTCAGCCGCCAAACGCTACCGTGCGCAGCGAAGACGAAGCCATCCGCGCAGCCAGCAAGATCGGTTACCCGCTGGTGGTGCGTCCGTCCTACGTACTGGGCGGCCGTGCGATGGAAATCGTTTACGAAGAAGAAGAGCTCAAGCGTTACCTGCGCGATGCGGTGAAAGTGTCCAATGACAGCCCAGTGCTGCTGGACCACTTCCTCAACTGCGCCATCGAAATGGACGTGGATGCTGTCTGCGACGGCACCGATGTGGTGATCGGCGCAATCATGCAGCACATCGAACAGGCCGGCGTTCACTCCGGTGACTCCGCATGCTCGCTGCCGCCGTACTCGCTGCCGGCGCACATCCAGGACGAGATGCGCGAACAGGTCAAGAAAATGGCCCTGGAGCTGGGCGTTGTCGGCCTGATGAATGTTCAGTTGGCGCTGCAAGGCGAAGACATCTACGTCATTGAAGTCAACCCGCGTGCTTCGCGTACCGTGCCATTTGTATCCAAGTGCATCGGTGTGTCCCTGGCGATGATCGCTGCCCGCGTGATGGCTGGTAAGACCTTGAAGGAAATCGGCTTCACCAAGGAAATCATTCCGAACTTCTACAGCGTGAAAGAGGCGGTGTTCCCCTTCGCCAAGTTCCCTGGTGTGGACCCGATCCTGGGCCCAGAGATGAAGTCCACCGGTGAAGTGATGGGCGTGGGCGATACCTTCGGTGAGGCGTTCGCCAAGGCTCAGATGGGTGCCAGCGAAGTGTTGCCGACCGGTGGTACTGCGTTTATCAGCGTGCGTGATGATGACAAGCCACTGGTTGCAGGCGTGGCCCGTGATCTGATCAACTTGGGCTTTGAAATCGTGGCCACCGCCGGGACCGCCAAGCTGATCGAAGCTGCCGGCCTGAAAGTGCGTCGCGTGAACAAGGTGACGGAAGGCCGTCCGCACGTGGTCGACATGATCAAGAATGACGAAGTCACTTTGATCATCAACACCACCGAAGGTCGCCAGTCGATCGCGGACTCCTACTCCATTCGTCGTAATGCCTTGCAGCACAAGATCTACTGCACCACTACCATTGCTGCTGGCGAAGCCATCTGCGAAGCGCTCAAGTTCGGTCCGGAAAAGACCGTGCGCCGCTTGCAGGATCTACACGCAGGATTGAAGGCATGACCAAATACCCAATGACCGTCCAGGGCGCCAAGGCCCTGGAAGAGGAACACGCCCATCTGACCAAGGTCGTCCGTCCGAAGCTGAGCCAGGACATCGGGACGGCCCGCGAGCTGGGCGACTTGAAGGAAAACGCTGAATACCACGCTGCTCGCGAGCAGCAGGGTATGGTTGAGGCGCGTATCCGTGACATCGAAGGCCGTATGCAGAATGCGGTGATCATCGATGTCACGACCATCCCGCATACCGGCAAGGTTATTTTCGGTACTACCGTGGAAATCGCCAACGTCGAGACCGATGAGCGCGTTGTTTACCACATCGTGGGTGAAGACGAAGCCGACTTCAAACTCGGCAAAATCTCCGTCGGCTCGCCACTCGCCCGTGCCTTGATTGCCAAGGAAGAGGGTGACGTGGTGGCTGTGAAAACGCCTGGTGGCGTAATCGAGTACGAGATTGTTGAAGTTCGTCACATCTGAAAGACGGCGCCCGCTTCGTGCGGGCGCCATGCTTTGGCAGCTAGCCCAGATGCTTTGGGTTGGCGGCGTGTGGTTGTTGCACATTGGTATATTGCCGACGCTGGGCCTGATTGGCCTGGCGCCGTTGCTGATCGATGAGATCGACGGATTGCTGAGTGCGCTGCTGGTGGGTTTTGCGGCGGCGTGCGTGACGCTCCAGGTGCTGGTGCTGATCAAGGCCGAAGGCTTGGGGAGTTTGTGGCGGGATATTCGCGGCCAACTGCTGTTGATGGCGCTGTATGCATGCGCAATGTTTTGCGTGGTGCATGTGTGGCTGCCGGAAGCGTTGCGCTGGCAGCTTTTCAGCTATCTTGTGCTAGGGTTCTCCGGCCTGGTGCTGGTGATACAGCCGGCCCCGGGATGGAGTGGCGGGGCGCGCGAAGCACGCCCGTGACCCTTTTTGTTACTTGAAGCGGTGTACGTTCGACAGTTGCTTGTTGACGCTGAAGTTCTTGCGATACAGCAGCGCCATCTTGCCGATGACCTGAACCAGATCCGCTTTGCCGACCTTGCACAGTTCTGCAATGGCGGCCAAACGCGCTTCGCGGTCAAGGATGTTGACCTTGATCTTGATCAGTTCGTGATCGCCCAATGCGCGTTCAAGTTCGGCTAACACACCTTCAGTCAAACCGTTGTCTGCCACAATCAGAACTGGTTTCAGATGGTGGCCAATGGATTTGTACTGTTTCTTCTGCTCTTGAGTGAGCGGCATAATCTGACCCCTGCGTCTGATCTTGTAAAAAGCGGCGGCCAGTTTACCCGAGCGAGTCCGGGACCGCCCAGTTAATCACGACCCGTTTTATTTTTCGAGGTGGCCCGTGGCCCGTTCCAAAACTAGCCTTAAGTGGCTGCAAGAGCATTTCAACGATCCTTACGTCAAAAAGGCGCAGAAGGACGGCTACCGTTCGCGGGCCAGCTACAAGCTGCTGGAGATCCAGGACAAGGACAAATTGATCCGTCCGGGCATGAGCGTTATTGACCTTGGCGCGGCCCCCGGTGGCTGGTCCCAAGTGACCAGTCGTCTGATTGGTGGGCAGGGTCGCTTGATCGCTTCCGACATCCTGGAAATGGACAGCATCCCCGATGTGACCTTTGTTCATGGCGACTTTACCCAGGACGCCGTGCTCGCACAGATTCTTGAAGCGGTGGGAAATTCGCAGGTAGACCTTGTGATTTCCGACATGGCCCCCAATATGAGTGGATTACCGGCTGTCGATATGCCGCGCGCAATGTTCCTGTGTGAACTGGCGCTGGATTTGGCGGGTCGGGTGTTGCGTCCTGGGGGTGATTTTCTGGTGAAAGTCTTCCAGGGCGAAGGTTTTGACGAGTACCACAAGAACATCCGCAAGTTGTTCGACAAGGTGCAAACGCGCAAGCCTGACTCTTCCCGGGATAGGTCTCGCGAGCAATACCTGCTGTGCCGTGGCTTCCGCGGTGTTGAAGGGGCAGCGAGCGAAGAGCGTTTTTGAGGAATTTGAGCGGGGCGATAGGTTTTTTTATATCGCTTTCGACACGAAGCTTTACGAATATTGTGTAGTCAAAGTTTCACAAAGGGTTACAGACGGCGCCTGCCAGAGTTGTAGGTAATGTAGTAAGTTAGGCCGGTGAATATCATGCGAAGCACGCGCCAGTAGCGGAGCTTGCTTCAGAGGGTAGTTAATTGAACGATATGGCAAAGAATCTGATCCTGTGGTTGATCATCGCGGCAGTCCTGGTGACGGTGATGAACAACTTCTCCAGCCCTAACGAGCCGCAGACCCTCAACTATTCCGACTTCATCCAGCAAGTTAAGGATGGCAAGGTCGAGCGCGTAGCGGTTGATGGCTACGTGATTACCGGCAAGCGCAACGATGGCGACAGCTTCAAGACCATCCGTCCGGCAATCCAGGACAACGGTCTGATCGGCGACCTGGTAGATAACCACGTGGTCGTTGAGGGCAAGCAGCCTGAGCAGCAGAGCATCTGGACTCAACTCCTGGTGGCCAGCTTCCCGATCCTGGTGATTATCGCCGTGTTCATGTTCTTCATGCGCCAGATGCAAGGTGGTGCGGGAGGCAAGGGCGGGCCGATGAGTTTCGGCAAGAGCAAGGCACGCCTGCTCTCCGAAGATCAGGTGAAGACCACCCTGGCTGACGTTGCTGGTTGCGACGAAGCCAAGGAAGAAGTCGGCGAGCTGGTTGAGTTCCTGCGCGATCCGGGCAAATTCCAGCGCTTGGGCGGCCGTATTCCTCGTGGCGTACTGATGGTCGGTCCTCCGGGTACCGGTAAAACCTTGCTGGCCAAGGCGATTGCCGGCGAAGCCAAGGTGCCTTTCTTCACCATTTCCGGTTCTGACTTCGTCGAGATGTTCGTCGGTGTCGGTGCCAGCCGTGTTCGCGATATGTTTGAGCAGGCCAAGAAACACGCGCCTTGCATCATCTTCATCGACGAAATCGATGCCGTTGGTCGCCATCGTGGTGCCGGCATGGGCGGTGGTCACGATGAGCGTGAGCAGACCCTCAACCAGTTGCTGGTGGAGATGGACGGCTTTGAAATGAATGACGGCATCATCGTCATCGCTGCCACTAACCGTCCCGACGTTTTGGACCCTGCGCTGCTGCGTCCAGGCCGTTTCGACCGCCAGGTTGTGGTTGGCCTGCCGGACATTCGTGGTCGTGAGCAGATTTTGAAAGTGCACATGCGCAAAGTGCCGATGGGTGACGACGTGGCTCCGGCCGTGATTGCCCGTGGTACGCCAGGCTTCTCCGGTGCGGACCTTGCCAACCTGGTGAACGAGGCTTCGTTGTTCGCAGCCCGTACCGGCAAGCGCATCGTAGAAATGAAAGAGTTCGAACTGGCGAAAGACAAGATTATGATGGGCGCTGAGCGCAAATCCATGGTCATGTCCGAGAAAGAGAAGCAGAACACCGCTTATCACGAAGCCGGTCACGCCATTGTCGGTCGCGTGGTGCCTGAGCACGACCCGGTCTACAAAGTGTCGATCATCCCTCGTGGTCGAGCATTGGGTGTCACAATGTTCCTGCCGGAGGAGGATCGCTACAGCCTCTCCAAGCGTGCGCTGATCAGCCAGATCTGCTCGCTGTACGGTGGTCGAATTGCCGAAGAGATGACCCTGGGCTTTGACGGTGTGACCACCGGTGCTTCCAACGACATCATGCGTGCCAGCCAGATTGCGCGGAACATGGTGACCAAGTGGGGCTTGTCGGAAAAACTCGGTCCTTTGATGTATGCCGAGGAAGAAGGTGAAGTGTTCCTGGGTCGTGGCGGTGGCGGTCAAAGCGCGAGCTTCTCCGGTGAGACAGCCAAGCTGATCGACTCCGAAGTGCGCAGCATCATTGACCAGTGCTACGGCACGGCCAAGCAGATCCTGACCGACAACCGCGACAAGCTGGACGCCATGGCTGATGCGCTGATGAAGTACGAGACCATTGATGCCGACCAGATCGACGACATCATGGCGGGTCGCACACCGCGTGAGCCTCGCGATTGGGAAGGTGGTTCGGGTACTTCGGGAACTCCGCCGGTAGTACAGAACGAACGCCCTGAAAGCCCGATCGGTGGCCCGGCAGCTGACCACTAAGGTTTGAAATGACTTCTGTGTTGTCCTCCACCCGGTTGCCTTGCGGCAACCGGGTTCTTGATTTGGCCCATACGCATGTCATGGGCATTCTTAACGTAACCCCCGATTCCTTCTCCGATGGTGGCCGTTTCAACCAGCTGGATGCCGCACTGCGTCATGCCGAAGCGATGGTTCTGGCCGGCGCCACGTTGATTGATGTGGGTGGCGAGTCGACTCGTCCCGGTGCTCGTGTGGTTTCTCCCCTGGAGGAGCTTGAGCGAGTGGCGCCAATAGTCGAGCTTATTGCTCGCGAGTTGGATGTGATCATCTCGGTTGATACGTCGACCCCGGCAGTGATGCGTGAGACGGCGCGCCTTGGGGCGGGCTTAATCAATGATGTGCGAGCCCTTCGACGCGATGGTGCCCTTGATGCAGCGGCGGCAACCGGTCTTCCTGTGTGCCTGATGCATATGCTCGGAGAGCCCGGGAATATGCAGGACAGCCCACACTACGATGACCTTGTTGGCGAGGTGAGTGGCTTTCTGGCTGAAAGGATCGCTCAATGCGCCACGGTGGGCATTGCGGCCGAAAAGATCATCCTTGATCCCGGGTTTGGCTTCGCCAAGACCCTGCAGCACAATTTGAGTCTGTTCAAGCATATCGAATCCTTGCACGCCCTTGGTCGGCCCCTGTTGGTCGGCGTTTCGCGCAAGAGCATGATAGGTCTGGCCCTGAACCGTCCTGTCGGCGAGCGGCTTTACGGTGGTCTGGCGTTGGCGGCGCTTGCCGTGACCAAGGGCGCGCGTATTTTGCGTGTGCATGACGTCGCCGAGACGGTTGATGTGGTGCGCATGATTGCCGCTGTAGAATCAGCCGAATAAGAATGATGGAGCACTTATGACTAAAAAATATTTTGGCACCGACGGTATTCGTGGTCGGGTCGGCGAGTTTCCGATTACTCCTGATTTCATGCTCAAACTGGGTTGGGCGGCAGGTATGGCGTTCCGCAGCATGGGCGCGTGCCGCATCCTGGTAGGCAAGGACACCCGAATTTCGGGGTATATGTTTGAGTCCGCACTTGAAGCGGGTTTGTCCGCCGCCGGTGCTGATGTGATGCTGTTGGGGCCAATGCCGACGCCTGCTATCGCCTACCTGACGCGTACCTTTCACGCTGAAGCCGGTATCGTGATCAGCGCCTCGCATAACCCTCATGATGACAACGGCATCAAGTTTTTCTCGGGCCAGGGCACCAAATTGCCGGACGAGATCGAGCTGATGATCGAAGAGCTGCTGGATGCACCGATGACGGTGGTCGAGTCCAGCAAGCTGGGCAAGGTGTCACGCATCAACGACGCATCTGGCCGGTACATCGAATTCTGCAAAAGCAGCGTGCCTACCAGCACCAATTTCGCCGGGCTGAAGATCGTTGTCGATTGTGCCCACGGTGCAACCTACAAGGTCGCGCCGAGCGTGTTCAAAGAGTTGGGCGCGGACGTAACGGTGCTGTCGGCTCAGCCGAATGGTTTGAACATCAATGAAAATTGCGGCTCCACCCATATGGAGCAGCTGCAGGCTGCGGTCCTGGCTGAGCATGCCGACCTGGGTATCGCCTTTGACGGCGACGGTGACCGTGTGCTGATGGTGGATCACACCGGTACGGTGGTTGACGGTGATGACCTGTTATTCATTATTGCCCGCGACCTGCACGAGCGTAACAAGCTGCAAGGCGGTGTCGTCGGTACGCTGATGAGTAACCTTGGGCTTGAGCTGGCCCTGGCTGAGCTGGGGATCCCGTTTGTGCGTGCCAATGTCGGTGACCGTTATGTGATCGCCGAGTTGCTGGAGCGTAACTGGCAGGTGGGCGGTGAGAACTCCGGGCATGTTGTCTGCTTCCAGCACACCACCACAGGCGATGCCATTATTGCCGCGCTGCAAGTGTTGCTGTCTTTGCGTCGCCGTGAAGAGAGCCTGGCTCAGGCGCGTCAAGCGCTGCGCAAATGCCCGCAAGTTTTGCTCAATGTGCGTTTTGCGGGCGGCGAAAACCCTATCGAGCACCCTGCTGTCAAAGATGCCTGCGAGCGTGTAACCCTGGCAATGGCGGGGCGCGGGCGGGTGTTGTTGCGCAAGTCCGGCACAGAGCCACTGGTGCGTGTCATGGTCGAAGGTGAAGACGAAGTACAGGTTCGCGGCCATGCCGAAGACCTGGCAAAACTGGTAACTGAAATTTGCGCCTGAATTCGGCTTGCCAGTGATGATGTGGTTGGGTAACATCTGCGCCCACTTTGACCGACGAGGTACAGCATGCGTCGCACTATGGTAGCTGGTAACTGGAAGATGCACGGTACCCGCGCCAGTGTCGCTGAGCTGATCAATGGCCTTCGTCACTTGGCCTTGCCTAGCGGTGTTGATGTTGCGGTTTTCCCGCCTTGCTTGCATATCAATCAAGTGGTTGATGGCTTGAAAGGCAAGTCGATTCAGGTCGGCGCGCAGAATTCTGCGGTGGAGCCCATGCAAGGTGCGTTGACTGGTGAGATTTCGCCGAGTCAGCTGGTTGATGCGGGTTGTTCCTATGTGCTTGTCGGGCACTCCGAGCGCCGTCAGATGATGGGCGAGCGTGATGGGACACTCAATCGCAAGTTCGCAGCGGCACAGGCTTGTGGCTTGATTCCGGTGTTGTGCATAGGGGAGACCCTTGAGCAGCGTGAATCAGGAAAAACTCTTGAAGTTGTCTCGCGTCAGCTGGGCAGCATCATCGAGGAGCTGGGTGTCGGTGCATTTGCAAAGGCAGTAATTGCTTACGAGCCGGTCTGGGCCATTGGCACCGGGCTGACTGCTACACCGCAACAGGCGCAGGATGTGCACGCAGCCATCCGCGCTCAGTTGGCGGCAGAGAATTCTGAAGTCGCACAAGGTGTGCGGCTTCTATACGGCGGCAGCGTGAAGGCGGCCAATGCGGTCGAACTGTTCGGCATGCCGGATATCGATGGGGGGCTCATTGGTGGAGCTTCCCTGAATGCAGATGAGTTCGGTGCGATCTGTCGCGCCGCGGGAAACTGAAAAAATGCTGGAAACAGTCGTAGTCGTTTTTCATCTGTTGGCTGCCCTGGGCGTAGTTGCCCTGGTTTTGTTGCAACAGGGTAAAGGTGCGGATGCTGGTGCGTCTTTCGGTGCAGGTGCTTCAAATACTGTGTTCGGAAGCCAAGGTTCCTCTACCTTTCTTAGTAAGTTTACTGCTATACTTGCCGCCGGTTTCTTCATAACCAGCTTAGGGTTAGGTTACTTTGCTAAAGAGAAAGCTCATGTGCTGACTCAAGTAGGTCTCCCAAACCCGGCAGTGTTGGAAGTACCAAAAGCAAAACCGGCTTCTGATGATGTCCCGGTGCTTCAAGAGCAAAAGTCGGCTACTCCAGCGACTGACGTACCTCCAGCTCAAGAGCAAAAGTAAGAAGGGTTGTAAGCGCTGTATTGCCGAGGTGGTGGAATTGGTAGACACGCAACCTTGAGGTGGTTGTGCCCATAGGGTGTAGGGGTTCGAGTCCCCTTCTCGGTACCAATTATCAGGAGAGCCCGCTGTTGCGGGCTTTCTTGTAGGTGGAAGGTTGCATTGACCCTGTAAGGGATCGGTCGTATACTTCCGCCCCAGCTTTGTCGCGGGGTGGAGCAGTCTGGTAGCTCGTCGGGCTCATAACCCGAAGGTCGTCGGTTCAAATCCGGCCCCCGCAACCAGTTTTAGCGGAGCCCCTTTTAAGGGGCTTTTTGTTAGCTGGACACTTTCAACGCCGCTGTTCGACGGCGTTTCAAGGATGGGCGTTTCGCCCATTTTTTTATTTTGCACAGCATGCACATACATGCACGAGGGGGTTCAGGTGTCGAGCAAGCTAGAAGAGTTGCAGGCCTTGCTGGCCCCGGTGGTCGTGGCCCTAGGCTATGAATGCTGGGGTATTGAGTTTTCGGCTCAAGGTCGCCACTCAATGTTGCGCGTTTATATCGATAAAGAGGGCGGCGTGCTGGTGGACGATTGTGCCATTGTCAGCCGTCAGATCAGCGGTGTCCTGGATGTAGAAGATCCGATCTCCGTTGAATACACCCTCGAAGTTTCCTCGCCTGGCATGGAACGCCCACTGTTCACTATTGATCAGTTTGCAAAATTTGCCGGTGAACAAGTGAAGATCAAGCTGCGTTCTCCCTTTGAAGGGCGACGCAACTTTCAGGGCCTTCTGCGCGGTGTAGAAGAACAGGATGTCGTGGTGCAGGTAGACGACCATGAGTTCCTGTTGCCGATCGATATGATCGACAAGGCCAACATTATTCCCAGTTTTGACTGAGACGCGGATCCCGCGGATCCAATGGCTTGCGAAAGGCGAGGCGTACGATGAGCAAAGAAGTACTGCTGGTTGTTGAGTCGGTATCCAATGAAAAGGGCGTACCGGCAAACGTGATTTTTGAAGCGCTGGAGCTGGCCCTGGCCACTGCTACCAAAAAGCGTTTTGAAGACGAAGTTGATCTGCGTGTGGAAATCAACCGCCACACCGGTGCCTATGAGACTTTCCGTCGCTGGACGGTCGTCGAAGAAGCCGATCTTGATGATCCGGCCATCGAAACCTGGCCGAGCAAGGTTGCCGAAACGCACCCTGGCGCCAAGGTCGGTGATGTCGTCGAAGAAAAGATCGAATCGATCGAATTCGGCCGTATTGCTGCACAGACCGCCAAGCAGGTCATTGTGCAGAAGGTTCGCGAAGCCGAGCGCGCTCAAGTCGTTGACGCTTATCGCGAACGCCTGGGTGAAATCATCTCCGGCACCGTGAAAAAAGTAACCCGCGACAACGTGATCGTCGACCTGGGCAACAACGCTGAAGCGTTGCTGGCTCGCGAAGACATCATTTCTCGCGAAACCTTCCGTGTCGGCGTGCGTCTGCGTGCGCTGCTCAAGGAAATCCGCACCGAGAACCGCGGCCCTCAGTTGATCCTGTCGCGTACCGCGCCGGAAATGCTGATCGAGCTGTTCCGTATCGAAGTGCCGGAAATCGCCGAAGGCCTGATCGAAGTCATGGCTGCGTCCCGCGACCCGGGTTCGCGCGCCAAGATCGCGGTCCGCTCCAAGGACAAACGCATCGACCCGCAGGGCGCTTGCATTGGTATGCGCGGTTCGCGCGTCCAGGCAGTGTCGGGCGAATTGGGCGGTGAGCGTGTGGACATCGTCCTGTGGGACGATAACCCGGCGCAGTTCGTGATCAACGCCATGTCGCCAGCTGAAGTGGCGGCAATTATCGTTGACGAGGATGCCCATGCAATGGACATCGCCGTCGGCGCAGACAATCTGGCTCAGGCCATTGGTCGTGGTGGTCAGAACGTGCGTCTGGCCAGCCAACTGACCGGCTGGACCCTGAACGTGATGACCGAATCGGACATCCAGGCTAAGCAGCAAGCTGAAACCGGTGACATCCTGCGCAACTTCATCGACGAGCTGGAAGTCGACGAAGACCTGGCACAGGTGCTGGTAGATGAAGGCTTCACCAGCCTGGAAGAGATTGCCTACGTACCGTTGGAAGAAATGCTCAACATCGACGGCTTTGACGAAGACACCGTCAACGAGCTTCGCGCTCGGGCCAAGGATCGTTTGTTGACTAAAGCCATCGCTACTGAGGAAAAGCTGGCAGACGCCCATCCGGCCGAAGACCTGCTCTCGCTTGAGGGTATGGACAAGGATTTGGCGATGGAACTGGCGGTGCGCGGCGTAATTACCCGCGAAGACCTGGCCGAGCAGTCTATTGACGATCTGCTCGACATCGACGGCATTGACGATGATCGTGCCGGCAAGTTGATCATGGCCGCCCGAGCCCATTGGTTCGAGTAACTAGGCGCGGCCTGAGGAGAGAAGTGCATGACGCAAGTCACGGTGAAACAACTGGCCGATGAGGTCAAAACACCGGTGGAGCGCCTGTTGCAGCAGATGCGTGAGGCAGGTCTGCCGCACACCGCCGCCGACGAAGGTGTGAGCGACAGTGAGAAGCAGTCTTTGCTGACTCACTTGAAGAGCAGCCACAAGGCGAAAGTGGAAGAACCGCGCAAGATTACATTGCAGCGCAAAACCACCAGCACCCTGCGTGTTGCTGGTAGCAAGAGCATCAGCGTTGAAGTACGCAAGAAGAAAGTCTTCGTACAGCGCAGCCCGGAAGAAATCGAAGCCGAGCGCAAACGCGAACTGGAAGAACGTCGCGCAGTAGAAAATGCTGCTCGTCAGAAGGCTGAAGAAGAAGCCAAGCGTCGCGCCGAAGAAGAAGCGCGTCGCCAGCCTGCTGCTGCGCAACCTGCTGGTACTGAAGCGGCCGCCGCGCCTGTAGCGCCTGTTGAAGCTGTGCGTGAGGCCGCTCCGGTTGCCGCTGCACCTGCTCCTGCAGCAGACGCTCGCAAGCGCGACGAGCCTCGTCGTCCGGACAAGCCACGTGCCGACGATAACAATCGTCGCGGTGGTGGTGGCGATGGCGAGCGTAAAAACGCTCCACATCGTGCCTCGGTCAAAGAGAAAGCGCCTGCTCCACGCGTTGCTCCACGTACTACCGACGAAGAAAGCGATGGCTTCCGTCGTGGTGGTCGCGGCAAGGCCAAGCTGAAAAAACGCAACGCCCACGGTTTCCAGAGCCCAACCGGCCCTGTCGTGCGTGAAGTGAAGATCGGCGAGACCATCACTGTTGGCGATCTCGCCCAGCAGATGTCGGTCAAGGCAGCTGAAATCATCAAGTTCATGTTCAAGCTGGGTACTCCGGCCACCATCAACCAGGTACTGGATCAGGAAACTGCCCAACTGGTTGCTGAAGAGCTCGGCCACAAAGTGACCCTGGTCAGCGACACCGCCCTGGAAGATTCCCTGGCTGAGTCCCTGAAGTTTGAAGGTGAGGCAGTTTCCCGTGCACCGGTTGTGACCGTAATGGGCCACGTTGACCACGGTAAAACTTCCCTGCTCGACTACATCCGTCGTGCCAAGGTTGCTGCAGGCGAAGCCGGCGGTATCACCCAGCACATCGGTGCGTACCACGTTGAAACCGAGCGCGGCATGGTCACCTTCCTCGACACCCCTGGTCACGCCGCGTTTACCGCGATGCGTGCCCGTGGTGCCAAGGCGACCGACATCGTGATTCTGGTAGTTGCAGCGGACGACGGCGTGATGCCGCAGACCATTGAAGCTGTCCAGCACGCCAAGGCTGCCGGTGTTCCTCTGGTTGTGGCTGTGAACAAAATCGACAAGCCGGGCGCTGATCTCGATCGCATCCGTAGCGAACTGTCGGTTCACGGCGTGACGTCTGAAGAGTGGGGCGGCGAGACGCCATTCGTATCGGTTTCCGCGAAAATGGGTACCGGCGTTGACGAACTGCTCGAAGCCGTATTGCTGCAAGCCGAAGTTCTGGAATTGACCGCGACTCCATCGGCTCCTGGCCGTGGTGTTGTTGTTGAATCCCGCCTGGACAAGGGCCGTGGCCCGGTTGCGACCGTTCTGGTTCAAGACGGTACTCTGCGCCAAGGCGACATGGTGCTGGTCGGTTCGAACTACGGCCGTGTACGTGCCATGCTCGACGAGAACGGCAAGCCAATCAAGGAAGCCGGCCCGGCTATCCCGGTCGAGATCCTCGGCCTGGACGGCACCCCGGACGCTGGCGACGAGATGAGCGTAGTTGCCGACGAGAAGAAAGCCCGTGAAGTGGCTCTGTTCCGTCAAGGCAAGTTCCGCGAAGTCAAGCTGGCCCGTGCTCACGCCGGCAAGCTGGAAAACATCTTCGAGAACATGGGCCAGGAAGAGAAGAAGACGCTTAACATCGTCCTCAAATCTGACGTTCGTGGTTCCCTCGAAGCGTTGAACGGCGCCTTGAACGGCCTGGGTAACGACGAAGTGCAAGTGCGCGTTGTCGGTGGCGGTGTCGGTGGTATCACCGAATCCGACGCCAACCTGGCACTGGCTTCCAACGCTGTACTGTTCGGCTTCAACGTGCGTGCCGATGCTGGCGCTCGCAAGATCGTCGAGCAGGAAGGCCTGGACATGCGTTACTACAACGTCATCTACGACATCATCGAAGACGTCAAGAAAGCCCTTACCGGCATGCTTGGCAGCGACGTTCGGGAGAATATCCTGGGTATCGCCGAGGTGCGTGACGTGTTCCGTTCGCCGAAGTTCGGCGCGATTGCCGGCTGCATGGTTGTCGAAGGCACCGTGTACCGTAACCGTCCAATCCGTGTACTGCGTGAAGACATCGTTATCTTCGAAGGCGAGCTGGAATCCCTGCGCCGCTTCAAGGATGACGCGTCTGAAGTACGTGCCGGCATGGAATGCGGTATCGGCGTCAAGAGCTACAACGACGTCAAGGCTGGCGACAAGATCGAAGTCTACGAGAAGGTTCAGGTTGCTCGCAGCCTCTAACTCGCGCACTTCCGGAGCCACGCCGCGTGTGGGCATGCAAATGCCCCGCGCAGCGTACGGACTCTAAACGCAACGCCCGGTCTGGCTTTTGTCAGGCCGGGCGTTTGCCGCTTTCAGACCCCACGGGTTTCACCGTGTGGCAGTAACAGGTAACAAGACATGGCAAAAGAATACAGCCGTACCCAACGTATCGGCGATCAGATGCAGCGCGAGCTGGCCCAACTGATCCGTCGCGAAGTCAAAGATCCCCGTGTTGGCCTGGTCACCATCACCGCCGTTGAAGTGAGCCGTGACGTGGGTCACGCCAAAATCTTCATCACCGTGATGGGGCAGGACAGCAGCGAAGAAATCGCGCAAAGCATCAAGGTGCTCAATTCGGCCGCAGGTTTCCTGCGTATGCAGTTGGCCCGTGAAATGAAGCTGCGCAGCGTGCCTCAGTTGCACTTCCACTACGACGAAAGCGTCGTGCGTGGCGCGCACCTGTCGGCCCTGATCGAGCGCGCCGTGGCTGAAGACAGCCAGCACCCGTCCACACCTGAAGACGCCAAGGAGTAAGCGGTGGCTCAGGTCAAACGTATCCGTCGCAACGTCAGCGGCATCATTCTGCTCGACAAGCCCATTGGCTTTACCTCCAATGCTGCCTTGCAGAAGGTTCGCTGGCTGCTCAATGCGGAGAAGGCCGGGCACACCGGCAGCCTCGACCCACTGGCCACCGGCGTGCTGCCATTGTGCTTTGGTGAGGCGACCAAGTTCTCGCAATACCTGCTCGATTCCGACAAGGGTTACGAAACCCTGATGCAGCTGGGCAAGACCACCACCACGGCCGACGCCGAGGGTGATGTTTTGCAGGTTCGCGATGTGACCGTTGGTCGTGCTGATATTGAAGCTGCTTTACCCGGTTTTCGCGGGGAAATCAGTCAGATACCGCCGATGTACTCGGCACTCAAGCGTGATGGCCAGCCTCTTTACAAGCTGGCACGTGCGGGCGAAGTAGTGGAGCGCGAACCGCGTTCTGTTACTATTGCGCGCTTGGAATTGCTCGCCCATGAAGGCGACACTGCCCGACTGGCCGTGGACTGCAGCAAAGGCACCTATATCCGTACCCTGGTGGAAGATATTGGTGAAAAGCTTGGTTGCGGCGCGTACGTTGCAGAACTGCGACGCACCCAGGCCGGGCCTTTCAGCCTGGCTCAGACGGTTACGCTGGAAGAGTTGGAAGCCGTACACGCCGAAGGCGGCAATGAAGCAGTTGATCGCTTCCTGATGCCATCGGACAGCGGTTTGCTCGATTGGCCATTGCTGCACTTCTCGGAGCACAGCGCGTTCTACTGGCTCAACGGCCAGCCGGTACGTGCCCCGGACGCTCCGAAGTTCGGCATGGTGCGGGTACAGGATCATAACGGTCGCTTCATCGGTATCGGTGAAGTGAGCGAAGACGGGCGCATCGCGCCGCGTCGACTGATTCGGTCAGAATGACCGAACGAGTGTGGCTGTTAACAGGCACGGTCAACACTCATTTCTAGATACAGGGATTTGTCCCTGGCCTGTTGAAACTGCCCTTTGGGTGGTTTCCTGAAAAAAGGATTGCCTCATGGCTCTCGACGTTCAAGAAAAAGCACAAATCGTTGCTGACTATCAGCAAGCTGTTGGTGACACTGGTTCGCCAGAAGTGCAAGTTGCACTGCTGACCCACAACATCAACAAGCTGCAAGGTCACTTCAAGGCCAACGGTAAAGACCACCACTCCCGTCGTGGTCTGATCCGCATGGTAAACCAGCGCCGTAAGCTGCTGGACTACCTGAAAGGCAAGGATCTGGGTCGTTATCAGGCTCTGATCGGTCGCCTGGGTCTGCGTCGCTAATAAGCGATTGCGCTAGAGGTTGGTTGTTTGCCGTGTGTCAGTGGGATTCCCGCTGGCCCATGGCAGGCTCCCAGCCTCAAGTTTTATCTGGATACACGTTTTACCCTGGACGAGGGTCGGGCCGATTCCCGACATTGCCCAAGAATTTCGCAAGAAAACAAGTTCCCCCAAGAGCCACAAAGAAGGTAGGACACCGTGAACCCGGTTATCAAAACATTCCAGTTCGGTCAGTCGACCGTTACCCTCGAGACAGGCCGTATCGCCCGTCAAGCCTCCGGCGCAGTGCTGGTTACCGTTGACGACGACGTCACCGTATTGGTGACCGTTGTTGGCGCCAAGACCGCTGACCCAAGCAAAGGCTTCTTCCCTCTTTCCGTTCACTACCAGGAAAAGACTTACGCTGCCGGTAAGATCCCTGGCGGTTTCTTCAAGCGCGAAGGCCGTCCTTCCGAAAAAGAAACCCTGACTTCCCGACTGATCGACCGTCCGATCCGTCCGCTCTTCCCAGAAGGCTTCATGAACGAAGTGCAGGTTGTCTGCACCGTCGTTTCAACCAGCAAAAAGACCGATCCGGACATCGCTGCGATGATCGGTACCTCGGCTGCCCTGGCCATCTCCGGCATTCCTTTCGATGGCCCGATCGGCGCTGCCCGCGTTGCGTTCCACGAAAGCACTGGCTACCTGCTGAACCCGACTTACGAACAACAGAAAGCGTCGAGCCTGGACATGGTCGTTGCCGGTACTTCGGAAGCCGTGTTGATGGTTGAATCGGAAGCCAAAGAGCTGACCGAAGACCAGATGCTGGGCGCGGTACTGTTTGCTCACGACGAGTTCCAGGTTGTGATCAACGCCGTTAAAGAGCTGGCCGCTGAAGCCGCCAAGCCTACTTGGTCCTGGGCTCCACAAGCTGAAGCGACTGAACTGCTGGGCGCGATCCGCTCCGAGTTCGGCGCTGCCATCTCCGACGCCTACACCATCACCGTCAAGGCCGACCGTTACGCTCGCCTGGGCGAGTTGAAGGACCAGGTTGTAGCCAAGCTGTCCGGTGAAGAAGGCCAGCCTTCCGCCAGCGACGTCAAAGCTGCATTCGGCGAAATCGAATACCGCACCGTTCGCGAAAACATCGTTAACGGCAAGCCACGTATCGACGGTCGCGACACCCGCACCGTACGCCCGCTGAACATCGAAGTCGGCGTTCTGCCGAAAACTCACGGTTCGGCCCTGTTCACCCGTGGTGAAACCCAGGCCCTGGTAGTCGCGACCCTGGGCACCGCCCGTGACGCACAGCTGCTGGACACCCTGGAAGGCGAGAAAAAAGACCCGTTCATGCTGCACTACAACTTCCCTCCGTTCTCGGTAGGTGAGTGTGGTCGCATGGGTGGTGCTGGCCGTCGCGAAATCGGTCACGGCCGTCTGGCCCGTCGTTCGATTGCCGCCATGCTGCCTGCCGCCGACGTGTTCCCGTACACCATTCGCGTGGTGTCGGAAATCACCGAGTCCAACGGTTCCAGCTCCATGGCCTCCGTTTGCGGTGCTTCCCTGGCATTGATGGACGCTGGTGTACCGATGAAGGCACCGGTTGCCGGTATCGCCATGGGTCTGGTTAAAGAAGGCGAGAAGTTCGCCATCCTGACCGACATCCTGGGTGACGAAGACCACCTGGGCGACATGGACTTCAAAGTAGCCGGTACCGCTAAAGGCGTTACCGCGCTGCAGATGGACATCAAGATCAAAGGCATCACCGAAGAAATCATGGAAATCGCTCTGGGCCAAGCCCTGGAAGCGCGCCTGAACATCCTCGGTCAGATGAACCAGATCATCGGTCAGTCCCGTACCGAACTGTCGGAAAATGCTCCGACCATGATCGCGATGAAAATCGACACCGACAAAATCCGTGATGTTATCGGTAAAGGCGGCGCGACCATTCGTGCGATCTGTGAAGAGACCAAGGCTTCGATCGACATCGAAGACGACGGCTCGATCAAGATCTTCGGCGAAACCAAGGAAGCTGCTGAAGCTGCACGTCAGCGCGTTCTGGGCATCACCGCTGAAGCCGAGATCGGCAAGATCTACGTCGGTAAAGTTGAGCGCATCGTCGACTTCGGCGCATTCGTCAACATCCTGCCGGGCAAAGACGGTCTGGTTCACATCTCCATGCTGAGCGACGCTCGTGTTGAGAAAGTGACCGACATTCTGAAAGAAGGCCAGGAAGTCGAAGTACTGGTACTGGACGTGGACAACCGCGGCCGTATCAAGCTGTCCATCAAGGACGTAGCAGCAGCCAAGGCTTCGGGCGTTTAATCACCCGCCAGCTCACGCTGAAAAAAGGACTCTTCGGAGTCCTTTTTTTATGCCCATAGGAAAATGCCGGGAAATCAGTCGCTTAGTAAATCCCAAAAGCCGCAACTTGCACGCAGGCACGATCGACTTCATGCAAGTTGCACGATTCCGAAAAATGGCTGTTTTTATAAGTTATTGATTTATATGAATAATATTTTCAATTGGTACTTGGCACGCTGCCTGCAATAACCCTGTTAACGCTGCAGCATCAAGGTATACACACTGCAGACTTTTAATAAAACAGGAGTTACTCGTATGAAGAAGTTCGCTCTCGCTACTGCTACCGCTCTGACTCTGGCCATGGGTGCTAACGTAGCCTTTGCTCAGACTTCCCAAGCCCCAATGACCATGGCGGCTGGTGAAGCTACCAAGGCTAAAGAAAGCGTTTCGGATACTTGGATCACCACCAAAGTTAAATCCGACCTGCTGACTGAAAAAGGCATCCCTGGCTCGGACATCAAGGTTGAGACCAACAAAGGTGTGGTTTCCCTGTCCTCGACAGTTGCGATCTCTGACTCGCAGAAAGCCACTGCCGTAGCGATCACCAAGAAAATCAAAGGTGTTACCGCTGTTTCCGCTGATGGCCTGATGGCTGGCGGCGCTACTAAAGCAGACAACATCGACAAAACCAAAGGCGCAGCCGCTGACGCCAAAGGTGCTACCTCTGACACCTGGATCACCACCAAAGTGAAAGCTGACCTGGTAACCGAGAAAGGCATTCCTGGCACCGACATCAAAGTCGAAACCAACAAAGGCGTAGTGTCCCTGTCCTCTTCCGTCGCTGTGACTGAAGCTCAGAAAACTACCGCGGTGAACATCACCAAGAAAATCAAAGGCGTTAAAGCTGTATCGGCCGATGGCCTGAAAGCAGAGTAACGCTTAACTATTCGTCTGAACGAGACGGCGGCGGCTTAGGGTGAGTTAGTTATCCACCCAGCACCTCTGGAGTTCATGCGACCGGCCACACGGATGTGGTCATTACAGGCCCCGGCACTTGTGTCGGGGCTTGTTCTATTGTGGGTCTGGAATACATTCGACAGGTCAATGTGAAGCAAATGTGGGAGCTGGCTTGCCTGCGATTCAGACACCTCGGTAGTTAAGCTGCACCGAGGTGATGCTATCGCAGCGATGCGGCGATCCGACGAGCCAGCTCCCACATTTGTATAGGTGTTGCGCAGACGTTACTCAGCATCCAGATGCATCGGCGTTACCACTCGACCATCCTTCTCCGCCTGCCCAAGGTTGGCGTCAATGAAGTACACCCGGTCATCTTCCAACTGGCCCTTGTCCACCAAGTAGTCCTTGATGGTGCTGGCCCGGTCTTGGCCCAGCTGGCGCAGCAGTACGTCGCTGGCGCCCCAGAACTTGATCAAGCCATCACGCAGCTTCGCGGTGCGCTCATCGCTGCTCAAGTCTTTCCATTCGGCTGGCGGCTGTTGTTTCAAGCGCGTGCGGTAGATGCCTTCCAGCAACGGCGCCTTTTCCTTCTCTGGCACCACCAGCAACGAAGCCTGGGCCGGGACTTTGTCGCCACGACGCTGGAGGATTTTGTAGTAGTTGTACTGATATTCACGTTCCAGACGCTCAGCGGCCAGGAACGGCCCGTCGCTGCTGGCCGCCGCCGTGCCTTCGATTTCCAGGCGCAGGGTAGGGCGCTCTTTCAGCGCTTTGGCCAGGGTGTTCAGCGCGCCTTCGGCGTCTTTGTTCAATTCGCTGGAGCCTGGGGCGAACGACACATTGCCCAGGTCTTCCGAGCCCCCGCCAGTCACCAGCCCGCCGATAAACTTGAACGGCGCCGTCGCTGCGCGCACCACCAGGTTACGCAGGGTCTGCCACACGATCGGCATCACGCTGAATTGCGGGTTGTTCAGGTCGCCGGTCACTGGCAGTTCGATGGAGATCTTGCCGTCAGAGTCCTTGAGCAGGGCGATCGCCAGGCGAATCGGCAAGTCCACGGCATCGGCGCTGTCGACTTTCTCACCGAGTTGCAGCTGTTCAACCACCACTTTGTTTTCAGCCTTCAACTGGCCTTTGGTAATCACATAATGCAGGTCAAGGTTGAGACGGCCCTTGCGAATGCGGAAACCGGCGAACTTGCCGGAATACGGCGTCAACGTGGTCAGCTCGACGCGTTTGAAGCTGGTGGCGATGTCCAGCGCCGCCATCGGATCAAACGGGTTCACGCTGCCTTTGATAGTCACCGGCGCATAGCGATCAACCTTGCCCTTGATGTCGACGCTGGCCGGTTTGGCCTGGCGACTGTCAATGGTGCCGATCTGGCCGTTGAGCTGCTGAATGGCCGTGGCGAAGTTCGGTGTGAGGCTGAAGTCGGCGAAGTTGGCCGAGCCGTCGTTGATCGCGATCTGGCCGATATGAATGCCCAACGGCTTGTCTTTACTGGCCGCAGGTTTGCCTGCTGATTTAGCGCCACTGTCGGCCGGCTGCGGAATCAGCAAGTCGTCGATGTTGGTGGTGCGGTCGTCGTTGATCATGAAGCGCGCATACGGCTGCAGCAGGTTGACCTTGTCGATCGACAAGCTATCGCCGTGCTGGTAGTTCACACCTTCGAGCACCAGCCGCTGCCACTTTAGGAAGTCGCGGGTCTTGAGCGTGTCCAGGGTGTGCAATTGGTCGACCTGAGCGCGGCCGGTGACCTGAAGCGCCAATGGCTCAGTGCTTTTCAGGTTCACATCCAGGTTGCTGCCCAACATGCCGCTGCGCAATTCCAGGCGAATGAACGGGCTGATATAGGACTGGGCGACGCGCAGGTCGATGTCCTGTGTATTCACTTTGAGTTTGGCGCTGACCGGGTTGAGGTTGACCTCGCCGGTTGCCTGGATCTTGCCTTGTTTACCCAGGCCGGTGTCGACTTTCAAGGTAAAAGGGCTTTTGTTGAGGCTGTCGAAGTTCTGCACGTCGACATTCAATGGGCCCAGTTCCAGCGCCACGGCAGGCTTGGCCGCACGGTCAGCCAGGTGCACCTGATAGTTGCGCAGTTGCACATCCTTGAGCAGTACTTGCCAAGGTTTGCTTGGGGCAGCAGGTTCAGCTTTCGGCGAGTCGGCAGTCGCGGGTGCTGTGGCAGGCTCCGGCGCCTTGGCTGGTTTGCTCGGCTGGCTGGCAAACAGTTTCTGCCAGTCCAGCTGGCCATCGGCCTCACGGGCCGCCCAGGTTTCCAGCTTGTTACTGCGTATCTTGCCCACTACGACCTGCTGCTTGGCCAGGTCCACTGTGGTTTCGCTGACGTCCAGGCGTTCCAGGCGCACCAGTGGCCGACCATCCGGTGCCTTGATCGCAAACGGCGCGATACTGGCGGCGGTGTTGGTCAGGTTCAGTTCGGTTTCTTTGGCCAGGCTGAATTTGTAGTCGGTGCTGAAATTCAGCACGCCGTCTTCAAGCACCAGCGGAACCGAGTCCCGCACATACGGCCACCAGGCTTTCATCTTGCCGTCGGTGACTTTCAGCGTGCCTTCGGACGTGATCGGCACCAGGCTGAAATTACCTTTCCAGTCGATCTGCCCGCCCTCAGGGCCGGCCGCGACCAAGGTCATGTCGGCATTGTCTTCCGGCAAGGTGCTGAGGTTTTTCAGCTCAAAGTCGAGTTTGTTGTAGAGGAATTCGATCGGTTCGCTGGGGCGCAAATCCTGAAAGTGCACGTAGCCACCGGCCAGCTTGATGCTGTCGATGCGCAGCGGAAACGGCTTGGCGTTAGGGTCGGTCGGGGTGGGTTCACTCGGCGGCAGCTTGAACAATTGCGCCAGGTTCAACTTGCCGGACTTGTCGAACAGCAGCTCGGTCTTGGGCTGGTCGAGTTGCACATCGGCCAGGTGCAGGGCGCGGGTCCAGAGACTGTCGATCTGCAGGTTGGCGTAAAGGCGCTCGAAACCCACTTGCTCCTTGCCCGGTTCGCCGATCTTCAAGCCCCATGCCGTGACTTCCAGGCTGAACGGGTTGAGCTCGATGCGCTCGAGGCGGGCCGGCACCGTGGCGTAGTTGGCCAACTGTTGGTTGGCAATGCGAAGGGCGATGCCCGGCAGAATCAGAAAGCCCAGCAAGCTGTACAGAGCCAGGGCGGTCAACAAGGCGCCAGCGGCGCGGATCAATCCTTTGGGCATGAGTGACGCCATCTATGTCGAACAGGAGTGCCTTGGAGTATGGCACGGGTTTTCGGTTCCGAAGCACCGGGGCTCTTGGGAAAAGTACTACAACTGCAGGATCAGGGTTTTCAACGGCGGCTGTTGGTCCTGTGAGGGGAAGTCCGCTCCCGGCGTCATGATTTGCCAGTTGCGTACCGGCCGACCGGCTTTTTCGGCGCAACGCAGCACCTGTTCACGCCAATCCTCCATGCTGACTTTTGCCAGGTTGTTGCAGCAGATCAGCACGCCATCGTCGGCAGTAGCCAACAGCGCAGGTTTGAGCAGGCTTTGGTAGTCGCGCAACAGGTCGACGGTGCCGAAGGCACTTTTGGCCCAGGCCGGCGGGTCGAGCAGCACCAGGTCAAACTGGCGCTGCTCAAGGCGCGGATAGCTCGGCAGTTTTTGCCCGCGCCGCTGGGTGATCGGCAAGCCCGCCAGTTGGCGAATCGCCGGGAAGTAGTCGGACTGCACGAATTCCATGGCCGGCAATTGCGGGTTGAGCAGGCCGTTTTCGCGACCGACCGCCAGGTTGCCTTCGGCGAAGTCCAGGTTGCACACCTCGCGGGCGCCACCGGCTGCTGCGCTCAGGCCGACGCCGCAGGTGTAGGCGAACAGGTTGAGCACGCTTTTGCCGGCGCTGTGGTCCTTGACCCAACCGCGGGTGTTGCGCAGGTCGAGAAACAGCAGCGGGTCTTGCCCGGCGTGGCGCCCACGCACGCGGTAATTGAGGCCCCATTCGTGGCCGACCAAGTCTTCCAGCGCCGCAGGTTCGGCGCGGTACACCGTGTCTTCACGGTCGATCCGCGAGTTGCCACGGGAGCGGTCGTTGTACACCAGCAGCAACTCCAGGCCCATGAACTGGTTGATCTGCTGGTGCAGGTCCAAAAGGTCGGCGGTTTCCAGCGACTGGTGAAAGCTCTGCACCAGCAATTGCGGGCCGTAACGGTCGATGGTCAGGCCGCCGGCGCCTTCCTGGCTGCCGTGGAACAACCGGTAGCAGTCGGTGCCCTGGGCGTGCAACTGGTTGATCAGGTCTTCGCGGTGATCGAGGGCGGCGCGCAGCGCCTGATTCAAGGGAGTCATGGAGCGCGCCTTGCTTGCGTAAATATGGGCGCGGAGTTTAACAGTTATGGGGCGCCGCCTACATCAACCCCATCCGCCGATGGGCGCGCTGCACCGAACCATTGCGCATTGCCCAGCGCAGCATCGGCGCGCTGCGCTTGACCCCGAGGCGGATCATCTGGCGCTGTAGCGGGCTCTGGTGCTGTTCGAGCAGGCTGCTCGCCCAGTCCGGCAGCAGGTCGATGCCGGCCTGCATCATCAAGCTGCCAAAAGGTTTGGCCAGCGTGCTGGGCGCGGGCGCATTGACCAGCAGGCGCAGCACCTCGCGGCTGCGCTCGTCGCACAGCAGTTGCGGACGAATACGCACCAGGTAATCCGAAATTTCCTGCCGTGAACGCGGAACATGCCGCGCGCCCAAGCGTTCGGCCACCAGCGCGATTTCACTGTAGTAGCGGTCCTGGTCGCGACCCGACAGATGTGGGTTGCGATAACGCAAGTGGGCCGCGAGGAAGTTGCTGACTTCCGCCACATGCACCCACGTCAGCAACTCCGGGTCGCTGGCCGCGTAAGGCCGCCCGTCCGGGGCATGCCCTGTTACCTGCAAGTGGATGGTGCGCACTTTCTCAATCAGCCATTCGGCGTCTTTGCGCGAGCCGAAGGTGGTGCCGGAAATAAATTGCGATGTGCGCCGCAGGCGCCCGAGCATGTCCTGGCGAAAGTTCGAGTGGTCCCACACGCCTGCCAGCGCCAGCGGGTGCAGCGCTTGCAGCATCAAGGCGCTGATGCCGCCGATGAGCATGCTGCTGAAGTCGCCATGCACTTGCCAGCAGACCGAGTCCGGCCCGAACAGGCCTGGGTCGCCTTTGGGGTTTTCCAGGTCCAGCTGGCCCAGCGACAGGCCGGTAAGGCTCATCAACTGGGATTCGATGCGGCTGCGGATAAATTCCATGGCGACTCAGGGGTTCCTAGCGGTTCAGGCGTTTGTCGATCAGGCCGTCGACGACGCTGGGGTCGGCCAGGGTCGAGGTATCGCCCAGGCTGTCCAGTTCGTTGCAGGCGATCTTGCGCAAAATTCGTCGCATGATCTTGCCGGAGCGGGTTTTCGGCAAGGCCGGTGCCCATTGGATCAGTTCCGGCTTGGCAAAGCTGCCGATTTCCTTGCTGACCAGGTCGAGCAGGTGCTTTTTCAACGCATCGCTGGGCTCGACGCCGTTCATTGGCGTGACGAAGGCGTAAATCCCCTTGCCTTTGACGTCGTGGGGATAGCCGACCACGGCGGCTTCGGCCACCTGGTCATGCAGCACCAGCGCACTTTCCACTTCGGCGGTGCCGATACGGTGGCCGGACACGTTGATCACGTCATCGATACGCCCGGTGATCCAGTAGTCGCCGTCTTCATCGCGGCGCGCGCCGTCGCCGGTGAAGTAGTAACCGGGGTAGGGTTTGAAATAGGTGTCGATCATGCGTTGCGGGTCGCCATAGACGCTGCGAATCTGCCCCGGCCAGCTGGCTTTGATCGCCAGCACGCCACTGCCGGCACCGCTGATTTCTTTGCCTTGCTCATCCAGCAGCACGGGCTGCACGCCAAACATCGGCTGGGTCGCGCAGCCAGGTTTGATGCGTTGGGCGCTGACCAGCGGGCTGAGCATGATGCCGCCGGTTTCAGTCTGCCACCAGGTGTCGACAATCGGGCAGCGCTGCTCGCCAACGGCATTGAAGTACCAGTCCCAGGCTTCCGGGTTGATCGGCTCGCCGACGCTGCCCAACAGGCGCAGGCTGGCGCGGGAAGTGTTTTCCAGTGGCCCGTGGCCCTCGCGCATCAAGGCGCGCAGCGCGGTGGGCGCGGTGTAGAAGATATTCACCTGGTGTTTGTCGATCACCTGCCAGAAGCGCGAGCTGTCCGGGTAGCTCGGCACGCCTTCAAACATCAGCGAGGTGGCGCCGTTCGCCAGCGGGCCATACACGATGTAACTGTGGCCGGTCACCCAACCAACGTCGGCGGTGCACCAGAACACTTCGCCATCACGGTAATCGAGCACGTATTTGAAGGTCATTGCCGCTTGCAGCAGGTAGCCGCCGGTGGTGTGCAACACGCCCTTTGGTTTGCCGGTGCTGCCGGAGGTGTAGAGGATAAACAGCGGGTCTTCGGCGCCCATCGGCTCGGGCGGGCAGTCGTCACTGGCGGCATCCAGGGCTTGTTGGTACTTGAGATCGCGGTCTTTGACCCAGATAAGGTCTGCGCCCGTGCGCTCCACGACCAATACGGTGCTGACGTTCGGGCAACTGGCCAGGGCCTTGTCGACATTCTTTTTCAACGCCACCGGCTTGCCGCCGCGCACGCCTTCATCGGCGGTGATCACGGTGCGGCAGTCGGCGTCGAGAATACGGTCGCGCAGGGCGTCCGGTGAGAACCCACCGAAGACCACGGAATGCACCGCGCCAATCCGCGTACAGGCGAGCATCGCGTAGGCGGCTTCCGGGATCATTGGCATGTAGATGCACACCCGGTCGCCTTTCTTCACGCCACGGCTTTTCAGCACATTGGCCAGGCGGCTGACGTTTTGATGCAGTTGGCGGTAGGTAATTTTGGACGATGTTGCAGGATCATCGCCCTCCCAGATGAAGGCCGGTTGATCGGCGCGTTGGGCGAGGTGACGGTCGATGCAGTTGTAGCTGACGTTCAGTTGGCCACCGGCAAACCATTGGGCGGCGCCGGTCTTGATGTTTGACTGTTGAACGGTGTGCCAAGGTGTTATCCAGTCGAGAAAGCCCTTGGCCTGTTCGGCCCAGAAGGTGTCCGGTTGTTCGATGGATTGGCGGTAGAGGCGCTGGTACTCGGCTTGACTGAGTTGCGCAGCCCGGCGGACGGCATCGGCGGCGGGAAATGTGCTGATATCGAACATGAGCGGTCCTTATTCTTGTTTTCGGGACAAGGCATAAAGATGCACGCTGTGGGAAGAGGGTTCAAGGCCAACGTCCAAACGGACGTTGGCCTCGGGCTACCGGCCTCAGCCGCGGTGACGACCGCGGAAGTAGTTGATCAAACCTTGGGTCGACGCATCGTCAGCCACGGTTTCTTCGGCGCCGGTCAGGCGGTTGTAAACGCCTTTGCCCAGCTCCTTGCCCAGCTCCACGCCCCATTGGTCAAAGGCGTTGATGCCCCAGATCACGCTCTGCACGAACACTTTGTGTTCATACATGGCCACCAATGCACCCAGGCGCCGTGGGCTGATGCGCTCCACCACCAGGGTGTTGCTCGGACGGTTGCCCGGGATCACCTTGTGTGGGGCCAGCTTCTGTACTTCAGCTTCCGGCAGGCCCTTCTCGCGCAGCTCGGCTTCGGCTTCGCTGCGGGTCTTGCCGAGCATCAGTGCCTGGCTTTGGGACAGGCAGTTGGCGTACAACCACTGATGGTGATCGGAAACCGGGTTGAAGCTGACGATCGGCACGATGAAGTCGGCCGGGATCAGTTGGGTCCCTTGGTGCAGCAACTGGTGGTACGCGTGCTGACCGTTGCAGCCTACGCCGCCCCAGATAACCGGGCCGGTATCGGTGGACACCGGCGTGCCGTCCTGGCGCACGCTTTTGCCGTTGGATTCCATGTCCAACTGCTGCAAGTGTTTGGTGATGTTACGCAGGTAGTGGTCGTACGGCAGGATCGCATGGCTCTGCGCACCCCAGAAGTTGCCGTACCACACGCCCAGCAGGCCCAGCAGCACCGGCATGTTCTGTTCGAACGGGGCGTTCTGGAAGTGCTGGTCCATGGTATAGGCACCGGACAGCAGTTCCTTGAAGTTGGACATGCCGATGGCCAGCGCGATTGGCAAACCAATGGCCGACCACAGCGAGTAACGGCCGCCGACCCAGTCCCACATCGGGAAAATGTTTTCTTCGCGAATACCGAACGCCACGGCTGCCGCGTTGTTGCTCGATACGGCGATGAAGTGGCGGTACAGCTCGGCTTCCGAGCCACCCTGGGCCAAGTACCAGGCGCGCGCGGCCTGGGCGTTTTTCAGGGTTTCCAGCGTATTGAAGGATTTCGACGAGACGATGAACAACGTGGTCTCGGCGCGCAGCTTCATGGTCAGCTCGTGGAACTCGCTGCCGTCGATGTTCGCCAGGTAGTGGCAGCGCACGCCTTTATGCGCGTAGGACAACAGCGCTTCGGAGACCAGCTCCGGGCCAAGGAACGAGCCACCGATGCCGATGTTCACCACGTCAGTGATCGGCTTCTCGGTGTAGCCACGCCACAGGCCATCGTGGATGCGGCCCACGAGGTCGGTGATCTGGTTCAGCACCTTGTGCACGTCGGGCATGATGTTCACGCCATTGACCGACAACTTGTCACCCACCGGGCGGCGTAGAGCGGTGTGCAGGGCCGGGCGGCCTTCGGACGAGTTGACCGGTTCGCCCGCGTACAGCGCGTCGATGGCGGCTTTAAGGTCGACTTCCTTGGCCAGCCCCACCAACAGGTCACGGGTTTCGGTGGTGATCAGGTTTTTCGAATAATCGAGGAAAAGCCCGCAGCTGCTCAGGGTGAACTGCGAAAAGCGCTGGGGATCGGCATTGAAGGCTTCGCGCATGCTGAAATCCTGCATGGCTTGGCGATGTTGATTGAGCGCTTGCCAGGCGGGCAGAGCGGTAACGTCATGAGGAGTGCGGTAGTACGCCATCGCTGCGGGTTTCCTTTTTATTACGGGGACTGCCTTTAGGACACTTCAGGGTTCGGAACGTCCAGTCTTTTCTCAAGCGCTGGGTTCCGGACAGCGCTAACCAAGAGCGCAGGGCGATTACATTAAACCTAGCGTGTCGATATGTCTTGGCTTTGTCTGCGCTGTAGCCGGTACTTTTTTATACCGGCACAGCGGGGAGGGCAACAGATGCGCTGTTTTTGAAGCAGAAAAGGCGGGAGTGGTCAGGCCAGGTTCAGGTGCAAGTTGTCGATCAGGCGCGTCGCACCCAGGTACGCGGCCACCAGGATCACCACATCGCGATCCTCAGCCGTGGCCGGACGCAAGTGCACGCCTTGGCGCACCTCGAGATAATCCATGCGCAGCCCGGCGGCTTCGATGTGCTGGATCTGCTCGGCACGCAGCTTGGCAAAATCGTGGTCACCGGCTTTTATCGCGTCGGCAATCTGGCTGAGGCTGCGGTACAGCACCGGCGCAATGGCGCGCTGCTCGTCGCTGAGGTAACCGTTGCGCGATGATAGCGCGAGGCCGTCGGCAGCCCGCACGGTCGGCTCGCCGATGATCTGGATAGGCATGTTCAGGTCATGCACCATGGCGCGGATCACCGCCAGTTGCTGGTAATCCTTCTGGCCAAACACAGCCATGTCCGGCTGGACCATATTGAACAGCTTGCTGACCACCGTGGCCACACCTTCGAAGTGCCCCGGGCGGCTGGCGCCACACAGGCCTTCGGACAGTTGCGGAACACTGACGCGGGTCTGGCCGGTCATGCCGCCGGGGTACATTTCCTCGACGGTGGGCGCGAACAACAGGTTGCAGCCGGCTTGCAGCAGCTTTTCCTGGTCGGCAGCCAGCGTACGCGGGTATTTGTCCAGGTCTTCGCCGGCACCGAATTGCAGTGGGTTGACGAAGATGCTCGCCACCACAAAGTCCGACTGCTGCGCGGCTTTGGTCACCAGGGTGGCATGGCCGCTGTGCAGGTTGCCCATGGTGGGCACGAAGCCGATGCGTTTACCGGCACTGCGCGCGTGGGCGACGGCGGAGCGCAGTTCTCTTACGGTTTTAACGGTGTTCATGCAGAGAACCCGTGTTCGTCGCCAGGGAATGTCACGGCTTTGACTTCGTCGACGTAGGCGCTCAGTGCAGCCTGAATGCTGTCCTTGCCGGCCATGAAGTTTTTCACGAACTTAGGTGCTCGGCCGGTCAGCGACAGACCGAGCATGTCGTGCACCACCAGGACCTGGCCGTCGGTGGCGGAGCCTGCGCCGATGCCAATCACCGGCACTTTGACGGCCTGGGTGATCTCCGCCGCCAGTTCGCTCGGTACGCACTCCAGCAGAATCATCGCGGCACCTGCTTGCTCCAGGGCGATGGCGTCCGCACGCATCTGGCGCGCCTGGGCTTCATTGCGGCCTTGTACTTTATAGCCGCCGAGGATATTCACCGACTGTGGCGTCAGGCCCATGTGCACACACACGGGGACGCCACGCTCAGCCAGCAGTCGAATCGACTCGGCGAGCCATACGGCGCCTTCCACTTTGATCATGTGCGCACCGGCTTGCATGAGTTTGCCGGCGTTCTGGAATGTCTGTTCTACCGTGGCATAACCCATGAACGGCAGGTCGGCGATGATAAAGGCGCCGTCGTTACCGCGCTTGACGCTGGCGGTGTGGTAGGCGAGTTCATCGGTGGTGACGGGCAGGGTGCTGTCATGCCCTTGAAGAACCATGCCCAGGGAGTCACCCACCAGCAGCACCTCGACCCCGGCCTGGCAGCTGGCCTGGGCGAAGGTGGCGTCATAGCAGGTCAGCATGGTGATTTTTTCACCTTTGAGCTTGAGGCTCTGCAAGGTGGTCAGGGTAATGTCTGGCATGAAAAGGGTCCTCGTTCAGGCGCTTGGAAACAGCGAGTAACGCGCGTGAGTCTTCGTTCTATACAGGCGCACCGTCTTGAGAGCAGTGCTTATAAGGCCTGGATTGCGCCCTTCAGCGCCGGGTTGGCGGCAGCGGGACGCCTATAGTCGTGATGAGGACTCGGGAAGTCAATTGGATGTGTTACCGCATTGTTACGAGGGCGGTGTTACCGCTGTTACAGGGGGCGAATCAAGCAGTGGTGAGGCGTTCCAGGCCGACAAACGGGCAGGCCGTCAGCAGCTCTTCAAGCGTTTGGCCATTTGGCAATTGCAGGTCGGCGGGTGCGAGCTCAGCCAACGGGTACAACACAAACGCGCGGAGGTGCATCTGGTAATGAGGCACCTTCAGGCGCGGCTCATCGATAAGACGCTCGCCAAACAACAGGATATCCAGATCAAGGGTGCGCGGGCCCCAACGCTCAAGGCGCTCACGGCCCTGGTCGTTTTCGATGGCTTGCAGCGCATCAAGCAGCGCCAGTGGTGCGAGGGTGCTGTCCAGGGCCGCGACCGCATTGGTGTAGCGCGGTTGGCCTGGGAGCAGGGAATCACTTTGATAGAAGGCCGACACGCCAGCCAGCGTCGTGCCTGGCAACTGCGCCAGCGCCTGGGTGGCGCTGCGCAATTGCTGCTCCGGGGCAGCCAGGTTGCTGCCCATGCCGATGTAGATGCGTTCCACGTTTATTCGCCTGCAGCGCCCGAGGCATCAGCACTGCGCTTACGCTTACTGCCGGAGCTGCGGCGACGCTTTTTCGGGCCTTCGCCCGCACCATCGCCTTTGCTGCCAAGGTCACGAATCATGTCGCGGCGCTGGCTGTCATTGGCGTCCTGGTAATCGGTCCACCATTCGCCCAGGCCGTCGGTCTGCTCGCCGGCGCTTTCACGCAGCAGCAGGAAGTCGTAGCCGGCGCGGAAGCGCGGGTTGTCCAGCAGCAGGTCGGCACGTTTGCCACTGCGACGCGGCAGACGCTCCTGCATGTCCCAGATCTCGCGGATCGGCAGGGTGAAACGTTTCGGGATAGCGATGCGCTGGCACTGCTCGGCGATCAACTCGTGTGCGGCTTCCTGCATGGCAGGGATCGGCGGCATGCCACGGTCTTGCAGGCGCAGTACACGCTTGGGCAGGGCTGGCCACAACAGGGCGGCAAACAGGAACGCCGGGGTTACCGGTTTGTTCTGTTTGATGCGCAGGTCGGTGTTGATCAAGGCTTCGCTGATCAGCGTGTGGGTGTACGTCGGGTTGTATTCCAGGGCCTCGGCGCTGGCCGGGAACAATGGATCGAACAACTGCAGGTCGACGAGCATTTCGAAGGTGTCGGCGGCATACCCCGAGAGGAACAGCTTGAGCACTTCTTCGAACAGGCGTGCCGAGGGAATTTCCCGCAGCATCGGTGCCAGCTCGCGAATTGGCGCGGCAGTATGCTTCTCGATACCGAAGTTCAGCTTGGCGGCAAAACGCACCGCTCGCAGCATGCGCACCGGGTCTTCCTGATAGCGCTGGGTCGGGTCGCCGATCAAGCGGATCAGGTTGTTGCGAATATCGTGTACGCCATTGGCGTAATCGAGGATGCGTTCGCTGACCGGGTCGTAATACAAGGCATTGATGGTGAAGTCGCGGCGTTGCGCATCTTCTTCCAGGGTGCCGTAAACATTGTCACGCAGGATGCGACCGCTCTCGTTGCGGGAGGACTGGTTAGTGTCTTCCTCGTCATCGTTTTGCGGATGGCCGGCGCGGAAGGTCGCGACCTCGATGATTTCGCGACCAAAGTGGATGTGCACCAATTTGAAGCGGCGGCCGATGATGCGCGCATTGCGAAACTCGGCGCGTACCTGCTCGGGCGTGGCGCTGGTGGCGACGTCGAAATCCTTGGGCGTGATATTGAGCATCATGTCACGTACACAGCCGCCCACCAGATAGGCCTGGTAGCCGGCGTTCTGCAAACGTTCGACGATGTTCACCGCATAACGGCTGAACTGAGCGCGCTGCAATGAATGCTGATTGCTGTTAAGCACTTCAGGCGTGCTGCGAATGTGTTGCGTACGACGCAAGGGAGAACGGAATGACTGGAACAACTTCTTCAGCATGGGATGCACTGTTTGAAGGAATGTTCGGCCATAACGAAGAATGACCGCATGATGGGCCGGGATTCTAGCATTTAGTCGAGGGATGGTGTAGGAACAAGCTGCAGGCGTTGCGCCATATGCTTAAAAGAAAGGGAAGGTTGGCCAAATGCCGGAAACTACAAGGGGAGCCGAAGCTCCCCCAGAAGTAGTTGCGTGCTCTATTTTTATTATTGATTGCGGGCTTCTTGTTTTTGTTGATCGCCCTCGCCATGACATTTCACCTTCATGACACTCCCAATCGGGAGTCAAGAGCAAACGGATTGCTTTGGTCGCTGTGTTGCTGATCTACGATCCAACCAGTTCAGGCTCTGCCTTAGGGCAGTTTTTGTTGTTCTCGGCCTGGTTGCGGGGCAAGCCCCAAATGCAACGCCTCTCCAAAAGAATCAGTTAGCTGCGCCTCCGCCGTGTTGTTTTTATTGTGCGTGAGTCGATTCGTCTTATTTTTATTGTCTGGTACTGAGCTTGTTATTGTTTTTGTACTAAGCATATAGCAGGGTGCGTGCCAACTTTTGTGCCGCCCAGCAAAACCGGGGGTTTTAGGTTGTTTCGGGTTTTTTGAGGGCCAAAAAAAGCCGGGGCTTCGTTACCGTAAGCCCCGGCTTTTGTTACGTGAAAAAGCTGCGGTAACAGTTTTTTCACATCTGAGGGTGTTACCTGTGGGGGCGCGCCCTCAACTCTCGCTGGCCACCCCGGTCTTGCGCCGTGGAATGCCCAGGCGCTGGCGCCGTTCCCACAGGCACTTGCGGCTCACGCCCAGCTTGCGCGCCAGCTCGGTCTCGGTCATGTGGTCCTGGTGCTCAAGGACGAAATGCTGGAAGTAATCTTCCAGTGACAAATCTTCCGTCGGCTCATGGCTGGTATTGCTACCGCCGCCCTGTTGTGGGGCCAGGCCGATGAAGTCGTCGTCCTCCAAGTCGCTCAGCTCGATGTCGATGCCCAGCAGCTCGGCAGAAATCTCCGGGCTCTCCGACAGGATGACCGCGCGCTCAACTGCGTTTTCCAACTCGCGCACGTTACCCGGCCACGAGTAATGCCGAATGGCTTGCTCGGCGTCCGGAGCAAACTTGAGGTCGGTACGGTTGATGCGCGCACTCTGGCGCAGCAGGAAAGCGCTGGCGATCTCGTTGACGTCGGCGCCACGCTCACGCAGGGCCGGCAGCTTGAGAGCGATGACGTGCAGGCGGTAATACAAGTCTTCACGGAACTGGCCGATCTTGGCCAGGCTTTTCAGGTCACGGTGGGTCGCGGCGATCAGGCGCACATCGACCTTCTGCGACTGCACCGAACCTACGCGGCGAATTTCGCCTTCCTGCAACACACGCAGCAAGCGCGCCTGGGCTTCCAGGGGCAGTTCGCCGATTTCGTCAAGGAACAAGGTGCCGCCGTCCGCCGCTTCCACCAGGCCCGCACGCCCGGCGCTGGCGCCGGTAAACGCGCCTTTCTCGTGGCCGAACAGTTCGGACTCGATCAGGGATTCAGGTATCGCCGCGCAGTTCACCGAAATCATCGGCGCCTTGGCGCGTTTGGACAGGTTGTGCAGGGCGCGGGCCACCAGTTCTTTACCGGTGCCCGACTCGCCCTGGATCAATACATTGGAGTCGGTTGGCGCGACTTTGCGGATCTTGCTGTACAGATCCTGCATCGGTGGGCAGGAGCCGATAATGCCGATCTCGCCGTTGCTGTTGTCGACACCCGGCTTGTCCGCACCGTTGGCAGCCTTGCCGGCGGGGCGCTGTTCGGCGGGCGCACTGCCAGCCGACTGGCGGTCGCGCAGGATGCGGGCCACGGCCTGGAGCATTTCGTCGTGGTCGAAAGGCTTGGCGATGTAGTCCACCGCGCCCATCTTCATCGAGTCCACGGCCGAACGCAGGCTGGCGTAGCTGGTCATGATCAGCACCGGGGTGCCCTGGCCAAGCTTGATCAGCTCTGTACCGGGCGCGCCCGGCAGGCGCAGGTCGCTGACAATCAGGTCGAACGTGGGAATGCTGAACCGCTCTTGGGCTTCCTGCACCGAGCCGGCTTCGCTGACCTGGTACTGATTACGTTCAAGCAGGCGACGCAAGGCAGAGCGGATAATTGTTTCGTCTTCGACGATCAAAATGTGCGGCATTGATTCAATTCTCTCGACGGTCTCAGTTCACAGCGGACGTCGCTTCGACATGACGCGGCAAGGTCACCCGAATACGGGTGCCGCGTTGGCTTTCGGTGTCAGCCGGGCTGTCGATGGTGATTTGTCCATAATGCTCTTCAACGATGGAATAGACCAGTGCAAGGCCCAGACCGGTGCCTTCACCTGGGTCCTTGGTGGTGAAGAAAGGTTCAAACAATCGATCCATGATGTTCTGTGGAATACCGCTGCCTTCGTCTTCCACGATCAGATCGACCGTGTGCTCGAAAGCCTCGCTCTTGACGCGTACCGCGCTGTGCGGCGGGGACGCGTCGCGGGCATTGGACAGCAGGTTGATCAACACCTGCGCCAAGCGTTGGGAGTCGCCGTCGACCCAGTGGTCCGGGTCGCACAGGTTAAAGAACTGTACTTCGAAATTGCGCCGGTTCAAGGCCAGCAGCCCAATGGCATCCTGCGCGACTTCGGCCAGGCACACGGCCTCGTCCTGATTCTGATGTGCGCCGGCATGGGCGAAGCTCATCAAAGACTGCACGATGCGTGAAACGCGCTTGGTCTGCTCAAGGATTTGCCCGCTGATTTCGGTGATTTCACCGTCTTCTTCGCGCTCTTCTCGCAGGTTCTGCGCCAGGCACGCGATACCGGTGATCGGGTTGCCAATCTCGTGGGCCACGCCTGCGGCCAAACGACCAATGCTCGCCAGGCGCTCGGAGTGCACCAGCTTGTCTTCAAGCATTTGCGTGTCGGTCAAATCTTCGACCAGCAGCACCAGGCCGCTGTTGCCGGGCGCCAGCGGCTCGTCGATCGCGGCTTTGTGCAGGTTGAGCCAGCGGGTCTGGCCGTCCAGCGCCAGGTGCTGCTTGTGCAAATGCTCGTCGGGCAGGTTGATAAAGCCTTGCAGCAGTTCTTTCCACGGATCGCCCAGGGTGTTCAGGCGCGAACCCACTACCCGCTGGGCGGCGATGCCGGTCAGTTCTTCCATGGCCTTGTTCCACATCAGGATCTCTTGATCCTTGGCCAGGGAGCACACGCCCATCGGCAGCTCCTGCAGGGTCTGGCGGTGGTAGCGGCGCAATGCATCGAGTTCGGCAGCGAGACCGGTGAGGCGTGAGTGGTAATCCTCCAGCCGGCTCTCGATGAAGTGGATGTCTTCGGTGACGTAGTTTTCGCCGCCGGCCTTGTAAGGCAGGAAGGTTTCAACCATGTCCTGGGACACGCTCGGCCCCATCAGCCCGGACAGGTTGGCCTCGATCCGGTCACGCAAGCGCCGCAGCGCATACGGGCGGCGTTCGTCGAAGGGCAGGTACAGATCGCGCAGCGCCTGTTCGACTTCCTTCTGTGCGGCTTTGGCGCCCAGCGGCTTGGCCAGTTGCGTGGCAAATTCCTGGGGCGAGGCGGCATGCAGTTCGCGGCGTTGCGGGCGGCGCACGTTGTCCACCGCGCAGGCTTCGGCGGCGCTGGTTTCTTCAGGGCTGGCGTTGGTGAACAGCGAGATCAAGGTGAACATCAGCACGTTGGCCGCCAGCGAAGCAATCGCCGCCATGTGCCAGCTGGTGTCGTCGAGCACGTAAATCATGTTCAGCAACGGAATGTAGAAGCCCTGCAAATTGCCGACCAGCGGCAGCAGCATGGTGACGATCCACACCAGAATCCCCGCCAGCAGCCCGGCGATAAAGCCCCGGCGGTTGGCGGTCGGCCAGTACAGCACCGACAACACGCCGGGCAGGAACTGCAAGGTGGCGACAAACGCGACGATGCCGAGGTTGGCCAGGTCTTGCCCGGCGCCCAGCAACAGGTAGAAGCCATAACCGGCCATGATGATCGCAACGATCAGCGCGCGACGCGTCCACTTCAGCCAGCGGTAGATATTGCCTTCGGCCGGCGGCTGATACAGCGGCAGCACCAGGTGATTGAGCGCCATGCCCGACAGCGCCAGCGTGGTGACGATGATCAAACCACTGGCCGCCGACAAACCGCCGACGTAGGCCAGCAACGCCAGGGATTTACTGTTGGCCGCAATACCGACGCCGAGGGTGAAGTATTCCGGGTTGGTGGTCGCCCCCAGCTTGAGGCCGGCCCACAGAATCAGCGGCACCGCCAGGCTCATCAGCAGCAGGAACAGCGGCAAGCCCCAGCTTGCACTCACTAGTGAGCGCGGGTTGAGGTTCTCGGTGAACGTCATGTGGTACATGTGCGGCATCACAATCGCCGAGGCGAAGAACACCAGCAGCAGCGTGCGCCATGGGCCTTCCTGCAACGGCGTGTGCAGGGCGGCGAGGGCTGTCTGGTTTTGCAGCAGCCACAACTCCAGCTGTTGCGGGCCGTCGAACACGCCGTACAGCGCATACAGGCCGACGCCGCCGATGGCGATCAGCTTGATCACCGATTCGAAGGCAATCGCAAACACCAGGCCTTCGTGTTTTTCACGGGTGGCGATATGGCGTGAGCCGAAGAAAATCGTGAACAGCGTGATCAACGCGCAAAAGGCCAGCGCGACGCGATGCTGCACCGGCTCGCGGGTCAGGATGCTGATGGAGTCCGCCACGGCCTGGATCTGCAAGGCCAGCAGCGGCAACACGCCGAGTAGCATGAAAATCGTGGTGAGTGCGCCGGCCCAGGTGCTGCGAAAGCGGAAGGCAAACAGGTCCGCCAGGGATGACAGCTGGTAGGTTCGCGTGATCTTCAGGATCGGGTACAGCAACACCGGCGCCAGCAGGAATGCGCCGGACACCCCGAGGTAACTGGACAGGAAGCCGTAGCCGTACTGATAGGCCAGGCCCACGGTGCCATAAAACGCCCAGGCGCTGGCGTAGACGCCCAAGGACAAGGTGTAGGTCAACGGATGGCGAATGATCGCCCGCGGAATCATTCCGCGCTCACTGATCCAGGCCACGGCGAACAGCGCGGCCAGGTAGGCGGCGCTGATCAGCAGCATCTGGGTGAGGCTAAAGCTCATCGGCATCTTTTTGGCTCTGCAGGATGAAGGTCACGACGATCAGGATCAGCCACAGCAGATAGGGGCGATACCAGGCGCCCGTGGCGTCGATCCACCAATCCATGATGGCGGGGGAAAACAGGTAGATCCCGACGACCAGCAGCAGGACCAATCGATAGATGTACATGTTGGCCTCTGATTAAAAAACTGCGGCGATGGTAACGGATGGCTCGCAACCTGCAAGCGCCTTCAGCTCAATTGCGCTTCGGCCAGCGTGAGTGTGCGCGGGATCCGGCTGGCATCCCAGTGCGCAATGCCCCAATCCAGCAGTTCGCGCGGGCTGGCGTGCAGCAATTCAGCGCCGGCCGGCTGGCCGAGGGCGCGCAATGCCCTTAACAGCAAAGGCGTAGCCTGGTCGGGTGTCAACGGCGGCGAACGGTAGGATTTGCCCAACTTGTTACCGTCCGGCTGGACGATCAGCGGCACGTGCAGGTAGCGCGGCTGGCGCAAGCCCAGCAATTCCTGCAGATAGAGCTGGCGCGGCGTGGAATCGAGCAGGTCGGCGCCGCGCACGATATCGGTTACACCTTGCCAGGCATCATCGAGCCCCACGGCCAGTTGATAGGCATACAGGCCGTCACGGCGACGGATGACGAAATCGCCTACATCGCGGCCCAAGTGCTGTCGGAATTCGCCCTGCACGCGGTCGGTAAAGTGGTATTCCAGCTCAGGCACGCGCAGGCGGATGGCCGCGTCGTGCTGAGCATGCCCGGCGTTGCGACACAAACCTGGGTAAATCCCGTGGTAGGGCTCCAGCTGCTTGCGCGAGCAAGTGCAGGCGTAGGCCAGGCCATGGTTGAACATGTCGTTGAGGACTTTGGCGTAGGCGTCATGCCGCTCGCTTTGTCGGACCAGTTCACCGTCCCATTCGAAGCCGTAGCTTTCCAGGGCGTGCAGGATCGCCGCCTGGGCGCCGGGTTCTTCACGGGGTGGGTCGAGGTCTTCCATGCGCATCAGCCAGCGGCCGTGATTGGCGCGGGCATCGAGGTAGGAGGCGAGGGCGGCAACCAGCGAGCCGAAATGCAGGTGGCCGCTGGGCGTGGGGGCGAAACGCCCAATATAGGTAGAGGCTGTCATGGGCCGGATACTACTGGAAAATCGGTAAACGCCAGAAACAAAAATGGGGCGTTTGCACGCCCCATTCGTTCAGCTCGACAGGATTACTTGCCGACCTGTTTTTCCTTGATTTCAGCCAAGGTCTTGCAGTCTACGCACAGGTCCGCGGTTGGGCGGGCTTCCAGGCGGCGAATACCAATCTCGACGCCGCAGGATTCGCACCAGCCATATTCCTCGTCTTCGATCAGTTGCAGCGTTTTGTCGATTTTCTTGATCAGCTTGCGTTCACGATCACGGGCGCGCAGTTCGAGGGCGAATTCCTCTTCCTGGCTGGCACGGTCTGCCGGGTCCGGGAAGTTGGCGGCTTCGTCCTTCATGTGGTCAACGGTACGGTCGACCTCTTGCATCAAGTCCTGCTTCCACTTTTGCAGGATCTTGGTGAAGTGCTGGCGCATGGGCTTGCCCATGTACTCCTCACCCTTCGTTTCAACGTAAGGTGTGAAGCCACTGAGGCTCTGCTGCTGTTGCTTTGCTTGGGTGGACATGAATAGACCGCCTCTCACTCTTCTAATCCATTGCGCAGGATTGCAACGTCACCGACACCTGCCGGCCCTGCGGCTGCAAGCGGGCGAACTTACCAGATAGATTCGGGGTGCGCCACTCCCGGTTGTCGAGGCCCAACTTGGCGGGGGTGCAAACAGCAACAGCCCGCCATGGCTGGGTATAGCGTGTCTCGATTGTTGATTTTAGTCGTTTTGCAAGCGCTTGCTCGGTTCATCGTGGATGGCCGAGCAGGCAATAGAGCATGTTTTACCGTGAGGGTTCGGTAGAATCCTGATTTTGTCCTCACCGTTAAGGAAGGCTAATGGCTCAGCCCTACAGTGCGCGCAGTCGCGCCATCGAACCTTTTCATGTCATGGCGTTGCTGGCGCGAGCGAACGAGCTGCAGGCGGCCGGCCACGATGTGATCCACCTGGAGATCGGCGAGCCGGATTTCACCACGGCTGAACCGATCATCCAGGCCGGCCAGGCGGCGCTGGCGAATGGCAAGACTCGTTACACCGCGGCCCGTGGGCTGCCTGAGCTACGTGAGGCCATCAGCGGCTTTTACCAGCAACGTTACGGGCTGAGTGTCGACCCTGAGCGCATTCTGATCACCCCCGGTGGCTCCGGCGCCTTGTTGTTGGCCAGCAGTCTGTTGGTCGACCCCGGTAAACATTGGTTATTGGCCGACCCCGGCTACCCGTGTAACCGGCATTTCCTGCGCTTGGTGGAAGGTGCGGCACAACTGGTGCCGGTCGGCCCGGACGTGCGTTACCAATTGACCGCCGACCTGGTGGCCAAGCATTGGAACCAGGACAGCGTGGGCGCACTGGTTGCGTCGCCTGCCAACCCCACCGGCACCATTCTTACGCGGGACGAATTGGCGCAGTTGTCGAGTGCGATCAAGGCGCGTGACGGCCATTTGGTGGTGGATGAGATCTATCATGGCCTCACTTATGGCACCGACGCCGCCAGCGTGCTGGAAGTCGATGACGATGCGTTCGTCCTAAATAGTTTTTCGAAGTATTTCGGCATGACCGGCTGGCGCCTCGGTTGGCTGGTAGCGCCGCCCGCTGCGGTCGGCGAGTTGGAGAAGCTGGCGCAAAACCTCTACATCAGCGCGCCGAGCATGGCCCAGTACGCGGCGCTGGCCTGTTTTACCCCGCAAACGTTGAGCATTCTGGAAGAGCGCCGCGCCGAGTTTGGTCGTCGTCGTGATTTCCTTCTACCCGCCCTGCGTGAGCTTGGGTTCGGCATCGCCGTCGAGCCGGAAGGCGCCTTCTACTTGTACGCCGATATCAGCGCGTTCGGCGGTGATGCCTTCGCGTTTTGCCGCCATTTTCTCGAAACCGAACACGTAGCCTTTACGCCCGGTCTGGATTTCGGCCGTTATCAGGCTGGTCATCATGTGCGTTTTGCCTACACGCAAAACCTCGAACGGCTACAAGAGGCAGTCGAACGAATCGCCCGTGGCTTACGGAGCTGGCAAGGCTGATGCGTTTTCATCCTCCCCTCGAAGAAGGGCGGCTGATTCGCCGCTACAAGCGCTTTCTCACCGATATCGAAACCGTTACCGGCGAGTTGCTGACCATTCACTGCCCGAACACCGGGTCGATGCTTAATTGCATGGTGGAAGGCGGCCAAGTCTGGTTCAGTCGCTCCACCGATCCCAAGCGCAAGCTGCCGGGTACCTGGGAAATTGCCGAAACGCCGCAAGGCCGGCTGGCGTGCGTGAACACGGCGCGCGCCAATCAGCTGGTTGAGGAGGCGTTGCGCGCCGGCGTCATCACCGAGCTCAATGGCTTTACTGCGCTAAAGCGCGAAGTGCCTTACGGCCAGGAGAAAAGCCGTATCGACTTCCGCCTGGATTACCCACAGGGCGCGGCGTTTGTCGAAGTCAAAAGTGTCACCCTGGGCTTTGACGGCACTGCGGTGGCCGCCTTTCCCGATGCCGTGACCCAGCGCGGCGCCAAGCATTTGCGTGAACTGGCGTACCTGGCGCGCGACGGCGTGCGGGCGGTGCAGTTGTATTGCGTCAACTTGTCGGGAATCGAGGCGGTACGCCCGGCCGTGGAGATCGACGCCGGTTACGCTGCGGCGTTGCGTGAGGCAAAGGCTGCGGGTGTGGAGGTGCTGGCTTACGGCGTGCACGTCACGCCCGAGGAAATTTACGTCGACCGGCGCTTGAAAGTGCTGATCGGCGACTAGAGTTCCACCCACAAGCCCTGTGCGTCTTCGCGGCCGGGCAGGGCGGTGAGGCTTTGACCAGCGCACGGGCCGGCGATGCATTCGCCGCTCTCGATCAGGAACAGCGCGCCGTGGGTGGCGCACTGGATCAGGCTGGCGCTGGTGTCGAGGAACTGATTGGGCTGCCATTCCAGCGGGATGCCGCGATGGGGGCAACGGTTGATATAGAAGTAGGCAACGCCATCCCGGCGCACGGCCAACAGCTTGCAGCCGTCGATCTCAAAGCCGAGGCTGCTGTTGGGCGCGAGGGTGTCGGAGGGGCAGAGAAACTTCATTTCAATCCTTAAGTGCCTTGACGTGCAAATGCAAACAATTATCAAATGCCGGCTTCGCCCTGCCCTTGGAAGGAAACCCTGTTATGCGCCTGAGTACCAGCGCTATCGCGCTCGTTGCCTCACTGCTGGTCCACCAGGGGGCGCAAGCCTCTGAACTGCCACAACGCTGGGTCAGTGCCGGTGGGGCGCTATCGGAATGGGTGACGGCCTTGGGCGGGGAATCGAAGCTGGTGGGCGTTGATACTACCAGCCAGCACCCGGAATCGCTGAAAGCGTTGCCCAGCATCGGTTATCAGCGGCAGTTGTCGGCCGAAGGCATTCTCAGCCTGCGCCCGCAGCTGCTGGTAGGCACAGAAGAAATGGGCCCGCCGCCGGTGCTCGCGCAAATTCGTGGCGCGGGCGTGCAGGTGGAGATGTTCTCGGCCGAACCGGATCTTCCCACCCTGAAGGGCAACCTGCAGCACTTGGGCAAGTTGCTCGGCAGCGAGGCCAAAGCCAACGAATTGTTTACCGGATATGAACAGGCGCTTGAGCGGCAGAAAACCTGGGTCACCAAAGCGCAGGCCACACAAAAGGCACCAGGCGTGCTGTTGTTGCTTGGCCACGCGGGCGGCAAGCCGCTGATTGCGGGCAAAGACACCGCCGCAGATTGGCTGCTGCAACAGGCGGGCGGGCGCAACCTGGCGACCCACACTGGCTATAAGCCGTTTTCGGTGGAGTCGCTGGCGGGGTTGAGTCCGGACGTGCTGGTGTTTGCGGATCGTGCCCTTACCGGTGATGCGGCCCGCGCGGCGTTGTTCAAGGAAAACCCGATTTTGGCTTCAACGCCCGCCGCCAAGCATGGCCGCGTATTTGAGCTCGACCCGACGCTGCTGGTCGGCGGGCTGGGGCCGCGTTTGCCGCAAAGCCTGGTGCAACTGTCTGCCGGGTTTTATCCGTCCCAGGCAAAACCTGCCCCATGACCACTCTGGTTAAACCGAAAACGCTGTTTATCGGGCTGACGCTGTTGTGTGTATTGGCGATCTGGCTCTCGCTGGCGTTGGGGCCGGTGAGCCTGCCGTTGCTGGACACGCTCAGGGCCGCCTTGCGCCTGATGGGTGTGCCGATTGATGCCCAAGGCCTGGAGCAGGCCGAATTGATCCTGGGGCAAATTCGCCTGCCGCGCACATTGCTCGGCTTGGCGGTCGGCGGTGTGCTGGCGTTGTCGGGTGTGGCGATGCAGGGGTTGTTTCGAAACCCGCTGGCCGATCCAGGCTTGGTGGGTGTGTCCAGTGGTGCGGCGCTGGGCGCGGCGGTGGCGATTGTCGGCGGTGCGTTTTTTGGCGGCCTGCCGGATGCGTTCGGGCCTTATTTATTGTCGTTGTGTGCGTTTCTCGGTGGGTTGGGCGTCACGGCCCTGGTCTATCGCCTCGGGCGCCGCAATGGCCAGACCAATGTGGCGACGATGCTGCTCGCCGGTATTGCGCTCACAGCCCTCGCCAGCTCGGCGGTGGGGTTGTTTACCTATTTGGCCGACGACGCCACCTTGCGCACCCTGACCTTCTGGAACCTGGGCAGCCTCAATGGCGCGAGCTATTCGCGGTTGTGGCCTTTATTGCTGGTGAGCGCCGGTGTGGCGCTGTGGCTGCCGCGCCGGGCCAAGGCGCTGAATGCACTGTTGCTGGGTGAGTCCGAGGCCAGCCACCTTGGCATTGATGTTGAAGGGCTCAAGCGTGAGCTGGTGTTTTGCACCGCTCTGGGCGTGGGCGCGGCAGTAGCGGCGGCAGGGATGATTGGGTTTGTCGGGCTGGTGGTGCCGCACCTGGTGCGGCTGCTGGCGGGGCCTGACCATCGGGTACTGCTGCCGGCCTCGGTGCTGGCGGGCGCGAGTTTGCTGCTGTTTGCGGATCTGGTGGCGCGCCTGGCCTTGGCGCCGGCGGAGTTACCGATCGGCATTGTGACGGCGTTTATTGGCGCGCCGTTTTTTCTTTATCTGTTGTTGCGGGGGCGTGCCTGATGCTGCGAGTCGAAGCGCTGCAGATTCGGCGCGGTCGCAAGACTGTCTTGGCCGATGTCAGCCTGGACCTGTTGCCGGGCCAAGTGCTGGGCGTGCTGGGGCCCAATGGCGCCGGCAAAAGTACCCTGCTGGGCGCGCTGTGCGGTGAGTTGCACCCTGATCAGGGCAATGTGTGGCTGGATCAGCAAGCGCTAAGCAGTTGGAGCGGCTCTCAGCGTGCGCAACGGCTGGCAGTGTTGCCGCAAACCTCGACCCTGGATTTTGCGTTCAGGGTCGAAGAAGTCGTCGGCATGGGGCGTTTGCCGCATCAGACCGGGCGAGTGCGTGATGATGAAATCATCAGCGCGGCGTTGCACGCAGCGGACGTCGGGCACTTGAGCGGTCGCAGTTACCTGGCGTTGTCCGGTGGCGAGCGTCAACGTGTGCACCTGGCGCGGGTATTGGCGCAGTTATGGCCGGGTGAAGCGGGGCAGACGCTGCTGTTGGATGAGCCGACGTCAATGCTTGACCCTTTGCACCAGCACACGACGTTGCAGGCTATTCGCAGCTTCGCCGATCGAGGCGCGGCGGTGCTGGTGATCCTCCATGACCTGAACCTGGCGGCGCGCTACTGTGACCGTATCTTGCTGCTGCAGGACGGGCGCCCACATGCCCTGGACACGCCCGCCGAAGTCTTGCGACCGGAACCGCTCAAGGCTGTGTTTGGTTTGGATGTGCTGGTGCAGCCGCATCCGGAGCGTGGGCATCCGCTGATCATTGCGCGCTGAGGCTGGCTTTTTTACAGGCAGCTTTCTACAGGTAAAAAAAGACCCGGCAAGAGCCGGGTCAAATAACCGTGATTAGCCTGATGAGGAGATAATCTGAGAGTCCGAACCAATGGTCTTTCAGTTATCGGCTGATCTCGCGACCAGTTGTGATAATCATAACGATTCTCATTTAAGAGTCAACATTTGTTTTCGTGCGTTTTGCTGATTTCTTCAATACGTGTTTGCAATGCCCGTAAACACTGGGCCTGATCGCCGCACTAAATCTTCTGACGCGCTGAAATAGCATCCAACTGGCGGTTCAGTGCTTCCTTGCGCTCCGCGGGAATGTCGTTCCAGTGCACATCCATCAATGCGCCCTCAATTGCATACAGCAACACTTTCGATGCCCGGAAGCCGCGAGTTCGTACGGCTCGGTAGGCATCGACCGCTCCCAGGCGGCGCAAGTCGGACGCGCTGTGGATACCCACCGCGTGCAGCCACTGCGCCGACGTCTTGCCAAGGTTTTTCAGGTGTTGCAGCTCATCGTTCATCAAGCCTCCTTGCGACGGCCGAATGGTGCGGTGGGTATTCGTGACCAGGCAAGCCTGAAAAGGAGTGTAGCGCTCAGTAGGAAAAGCGTAGTTCTTTGGTCATGAACGGCTGAAACGCTTATAAGAATGGCGCTGAGTGTTTGTATGTGGGCAGGTGCGAATCACCCGGCGCGCTGGATGCGTAGCCGGGGTTCGACAGGGGGCGTCACTTGGTGCGGTAGCGCAGGCGCGTGCCGAAATTGACCGACATCAGGATCTCGTCCGCAGTCAGTTCAGGCGGGAAGTAGGTGCCGGAGATCTGCGCATGGGCCAAGCTGGCGCCTTCCAATGAGCAGTCGCGCAAGTCCAGGCCGCGCAGGTCGGCGGAGCGGAAGTAGGCGTCGGTGAAGTCGACACCGGTGGCGTCCAGGTCACGCAGGTCCAGCCCGCGGAAGTCGCCACCGCGCATGTCGATGGTCCCGTCTTTGGGGCGTTCCTGGTTGAAGCCTCGAATGTCGTCCTTGTGCAGGAGCGCGTAGAGCGGGGTATCAAGAAGCTTGGGCTGACTCATGACGGCGACTCCTGTTGGAATTATGACGCCATTATAGTGCCACTATTGCTCGGTCGTGCACCGTAGATCGGTGACACGACCAAGAAATATTTCTTACAAACCTGGCAGGGCTTGGCGGATGTGCGCTACCAAGGCATCCAGGGTTCCGCTCTCATTGGTCTCGACGCGTTTGCTGAGCAGCAGCTCTTGGGCTGTCAGCGGGTCGCGATTGGCCTGCTGCTCTTCGATTACGGCCAGTGTCGCGTCGGAAGGATCGTTTTTATCCGCCTGACGTTGTGCCAACCAGCTGGCGATAACAGCTTGCGGCGCATTGCAATCCAGGATCAGGAAGGGCGCGCCGGTGGCTTCAGCAATTTTGGCGGCTGCGTCGCGTTGTTCGCTTTTAAGGAAGGTGGCATCCAGCACCACCGGGTAGCCGGCACGCAACACGGTATCGGCGATTTCGTTCAGACGAGCATAGGTGGCTGCGCTGGAGTCGGCGGCATAGATACCGGCCTGTGGCGTGTTCTCTACCTGCTGCTCACCAAACAGGCGCTTGCGCTCCACATCCGAACGCAGGCGTACGGCGCCCAATGCTTCCACCAGGCGCATGGCCACGTGGCTTTTGCCGACGGCCGATACACCGTGGGTAATCGCCAGGAAGCGCGAAGGAATCGTACTGTAACTTTCTGCCAGGTTGGCGTAGTTGCGGTACTGGCGCAGGGTAGTGGCGCGTTGTACCGGGCTTGCCTCGCTGGGCATGCTGAACAGCGCAATCTTGGCGCGTACCAGCGCGCGATAGGCTTTATAGAAGTTCAGCACTTCGAGGCCTTGGTAGTCGCCGGTCAGTTCCAGGTATTGGCTGATAAAGCGGCGCGCCAGGGATTTGAGGCCACGGTCTTCCAGGTCCATCGCCAGGAAGCCGGTGTCGGCGTACACATCGGTGAAGCGGAAGGGCTCGTTGAACTCGATGCAGTCGAAGATCACCACTTGGCCGTCGATCAGCGTGGCGTTCCCCAAGTGGATATCGCCGTGGCATTCGCGGGTAAAGCCATCGAGCTTGCGCTGTACCAGCAGTGGCTTGAGTCGCTCGAAGCTGCTTTCAGCCCAGGCTTGCAGGGCTTCCAGTTGAGCCAGGTCGGCTTTTTCGCTGAGGAAGGGGCGGATCTGCTCGAAGTTCTGGCGTACCGGTGCCATCACCTCGTCCGGCGTGCCGGCCGGGTGCTCCTGTGGAACCTTCGGTGCGCTGAGGTGGAAATGCGCAATCTGCCTGGCCATTTCATCAATGTGCGCGCTGGTCAGTTCGCCGTTGGCTTGCAAGGTGCTGAGCAGTTGGCTTTGCGGGAACTGGCGCATTTTCAGCGCGTACTCGATCACCGGGCCGTCGCCGCCCAGTTGTGGGGCTTCGGCGCTGCCGGTGATTGGCAACACTTCAAGATACAAATCTTCAGTCAGGCGCTGGTTGAGGCGCAGTTCTTCATTGCAGAAGTGCCCACGGTCATCCAGTTGGGTGAAATCCAGGAAGCCGAAGTTCATCGGCTTCTTCAGTTTATAGGCGAAGGGGCCGGTCAGAATGACCCAGGAAATATGGGTCTCGATAACTTGAAACGCTTCAACCGGATGGGGATACAAAGCCGGGTTTTGCAGGGCAGCGATCAGGGTCTGGCTCACAGGCGATCCTTCAAAGTCGGGGGGAAATCATGGCGGGCATTATGGCGGTTACAGCCGGTCGTGCAAACCGCTGTCCGGCTCATGTTGATCATCAATAAAGTGCGTATAATCCGCCGCCATGACTCGAACCCGATCTCCCCGTTCCCGTAAAAAACCTCCTTCCCGCGGCCTGCGCCCGTGGCTGGGCTGGGCACTCAAGCTAAGCCTGGTAGGCCTGGTGGTGCTCGCCGGCTTAGCGGTGTACCTCGACGCTGTGGTCCAGGAGAAATTCTCCGGCAAGCGCTGGACCATTCCGGCCAAGGTGTACGCACGCCCGCTGGAACTGTTCACCGGCCAGAAGCTGAGCAAGGATGACTTCCTTACCGAACTCGATGCACTGGGCTACCGCCGCGAGCCAGTGAGCAATGGCCCGGGCGCAGCCGCCGTCAGCGGCAATACCGTTGACTTGAACACCCGCGGTTTCCAATTCTATGAGGGCCTGGAAAAAGCCCAGCCGGTGCGCGTGCGTTTCTCGGGCGATTACGTCGCCGAACTGTCGTCTCTCAACGGTTCGAAGCTGCCGGTGGTACGCCTTGAGCCGCTGATGATCGGCGGCATTTACCCGAAAAATCTTGAAGATCGCATCCTGATCAAGCTTGATCAGGTGCCGCCGTATCTGCTCGAAACCCTGGTTGCCGTGGAAGACCGCGATTTCTACAGCCACTGGGGCGTGTCGCCGAAGTCGATTGCCCGCGCCATTTGGGTCAACACCTCTGGCGGCAAGATGACTCAGGGCGGCAGTACGCTGACGCAACAATTGGTCAAGAACTTCTACCTGACCAACGAGCGCAGCCTGACCCGTAAACTGACCGAAGCCATGATGGCAATGCTGCTGGAGCTGCATTACAGCAAGCAGGAGATCCTCGAGGCTTACCTCAATGAGGTATTCGTCGGTCAGGATGGCCAGCGCGCCGTTCACGGGTTTGGCTTGGCCAGCCAGTTCTTCTTTGGCCAGCCGTTGTCCGAATTGAAATTGCATCAAGTTGCGTTGCTGGTGGGCATGGTCAAGGGCCCGTCCTATTACAACCCGCGTCGCAACCCGGAGCGCGCGCTTGAGCGTCGCAACCTGGTGCTGGACGTGCTTGAACAGCAGGGCGTGGCGACGGCCGAGCAAGTCGCGGCGGCGAAGAAAATGCCACTGGGCGTTACCACCCGCGGCAAGCTGGCCGACAGCTCGTTCCCAGGCTTTATCGACCTGGTCAAACGCCAGTTGCGTGAAGACTATCGTGACGAAGACTTGACCGAAGAGGGGCTGCGGATTTTCACCAGTTTCGACCCGATTCTGCAGATGAAAGCCGAAGCCTCGGTCAACGACACGTTCAAGCGCCTGACCGGCCGCAAAGGCTCCGATGAGGTCGAAGCGGCGATGGTCGTGACCAACCCGGAGACCGGTGAAGTGCAGGCCATGATCGGCAGTCGCCAGGCGAGCTTTGCCGGTTTCAACCGCGCGCTCGATGCTGTGCGGCCGATCGGTTCGCTGGTCAAGCCGGCGGTCTATCTGACGGCTCTGGAAAAGCCGAGCAAATACACGCTGACCAGTTGGCTCTCGGATGACCCGCTGTCGGTCAAAGGTGCCGATGGCCAAGTGTGGACGCCGCAGAACTTCGATCGTCGATCCCACGGCACCGTGTTCCTGTACCAAGGCCTGGCCCATTCCTACAACATTTCCACCTCGCGCCTTGGGCTGGAAGTGGGTGTGCCGAATGTGTTGAAAACCTTGGGTCGCCTCGGCATCAACCGTGAGTTCCCGGCGTTCCCATCGATGCTGCTGGGCGCTGGCGCCATGACGCCGATGGAAGTGGCCACCATGTACCAGACGCTGGCCAACGGTGGTTTCAATACACCGATGCGCGGCATTCGCAGCGTGCTGACTGCCGAGGGCGAGCCGCTCAAGCGGTACCCGTTCCAGATTCAGCAGCGTTTTGATGCGGGCTCCATTTACCTGATCCAGAACGCCATGCAGCGCGTCATGCGTGAAGGTACAGGGCGCTCGGTCTACAGCGTGCTGCCGTCAAACCTGACGCTGGCGGGCAAGACCGGCACCAGTAACGATTCGCGTGACAGTTGGTTCGCCGGCTTCGGCCAGGATGTACTGGCCGTGGTGTGGCTGGGGCGTGACGACAATGGCAAGACGCCGTTCACCGGTGCCACCGGTGCGCTGCAGGTCTGGACCAGTTTCATGCGCAAGGCCGACCCGCTGCCGCTGAATATGCCGCAACCGGACAACATCGTGCAGGCCTGGATTGATCCGCACACGGGGCAGGGCTCCGATGCCAACTGTCCGGGCGCAGTGCAGATGCCGTATATTCGCGGCAGCGAGCCACCACCCGGCGCCGCATGCGGTGGCAGTGCCCCCGCTGACGCGGAATCGGTGATGGATTGGGTCAAGGGCTGGATGAATTAAGCAAAGAGGGTTTCAAGTGAACAAGTGGTTGATTCCAGCTATTACAGCTCTCGCGGTGCTCAGCGGTTGCTCAAGCGTGCAGCGCGGTTCGATTCCCGTTGTGGACTCGAGCACGACGGTTTCGAATAACGATCGCATCTCGGCCAACGGCGGTTTCCGTCAGACCGTGGTCAAGCGTCCTGCCCAAGCCACCCCTCAATCCATTCCCCAGGATTCGGGTGTGGTGGTGATGGTGCCGGGCGGTGGTGCTGCGACCTCCGCACCGATCAGTGCCGAGCCGTGGACGCCAGGGCCAAGCACATCGGGGCCGGTTGACTCCACGCCGATTCAAACGGCGCCGGTCAATCAGGGTACCTACAACATGCCTTCCACGCCGAGTGGCATTCCATCGGCGTCCAGCGCTGGCGGCCTTTCGGCGGACGAGCAATTGGACGGGCCGGTTCTGGCGTTATTGACCACCGCCCAGCAGCAACAGGCCGGTGGCGACTTGAATGGTGCATCGTCGAGCCTCGAGCGCGCCCAACGCGTTGCTCCACGTGAGCCGCAAGTGCTGTATCGCCTGGCCCAAGTGCGCATGGCCCAGGGCGATGCGCCGCAAGCCGAGCAGTTCGCCCGTCGCGGCCTGACCCTGGCCAATGGTCGCCCAGACCTGCAAGCCAATCTGTGGGCCTTGATTGGTGATGCACGTGCCGCACAAGGCGATGCCGCCGGTGCCGCCCAGGCACGTCAAAAAGCCAAGGTCAGCCTCTGATGGATGCGCGTTTTCCAGCGATTGCCGAACAGTTATTGCTGATTGAGCGCGAATTGCGCGTGCAGGGCTGGTGGGACGAGGTGTCCCCCAGCGCCGAGGCGCTCAGCAGTGTCGAGCCTTTTTCGGTCGACACTCTGGATTTCCACCAATGGCTGCAATGGATTTTCCTGGTGCGCATGAAGCAGATCCTCGAGCAGGACCTGCCATTGCCCAATGCATCAGGGATCCTGGAAATGGCCGAGATGGTTTACGCCGATCGGCCGCTGGAAAGCCTTGGCTTGCGTAATGCGCTGAAAAAGTTCGACCAATTGATCGTCGACGCTCGTTAATTGCCTGACTGCCGGGTTTTCCGGCAGTCTTGCGCACATTTCTACCGCTTGACGACATTCAGGCGAGTTTTATCCCTCCTCAAACCCCTTTCTTATGCGTTCTCATGCGCTTAGTTGGAAAAAAGCGCAATTATTGCTTGACTTGAAGGGGCTGAAACAGAAGAATCCAAAGTCCGCTGTATCGGGACTGCCAGAAGCAGGCCCGCTCAGCAGATCATGAGGCGCATATCCGCGCCGACCTGTAACACCCGCAACGCGTTACCTCGCGCTGGGTGGGAAAAGCCCGCAACACTTGGGACGATCCCAATACTTGCTCAGTCAGTGCTGACGTAGTCGGCGACCACCGTCGCTCATGCTCTGTTGAGAAGTAAACCTATTAAGACCCGTCGGTTTTTAACGGACGGTATTCTGGCGTTTTAGAGGTGAACAACGTGGAGCTTTTATCTGGCGGTGAGATGCTCGTCCGCTTTTTGCGTGACGAAGGCGTCGACTATATCTATGGGTACCCAGGTGGTGCTCTGCTGCATGTTTACGACGCACTGTTCAAGGAACCGGCTGTTACCCACATCCTGGTTCGCCACGAACAGGCCGCGACCCATATGGCTGACGGTTATGCCCGTGCCACCGGTAAAGCCGGCGTGGTACTGGTAACGTCCGGCCCAGGCGCAACCAATGCCATTACCGGCATCGCGACTGCTTATATGGACTCCATCCCGATGGTGATCATTTCCGGCCAGGTCGCAAGCACCATGGTCGGTACCGATGCATTCCAGGAAACCGACATGATCGGTATCTCCCGGCCGATCGTGAAACACAGCTTCATGATCAAGCATGCGTCGGAAATCCCGGAAGTCATGAAAAAGGCCTTCTACCTCGCACAGTCCGGTCGTCCGGGGCCTGTTGTTGTAGATATCCCGAAAGACATGACCAACCCGGCTGAAAAATTCGAATACGTCTTCCCGAAGAAAGCCAAGCTGCGCTCCTACAGCCCAGCCGTTCGTGGGCACTCGGGGCAAATCCGCAAGGCGGCAGAAATGCTCCTGGCGGCCAAGCGCCCAGTCCTGTACTCGGGTGGTGGCGTGATTCTGGGCGGCGGTTCCGCACCGTTGACCGAACTGGCCAAACTGCTCAACCTGCCGGTCACCAACACCTTGATGGGCCTCGGCGCATTCCCGGGTTCGGACCGTCAGTTCGTCGGCATGCTCGGCATGCACGGCAGCTACACCGCCAACCTCGCCATGCACCACGCCGATGTAATCCTGGCGGTGGGCGCGCGGTTCGATGACCGAGTGATCAACGGCGCGAGCAAATTCTGCCCGAATGCCAAGATCATCCACATTGACATCGACCCGGCATCCATCTCCAAGACCATCAAGGCCGATGTGCCGATCGTGGGTCCTGTAGAAAGCGTATTGACCGAAATGGTCGCCGCGCTGAAGGACATCGGCGAAACGCCGAACAAGGAATCCGTTGCCAGCTGGTGGAAGCAGATCGACGAATGGCGCGGTGACCGCGGCCTGTTCCCTTACGACAAGGGCGACGGCAGCATCATCAAGCCACAAACCGTGATCGAAACCCTGTGCGAAGTGACCAAGGGCGACGCCTTTGTGACCTCCGACGTGGGCCAGCACCAAATGTTCGCCGCGCAGTACTACAAGTTCGACAAGCCTAACCGCTGGATCAACTCCGGTGGCCTGGGCACGATGGGCTTTGGTTTCCCTGCGGCGATGGGTGTGAAGCTGAGCTTCCCCGACACCGATGTCGCGTGCGTCACCGGTGAAGGCAGCATCCAGATGAACATCCAGGAACTGTCGACGTGCTTGCAGTACGGCCTTCCGGTGAAGATCGTCTGCCTGAACAACGGCGTGCTGGGCATGGTTCGTCAGTGGCAGGACATGAGCTACAACAGCCGTCACTCCCATTCCTACATGGAGTCGTTGCCGGATTTCGTCAAGTTGGTTGAAGCCTATGGCCACGTCGGCATTCGCATCACCGATTTGAAAGATCTGAAGCCGAAGATGGAAGAGGCGTTCGCCATGAAGGACCGCCTGGTGTTCCTCGATATTCAAGTGGACACCAGCGAGCACGTCTACCCGATGCAGATCAAAGACGGCTCCATGCGCGATATGTGGTTGAACAAGACGGAGCGTACTTAATCATGCGGCACATTATCTCCCTGCTTCTGGAGAACGAACCCGGCGCTCTGTCTCGTGTTGTCGGCCTGTTTTCGCAACGTAACTACAACATCGAAAGCCTGACCGTGGCGCCAACCGAAGACCCGACCCTGTCGCGCCTGACGTTGACCACCGTGGGCCACGATGAGGTGATCGAGCAGATCACCAAGAACCTCAACAAGCTGATCGAAGTGGTCAAGCTGGTCGACCTGTCGGAAAGTGCCCACATCGAGCGCGAGCTGATGCTGGTCAAGGTCAAAGCCACGGGTGCCCAACGTGCCGAGATCAAACGCACTACCGATATTTATCGCGGGCAGATCGTCGATGTGAGTGCCAGCGTTTATACCGTTCAACTGACCGGTACAAGCGACAAGCTGGACAGCTTCATCCAGTCGATCGGGACGGCCTCGATTCTGGAAACGGTACGCAGTGGTGTCACCGGGATTGCCCGTGGCGACAAAGTACTCAGCATCTAACCCAAATTAGCGAATGGCCTTACGGCCTGGATATATAGAGGAACCTCATGAAAGTTTATTACGATAAAGATTGTGACCTGTCGATCATCCAGGGCAAGAAAGTCGCCATCATCGGCTACGGTTCCCAGGGCCACGCTCAAGCGTGCAACCTGAAAGATTCCGGCGTTGACGTGACTGTTGGCCTGCGTAAAGGCTCGGCCACTGTTGCCAAGGCTGAAGCTCATGGCCTGAAAGTGACTGACGTTGCTTCCGCCGTTGCTGCTGCCGACCTGGTCATGATCCTGACCCCGGACGAGTTCCAGTCCGCGCTGTACAAGAACGAAATTGAGCCGAACATCAAGAAAGGCGCCACCCTGGCCTTCTCCCACGGTTTTGCGATTCACTACAACCAGGTTGTGCCGCGTGCTGACCTCGACGTGATCATGATCGCGCCGAAAGCACCGGGCCACACCGTGCGTTCCGAGTTCGTCAAAGGCGGCGGTATCCCTGACCTGATCGCGATCTACCAGGACGCCTCGGGCAACGCCAAGAACGTTGCGCTGTCCTACGCTGCCGGCGTGGGTGGCGGTCGTACCGGCATCATCGAAACCACCTTCAAGGACGAGACTGAAACCGACCTGTTCGGCGAACAAGCCGTTCTGTGCGGCGGTACCGTTGAGCTGGTTAAAGCCGGTTTCGAAACCCTGGTTGAAGCTGGCTACGCGCCGGAAATGGCCTACTTCGAATGCCTGCACGAACTGAAGCTGATCGTTGACCTCATGTACGAAGGCGGTATCGCCAACATGAACTACTCGATCTCCAACAACGCCGAATACGGCGAGTACGTGACTGGCCCGGAAGTGATCAACGCCGAGTCCCGTCAGGCCATGCGCAACGCCCTGAAACGTATTCAGGACGGCGAATACGCCAAAATGTTCATCAGCGAAGGCGCAACCGGCTACCCTTCGATGACCGCCAAGCGTCGTAACAACGCCGCTCACGGTATCGAAGTCATCGGCGAGCAACTGCGCTCCATGATGCCGTGGATCGGTGCCAACAAGATCGTCGACAAAGCTAAAAACTAAGTCGTACGCATCAAGAGAAAACGCGGCTTAGGCCGCGTTTTTTCGTTTGAGGAGCTGGTTCTGGTATAAAGCTGCATCGTTTGCGGGCGAACACGCGCCGCAAGTATTTGTCGAATTTTTTCACACCGTTGCAAGGTAAAGTCCATGAGCGAACGTCCCGAAGAGCCACACCAGGCCTCTGACGCCGAAAGCCTGCTACCGATCGATGAGCATGTCGAAGAAGGGCATGACGCGGAAGGTCGCAAGGTCCGGCATCGTGGCATCTATCTTCTGCCCAATCTGTTCACTACGGCGAACCTGTTCGCCGGGTTCTATTCCATCATCAACTCCATGAGCGCTCAAAGTGCATTGGCGGCGGGTGATGCGGTGAGCGCCAGCAAGTATTTCGGCTTTGCTGCCATCGCAATTTTCGTGGCCATGGTGCTTGATGGCCTGGATGGCCGTGTTGCGCGCATGACCAATACGCAGAGTGCCTTCGGTGCCGAGTACGACTCGCTGTCGGACATGGTTGCTTTCGGCGTTGCGCCTGCACTGCTGGCATTTGCATGGGCGCTGGGGGATATGGGCAAGGTTGGCTGGATGGTCGCCTTCATCTATGTCGCCGGTGCCGCGTTGCGCCTGGCGCGCTTCAATACCCAAGTGGGCACTGCCGACAAGCGTTACTTCATTGGTCTGGCCAGCCCGGCTGCTGCGGGTGTAGTGGCGGGTATCGTCTGGGCCTTCAGTGACTACGGCATCCAGGGTTCGAAGATGTCATTCCTGGTGGCCTTGATGGTTGCGGCTGCTGGCATGCTGATGGTCAGCAACATCAAGTACAACAGTTTCAAGGAGTTCGACCTCAAGGGGCGCGTGCCTTTCGTCGCTATCCTCGTTGTGGTGCTGGTGTTCGCGGTCGTGTTCAGTGATCCGCCGCGTATCCTGCTGCTGGCGTTCCTGATTTACGCCGCTTCGGGGCCGATTCAGTACCTTCTGCATCTGCGACGCGACAAAACATTGCCTTAATGTAATGTCCGCCATACTCCGCAGTCTATTGGTGCATCAGTCCTCCAATGCTGCGGAGTTGCCATGTTAATCAAAATCCCCAAAGCGTCCGAATGTCACGAATCGGATGTCACGCCTGAATCCTTCTATCTTTCTCGCCGTAGTTTACTCGGTGGTGCGCTCACCGGCGTGGCCGCCAGTGCATTGCCGCGCTGGGCCAGCGCTGAGGAGGCTGCACGTTACGCAGACGTGGAGCCGGGCAAAGCACCGAACTGGTTCGCCGAAAAACTGCCGAGTACGAAATGGCAGGCGGTTACCGTCAAGGACGAAGCCATCACCCCATTCAAGGACGCGACCCACTACAACAACTTCTATGAGTTCGGTACAGGCAAGGGCGACCCGGCGACGAATGCGGGTTCACTCAAGACTGAACCTTGGAGTGTGGTGATTGATGGGGAAGTCGGGAAACCGGGGCGTTATGCCCTCGAAGACTTCATGAAGCCCTATCAGTTAGAAGAACGTATCTACCGTTTACGCTGTGTCGAGGCGTGGTCGATGGTCATTCCATGGATCGGCTTCCCGATCTCGGCCTTGCTCAAGCAAGTTGAGCCGACCTCCAAGGCCAAGTACATCCGCTTTGAAACCCTGCAGGACCCGAAAAGCATGCCGGGCCAGCGCTCGAGTTTTGGTCTGATCGATTGGCCTTATATAGAAGGGCTGCGTCTGGACGAGGCGATGAACCCGCTGGCGATCCTTGCCGTAGGTATGTATGGCCGTGAGTTGCCTAACCAGAACGGTGCACCATTGCGTCTGGTGGTGCCGTGGAAGTATGGCTTCAAGAGCGTGAAATCCATTGTGCGTATCAGCCTGGTGAGCGAGCAACCGAAAACGACCTGGCAGAGTATCGCTGCGGATGAATATGGGTTCTACGCAAACGTGAACCCTACGGTCGATCATCCACGCTGGACCCAGGCGCGGGAGCGTCGCCTGCCGAGTGGTCTGTTCAGCCCGAATGTGCGCGAGACCCAGATGTTCAATGGCTACTCGGATGAGGTCGCCTCGCTTTATACCGGTCTCGACCTGCGGAAGAATTACTGATGCGTTACCCCATCTGGCGCGTAAGCGTCTTTATAGCGGCAGCTATATGGCCTTTTTTCTGGCTGTATGAGGCGTGGAGTTCTGTGCTTGGGCCTGACCCTGGCAAAGTGTTGATGGACCGATTGGGTCTTGGGACGTTAATTCTGTTGCTGATCACGCTGGGCATGACGCCATTGCAGAAGCTGAGCGGGTGGGCGGGGTGGATAGCAATCCGCCGACAGCTGGGGCTTTGGTGTTTTGCATATGTGGTTCTGCACCTGGCGGCTTACTGCGTCTTTATTCTTGGTCTTGATTGGTCGCAATTCGGGGTGGAGCTGCGTAAGCGGCCTTACATCATTGTGGGTGCGCTGGGCTTCCTCTGTTTATTGGTGCTGGCGGTGACTTCCAATCGCTATAGCCAGCGTCGGTTGGGCAGCCGTTGGAAGAAACTGCATCGTCTGGTGTATGTGATTCTAGGGCTGGGTTTGCTGCATATGCTGTGGATTGTGCGGGCCGATCTGAAGGAGTGGGCGATCTATGCCTCTATAGGTGCGCTGCTTTTGGTATTGCGGATTCCACCCGTAATGCGCCGGATTCCACGCCTTATCGCGAAAAAACCAGTTTCTGCAACAAAAGCGTAATTAGTGC
>NZ_JAKNQN010000009.1:0-218296 GCF_022662395.1 Pseudomonas sp. MONT-RG-20F-20-E-7-02
GAACAACACCGCTCTACCAACTCCTTCCGGGCCTCGATGAACTGAAGCAACTCGCTGTCGAATTCTGCGTAACTCTTTGTTTACCAAGGAGTTTTCCGTTTCGACTGCGCCGGAAGTGGGGCGAATTATAGACAGATATAATTCGCCGTCAACACTTAATTTCAGGTTTATTCGGATTTGAGCGTAATACGCGCAAATGCCTTCTTACCGGCCTGGCAGACATGGGTCGCGCCCAGCTCGTATATAAAGGTGCGATCAACCACTTCACCATCTATACGCACACCACCGGAACCTAGAAGGTCGCGAGCAACCGCCGAGTTCTTCACCAAGCCCGCCTTATTAAGGACAGCGGCAATCGGCATTGCCTCAGCAGCAGTCAGCTCGATCTCAGGAAGATCGTCCGGCAGCTCGCCATCCTTCATACGGTTACCGGCCGCACGATGAGCACTGGCCGCAGCCTCCTCACCATGGAAACGCGCAACGATCTCTTCCGCCAGCTTGATCTTCACGTCACGCGGATTGGCACCCGCCTCTACGTCAGCACGCAGCGCATTGATCTCGTCCATCGAGCGGAAGCTCAATAGCTCGAAGTAACGCCACATCAACGCATCAGGAATAGAAACCAGCTTGCCGTACATAACACCAGGCGCTTCCTGGATACCCACATAGTTACCCAAGGACTTGGACATCTTCTTGACGCCATCCAAACCCTCCAGCAACGGCATAGTCAGAATGCACTGCGCCTCTTGCCCGTACGCTCGCTGCAACTCGCGACCCATCAGCAGGTTGAACTTCTGATCAGTACCGCCCAGCTCAACGTCCGCACGCAGCGCCACCGAGTCATAGCCCTGCACCAGCGGGTAGAGGAACTCGTGAATCGCAATCGGCTGATTGGTGGAGTAGCGCTTGTCAAAGTCATCGCGCTCAAGCATGCGCGCCACGGTGTACTGCGATGTCAGGCGAATGAAGTCCGCCGGCCCCATCTGGTCCATCCAGGTGGAGTTGAACGCCACCTCAGTCTTGGCCGGGTCGAGAATCTTGAACACCTGGGTCTTGTAGGTCTCGGCATTATCGAGAACCTGCTCACGAGTCAGCGGCGGGCGCGTTGCGCTTTTGCCGCTCGGATCACCGATCATCCCGGTGAAGTCACCTATAAGGAAGATGACCTGATGCCCCAGCTCCTGGAACTGGCGCAGCTTATTAATAAGCACGGTATGACCCAGGTGCAGATCCGGCGCCGTCGGATCGAAGCCAGCCTTAATACGCAGGGGTTGGCCACGCTTGAGCTTTTCGATCAGCTCGGCCTCGACCAACAGTTCTTCCGCACCACGTTTTATCAGCGCTAGCTGCTCTTCAACCGACTTCATAACAGACCCGCAAGGCTCAGATTCAAAAGGGAACCAACCATACAAGATCAGGGACTAATTACAAGTTTTGCCCTGCGCACGGACACCGTTCAGCAAGCCCAGCGTTCGCGAGCTTGCGCCACAGATGATTTGGTTATATTTTATACAGTTATTTCATCTTCATCATGTCATTCATCTTTTCCATTTCATCTTCAAAGTCAAAATTACTTATGACCACAGAACCGTCTAAAGCGCCGCCGCTTTACCCGAAGACCCACCTGCTCGCCGCAAGTGGTATCGCCGCCCTTCTCAGCCTGGCACTCCTGGTATTCCCTTCCAGTGACGTAGAAGCCAAACGAACATCCCTGAGCCTTGACCTGGAAAGTCCAGTTGAACAACTGACACAAGATCAAGACGCTGCCGACGCGCAACAAGCCACAAATGCACCTGTTGAATCCCCGTTCGCACAGATAGAAAGCACGCCCGAAGACACCAAGCAAGCGACTCAAGAGCAGCCAGCCGCAGTCGCAGCCAAGAACCCGCTGCATCGCGAAGTGATCGTGGCCAAAGGCGACACGCTGTCAACGCTGTTCGAAAAGGTCGGATTGCCCGCTGCTACTGTTAATGAGGTGCTGGCCAGCGATAAACAAGCCAAGCAGTTCACCCAGCTCAAACACGGCCAGAAGCTTGAGTTCGAATTGGCGCCCAACGGCCAACTCAACAACCTGCACAGCAGCGTCAGCGACCTCGAAACCATCACCCTGACCAAGGGCGCCAAAGGCTTCGCGTTCAACCGCGTCACCACCAAACCGGTGATGCGCTCCGCCTACGTACACGGCGTAATCAATAGCTCGCTGTCACAATCGGCCGCACGCGCCGGCTTGTCCCACAGCATGACCATGGACATGGCCAGTGTGTTTGGCTACGACATCGACTTCGCCCAGGACATTCGCCAGGGCGACGAATTCGACGTGATCTATGAGCAGAAAGTCGCCAACGGTAAAGTCGTCGGCACCGGCAATATCCTGTCCGCACGCTTCACCAACCGCGGCAAAACCTACACCGCCGTTCGCTACACCAACAAACAAGGCAACAGCAGCTACTACACCGCTGACGGCAACAGCATGCGCAAGGCCTTCATCCGCACCCCGGTGGACTTCGCCCGCATCAGCTCGCGCTTCTCCATGGGCCGCAAGCACCCGATCCTGAACAAGATCCGCGCCCACAAAGGCGTCGACTATGCAGCGCCACGCGGCACGCCGATCAAAGCAGCCGGTGACGGCAAGGTTCTGCTCGCAGGGCGCCGCGGCGGCTACGGCAATACCGTGATCATCCAGCACGGCAACACCTACCGCACGCTGTATGGCCACATGCAAGGGTTCGCCAAGGGCGTGTCGACCGGCAGCAACGTGAAGCAAGGCCAGGTTATTGGCTATATCGGCACCACGGGCCTGTCCACCGGCCCACACCTGCACTATGAATTTCAGGTGAACGGCGTCCACGTCGATCCATTGGGCCAGAAGTTGCCGATGGCCGACCCGATCGCCAAGGCCGAGCGCGCGCGCTTCCTGCAACAAAGCCAGCCGTTGATGGCGCGCATGGACCAGGAGCGCTCCACCCTTCTGGCTTCGGCGAAGCGCTAAGGCATGCCGCTCTATATAGGTGTGATGTCCGGGACCAGCCTCGATGGCCTGGATATCGCCCTGATCGAACAAGGCCCGGCGATCAACCTGATCGCCACACACTACATCCCGATGCCCGACAGCTTGCGCACCGAGCTGCTAAGCCTGTGCGCCAGCGGCCCGGACGAAATCGCCCGCTCTGCAATTGCCCAGCAGCAGTGGGTGACGCTTGCCGCTCAAGGTATTCATGCCTTACTGCAACAACAGAACCTTAAACCCCAGGACATTCGCGCGATTGGCAGCCACGGGCAGACCATCCGCCACGAGCCTGCCCGGGGCTTTACCGTACAGATCGGCAACCCGGCGCTGCTCACCGAACTGACAAACATCACCGTGGTCAGCGACTTCCGTAGCCGCGACGTTGCCGCCGGTGGCCAGGGCGCGCCTTTAGTACCCGCATTTCACGAAGCCTTGTTCGGTGAGCGCAGCGGCAACCGTGCTGTGCTGAACATCGGCGGGTTCAGCAACCTCAGCCTGATCGAGACCGGCAAATCGGTAGCCGGCTTCGACTGCGGCCCGGGCAACGTCTTGCTCGATGCGTGGATTCACCAGCAGCGCGGCGAACACTTTGATCGCGACGGCCAGTGGGCAGCCAGTGGCAAGGTCGAGGCTCAACTACTCAACGCCCTGCTCAGCGACCCCTTCTTCCTGACCAAAGGTCCGAAAAGCACCGGGCGTGAAGTCTTCAACCTGGGATGGCTGCAACAGCACCTTGGCAGATTGCCGGCATTTGAACCCCAGGATGTACAAGCAACCCTGCTTGAGCTGACAGCATTGACCATCGTTGAGTCCCTGCAAACCGCACAGTCGGCGACTGAAACGCTACTGGTCTGTGGCGGCGGCGCGCATAACGCCACGCTGATGAGCCGCCTGGCGGCGCTCCTGCCTTCCACCCAGGTCAGCAGCACGGCCACTCAAGGCGTCGATCCAGACTGGGTTGAAGCCATGGCCTTCGCCTGGCTGGCGCATTGCTGCCTCGAAGGCATTGCCGCCAACCGCCCCAGCGTCACCGGCGCCCAGGGGCTGCGGGTATTAGGCGCGATCTACCCGGCCTGACGCCTTCATAATCCGCAGACAGCAAAACGCCGCTTGGCCTATCAAAGCCAAGCGGCGTTTTTGCATCCGCTGTCGATCAGATCGAGAACGAAGACCCGCAACCACACGTCGTGGTGGCGTTAGGGTTCTTGATCACGAAACGCGAACCTTCCAGACCTTCCTGGTAATCCACCTCGGCACCTGCCAGGTATTGGAAGCTCATCGGGTCCACGACCAGGCTGACGCCCTCGCGCTCGACGATGGTGTCGTCATCGGCTACATCTTCATCGAAGGTAAAACCGTACTGAAACCCTGAACAACCGCCGCCCGTAACAAATACGCGCAGCTTCAAGCGATCATTACCCTCTTCATCGACTAGGCTCTTCACCTTGTGCGCAGCACCGTGGGTAAATTGCAAAGCCGTGGGGGTGAAGGACTCAACGCTCATGCTGATAATCTCCCGGCGTACCGCCGCCATATGCGTAATGCCGGGCATTATCCGCTTCTCCTAGAAAAGCGGTCAACTATTGTTACGGTATATCAATCTGCGCTGCCGCCATTAAAAACACAAAAGGCCCGATCAACGGGCCTTTTGCACAGCGCCAGCCAAGCCTTACGGCAGCATGCCTGCGTGGGACAAGCCGAGCTTCTCATCCAGGCCGAACAGGATGTTCAAGTTCTGCACCGCCTGGCCCGACGCGCCCTTGACCAGGTTATCGATCACCGACAGCACCACTACCAAGTCGCCATCCTGTGGACGGTGCACGGCAATACGGCACACATTGGCACCGCGCACGCTGCGGGTTTCCGGGTGGCTACCGGCCGGCATGACATCGACGAACGGTTCATTGGCATAGCGTTTTTCAAACAAGGCTTGCAGGTCTACCGAGCGATCGACCACGGTGGCGTACAAGGTTGAGTGAATACCACGGATCATCGGCGTCAGGTGCGGCACGAAGGTCAGGCCCACGTCTTTGCCGGCAGCGCGACGCAGTCCCTGGCGGATTTCCGGCAAGTGGCGATGCCCTTTTACCGCGTAGGCCTTCATGCTTTCCGACGTCTCGGAGTACAGCGAACCGACAGCAGCACCACGACCAGCACCGCTGACCCCCGACTTGCAGTCGGCGATCAGGCGCGAAGTGTCCGCAAGACCCGCTTCCAGCAACGGCAGGAAACCCAGCTGTGTCGCGGTTGGATAGCAACCCGGTACAGCGATCAGGCGCGCTTGCTTGATCTGCTCACGATTGACTTCCGGCAGGCCGTACACCGCCTCTTCCAACAATTCGGGTGCGCCGTGTGGCTGGTTGTACCACTTGGCCCACTCATCAGCGTCCTGCAGACGGAAGTCGGCCGACAGGTCGATGACCTTGGTGCCGGCGGCCAGCAGTTCGCCAGCCAGTGCGTGAGCTACGCCGTGAGGCGTGGCAAAGAACACCACATCACAGGCGCCCAGGGTCTTGATGTCCGGCACGCTGAACGCCAGGCCATCGTAGTGGCCTCGCAGGTTCGGGTACATATCGGCCACGGCCAGCCCGGCCTCGGATCGGGAGGTAATGACCACCACCTCAGCTTGCGGATGCTGAGCCAACAGACGCAGCAATTCGACACCGGTGTAACCCGTGCCGCCGACGATACCGACCTTGACCATAAACCTGCCCTCAACGAACCCACTGGAAAGCCGTCGATAATAGGGGCCGTATCGTCCTGCGACAACCGTCAACGTGACGTACGGGCGCATGAGCCACTACTATCTTCAGTTACCGTGAACCTGGGAATAACTAGAAATGCTCTATCTATGGATCAAAGCCTTCCACATTGTCAGCATCGTCTGCTGGTTTGCCGGGCTGTTCTACCTTCCTCGCCTGTTCGTCTACCACGCGCAAAGCGAGGACACCGTCAGCAAAGAACGCTTCAGCGTCATGGAACGCAAGCTCTACCGCGGCATCATGGGCCCGGCAATGATCGCCAGCCTGATCTTCGGCGGCTGGCTGATCTACCTCAACCCTGCCATCTTTCAATCCGGCGCATGGCTCCATGCCAAGCTGACCCTGGTCGTGCTGCTGATCGGCTACCACCATATGTGCGGCGCACAGGTAAAACGCTTTGCCCGTGGCGAAAACACCCGCAGCCATGTCTTTTATCGCTGGTTCAATGAAGTGCCGGTTCTGATATTGCTGGCTATCGTAATTTTGGTCGTGGTCAAACCGTTCTAACTTCAATTACACGGGGTACCTCCAATGTCGCTGCCCGCTTCTCTTGAACAACGTCTGCGCCTGCCTGTCGTGGTGGCGCCGATGTTCCTGATTTCCAATCCGCAACTGGTCCTGGCCTGCTGCCGCAATGGCGTAGTCGGGAGTTTCCCGGCCCTCAACCAGCGCGAAAGCAGTGGTTTCAAGGCCTGGCTGGAAGAAATCGAAGCGGGCCTGGCGCAGCTGCACAACCCCGCGCCGTATGCCGTGAACCTGATCGTGCATAACAGCAACCCGCGCCTGGAAGCTGACCTGGCGATCTGCGTGGAACACAAAGTGCCGATCGTCATTACCAGCCTGGGCGCGGTGAAGGAGCTAGTAGATGCCGTGCACAGTTACGGCGGCCTGGTGTTTCACGATGTCACCACGCGGCGCCATGCCGAAAAAGCCGCAGAAGCCGGCGTCGATGGCCTGATCGCCGTGGCTGCAGGCGCCGGGGGCCATGCCGGCACCTGGAGCCCGTTCGCGCTGATCGCCGAGATTCGCCAGTTCTTCGACAAAACCCTGCTGTTGGCCGGCTGCCTCAACCATGGGCACGAAGTCCTCGCCGCCCAGTTGCTGGGCGCAGACCTCGCCTATTTCGGCACGCGCTTTATCGGCACCACCGAAAGCCACGCCCCGGATGCCTATAAAGAGATGCTGCTCACATCGCGCGCCGCCGACATCGTGCACACTCCCGCAGTCTCCGGCGTACCCGCCAGCTTTATGCGCCAGAGCCTGGAAAACGCCGGTTTCGACCTCGCTGCCCTGCAGGGTAAAGGTGAGGTCAACTTCGGTTCCAAGCTCAAACCGTTGAGCGACGAGGCCAAGGCCTGGAAGACTGTATGGTCAGCCGGTCAAGGCGTCGGTGAGATTGATGACTTGCCCAGCGTCGATGAACTGATTGCGCGCCTGGATGCCGAATATCGCAAGGCGCGCGAGCAGGCCACCCAGTTACAATGGCCACGCTGACAATCTCCAGGTCTGCTGATAAAAGCCGACCTGCACTCCCCTTCCTGATCAAGTGACAAGGATGCCCGCATGAGCGACAACCGTTTCAAGATTGTGTTTGACGGAGCCTTGCTCCCGGGTGTCGAAAGCACCACCGCCAAACTGAACCTCGCCGAGCTGTTCAAGAGCGACGTAGAGGCTATCGAAAAACTCTTCACCGGCCGCCCGGTTGCGCTCAAGCGTGACCTGTCGCGCTCCGATGCCGACACTTACCTCACCGCACTGAAAAACGTCGGGCTCGATGCACGCATCGAGCCTGAGCAGCCGGTGGCGTTCAGCCTGGCTGAAACGCACGAGACGGATTCAGGCAGCGCCGACTTCTCGCGCCCCGCCGCTTCGCCCTATGCGCCGCCGCGTGCGGCTGTGGGTGACCACACTGGCGAATTCTCGACGCTCAAGGTTTTCACCATCCACGGGCGCATCGGCCGTCTGCGTTACCTCGCCTGGACGCTGGTGTTGACCATCGCCATGCTCGTGGCCGGGGGCATCATTTCCACCGCAGGCTTCGCCGTGGCCACCGCGTCGCCGACGGCAGGCATCATTCTCGGTTCGCTGCTCGGTTTTGCGTTGTTTGTGGCGATTGTCTGGGTCAGCGTGCAAATCGGTGTGCAGCGTCTGCACGACCTCGGGTGGTCCGGCTGGCTGTACTTTCTGAACCTGGTGCCGTTCGTAAACAGTATTTTCCCACTCTTGCTGATGGTATTGCCGGGCAACAGAGGCGCCAACCAGTACGGCCCTCCGCCACCGCGTAACTCCACGGCGGTGAAAGTGCTGGCCACGCTGTGGTTGGCGTTCATTCCGGTGATGCTCGCCATCGTGGTTACGCTGGGCATGAACGGCTACCTGAATCAGCTCGAAGCCAACATGGACAGCAGCTACGAAAGCAGCTCCATCAACGCCGATGACGACGCCGATCAAAGCGTGATCGTTGATGAAGAAGAAGGCGCGCAAAGTGCTGAGGACACGGCCGAACCTGTAGACTCTCCAGAACAGTGAAGAAACGCCCGCCGCCTGTGATGCCTCTGTCACAGGCCGGCGGCGTTGCGATGGAGAAAGGCATGACCCGTTACGCTCTGATCACCGGTGCCTCCAGCGGCATCGGCCTGGCCTTGGCCGAAGCACTGGCCCGTCGCGGCCGCAGCTTGATTCTGGTGGCCCGCCAGCGTGATCAGTTGGAAAGCATTGCACTCGAATTGACTCAACGCTTCGGCGTCGAGGTGCTGTTTCGGGCCTGCGACCTGGGCGAACCCTTGCGTTTGTCCGGGTTCCTGCTGGAGCTTGAAGAAGGCGAGCGGCAGATCGATCTGCTGGTCAACTGCGCCGGCATCGGCACCAGCGGGCCGTTCCTGGCCCAGGACTGGATGACCGAACAAGACCTGATTGAGGTCAACATCCTGGCCCTGACCCGCATGTGTCACGCCCTCGGCAATGCCATGGCGCTGCACGGCGGAGGCCAGATTCTCAACGTTGCCTCGGTCGCAGCCTTTCAACCGGGCCCGTGGATGAGCAGCTACTACGCCAGCAAGGCGTATGTGCTGCACTTCTCCGAAGGCCTGCGTGAAGAGCTGAAGACTTGCGGCATCAAGGTCTCGGTGCTTTGCCCTGGCCCTACGCGCACGGCGTTCTTTGGCACTGCGCAAATGGACACGGCCAAACTCGACCGAAGCCAGCAACTGATGAGCCCGGAAGAAGTCGCGCTCTACACCGTTCGGGCGCTGGAAAAAAACAAAGCCATCATCATTCCAGGGCGAAGTAACCGCTGGCTGGCATTCAGCCCACGTTTCAGCCCACGCTGGCTGACGCGCAAGATTGCTGGCGCGATCAACAAGGCCTATTGCCCACGCTGACCGCCCGGCTACACTCCCCTGCACTTTCACCATGGAGAAACAGCTGTGGATACTCTGTTCACCAAGATCATCAACCGGGAAATACCGGCGAAGATCATCTATGAAGATGACCAAGTCCTCGCCTTCCACGATATTGCCCCGCAGGCGCCGGTGCATTTTCTGGTTATCCCGAAAAAGCCCATTCGCACCCTCAATGACCTCACCGAAGAAGACAAAACCCTGGCTGGCCATATTCTGTTCACGGCCCAGCGGCTGGCAGTAGAGCTAGGCTGCGAGAAGGGTTTCCGCGTGGTGATGAACTGCAATGAAGAAGGTGGACAGACCGTCTACCACATCCATATGCATGTGCTGGGTCAACGCCAGATGAACTGGCCACCGGGCTGAGTCTTCGTGGGAGCTTGCGACGGCTTTGCAAGCTCCCTCGCCACAAGGGCAAATTGACTCAGCGCAAACGCATCACCCTCTCTTGCGGTAAACTGGCCGCCGAGATTCTTCCCGGAGGTCAGCATGACTACCCAACGTCACTACTCGCCGATAGACCGTCTGTTGCTGCAAGCCGACATGGCCATGCGCACACTGTTGCCGTTCAGCGGCCAACCGTACCGCCCATCGCCTGCCATCGTGCAGCCGGATTCGCAGATGAGCGAGACCGACACCCGCCACGTCGCCGGCCTGATGCGCATCAACCATACCGGTGAAGTCTGTGCCCAGGCGCTGTACCAGGGCCAGGCGCTGACCGCCAAGCTGCCGCAAGTGCGCGCGGCGATGGAACATGCGGCCGAAGAAGAAATCGACCACCTGGCCTGGTGCGAGCAACGCATTCGTCAGTTGGGCAGCCACCCCAGTGTGCTGAACCCATTGTTTTACGGTTTGTCGTTTGGCATCGGCGCCGCTGCCGGCTTGATCAGCGACAAGGTCAGCCTCGGGTTTGTCGCAGCGACGGAACATCAGGTGTGCAAGCATCTGGATGAACACCTTGAGCAACTGCCGGCCGAAGACGAAAAGTCTCGCGCCATTCTTGAGCAGATGCGCATTGATGAAGAACATCACGCAGACAGCGCGTTGGACGCCGGCGGTTTCCGCTTCCCGGCGCCAGTCAGGTTTGGCATGAGTCTGTTGGCCAAGGTCATGACCAAGAGCACCTATCGAATATAAGTGCATCAAATCTGAGCCACAAAAAAGGGCGCCATCAAGGCGCCCTTCTTTTTTGCCGATGGGCGATCAACCCAACTCGATGATTTCGTAATCATGGGTGATGGCCACACCGGCCGCGCCGAGCATGATCGACGCCGAGCAATACTTCTCAGCCGACAGCTCGATGGCCCGCTTGACCTGGGCTTCCTTCAGCGCCCGGCCCTTCACCACGAAATGCATATGGATCTTGGTGAACACCTTAGGGTCTTCAGTGGCGCGCTCGGCTTCCAGGAAGGCTTCGCAGCTTTCCACGGCCTGACGGGATTTCTTCAGGATGCTGACCACGTCGAAATTGCTGCAACCGCCGACACCCAGCAGGAGCATTTCCATCGGGCGTACGCCCAGGTTTCGGCCACCGGCTTCCGGAGGGCCATCCATGACCACAACATGGCCGCTGCCCGACTCACCGAGGAACATGGCCTCGCCCGCCCATTGGATGCGTGCCTTCATCGCCCAGACTCCACTGCTAAAAAAGGGTCGCCAGCTTAGCACAGGCCCCTGAAACAGCAGCGCCCTGCATGAAATCGATCAATGACCGCGTTTGGTCGGAAAATTCCCCAATCGAGGCAGAATGTGTCTGGTAAGCTGGCGCCAATTCAATGGCGCATTGCCATCCTTTGTACAGCGTGTATCAATGCCGACACCGCTGGATAAAAAAATAAATCCAACCACACCGTGCAGTCTTTCCGGGATACAACCATGGTTGCTCTTACTCCCACACCCAAGATCAAGAATCTCGACAAGCTGTTGATGCACTGCCAGCGCCGACGTCACCCGGCCAAGCACAACATCATCTGCGCGGGCGAACGTTCCGAAACACTGTTTTTCATTATCAAAGGCTCGGTCACCATCCTGATTGAGGACGAAGACGGCCGCGAGATGATCATCGCCTACCTCAATACCGGCGATTTCTTCGGCGAATTGGGGCTGTTCGAACAAGCGGGCAAAGAGCAGGAGCGCAGCGCCTGGGTGCGCGCCAAGGTCGAGTGTGAAGTTGCCGAAATCAGTTACGCGAAGTTTCGCGAACTGGCCCAGCACGATCCCGACATCCTCTACGCCCTCAGCGGTCAGATTGCCCAGCGCCTGCGCGACACCACACGCAAGGTCGGCGACCTGGCGTTCTTCGACGTCACCGGCCGCGTGGCCCGTTGCCTGCTGGAGCTGTGCAAACAGCCTGACGCCATGACTCACCCGGATGGCATGCAGATCAAAGTCACGCGCCAGGAAATCGGGCGCATTGTCGGCTGCTCACGGGAAATGGTCGGGCGCGTGCTCAAGGACCTGGAAGAACGCAACCTGGTGCACGTCAAAGGCAAAACAATGGTGGTGTTCGGTACGCGTTAACCCGGCAGGAAGCCGGCCAGCATTTGACGGTACAAGACATCCAGCCGGCTGATCGCATCCGGCGCGGGAAACGCTTCGTGCAGCGCGATATGGCTGTCGGCACGTACTCGCTGGTCGAGGCCACAGGCTTGATTGAAACGGTTGACCGCTGCAATCAATGCCTCGCGATCGTTATCCAGCAACAACGCACCGTGCACCAACCCCACCGGGCAGCCACCGCTCTGCCGCCAACGCTGGGCGGTGCCGACCATCTTGCGGCCATTGAGGTTGACGTTGTAGCGACCGTCGCAGAACGCACCGTCGATTTCGCCGACGGACGCATCGCCGCCCAGCTCGATCAACAAGTCGCAGATTGGCTGGCACAAACGCTGGTAGCCGGTTTCGATGCGGCCTTGATCGCCTTCGCTGCGCGGCGGCGCGTACACCAGGGCGATATTGACGGTCGCGGCAGACTGCGGCACCGGCTCACCGCCGGTTTCACGCAGCAACACCGGCCAACCGGCATCGGCTGATACCTGGCTGGCGGCGTCAAAGGCGGGTAATCGACTCAAGCGGCGCGGCATGACCAGTGCTTGATCGCTGGGCTGCCAGAACAGTAGCCCGAATTCCTGCTCACCCGCGCAAACGGCGGCCAGCAGGTCTTGCTCGGCGGCGAGACCTGCTTCGACGGTCATCGCGACTGGCTTGATCATCAAACACCTGCCTATCTAGATAAACACCAAACCCACTGTGGGAGCGGGCTTGTGTGGGAGCCGGGCTTGCCCGCGATGCAAGCAACTCGGTCTTTCAGCCCAACCCAGGTGATGCTATCGCAGGCAAGCCAGCTCCCACAAAAGCCCGCTGCCACATTACCTTCGGTTCAAATCAATCCAGGGTTGAGCCGCTAACTGCCACACCACGCTCTGGGAAGAACAGACGCTGCAGTTCCGCCCCCGGGTTCTCGGCGCGCATAAATGTCTCGCCAACCAGGAACGAGTACACCCCGCTGATTTCCATCAGCTCCACATCGGCGCGGTTGACGATGCCACTCTCGGTAATCACCAGACGGTCGCGCGGAATACGCGGCAACAGGTCGAGGGTGTTTTCCAGGCTGACTTCAAACGTGTGCAGGTTACGGTTATTGACGCCCACCAGCGGTGTGTCGAGGGTTTTCAGTGCACGCTCCAGCTCGTCGCCGTCGTGGACTTCCACCAACACATCCAGGCCGACGCTTTTGGCCACGGCCGCCAGCTCAGCCATCTTCACGTCATCCAGTGCGGAGACGATCAGCAGCACACAGTCAGCGCCCAGGGCACGGGCTTCGACGATCTGATACGGGTCGACCATGAAATCCTTGCGGATCACCGGCAACTTGCACGCGGCGCGAGCCTGTTGCAGGAACAGGTCGGAACCCTGGAAGTAGTCGATATCGGTCAGCACCGACAGGCAGGTTGCGCCGCCCTTCTCATAGCTGGCAGCAATCTCGGCCGGCACAAAGTGCTCGCGGATCACGCCTTTGCTCGGCGAGGCTTTCTTGACCTCGGCGATCACGGCCGGCTGCTTGAGCTTGGCCTGGGTGATCAAGGCCTTGGCAAAGCCACGCGGCGCATCGGCGGCCTTCGCTTGGGCTTCCAGCTCGGCCAGGCTGACGCGCGCGCGGCGCTCAGCAACTTCTTCAGCCTTGCGGGCCAGGATCTTTTCCAGAACGGTCGGCACACTCATCCTTCATTCTCCATCTTGAATACAGCGGTGAATGCTCCCAGCTCTTCGAGCTTTTCGCGAGCCAGACCGGTGTGCAATGCATCGTGGGCCAAGGCGACACCTTCTTTAAGACTATAGGCGTGGTCCGCCGCGTAAAGTGCAGCGCCGGCATTCAGAACAATCATTTCTGCCGCTTTCTGGCCGTTTTCCGTTTTACGACGCCCCAAGGCATCACGGATCAGTTCCAGTGAGGCTGCCGGGCTTTCCACCGACAGCCCGTGCAAACTCTGGCTTTTCATGCCGAGGTCTTCGGGTTCGACCCAATACTCAGTGACCTGGTCATTCTTCAGCTCCGCCACAAAGGTCGGCGCCGCCAGGCTGAATTCGTCCAGGCCGTCTTTGGAATGCACCACCAGCACGTGCTTGCTGCCCAGGCGTTGCAAGACTTCGGCCAACGGGCGGCACAGCGCCTGGCTGAACACGCCGACTACCTGATGTTTCACGCCGGCCGGATTCGTAAGCGGGCCGAGCATGTTGAACAGGGTGCGCAGGCCCAGGTCCTTGCGCGGGCCGGCAGCGTGTTTCATCGCGCCGTGGTGGGATTGGGCAAACATGAAGCCAATGCCGACGCTGTCGATGCAGCGCGCCACTTGTACCGGCGTCAGGTTCAGGTAGATACCGGCCGCCTCCAGCAAGTCGGCGCTGCCGCTTTTGCCGGAAACTGCACGGTTACCGTGCTTGGCCACGGTGCAGCCAGCCGCCGCGACCACGAAGGAGGAAGCCGTCGACACGTTGAAAATATTTGCACCGTCACCGCCGGTGCCGACCACGTCGACCACGCCGTCGAGGGTCTTGAGTTCGACTTTATCGGCCAGCTCACGCATCACCGACACGGCGCCGACGATTTCGTCGATGCTTTCGCTCTTCATGCGCATGGCCATCATGAACGCGCCGATCTGCGCGTCGCTGCATTGGCCGGTCATGATCTCGCGCATCACATCGCTCATTTCAGCGGTGCTCAGGTCCAGGTGGCCGACGATACGGCTCAGGGCAGTCTTGATATCCATGGAAAGTCCTTAGCGCGTGCCGCCGCTCTGCTTGAGAAAGTTAGCGAACAGCTCGTAGCCCTGCTCGGTCAGGATCGACTCAGGGTGAAATTGCACCCCTTCGATATTCAGTGTCTTGTGGCGCAGGCCCATGATCTCATCGACCGAGCCGTCTTCAAGCTGGGTCCAGGCGGTCAGTTCCAGGCACTCGGGCAGGGTCTCACGCTTGACCACCAGCGAGTGGTAGCGGGTGACCGTCACCGGCAGGTTCAGGCCGTGGAACACCCCGAGGTCTTTATGGAACACCGGGCTGGTCTTGCCATGCATCACTTGGCGCGCACGCACCACATCACCGCCGAAGGCCTGGCCAATGGACTGGTGGCCCAGGCACACGCCCAGGATCGGCAGCTTGCCGGCGAAATACTTGATCGCTTCCAGGGACACACCGGCTTCAGTTGGCGTGCAAGGGCCAGGCGAAACCACGATGCGCTCCGGGTTCAGGGCGGCGATTTCGGCGACTGTCAGTTCATCGTTGCGCACCACCTTGACCTCGGCACCGAGCTCGCCCAGGTACTGCACAACGTTGTAGGTAAAGGAGTCGTAGTTATCAATCATCAGCAACATGTGGGTTCAAACCTCTTGAATTCACTGATTTCAAATGACTGCCTTCCAAGAGAGTGACCCGCTGCCAGACGCACGTTCCGGTTGCCAGGGTTAGCCGGCAAGGGGCGTCAAACAACGGGTGAAGAAGGCAAATCGGTACAGGTCCGGCCGGGCCGGCAGAGAAAAATGTCAGGCGCGCCAACGCCAACGGGCGTGTGCCTTGACTACTCGCATCAAGAGTTTGCTGATGATCAACACGGGGAGGGTCTCGTTCATACGTTCAGGCACAGTAACGTAGCCTCGCCAGCGGTGCAATATGGAGCAGCAAATACGGGGGCCACGACAGAGCCTTTGTGGGAAAAAACTGTTTTCTTCGCAGAAAACCCTCACTACATTGCTAATGTTTCGCTTCCGACACAAAAACAACTAAATGGACTTTTGCATGCTCAGACCACCGTTTTTCGCGCCCCTGGCCGGCTGCCTCCTGTCATTGGCCTGTGCTCAGGCACTGGCGGCGCCGTCGCCTTACTCAACCATGATCGTATTTGGCGACAGCCTGGCCGACGCCGGCACGTTTCCCGATGGCTCGTCCGGGGCGACGCTGCGCTTTACCAACCGCACCGGGCCGACGTTCCAGGGCGACTATGGCCCTGTTTCATCGACCCTGCTGGGCGCCAAGCTGGGCGTCGCGCCCAACGACCTGAATGCCTCCACCTCGCCGGTGCGCGCGGCCCAAGGTTTGCCCGACGGCAACAACTGGGCGGTCGGCGGTTACCGCACCGATAACATCCTCGACTCCATCACCTCGGTCTCCGACGCGGCGATTCCGCCCGGCAACCCGGGTGGCGGCACGGTGCTGCGCAGTCGCCAGGGTTATCTCCCGGCCAACGGCGGGCGGGCAGATCCCAACGCGCTGTACTTCCTTTCGGGTGGCGGCAATGACTTCCTGCAAGGCCGCGTCCTCAGCCCAGGCCAAGCGGTTGCGGCCGGTGGGCGCCTGGCGGACAGCGCTCAAGTCCTGCAACAAGCCGGCGCGCGCTACATCATGGTGTGGATGCTGCCCGACCTCGGCCTGACGCCCGCCATTAACGGCACACCGCTGCAGGCGTCGAGTTCGGCCCTGAGCAACATTTTCAACCAGTCACTGGTGCAGCGCCTGTCGCAGATCGACGCGCAGATCATCCCGCTGAATATTCCGCTGCTGTTGAAGGAAACCTTCGCCGACCCTGCGCGCTTTGGCCTGGCCACCGGGCAGAACCTCACCGGCACCTGTTTCAGCGGTAACAGCTGCACCGCCAACCCGGTCTACGGCATTGGCGGCACCAACCCGGACCCGACCAAGCTGATCTACAACGACTCGGTCCACCCCACCATCGCCGGGCAACGCTTGATCGCCGACTACGCCTATTCACTGCTCGCGGCGCCATGGGAACTGACGCTGCTGCCGGAAATGGCCCAAGGCACGTTGCGCGCCCACCAGGATGAGCTGCGCAACCAATGGCAGGCGGACAACGGTAATTGGCAAGCGGTCGGCCAATGGCGCGCAATTGTCGCGGGTGGCGGCCAGCACCTGGATTTCGATGACCAAAGCAGCTCAGCCAGCGGTGACGGCAGTGGCTACAACCTGAATATCGGCGGCAGTTACCGGCTGGACGAAAACTGGCGCGTCGGCGTAGCAGCCGGCCTGTATCGGCAGACGCTCGAAGCTGGCGCCAGCGATTCGGACTACAAGCTCAACAGCTACATGGGCACCGCGTTCGCGCAGTATCAGCAAAATCACTGGTGGGCCGATGCCGCGCTGACCGGCGGCAAGCTGGACTTCGACAGCCTCAAGCGCAAGTTCGCCCTGGGCGTCAGCGAAGGCTCGGAAAAAGGCGACACCGACGGCTGGCTCTGGGCCTTGAGCGGCCGGTTGGGCTATGACATCGCCGGGGCCGGCAGCGATTGGCACCTGTCGCCGTTCATCAGCGCCGACTATGCGCGGGTCGAAGTGGACGGCTATTCGGAAAAAGACAACCGCTCTACCGCGCTGACCTTTGATGATCAACAACGCGACTCCAAGCGCCTCGGCGTCGGCCTGCAGGGCAGCTACCGGGTCACGCCGCAAACCCAGGTGTTTGGCGAAGTGGCCCACGAGCATGAGTTCGAAAACGACACGCAAAAGGTGAAGATGTCACTTAACAGCGTGCCAGGGATCGACTTCAAGCTGGACGGCTACACGCCACGCAGCAATTCGGACCGTTTGAGTGTGGGTGTCAGCCATAAGCTGACTCAGGAGCTGGCGTTACGGGCGGCGTATAACGTGAGGAAGGATGACAGCGTGACCCAGCAAGGGGTGAGTGTCGGGGTGAGCCTGGATTTCTGATGGAGTCTTGAAACCTACATAAAACAAATGTGGGAGCTGGCTTGCCTGCGATGCAGACACCTCGGTGTATCAGGTACACCCAGGTGATGCTATCGCAGGCAAGCCAGCTCCCACAGTTGGATCTACATCTGGCTTCAGTTTTGCGGGGTCTGCTCCGCCAACGCCACCGCCCGGAACATCGCACGGCGCTTGTTCAGGGTTTCTTCCCACTCAAGCGCCGGCACCGAGTCAGCCACAATCCCGCCGCCCGCCTGTACATGCAGCTCGCCGTCCTTGATCACCGCCGTGCGGATCGCAATCGCGGTGTCCATGTTGCCGTTCCAGGCAAAATAGCCCACGGCGCCGCCATACACGCCGCGCTTGACCGGCTCCAGTTCGTCGATGATTTCCATCGCGCGAATCTTCGGCGCGCCCGACAAGGTGCCAGCCGGCAGAATCGCGCGCAGCGCGTCCATCGCGGTCAGCCCTTCTTTCAGCTCGCCGGTGACGTTCGACACAATGTGCATCACGTTGGAATACCGCTCGATGACCATCTTCTCGGTGAGCTTCACCGAACCGATCTCCGAGACCCGCCCGGTGTCGTTGCGGCCCAGGTCGATGAGCATCAAGTGCTCGGCGATTTCCTTGTCATCGCTCAGCAGGTCTTCTTCCAACGCCAGGTCGGCCTCTTCAGTCGCGCCGCGTGGGCGCGTCCCGGCGATCGGGCGCACGGTGATCAGGTTGTCTTCAACGCGTACCAGCACTTCCGGCGAACTGCCCACCACGTGGAAGTCGCCGAAGTTGAAGAAGTACATGTACGGCGTCGGGTTGAAGCAACGCAGCGCGCGGTACAGGTCAATCGGCGCCGCCTTGAAGTCGATGGACATGCGTTGCGACGGCACCACCTGCATGCAGTCACCGGCGAGGATGTATTCCTTGATGGTGTCGACCGCGCGCTCGTAGTCATCCTGGGTAAAGCTGGAACGGAACACCGGGTCGGCGGCCGGCGGACGGCTGAGGTCCAGGCCACGGCGCGGGGTGATCGGCTGGCGCAGTTTTTCCAGCAGGGCTTCCAGAGCGGCCTGGCCTTGCTCGAAGGCATCGGCCTGGGCTGGGTCGGCGAGGACGATCGCATGCATCTTGCCGGCGAGGTTGTCGAACACCACCACCGCGTCGGAGACCATCAGCAGAATGTCCGGCACACCCAGCGGGTCCGGGTTCGGGCACTTGCCCAAGCGTTTTTCCACGTAGCGCACGCAGTCGTAGCCAAAGTAACCCACCAGGCCACCGTTGAAGCGCGGCAAGCCGGCGATGGTCGGCACGTTGTAGCGCGCCTTGAAGGCTTCGACGAAGGCCAGCGGGTCTTCAACGTCATGGCTTTCGATCTCGACGCCATCCAGCGTGATGCTCACGTGATGGTCGTGCACGCGCAGCACGGTGCGGCACGGCAGGCCGATGATCGAGTAACGGCCCCACTTCTCGCCGCCCTGCACCGATTCCAGCAGGTAGGAGTTGGGCTCGTCAGCCAGTTTCAGGTAGATCGACAGCGGCGTATCGAAGTCGGCCAGGGTTTCGCAGGCCAAGGGGATACGGTTATAGCCGGCAGCGGCCAAACGCAGGAATTCTTCGCGGATCATGAGGTGCCTCGTGGCTTGAGGGTCAAACGGTCAGGTGTGCAAACGTGCCGCAGCGCGGCCAGGATCAGTCAGGCGCGCCAACGCCAGCGGGCCAGGGCCTTAATGACTTTCATCCAGAGTTTGCGAGTGACCACCACGATGGCGTTTCCAGAAGGGGTTGGTTCGATGTCGGGCAACGTTATCTCAGCGCCCGCTCCCAAGCAACCGGGGATTAGCAAGCGCAGGTCATCAATCACCAGCGCCGGCGACTCTTCGGCAATCGGCCGGCCATGGTTATAGCCGTAGCTCAAGGCCACGCACTGCACACCGGCGGCTTTGGCGGCCAGCACATCACTGCGCGAATCACCGACAAACAACGACTGCGAGGCCGGGATATTGGCCATCTTCATCACAAAGAACAGCGCTGCCGGGTCGGGCTTTTTCTGCGGCAAGGTATCGCCGCCGATGATCCAGCGGAAATAACGGCCGATCTTCATCTGATCCAGCAGCGGCGCGACGAAGCGCTCCGGTTTGTTGGTGATCAGGGCCATTTCCACGCCCTGCTTGTGTAGCCACTTGAGCGTGTCACGCACACCGGGGTAAACCACGGTCAGTTCGTGGCCGTCTTCATAGGCGGCATTGAACAGTTCCAGGGCGTGTTCGGCTTCCACTTCATCGACACCTTCGGCATCAATATTGTTGGCCAAAGCACGGCGCACCAGCATCTGCACACCGTTGCCGACCCACATGCGCACCGACTCGATCCCCGCCGGCTTGCGCCCCAGCTTGAGCAGCATCTGGTCCACCGCTGCTGCCAGGTCGGGCACCGAATCGATCAACGTACCGTCCAGATCGAACATCACCAGCCGTGGCAGTTTGCCGGGGAACAGCTGCTCAAAGCCGCTCATGGACGCGCCAGCGCCAGTTCGGCACGCATCTTGTCGATGACTGCCTGGTAGTCAGGGGCGTTGAAGATCGCCGAACCGGCCACGAAGGTGTCAGCGCCAGCGGCAGCGATTTCACGGATATTGTTGACGTTGACGCCACCGTCGATTTCCAGACGGATATCCCGCCCGGACGCATCGATCAGCGCACGGGCTTCACGCAGCTTGTTCAGGGTGCCGGGGATGAACTTCTGCCCGCCGAAACCCGGGTTGACGCTCATCAACAAGACCATGTCGACCTTGTCCATCACATACTCAAGCACGCTCAACGGCGTGGCCGGGTTGAACACCAGGCCCGCCTTGCAGCCGCCTTCGCGGATCAGTTGCAGGGTGCGGTCGACGTGCAGCGTGGCTTCCGGGTGGAAGGTGATGTAGGTCGCGCCGGCCTCAATGAAGTCACCGACGATACGGTCCACCGGGCTGACCATCAGGTGCGCATCGATCGGCGCCGTGATGCCGTACTTGCGCAGCGCCGCGCAAACCATCGGGCCGATGGTCAGGTTGGGCACATAGTGGTTGTCCATGACGTCGAAGTGCACGAAGTCGGCACCGGCGGCCAATACCTTGTCCACTTCCTCACCCAGGCGGGCGAAGTCGGCGGAGAGAATCGATGGAGCGATAACGAAGGGCTGCATGACGCACCTTTTTTGAGCTAAATCACGATGGCGCGCATTGTATACCTCATGCTTTGCTGCGCGCACCGTGACCTAACTCAACGGTTAATACGCAGCCCGGTAGATTTTCTCGATATCCGCCGCGCTGAGCTTGCGCGGGTTGTTGCGCATCAGGCGCTCAATGCCCGCCGCTTCCGTGGCCATGGCCGGGATTGCGTCCTCGGGCACCCCGAAGCTGCGCAGGCCTGCCGGGATCTCGACTGCGGCACACAGTCGCGTCATCGCCTCGACGGCCTGGTCGGCGGCGTCGTTGACACTCAACCCCGTGACATTCACGCCCATGGCCTGGGCAATGTCCTGCATGCGCTCCACACACGCCAGCTTGTTCCAGTGCATCACGTAGGGCAGCAACAGCGCATTGCTCACGCCATGGGCGATATTGAAACGCCCGCCCAACGGGTACGCCAAGGCATGCACCGCGCCCACGCCGGCATTGCCGAACGCCATGCCGGCCATCAGGCTGGCGGTGGCCATGTCGTCGCGGGCCTGCAGGTTGGCCGGGTTGGCGTAAGCCTTGGGCAGTGCCCTGGCGATCAGCTTGATCGCGCCAATCGCCAGGGCGTCGGTGATCGGCGAGGCATTCAGCGACAGGTAGGATTCGATGGCATGCACCAACGCATCGACGCCACTGGCGGCGGTGACGCTGCGCGGGCACGTGAGGGTCATTTGCGGGCTGATCAGCGCGACGTCCGGCAGCAAGTAATCGCTGACGATACCCTTCTTCAGTTGGGCGACCTTGTCGGAGAGGATCGCCACATTGGTCACCTCCGAGCCGGTGCCGGCCGTGGTCGGGATGGCGATCAACGGCGGGCCTTTGCGTGGCACCTGGTCGACGCCGAACAAGTCCGCCAGTTCGCCGTGGTAACCGGCATAAGCGGCGACGCTCTTGGCAATGTCGATGGCGCTGCCGCCACCGAGGCCGATCAGGCCGTCATGCCCGCCTTCACGGTAGGCGCGCATACAGTCTTCGACGATGGCGATTTCCGGGTCGGGCAGCACGCGGTCGAAAATTTCATAGGGGCGCTCGCCCAGGTGTTCCAGCGCCAGCGCCACGGTGCCGGACTTGACCAGCGCGGCGTCGGTGACGATCAGCGGGTTATCCACATCCAGGCGCGTGAGTTCAAAGGCCAGCTGTTCGATGGCGCCAGCGCCGGTCAGCAGTTTGTGGGCGATCTTGAATGAGGAGGTACTCATGTGCGCGGCCTCTTATTAATGATGGGCTGGCACAAGAGTAGCTGGGGATTTTCGGTTGTGAACTATTCACCCACTGAATGGCACGATCAATGTGGGAGCTGGCTTGCCTGCGATGCGGGCAGCTCGGTGTCACAGGCAAACCGAGGTGATGCTATCGCAGGCAAGCCAGCTCCCACATTTGATCCGGCTCCGACCGTTACGCTTGGGCGGTGCGCAACTTTTCGCTGCGCCCGCGCAACCATTCAAGGGTCAGCAACAACAGCACCGAGAAGGCAATCAACAACGTCGCCGCCGCGGCAATCGTCGGGCTGAGGTTTTCGCGGATGCCGCTGAACATCTGCCGAGGCAGGGTCGCTTGCTCAGGGCCGGCGAGAAACAGCGTCACGACCACTTCATCGAAAGAGGTCGAGAAGGCAAACAGCGCCCCGGAAATTACCCCCGGCGCGATCAGCGGCAAGGTCACCCGGCGAAACGCCGTCAGCGGCGACGCACCCAGGCTGGCCGCCGCGCGCACCAGATTATGGTTGAAGCCTTGCAAGGTCGCCGACACAGTGATGATCACAAACGGCACGCCCAGCACCGCGTGCACCACGATCAGCGAGAAGAAGCTGTTGCCCAACCCCAGCGGCGCAAAGAACAGGTAACTGGCCACACCAATAATCACCACCGGCACCACCATCGGCGAAATCACCAGCGCCATCACCAGCGCCTTGCCGGGGAAGTTGCCGCGCGTCAGGCCAATCGCCGCCAGGGTGCCGAACACCATGGCCAGCACCGTGGCCGCCGGGGCGACGATGATGCTGTTCTTCAGCGCACGCATCCATTCGGCCGAGGCGAAGAAGTCCTGATACCAGTGCAGCGAGAAGCCTTGCAGCGGGTACACGAGGAAACTGCCGCTGTTGAACGACAGCGGGATAATCACCAGCACCGGCAGGATCAGGAACAGCAGGATCAAGCCGCACAGGATCCGCAAGCTGTAGAACCACACCCGTTCCACGGGTGACATATAAGGGCTCAGCATTGCCAATTCTCCTCAGCTCAGGCGCAGGCGACTGGCGCCTACCAGCCGGTTGTAGATCAGGTACAGCACCACCGTCGCCAGCAGCAACAAGCCGCCCAACGCCGTGGCCATGCCCCAGTTGATGCTGGTGTTGGTGTAGAACGCCACGAAGTAGCTGACCATCTGGTCGTTCGGGCTGCCGAGCAGCGCCGGGGTGATGTAGTAACCAATCGCCAGGATGAACACCAGCAGGCAACCGGCGCCGACACCGGCATAGGTTTGCGGGAAATACACACGCCAGAAACTGGCGAACGGATGGCAGCCCAGGGAAATCGCCGCGCGCATGTAAGTGGGCGAGATGCCTTTCATCACGCTGTAGATCGGCAGAATCATGAACGGCAACAGGATGTGCACCATCGAGATGTAGACCCCGGTACGATTGAACACTAGCTCCAGGGGTTTATCGATCAGGCCCATGCCCATCAACGCGCTGTTGATCAGGCCACCGGATTGCAGCAGCACAATCCAGGCCGCCACTCGCACCAGGATCGAGGTCCAGAACGGCAGCAACACCAGAATCATCAGCAGGTTGCTTTTGCGCGCCGGCAGGTTGGCCAGCAGGTAGGCCAATGGATAGGCCAGCAGCAGGCAAACGAAGGTGATCACCAGCCCCATCCAGAAGGTGCGGGCGAAGATGTCCAGGTAGATCGCCTGGTCCGGCGTGGCCGGGGCCACTTCGCCGAGGTCATCGATGCGATGATCGACGGCCGCCAACAGGTAATACGGCGTGAGGCTGCTGGTGTTGCGCCGGATCGCCTGCCAGTACGCCGGGTCGCCCCAGCGTTCGTCGAGGCTTTCCAACGCGGCTTTATAAGAGGCCGGCACTTCGGTAAACGGCAGCGCCCGCGCGGTTTTGGTCAGCAGGCTACGGTAGCCGGCCAGTTCCATGTTCAAGCGTTTGGACAGGTCGCCCAAGGTCTGGTTTTTGCGCGCTTCGCCCAGGTCGTCGCTGAGTGCCTGGTACACCGGCTCGCCCGGCAAACCACGGCCGTCCCAGGTCTTGACCGCCACCACGGTGCGCGGCAAGCCGCCCACCACTTCCGGGTTGCCGACACTTTTGTAGAGCAGCGCAACAATCGGCACCAGGAACACCAGCAGCAAAAACAGCACCAGCGGCGCAATCAAGGCCTGGGCCTTCCAGCGATTGAGCCGCTCGGCACGCGCCAGGCGCTGCTTGAGGGTGGGGCTGGGAATGGCGATAACCATGGCAAACTCCGGAACGCTTCTAAGGATTCCCTGTAGGCCTGGCTTTGGGTGGGAGCTGGCTTGCCAGCTCCCACCCAAGCCTGCTTTCTCAGAGAGGGTTATGCAGGGTTACTTGGCCGCCCACGAATTGAAGCGCTGCTCCAACTGCTCGCCGTTATCCGCCCAGAAGCTCACATCGATCTGCACCTGGTTGGCGATGTTCTCCGGCGTGGTCGGCATGTCTTTGAGCACATCCTTGGCCAGCAACGGCACGGCCTGGGTATTCGCCGGGCCGTAGGCGATGTTTTCCGAATAGGTCTTCTGCTGCTGCGGCTGCACCGAGAAGGCGATGAACTTCTTCGCCGCTTCGGCGCGGTCCTTGGCCAGGCCTTTAGGAATGGCCCAGGCATCAAAGTCGTAGATGCCGCCGTTCCACACGACTTTCAGGTTGCTTTCTTTTTGCACGGCGGCGATGCGGCCGTTGTAGGCCGAGCTCATCACCACGTCACCCGAGGCCAGGTATTGCGGCGGTTGTGCACCGGCTTCCCACCATTGGATCGACGGTTTGAGTTCATCCAGCTTCTTGAACGCACGGTCCTGGCCGTCTTTACCGGCCAGCACTTTGTACACGTCCTTCGGCGCCACGCCGTCCGCCATCAAGGCGAATTCCAGGGTGTACTTGGCGCCCTTGCGCAGGCCACGCTTGCCCGGGAATTTCTTGGTGTCCCAGAAATCCGCCCAACTGGTCGGTGCAGTGGTCAGCTTGTCGGCGTTGTACGCCAGCACGGTGGACCACACAAAAAAGCCCACGCCGCAGGGCTGAATCGCGCCCTTGACGTAGTCGGCGCCATTGCCGAACAGTTTCGGGTCAAGCGGCTCGAACATGTCTTCGTCGCAGCCACGGGACAGTTCCGGCGATTCCACCTCCACCAGGTCCCAGGACACGCTCTTGGTGTCGACCATGGCTTTGACCTTGGCCATTTCACCGTTGTACTCACCGGCGACGATCTTGCCGTTGCCCGCGCTTTCCCACGGTGCATAGAAGGCCTTGACCTGGGCCGCCTTGTTCGCGCCGCCAAAGGACACGACCGTCAGGTCCGGGCCTGCCATGGCCTGTGTCGCGCCCATCAAGCCGATGACCAGGGCGGAATATTTAAGGGATCTCAACATTGTTGTTCTCTCCACGTGCAGGGTTGGTGAAGCCATGGGGCGATTAATTCGCCTCTAGAAGTGGGTCGAGTGCGCGAACGTGCTCGACTTGCCAGCCAATCGGTACCACGTCGCCGACTGCCAGGGCTGGGTCCAGCTCAGCAATCGGTTGTTTCACAAAAAAATCGGCCTTGCCGCAGACTTCCAGGCGCACACGCACGTGGTCGCCCAGGTAGATAAATTCCGCCACCCGCCCAGAGAAGCGGTTGACGCAGGATTCGCTGGAGCCATTGAGGCTGACCCGCTCCGGGCGCACCGATAGAGTCACCGGGCCGCCGATATGGCCGACATTCACCGCCAGTGCCTCGACCTTCTCACCCCGCGCCAGCTCCACCACGCAACGCTCGCCGGTGTGGCTGTGCAGCCGGCCATTGAGGCGATTGTTCTCGCCAATAAAGTTGGCGACAAAGGTGTTTTTCGGCTCTTCGTACAAGGTGCGCGGCGCGGCGATCTGCTGGATCTCGCCCTGGTGGAACACGGCCACGCGGTCGGACATGGTCAAGGCTTCGCCCTGGTCGTGGGTCACGTACACCACGGTCACGCCCAGGCGCTGGTGCAGGTGCTTGATCTCCATCTGCATGTGTTCGCGCAGTTGCTTGTCGAGGGCGCCGAGGGGTTCGTCCATCAGCACCAGTTGCGGTTCGAACACCAGCGCCCGCGCCAGCGCAACGCGCTGCTGCTGGCCGCCGGAGAGTTGCGCCGGGTAACGCTGAGCGAAGGCATCGAGCTGGACCATGCTCAGCACGCGCTTGACCCGCTCGCTGACGTCGGTCTTGCTCAAGCCGCGTACCGACAGCGGGAAGGCCAGGTTCTCGGCCACGGTCATGTGCGGGAACAACGCGTAGTTCTGGAACACCATGCCGATGTCACGCTTGTGCGGCGGCACGTTGTTGATGGAACGTCCGGCCAGCAGGATTTCCCCGGCGGTCGGCGTCTCGAAACCGGCGAGCATCATCAGGCTGGTGGTCTTGCCCGAACCGGACGGCCCGAGCAGGGTGAGGAACTCGCCCTTGCGAATCTCCAGGTTGAGGTCTTTGACGATCAGGTTCTCGCCGTCGTAGCTCTTCTGCACGCCACGAAAGCTGACCAGCACATCATTTGAATCCACCTCGCTCATACCCGCACCTTTTTGTTTTGGACTGCTGTGGAACAAGCGTAGTCCAGGCGCGAGCCCCCGAAAATCGGGGGCCAGGAGAGAATCACATCAGCCGGATGGAAGGTTTGGGGTAGGGATCGCCCTACACCGATGGCGGGCACAGAACAGTGCGGCGGCAATCGTCAGCGTCTGCCGGCAAAGCCTATGTCGCAAACAGATACGCGCACCTGTAGAAGATCGTTCCCACGCTCCGCGTGGGAATGCAGCCCAGGACGCTCTGCGTCGCAAAGCGTGACGCAAAGCGTCATAAGAGGCGTTACCACGCGGAGCGTGGGAACGATCGAGGGGGTTATAGGAGTTTGTGTTCCATGGCGTATTTCACCAGCTCGGCCAGGGAGGTGATATGGAGTTTTTGCATCAACCGCGCCTTGTGAGTGCTGATGGTCTTGCTGCTCAGCGCCAACTGCTGGGCGATATCGTTGACGTTGGCGCCCTGGGCCAAACGCTCGAACACCGAGAACTCGCGCTCCGACAACAACGAATGCAGGGGCCGCGTATCGGTGAGACCAACTTCAAAGACCATGCGGTCGGCCAGGTCCGGGTCGATATAACGCCCGCCCGCCGCGACCTTGCGAATCGCCGTGAGCAACAGCGCCGGGTCACTGTCCTTGGTCGCATAGCCCGCCGCGCCGACTTTCAGCGCGCGGGCGGCCATTTGCGCTTCATCGTGCATCGACAGCACCAGAATCGCCGGCGGGTTATTCAGTGCCCGGATCCGCGCAATCGCTTCCAGGCCATTCACGCCGGGCATCGAGATATCCAGCAACACCACCTCGCACGGCACATGGCGCAAGGTTTCCAGCAACTGTTCGCCATTGCTGGCCTCGCCGACCACCAACAGGTCTTTGGCCAGGCCGATCAATTGCTTGATGCCTTCACGGACAATGGTGTGGTCTTCGGCTACCAATACGCGAATCACAGGGGCTTCCTCTTATCGTTATGCATCCAACGGCACCGTGACACTCAAGGTGGTGCCCTCGCCCAATTCGCTGTGCAGGCTCAATCGGCCGCCAATCATCAGCACGCGCTCGCGCATACCCACCACGCCAAAAGATACCGGGCGGCCCTGGGTTTCGATGAAGCCGACGCCGTCATCGCTGATGGTCAACCGCAGTTCGGTGCCTTCAACGCTCAACGTCAGCTCGACAGTATGCGCCTGGGCATGGCGCATCACATTGGTCAGCGCCTCCTGCAGGATACGGAACAGGCCGATGGCCTTGGCATCGCTGAGGGCCGGCAGGTTATCCGGGACTTGCACCAGGCAAGGGATTTGCGTGCGGGCTTCAAAGCGACGGGCCTGCCACTCGATAGCCGAGCCAATGCCGGCGTCGAGAATCGGCGGGCGCAGTGCGGTGGCCACATCCCGGACCAGCTGGAACAGCTGGGCGATCAGGCGTTTCATGCTGTGCAAGCGCTCGTTCAGGCCTGGGTCCAGTTGCGCATAGGCCAACTCGCACATTGAGGTTTCCAGCTTGAGCACTGTGAGCATCTGCCCAAGCTCATCGTGCACTTCACGGGCGATACGCGCCTTTTCTTCTTCGCGCACGGTTTCCAGGTGAGCCGACAGCTCGCGCAATTGTGTTTCGCTCTGCTGCAATGCAGCCACATAACGGCGGCGTTCGGTGACGTCATTGAGGTAAACCACCAGGTATTCGCCGTCGGCAAAACGCAGAAAACTCAGTGACACATCGGCCGGCAGGATGCTGCCGTCGGCGCGCACGCAATCGGTGGCGAAGGTTTGCGGGCCGTCCTCGCTGGCACGCGCGCGCTTCCATACATTGAGCCAGCGGTCCATGTTCAAGGTCGGGTCAACCTCGATCAGCGGTCGCTCGATCAATGCGCCAGGGCCAAAGCCCAACATGGTTTCGGCAGCACGGTTGGCGTAACGCACATGGCTGTCCCAATTGACCCACAGGATGCCGACCGTACTCTGGTCGATAGAGAACTGCGTCAACCGCAACGCCTCTGCACCGGCGGCGCGGGCGGCACTTTCTTCGCGGGCCGCCAGCAGGCCGTGTTCCAGGCTGCGTTGCTGACGGCGCTGCCAAAACACCACCGCCAGGCTGGCGAGCAAGAACATCGCCAAGAGCAGGCTGAGGTTTTGCCACAAGCCCGGAGATTCGCTCAGCCGTGGGTATTTGGGTTGCAGCCAGCGACTGTGCAGTTGATCGAGGTCGCGGGCGGGTATCGCGCGCAAGGCGCTTTGCATGATGCTCGCCAGTTCCGGCCACTCACGACGGGTGGCCACGCGCAGCAACTGCGGCAAGCCGATATCACCGACCACCGCCAGCCCGGCAAACTCGGCCTCACCGGACAAGCGGCTCAACTGCGCCTCATCCACCACGGCATAACGCGCTTGCTGGCTCACCAACAATTGCAGGGCCTGGCGCTCCATGGGCACGCCTTGCAGGTTGAGGTTGGGATAGGTGCTGCGCAGGTAATCGGCCACCGCGCTGGGCATGCGCACGGCCACGCGAGACAACTCATCGAGTTTTTCCAGTTCCACCGCGCCGCCGCCCTCGCGGATCCCAACGATATGCTGGGGCACGCGCATATAAGGGTCGGTGAACAGCCACAGACGCAAGCCGGCCGGGGTTTGTTGCAGGCCCGGGGCGATATCCACCTCACCGTCACGCACGGCGGCTTCGAGCTGCTCCTGGCTGGGGAAGTTGCGCCAGGTCAGCTCGATATTCAGCGCTTTGGCCAGCCACTGCATCAACTCCACATTGGCCCCGGACAAGCGCTGCAGGCGCCGATCGTATTGCGCGTACGGCGCTTGCAGTACCAGGCCCACGCGCAATTGCGGGTGCTGGGCCAGCCACTCACGCTGTTGTGCATTGAGCTGCGCTTGCGGTGCGGCAGGCGCAGGCGCGGCATTCGCCATCAAGGCAAAGCACAGACAGCCGATAACCAGCAGACAGCGATAAACCATGATCCACGTCTCACATCACTGACAAATACTGACCAACCCATTAGGCTGCTGGAATCACTTCTGGCCGGGAATTAACGATGCCCTTTATCCACCGTTCGGCACTGCCAGCATTGTGCCTGTCGCTGCTATTTACCAGCGCCTTTTCTGTTCAGGCCGCCGACGCCCCCGCGCCCGCCGCCGAAAAACCGGCTGAACGCCAACCGCTGCCCGAGCGCAGCCAGGAAGAAGCCAGCGCCCTTGAGCGGCAAATTCCGCAGCATGAGCAGCAACAACTGCAGGCCGGCAGCGACTCCTTCCTGGCCTTGTGGAAACCGGCCAACAGCGCCGAGCCCGAAGGCGTGGTGATTATTGTGCCGGGCGCCGGCGAAAGTGCTGACTGGCCGCAAGCAATCGCCCCGCTGCGACGCAAATTGCCCGACGCCAACTGGGGCACGCTGAGCCTGTCGCTGCCGGACGTGAACGTCGACACCTTGCCACCGCGCGTTATGGAATCGCCTAAAGCCGCCGTCGACACCAGCAGCAAGGACGGCAGCACCGCCGCCAAACCGATTGAGCAAGCCGCCAGCGCCGAAGCCGAAGGCACCGACCCGGCAGTGGTGCCGGGCGCCGATGAGCAGGACAAGACTGACGCCAAGCGCATTTTCGACCGCATCGACGCCGCCGTCGCCTTCGCCCAAACCCAAAGCGCACGCAGCGTGGTGCTGCTCGGCCATGGCACGGGCGCCTGGTGGGCGGCGCGTTACCTGAGCGAGAAACAACCGTCCCAGGTGCAGAAGTTTGTAATGGTGGCCGGCAAGACGCCTGCTGCCCGGCAACCGGACCTGCAACAACTGGCCCCGGCGCTGAAAGTGCCAACGGCGGATGTTTTCTACCAAGACGGTGCCCTGGAGCGCAAAAACGCACTGGCGCGGGTCCAGGCCGCCAAGCGTGGCAAGAATGAGGGTTACAAGCAGGTGTCACTCAAGACCTTGCCCGGCAACAGTTCGGCTGAGCAGGAGCAGTTGTACCGGCGGGTTCGCGGGTGGTTGAGCCCACAGGCTGCGTCTGAATGATTTTGGCCTGGCAACCCAATTAACTGTGGGAGCTGGCTTGCCTGCGATAGCGGTGTGTCAGCTAAACAGTTGTCACTGACAGCCCGCTATCGCAGGCAAGCCAGCTCCCACAATAGAAGGGTTTGTCACTTTCAAAGGGTATTGGCTAGCGAAAATCCCGGCGCTCGCGAATCAACGCGTAGGCGTTATGCAACTCGCGGGTTCGCTCGGTCGCCTCGCGCACTTGGGCGGGGCTGGCACCTGTGCCGGCTATCTTGTCCGGATGGTGGCGGCTGAGCAGGCGGCGATAGGCACGCTTGATCACGGTCGGCTCGGTGGTCGACGTTACCCCCAGAATCCGCATCGCGTCCTGATAGGCTCCGCCGCGAGTGGCCAATGGCTTGCGTTCCTGCACGTAATCGGCCGCCAGCGCCTGCAACTGTTGTGGCGTCCAGCCGAGCCACTTGCCCCACAGGTCGATCAAGTCGCGTTCGGCGTGATCCGCTTTGCCATCCGCCCAGGCCATGCGCCAACACGCACGCAACACACCTTCCGCGGCATGGGGCTGAGCCTTGAGCACACGCAGATAAGTGCGCACCCGGTCGGAACCGGATTTACCCCGATTGAATGCGGTAATTGCCCGGCGCTGGGCGGACTCGGTCATGTCCAGCGAACGCATTTCCTGGCGCGCCTGTTGGATATGCCCGTCCACCACTCGGCCATTACTCTTGGCCAGGCGCCCCAACAGCACGAACAACAATTCATCGTTGCGCAGCGCCGGGCGCCCGCCCAGGCGTTCGCGCAGCTGCGCCCAGCTTTGCAGTTGAAGACGGCGATCCAACGCCTGCCCCAACAAGGCCCCCAACAAGGCCCCCGGAATACTGGCAATGGCAAAGCCAGCCCCGGCACCGATCAGTGTCCCTGGCCACAACATCTTATTGCTCCGCAGTCAGCAAGGTTTCGACCTGCGCCAGGCGCTCCAGCGTGCCGACATCAATCCAGCGTCCCGCCATGTGTTCCCCCGTTACCAGACCTTTGGCCATCGCCGCCCGCAACAGCGGCGCCAGCTTGAAGGCACCGGCACTGCAACCCGCGAACAATTGCGGGTCGAGCACTGAAATGCCACTGAAGGTCAGGTTATCGGCACCGGGCGCTGCATCATGAAGCAACCCTTGGTCCAGGTAGAAATCGCCGCCTGAAGGGTGATGCGCCGGGTTATCGACCATCACCAGATGGGCCAGGCCTTGAAGCGGCCGGCGCAGCTGGGTGAAGTCGTAGTCGGTCCAGATATCGCCATTGACCACCAGGAACGGTTCGTCGCCCAGCAACGGCAAGGCCTGGAAAATCCCGCCGCCGGTTTCCAAAGGTTCGCCTTCGGCCGAATACTGGATACGCAGGCCAAACTGCGCACCGTCGCCCAAGTAGCTTTCGATCTGCTGGCCGAGCCATGCATGGTTGATCACGATTTCGCTGAAACCGGCCTTGGCCAGCGCTTCAAGGTGATACTCGATCAGCCGCTTGCCACCCGCCTGCACCAGCGGCTTGGGCGTGTGCAGCGTGAGCGGACGCATCCGCTCGCCCTTGCCCGCCGCCAGGATCATGGCCTTCATACGCCCGCCTCGACGGGTTCGCGCAGGCTGGCAAACAGTTCGCCCAGCTCAGCCAACTCAGGGCGGTCTGCCAGCACTGCTTCTATATAGGCAAAGAAACGCGGTACGTCGGCCAGGTAGCGTGGCTTGCCGTCGCGATGGCAGATGCGCGCGAAAATACCGATAACTTTGAGGTGACGCTGCACGCCCATCAGGTCGCTGGCACGCTGGAACTCTTCGAAATCGGCCTGCACGGGAATGCCCAGTTGCCCGGCACGTTCCCAATAGCCACGTTGCCACTCGCGTACGCGCGCTTTCGGCCAGCTGAGGAACGCGTCCTTGAACAGGCAGGTGATGTCGTAGGTGACTGGGCCGTAGACCGCATCCTGGAAATCCAGCACGCCAGGGTTCGGTTCGCTGATCATCAGGTTGCGCGGCATATAGTCGCGATGCACCAGCACTTTAGGCTGGGCCAGGGCGCTGTCGATCAAGTGATCGCTGACGCGCTGCCACAAGGCTTGCTGCTGTGCATCAAACTCGATACCCAAATGCCGGCGAACGTACCATTCAGGAAACAGTTCCAGCTCACGGCGCAGCAACGCGACGTCATAGCTGGGCAGCGGCGTGTCCATCGGCAATTGCTGAAAAGCCAGCAGCGCATCGATGGCATCGGCGAACAATTGGTCGGCGTTTTGCTCGTCAATCACGTCCAGATAGGTTTTTCTGCCCAGGTCATTAAGCAAAAGAAAGCCGCGCGGCAAATCTTCTGCATAAATTTTTGGCACATTTATTCCTGATTTCGCGAGTAAATCAGCGATATCGACGAAAGGTTTGCAGTTTTCCTGGGGGGGTGGCGCGTCCATTACGACGAAGGTTCGACCGCCGCCCTCCCAGCGGAAATAACGCCTGAAACTCGCGTCGCTGCTGGCTGCGGTCAATGTGGCCGGTGGTACGGCACCCCAGTCCTGAGCGTTGAAAAGGATCGGCAACTGCTCATCCAGCCAGACTTTCAGCTGTTGTAAACGTAGATCTTGCTCGGGCATTACAAGGGTCTCCGACGGCGCTAGCCGTCAAGCGGGTCATGCTTTATTATCACGCATCTTTTTCAGACCATCGAGAGGCGTGCGGCCCAAACCGCGGGCAGATGGCACGCAGGAAGCCCGGACTAATAAGATGGCATTGAAATCCCCCGCGTTTCGTAGAAAATTTCCGTTGCTGGTAACCGGCAGTCTGCTGGCCATGCAACCTTTCGCCACCTCATTCGTGGTCGCCGCGGAACAGTATGACTGCTCAGTCTCTGCTTCGGGTGCCTGGGATTGCGCGCCAAAAACGGCCGCAGCCCCGTTGCCACCACGCCCGGTGCATGACGGCGCAGCCGTCAGCTCGGCCAACAGCACGGCGCAAGCCGAGGCTGGCGGCAGCGCCGAGGCTGAACCGAAGACCGCGCTGGTCACCGAAGCCAAGGGCCGGGGCCTGCGTGCGCGCAGCGCCGACTACAGCCACCTGGACTGGGTGCCTCGCGAGAAGCTGACCGCAGCCCAGCTGGCCGAAACCGGTCCTTATTGCTCCGGCGCGTACATCGAGCCGATGCGTCCTGGCATGAACGACAAGACGAACAAGAGCGATGCGCCGACCTTTATCGGTGCCAAGGCCTCTCGTTACGAGCAGGAACAGCAAGTGGCAACCCTGGCCGGTGACGTCGTCATGCGCCAGGGCAGCATGCAGCTGGAGGCTCAGGAAGCCAGCCTGTATCAGGCCGAGAACCGTGGCGAGCTGAACGGCGACGTCCGTCTGCGCGACAACGGCGCCCTGATCGTGGGCGACCATGCCCAGGTCCAGCTCGACACCGGTGCCGCCCAGATCGACAACGCCGAATACGTGCTGCACAAGTCGCGTATCCGCGGTAACGCGCTGTACGCCAAGCGTGCCGAAAACGCGATCATCCGTCTCAAGGACGGTACGTACACCACCTGCGAGCCGGACAGCAACGCCTGGCAGCTCAAAGGCAACAACATCACGTTGAACCCGGCCACCGGTTTCGGTACGGCGACCAACGCGACGTTGCGGATCAAGAACATTCCGATCCTGTACACCCCGTATATCTATTTCCCGATCGACGACCGTCGTCAATCCGGCTTCCTGCCGCCGAGCTTCAGCACCGGCAGCGAAACCGGCTTCACGCTCGTTACGCCGTACTACTTCAACCTGGCACCGAACTACGACGCCACGTTGTACCCGCAGTACATGACCAAGCGCGGTTTGTTGATGGAAGGCGAATTCCGCTACCTCACCAAATCCAGCGAAGGCCAGTTCGGCGGCGCGTACCTGAACGACGACAGCGACGAGCGGAAAAAACAGACCGACTACGAAAAAACTCGCTACATGCTCAACTGGCAGCATAAGGGCGGGCTGGATTCACGTCTGTCGACCCAGGTCGATTACACCAAGATCAGCGATCCTTTCTACTACCAGGACCTGAAGTCCTACCAGGAAGGCATCCAGACCCAGGACTTCGTCAACCAGCAGGGCTCCGTGACCTATCGCGGCGACAGCTACCAGGCTCGTTTGAACCTGCAGGCGTACCAACTGGCGACGATTTCCCAGATCACTCCGTATAACCGGCTACCGCAGATCACCTTCAACGGGATGTTGCCGTACCACCCGGCTGGCGTGAACTTTACCTACGAGACTGAAGCCGTCCGGTTTGACCGGGACCTCAGAAGCGGCAGGGTTCTCGACGAAAACGGCGGCCCAGTTAATGCAGACGGCAGTTTGGGTGAGCAACGCCTGGACGAATATGTGAGGGGCTTAACCCGCGCAAACGGTACTCGTCTGAACGTAGCACCGGCCGTCGAATACCCGATGAACTGGACTTACGGTTTTATTACGCCGAAGCTCAAGTACGTTTACACCAAGTACGATCTTGACCTGGACTCTACCGGCAAGGACCAGATCATTTTTGATCGAAACAACGCGACAGCGGCCAACCCTTACGCTGGCGGCGATTTCAAGAGCTCACAAGACCGCGCCATTCCGATCGCCAGTGTAGACAGCGGCCTGTACTTCGACCGCAACACCAACTGGTTCGGCAAAGACTATCGCCAGACCCTGGAACCGCGCGCGTACTACCTCTATGTCCCGAACAAGGACCAGAGCGATATCCCGGTGTTCGACACCAGTGAATACTCGTTCAGCTATGCCTCGCTGTTCCGCGACAACCGCTTCAGCGGCAACGACCGGATCGGCGACGAGAACAAGCTGTCCTTGGGCGTGACCAGCCGCTGGATCGAAGAGAACGGCTTCGAGCGTCAACGCGTGTCCGTGGGCCAGGCGCTGTACTTCAAGGATCGCCAGGTTCAACTGCCAGGTATCCTGGCGTCCGACCGCGCCGACGCAAATACCGATGTGTCGCCGATCGCACTGGACTACGAGTTCCGCTTCAACCGTGATTGGCGCGCCACTGCCGATTACAACTGGGACACCGAAAGCCACAGCCCTCGCTCCGGCAGCGCGATGTTCCACTACCAGCCGGAAGATAACCCCAACAAGGTTGTCAACCTCGGTTACCGCTATCGCAACGACCAGGTGGTGTACAACCAGCTGACCGGCAAATGGCAGTTCGGTGGCGACTACGGCACCCCGGGCCAAGCGAACTTCGTGAAGGATTACTACAAAATCCAGCAACACGACTTCTCGATGATGTGGCCGATCATTCCTCAGTGGAACCTGATCACCCGCTGGCAGTATGACTATGCCCGCAACCGTACCCTGGAAGCCTTCGGTGGTTTCGAGTACGACAACTGCTGCTGGAAACTGCGCGTCATCAACCGTTACTGGGTTTCCAACGACGAATACAGCCAGATCGCCCCGCTTAACGAAAAGGGTGACCACGGGCTCTTCTTCCAGATCGTCCTCAAAGGACTCGGCGGCCTGACCGGCGCCAAGGTAGAGAGCTTCCTCGACAAAGGCATTGAAGGTTATCGTGAACGTGAAGACCAAGCTTTCTGATTGCTTGCGCCCGCTAGTGCTGGGCGCGCTGTTCCTGGGAACCGTATCGGCACACGCTGCGGTTCAACAGCTGGACAAGGTAGTGGCCATCGTCGATAACGACGTGATCATGCAGAGCCAACTGGACCAACGGGTCAAGGAAGTTCAGCAAACCATCGCCAAGCGTGGTGGCGGCGTGCCGCCTACCAGCGTGCTGGACCCACAGGTGCTGGAACGCCTGATCGTTGAAAACCTGCAACTGCAGATCGGCGATCGTTCCGGCATCCGTATCTCGGACGAAGAGCTGAACCAGGCTGTTGGCACCATCGCCCAGCGCAACAACATGAGCATTGACCAGTTCCGCGCCGCTCTGGCTCACGACGGTTTGTCCTATGAGGACGCACGTGACCAGATCCGCCGCGAAATGATCATCAGCCGTGTGCGTCAGCGCCGTGTGGCCGAGCGAGTTCAGGTGTCCGAGCAGGAAGTGAAGAACTTCCTGGCATCGGACCTGGGCAAGATGCAGCTTTCTGAAGAACTGCACCTGGCCAACATCCTGATACCGACACCGGACAGCGCCAACGCCGAGCAGCTCAATGCAGCCGCCGCAAAAACCCAGGCCGTGTATGACCGCCTGAAAGCCGGTGCAGACTTTGCCCAGACGGCGATTGCCGTATCGGGTAGCGACAACGCCCTGGACGGCGGTGACATGGGCTGGCGTAAAGCCGCGCAATTGCCACCTCCGTTTGACCGTGAACTGAGCGCCATGCAGCCAGGTGAAATCACCCAGCCAGCACGCACGCCAGGCGGTTTCATCATTCTCAAGTTACTGGGTAAACGCGGCGGCGAGACCTCGCTGAAAGACGAGGTGCATGTTCGTCACATCCTGGTCAAACCAAGCGAAATCCGTACCGAGGCGCAAACCAAGGAACTGGCCCAGAAGATCTACGACCGCATCGAAGGCGGTGAAGACTTCGCCACCCTGGCCAAGAGTTTCTCGGAAGACCCAGGTTCGGCCCTCAACGGTGGCGACCTGAACTGGATCGACCCGAAAGCCTTGGTGCCTGAGTTCCAGCAAGTAATGGCCGATACGCCGCAAGGCGTTCTGTCCAAGCCGTTCAAGACCCAATATGGCTGGCATGTACTGGAAGTCCTTGGCCGTCGCGCCACCGACAACACCACTCAGGCCCGCGAGCAACAAGCACTGACCGTGTTGCGTAACCGCAAATACGATGAAGAGCTGCAGACCTGGTTGCGTCAGATCCGTGACGAAGCCTACGTAGAAATCAAGCTGCCAGGCGCCGAGCAAACAGGCACCGACCAGGCAGCACAGTGAAACCCCAGCGTTTCGCGGTAACACCCGGCGAGCCGGCCGGCATTGGTCCAGACCTGTGCCTGCTGCTCGCCTCGCACCCTCAGCCACACCCCCTGATTGCCATTACCAGCCGCGACCTGCTCCTTGAGCGGGCCGCGCAGCTGGGTGTGGCTGTCACTCTGCTGGACGTGGCGCCGGGCAACTGGCCCGACCTGCCGGCACCTGCGGGCAGCCTTTACGTTTGGGACACCCCGCTTGCAGCCAAGGTGGTTGCCGGGCAACTGAACAAGGCCAATGCGGCATTTGTACTGGAAACCCTGACGCGCGCCGGTCAAGGCTGCATCGACGGCGACTTCGCCGGCATGATCACCGCCCCGGTACACAAAGGCGTGATCAACGAATCCGGTATCGTCTTTTCCGGGCATACCGAATTCCTCGCCGAGCTGACCCACACCGCCCAAGTTGTGATGATGCTGGCCACACGCGGCCTGCGCGTGGCCCTGGTGACCACGCACCTGCCGTTGCGCGATATCGCCGACGCCATCACCGCCGAGCGCGTGGAGCGCGTTACACGGATCCTGCACAGCGACCTGCAACAGAAATTCGGCATTGCCCAGCCGCGCATCCTGGTCTGCGGGCTTAACCCGCACGCCGGTGAAGGCGGCCATTTGGGCCATGAAGAAATCGACATTATTGAACCGACATTAGAGTGCCTGCGCCAAGAAGGCATGGACCTGCGTGGCCCACTGCCTGCCGACACTCTGTTTACCCCCAAGTATCTGGAGCACTGCGACGCAGTGCTGGCGATGTACCATGACCAGGGGCTGCCCGTGCTGAAATACAAAGGCTTTGGCGCCGCAGTCAACGTGACACTGGGCCTGCCGATCATCCGTACTTCCGTCGACCATGGCACAGCCCTGGACCTGGCGGGCAGCGGCAAGATCGATACCGGCAGCCTGCACGTGGCCCTGGAAACCGCCTATCAGATGGCCGAGACCCGTATATGACTGAGCATTACCAACACCGGGCGCGCAAGCGCTTCGGGCAAAACTTCCTGCACGACGCTGGCGTCATCGACCGTATCCTGCGCTCCATCCACGCCAAGCCCGAAGACCGCCTGCTGGAAATCGGCCCGGGCCAGGGTGCCTTGACCCAAGGCCTGTTGGCCAGTGGCGGGCAACTCGACGTGGTGGAGCTGGACAAGGACCTGATCCCGATCCTCAACCAGCAGTTCGCCGACAAGCCCAATTTCAACCTGCACCAGGGCGATGCGCTGAAGTTCGACTTCAACAGCCTCAATGCCGCGCCCAATAGCCTGCGGGTAGTGGGCAACCTGCCTTACAACATCTCCACGCCGCTGATTTTTCACCTGCTGAACAACGCCGGGATCATCCGCGACATGCACTTCATGCTGCAAAAAGAGGTGGTTGAGCGTTTGGCGGCGGGCCCTGGCGGAGGTGATTGGGGCCGTCTGTCGATCATGGTTCAGTACCATTGCCGCGTAGAGCACCTGTTCAACGTCGGCCCTGGGGCTTTCAACCCGCCGCCGAAAGTCGACTCGGCCATCGTGCGCCTGGTGCCTCACGCCGTGCTGCCGCACCCGGCCAAGGATCACAAGCTGCTGGAGCGTGTGGTGCGTGAAGCGTTCAACCAGCGCCGCAAGACCCTGCGCAACACGCTCAAGGCCTTGCTGAGCAACGCCGAGATCGAGGCCGCCGGCGTCGATGGCAGCCTGCGCCCCGAGCAACTGGACCTGGCTGCGTTCGTGCGCCTGGCCGACCAGCTCGCCATCCAGCCTGCGCCGACCGCGGAATAAGCGGCACTGTGGGAGCGGGCTTGCCCGCGATGGCGGTGGCTCAGCCAAACATGCAGTGACTGACACACTGCATTCGCGGGCAAGCCCGCTCCCACATTTGTCCTGCGTCGTACTGAAAGCTCTCGTCAGGCCGTTGCTCTCTAAAGGCCAGACAGCATGTCTGGCCTAGTGCCCTGTTGATGGCCTAGACTGATCCGCATCTGCTGTCCTCCGCTTTTGCTTTTAAGGCCTCTTGCATGTCCGATCCTCGCTACCAGATCGACGTCAGCGTCGTCACCCGCTTCCTCGCGGACCAATCGCAACCCGAACACAACCGTTTCGCCTTCGCCTACACCATCACGGTGAAGAACAACGGGCAGGTGCCGGCCAAGCTGTTGTCGCGCCACTGGGTAATCACCGATGGCGACGGCCAGGTCGAGGAAGTGCGCGGTGCCGGTGTGGTCGGCCAGCAACCGTTGATCGACATTGGCGCCAGCCATACCTACAGCAGCGGCACAGTGATGACCTCCAAGGTCGGCACCATGCAGGGCTCGTATCAGATGAAAGCCACTGACGGCAAACTGTTCGACGCCATCATCGCGCCCTTCCGTCTCGCAGTGCCGGGAGCCCTGCACTGATGGCGACGTACGCGGTCGGCGACCTGCAAGGCTGCCTGGCGCCCCTCAAGTGTTTGCTCGAGCGCGTGGCGTTCAACCCGGCAAGCGACCGCCTGTGGTTGGTGGGTGACCTGGTCAATCGTGGCCCCGAGTCCCTGGAAACCCTGCGCTTTCTTTATAAGATGCGCGACTCGTTGGTGTGTGTGCTGGGCAACCATGACCTGCACCTGCTGGCAGTCGGCGATAACATCGAGCGCCTGAAAAAGGCCGACACCCTGCGCGAAATTCTCGAAGCGCCAGATCGCGCCGAGCTGCTGGAGTGGTTGCGTCAACAGAAACTCATGCATTACGACGAAGGCCGCAATATGGCCCTGGTGCATGCTGGCATCCCGCCGCAGTGGACGCTGAAGAAAGCCCTCAAGTGTGCCGCCGAAGTCGAGAGCGCCCTGGCCGATGACAACCTGTACACCGCCTTCCTCGACGGCATGTACGGCAACGAGCCGGTCAAGTGGGACAACGACCTTACCGGCGTCGCCCGCCTGCGCGTGATCACCAACTACTTCACCCGCATGCGTTTCTGCACCGCCGAAGGCAAGCTCGACCTCAAGAGCAAGGAAGGCGCCGACACCGCGCTGCCCGGCTACAAGCCCTGGTTCGCGCACAAGGAACGCAAGACCCGTGACACAAAGATCATCTTTGGCCACTGGGCAGCCCTTGAAGGCAAGTGCGAAGAAACCGGCGTGTTTGCCCTCGACACCGGTTGCGTGTGGGGCGGCGCCATGACCCTTTTGAACATCGACACCGGCGAGCGCCTGAGCTGCCAGTGCGAACCTACCCTTCCCGTTACACTGCCGGCCGCCAAGCCATAGGAGCCCGCCATGAGCGAATTCAAACGTATCCCCCCTGAAGAAGCCCTGGCCCTGCGCAAGCAAGGTGCCGTGGTCGTCGACATCCGCGATCAGCCGACCTATGCAAACGCTCACATCAGTGGCGCGCAGCATTTGGACAACCACAACATTGCCGACTTCATCCGCGCCGCCGACCTCGACGCGCCGGTGATCGTGGCCTGCTACCACGGCAACTCCAGCCAGAGCGCGGCCGCTTATCTGATCAGCCAGGGTTTCTCCGACGTCTATAGCCTGGACGGCGGCTTTGAGCTGTGGCGTTCGATCTATCCGTCAGAAATTGCCTCCAGCGATTCGCAATAATTTTTTTCACACCCCGCTACCCCGCGTGACGCTTGGGCTCGCGCCGTTTCTGACGAACGGCGCAGCCAAACTAATTGCGTATCCCGCCTTGACCTCCCGGATTCCGAACTATCCTTAAGCGCAGGCCATCCGAATCAGGGGAGAGCCGGTACACCGGCGTGCGGGTCATCGGTAGCGTTTCAGGGTGTTTGGGGGGAAAACGGCCATTGGTTGATCACCAATGACTGCCAGCATCGACTGATTGACCCGGCGTCGGCTCCACGTATCGAGCGAGGTGACGACGTCATGAGTATCTTTAGCCACTTCCAACAACGCTTCGCGTCCACACAGCAGGAAGAACTCACGCTGCAAGAGTATCTCGAGCTGTGCAAACAGGACCGCAGTACCTACGCGTCTGCCGCCGAACGTCTGCTATTGGCGATTGGTGAACCGGAGCTGGTGGAAACCGCCAATAATTCGCGCCTGTCGCGAATATTCTCCAACAAGGTGATCCGCCGCTACCCGGCCTTTGAAGACTTCCACGGCATGGAAGAATGCATTGACCAGATCGTCTCCTACTTCCGCCATGCCGCCCAAGGCCTGGAAGAGAAGAAACAAATCCTTTACCTGCTCGGCCCCGTCGGCGGTGGTAAATCGTCTTTGGCCGAAAAGCTCAAACAACTGATCGAGAAGGTGCCCTTCTACGCGATCAAGGGCTCACCGGTCTTCGAGTCGCCATTGGGCCTGTTCAACGCCACGGAAGATGGCGCGATCCTCGAAGAAGACTTCGGCATCCCACGGCGCTACCTCAACACCATCATGTCGCCATGGGCCACCAAGCGCCTGGCCGAGTTTGGCGGCGATATCAGCCAGTTCCGGGTGGTGAAACTCTACCCGTCGATTCTCAACCAGATCGGCGTGGCCAAAACCGAACCGGGGGACGAGAACAACCAGGACATCTCGGCACTGGTGGGTAAGGTCGATATCCGCAAACTCGAGGAATTCCCACAGAACGACGCCGACGCCTACAGCTACTCAGGCGCGCTGTGCCGGGCCAACCAGGGCCTGATGGAGTTCGTGGAGATGTTCAAGGCACCGATCAAGGTGCTGCACCCCCTGCTCACCGCCACCCAGGAAGGTAACTACAACAGTACCGAAGGCCTGGGCGCGATTCCGTTCACCGGGATCCTGCTGGCCCACTCCAACGAATCGGAGTGGCACACCTTCCGCAACAACAAGAACAACGAAGCCTTCATCGACCGGATCTACATCGTCAAGGTGCCGTACTGCCTGCGGGTCAGCGATGAGATCAAGATCTACGACAAGCTGCTGTTCAACAGCTCCCTGGCCAAGGCCCACTGCGCGCCTGACACCTTGAAGATGCTCGCCCAGTTCACCGTACTGTCGCGCCTCAAGGAGCCTGAGAACTCGAATATCTATTCGAAGATGCGCGTCTACGACGGCGAAAACCTCAAGGACACCGACCCCAAGGCCAAGTCGATCCAGGAATACCGCGACACTGCGGGCGTGGACGAAGGCATGAACGGCCTGTCCACCCGGTTCGCGTTCAAGATCCTCTCCAAGGTCTTCAACTTCGACCCGCACGAAATTGCCGCCAACCCGGTGCACCTGCTGTATGTGCTGGAACAGCAGATCGAGCAGGAACAGTTCCAGGCCGAAACCCGCGAGCGCTACCTGCGTTTCCTCAAGGAATACCTGGCACCGCGCTACATCGAGTTTATCGGAAAGGAAATCCAGACCGCGTACCTGGAGTCCTACAGCGAGTACGGCCAGAACATTTTCGACCGCTACGTGCTGTACGCCGACTTCTGGATTCAGGACCAGGAATACCGCGACCCGGAAACCGGCGAAATCCTCAACCGCGTGGCCCTCAACGAGGAGCTGGAGAAAATCGAAAAACCGGCAGGCATCAGCAATCCGAAGGATTTCCGCAACGAAATCGTCAACTTCGTGCTGCGCGCCCGCGCCAACAACAACGGCAAGAACCCCACCTGGCTCAGCTACGAGAAGCTGCGGGTGGTCATCGAGAAGAAAATGTTCTCCAACACCGAGGATCTGCTGCCGGTCATCAGCTTCAACGCCAAGGCCAGCAAGGAGGACCAGCAAAAACACAACGACTTCGTCACTCGAATGGTCGAGCGTGGCTACACCGACAAACAGGTACGCCTGCTCTCCGAGTGGTACCTGCGGGTTCGTAAATCACAGTAAGGCAGCGACGGGCGTTTGCTGCCGGGCCCTGGGCCTGGCAGCTGACCGCTTGTCTCTAGGCTTCCAGCTCGCAGCTTGAAGCTTGTAATGTGAAGCTGCCCGGAGGGCTCCCCATGAGCTATGTGATTGACCGACGCCTCAATGGCAAGAACAAGAGCACGGTAAACCGTCAGCGTTTCCTGCGGCGTTACCGTGACCACATCAAAAAGGCCGTTGAAGAGGCCGTCAGCCGCCGTTCCATCACCGACATGGAACATGGCGAGCAAATCAGCATTCCCGGACGTGACATCGACGAACCGGTGCTGCACCACGGGCGTGGTGGCAAGCAGACCGTCGTGCACCCCGGCAACAAGGAATTCACCACCGGCGAACATATCCAGCGCCCCCAAGGCGGTGGCGGCGGTAAAGGCCCAGGCAAGGCGGGCAATTCCGGCGAGGGCATGGATGAGTTCGTGTTCCAGATCACCCAGGAAGAATTCCTCGAGTTCATGTTCGAGGACCTGGAGCTGCCCAACCTGGTCAAACGCAACCTGACCGGCACCGATACCTTCAAGACCGTACGCGCAGGGATCAGCAACGAGGGCAACCCGTCGCGGATCAATATCATCCGTACTCTGCGCTCGGCCCATGCCCGGCGTATCGCCCTGTCGGGCAGCAGCCGCGCCAAACTGAAGCAAGCCAAGGAAGAGTTGGCGCGTTTAAAACGCGAAGAGCCGGACAACTTCGGCGATATCCAGGAAATCGAGGCGGAAATCGAGAAACTCAGCGCACGCATTCACCGCGTGCCGTTCCTCGACACCTTCGACTTGAAATACAACTTGCTGGTCAAGCAACCCAACCCAAGCTCCAAGGCGGTGATGTTCTGCCTGATGGACGTGTCCGGCTCGATGACCCAGGCGACCAAGGACATCGCCAAGCGCTTCTTCATCCTGCTGTACCTGTTTCTAAAGCGGAATTACGACAAGATCGACGTGGTGTTCATCCGCCACCACACCAGCGCCCGGGAAGTGGACGAAGAAGAGTTCTTCTACTCGCGGGAAACCGGCGGCACCATCGTCTCCAGCGCATTGAAACTGATGCAGGAGATCATGGCCGAGCGCTACCCGGCCAATGAGTGGAACATCTACGCGGCCCAGGCTTCCGACGGCGACAACTGGAACGACGACTCGCCCATCTGCCGCGACATCCTGATCAACCAGATCATGCCGTTCGTGCAGTACTACACCTACGTCGAAATTACCCCCCGTGAGCACCAGGCCCTGTGGTTCGAATATGAGCGTATCGGCGAAGCGTTTGCCGACACCTTCGCCCAGCAGCAACTGGTCTCGGCCGGCGATATCTATCCGGTCTTCCGTGAACTCTTCCAGCGCAGGTTAGTGACATGACCGCCAAAAAAGAGCATAAGCGCCAACCCATTTCCACCGGCTCCGAGTGGACCTTTGAACTGATCCAGGCCTATGACCGGGAAATCAGCCGCATCGCGGCGGGTTATGCCCTGGACACCTACCCCAACCAGATCGAAGTGATCACCGCCGAACAGATGATGGATGCCTACGCCTCGGTCGGCATGCCGCTGGGCTATCACCATTGGTCCTACGGCAAACACTTCCTCAGTACTGAGAAGTCCTACACCCGTGGCCAGATGGGCCTGGCCTACGAGATCGTCATCAATTCCGACCCGTGCATTGCCTACTTGATGGAGGAAAACACCATCTGCATGCAGGCGCTGGTGGTGGCGCATGCCTGCTACGGGCACAACAGCTTCTTCAAGGGTAATTACCTGTTCCGCACCTGGACGGATGCCAGCTCGATCATCGATTACCTCGTGTTCGCCAAGCAGTACATCATGCAATGCGAGGAACGCCACGGTATCGATGCGGTGGAAGACCTGCTCGATTCCTGCCATGCGCTGATGAACTACGGTGTGGACCGCTACAAACGCCCGTACCCGATTTCTGCCGAGGAAGAGCGCCTGCGCCAGAAGGAACGCGAGGAACACCTGCAGAAACAGATCAACGACCTGTGGCGCACTATCCCCAAGAAAACCGGGAAAAACAGCGACAAGGACAATGCACGCTTCCCGGCCGAACCTCAGGAAAACATCCTGTATTTCCTGGAAAAACACGCACCGCTGCTGGAGCCATGGCAGCGCGAAATCGTGCGTATTGTGCGCAAGATCGCCCAGTACTTTTATCCGCAGCGCCAGACCCAGGTGATGAACGAAGGCTGGGCCACGTTCTGGCACTACACCTTGATGAACGACCTGTACGACGAAGGCCTGGTCACCGACGGCTTCATGATGGAGTTCCTCACCTCCCACACCAGCGTGGTGTTCCAGCCGGGCTTCGACAGCCCGTATTACAGCGGCATCAACCCTTACGCGCTGGGCTTTGCGATGTACCGCGACATTCGGCGCATGTGCGAACACCCCACCGACGAGGACCGCCGCTGGTTCCCGGAAATCGCCGGCAGCGATTGGTTGTCGACCATCAAGTTCGCCATGAGCAGCTTCAAGGACGAGAGTTTCATCCTGCAGTACCTGTCACCCCAGGTGATTCGCGACCTCAAGCTGTTCAGCATCATGGACGACGACCTCAAGGACGACCTGGTGGTGCCGGCCATCCATGATGAGCCCGGCTACCGCGCCATTCGCGAGACCCTGGCGGCGCAGTACAACCTGGGCAACCGCGAACCCAACGTGCAGATATACAGCATCGATGTGCGCGGCGACCGCTCGCTGACCCTGCGGCACCAGCAACACGACCGTAAGCCCTTGGGCGAATCCACTGAGGAAGTGCTCAAGCACCTGCATCGGTTGTGGGGCTTCGACATTCATCTGGAAACCCTGCAGGGCGACCAGGTGATGAAGACTCACCATGTGCCACCGCGCAGCGATCACAACGACAACGACTACGGCCGCCTGGACTTGGCCGTCGTTCATCTCTGAAACAGCAAAGCCTCCATTGGTCAGGCACAGGAGGTATCCTGTGCCGCTAATGGAGGCTTTTTCATGAAAATCTATAAAGTCGGCGGTGCGGTGCGTGATCGCCTGCTTGGCATCAAGGTCACCGACGTCGACCGCGTTGTCGTTGGCGCGACCACTGAAGAAATGCTCGCCAAGGGCTACAAGCCGGTGGGCGCTGACTTCCCGGTATTCCTCGACCCGAAAAACGGTGACGAATACGCCCTCGCCCGCACCGAGCGCAAGAGTGGCCGGGGTTATGGCGGCTTTGTGTTTCACGCCAGCCCCGAGGTCACGCTGGAAGAAGACCTGATTCGCCGCGACCTGACCATCAACGCCATGGCGGAGGACGACGACGGCAACTTGACGGACCCGTACCATGGCCAGCGTGATCTGGAAGCCCGCGTTCTACGCCACGTTTCGCCGGCGTTCGCCGAAGATCCTTTGCGTGTGCTGCGCGTTGCCCGCTTTGCGGCGCGCTACGCACACCTTGGCTTCACCGTAGCACCTGAGACGCTGGAGCTGATGCGTCAGCTCAGTGAATCCGGCGAGTTGGAAGCCTTGACCCCGGAGCGCAGCTGGAAAGAAATCTCCCGGGCGCTGATGGAAGATCAGCCTCAGGTGTTTATCCAAGTGCTGCGTGACTGCGATGCACTGAAAACCCTGATGCCGGAAGTGAACGCACTGTTCGGCGTGCCGCAGCCCGAGGCTCATCACCCGGAAATCGACACCGGTGTGCACACCTTGAGCGTGCTGGAACAGGCCGCCCTGCATCAACAGCCGCTCACCGTGCGTTGGGCTTGCTTGCTGCACGACCTGGGCAAAGGCCTGACGCCTGTGGATAAGTTACCGCAGCACATTGCTCATGAACATACGGGCTTGATACCGATCAAGGCGGTCAACGAGCGTTTCAAAGTGCCGAGGGATTGCCAGGAACTGGCGCTATTGGTGGGCCAATATCACACCCACGGCCATCGTGCACTGGAGTTGAAAGCCTCGACATTGCTGGAGTTGCTGCAGAGTTTTGACGTGTATCGCCGGCCCCAGCGCTTTGAGGAATTTGTGGTGGCGTGTGAGATGGACGCGCGCGGCCGCAAAGGCTTTGAGCAGCGAAGTTATCCACAGGCGGATTATTTGCGCGGCGCGGCCAAGGTTGCGCGCGAAGTAGCGGTGGCGCCACTGCTGGAGAAAGGTTTTAAAGGCCCGGAACTGGGCGAAGCGCTCAAACGCGAAAGGCTCAAGGCGCTGAAGGCCTACAAGGAACAGCCTAACGCCTAGCAGGCGAGCTTTTCCAATGCAAAACCTGTGGGAGCGGGCTTGCCCGCGAAGACGTCGGCCCAACAAGCATTGATGGTGACTGACGCACCGCTTTCGTTGGCAAGCCCGCTCCCACATTTGAATCCGGTCGAGCCAAGAGAATCGGCGGCTATAGGAGAATCGTCGGCGTCAGTTGCTGGCCCTGCCACTCAAAAGCAACAGGCGCCAATACCTGATCGATCTGCGAATTGCGCCACAGCTCAGCCAGGGTCTTCCCCGCTTCAGGATGCACACGGTCCGGTGCCATCAGCGACAACGGCCACAGTACAAACGCGTTTTTCAGGATCTCCGCACGTGGCAGGATCAATCCGTCGAAATTGCCCACCAGGTCGCCATACAGCAGCACATCGATATCCAACGGCAGCCCTTTGCGGTCCGGCGCATAACGGCCATTCTCGGCCTCGATGAATTTCAACCGGCGATCCAGCTCCATCAACGGCAGCTCGGTATAGGCCGACACCACCAGGTTGAAGAACGGCCCGCTCTTGATGCCCACCGGCTGGCTTTCAAACACCGGCGAGCAGCGTACATCGGTCAAGAAGCTCGCCAACGCATCCAGGCCAGCGCGTAAATGCGGCTCGCGTTCGATATTGCTGCCAAGGCCAAGGTAAACCTGAGTTAGCGACATCCGCGCTCGATCTCCACGCCCACGCCTTTGGCTGCCGGCACGGCGCCTGGCTTGGTCAACTTGAGGTGCAGCCAGGGAATCTGGAATTCGCTCATCAACACTTCGGCCAGGCGTTCGGCGAAGGTTTCCACCAGTTGGTACTGGGACAGCTCGGCAAAGGCCTGGATACGCGCGGATACGCTGGCGTAATCGAGCGCCAACGTCAGGTCGTCACCGGCCGCAGCCGGGCGATTATCCCAGGCGAAGCTCAGGTCCAGGCGCAGGCATTGCTTGATGCCGCGCTCCCAGTCGTAGGCCCCGATCACGGTGTCGACTTCCAGGCCTTCGATAAACACTCTGTCCAAGCTCTTCTCCGCAGCACGACAAGGGCGCGATGCCCCGTTAGAATCAGGGCGTCCTCGCCCGGAATAGTTAGCATGTTTTGGTCACTGGCGATTCTCGCCTACCTGCTCGGCTCGCTGTCCTTCGCCATTTTGCTCAGCCGCCTGACGGGAAACCCCGACCCGCGAATGAGTGGTTCAGGCAATGCCGGCGCCACCAATATGTTGCGCCTGGCCGGCAAGAAACTCGCCGTACTGACACTGCTCGGCGACCTCTGCAAAGGCCTTCTGCCCGTACTGATCGCCAATCTGGCCGGCCTTACCCTGCAACAGCAGGCCTGGGTGGGCGTGTGTGCCGTCCTCGGCCATCTGTTCCCGCTGTACTTCCGCTTTCGCGGGGGCAAGGGTGTCGCCACGGCAGCCGGCATGCTGCTGGGGATTTACCCTCCCGCCGCGTTGCTGGCCGTGCTGGCCTGGCTGCTGACGTTCTACCTGACTCGCACCAGCTCCTTGGCCGCGTTGATCGCCACACCGCTCACCCTGCCGCTGCTGGCCTGGCAGGCGCCAGCGGCGCTGTTGCCGATGAGCGTGCTGACACTGCTGATCGTCTGGCGCCACCGCGGCAATTTACGCGACCTGTTTGCCGGGCGCGAACGGCATTTTTAAATACGTCGGGTGCGCCCGGCCCACGCAGAGCACTTACAACGGTGACAGCTGCTCCATCGGCCAGCGTGCCTGCACGCTGATCGCCAGGCTTTCATGCTGCCCGGCCTGCAGGCGCTGGCAACCGGCATAGGCGATCATCGCACCGTTATCGGTGCAGAACTCAGGCCGCGCGTAGAACACATCGCCGTGCATGTCGCCGAGCATTTTTTCCAGCGAGGTGCGCAAGGCTTTGTTGGCGCTGACGCCGCCTGCGATCACCAGACGCTTCATGCCCGCCTGTTTCAGGGCGCGCTTGCACTTGATGGTCAAAGTCTCCACCACGGCCTGCTGGAACGCCAGCGCGATGTCGCAACGGGCTTGCTCACTGTCGTCCCCGGCGCTGACGCTCTGCTGCCAGGTGTTCAGCGCGGAGGTTTTCAAACCACTGAAGCTGAACATCAAACCGGGGCGATCGCACATCGGGCGCGGGAAGGTATAGCGGCCCGGCACGCCCTTTTCTGCAAGGCGGGCGATTTCCGGACCACCGGGGTAATTGAGGCCCATCATCTTCGCGGTCTTGTCGAACGCTTCACCGGCAGCATCGTCCAGGGACTCGCCCAACAGTGTGTATTGGCCGATCGCGTCGACCTGAACCAGCTGCGTATGCCCACCCGAAACCAACAAAGCGACGAACGGGAACTGTGGCGGTGTTTTTTCCAGCATCGGCGCCAGTAAATGGCCTTCCATGTGGTGCACGCCGAGGGCTGGAATGCCCCAGGCGAATGCCAGCGCCTGGGCGCAAGAAGCCCCAACCAGCAGGGCTCCGACCAATCCGGGGCCGGCGGTATAGGCAATCGCGTCGATCTCGGTCGGCACGCAGCCGGCCTCGTCCAGCACCTGGCGAATCAACGGCAGCATGCGCTTGACGTGATCACGGCTGGCGAGCTCCGGCACCACGCCGCCATAGGCACGGTGCAGGTCGATCTGACTGAACAGTGCATCGGCCAAAAGCCCGCGTTCACTGTCGTAAAGTGCGACACCGGTTTCGTCGCAGGAGGTTTCAAGTCCCAGTACTAGCATGGGTTTGCGCCTTGTAGAGGCTGAATTCGAAGGCGCGCATAATAGTCGCCACTCCCCCTCCCGACTAGCGGTTTTCGATCAGAGGCTTTGCATTCCGGGCAATGAGGGGTTAACATCCGCAACCCTTAAAAACCGACGACCTCAGCCGCGAATTTTTTGCGACGAGAACGTTGATTCCCGGTAATGAAAGAAGGTAGCTCTGGATGCCAGCCGTCAAAGTAAAAGAGAACGAACCCTTCGACGTAGCTCTGCGTCGTTTCAAGCGCTCCTGCGAAAAAGCCGGTGTTCTGGCTGAAGTTCGTAGCCGCGAATTTTATGAGAAGCCAACTTCTGAGCGTAAGCGCAAAGCAGCAGCCGCTGTTAAGCGTCACGCTAAGAAAGTTCAGCGCGAGCAGCGCCGCGCCGTTCGTCTGTACTAATACACAGACTTACGTAGCAAGCTTCTGCCAAGCCCGGCCCTCAGCCGGGCTATTGGCATTTGCGGATATCGCTTGATGCTTCACCGTCGACGCCGCACACGCGACCGAGACACTGCTTCACACGTCAGGACTGGCTCTTTTGCCAGCGGTGCACGTCTCTTCTGACGAGCCTAACAAGGCTACTGACGAGCACACTCATTCTTCAAGCAGACGATCAACTGTGTCGGCTGTGCCCAACGATGCGTTTCCGAGGCCCGCCATTGGCCAACACCGGACGCCCGGGCAACATTTCCACGCCGAACACTGATAGAAATTAACGTCAGTGAATGTTCGGCAGATACACTCCCTGACAGCCCAAGCAGACGACAGTTGATCGAGCCGCATAATTTGCGCGCCCGAGCACTTCGCGGGCCTCATTGACACGCAGTGATGACGAGAACGCCATGGCCGGGCTAATTCCCCAGAGCTTTATTGACGACCTTCTGAACCGCACCGACATCGTCGATGTTGTCAGCTCGCGCGTGCAATTGAAAAAAGCCGGCAAAAACTACACCGCCTGCTGCCCGTTCCACAAAGAGAAAACCCCATCGTTCAGCGTCAGCCCCGACAAGCAGTTCTATTACTGCTTCGGCTGCGGCGCAGGCGGTAATGCCCTCGGCTTCCTCATGGACCACGACAACCTGGACTTCCCCCAGGCTATCGAGGACCTGGCCAAAGCCGCCGGCATGGAAATCCCTCGCGAAGAAAGTGGCCGGGCGCACAAACCGCGACAACCCACTGATTCGCCGCTGTACCCGCTGCTGACGGCCGCTGCCGACTTCTATCGCCAGGCGCTTAAAAGCCATCCGCAGCGCAAGGCCGCTGTTGACTATCTCAAGGGCCGCGGCCTTACCGGTGAAATCGCCCGAGACTTCGGCCTCGGTTTCGCGCCGCCGGGCTGGGACAACCTCTATAAGCACCTGAGCAGCGACACCCTGCAGCAAAAGGCCATGATCGACGCCGGCCTGCTGGTGGAAAACGCCGAGACCGGCAAGCGCTACGACCGTTTCCGCGACCGCGTGATGTTCCCGATCCGCGACAGCCGCGGCCGGATCATCGCGTTCGGTGGCCGAGTGCTGGGGGACGACAAACCCAAGTACCTGAACTCCCCGGAAACCCCGGTGTTCCACAAGGGTCAGGAACTCTACGGCTTGTTCGAGGCGCGCAAAAACAATCGCAACCTCGATGAAATCATTGTGGTTGAAGGTTATATGGACGTAATCGCCCTCGCCCAGCAAGGCCTGCGTAACGCTGTGGCCACCCTGGGCACCGCGACCAGCGAAGAACATATGAAGCGCCTGTTTCGCGTGGTGCCCAGCGTGTTGTTCTGCTTCGACGGTGACCAGGCTGGCCGCAACGCCGCCTGGCGGGCGCTCGAAGCGACGCTCTCGAGCCTGCAGGACGGGCGCCGCGCGCGCTTCCTGTTCCTGCCGGAAGGCGAAGACCCGGACACCTTGGTGCGCTCCGAAGGCACCGACGCATTCCGCGCGCGCATCAATCAACACGCGCAGCCGCTGGCGGACTATTTCTTCCAGCAATTGACCGAAGAAGCCGACCCGCGCTCCCTCGAAGGCAAGGCCCATATGGCCACCCTCGCGGCACCGTTGATCGACAAAGTGCCGGGCGCCAATCTGAAATCACTGATGCGCATGCGCTTGTTGGAAATTACCGGTTTGAGCGGCGAAGCCGTCAGCCAGCTGGTGCACAACGCGCCGCAAGAGGCGCCACCGGCGTACGACCCGGGCATGGATTACGACGCCATGCCGGACTATTCCGACTTCCACCAACCGCAGGAGGCCTACACGCCCCAGCAGGAGTGGACACCGAAGAAGCCCGGCGCCGGCGGCAAGAAATGGGACAAGAAGCCCTGGAGCAAGAACGGCAAGCGCGGTGATCGCGATGAAGCCTATGCGCCACGCACGCCAGTGGCGGTGGAAGCCCCGACGCTGATTGCGTTGCGCACGCTGATCCACCACCCGCAATTGGCCAAGAAAGTTGAGAGCGCCGATCATTTTGCCAACGAAAGCAACACCTATGCTCAGGTGCTGATCGCCTTGATCGAGGCGGTACAGAAAAATCCTAAGCTAAACTCAATTCAGTTGATGGCTCGTTGGCATGGCACCGAACAAGGCCGCCTGTTGAAAGCACTCGCAGAAAAGGAGTGGCTAATTGACGGCGATAACCTTGAACAACAATTTTTAGACACCATTACTAGGTTATCTGCGGGTCAGCACACGCAGACCCTCGACGAGCTCATCAAGAGAGCAAGACAGCCGGGATTATCGGCTGAAGAGCAAATTCAGATAGCAAAACAGATGCGCGACCTCTTAAAACAGAATGTTTCCGCATCAAACCCGACCTCAGCTGGCGTGTGAGGTCATAGCTCGGGTATAATCCTCGGCTTGTTTTTTGCCCGCCAAGACCTTCAGTGGATAGGGTGTTATGTCCGGAAAAGCGCAACAGCAGTCTCGTATCAAAGAGTTGATCGTTCTCGGTCGTGAGCAGGGTTACCTGACTTACGCGGAGGTCAACGACCACCTGCCTGAGGATATTTCAGATCCAGAGCAGGTGGAAGACATCATCCGCATGATTAACGACATGGGGATCAACGTATTCGAAGCTGCGCCAGATAAGGACTCCCTTATGCTGGCCGACGCCGATACTGACGAGGCTGCAGCCGAAGAGGCAGCAGCAGCGTTGGCAGCAGTGGAGACCGATATCGGTCGCACGACGGACCCTGTGCGCATGTATATGCGTGAAATGGGTACGGTCGAGTTGCTGACACGCGAAGGCGAAATTGAAATCGCCAAGCGTATCGAGGAAGGCATCCGTGAAGTGATGGGCGCAATTGCGCACTTCCCTGGCACGGTTGACCATATTCTGTCCGAGTACACTCGCGTCACCACCGAAGGCGGTCGCCTGTCCGACGTCTTGAGCGGTTACATCGACCCGGATGACGGCATTGCGCCGCCCGCCGCCGAAGTACCGCCGCCTGTGGGTGCGAAAACCGCGAAAGCTGACGACGAAACTGATGACGACGAGGCTGAAGCCAGCACCGACGACGAAGAAGAAGTCGAAAGCGGCCCGGACCCGATCATCGCTGCCCAGCGCTTCGGTGCGGTTTCCGATCAAATGGAAATCACCCGCAAGGCCCTGAAAAAGCACGGTCGTGGCAACAAGCAGGCAATCGCCGAGCTGATCGCCCTGGCTGAGCTGTTCATGCCAATCAAGCTGGTGCCGAAGCAATTCGAAGGCCTGGTTGAGCGTGTTCGCAGTGCCCTTGAGCGTCTGCGTGCCCAAGAGCGCGCAATCATGCAGCTGTGTGTACGTGATGCACGTATGCCGCGCGCCGACTTCCTGCGCCAGTTCCCGGGCAACGAAGTTGACGAAAGCTGGACCGACGCGCTGGCCAAAGGCAAGGCGAAATATGCCGAAGCCATTGGTCGTCTGCAGCCCGATATCATCCGTTGCCAGCAGAAGCTGACTGCGCTTGAGACTGAAACCGGCCTGACGATTGCTGAAATCAAGGACATCAACCGTCGCATGTCGATCGGTGAGGCCAAGGCCCGCCGCGCGAAGAAAGAGATGGTTGAAGCGAACTTGCGTCTGGTGATCTCCATCGCCAAGAAGTACACCAACCGTGGCCTGCAATTCCTCGATCTGATCCAGGAAGGCAACATCGGCTTGATGAAGGCTGTGGACAAGTTCGAATACCGTCGCGGCTACAAGTTCTCGACTTATGCCACCTGGTGGATCCGTCAGGCGATCACTCGCTCGATCGCCGACCAGGCCCGCACCATCCGTATTCCGGTGCACATGATCGAGACGATCAACAAGCTCAACCGTATTTCCCGGCAGATGTTGCAGGAAATGGGTCGCGAACCGACCCCGGAAGAGTTGGGCGAACGCATGGAAATGCCTGAGGATAAAATCCGCAAGGTATTGAAGATTGCTAAAGAGCCGATCTCCATGGAAACGCCGATTGGTGATGACGAAGACTCCCATCTGGGTGACTTCATCGAAGACTCGACCATGCAGTCGCCAATCGATGTCGCCACTGTTGAGAGCCTTAAAGAAGCGACTCGCGACGTACTGTCCGGCCTCACTGCCCGTGAAGCCAAGGTACTGCGCATGCGTTTCGGCATCGACATGAATACCGACCACACCCTTGAGGAAGTCGGTAAGCAGTTTGACGTGACGCGTGAGCGGATCCGTCAGATCGAAGCCAAGGCGCTGCGCAAGTTGCGCCACCCGACGCGAAGCGAGCATCTGCGCTCCTTCCTCGACGAGTGATACCAGAACCCCCGGCCCAGGCCGGGGGTTTTGCATTCTGCAAACTACTTTCTATAGATTAACTGCCGCGCAACACCCCTCCCCCGCAATGCCCGTCTACACTCGAAACATTCCCCGTGCCATAACGAGACCGTTATGCCCAGACTGCCGACCGTGATACTGCTGTCGCTGCTGACCTGGACCGCAACGGCTGGCGCGTTGACTCTCACCGATGAAGAGCGTGGCTGGCTGGCGGACCATCAGGAGCTGCGCCTTGGGGTGGATGCCTCCTGGCCACCCTTCGAATACCGTGACGAAAATGGCCGTTATCAAGGCCTGGCCGCCGACTACGTGCGCTTGATCCAGGACCGCCTGGGCGTCAGGATCAAACTGATCGAGCCCGTAAACTGGACCGCCGTGCTCGAGCAGGCCAAAAACAACCAGCTCGACCTGCTGCCCGGCATCATGTCCACCCCGGAGCGCCAGGGTTTCCTGGCCTTCACGCGCCCGTACCTGGATTTCCCGATTGTCATCCTCGCCCATGAAGGCGGCGCGAAACCGCGCAACCTGAAGGATTTGTACGGTCTCAAGATTGCTGTGGTGGAAAACTACGCACCGCATGAATTACTGCGCACCCACCACCCGGATCTCAACCTGGTGGCCATGCCCAACGTCAGCTCGACTCTGCAGGCGCTGGCCACCGATGAAGTGGATGCGGTCGTAGGCGATCTTGCCTCCAGCGTCTGGAGCCTGCGCCAACTCAAGCTTGATGGTTTATACGTCAGCGGCGAAACGCCCTACCGCTATCAGTTGGCGATGGGCGTACCGCGCGATGAGAAAATGCTGGTGGGCATCCTGGACAAGGTGCTCGCCGACCTCAGCTCAGACGAAACCGACGCGATCCAGCAACATTGGGTCGGCAGCTTTACCGATCACCGCACGTTCTGGGCCGACCTGCTGATGTACGGCCTGCCCGCCGTGCTGCTGTTGAGCACTGTGCTGGCCATCGTGATTCGGATCAATCGCCGACTCAGCTCGGAAATTTCCCGACGGGTCGCCCTTGAGCAGGAACTGCGCAGCAGTGAATACCACTATCGCGGCCTGGTGGAGAGCCTGTCCGCCATCGCCTGGGAAGCCAGCATCACTGACTTCACCTACAGCTACGTGTCGCCCCATGCCGAAGACCTGCTCGGCTACCCCCGCGCGCACTGGCTGATCCCCGGTTTCTGGCGCAACATCATCCACCCCGCCGACCTGACGCGCGCCGAAGCCTATTGCTACCGCGAAACCCGCGCCAACCGCGACCACAGCCTCGATTATCGAGTGATCACCGCCGATGGCCGCTGCCTGTGGGTGCGCGACATTGTCAGCCTTATCGAGCACGGGCACGAGCCGGTGCTGCGCGGCCTGATGATCGATATCAGCGAAGCCAAACGCACAGAAGAGGCCCTGCAGCTTTCCGAGCAGAAATTTGCCTCGGTGTTCCAGCAATGCCCGGACATCCTGGTAATTGCGCGGCTGTCCGATGGCTGCCTGCTGGAGGTCAACAAGGCTTTTGAAGACCAAATTGGCTTGAGCGCTGAACAAGTCGTGGGCAAAACCGCCACCGAACTGAATATCTGGGGCATTCAAGGCGTCGGCCCCGACCTGCTGCAACGCGTGCAAACCACCAGCATCCGCAACCTCGAAATGCCGTTTCGGCGCAGCAACGGCCAGGCCTTTACCGGCCTGATTTCGGCGGAGCCGTTCCAACTCGACACCACCGAGGCCCTGGTGGTGGTGGTGCGTGATATCACCCAGCTCAAGGAAACCCAGCAACAGCTGCAAACCTCCGAAGAGAAATTCGCCAAGGCCTTCCATGCCTCACCCGATGGCTTGCTGCTCAGCCGCCAACGCGATGGTCTGCTGATTGAAGTGAACGACGGTTTCAGCCGGATTACCGGGTTTACCAGCGCAACCTCGCTCGACCAATCCACCCTGGACTTGGGCATCTGGGTCGACCTCAACGAACGCAAACACATGCTTGAGCTGATGCAGCGCGACGGGTTTGTGCGCGATTTCGTCTGCCATATACGCCGCAACGACGGCCAGATTCGCCTCTGCGAAGTCTCCAGCCGCCCACTGCCCATCGGCGATGAAGATTGCATGCTCACCATTGCTCGGGACATCACCGAACGCCAGTTCATGCAGGAAAAACTGCAACAGGCCGCGACGGTATTTGAAAGTACGGCCGAAGGCGTATTGATCACCGACACTCGGCAGAACATCAGCGCCGTCAACCGTGCCTTCACTGAAATCACCGGCTACAGCGAAGCCGAAGCGCTGGGCAGCACGCCGCGCCTGCTCGCCTCCGGCCTGCATGACAGCGCGTTCTATGCGGCCATGTGGCACCAGTTGACCGCCCAGGGCCACTGGCAGGGTGAGATCTCCAACCGCCGCAAAAACGGCGAGTTGTACCCCAGCTGGCTGACCATCAGTGCCGTGCGCAACCGCGAGCAATTGATCACCCACTTTGTCGCCGTGTTTGCCGACATTTCCAGCCTCAAGCACGCCCAGGCGCGGCTCGACTACCAGGCGCATCATGACCCACTGACCGGCCTGCCCAACCGCACCCTGTTTGAAAGCCGTTTGCAGGCGGCACTGAATGGCCAGCAGGAAAGCGGTAACCAAGGCGCCGTGCTGTTCCTCGACCTGGACCGCTTCAAACACATCAACGACAGCCTCGGCCATCCCATCGGCGACCTGCTGCTCAAGGACATCGCCGTGCGCCTCAAGGACCAACTGCGTGACGTCGACACCGTAGCGCGCCTGGGCGGCGACGAATTCATCATCCTGCTGCCTGGCCTGCAACACGCCAGCGACGCCGAACACCTGGCCAACAAACTGCTCGCCTGTTTTACCCCGCCCTTCCAGGCCGGTGAGCACGAGTTCTTTATCAGCGCGAGTATCGGCACCAGCCTGTACCCGCAGGACGGCACTGACGTCGCCACGCTGGTCAAAAATGCCGACGCCGCGATGTACCGCTCCAAGGCAAAGGGCCGCAACCGCGTCGAAAGCTACACCCGCGACCTCACCGCCCAAGCCAACGAACGCGTGGCCCTGGAACACGAACTGCGCCGCGCCATCGAACGTGAAGAATTGAGCCTGTATTACCAACCCAAGCTGAGCCTGGCGACCCAGGAACTGATCGGCGCCGAAGCCCTGATCCGCTGGCACCACCCCACCTTCGGCGACGTGCCGCCCGAGCATTTCATCGCCCTCGCCGAAGAGAACGGCATGATCCTGCAAATTGGCGACTGGGTGCTGGAACAGGCCTGCCGGCAACTGCACGCCTGGCAAACCGTCTTCGATGATTTCGGCCCGCTGTCGGTGAACCTCGCTGGCGCGCAACTGCGTCACCCCAACCTGCTCGGGCGCATTGAGCAGCTCCTGCGCGACTACCGCCTGGAACCCGGCTGCCTGCAACTGGAGATCACCGAAAACTTCATCATGAGCCAGGCCGAAGAAGCCCTGGAAGTGCTGCACCAGCTCAAACGCCTCGGCGTGCAACTGGCAATTGACGATTTCGGCACCGGCTATTCATCCCTCAGCTACCTCAAACGCCTGCCGCTGGACTTCCTCAAGATCGATCAGTCATTCGTACGCGGCCTGCCCGACGACCCTCACGACGCCGCCATCGTGCGCGCCATCATCGCCCTGGGCCACAGCATGCAATTCACCATCATCGCTGAAGGCGTGGAAAACCCCGCGCAACAGGCCTTCCTCGCCGCCGAAGGCTGCGAACAGATGCAAGGCTACATCGTCAGCCTGCCCCTGCCGCCCGAGCTTTTTGCCGCGACATTTCTTCATATGAGGGTTTCAGACTTTTCGGATGGCACAGCGGGGAAACCGTCGTTATAATCCGCGACCTGTTACAAGGGCCTATAGCTCAGTTGGTCAGAGCAGAGGACTCATAATCCTTTGGTCCACGGTTCAAGTCCGTGTGGGCCCACCAAACAAAAAAGCCGCGCATTGCGCGGCTTTTGCGTGTCTGGCGTTCGACTTACACAGACAACTCACGCAACGCCGCCGTCGCCAAAAAGCCTGACCGCGATGCATAGCGGTGATCCTTCTGCACACGCTCATCAATGCGGTGCAGCAACTGCTCCGGCAGAGAGGCATTGAAGCGCACCGACTTACCCAAGTACGGCGTGAGATCAAAGTCGACTATCGCCCAGACACCACCGGAAAAGTCCGGATTGTCCAGATGAGCATCGACCTCTTGTGCTTGGGGAAGTTTTTCCTGGTCGGCAACCAGCCCTTCCAGATGCAACGCCAACGCCTCCCGGACATTATCCAACGCTTCGGAAAACGAGGAGCCTGCCGAAAAGCAACCAGGTACATCAGGGACCGTCACGCTGTAGTCCGAATCGGCGTCTTTATGTACTACCACTGGGAATTTCATCGCTCCACCTCCGAACGAACTCTAAGGGGCTCATCCAACTCGTCGGCCAGTCTTATCACTTGAGACCTGCTGATTTGAAAATACTGTGTAAGGTGCCTTTGGCCGGGCTCATGTGCCGCGATGATGACGATGTAAAGAGTTTTTCTGCCAGCGAACATCTGTCAGTTTTTGTGCCTCGATTTTAAGGGCGGCTTCCGCGCGAAAAGTCGCGACGTTACAAGCAATGAAAGATTTGTTAATTGTCCTCAACTGCTACGGCACAGACCATGCTCGGCCACCCGCACCAGCACGAGGACACCAGGCTCCATGCCTCAATCCAACCGATCACCCCACGCCTTTTTTGCCCTCAGCCTGCGCACCGCAGACGCTCTCGCAATCACCCTTGCAACGCTGAACTGCGCACACGCAGCAACGCCTGCACCGGCCACCATCAAGGCGTACAAACTCTGCACTGGCGCAGACAACGCCTCGCACGTGTTGGAAGGCACCATCGACCAGACCCAGCGCAACGACGTGACTGCCATTCATTTCAAGACAACCCCTGCGCATGCGGCTTACGGCTGGCATAACGACCCCGAGCCGCAGTACGTCATGACACTCTCCGGCACGCTGGCATTCGCTACCCGTGGCGGCGAGACGTTCACCTTGCACCCCGGTGAAGTGCTGGTCGCTGAAGACAACACCGGCTCAGGGCATCGCTGGAACCTGATTGATGACCAGCCATGGCGTCGTGGCTACGCGGTACTCAAGGCTGGCGCGCCGGATTCGTTTATCCCTAACGATCCCGCTGCCGCAAAAGTGTGCAAGTTGCCCTAGTCACACCCATCCAGCGCGGGCACAAGCCTGTAACATGGCGACCCATTGCCGCCCGCTCTGGAGCCCTGCCCTTGCCCGTCCTCGATGAAATCGATCGCCAACTGATCGCCGCCTTGCAGATCAACGCTCGCGAAAGCGTGGCCATGCTTGCCCGGCAACTGGGTATTGCGCGCACCACGGTGACGTCGCGACTGGCACGCCTGGAGAAAACCCAGGTGATTACCGGCTACGGCGTGCGCCTCGGCCAGCGTGTGGTCGATGGGGGTTTGCAGGCTTATGTGGGGATTACCGTGCAAGCGCGCTCGGGCAAGGAAGTGCTGCGCAGGCTGAGTGCCATGGCGCAGGTGCAGCAGTTGTGTGCGGTGAGTGGCGAGTTTGATTACGTGGCGTGGCTGCGCACCGATTCGCCGGAGCAGCTGGATCAGTTGCTGGACCAGATCGGCAGTGTCGACGGCGTGGAGAAAACCACCACGTCGATCATCCTCAGTAACAAATTAGATCGCGGCCAACCAATCTGACCGCCTACTTCGTCACTTTGACTAAAAACAGTTCAATCCGACGACACATTGCGTCTTAATAACGAACGCTACGCTCCCTAAACTGGCTGCCATCTTTTCCTATACTCAACGGGCCACAACCCGCCGAGTCGTCAGTAAGGTCAGCCATGAGCATTCCGTCCAGCACCATCAGCAAGACCAATCGCCACCCCGCCGACGGTAAAAAACCCATCACCATCTTTGGCCCGGATTTTCCGTTTGCCTTTGATGACTGGATCGAGCATCCGGCCGGCCTGGGCAGCATTCCTGCCGCCAACCATGGCGCCGAAGTGGCGATTGTGGGTGCCGGGATCGCGGGTCTGGTGGCCGCTTATGAGCTGATGAAGCTGGGCCTCAAGCCGGTGGTGTACGAAGCGTCGAAGATGGGCGGCCGCTTGCGTTCCCAGGCGTTTGAAGGTGCCGAAGGCATTATCGCCGAGCTGGGCGGCATGCGTTTTCCGGTGTCGTCCACCGCGTTCTACCACTATGTGGACAAGCTGGGCCTGGAGACCAAGCCCTTCCCCAACCCGCTGACGCCAGCCTCCGGCAGCACGGTGGTCGACCTCGAAGGCCAGACCCACTACGCACAAAAACTCTCGGACTTGCCGGTGCTGTTCCAGGAGGTCGCCGACGCCTGGGCGGATGCGCTGGAAGCTGGTTCGCAGTTCGGTGATATCCAGCAGGCCATCCGCGATCGCGACGTGCCGCGCCTCAAAGCGCTGTGGAACAAGCTGGTACCGTTGTGGGATGACCGCACCTTCTATGACTTCGTCGCCACCTCCAAGGCCTTCGCCAAACTGTCGTTCGCGCACCGCGAAGTCTTCGGTCAAGTGGGTTTCGGCACCGGCGGCTGGGACTCGGACTTCCCCAACTCGATGCTGGAAATCTTCCGCGTGGTGATGACCAACTGCGACGACCACCAGCACCTGGTTGTCGGCGGCGTGGCACAAGTGCCCATGGGCATCTGGCGCCATGTGCCGGAGCGTTGCGCCCATTGGCCGGCGGGCACCAGTCTCAGCTCGTTGCATCGTGGCGCGCCACGCGCCGGCGTGAAGCGCATCGCGCACGCCGACGGTGGGCGCTTTGCCGTGACCGACAACTACGGCGACACACGCGAGTACGCCGCCGTGCTGACCACCTGCCAAAGCTGGCTGCTGACCACCCAAATCGAATGCGACGAAACCCTGTTCTCGCAAAAAATGTGGATGGCCCTGGACCGCACCCGTTACATGCAGTCGTCGAAAACCTTTGTAATGGTCGATCGCCCATTCTGGAAAGACAAAGACCCGGAAACCGGCCGCGACCTGATGAGCATGACCCTCACCGATCGCCTGACCCGTGGCACTTACCTGTTCGACAACGGCGACGACAAGCCGGGCGTGATCTGCCTGTCATATTCGTGGATGAGCGACGCGCTGAAAATGCTCCCGCAGCCCATCGACAAGCGCGTGAAACTGGCGCTGGACGCACTGAAAAAGATCTACCCGAAAGTCGACATCAAGGCGCGCATCATCGGCGACCCGATCACCGTGTCCTGGGAAGCCGACCCGCATTTCCTCGGGGCTTTCAAAGGCGCTTTGCCCGGTCACTATCGCTACAACCAGCGGATGTATGCGCACTTTATGCAGAAGGACATGCCCGCCGAACAACGTGGGATTTTTATCGCCGGTGATGACGTTTCCTGGACGCCCGCCTGGGTAGAAGGCGCGGTACAAACTTCGCTGAACGCGGTGTGGGGCATCATGACCCACTTCGGTGGCAGCACCCATCCGCAGAACCCGGGGCCGGGTGATGTATTCGACGAAATCGGCCCAATCGCCCTGGCCGATTAAGGAGTTGAATATGCGCGTCGCCCTGTACCAATGCCCACCGCTGCCGCTGGATGTGGCCGGCAACCTCAAGCGCCTGCACCAGCTCGCCCATGAGGCGTCGGGCGCGGATGTGCTGGTGTTGCCGGAGATGTTTCTCAGCGGCTACAACATCGGCGCCGAAGCGGTTGGCGCGCTGGCCGAGGCACAGGATGGCGCGTCGGCTCAGGCGATTGCCGAGCTTGCCAGGAGCGCGGGGCTGGCGATTGTGTATGGCTACCCGGAGCGGGCCGAGGACGGGCAGATCTACAACGCCGTGCAGTTAATAGACTCCCATGGCCAGCGCCTGTGCAACTACCGCAAGACTCACCTGTTTGGCGACCTGGACCACTCGATGTTCAGTGCCGGGGAAGATGATTTCCCGTTGGTGGAACTGAACGGTTGGAAGCTTGGTTTCCTGATCTGCTACGACCTGGAGTTCCCGGAAAACACCCGGCGTCTGGCCCTGGCCGGTGCTGAACTGATTTTAGTGCCCACCGCCAATATGGTGCCGTTCGACTTCGTCGCCGACGTCACCGTTCGGGCACGGGCCTATGAAAACCAGTGTTATGTGGCTTACGCCAACTATTGCGGGCAGGAAGGCGAAATTCAGTATTGCGGCCAGAGCAGTATTGCAGCGCCGAATGGCCAGTGCGTCGCCCAGGCCGGGCTGGATGAGGCGCTGATTGTCGGGGAGCTGGATCGCCAATCCATCATCGACGCCCGCGTCGCCAATCACTACCTGCAAGACCGTCGCCCCGAGCTGTACGCCGCGCTGCACAAGCCCTGACCCGGCCGGTTTGTTAACATGGCCACCTCCTACGTTTCGGAAGTGCCCATGCCTGCGCCGGCCCAGCCTCATCACCTCCACCTGACCCTCGCGAATGGCCTGCGGGTGTCCCTACGCCGTGCGCCACGTTTAAAGCGTTGCGCTGCCGTTTTACGGGTGGCCGCCGGTAGCCATGACGTGCCATTGGCATGGCCGGGGCTGGCGCATTTTCTTGAGCATTTGTTGTTTCTCGGGACGCAGCGTTTTCCCACCGACGAAGGGCTGATGGCCCACGTGCAGCGGCATGGCGGACAGGTCAATGCGAGTACCCGCGAGCGCACCATGGACTACTTTTTCGAACTGCCCGTGCAGGCCTTTGCGGATGGACTGGAACGGCTGGCGGACATGCTGACCCATCCGCGCCTGGCGGTTGAAGACCAACTGCGGGAGCGCGAAGTGCTGCACGCCGAGTTCGTCGCCTGGTCCCAGGATGCCAAGGCACAGCAGGAGGTCGCGCTGCTGGAGAGCTTGGCAGCCGATCATCCATTGCGCGGTTTTCATGCAGGTAATCGGGACAGTTTGCCGGTGGAGCGTGAGGCATTTCAGCAAGCTTTGCGGGAATTCCACGCGCTTTTTTACAGAAGCGGGCAGATGACCTTGAGCCTTGCCGGGCCGCAAGCATTGGAAGAGTTGGAAGCATTGGCGCAGCGATTCAGCCAGGCATTGGCCTCTGGGCCTTTCCACCCACAGGCCGAACCGCCCGCGCTGATGCGAGGCGCAGCGCAGGGCTATCAACACACCGCGAACAACCACCTGCACCATGTCATTGCCTGCGACGTGCCGCGCGAAGCACTGGATTTTCTCTGCACCTGGCTCAACGCCTGCGCCCCCGGCGGCTTGCTGGCGGCGCTGAAAGCGCAAAAGCTGGCGACCGAACTGCAGGCATCGGTGCTGTATCACTTTGCCGGGCAAGCGCTGCTGGATATCGATATCACGCTCGGTACTCAAGGCGACGCGGCTACTCATATCGAAGCGTTGTTGCACGACTGGCTGAGTTTTTTCGCACAGAGCAATTGGACGCCGGTGCGCGAAGAGTTCGCCTTGCTGAGCGCTCGCCAGCAACAGATCCAGGGCGCCCTGGCACTGGCTCGAAACACCAGCGAAGACTTGTCGGAACAGGGTGTTGCAGCCCTCAAGGCCATGCTTGACTCACTGCACCTGCCGCCCGCCGAGCACGCCTGGCAATTGCCGCCCGGCAATCCATTCCTGCGCCCGCCAGCCAAGGAAGAACGTGCGGGCCTGATTCGCGGCCAGACCAGCGCTCATCGTGGTTTGCGCACCTTTGCCCAGGATCGCTCGCGGGGGCGGCGAGACGTGTCGGCGCTGACATTCAGCCAGGCCTTGGCGGATGGCACTGATGAAGGCGCGCTGTACCTGCAATGGCGATTTGAATCCGCCGCCCCAGCCGGGCTGGAAAGTGCGTTGCAGCCGCTGCGCGAAAATGCGCGTCAGGCGGGAGTGGATTTATCTTTCGAAACCCTCGGCAATGATTGGTTGGTGAAAATGGTCGGGCTTCACGAACCGATGCCTGCCGTAGTCGAAGCGCTGGCGCTCAACCTGAGCCGGACCGATGAGGCGCCGTCACCCACCGCCCAAACGCCGATGATTGCCATCCGGGAACTGCTCAAGGCGTTACCGGCTTACTGTGTCGGTAAGGGTTCCGGGACGAGCAAGACATCAGCGTCATGGAACACTGCACGCTGGCAGGGGCTGGGCACAGCCTTGCCCGCGGCGTGTGAAACGGCGATCAAGACCGCTGCGGCGCGACTGCCTGGCCAGCCGGCAAGCCTCGAACACACGCCCCAAAGCCTCGACGGCCAACGGCTCTGGCACGAGGTGAAGACCGACTCTAGCGAAGCCGCATTGCTGCTGTTTTGCCCGACGCCAACCCAATCCCTGGCCGATGAAGCCGCATGGCGCCTGCTCGGCCATCTGATCCAGCGCCCGTTCTACCAACGCCTGCGCGTCGAACTGCAAGTCGGCTACGCAGTATTCAGCGGCATCCGACAGATTAATGGGCAAACCGGCCTGCTTTTTGGCGTGCAATCGCCAAGTATCTCCCTGGCGGGGATCGTCGAACACCTGCAAACCTTCCTGACCCAACTGCCGGCGCTGATCGACAATTATGCCGACTTGGGCAACCAGGCCCTGACGCAGCAATTCAGCGCCCAGGCATTGCCCATCGCCCAAGCCGCCGACCTGCTCTGGCACGCACAGCTGGCTGGCCATTCGTCGGGTTATCTGCAACAGCTTCAACAGCTGATCCAAACCCTCACGCACGCGGACTTGCAGCACGCCACCCAACAACTCAACGATGCTGCAGGCGGCTGGCGCTGTGTGGCCAACGGCACCCGAGTGAGTGATTCCTGGCAGACAGGAGCCTGATCATTGCTGGCCCTGCAAAAGGCTTTTTCCACCAAGACAGCGCTAACTTGAAAAGAATTGCGTAACATTCATACGCACACCTCTGAACATCTCCGGTTGGAGGTGGACTATATGTATTGCTGAGTAGTGAACGTCCCATCCCTCGTAGGAGTATGAATATGACCTGGTCCAAACCTGCTTACACTGATCTACGTATTGGTTTCGAAGTCACCATGTACTTCGCCAGCCGTTGATTGGCTGAGTAATACAACGCCTCGGTTCGCCCGGGGCGTTTTTGTTTTGAGCTTTGCTGATGGAGCGATCATGTTTGTCCAGATTCTAGGTTCCGCCGCCGGCGGTGGTTTCCCGCAGTGGAACTGCAACTGCGTGAATTGCGCAGGCTTTCGCGACGGCAGCCTGCGGGCGCAGGCGCGCACTCAGTCGTCTATCGCAATCTCCGACGATGGCGTGAATTGGGTACTGTGCAATGCGTCGCCGGATATCCGCGCGCAACTGCAGGGTTTCGCCCCGATGCAACCCGGCCGCGCGCTACGCGATACCGGGATCAGCGCGATCATCCTGATGGACAGCCAGATCGACCACACCACCGGCCTGTTGAGCTTGCGCGAAGGCTGCCCGCACCAGGTGTGGTGCACCGACATGGTCCATGAAGACTTGAGCACCGGTTTTCCACTGTTCACCATGCTCACGCACTGGAACGGCGGCCTGGCCTGGAACCGCATCGAGCTGGACGCTAGCTTCACCATCCCGGCCTGCCCCAACCTGCGTTTCACTCCGCTGCCACTGCGCAGCGCCGCACCGCCCTACTCGCCGCACCGCTTCGACCCGCACCCCGGCGACAACATCGGCCTGATCGTCGAAGACCTGCGCACTGGCGGCAAACTGTTCTACGCCCCGGGCCTGGGCAAGGTTGACGCGCCGTTGCTGGAGATCATGGCCGGCAGCGATTGCCTGCTGGTGGACGGCACGATGTGGGACGACGATGAAATGCAGCGCCGAGGCGTCGGCACCCGCACCGGGCGCGAGATGGGCCACTTGGCGCAGAACGGCCCCGGCGGCATGCTGGAAGTGCTGGAGCAGTTGCCCGAGCAGCGCAAGGTGCTTATCCACATCAACAACACCAATCCGATCCTCGATGAAGATTCCCCCGAGCGAGCGGAACTGGTGCGGCGCAATGTCGAAGTGGCTTACGACGGCATGAGCCTTGAATTGTAGGAGCAATCGAGATGACTGATACACCGTTGACCACTGCCGAATTCGAAGCAGCCCTGCGGGCCAAGGGCGCCTTCTACCATATCCATCACCCGTACCACGTGGCGATGTATGAGGGCCGCGCCACGCGCGAGCAGATTCAGGGCTGGGTCGCCAACCGTTTCTACTATCAGGTGAACATCCCGCTGAAAGACGCCGCGATCCTGGCCAACTGCCCGGACCGCGAGATCCGCCGCGAGTGGATACAGCGCCTGCTCGACCACGATGGCGCCCCTGGCGAAGACGGTGGCATCGAAGCCTGGTTGCGCTTGGGCCAGGCAGTCGGCCTAGACCCAGACCAACTGCGTTCCCAGGAACTGGTGCTGCCCGGCGTACGGTTTGCGGTGGATGCCTACGTCAACTTTGCGCGCCGTGCCAGCTGGCAGGAAGCCGCCAGCAGCTCGCTGACCGAGCTGTTCGCCCCGCAGATCCACCAGTCGCGCCTCGACAGCTGGCCGCAGCACTACCCATGGATCGACCCGGCCGGTTACGAGTATTTCCGTACCCGCCTGGGCCAGGCCCGTCGCGATGTGGAACACGGCTTGGCGATCACGCTGCAGCATTACACTACCCGTGAGGGCCAGGAGCGCATGCTGGAAATTCTCCAGTTCAAACTGGACATCCTGTGGAGCATGCTGGATGCCATGAGCATGGCCTACGAACTGAAACGCCCGCCCTATCACAGCGTGACCGAGCAGCGGGTGTGGCATAAAGGGATCACCCTATGAGCTTTGATCGCAGCAGAACACCAACCTGGCGCCAGGGCTATCGCTACCAATACGAGCCGGCGCAAAAAGGCCACGTGTTGCTCTACCCGGAAGGCATGATCAAGCTCAACGACAGCGCCGCGTTGATCGGCGGCCTGATCGATGGCGAGCGCGATGTGGCCGCCATCATCGCCGAGCTGGATAAGCAATTCCCCGGCGTACCTGAACTGGGTAAAGACATCGAGGATTTCATGGAGGTCGCCCGTGCTCAGCACTGGATCGAACTTGCCTGAGAAGCCACCGGTCGGCCTGCCGCTGTGGCTGCTCGCGGAGCTGACGTATCGCTGCCCGTTGCAGTGCCCGTATTGCTCCAACCCGCTGGATTTTGCCGAACAGGGCAAGGAGCTGAGCACCGAACAGTGGATCAAGGTGTTTCGTGAAGCGCGGGAAATGGGTGCCGCGCAATTGGGCTTTTCCGGCGGTGAACCGCTGGTGCGCCAGGACCTTGCCGAACTGATCGCCGAGGCGCGCAAGCTGGGGTTCTATACCAACCTGATCACCTCTGGCATCGGCCTCACCGAGCAGAAGATCAGCGACTTCAAGAAAGCCGGGCTGGACCATATCCAGATCAGTTTCCAGGCCAGCGACGAACAGGTGAACAACCTGCTGGCCGGCTCAAAAAAGGCCTTCGCGCAAAAGTTGGAGATGGCCCGTGCAGTAAAGGCGCATGGCTACCCGATGGTGTTGAATTTCGTAACCCATCGGCACAATATCGACAAGATCGACCGCATCATTGAGCTGTGTATCGCTTTGGAGGCGGACTTTGTCGAACTCGCCACGTGCCAGTTCTACGGCTGGGCGCAGCTCAATCGTGTGGGGTTGTTGCCGACCAAAGAACAGCTGGTACGCGCCGAACGCATCACCAACGAATACCGTGCCAAGCTCGAAGCCGAAGGCCACCCGTGCAAGCTGATATTCGTCACGCCGGATTACTACGAGGAACGCCCGAAAGCCTGTATGAACGGCTGGGGCAGCATCTTCCTCACGGTTACGCCGGACGGCACCGCCCTGCCTTGCCACGGCGCCCGACAGATGCCGGTGCAATTTCCCAATGTGCGCGACCACAGCATGCAGCACATCTGGTACGACTCGTTTGGCTTCAACCGCTTTCGCGGCTACGACTGGATGCCCGAGCCGTGCCGTTCATGCGACGAGAAGGAAAAAGACTTCGGCGGCTGCCGCTGCCAGGCATTCATGCTCACGGGGGACGCAAGCAACGCCGACCCGGTGTGCAGCAAGTCCGAGCAGCACGGCATCATCCTGCAAGCGCGGGAAGAGGCCGAACATGCCACTCAGACCATTGAGCAGTTGGCCTTTCGCAACGAGCGCAACTCACGGCTCATTGCAAAAGGCTGAGGGTTTTAGCGTTTGGCGATGATGTACACGGCGTGAATGATGCCGGGGAAGTAACCGCACAAGGTCAGCAGGATGTTCAGCCAGAACGCACCGGCGAAGCCCACTTGCAGGAACACACCCAGTGGCGGCAGCAGGATGGCGATGATGATACGAATAATGTCCATGGGTCAGCTCCAGAAGATCGGCTCGTGTGAGCCGTGTAGCTAATCGACCTTGGCCGTTCGTGAGGGTTCACTGGGATCTGGCACGGGGCCATCCTCAGGCCAGAATCTCCAACCCATGCTTCTGCACGATGCTCAGTAACTTGAGTGCCATGCCGCTGGGTTGCTTCTCGCCGGACTCCCACTTCTTCACCGTGGAGGCGCTGGTGTTCAGGTAACGGGCGAATACAGGTTGGCTTACGTGGCTGTTTTCGCGGAGTTGCTTGATTTGTTCGGCCGGGATTTGCGCCGGCACCGTTGCAAGGCACATTTCGTCAAACTCACGAAGCGTGGTTTTGCTGATGGCGCCTATCGAGTACAACGCCTTGGCTGATTGATGAATGGACTCCAGCGCTTCACTCTCATATTTCTTGGTCATGATATATCTCCACAAACTCCTTGAGATCCAGTAGCTGCTGAACCTGTATTTCACTTAAAGCTTCATAAGTCTTCGCCATCGCTCGAAACGCAATTAAATCCTTCTGACTGATATTGCTTTGATCCTGTTTGGCGAACAGAAGCTGATAAACCCAGTAATGCCTGCCCCTGGCCAAGACTATGGAGCGATGCCGGTTCTGATTCAGACGTTTCTTCCAAACACCGCCGTCTAAATTATCAGCTTGGCCCTTCAGCATCTGGCCAAATGCCTCTCTCAACTCCGAATCACAGACCCAGGCCTTGCTGGCCGAATCAGCAAAATGCCGCGTCTTGAACAACCTAAGCCTCATGGATATCCCTTCCCGCAAACATACCACTCAGTGGTACAGATTAGAAATGAGGCACGCTCGAAATTTTTCATGCCCCAGCGGCAGTCCTTGCCGATGCCTGTAAAAAACCACTGCTCTCAATAAGGCTCAATCAACGCTTTCAATCCAAAAATTTCACCGACAAAAAAACGCCCCCAGCCAAAAGAATCAGGCTGGAGGCGCCGCGTATGCCGCGAGACGGTTCTGGAATCTAGGGTTTAAACGGCGATGCCCTTGCGGCATTGCAGTTGTGCGGTGCGCACGCGGGAGAAGGCGCGGGCCAGGCGCAGGAGCATTTCGTCGATGTTACTTTTGCTCACCGTCAGGGCCGGTGTGAAGCGCAGGCAGTTGGGTTGCGGGGCGTTAAGGATCAGGCCTTCATGCAGGGCTGCTTTTACGACGGCATCTGCGGAATCATCCGACAACGTCAGGCCCCACATCAGGCCATGTCCACGTAGTTGGCCGTGGTCGTAGCGATAAGCCAAACGGGCGAGGCCTTCGCCCAAGTAAAGGCCTGACTCACGGACGTGTTCGAGAAAGCCGTGTTCCAGCAGCGTTTCGAGCACCGCCCCGCCAGCCGAGGCCATCAATGCATTGCCATGATGGGTGCCGTCCAATTCGCCCACCTCCAGGCAGCACGCTGTGCCGCGCGCCAGTAACGCCGCCAATGGCACGCCGCCGCCCAGGCCCTTGCCGAGGGTGATGATGTCGGCCCGCACGCCATACTGTTGTTCGGCGAGCAGGCTGCCGCAGCGGCCCATGCCGGTTTGCACTTCATCGAGGATCAGCAGGATTCCCAACTCGCGGCACAGCCGCTCAACACCTTTCAAATAGTGCTCGGTGGCGGGAATTACGCCAGCTTCGCTCTGAATCGGCTCCAGCATAATGGCGACGGTCTGTGCATCCACCGCCGCGTGCAGGGCTGGCAGGTCGTTGAAGGGCACATGGCTGAAACCCGGCAATTGCGGCTCAAAGCGGTTTGCGCCGCCATTGGCCGAGGCCGCCATCGCTGCGAAACTGCGGCCGTGGCAAGCGTTGCTGGCGCTGATGATGCGATAAGCCCCGCCGCGATGCAGTTGGCCCCATTTGCGCGCCAGCTTGATCGCGGCTTCGCAGGCTTCGGCGCCGCTATTGAGCAGGTAACCCTGATCGCTGCCGGTGTGCTGGCACAGCCGATCGACAAGGTTCAGCTGGGCGCGGTTGTGCAGGCCATTGCCTGGGTTGATCAGCGCTTGAGTCTGATCGGCCAGGGCCTTGATCAATATTTGCGGGCTATGGCCAAGGCTGTTGGCGGCGCTGCCCTGACTGAAATCCAGGTAGGCGCGCTCGTCGCTGTCCCAGAGCCAGGAGCCCTGGCCACGCACAAACACCTGCGCAGGCCTTGCCGCGGTGTGCATCACCCTGTCACTGGAAAGGTCACGTGGGGCGTCGAGGATCAAATCGTCCAGGCTCGGCGCAGGGCGGCGAAACAGATTCACAGCTTACCCCCGATGGCAACCGGACCTTGGTCGATGCCCCGTGCAAACCGAGCCTTGAGGTGTTTTGCCTTGCCTATGTAAACGCTATCAACAAATACGCTGTTCATTGCCCGATCCGGCCCTGTAAGCCCTGCGAATAGGCGCTAGACTAGGCCTCCAAGCGGCCATCGGCCATTTCGATTTTCCAGCTTTTTCGATAAGTAACTCTTATGGATTTCAAGCAACTGCGTTATTTCGTCGCGGTGTATGAGGAAGGCCACGTGGGCCGGGCGGCGGAGCGTTTATCGATCTCTCAACCGGCCCTCTCGCAACAGATTCGCCAATTGGAGCAGAACCTGGATGTGAGCCTGTTCGAGCGCAGCAGCAAGCGCCTGTTGCCGACGCTCGCCGCGCATACCTTGTACAACCACGCGTTGCCGCTGATCGACGGCATGCAGCAGGCGGTTGAAGCCTTGCGCAACTTCAAGGGCCAGGCGATGCGCACCTTGGCCATCGGCGTGCTGCAAACCGTGCACACCAGCCTGGTCCCGCAAATGCTTGAGCGCGTGCGCAAAGCTCAGCCGCATTTGGTGGTGCAGATCTACGAATTGACGGGCATGGAGATTGAACGCCGGCTGCTGAACGGCTCGCTGGACATCGGCATCAGCTACCTGCCGCCGCGCCAGCCGGGGCTGCACGGCGTGCTGTTGTATGAAGATGAATTGAAGGTGGTCATCCCCGAGGACCATCCCCTGCGCGAATTCAAGAAAGTCTCGCTGAAACAGGCGGCCGAGTTGCCGATGTTGCTATTGGGCGAGGAGTTTCAAGTGCGGCAGATCTGGCAAGGGCAGTTGTCCAACCTGGGCCGCAGGCCGCAAGTGCAGGCGGAGCTCAACACGATGGTGGGTATTCTCGACAGCCTGCCCCACACCAAGCTGGCCACCGTATTGCCGGGGCGCTCCCAGGACGAGCACAACAGCAAGGCGCTACTGTGGAAACCCTTGAGTGAACCGAGGGTGGCGCTGAAAGTGGGTTTGGTGTGCCGCGACGTACAACGCCAGCAAGCCACGGTGGCGCTGCTGCGCACCTTGCTGGAAGACGTGATGAATGCCCCGTAGGCGCCTGTCTGACTTTTTCGCAGGCAAAAGAAAACCCCGCCGAAGCGGGGCTTTGCAGACTGTTTCCCTGACATCCATTTCACTCCGCCGTCCTGGCAGAATCCTACGTGTCCGTGTTGTTGCTTTGCGCTTCCTGCGCGACGTCCATGTGAAGTAGATTATCCGTGGATCCAATTTGGCGATAGAGGACGAATAGCAGCAGGTGATGTAAGAGAATGCTTACACGCCCTCCAAGCCTTTAAAACTGTGCTTCATCCAGCAAAAACAGCGATTCGCTACCGGCTTTTACCGACGCACTCAACGAATGAATACGCGGCAGCAGGCGAGCAAAGTAGAAGCGCGCGGTGCCCAGTTTGCTGGCATAGAAGTCTTCCTCAGCTTCTTTGCCCAACGCCGCCTTGGCCATGCGCGCCCACATATAGGCATAGGCCATGTAGCCAAAGGCGTGCAGGTACTCCACCGAGGCCGCGCCGATTTCATTCGGGTTGGTCTTGGCACGGTCCAGCACCCAGGCGGTCAACTCATCCAGATTATCCACCGCCGCACTCAGCGGACGGGTGAACTCACCCAGTTCGGCACCCGCCGTGGCGATGAACTGGCGGATCTCGTCGGCAAACAAGGTGTAGAACGCACCGCCGCTGCCGACGATCTTGCGCCCCATCAAGTCCAGCGCCTGAATGCCATTGGTGCCTTCGTAGATCTGCGTGATGCGCACATCCCGAACAAGCTGCTCCTGGCCCCACTCGCGAATGTAGCCGTGGCCGCCGAACACTTGCTGGCCGAGTACGGTGGTTTCCAGGCCCAGGTCGCTGAGGAATGCTTTGGCAACCGGCGTCAGCAACGCCACCAGATTGTCGGCACGCTCGCGGGCGGCAGCGTCTTCGCTGAACTTGGCGATATCCAACTGCGTGGCCACGTAGGTGGAGAACGCGCGGCCACCTTCGTTCGAGGCCTTCATGGTCAGCAACATGCGGCGCACATCAGGGTGCACGATGATCGGGTCGGCGACTTTGTCCTTGGCCTGGGCGCCGGTCGGCGAACGGCTTTGCAGACGATCACGCGCATATTCAATCGCGTTCTGATACGAGCGCTCACCCGACGCCAAGCCCTGGATACCAACCCCCAGGCGCTCGTAGTTCATCATGGTGAACATCGCCGCCAGCCCACGGTTCGGCTCGCCCACCAGGTAACCCACGGCTGCATCGAAGTTCATCACGCAGGTCGCAGACGCCTGGATGCCCATCTTATGCTCGATGGAGCCACAGCTCACCGGATTACGCGCGCCCAAGCTGCCGTCGGCATTGACCATGAACTTCGGCACCAGGAACAACGAGATGCCTTTTGGTCCGGCCGGCGCGTCAGGCAGCTTGGCCAGCACCAGGTGGATAATGTTTTCGGTGAGGTCGTGTTCGCCGCCGGTGATAAAAATCTTGGTGCCGCTGATCGTGTAGGAACCGTCCGCCTGAGGCTCGGCCTTGGTGCGGATAATCCCCAGGTCGGTCCCGGCATGCGCTTCAGTCAGGCACATGGAGCCGGCCCACTCGCCGGAGTACATCTTCGGCAAATAGGTGGCTTTGAGTGCTTCGCTGGCGTGGGTGTTGATCGACACGCAGGCGCCGGATGTCAGCATCGGGTACAGGCCGAACGCCAGGCTCGACGAGTTGATCATCTCTTCGACTTGGGCCGAAACGGCCTTGGGCATGCCCATGCCGCCGAAGATCGGATCGCCGCCTACGCCCACCCAGCCGCCTTCGGCGTAGGTTTTATAGGCCTGTGGAAAACCATCCGGCGTGCTGACCACGGTGTCCGCCCAACGGCAACCTTGCTCATCGCCGTTACGGCTAAGCGGAGCGATGGATTTGGCCGTGACTTTGCCGGCTTCCTCAAGGATCGCCTCGACAGTTTCGGCATCCACGGTGTCTGCCAATGCCGGCAATTGGGCCCAAGTCTTGGCGACCTCAAAAACTTCGTTGAGGACGAAGCGCATATCACGCAGCGGCGCTTTGTAATCAGCCATGGCAAACCTCGTGAGAACGTAAAAAGTGATTCGATAGGATCGGTTTTACAAGCTCCGAGTGTACCCGAACAACTTTTCAGACACATAGGGTCCTTTCGTGACTATTAAGTATTTATAAGTCACGCCGCCTACAGTGCAAACAACTGAGCCGGCAGGCTCATCAGGCATTCGCTGCCCGCCTCCACCGCTGCCCGGTGCGTCGCCGTACGCGGCAGCAAACGTTTGAAGTAGAAGTCGCAGGTCGCCAACTTAGCCTGGGCAAACTCGGTGTCGTCGTGTGCCTGAGCCGCAATCGCCATGCGCAACCACAGGTAGGCGAGGATGATGTAACCGCTGTACATCAAGTAATCCACCGCCGCTGCACCGACTTCATCGGGGTTTTTCATGGCGGCCATGCCGACCTGCATCGTCAACTCGCCCCATTGCTGATTCAGTTGATTGAGCTGCGCCACATGGGCCTTGAGTTGCGGATGCTCGGCATTCTCCGCACAAAACTTATGCACAATCTTGGTGAAACCGCGCAACAGCTTGCCTTGGCTACCGAGCACCTTGCGGCCCAGCAGGTCGAGCGCCTGGATGCCGTTGGTGCCTTCATAGATCGGCGCAATACGGGCATCGCGCGCCAATTGCTCCATGCCCCATTCGCGAATATAGCCGTGGCCGCCGAACACCTGCATGCCGTGGTTGGTCACCTCAAGCCCCGTATCGGTCATGAAGGCTTTGCAGATGGGCGTAAGGAACGCCAACAGGTCTTCGGCTTCCTGGCGTTGGCCGGCGTCGCTGCCCAGGTGCGCGGTGTCGAGCAATTGCGCGGTGAAGTAGGTCAGCGCGCGGTTGCCCTCGTTGAAGGCTTTCATGGTCAGCAACATACGCCGCACATCGGCGTGCACGATGATCGGGTCGGCGGCTTTTTCCGGGGCCTTGGCGCCGGTGAGCGAGCGCATCTGCAGGCGGTCGTTGGCGTATTTGATCGCGCCCTGGAAACTCGCTTCGCCGTTGCACAGGCCCTGCATGCCGGTGCCCAGACGCGCGTGGTTCATCATGGTGAACATGCAGTTGAGGCCCTTGTTCGCCTCGCCAATCAGGAAGCCCCTGGCACCGTCGAAATTCAGCACGCACGTGGCCGACGCCTTGATGCCCATCTTGTGCTCGATGGAGCCGCAGTGCACCGCGTTGCGCTCACCCGAATCGGCATGGAACTTGGGCACGATAAACAACGAGATACCTTTGGTGCCCGCCGGTGCATCCGGCAACTTGGCCAGCACCAGGTGGATGATATTGGCACTCAGGTCGTGCTCGCCGGCGGAGATGAAGATCTTGCTGCCAGTGAGCGCATAGCTGCCGTCCGCCTGGGGCACGGCGCGGGTTTTGATCAGCCCCAGGTCGGTGCCGCAATGGGCTTCGGTCAGGCACATGGTGCCGGTCCACTCGCCGGCGGTGAGTTTGGTCAGGTAAGTGGCTTTCTGCTCATCCGTGCCGTGGGCGTGGATCGCCGACATGGCGCCGTGGGTCAGCCCAGGGTACATGCCCCAGGATGTGTTGCTGGAGCCGATCATTTCGCTCAGCACCAGGCCCAAAGAGTGCGGCAAGCCCTGGCCACCGAAGGCCGGGTCCGCCGCCACGCCGTGCCAGCCGCCTTCCACGTACTGGGCGAAGGCTTCCTTGAAGCCCTTGGGCGTGGTGACGACGCCGTTGTCGAAATGGCAGCCTTCTTCATCGCCGCTGCGATTAAGCGGCGACAGCACGTTTTCGCAGAATTTGGCGCCTTCTTCGAGGATCGCGCTGACCATGTCCGGGCTGGCGTCCGTTGCGCCCAGCGCGGCGTAGTGGCCGTGGAAATCAAACACGTGGTCGATCAGAAAGCGCATGTCGCGCAGGGGAGCTTTGTACTCAGGCATGGCGATGTCTCCGGCAGCAGATGGTTTCAACCTACTGCCGGCCACCGCCGCAAACAATCACTGTAGAACCGCTGAATACACCGCCATCACTCAACCGGCAGCCGTCTCCATCCGCACCGCGCCACGCCGGGTTTGCCCGGCCGCAACCACACAGTTACGCCCTGCGCCTTTGGCGGCGTACAGCGCCTGGTCGGCGGATTTGAGCACTTCTTCCGGCGTGCGTTGCTCGGCCTGACGCTCGGCTACGCCGATGCTGACGGTCACCGACACACTCGACGCGCCGCTGCCCGCGCGGCGTTGGCGGCCCTGCTGATCGTCGTGTGGGCGATCCGGGTTGCGCAGCTTGATGTCGTAGTTGGCGATGATCTCGCGAATCTCTTCCAGGTGCGGCATGCATTCGTCCAAGGTCTTGCCGGCGAACACCACGGCAAACTCCTCACCGCCATAACGGTAGGCGCGCCCGCCGCCGTTGACCTTGGACAGCTTGCTGGCCACCAGGCGCAAGACCTGGTCGCCGACATCATGGCCGTGGGTGTCGTTAAAGCGTTTGAAGTGGTCGACGTCACTCATCGCCAGCACATAGTTGCGCCCCAGCCGCTGCATGCGCTCGTTGAGGGCACGGCGGCCGGGCAAACCGGTCAGCTCATCGCGGAAGGCCATTTGATACGCCTCATGCGCCACGCCGGCGGCGATCATCAGCATGACCTGGCTGCACATGATGTTCAGCGTAAACGGCAGGATGAAGGTTTGCGGCAACATCCAGAACAGCCCCAGCAGCCCCACCAATTGCGCGGCGTGCAAAGGGCGCGGCTGATACCAGTACTGCGCCGCCAGGGTGACAAAACCAATCAGGAACATCGGGTACGACAGCTGGATCAAGCTCATCCATCGGCCATGCAAGGCCGGCCAGCGAATCTCCGCCAACCAACTCAACAAGGCCTGCGGGAAACTCTGCTCAAGCGCCAGTGCCACGCTGCCGACGGCGAACAGCACGGCGCAGCGCGCCACGAAGTCGCGGAACAGGTGGGTTTTTTCCTGCCACAGCGCATAAATGCTGAACAGCAGCGGCAACAACAGGCAACACAGATGAAACACCACCGCCGCATCTTCGCGCACGCGCCCGTTGTCACGGTAGTAATCGGTCTGGGTGTCCAGCAGGAAGTAAACGACATACACCGTGACCATCAAAAACAGTTCACGCTGGCGCCGATACACCGCGCAGTACGAACCGCCGAGCAACAGCACCAAGGTCGGCAGTACGTTGAACAGCGAGGTGAAGAACACGTTGAGATCTTTGACATACGCAGCCGAGAGCCCGGCCAGCAACAGCAGCAACGAGGGAAGAAAATGACTGAAACGTACAGCGGACGCGCGCGACAAGGGTAAAGCTCCGACCCACTCAAAAAAGATGGCACAGTGCCTTCACTGCGCACAGTTAAGCACATTCAATGTGACCTGTATCACATTGCCATCACTTTAACGGCAGCCAAGCGCAATCCCTGAGTGCTGTACTGTGTTTTTTATAAGCCAATAAAAAAACCGCCGCTCCCAAAGGCAGCGGCGGTTTTCAAGAGAACCCGGTAAGGCTTAGTAAGCCAGGCCGAAGTCTTCTTCTTTCATGTCCATCAGGTTGTTGGCACCCGACAGCATGGTTGCAACGTGCGTACGAGTACGCGGCAGGATGCGCTGGAAGTAGAAGCGCGCGGTCTGCAGCTTGGCGGTGTAGAACGCCTCTTCGCTGGTGCCGGCAGCCAGTTTCTCGGCAGCCAGGCGTGCCATGTCGGCCCAGAAGTAAGCCAGGCAGGCGTAACCGGAGTACATCAGGTAATCCACCGACGCGGCACCGACTTCTTCGCGGTCTTTCATCGCGGCCATGCCGACCTTCATGGTCAACTCGCCCCACTCTTTGTTCAGTGCCGCCAGTGGTGCAACGAACTCTTTGACCGCTTCGTTGCCTTCGTTTGCCTGGCAGAACTTGTGCACGATCTTGGTGAAGCCCTTGAGCGCTTCGCCTTGCGTCATCAGCACTTTACGGCCGAGCAGGTCGAGTGCCTGAATGCCAGTGGTGCCTTCGTACAGCATCGAAATGCGGCTGTCGCGAACGTTCTGCTCCATGCCCCACTCGGCGATAAAGCCGTGGCCGCCGTAGATCTGCACGCCGTGGTTGGCGGACTCAAAACCGACTTCGGTCATGAACGCCTTGGCGATTGGGGTCATGAAGGCCAGCAGGGCATCGGCCTGCTTCTTCGCTTCGTCGTCGGTTCCGTACTTGACGATGTCCACTTGCTTGGCGGTGAAGTACACCATCGCACGGTTACCTTCGGCGAAGGCTTTCATGGTCAGCAGCATGCGGCGCACGTCAGGGTGCACGATGATCGGGTCAGCGGCTTTGTCCGGTGCTTTCGGGCCGGTCAACGAGCGCATTTGCAGGCGATCGCGGGCGTATTTCAGGCCGCCCTGGAAGCCGATTTCGGCGTGGGCCAGGCCTTGCAGCGCGGTACCCAGGCGAGCGGTGTTCATAAAGGTGAACATGCAGTTCAGGCCTTTGTTCGCCGGGCCGATCAGGAAACCGGTGGCCGCGTCGAAGTTCATCACGCAGGTGGCGTTACCGTGGATGCCCATCTTGTGTTCCAGGGAACCACAGGTCACCGCGTTGCGCGCACCGATCGAACCGTCGGCGTTCGGCAGGAACTTCGGCACGATAAACAGCGAGATACCTTTGGTGCCGGCCGGTGCATCCGGCAGGCGGGCCAGTACGATGTGGACGATGTTGTCGGCCATGTCGTGTTCACCGGCCGAGATGAAGATCTTGGTGCCGGAAACCTTGTAGGAGCCATCAGCCTGAGGCTCGGCCTTGGTGCGCAGCATGCCCAGGTCAGTGCCGCAGTGCGGCTCGGTCAGGCACATAGTGCCAGTCCATTCGCCCGAGACCAGCTTGGTCAGGTAGGCGTCTTGCTGCTCAGGGGTGCCGTGCTCGGAGATGGTGTTCATCGCACCGTGGGACAGGCCTGGGTACATGCCCCACGACCAGTTGGCTTCGCCAACCATTTCGCTCACCGCCAGGCCCAGGGATTCCGGCAGGCCTTGGCCACCGTGCTCGACGTCGTGGGCCAGGCTTGGCCAGCCGCCTTCGACGAACTGTTTGTAGGCTTCTTTGAAACCAGCAGGGGTCTTAACGCCTGACTCACTCCAGGTGCACCCTTCGATGTCACCCACGCGGTTCAACGGTGCCAGCACTTGCTCACAGAACTTGGCGCCTTCCTCAAGGATGGCGTCAACCATGTCCGGGGTAGCGTCCTGGCAAGCCGGCAGGCTCTGATAGTGCGCTTCATAACCGAGCAGTTCGTCACGAACGAAGCGAATATCACGCAAGGGGGCCTTGTAGTCAGGCATAGCGATAAACCTCTGCTGATGTATCTGGGATGAACAACCGCGTGGATGTGTGCTGGCGGTCAAACAGGTGTTTGAAACATACGTTTACGACCTGGGGTTGTCAAGCATCGTCCAGACGCCATTTGTCATGACGCGGATCAACGGCGCGCACGGCAAGGCCTGCGGCGGGTTGCCACAGCAAAAAGGAGTTTAGAAGTTAGAGAAGGCGAAGCGAGACAAATGTGGAAGCTGGCTTGCCAGCTCCCACACAAGCCAGCTCCCAAAGGAAAGCCGGCAGATCTAGAGAAAGGGGTTAAGCGTAAGTGTCGATCAACGTACCGAGCATTTCATCCGAAGCCTTGGCGACTTTGGCGCCCAGCTCCACTTGAAACTTGCCTTGGGCCATTTCGACCATATTGCTTGCCGAGTTGGACGGCTGAGCCCGATCGTTGGCTTGCAGACGATCGCTTTGTGCGTCCGATGGCTGGGTCGTCGCGGCGCTGGCAATCTTGCCGGCGGCCTGGTCGACACGGTTTTGCCCGGCCTGAATCGTGCTCAGCCCCGAATAAAACGCGCTGCTTCCAGAGATTTCCATGGCGTAAGCCTGCCTTTAGAGAATCGTGAACCTGAATTGAAGCAGACATCCGGGCAAAACGCCCGTCAAAAACACTAATGGCATAATGCCTTAGCGATAGCCAAAATCAGTCAAGCAGGTCCAATTCCAGGTACTCGGCCACCGCTTCTGCGCTGGCCTGCTTGAGTTTCGGCACGCGGCCCAGGCAGGGCGCCGGCAGCCGCTCAGCCAGGGTGGCGAGGTTTTCTTCCAGACGGGAGGTCTTGGGGTCGATGATGTTCGCCACCCAACCCGCCAACGGCAAACCGTCCCGCGCGATGGCTTCAGCGGTGAGCAAGGCGTGACTGATACAGCCCAGGCGCACACCCACCACCAGGATCACCGGCAGCTGGAGCGCCATAGCCAAATCGGAGAGATTGTCCTGATCGGCCAACGGCACCCGCCAGCCGCCCGCGCCTTCGATCAAGGTGAAATCCGCCTGTCGCGCCAGAATCTGCTGCATCGGTTTGAGCAACGATTGCACCGTCAACGCCACACCCGCCTCCCGCGCCGCCAGATGCGGCGCGATGGCAGGCTCGAACGCCACCGGGTTGACCTCGGCATACGTCAGCGGCAACGAACACTCGGCCAGCAATGCCAGCGCGTCGCTGTTGCGCAAACCTTTTGGTGTGACCTGGCAACCCGAGGCCACCGGTTTTCCTGCGGCGGTACTTCTGCCCGCAAGCCGTGCCGCGTGGAGCAGGCCGGCGGCGATGGTGGTCTTGCCGACATCGGTGTCGGTGCCGGTGATGAAATAAGCGGCGCTCATAGAGGTTTCTCCAGTACGGCATACACCACTTGATACGTGGCGGGCAGGCCCTGGGCCTGACGGAACTGCTCGTAAGCGTCCACCAGTGCAACAATCCGCGCGCGTCCCGTCAACCCTCCCGGGCGACCCGGGTTGAGGTTATGCGCGCCCAATGCTTTGAGTTCGTGGGTCAGACTGCGCACATCCGGGTAATGCAGCACATGGGGCTGGCGCGCCAGGCTGACCACGCGCAAGCCGCTGGCCGCGCACAGCTGTTGATAAGCCTCGAAACTGCGGAAGCGATTGACGTGCACCAGGCCATCCGCCGCGCGCCAGCTTTCGCGCAGCTCAGCCAAGGTGCCCACGCACAGGCTGGCGAACGCCAGCACGCCACCGGGCTGCAGCACACGATAAGCCTCGCTGAGCACCGCCTCGAAATTCGCGCACCATTGCACCGCCAGGCTGGAGAAGATCAGCCCGCAACTGTCGCCCTGCAACGGCAAGCGTTCAGCATCACCGGCGATGAAATGCTCGGCACCGCCCAAAGGCCGCGCGTGGTTAAGCATGCCCTCGGCAATATCCAGCGCCACGCCGTGGCTGGCCGGCAACCGCTCGCCCAGCACGCGGCTGAAAAACCCAGTGCCACAGCCCAGGTCCAGCCAGCGCTGGGGCGCCGTGTCGGCGGGCAGCCGCGCCAACAGTTCAGTGCCCACCGCGCGCTGCAAATCGGCCACGCTGTCGTAGCTGGCGGCCGCGCGGGAAAACGATGCCGCGACCTGGCGCTTGTCCGGCAAGGCGCCGGGCAGCGATGGGTGGGATAAATCAGTCATCAACGCACTCATGCAAAAAAGCCTGGATGGCCCCCGCAACGCCGTGAGGGTCTTCCAGAAGAAAAGCGTGACCGGCCTGTTCAATCAGGCCGATTTCTACATCGGGCAGCAACGCCAGCAAATCACTGGCGGCTTCGGCAGGCACCAGTTCATCCAGACCGGCGAACAGGTGCAGCTGGGGACCGCGATAGGCCTGCAGCGCGGCACGCGTATCGAGCTGGGCAAGCAATTCAAGCCCCGGCATCAACACGCTGGACGGCGCAGTCGGCGCACCGCTGACCAGCAAACGCGATAGCCCGCGCGGGTCTTGCGCACCTTTGGCACACAGCAGGCCAAAGCGCTTGAGGGTGACTTGGGAATCGGCATGGCAACCGGCCAGAAACGCATCAAAGGTTTCGGCCGGCATCGCGCTGGGCCAGCCGGCATGGGCGACAAAGCACGGGTTACTCGCCAGCGTCAGCAGCCCACAACACCGCTCGCCGCGCCGCACCGCCAGCTCCGAGGCGAGCATGCCGCCCAGGGACCAACCGCCCAGCCAGGCATTGTCCGGCAGTGTGGCGTCGAGTTCGTCGAGCCATTCATTCACATCACTGGAATCCAACGCCGGCAATGGTTCGATGTGCACCTGCAGGTGCTCGTCGAGGCCACGCAAAGCGGCCGCCAACGGTTCCAGCGGCGACACACCGAGGCCCCAGCCGGGCAGCAATATCAGTCGATCACGCATGGTCGGGCTCCGTGGCGCCTAACAAGCGGAAACACGCTTCCAATCCGTTTAACAATAGCTGCACCTGCGCCTCACTGTGCGCAGCCGTCAATGTCACGCGCAAACGCGCGCTGCCGGCAGGCACGGTGGGCGGGCGAATCGCGGTGACCATCAGGCCGCGCTCGCGCAGCATCTGCGACAGGCGCACGGCCTTGGCACTGTCACCAATCAGGATCGGCTGGATCGGCGTAAAGCTGTCCATCAAGTCCAGGCCAAGCTGCTCGGCGCCCTGGCGGAACTGGCGGATCAGGCCGTTGAGGTGCTCGCGCCGCCAATGCTCGGTGCGCAGCAGTTCCAGGCTCTTCAACGTCGCGCAGGCCAGGGCCGGTGGTTGGCTGGTGGTGTAGATGTAGGGCCGGGCGAACTGGATCAGGCTTTCGATCAGTTCTTCACTGCCCGCCACAAATGCTCCGGCAGTGCCGAACGCTTTGCCCAGGGTGCCGACCAGTACCGGCACGTCCTCCTGGCTCAAACCGAAATGCTCGACAATTCCGCCGCCATTGGCACCCAGCGGGCCGAAGCCATGGGCATCATCCACCATCAGCCACGCGCCTTTGGCCTTGGCTTCGCGGGCCAGCGCGGGCAGGTCGGCCAGATCGCCGTCCATGCTGAATACGCCATCGGTGACCACCAGCGTATTGCCGGTGGCCTTCTCCAAGCGCTTGGCCAGGCTGCTGGCGTCGTTATGCAGGTAACGGCTGAAACGTGCGCCGGAGAGCAAACCGGCATCCAGCAACGAAGCGTGGTTGAGGCGGTCTTCCAGCACGGTGTCGCCCTGCCCCACCAATGCGGTGACGGCGCCGAGATTGGCCATGTAACCGGTGGTGAACAACAGTGCGCGCGGGCGACCGGTCAGGTCGGCCAGGGCTTCTTCCAGTTCATGGTGCGGCGTGGCATGGCCGACCACCAAGTGCGAAGCGCCGCCGCCCACGCCCCAGCGGGACGCACCGGCGCGCCAGGCTTCGATGACGTGCGGGTGATTGGCCAGGCCGAGGTAGTCGTTGTTGCAAAATGCCAACAGCGCCTGGCCGTCCACCACCACGTGCGGGCCTTGGGGGCTGTCCAGCAGCGGGCGTTGGCGATAAAGGTGTTCGGCACGGCGGGCAGCGAGGCGCGCGGCGAGATCGAAAGACATGCAGGCCTCGGCAGATCAAAGAACTTAAGACTGGATGCACTCAACTGTGGGAGCTGGCTTGCATTCCAAATAGGGATCGGCGTCAAACAACGGCGTTATAGAACTGCTCGCTGCTCTTTTGCTCCACCAACGCCTGCTCGATCGCCGCTTGATGCACTTCATCGGCGTGCTCTTCGCGGGCTTCCGGCAGGATGCCCAGGCGTGCGAACAGTTGCATGTCCTTGTCAGCCTGCGGGTTGGCGGTGGTCAGCAGTTTGTCGCCGTAGAAAATCGAGTTGGCGCCGGCGAAGAACGCCAGGGCTTGCATCTGCTCGTTCATCGCTTCACGGCCGGCCGACAGGCGCACATGGGATTGCGGCATCAGGATGCGCGCCACGGCGAGCATGCGGATGAAGTCGAACGGGTCGATGTCATCGGCGTTCTCCAGCGGCGTACCGGCCACCTTTACCAGCATGTTGATAGGCACCGACTCCGGATGCTCCGGCAGGTTGGCCAGCTGGATCAGCAGGTTGGCGCGGTCGTCCAGGGACTCGCCCATGCCGAGGATGCCGCCCGAGCAGATCTTCATGCCCGAATCACGCACATAGGCCAGGGTTTGCAGGCGCTCGCTGTAGGTGCGGGTGGTGATGATCGAACCGTAGAACTCCGGCGAGGTGTCGAGGTTGTGGTTGTAGTAGTCGAGGCCGGCCTGAGCCAACGCTTGGGTCTGGTCCTGGTCAAGGCGGCCGAGGGTCATGCAGGTTTCCAGGCCCATGGCCTTCACGCCTTTGACCATTTCAAGCACATACGGCATGTCTTTGGCCGACGGGTGTTTCCACGCCGCGCCCATGCAGAAACGCGTCGAGCCGATGGCCTTGGCGCGGGCAGCCTCTTCGAGGACCTTCTGCACTTCCATCAGCTTTTCTTTTTCCAGGCCCGTGTTGTAGTGGCCCGACTGCGGACAATATTTGCAATCTTCCGGGCAAGCGCCGGTTTTGATCGACAGCAAGGTCGACACCTGCACACGGTTGGCGTCGAAATGCGCGCGGTGCACGGTCTGCGCCTGGAACAACAGGTCATTGAAGGGCTGTACAAACAGCGCTTTGACTTCGGCCAAAGACCAATCGTGACGCAGGGTGGCAGTGGTGCTGGCGCTCATGGGCGATTCCTTGATTATGCTTGGGCTTTCGCTGTGGGAAGGGCAATACCCACAGTCACGACACGGATGCTCGGCATATTTAAGGAAGATTCATGCACTGTCAACCTGGATACAAACACGAAGTTTACATCTGGCTAAAAAACAACCAGACCTGCCTGGTGTGCGATGAAGCCACCGAATCGGTCGATTGTGTGTGCAACGTCTGCGAAATCGAGCTGCCGTGGCTAATGGCGCAATGCGAGGTATGCGCCCTGCCGTTGCCCATGGACGGACTGATCTGCGGCCAATGTCAGAAACACCCACCCGCGTTTAAACAGGTGATTGCGCCGTGGTCCTACAGCTTTCCGGTCGACGCCTTGATCAGCCGCTTCAAGCATCAATCGCGCTGGCCCTTCGGCCACCTGCTCGCGCGCCTGCTGGGGCAGCACCTGCAACACCGCTTCGACAACACCGACCTCACGCGCCCCGACTGCCTGCTGCCGGTGCCCATGGCAGCTAAACGCTTGCGCGAACGTGGCTTCAACCAGGCGCTGATGCTGGCTCGCTGGCTCAGTGAACGCCTTGCTATCGCCCACGATGAACACCTGTTGTTACGCCCGCATGAAACCGTCGCGCAACAAGCGCTCGACGCCAAGACCCGCAAACGCAACCTGCTCAGCGCATTCGCGCTGGCACCCGATGCCCAGGTGCAGGGCCGTCACCTGGCGCTGGTGGACGATGTACTCACCACCGGCGCCACCGCCCACAGCCTGGCCCGCCTGTTGATGGAGGCCGGGGCGCGCCAGGTCGACGTCTACTGCCTGGCTCGCACGCCAAAACCCGGCACATGACTTGACTCCCGTGCGCCACGGCTGCAACGTCCGCTGACCTTATAGAAGCGTATCCACATGTCTCTGCCGACCTCCCTCAGCCAACACATCATCCGCCGCCCCCAGCGTATTGCCTTGCTCGCGCACATCGCCGAGCAGGGTTCGATCACCCGCGCGGCCAAAAGCGCCGGTTTGAGTTACAAGGCGGCCTGGGACGCCATCGATGAACTGAACAATCTGGCGCAAAAACCGCTGGTCGAGCGCAGTGTCGGCGGCAAGGGTGGCGGCGGTGCCAAGCTGACGGCCGAAGGTGAGCGCGTGTTGCGCCTCTATCAGCGCCTGCAAGTGTTGCAGGCCGAAATACTCGGTTCGGATGAAGATGCCAGTGACTTCAACCTGCTGGGCCGCTTGATGCTGCGCACCAGTGCGCGCAACCAGTTGCACGGCCGGGTCATCGCGATTGAAAGCCATGGCCGCAATGACCTGATCCACCTGCAGTTGTCGGGCGACTTGAGCCTGAGTGCGCAGATCACCCACGACAGCACCCAGCGCCTCGAACTCGAGACCGGCGTGGAAGTGGTGGCCTTGATCAAGGCCGGCTGGCTGGAATTGCTGGCTATCGGGCAAGCCGCAACACCTGGACACAATTGCATGAGCGGCGTTATCGAGACGATTCTCGACGCCGAAGACGGCCCCAGCGAGGTGCGTATCACCCTGCCCAACGGCCAGGTTTTATGCGCCCTGGCGCAGCCCGCCGCGCTCAAGGCGTTGAAGGCCGCCGAGGGCCAGCCGATCCAGGTGCAGTTCTCACCCAGCAACGTGTTGCTCGGCACACCCGCGTAGGGCGCAGGGCAACTTCAAACTGCAACAATTTCGTCACGCGTGCTCCTTAAGGTGTCTGCAAAAACCGCAGGGAGCCTGAAATGAGCCTACTAGAAGAAAACCAAGCCACCGACCTTGAACAGATGGTCGGCCTCACCCGCCGGCGTTTTATCGGCGCCGGCGCCCTGTGCGGCGCTGCGATGTTCCTCGGTGGCAACCTGCTGACCCGCAGCGCCCTGGCCGTGAACGCCGCCAGCGCCAGCCCGCTGCTGGGGTTCACCAGCATCGCCGCCGCCACCAGCGACGCCATCACCCTGCCGCCCGGCTACAGCGCCTCGGTGTTGATCAGTTGGGGCCAGCCATTGCACAAGCAGGCGCCGGCGTTCGACCCGTCCGGCAACGGCACCGCCAAAGCCCAGGAGCAGCAGTTCGGCGACAACAACGACGGCATGAGCCTGTTCGCCTTCCCCGGCGACGACAACCGCGCACTGCTGGCAATCAACAACGAATACACCAATTACCGCTACCTCTACGCCCACGGCGGCGCGCCGCAATCGGCCGAAGACGTACACAAGGCCCAGGCCAGCGAAGGCGTGTCGGTGATTGAAGTGCGGCGCACGGGCGACACCTGGCAGTTCGTCCAGGACTCGCGCTACAACCGGCGCATCCACGGCAACTCGCCGATCCGCCTGAGTGGCCCGGCTGCCGGCCACGCCTGGCTGAAAACCAGCGCCGACAAAACCGGCAAAAAAGCCCTCGGCACCTTTCAGAACTGCGCCAATGGCAAGACGCCTTGGGGCACTTACCTGACGTGCGAAGAGAACTTCACTGACTGCTTTGGCAGCAGCAACCCACAACAGGCCTTCGACGCCGGGCAAAAGCGCTACGGCGTGGTGGCAGCCAGCAAAGAAATCAACTGGCATCTGCACGACCCGCGCTTTGACATGGCCAAGAACCCCAACGAACTCAATCGCCATGGCTGGGTGGTTGAGATCGACCCGTTCGACCCGCAATCCACACCGGTCAAGCGCACCGCCCTGGGCCGCTTCAAGCACGAAAACGCAGCGCTGGCTGAAACCCGCGACGGCCGCGCCGTGGTGTACATGGGCGACGACGAACGCGGCGAGTTCATCTACAAGTTCGTCAGCCGCGACCCCATCAATCATCACAACCCCAAGGCCAACAAAGACCTGCTCGACCACGGCACTTTATACGTGGCGATTTTCGACGCGGGCGACGGCGACGCCGACCACCCCAAGGGCAAAGGCCAATGGCTCGAGCTGACCCACGGCAAAAACGGCATCGACGCCAGCAGCGGTTTCGCCAGCCAGGCCGAAGTGCTGATCCACGCGCGCCTGGCCGCCAGCGTGGTGAAAGCCACACGTATGGACCGCCCGGAATGGATCGTGGTCAGCCCCACCGACGGCCAGGTCTATTGCACCCTGACCAACAACGCCAAGCGCGGCGAAGACGGGCAGCCGGTGGGCGGGCCTAACCCACGCGAGAAAAACGTCTACGGTCAGATCCTGCGCTGGAAGGCCGACGCCGATAACCACGGCGCGCTGGACTTCACCTGGGACCTGTTTGTGGTGGCCGGCAACCCCGGCGTGCATGCCGGTACGCCGAAGGGCGGCTCATCCAACATCAACCCGCAAAACATGTTCAACAGCCCCGACGGCCTGGGTTTCGACAAAGCCGGGCGCTTGTGGATTCTGACCGACGGCGACTACAGCAATGCGGGCGACTTCGCCGGCATGGGCAATAACCAGATGCTGTGCGCCGACCCGAATACCGGGGAAATCCGCCGGTTCATGGTTGGGCCGGTGGCGTGTGAAGTCACGGGGATCAGCTTTTCGCCGGACCAGAAGACGCTGTTTGTGGGCATTCAGCACCCCGGCGAAACCGGTGGTTCGACCTGGCCGGAGCATCTGCCAAACGGCAAACCGCGCTCGTCGGTGATGGCTATTCGGCGCGATGACGGCGGGGTTGTCGGCGCCTGACCGACCGCCATCGCGGGCAAGCCCGCTCCCACAGCGGGTTGCATTCCAACGGTGGGAGCGGGCTTGCCCGCGATAGCAATGGCACAGTCACCACCTATCTCAGGCCCGGTGCGTTACCATACCGGGCCGGACGCGGCGCCCTGCTGCGCGCAGGAGTTCGCATGGCCCATCCGTTTGAAACACTCACGCCAGATTTGGTACTCGACGCCGTCGAAAGCATCGGCTTTCTCAGCGATGCTCGCGTTCTGGCGCTCAACAGCTACGAAAACCGTGTGTACCAGGTGGGCATCGAAGACGCCGAACCGCTGATCGCCAAGTTCTACCGGCCCCAGCGCTGGACCAACGAAGCGATCCTCGAAGAGCACCGTTTCACCTTCGAACTGGCCGAATGCGAAGTGCCGGTGGTCGCGCCGCTGATCCACAACGGCGAAAGCCTGTTTGAACATGCCGGTTTCCGCTTCACCCTGTTCCCTCGCCGTGGCGGCCGTGCGCCGGAGCCGGGCAACCTCGATCAGCTCTATCGCCTGGGGCAGTTGCTCGGGCGGTTGCACGCGGTGGGTTCCACGCGCCCGTTCGAACACCGTGAAGCCCTGGGGGTGAAGAACTTCGGTCACGACTCCCTCAACACCTTGCTCGAAGGCAATTTCATTCCCAAAAGCCTGCTGCCGGCCTACGAGTCTGTAGCCCGCGACCTGCTCAAGCGCGTGGAAGAGGTGTACAAGGCCACGCCGCACAAAAACATCCGCATGCACGGCGACTGCCACCCCGGCAACATGATGTGCCGCGATGAGATGTTCCATATCGTCGACCTGGACGACTGCCGCATGGGCCCGGCCGTGCAGGATTTGTGGATGATGCTCGCCGGCGACCGTCAGGAATGCCTGGGCCAGCTGTCGGAATTGATGGACGGCTATCAGGAATTCCACGACTTCGACCCACGCGAGCTGGCCTTGATCGAGCCCCTGCGCGCCTTGCGCCTGATGCACTACAGCGCCTGGCTGGCACGGCGCTGGGATGACCCGGCGTTCCCTCACAGCTTCCCGTGGTTTGGCAGCGAGCGCTATTGGGGCGACCAGGTGCTGGCGTTGCGTGAGCAACTGTCGGCCCTTAATGAAGAACCGCTGAAACTCTTCTAACCCCTGATCGCCCTGATCGTTCCCACGCTCTGCGTGGGAATGCCGCCTGTGACGCTCCGCGTCACGATTCCAGGTGCGGACGCGGAGCGTCCAAAAAAGCCACATTCCCACGCAGAGCGTGGGAACGATCACCACCGGTCGACAAAAATCCTTACAATTGCGCCTTTGTTAGCTGCCTATGCAAGGATTCCGCAATGCAACCCGCCAACCCCCGCAAGGGTTACATCCTGGGCCTGAGCGCCTATGTCATCTGGGGCCTGTTCCCGATTTATTTCAAAGCCATCGCCAGCGTTCCCGCCGCCGAAATCATCGTGCACCGCGTGTTGTGGTCGGCGCTGTTCGGCGGCCTGCTGTTGATGGTGTGGAAACACCCGGGCTGGTTGCGTGAACTGCTCGATAACCCCAAGCGCCTGGCGATATTGGCACTCAGCGGCTCGTTGATCGCCGCCAACTGGCTGACCTATGTATGGTCGGTCAACAGCGGGCGCATGCTCGAAGCCAGCCTGGGTTACTACATCAACCCGCTGGTGAATGTGCTGTTGGGCATGTTGATCCTCGGCGAACGCCTGCGGCGCCTGCAATGGATGGCTGTCGGTCTTGCCGCGGTGGGTGTGGCGCAGCAGGTGTGGCAAGTCGGCAGTTTGCCGTGGGTGTCGCTGGTGCTGGCGCTGACCTTTGGTTTCTACGGTTTGATCCGCAAGCAAGCCCCCGTCAAGGCACTGCCGGGGCTGGTAGTGGAAACCTGGATGCTGGTGCCGATTGCCGTGGCATGGCTGCTGTTCAACCCCACGGCGCACAGTGCGCAGCTTGAATTCTGGAGCACCTCCGAAGCCTGGTGGCTGGTGGCCGCAGGCCCAGTCACATTGATCCCGCTGGTGTGCTTCAACGCGGCCGCGCGCCATTTGCCCTATACCGCGCTGGGCTTCTTGCAGTACGTGGCACCCACGCTGGTGCTGTTGGAAGCGGTGTTCCTGTTCGGCGAACACCTGGCGACCAGCACGCTGATCGCCTTCGCATTTATCTGGGCGGGCCTGGTGGTCTACAGACTGGACGCCTGGCTGACCGTGCGCAAACGCTGATCAAATAACGTACAAACCTCTGCAAGCCACGGCGGGCTTGGCTTGCAGACATCCACCCCAAGGTTATCCACAACCTGATCCCCGCCATTTGTGCACAAGCCGTTGAAACTGTTCGTTTTTTGCTCAAGCCGAGCAGAAGCCCGGCCGGCGTGGCCTGGCGCCGGGTCTCTACAGGTTATCCACAGGCCCATGCAAGATTTCCATGCATAACCCTGTGGGCGGTTATTCCTCGTGGTGCAACTCCACCATCAAGTCATCCGCCAGGGTTTCCAGGGACAATTGCAAGGTATCCAGGGATAACGCTGTCGGCACCTGCAACACAGCCTCGGCGGTAAACAACGGATCGCCGCTCATGGGCGCCGGGCGCACATCCGTGCTCAGACTTTGCAGGTTCACGCCCTGCTTGCTCAGCAGCGCCGTGATCTCACGCACGATGCCCGAGCGGTCGTTACCCACCAGCGTCATCAGGATCGCCTTGGATGCCGCGGCCTGCCCGGTACTGCCCTCACCCACCAGCACGCGAATGCCGTGTGTGGATAAGTCCTCCAGCGCATTCACCAGGTCCTGACGGCTTTCTGCAGGCACACTGACCCGCAGGATCCCGGCAAACTGCCCGGCCATGTGCGCCATGCGGCTCTCCAGCCAGTTGCCGCCGTGGGCCGCAATGTTCTGCGCAATGCGTTCAACCAGGCCGGGTTTGTCGGCGGCGATAATAGTAAGTACAAGATGGTCCATGGCGAAGCCCTCTGGGATTTCAATCTACAAGGTGGACGCAGGCGCCCTCGAAAACAAATCGTGTACCATTTTTATATTTATCTGGAACAATCCAATAGTTTTTTGAGAACATCCCGTTCTCCGCTGTGACCGTACGACCAAAGTGGGTCGCTAAACGACGTATTTAGTCTAATTTTCACAACCGCAAGTCATCATGTAGTATGCCCAACCGTGCACTACATAATGAAAATCTGAAACAGCGCATAAGCTCCGCAGAGTGAGGCAAGCAATGACTGAACACGTTCAAGTCGGTGGCCTGCAGGTCGCCAAAGTCCTGTTCGACTTCGTGAACAACGAAGCCATTCCCGGCACCGGCATCACTGCCGACCAGTTCTGGGCCGGCGCCGACAAGGTCATCCACGACCTGGCACCGAAGAACAAAGCCCTACTCGCCAAACGCGACGATTTCCAAGCGCGGATCGATACCTGGCACCAGACGCACGCCGGCCAGGCCCACGACCCTGTGGCCTACAAAGCCTTCCTGCAAGATATCGGATACCTGCTGCCAGAAGCCGCAGACTTCCAGGCCTCGACCCAAAACGTCGATGACGAAATCGCCCGCATGGCCGGCCCGCAGCTGGTGGTGCCGGTGATGAATGCCCGCTTCGCCCTCAACGCCTCCAACGCACGCTGGGGCTCGCTGTATGACGCACTGTATGGCACCGACGCCATCAGCGAAGCCGACGGCGCCGAGAAGGGCCAGGGCTACAACAAAGTCCGTGGCGACAAGGTGATTGCCTTCGCCCGTGCCTTCCTCGACGAAGCCGCGCCGCTCAGCGCCGGCAGCCACGCGGACTCCACCGGCTACAAGATCGTGGATGGCAAGCTGATCGTCGGCCTCAAGGGCGGCAGCAACAGCGGCCTGCGTGACGATGCCCAGCTGATCGGTTTCCAGGGCCCTGCGGCCCAGCCGATTGCGATCCTGCTCAAGCACAACGGCCTGCACTTCGAAATCCAGATCGACGCCAGCACCCCGGTCGGCCAGACCGACGCCGCCGGCGTCAAAGACGTGCTGATGGAAGCCGCGCTGACCACCATCATGGACTGCGAAGACTCCGTCGCCGCCGTAGATGCCGATGACAAAGTGGTGATCTACCGCAACTGGCTCGGCCTGATGAAGGGCGACCTGGCTGAAGAAGTGGCCAAGGGCGGCAAGACCTTCACCCGCACCATGAACGCCGACCGCGTCTACACCGGCGTGGATGGCCAGGACGTGACCTTGCACGGCCGTTCGCTGCTGTTCGTGCGCAACGTTGGCCACTTGATGACCATCGACGCGATCCTCGACAAACACGGCAACGAAGTGCCCGAAGGCATCCTCGATGGCCTGCTCACCAGCCTGGCAGCGATCCACAGCCTCAACGGCAACAGCAGCCGCAAGAACAGCCGCACCGGTTCGGTCTACATCGTTAAACCGAAAATGCACGGCCCTGAAGAAGCGGCGTTCACCAACGAGCTGTTCGGCCGCATCGAAGACGTGCTGAACCTGCCGCGCAACACCCTCAAGGTCGGGATCATGGACGAGGAGCGCCGCACCACGGTCAACCTCAAGGCCTGTATCAAGGCGGCCAGCGAGCGCGTGGTGTTTATCAACACCGGCTTCCTCGACCGTACCGGCGACGAGATCCACACCTCCATGGAGGCCGGCGCGATGGTGCGCAAGGCCGCCATGAAAGCCGAGAAGTGGATCGGCGCGTACGAGAACTGGAACGTTGATATCGGCCTGAGCACTGGCCTGCAAGGCCGTGCGCAGATCGGTAAAGGCATGTGGGCGATGCCCGACCTGATGGCGGCGATGCTTGAACAGAAAATCGCTCACCCACTGGCCGGTGCCAACACCGCTTGGGTGCCGTCGCCCACCGCAGCCGCACTGCACGTGCTGCACTACCACAAGGTCGACGTGTTCGCGCGTCAGGCCGAACTGGCCAAGCGTGAGCGCGCCTCGGTGGACGATATCCTGACCATTCCTCTGGCCAGCAACACCGATTGGTCCGACGAAGAAATCCGCAACGAGCTGGACAACAACGCCCAGGGCATCCTCGGCTATGTAGTCCGTTGGATCGACCAAGGCGTGGGCTGCTCGAAAGTGCCGGACATCAACGACGTCGGCCTGATGGAAGACCGCGCCACCCTGCGCATCTCCAGCCAGCACATCGCCAACTGGTTGCGCCACGGCATCGTCAACGAAGCCCAAGTGATGGAAAGCCTAAAGCGCATGGCGCCGGTGGTCGACCGTCAGAATGCCGGGGATGCGCTGTATCGCCCGTTGGCGCCGGATTTCGACAGCAACATCGCGTTTCAAGCGGCGGTGGAGTTGGTGATTGAAGGGACTAAACAGCCGAATGGTTATACCGAGCCGGTGTTACACCGTCGGCGTCGGGAGTTTAAAGCGAAAAACGGTAAGTAGTTAAACTTGAACTCCCTGATCTTGAGATCAGGGAGTTCAAGCCCACACCTATAATTAAACCATGCGGTTTTATCATGGGATGTATTGAATATCAGCCTTCCCCTCAAACACGTATTTCTTACCTACTTCTTTTTCATAAACCGCCGCGATCGTCAGTGCTTGATGATCGCCACCATCGGTCACTATCACAGTAACTTTCCCGGCCAAAGAGCGCTCGTCCCCGTCGCCAGCGAACCGCAATCCCCAAGGATGATCTGCGGCGTATTCAAAATTATAGGTTTTACCGTCTTCAACGTTCTCTGGGTAAACAATTGCCAAAATGGGTTTGCCTTTATTGTCAAAGGCCACGAAATTGTTTGCGGCCCCTTCAACCTTATCCAAATTAAACTCAAGGTGAGGTTTATCTCTGTAGGTAACTTTCAGAATTGCCGAGCCTTTGAACGGACTTTTAGTCGCCATTTCCATCTCCCGCTTAATGGGTATTTAAAGTAACGGTCTCTGCGCGCTACTTCACCCAGTAAACAAGAGCCTCCCAAGCTTTCCTACTGTTAAAACTAACAGGTATCGGAGAAACCTGACCAACGGTAACTACTGCGCCATACCTAATTCACGCTTGACCATCTTCGCCAACTTCACGCTATCAATCGGCTTGAGCAAAAAGTCCACCACACTCAAGTGCATCGCATCGATCACATCCGGCGCCTCGGCGTCCCCCGACATGATGATGATCGGCAACGCCGCCCGCTCGGACTCGCGCACCTTTTCGATCAGTTCAAGGCCGTTGCTGGGTTCCATGCGCAGGTCAGTAATCAATAGACCAATCGAGCTACTGGTTTTCAACAAATCCCACGCTGCCTCACCACTGTCAGCCGTCATGCAGCGAATGCCGTCCAGGCCCAGGATCTCCGCCAGCAGTTCACGCGCGTCCTTGTCATCATCAACAATCAACACGCGTTGTGGCGGTAAATCAGGCTCCAGCATCACAGCGCTCAGCGCCTCGCGCTCGGCATCGCTCAAAATATCGTGGTCGGACATACGTTTCTCAGCAGTTCTCATCAATCTCCCAGCACACTCGTCAGACATCTGCAGAAGGGCGAACAATGTGCACTTCGTCGGAAAGTTTGCCTAGTGGGTGTTCTACGGGGTTTGGACGATAGTCATGTAAGGTTTTTCCCTAGTCGCCCATCGTTTTACCGCTACCTAGACTTACGTCCAATGGGCACCCAGGGCGCGGGGGCTGACCATAAAGGACGATAACGACAAGAAACTGCGGTCACTGTTATGAGTAAAGCTGATGCTTTCACCCAGGCGGGAAAAACCGCCGTGTTGCAGAACATCCACGGCACCCTGCAATTCCTGCAACGCTTCCCGCCGTTCAACCAGATGGAACACGCCCACTTGGCGTTTCTGGTGGAACAGTGCCAATTGCGCTTCTACGGTCCCGGCGACAGCATCCTCAAGCCGTCGGGCGGGCCGGTGGAGCATTTCTATATCGTCAAGCAAGGCCGAGTCGTCGGCGAACGGCCGGACTCCACCCAAACCACCTTCGAAATCACCACCGGCGAGTGTTTCCCCCTCGCCGCGCTGCTGGGCGAACGCGCGACCCGCACCGAGCACAAGGCCGCCGAAGACACCTTCTGCCTGCAACTGAACAAGCCGGCGTTTATCAAGCTGTTCGCGCTCTCCAGCCCGTTTCGCGATTTCGCCCTGCGGGGTGTCAGCGCACTGCTGGACCAGGTTAACCAGCAGGTGCAGCAAAAAGCCGTGGAAACCCTCGGCACCCAGTACTCGTTGAACACGCGCCTGGGCGAATTGGCCATGCGCCATCCGGTCACCTGCAACCCGACCACGCCGCTGCGCGAGGCGGTGACGCTGATGCATGAGCAGCAAGTCGGCAGCATCGTGATTGTCGACGAGCATAAGGCGCCTCTTGGGATATTCACCCTGCGCGACCTGCGCCAAGTGGTGGCCGACGGCACCAGTGATTTCAATCAGGCCATCGAAGGCCATATGACCCAGGCGCCATTCTTCCTGACGCCCGACCACAGCGCCTTCGACGCCGCCATCGCCATGACCGAGCGACACATCGCCCATGTGTGCCTGGTGAAAGACCAGCGCTTGTGTGGCGTGGTGTCCGAGCGCGACCTGTTTTCCCTGCAACGGGTGGACCTGGTGCACCTGGCCCGCACCATCCGCAATGCGCCGCGAGTAGAAAACCTGGTGGCGATTCGCGGCGAGATCGGCCAACTGGTGGAACGCATGCTCGCCCACGGCGCGTCGTCCACGCAGATCACCCACATTATTACGCTGCTCAACGATCACACCGTGTGCCGGGTGATCGAACTGACGCTGGCCGACAAAGGCGACCCCGGCGTGCCCTTCAGCTGGTTGTGCTTCGGCAGCGAAGGCCGCCGCGAGCAAACCCTGTTTACCGACCAGGACAACGGCATTCTGTTCGACGCCAAGGACGCCGCCGAAGCCGCCGAAATTCGCGGCCGCTTGTTGCCCCTGGCGCAGCAGATCAACCAGAGCCTGGCGCTGTGCGGCTTCAGCTTGTGCAAGGGCAACATCATGGCCGGCAACCCCGAGCTGTGCCTGTCGCGGGCTGAATGGGCGCGGCGTTTCGGCGCGTTTATCCGCGAGGCGACGCCTGAGAACCTGCTGGCCTCCAGCATCTATTTCGATTTGCGCGTGGTGTGGGGCGACGAACAGGGCTGCGAGCAATTGCGCCAGAGCGTTCTGGATCAAGTCGCGGATAACCGGCTGTTTCAACGCATGCTGGCCGAGAACGCCCTGCGCCAGCGCCCGCCCGTTGGGCGCTTCCGCGATTTTGTGCTGACGCGCAAAGGTGGCGAAAAGGCCACCCTCGACCTCAAGGTGCAAGGCCTCACGCCCTTTGTCGATGGCGCGCGCCTGCTGGCCCTGGCCAATGGCGTCCACGCCAATAACACCTTGGAGCGCCTGCGCCAGCTGGTGACCAAAGAGGTCATCGAGCCCCTGGACGGCGCCGCGTACGAAGAGGCCTATCACTTTATCCAGCAAACCCGCATGCAGCAGCACCAGTTGCAAACCCGCGAGAACCAGCCGTATTCCAACCGCGTCGATCCCGACAGCCTCAACCACCTGGACCGGCGCATCCTGCGTGAATCCCTGCGCCAGGCCCAGCGCCTGCAAAGCAGCCTGACCTTTCGGTATCAACTGTGAGCTTGTTCGACTGGCTGCGTACGAAAAAGCCAGGGCTAGACGCAGAACAGCAGCGGCGCCTGGCGCAACTGCCCAAACCCGCGGTGCTGGGCGACGGCGCCTTACGCAGCCAGCGTTGGGTCGTGGTCGACCTGGAAACCAGCGGCCTGAACCTCAACCGTGACCAGGTGCTGTCCATCGGCGCCGTGGTGATCGAGGACGGCGCCGTGGATTTCTCGCAGATGTTCGAGCGCACCCTGCACCGTGCCGAAACCAAACTCAGCCCCAGTGTGTTGATCCACGGCCTCGGCCCCAGTGCGATTGCCGCCGGCAGCGACCCGGCCGAAGCGTTGCTGGAGTTCATGGCGTTTGTTGGCGACAGCCCGTTACTGGCATTCCATGCGCCGTTCGATCAACACATGCTGTGCCGCGCACTCAAGGACAGCCTGGGTTATCGCCTGGCGCATCCGTTTCTCGACGTCGCCGACATCGCCCCGTTGCTGTGCCCCGAAGCGAATATCCGCGAGGCCGGGCTGGATGACTGGATCAACCACTTCAAGCTGCAGGTCGGCGAGCGCCATCACGCCAGCGCCGACGCCCTGGCCACGGCGGAGCTGATGCTCATCCTGTTGAGTCGTGCGCGCCAGCAGCACATCGACTCTCCGCAGGCGCTTCAGGCGCGCTTGAGCCAATGGAAACGGCGCAAACAAGCCCCCTCTTTCTAGCGGGACGCGGAGCGTCCAGTGAGGCATTCCCACGCAGAGCGTGGGAACGATCGCCCGACAGACGCCAATTGCGCCCACTGCTTGCCTCTGACACAATCGCGAATAATTCTCGTTAGTTTAAACCTCTTGTTTATTCGGTGATGCCTTGTCGTCGGTCCAGACCCCGCACAGTGAGCTTGTTGGCGCGTTGTATCGCGACCATCGCGGCTGGCTGCTGGCCTGGCTGCGCCGCAACGTGGCCTGCCCGAGCCGCGCCGAAGACCTGAGCCAGGACACGTTCATGCGCCTGCTGGGCCGTGAAGAACTGCGCGAACCCCGCGAGCCCCGCGCGTTTCTGGTGGCCATCGCCAAAGGGTTGCTGTTCGACTATTTCCGGCGCGCGGCGCTGGAACAGGCCTATCTCACCGAATTGATGTTGATCCCGGAAAGCGAACACCCGTCGCCGGAAGAACAGCAACTGATCCTCGAAGACCTCAAGGCCATCGACCGCCTGCTCGGCAAGCTGTCGAGCAAGGCCCGCGCCGCCTTCCTCTATAACCGCCTCGACGGCCTGGGCCACGCGCAAATCGCCGAGCGCCTCGGCGTGTCGGTGCCGCGCGTGCGCCAATACCTGGCCCAGGGCATTCGCCAGTGCTACGTCGCACTGTACGGCGAGCCGTTGTGACGGTGATCAGCAGCAAACCGGTGTCGGCGCGTGTGCTGGATGCCGCGATTGCGTGGCAACTGTCCCTCGACTCCGGCGACGGCAGTGCCGTGGAACAGGAAGAATTCGCCAAATGGCTGGCCAGCGATGAAGAACATGCACGCGCCTGGCGCCAATTGGGCATGCTCGACCAGCGGTTCAGCGTGGCCGCAGGCCCGGCGCGGGCGGCGCTGTTGCAGTCACGCGAAGGCATTCGCCAGCGCGTGCGCAAGCTGGGGCGCGGCGTGGCGAGTATCGCGCTGGTCTGCGGCCTGGCGTTGTTTGCCGGCGAGCGTTACGTGCCGATCCACTATTGGCTGGCCGACCAACGCACCGCCACCGGCGAGCAGCGCACCCTGAAACTGGCGGACGGCACGCTGATCAACCTCAACACCCACAGCGCCATCGACGTGCGGTTTGATGAAAAACGCCGGCTGATCGTGCTGCAGGAAGGCGAGATTCTCGTCGAGACCGGCCATAACGATGCCCGCCCGTTTTATGTCCAAACTCGCGACGGCAGCCTGCGCGCATTGGGCACGCGGTTTATCGTCAAGCGCGAAGACGACGCCACGCGCCTGAGCGTGCTGCAGTCCGCCGTGGCCGCCCAGCCTGAGGCGCTGCACAAGGAACAGATTTTCAAGCAAGGCCAGCAAGTGCTGATGCGCAGCGACGGCCTCGGCCCGCTGCTTGCCGTGACGCCCGCCACCGACGCCTGGACACGCGGCATGCTGGTGGTCGACAACGCTCGCCTGGGCGATGTGATCGCGGAACTCAGCCGCTACCGCACCGGCTATCTGGGCGTGAATAAAACCGTCGCCGACCTGCGCATCACCGGCAGCTTCCCGCTGCACGACACCACGCTGGCGCTGAACGCGTTGCTGCCGACCTTGCCGGTGCAGATTGAGCAGCACACGCCGTGGTGGGTGACCGTGACCGCCAAGCCCTGATTTTTGTGTGGCCTGAGCCATCGCTATCGCAGGCAAGCCAGCTCCCACATGGGAATGCATTTCAAGGTGGGAGCTGGCTTGCCTGCGATGGGGCCCTCAAGACCACCCTGAAAAATATTTCCACCCAGCCCTATCACTTTTTGAATCTCGCTCGGCACATAGGCAATTGCGAATTACTTCCATTCAGGAGCCGCCCTATGTCCCGCACGCTAGACACCTTGTTGCGCCCCAGCCTGTTAGCCGTGGCCATTGCCCTCAGCGCCCCGCTGGCCAGCACCACGCTGATCGCCGCGGAACAGGCTTCCAGCGTGCGCGCCTACAACCTGCCGGCGGCGCCGTTGGCCAGTACCCTGAACCAGATCGCCAGCCAGGCCGGCCTTGCGCTGACGCTGAATCCTTCGCTGGCAGCGGGCAAGACCTCGGCACCGGTCAAGGGCCAGTTCGATGCACAGGGCGCGCTGCGCGAGGCGTTGCGCGGGACCGGGTTGCAGTTGGAGCAGAGCAGCGCCGGGACGTTTACGTTGGTGGCGATTCCGGAGGGGGTTGTGGCGTTGCCTGAGACGAGCATCATTGCTCAGGGCAACACCGAAAGTGCCTGGGGCCCGGTGACAGGCTACTTGGCAACGCGCACCGCCGCTGGCACCAAGACCGACACCGCACTGGTCGAAGCACCGCGTTCGATCTCCGTCGCCACACGGCAGCAGATGCAGGATCGCAACGTCCAGAACCTCGATGACGCGGTCAAATACATGCCCGGCATCGTCTCTTCCAGCTATGGCAGCGACACCCGCTACGACTGGATGCGCGTGCGCGGTTTTGAACCCACGCAATTCCTCGACGGCCTGCCATTGCCGCGCGGTGTGTACGCCAACCCGAAAGCCGAAACCTGGAACCTCGATCGCCTGGCCTTGCTGCGTGGCCCGGCCTCGTCGATCTACGGCCAAACGCCACCGGGCGGCCTGCTGGACATGGTCAGCCGCCGCCCCAGTGCTGAATCGAGCAACGCCGTCCAAGTGCAATACGGCAGTGACAACTACCGCCAGATCAACTTCGCCAGCACCGGCAAAATCGATGATGAAGGCCAGTTCCTTTATGGCCTCAGCGGTGTAGTGCGCGACGCCGGCACCCAGGTCGACCACATCGACAACAAGCGCTACAACATTGCGCCGAGCCTGACGTGGAATATCGACACCGATACCAAGCTGACCTTCCTGTCGCAGTTCACTCGGGACGATACCGGCACCACCAGCCAGTTCATGCCGATCCAGGGCACCAAGATCAAATCGCCACTGGGCGAGGTTTCCCACCACAAGAACCTGGGCGACCCGGACTACGAGTTCTACGACCGTACCTACTACGCCTTGGGCTATGCGTTTGAACACCGATTCAACGATACCTGGCAGTTCAAGCAGAACCTTCGCTACACCAAATCGGAGTTGGATTTCCGGCAGCTGACCGTGGGCTCCTACATCTACTCCCCGGCAGATGCGGAGGGCAATATCAGCCGGTCGACCACCAACGTCGACGAAAGCATTGGCCAGTTCGCGGTGGACAACAACTTCCAGGCTGACTTCGCCACCGGCGACATCAGCCATACGTTGCTGCTGGGCCTGGATCACCAACGTACCGATACCTCCTATCGGGCGATCTACGGCACGGCGTCAAATATCAACATCTTCAACCCGATCAACACCCAGCCGACGTTGCGCCCGACGGGTGTGCGACCTTTTTACGACTACAACCAGAAAACCGTGCAAACCGGCCTCTACGCGCAAGACCAGATGGCCCTGGACAACTGGCGCCTGACGGTAGGCGGGCGTGAAGACTGGGTGCATCAGGGCACCACCTACTTCAATGACAACGATGCGACCAACACCGACCGCATCAAACACTTCAGTGGCAACGCGGCGCTGAGCTACGTGTTCGACTCGGGCTTCGTACCATACTTGTCCTACGCCGAGTCGTTCCAACCAGCGAGCAACGCAGATACAAATGCTTCCAAAACCTTTAAACCGACTGAAGGCAAGCAATGGGAAACGGGGGTGAAGTACCAGCCGCCCGGCTCAAATACACTGCTGAGCGCGGCGGTCTATGAACTGACCCAGAAAAACGTGCAGGTGACCACCCTCGGCGCGGGCGGCCAGCAAATCAACAGCCAGACCGGCGAAGTGAAGGTCAAGGGACTGGAGCTGGAAGCCGTGTCTGATGTGACCGAGAACCTCAAGGTCATCGCCGCCTACACCCTGGCAAAATCCGAGGTGCAAAAAGGCATCTACAAAGGCAACCGCCTGACACTCATGCCCAACCAGCAAGCCTCGCTGTGGACTGACTACACCTGGCACACCGGCGTACTTGACGGTTTCGGCATCGGCTTCGGCGCCCGCTACACCGGCAACACCTACGGTGACCAGGCCAACACCTGGCTGGGCAAGGCCAATGCCTACACCCTCTTCGACGGCGCCGTGCATTACGACCTGGGCCGCCTGGACAACAGCCTCAAAGGCGCATCGGTGAAGTTGAACGCCACCAACTTGTTCAACAAGGACTACCTTTCTACCTGTGACGGCAACTACTGCTACTTCGGCGACCAACGCAGCGTCGTCGCCAGCGCCACCTACCAGTGGTAATCGGCTGAGTTAATAACCAGGCCGTCCTCCGGGGCGGCTTTGGTGTGTCTGAAGGCTAGAAAAATGAAAAGCAAAACCATCCGCCGCTGGTCCTTCATCCACACCTGGACCAGCCTGATCTGCACCGTCTTCCTCCTGCTGCTGGCCCTCACCGGCCTGCCGTTGATCTTCCACCATGAGATCGATCACCTGCTGGGCAACGAACCCGAACTGGCGCAGATGCCTGCTGACACCCCGCAGCTGAACCTCGAGCAACTGGTGGCGAAAGCCCAGGCGCATCGCCCCGGTGAGGCGATGCAATACCTGGCGTGGGACGAGGACGACAAGAACGGCGTGATCGCGATCATGGCCGCCACTGCCGGCACCGAGCCCAATTCGTCGCACACCTTCATGCTCGATGCGCGCACCGGTGAAGCCGTGGAAACGCCGGCCGCCAACGGTGGGCTGACGCTGTTCCTGCTGCGCCTGCACGTGGACATGTTTGCCGGCCTGCCGGGCAAGTTGCTGCTGGCGTTCATGGGCATTCTGTTTGTAGTGGCGATTGTCTCGGGCACGGTGCTGTACCTGCCCTTCATGCGCCGCTTGAAGTTCGCCACCGTGCGTCAGGACAAGTCCACGCGCCTGCGCTGGCTCGACCTGCATAACCTGATCGGCGTGGTCACGCTGACCTGGGCGTTGGTGGTGGGCGTGACCGGTGTGATCAGTGCCTGCGCCGACCTGATCATCGCCGCCTGGCGTCAGGACAGCCTCAGCGCGATGATCGAGCCGTACAAAAACGCGCCACCGCTGACCCAACGCGCACCGGCCACCGAGCTGCTGAGCATCGCCGCCAAAGCCGCGCCCGGCATGCAGCCGGACTTTATCGCCTTCCCCGGCACGCGCTTTTCCAGTGAGCACCATTACGCGGTGTTCATGAAGGGCAGCACGCACCTGACCTCGCACTTGCTGACGCCGGTGCTGATCGACGCCAGCACCCTCGCCGTCACGGCCATCGCCGAGCGGCCCTGGTACATGGACGCCATGGGCATGTCCCAGCCGCTGCACTTTGGTGACTACGGCGGCATGCCGATGAAGATCCTGTGGGCGGTGCTGGATGTGCTGACCATCATCGTGCTCGGCAGCGGCGTTTACCTGTGGATCGTGCGGCGCAAGGCGGCCAAGGCATGAAGCCGCGTCAGTCGAATTTCTGGAAGGTGTTTGGCATTCCGCTGGGCATTGGCGTGCTCAGTGCGGCCGGGTTGTTTGCAGCGTTGCTGGGGGATGGGCTGTGGGATTCGTTGAGTTGGGCCGGGTTGGGGGTTCCTGCTGTGATTGGTGTTTGGGCGTTGTTCAAGCGGCGCGGCTGAGGACGCCATCGCAGGCAAGCCAGCTCCCACATTTGACTGCGTTCACAATTCAAAAAGTGGGAGCTAATCCACTCGCCAGCCACTGAACAACCCTCTAGGCTAGCCACTGCCCATTTCGAGGAATGCCCATGTCCACGCCCAGCATGACCTTGTTCCACAACCCCGCCTCACCCTTTGTGCGCAAAGTCCGCGTGCTGCTGACCGAGACCGGCCAGCAGGACCGCGTGGCCTTGCACGGCTGCATGCCGACGCCGGTCAACCCGGACGCGCATCTGGTACAGGAGAACCCCGTGGGCAAGATCCCGGCTCTGCGCCTGGCCGACGGCTCGGTGCTGCACGACAGCCGGGTGATCCTCGATTACCTCGACCACCAGCATGTCGGCAACCCGCTGATCCCCCGTGACGGCTCCGCCCGCTGGCGCCGCCTGACCCTGGCTTCGATGGCCGACGGCATCATGGATGCCGCCGTGCTGGTGCGTTACGAGACCGCCATGCGCCCGGCAGACAAGCACTGGGCCCCATGGCTGGATGAGCAGCGCAACAAAATCCGCCGCGCTGTCGCCGAACTTGAGGCCAATGCGATTGCCGAGCTGGCCAGCCACTTCGATATCGCCGCCATCAGCGTGGCCTGCGCCTTGGGTTACCTCGACTTCCGCCACCCTGATCTGCAATGGCGCACCCCGAATCCCCAGCTTGCCGATTGGTACGCCAAGGTCAGCCAGCGGCCTTCGATGCTAGAGACCCAGCCCCCAATCTGACATTCACCCCAATACACTGTGGGAGCGGGCTTGCCCGCGATTGCGGCGTGTCATCCAGCACCTCTGTTCCTGACCCACCGCCTTCGCGGGCAAGCCCGCTCCCACAGTGGAAGGTGGTGGCGTTGAGGAAGGTGGCAATGCTTGCGGCCAACTGCGCACCCACCTGCTGATCTTCCCGTAACCCAATCATTGCCCCGCCTCCAGATCAACCTGCACCTTGCGCTTGCCCACGCCATACCAATCCAGTTTGCGCGTCAGCACCATCACCGTGCCCAGCAGGCCGAACAACAGCAGCGAGCCCATCAGCAGCGCGTAATCCTCGGCGCTCAGCAGCCCGTACAACAGGCCATACAGCGCCGCCAGCCCCGCCGAAAACCCCAGGCCATGGGCAACACTGCGCAGCACATGGCACACGTAGAAACCAATCAACAACACGCAGGCACTCGCCGACAGCAGGTACGCCAGGCCAAAGCCGATGTGCTCGGACAACGACAACAACAGCAGATAGAAGAAGGCCAAGGCAAAGCCCACCAACGCGTATTGAATCGGGTGCACCGCCAGGTTCTTGAGCACTTCGAACAGGAAGAAGCCGGCAAAGGTCAGGGCGATAAACAGCAGCGCGTATTTGATCGCGCGGTCGCTCTTGAGGTACTGGTCCACCGGGTCGATGAAGCTCACGCCAAAGCTGCGGCTGTTGAAGTCGTCACACACCTTGTCCCACTCACAGCCGCGCAGGGTTTCTTCCAGGTTGGTGGAGAAGAACGTGGTCTGCCAGTTGGCGGTAAAGCCTTGCGCGGTGACCTCACGCTGGGCCGGCAGAAAGTTGCCGATAAAGCTGGGGTGCGGCCAGTTCGAGGCCAGCTTGACCTGGCTGGTCTTGCCCACCGGCACCACTTGCAACTGCTCGGTGCCTTGCAGGCGCAGGTCGAAGGCAAAATCCAGCGGGGCCGGTTTTTTGCTGTCTTGTTCAGGCAGCATTACGTGCACGCCTTCACCCAGCCATGCCACTTGGGAGCCCGGCGAAAACTCCAGACGCTGGCTGCCCAGCTCCAGTTTCAACGCATTTTCGATGCCGCGAATATCGTTGATACCCACCGCCAGAAACGCCGGTTCAAAACGATAGTCCGCAAAGTTTTCCGTAATGCCCAACTGCGCAGGCAGCTCAAAACGCCCGCTGATACGGTTGTCGGCATGGAACAGCCGCGCCTGGTAAATGCCCCGCGAGCGCAGCTCGGTTTGCACCTTGCCGTCGAGCTCAAACTGCTCCGGCAGGAAATACAGACGACCCCGCACTTCGCTGACTTGCTCGTAGCGCTCGTTGAGTTTTTCATTGAGCTTCCACTCACGGACGGTCTTGCGATACGGCACCACCATCACCGGGCCGGTGAGGCGCTGGCTGTAGCTGGAGCTGCGGGCGATGTCCATCAAGACGTCGTCGCGCGTCTGCTGACGGTCGCTGATGATGCCGTTGATCATCAGCAATGGAATCAGCAACAGCAGGATCAACAGCGCAATCGCGCCAAGTTTGAAAAGCAAGCTGCGGTTCATAGGGCTCTCCCTGTTTTGATAGGCAGAGAGTGAGCCGCGCCTGTGGGAGATTTATGTGGGCAATGTGGAGACTGTGTGGAGATGCAGCACCACTTGCACGCCGCCAGGCACATTGCCGATCTGCAATGCGCCGCCGTGCAGCTTCATCACTTCTTCGACAAAGTTGAGGCCCAGGCCGGTGCTTTTACGCCCGCTGGCCGGGCGCGGCAAGGAGTAGAAACGCTCACTCAAACGCGGCAAGGCGTAGTCGGGAATCGGCGCGGCCTGGTTGAACAGGCTGACCTGCACGTCGTTGTGCTGAGTGTGCGCACTGAAGCGCAAGGTGCCGCCCGCTGGCGTGAAGTCCAGGGCGTTGTCCAGCAAGTTGCCCAAGGCCTGGCGCAACAGGAAAGGCTCGCCGAACACCTTCACATCCGCGGCAATCGCCTGTTCGACGTGCAAGCCGGCGCCTTCAATACGTGCGCATTGGGCCTTGAGCACCTCGTCGACCAAGGTGGCCAGCGGCATGCTTATTTGCTCTTCCAGGCCTTGGCGCTGTTCCACTTGGGCCAGGTTCAGCAAGCGTTCGATCAACTGCTGCAAACGCGCGCTTTCACTGTCGATATTGCCGACAAAGCGCTGCTGCTGCTCGCGGGTCATGTCGCCCTGCAACAGCTCCGCCGCGCCGCGAATCGCCGCCAGCGGGCTTTTCAGTTCATGGGTCAGGGTGTGCACGTAATGCTCGACGTAGGCCTTGCCCTCCAGCTGCGTGCGCATGTGCTCCACGGCGGTGGACAGCTGCTTGAGTTCACCACCGCGATAATGCGGCAGCTCGGCGCGCCGACCTTCGCTCACCGCCTGGGCATACGCGGTCAACCGGTGCAACGCACGGCTCAGCCACCAGGACAACAGCGCGCCCAGCAGCAGGCCCAACACCACCAGCCCGGCGCCGTACCACAGCAGGCGATGTTCGGTGCGGTCGACATAGGGCTGCAACGAGCTGTTGGGCTTGGCCACAGTGACCACGCCGATGATCTGGCCGTTGTCGCGGATCGGCGCGCCCACGTGCATCACCGACGAGTTGGGGTCATCCAGTTCGCTTTTGGTCGACCGCGCGCCATATTCGCCGCGCAGCGTCAGGTACACGTCATTCCATTTGGAATAGTCCTGGCCGACCGCCTCGCCCGTGGAGTCGAGCAACACAATGCCCTTGGCGTCGGTGACGTAGATGCGGTGGTTGACCTGGTTTTTCGGCAGGCCCCAAATGGTCGCACCCGGTTGCCGGCTGCCGTAGGCCTTGAGCAATTCCGGCCAGTGGCTCTGGCCGAGGGTGCCGTTCTTCACGTCCAGCCGCAGTATTTCGGCCAGCAGGTTGGCCGTGTCCACCAAGGTTTCTTCGGTGGATTGGCGCACACCGGGGCGGATTTCCTTCATCACCGTGTTGAGCACGAAGTAGCCGGTCAGGCCGATAAACAGCGCATACACCAGGAAAATCCGCAGCCCCAGGCGCATCAGCTGTGGCTCGGGCTGTAGCTGTAGCCGAGACCGCGATGGGTCTGGATCGGCTCGGCATCGGCGGCCACGCTTCGCAATTTGCTGCGCAGGCTTTTGATATGGCTGTCGATATTGCGCTCGTAGCCGGCGTCGGCGGGCACGCCCACGGCATCGAGCAATTGCTCGCGGCTGAACACGCGCTCGGGTTGCTCGAGCAGGCTTTGCAGCAGGCGGAACTCATGGCGGGTCAGGCTCAAAGGCTGGCCGCGATACTGGATTTGCATGCGCTCCAGGTCGATCTGAAACACGCTGGGCGCCACACCTGGGACGACGCGTTTGAGGATCGCCCGCACCCGCGCCGCCACTTCCCGTGGGCTGAACGGCTTGACCACATAATCGTCGGCGCCGATCTCCAGGCCCACCACCCGGTCAATCTCGGCATCCCGCGCGCTGAGGAACATCACCGGTACTTCGCTGAAACGCCGCAATTGTTTGCAGGTTTCAAAGCCGCTGATGTCCGGCAGGCCGATGTCGAGGATGATCAAGTCGGCGGGCGTCTGGCGCTGGTGGGCCAGCGCCTCCTGGCCGAGGCTCAGCCAAGTGGTGGTGAAGCCCTCACCTTGCAGGGCGAATATCAGCGTGTCGGCAATCGCCGCCTCGTCTTCGACAATCAGGATATGCGGCATGTGGGTCCGTCAGCAGTCCGGTTTGTCGGCAGTGTAACGACGCGCCGGGTTCACCGCTGCACCGAATTCACGCAGGGCCTTGGCGCCGATCAGCAGCGGGTAGTTGAAGCTGCTGCGGTCGGTGAGGTTGACCTCGACGGTACGCTTGACGTTGCCCAGGCACATTTCCAGATCAATCACCGGGCGCTTGGCCACGGTGGCTTCGTCCTTGTCATCGTCTTCGTCGGCGCGGCTCTTGATCTTGCTGATGCGCGAGACTTTGTGTTCGTAGACTTTGTTGGAAGCGTCCTTGCCGCCGAGGCGGAAGCGCACCCAATCGTCGCCATCGCGGGTGAAGGTCTCGATGTCTCGGGCCGACAGCGAAGCAGTCAGCGCGCCGGTGTCCATCTTGGCCTTGAAGGTTTCGCCGATCTCCGGCAACTGGATGTATTCGTAGCGTCCGTAAAGGGTCGGTTCGGCAGCCATGACCGGCAGAGCCACTAAGGCAAACACAGCAAGGAGCAATTTCACGAAGTGATTTCCTCGAAAGAAGTAGGCGGATTCTAGACCGCAAAAGCAGCACTTAGTTAGCCCCGCCATCAGCAGCTCGTTCCCACGCTCTGCGTGGGAATGCAGCCTTGGACGCTCTGCGTCTGCTCTTAAAGGCTTGACGCAGAGCGTCACTGGCGACGTTCCCACGCATAGCGTGGGAACGATCAGCATAGCCTTCACATTGTGAAACATTCGTACGGCGATTTGCGATTTGGCCTATAGGCCAGGCTTGCTTATCATGACCCGCCCACAGAATTCCAAGAGTTACTTATGCGCCGCCTGCTCACCGGCTGTTTCGTCACCCTGCTGCTACTGCTCAACACCCTGGTGCTGTTTGGGCCGCTGATGGTGTTTGCCCTGCTCAAGCTGGTAGCGCCGGGGCGCTATCGCGACTATGCCTCGTGGGCCGTGATGTGGATCGCCGAGACCTGGGCCGAAATCGACAAGCTGATCTTCGCGCTGTGCATCCCGACCCAGTGGGAGATTCGCGGCGGCGGCGACCTGCGCGGCGACACCTCTTACCTGGTGATCAGCAACCATCAATCCTGGGTCGACATTCCGGCGCTGATCCAGGCGCTTAACCGGCGCACGCCGTTCTTCAAATTCTTCCTGAAAAAAGAGCTGATCTGGGTGCCCTTCCTGGGCCTGGCCTGGTGGGCGCTGGATTACCCCTTCATGAAGCGCTACACCAAGGCGTTCCTGGCCAAACACCCGGAGCTGGCGGGCCAGGACCTTAAAATCACCAAAGAAGCCTGTGAGCTGTTCAAGCGCCAGCCGGTGACCGTGGTGAACTACCTGGAAGGCACGCGGTTCAGCGAGGCCAAACGCAAGCAGCAGGCTTCACCCTTTGCGCGGCTGCTCAAGCCCAAGGCGGGCGGCGTGGCGTTCGTGCTGGCGGCGCTGGGCGAACAGCTGGATGCAGTGCTCGACGTGACCGTAGTCTATCCGCAGCAAAAAATTCCGGGGTTCTGGGATTTGATCAGCGGCGCGGTGCCGAAAGTCATCATCGACATTCGCACCCGCGAGCTCGACCCGGCGCTGTGGCAGGGCGATTACGAGAATGATCCGGCGTTTCGCCAGACCGTCCAGAACTGGGTTAACCAGCTCTGGATGGAGAAAGATGCGCGCATCGAACAACTGCGCGCAGAGCGTATTTAGCTGCCAGTGCCCCAGGCCGAGGCCAGTTTGCCCAGCACCGACGCGTTGGCGCCCTGGCCGCCCAGGTATTGCAGGATCACGGGCGCAAACTTGCCGATCATGCTGCTATCCATACCCAGTGCGCTGAACGCAGTGTTCAGGTCGCTGGTGCTCTTCACGTTACCCAGCAGGCTGTCCAGGCCGCTGGTCTTGCTGCCGCCGCTCTGGCCGAGCAGCCCGCTCAAGGCGCCGAGGCTGCCCAGGGAATTGCTCCCCGAGAGTTGATCCAGGCCGGGCACGCTCTTGCCCAGTTGCGAATAGTCATTGCCGCTCAGTTTGTTTTTGGCCAGGCCCAGCATCGCGCCGGTGCCGCCGACGGCTTGTTCGGGGGTGACGTTCAGTTGCGAGGTCAAGGCGCTCAGCAGGCCTGCGGTCTGGGAACTCGGCGCTGCGGCAGCGGCCTTGTCATTGCTGCCCTGGGCACCGGAGACGGCGTTAGCCACGTCGCCGAGGCTGAAACCTGCCGCAAACACCGGGCTGGCAGCCACGGTCATCAGGCAGGACAGGGCAAAACCGCGTGAAATCTTCATCAAGACAACCTCTGAATGTAAGAGCTAAAAGCAGGCGTTGGACTGACAGTCCCGAAGGATTGTTCCCACTTGGAGATTAGTTCAGAAAACGCCGCATCCAAATGCCACGCCTGCGCGTATATCCACCATGCACCGCCCGGAGTTGGATGGAATGAATGCACAAGCTGGTCTACCCTCTGCCTACCGTGCGCCGTCCCGTCGCCCTCGTTCGAGAGCCTGGAGAAGCCCTATTTCGATCAACGATGCTGACCCCTTGCAGCCTCTGCTGGCCCAGTGCGCCTTGGGCAACCGCCAGGCATTCGAGACCCTTTACCGCAGCGTTTCGCCACGGCTGCACGGTGTTGCGTTGCGTTTCATGGGGCGCACCGACCTGGCCGAAGAAGTGCTGCAGGAGGCCTTTGTACGCATCTGGTACAACGCTTCGCGCTACGAAGCCCATCTAGCGGCGCCCATGACCTGGATGGTGAACATCACCCGCAACCTGGCCATCGACCAATTGCGCAAACACCGCGAACAGCCCTTGGCCGACGGCCAGCAAGACGCCCTGCTCGACGACAGCCCCAGCGCGCACGAACAACTCGATAGCCTGCGCGAAGCCCGCGCCCTCAACCGCTGCCTCGACACCCTTGACGGCATGCAGCGCCAGTCGATCACCGTGGCTTACTTCCAGGGCCTGTCGTGCTCGGAACTGGCCGAACACCTGGCCGCGCCCCTGGGCTCGGTCAAATCCTGGATTCGCCGCGGCATGGAGCGCCTGCGCAGGTGCCTTGAATCATGAACTACCAAACCACCGCCCTGCGCCGCGCACTGGCCGCCGACTACGCCATCGGGCTGATGCCCGCGACCGCCCGTCGGCGCTTCGACGCGCTGTTATTGGAAGACGCCGCGCTGCGCGTCGAACTCGGCCATTGGCAGGACGCCCTCGCCAGCCTGACCGGCGCGTTGCCCGAGCGGCCAGTGCCGGATCATGTGTGGGCAGGCATCAAGGCGCGCATCGAACCGCAAGTGCTGCATGTGCCGGCGAAGAAGCCGTTCTGGATGAGCCTTCGCCTGCTGGCGGCCGCCTGCGCGGTGGTCGTCGCCGTGCTGGTGGGTGTGCTCTATCAACGTGATATCGGCGCTGAGTACAACGCCACACTGGTGGCTGCAAATCAGCAACCGGCGCTGCAGATCCAAACATTTGGTGATCACTTGCAAGTAGAGCCGTTGACGTTGGCGGCTGTTGAGCCGACGCGTGCCCTGGAATTGTGGGCGATTGCGCCCGGCGGTAAACCGATCTCTCTGGGGTTGGTGCCCAGCTCGGGTAAAGGCCGCATCCAGTTGAGCAAAGAACAGCAGGCGCTGTTGACCGCCCCCGTGACCCTCGCCGTCAGCCTGGAGCCACAAGGCGGCTCGCCGACAGGCCAACCCACCGGACCGGTGCTCTACCAAGGCGCACTGGCCTCGCGCTGACACCCCATAAATCCCTGTGGGAGCTGGCTTGCCTGCGATAGCGGTGGGTCAGCCAGAGACAGGTTGACTGGCCGACCGCAATCGCAGGCAAGCCAGCTCCCACATTTGAGCTTCATCGGCTGGGCGACTTGCTCCTGGCGATGGATGGCGCTTATAGTTCGGCGGTCGTCCACATGGCGACACGGGTTTGGCGACTCGATTGAAATAATGCATGCAAAAAGCACCTGCTCCTTTGCAGGTTTTTTTGTACGCGTAAAGCTGCTTCATGGCGGCTGTGCGCGGGAGACCTTCGGGTCTGCCGGCCTTTGCTTTATTTCACCGGTTCGCCAACCTGCGTACAGCTGCCACCCATTCGTTTGGCGACGTGTGAGTGGTAGCTCCACTCTCTGAAATAAAGGTTAAAACATGAACCGATACATGCCGCTCACCGGCCACGACAGCACCACCCCTTCCCTGCTTATCGACACCCAAGTCCCGCTCGACGTACTCCACGACGCCGCCGTCTACCGCATCCGCGCGGTCACTCAAGTCATGGAAAACCTCGCGTTTCGTGAAGGCCTGAACACCGACAACCTTGTCCTCCAGGACTTTGCCTTGCTTTGCGCCATTCCGCTGCGCGATGGCTGTGACTTGCTGGATGTGATCAGCCGACGCTTGCAGGCCTAAATACCAGACGCAAAAAGGGCGACCTACAGGTCGCCCTTTTATTTGGCCTAAGCCTTACGCCGCACTGAACAACTTATGCGGATCAATCACAAACTTCTTCGGCACACCCGCATCAAACTCGCCATACCCACGTGGCGCGTCATCCAGGCTGATGACCTGCACACCCACGATCTCAGCAATGTTGATGCGGTCCCACATGATCGCCTGCATCAGTTGGCGGTTGTACTTCATCACCGGCGTTTGCCCGGTGTGGAAGCTGTGGGATTTAGCCCAGCCCAGGCCAAAGCGAATGCTCAGGCTGCCCATTTTTGCGGCGGCATCCACAGCACCTGGATCTTCGGTCACGTAGAGCCCAGGAATACCAATCTTGCCCGCCACGCGCACCACGCCCATCAGCGAGTTGAGCACGGTGGCCGGGGCTTCGGCCTTGGCGCCTTCGTGGCCGTGGCCACGGGCTTCGAAGCCTACCGCGTCGACGGCGCAGTCCACTTCCGGCTCGCCCAGCAGTGCGGCGATTTGTTCATGCAATGGCGTGTCTTTGGACAGGTCGGCAATTTCAAAACCCTGGGCCTTGGCGTGGGCCAGGCGGATCGGGTTGACGTCTCCGATGATCACCACCGCAGCACCGAGTAGACGGGCGGAGGCGGCAGCGGCCAGGCCAACAGGGCCGGCGCCGGCGATGTAGACGGTGCTGCCTGGGCCAACGCCGGCAGTGACGGCGCCGTGGTAACCGGTCGGCAGGATGTCGGAGAGGCAGGTCAGGTCGCGGATTTTCTCCATGGCCTTGTCGCGGTCCGGCAGTTTCAGCAGGTTGAAGTCGGCGTAAGGCACCAGCACGTATTCGGCCTGGCCGCCGGTCCAGTCGCCCATGTCGACATAGCCATAGGCGCCACCGGCACGGGCCGGGTTGACGGTCAGGCACACGCCGGTGTGTTGTTCCTTGCACGAACGGCAGCGGCCGCAGGCTACGTTGAACGGCACCGAGACCAGGTCGCCGATTTTCAGGTTTTCGACGTCGCTGCCCTTCTCGATCACTTCGCCGGTGATTTCGTGCCCCAGGACCAGGCCGGTCTGGGCGGTGGTGCGGCCGCGCACCATGTGTTGGTCGGAGCCGCAGATGTTGGTGGAGACCACGCGCAGGATGACGCCGTGCTCAATCTTCCTGCCACGGGGGTCCTGCATTTTGGGATAGTCGATTTTCTGTACTTCGACCTTGCCGTTGCCGAGATACACGACACCACGATTACCAGACATGCTTTCACCTCGCTGTTGTTTTTATGGAACCGCGTTGCCCAGGCAGGCAGCGCGTTTAAGTGCTCGGGTACAGATGCTGTTTTTGCGTTGTTTCTTGGGGCCTCATCGCGGGCAAGCCCGGCTCCCACATTTTTTGAAGTGTGAATACAGTCCACTGTGGGAGCTGGCTTGCCTGCGATGGCGATCTAAAGAACGACAGTGCGATTGGCATTCAAAAACACCCGCCGCTCAATGTGATACCCCACCGCCCGGGCCAATGTCAGCCCTTCGATATCCCGCCCCTTGGCAATCAGATCCTCGGGATAGTGGCTGTGATCTACCACTTCCACGCCCTGGGCGATGATCGGGCCTTCGTCCAGGTCGTTGTTGATGTAATGCGCCGTGGCACCGACCAACTTCACACCCTTGTTGTAAGCCTGGTGATACGGCTTGGCGCCCTTGAACCCCGGCAGCAACGAGTGGTGAATGTTGATCGCCTTGCCATCCAGCTTGCGGCACAACTCCGGCGACAGCACTTGCATGTAGCGCGCAAGAATCACCAGTTCGGCGCCGGTCTCTTCTATCACTTGCCACACCTGACGCTCCTGGGACGGCTTGTCGTTGGGGTCGAGGGGGAAATGGTAGTAGGGAATCTGGTGCCAATCGGCCAACGGCTTCAAATTCGGGTGGTTGGAGACCACGGCGACCACGTCCATCGACAGTTGGCCGATGCGCTGGCGGTACAGCAGGTCGTTCAGGCAGTGATCGGCCTTGGAGACCATGATCACCACTTTTGGCCGGTAGTTCGGCGCCGTCAGCTCGAAGATCATGCCAAAGGCTTCACCGCGCGTGGCCAGGCCAGCACGGAAAGCCTGCTCGTCAAAACCGTCGGGCTGACGGAATTCGACGCGAATAAAAAACCGGCCCGAGAGGCGGTCATCGAACGAGTGGTGCTCGGTGACGTAGCAACCCTGTTCGAACAGGTAGCGGGTGACCGCGTCCACCGTGCCGAGCACGCTGGGGCAGTCGGCAGTCAAAATCCATGTATCGGGTGCGCGGCTCATAGTGCGTGACTCCTTGATCGTTCCCACGCTCTGCGTGGGAATGCCGCAATGGACGCTCTGCGTCCGCTCTTGGGACGCGGAGCGTCCTGGGATGCATTCCCACGCAGAGCGTGGGAACGATCATTATGCGACGACATTCAGGCCGAATTCGGCCGAGGCGTCCTGCAGCCATAACCACCAGTAATCCGAGAAGCTGCGACGAATCACCAGCTCCCAAGTGTCTTCGGCGGTGTGGCGGATCACCAGTTGCGACTTGGCGAACACCGTACCCACTGCCTTGCCCACCGGGAAGTTGTTGGGGTGCACGTCATAGCTGGTGGACTTCATCAACACGTCGCGCACGTTGGGGCCGCTGAGTTCGAGGATCTGCTGGCCGCCGCTGACGTTAACGATCTGGATGTGCAAATCGCCGAGGGCGGCACGCAGGTTTTGTTCGGCGGCGAATTCTTCACCGCTGGGCACCACCAGCAGCCACTCATCCGGGCCGAGCCATTGCAGGCTGGTTTCGCCTTTGACGATGACTTGCAAGGCGCCGGGCAGTTCGATGCCGAGGGCCTTGTGCACGCCGGCAGCGAAGGCCGCGTCATGGCCATCGCCACGGAGGGTCAGGTGGCCGAGGAGTTTCTTTTCACGCACGGTCACGCCGGCATTCTTGCGACCCTTGCCGACCAGGCTGGCGAGGTCGGCATGGTGCAGCGACGACTCGGCCTTGGCGCCGGTGGTGGGGCGTTGTTGGTAAACATTGGCTGCTGTCATAAAGCACCTGTGTTGAATTTGATCGTTCCCACGCTCTGCGTGGGAATGCCGCCATGGACGCTCTGCGTCCGCTCTTTGGGCGCAGAGCGCCCCGGGATGCATTCCCACGCGGACGGTTCGACGCCTCGACGTGGGAACGATCAGGTGTCAGATATTCTGGCGATCACCTTTCGGGTCAAAGAACACCGAAGACACAATCTCCGCCTCGATCACGCTGCCATCCGCTTGCGGCGAAAACACTCGCTCGCCCATGCGCTTCAAGCCGCCCTTCACCACCGCCATCGCGAACGAATAACCCAGGGAGTTATGCGCATAGCTTGAAGTCACGTGGCCGACCATTTTCATCGGAATCGACTGCTTCGGATCCAGCACCAGCTGCGCGCCTTCCGGCAGCCACACGGTTGGGTCAATCGGCTTCAAGCCCACCAGTTGCTTACGCTCTTCACGCACGCAGTCTTCACGGTTCATCCCGCGCCAGCCGATCCACGAGAACGGTTTGGTGCGGCCTACACACCAGCCCATGTTCAGGTCGTCCGGGGTCATCGAGCCGTCAGTGTCCTGGCCGACAATGATGAAACCCTTCTCGGCACGCAGCACGTGCATGGTTTCGGTGCCATACGGGGTCAGGTTGTATTTCTTGCCGGCCTCGACGATCTGCTCGAGCACGCCCATGGCGTAGTCGGCCTGCACGTTGACTTCGTACGACAGCTCACCGGTAAACGAGATACGGAACACCCGCGCCGGCACGCCGCCGACCAGGCCTTCTTTCCAGGTCATGAACGGGAAGCCGTCCTTGTCCAGGTCGATGTCGGTGACTTCCGCCAGCAGCTTGCGGCTGTTGGGGCCGGACAAGGTCATGGTCGCCCAGTGGTCGGTGACCGAGGTGAAGTACACCTTGAGGTCTGGCCATTCGGTCTGTTGGTAAATTTCCAGCCACTGCAGTACGCGGGCGGCGCCGCCGGTGGTGGTGGTCATCAGGAAGTGGTTGTCGGCGAGGCAGGCAGTCACGCCGTCGTCGAAGACCATGCCATCTTCCTTGCACATCAGGCCGTAGCGCGCCTTGCCCACGTCGAGCTTGGTCCAGGCGTTGCTGTAGATGCGGTTGAGGAATTCGCGGGCATCCGGGCCTTGAATGTCGATCTTGCCGAGCGTGGACGCGTCCAGCAGGCCGACGCTGTCGCGCACGGCCAGGCATTCGCGTTTCACCGCGGCGTGCAGGTCTTCGCCGTTGCGCGGGAAATACCATGGGCGTTTCCACTGGCCGACGTCTTCAAACTCGGCGCCGTTTTTAACGTGCCAGGCGTGCAGAGCGGTGTAGCGCACAGGCTCGAAGATGTGCCCACAGTGACGGCCCGCGACAGCGCCGAAGGTGACCGGCGTGTAGTTGGGGCGGAACATCGTGGTGCCCATCTGCGGGATGGTCACGTTGAGCGAACGGGCGGCGATGGCCAGGCCGTTGACGTTGCCGAGCTTGCCCTGGTCGGTGCCGAAGCCCAGCGCGGTGTAGCGTTTGACGTGCTCGACCGACTCGAAACCTTCGCGGGTGGCGAGTTCGATGGCGGCAGCGGTCACGTCGTTTTGCAGGTCGACAAATTGCTTCGGCGCCCGTGCAGTAGCTTTTTCATGCGGCACCTGGAACAGCGCCAAGGTCGGCTCTTCGAGACGGCTCAAGGCTTTCGGCAAGGTGCCTTCCACCGGCGCGAAACCGGCTTCGCTGGCTGCGCGCACGCCGCCTTCAAAACCATCCGCCAGGGAATCGCCCAGGCCGTAGACGCCATTGATGCCGCCGACGCACACGCGTTTTTGCGGTGCTTCGCCCGGCACAAAACCGAGAATGTCTTCACGCCAGGTTGGCTTGCCGCCCAAGTGCGAGGCCAGGTGAACCACCGGGCTGTAGCCGCCGGAGCTGGCGACCAGGTCGCAGTCCAGCCACTCGCCGGGGCTGGTGACTTTGTGGGCTTTAACGTCGATGGCGGCCACGCGCGCGCCGGTCACGTGCTTGCTGCCACGCGCCTCGATCACGGCGCTGCCGGTGAGGATGCGAATGCCCTTGGCGCGGGCTTCTTCAACCAGTGCGCCACGTGGGTTGTGGCGGGCATCGGCGACGGCGACGACACTGAGGCCGGCGTCGAACCAGTCCAGAGCCACGCGGTAGGCGTGGTCGTTGTTGGTCGACAACACCAGTTTTTTGCCCGGTGCCACGCCGTAGCGACGCACGTAAGTCGAGACCGCACCGGCGAGCATGTTGCCCGGCACGTCGTTGTTGCCGTACACCAATGGGCGCTCACACGCGCCGGTCGCCAGCACCACACGCTTGGCGCGCACCCGGTGAATGCGCTGGCGCACCACACCAATCGGCGCACGGTCGCCGAGGTGGTCGGTGAGGCGTTCGTGAATGGTCAGGAAGTTGTGGTCGTGGTAGCCGTTGACTGTAGCGCGGGGCAGCAGCACCACGTCCGGCAAGGCTTTCAGCTCAGCAATCACGCTGGCAACCCACTCGGCGGCAGGCTTGCCGTCGAGGCTTTCGCGCGAGTCCAGCAAGGAGCCGCCGAACTCTTCCTGCTCGTCAGCAATGATCACCCGAGCGCCGCTGCGCGCAGCCGCCAACGCGGCCGCCAGGCCGGCTGGGCCTGCACCCACAATCAGCACGTCGCAGTGACGGTTCATGTTGTCGTAGGTGTCCGGGTCGTTCTCGGTTGGCGAGCGGCCAAGGCCCGCCGCTTTACGGATGTACTTCTCGTAGGTCATCCAGAACGATTGCGGGTACATGAAGGTTTTGTAGTAGAAACCCGGCGGCATCAGCTTGCCGCCGACCTTGCCGAGAATGCCCATCATGTCGTTGTTCACGCTCGGCCAGCCGTTGGTGCTGGTGGCGACCAAACCCTGGTACAGCGCCTGTTGTGTGGCGCGCACGTTGGGAATCTGGGTGGCTTCGGTGGCGCCGATCTGCAGCACCGCGTTGGGCTCTTCGGCGCCGGCAGCAAAGATGCCGCGTGGGCGCGAATACTTGAAGCTGCGGCCGATGATATCGACGCCATTGGCCAGCAAGGCGGCGGCCAGGGTGTCACCTTCAAAGCCTTTGTAGCTCTGGGCGTTAAAGGTAAACGTCAGGGCTTTGTTGCGGTCGATGCGGCCACCGTTGGACAGGCGATTGATCTGGCTCATACCTTCTCTCCAGAAGCCTTGGCGGTAAATTGCGGCTTCTCGCCGATCTTGTAGGTTTCAAGTATTTCGTAGGTCAGCGTGTCGCGCGTGGCGTTGAAATACTGGCGGCACCCGGCAGCATGAATCCACAGCTCGTGGTGCAGGCCACGCGGGTTGTCGCGAAAGAACATGTAGTCGCCCCACTCTTCATCGGTGCAGGCATTCGGGTCCAGCGGGCGCGGGATGTGCGCTTGGCCGGACGCGTGGAATTCCTCTTCGGAGCGCAGTTCGCCACAGTGAGGACAGAAGATATGCAACATAGGGAATTTCTCCTGTTAGTGGGCGACGGCCGCAGCGCCGTGTTCGTCGATCAGCGCACCGTTGTGGAAACGGTCGATGGAAAAAGGGGCTGCCAATGGGTGCATTTCACCCTTGGCCAGGCTTGCGGCAAACACGTTGCCCGAGCCCGGCGTGGCCTTGAAGCCACCGGTGCCCCAACCGCAGTTGAAGAACATGTTCGGCACGGGGGTTTTGGAGATGATCGGGCAGGCATCCGGCGTGGTGTCGACGATGCCGCCCCACTGACGGTTCATGCGCACGCGGGACAGCACCGGGAACATCTCGACGATCGCCTGGATGGTGTGTTCGATCACCGGGTACGAGCCGCGCTGGCCGTAGCCGTTGTAGCCGTCGATACCGGCGCCGATCACCAGGTCGCCCTTGTCGGACTGGCTGATGTAACCGTGCACGGCGTTGGACATGATCACGCTGTCGATAATCGGCTTGATCGGCTCCGACACCAACGCTTGCAGCGGGTGGGATTCGATTGGCAAGCGGAAACCGGCCAGTGAGGCCATGTGCCCGGAGTTACCCGCGGTCACCACACCGACGCGCTTGGCGCCGATAAAGCCTTTGTTGGTTTCCACGCCGATGCACACGCCGTTTTCCTTGCGGAAGCCGATCACTTCGGTCTGTTGGATCAAGTCCACGCCGAGTGCATCCGCCGCGCGGGCAAAGCCCCAGGCCACGGCATCGTGACGGGCCACGCCGCCACGCCGTTGTACAGTGGCGCCGAGTACCGGGTAGCGGGTGTTTTTCGAGCAGTCGAGGTACGGGATCTCGTCGGCCACTTGCTTGGCGTTGAGCAGTTCGCCGTCGACGCCGTTGAGGCGGTTGGCGCTGACGCGGCGCTCGGAATCACGGATGTCTTGCAGGGTGTGGCACAGGTTGTAGACGCCACGCTGGGAGAACATCACGTTGTAGTTCAGGTCCTGGGACAGGCCTTCCCACAGTTTCATCGCGTGTTCGTACAGGTGCGCCGACTCGTCCCAGAGGTAGTTGGAACGCACGATGGTGGTGTTGCGCGCGGTGTTACCGCCGCCCAGCCAACCCTTTTCGACCACGGCCACGTTGGTGATGCCGTGTTCTTTGGCCAGGTAGTAAGCGGTTGCCAGACCATGCCCGCCGCCGCCGACGATGACCACGTCGTAGACCTTTTTAGGGGTCGGCGTGCGCCACATCTTCTGCCAGTTTTCGTGATGGCTGAGTGAGTGTTTGAAGAGGCCGAAGCCCGAGTAGCGTTGCATAGTCATTACTCCAAAACCGCGCTCAGCGATAAACCGGGAAATCAGCGCACAGGGCAGACACGTGCTTGGCCACGTTGGCCTCGACGTCGGCGTCGCCGAGGTTGTCGAGGATGTCGCAGATCCAGCCCGCCAACTCGATGCATTGCGGCACTTTGAAACCGCGCGTGGTCACCGCCGGGGTGCCGATGCGCAGGCCCGAGGTCACGAACGGCGACTGCGGGTCATTCGGCACGGCGTTCTTGTTGACGGTGATGTGGGCGCGACCGAGGGCGGCATCCGCCTCTTTGCCGGTGAGGCCCTGGCGAATCAGGCTGACCAGGAACAGGTGGTTGTCGGTGCCGCCGGACACCACGTCATAACCGCGCTGGATAAACACGCTGGCCATGGCCTGGGCGTTGTCGATCACTTGTTGCTGGTAGGCCTTGAAACCAGGCTCCGCCGCTTCCTTGAAGCACACGGCCTTGCCGGCAATCACATGCATCAGCGGGCCGCCCTGGGCACCGGGGAAGACGGCGGCGTTGAGTTTCTTCTCGATCTCTTCGTTGGCCTTGGCCAGGATCAGGCCGCCACGGGGACCGCGCAGGGTCTTGTGGGTGGTGGTGGTGACCACATCGGCATACGGCAGCGGGTTCGGGTACAGGCCAGCGGCAACCAGACCGGCAACGTGGGCCATGTCGACGAACAGCAGCGCGCCAACCTTGTCGGCGATGGCGCGAAAACGGGGGAAATCCAGAGTCTTGGAGTAGGCGGAGAACCCCGCCACGACCATTTTCGGCTTGTGCTCCACGGCCAGGCGCTCGACTTCGTCGTAGTCGATCAGCCCGGTGTCGGTGTTGATGCCGTACTGCACAGCGTTATAGAGCTTGCCCGAGGACGACACTTTGGCGCCGTGGGTCAAGTGGCCGCCGTGGGCCAGGCTCATGCCGAGGATGGTGTCGCCAGCGTTCAACAGTGCCAGGTACACCGCGCTGTTGGCGGAAGAACCGGAGTGCGGCTGCACGTTGGCGTAATCGGCGCCGAACAGTTGCTTGGCGCGCTCGATGGCCAGGGCTTCAACCTTGTCGACGTGCTCGCAGCCGCCGTAGTAGCGCTTGCCAGGGTAGCCTTCGGCGTATTTGTTGGTGAGCCCGCTGCCCTGAGCTTCCATCACACGTTTGCTGGTGTAGTTCTCTGACGCGATCAGCTCGATATGATCTTCCTGACGCTGCTCCTCGGCATTCATCGCCGCCAGCAATGCGTCGTCATATCCCTGGATCTGGTCTTTTTTGCTGAACATCGCGTCTCTCCCAGCCTTTCGTATTGTTGAGGCCCCTGCAGAGCCCTTTGATGCGATGGTAGGGCTGGTGCACACAGGTCAAATGCCTACGGACGCCACGCAAAGGTGCGTTTACGACATTGGCTGAATATTGTGCAATGCCCCTTGTGGGAGCTGGCTTGCCTGCGATGGCTTCACCGCGGTTTACAGGCTGTACCGAAGTGCCTGCATCGCAGGCAAGCCAGCTACCACAGGGGTTAGGCGATGATCTTGCGCAGGAGAAGAAGCAGCAGGAAATGCAGCGGATAGAGTGCATACGCCCAGCGGCGCATGGCAGGTGGCGCAACGTTTTTTGCCTGTCGCAACAGGACCAATCCCGCCAGTGGCGCAATCAGGCAGGCGGCTAATCCCATGAACGCCACTGGCGTTCCACTGCTGAGCAGAATCTGCAATTGGTTGGCAGCCACGCAGACCAAGCCCGGTAATACGCTGAAATACCATGGGCGGCTGAACACCAGCAGCATCGCCAACGGCAACAAAACACCGAAAAAACCGAACATCAGCTGCGTCGAAAGCACACCCGCCAGTATCAGGGCAAGCAGCGCCAAACCTCGGTCAAAAAGCGCCTTCTGCTGCCATCCTCTGGCAACCAGCAGCCCCAATGCCAACGTCGGCAATACATTCAACGTATCGGCATCGTCGATAAACATCCGGTACGGCACTTCGCTGATCACACTGAACAGCAGCAGCCAGCCCAAGTAGCGCCATTGGCCGGTCACGGGCGAATTTCGGACACGGTGCAAATTGGCCACAATCGCCAGGCAAAACCACGGAAACGCCAGGCGCCCCGGCACATACAGGCCATCCAGGCTCAGCCCGACATAGCGCAGATGGTCCAGCACCATGCTCAGCAGCGCCAACCACTTGAGCAAATCCAGGGCGCCATCGCGCAAGCGTCCGACAGGCATCGTTTGTGTACCGTGCATAATTCCCCAGTGACTTTGCATTTACAGTGCGTGCGCACCCGCGACAATCTTGGTTACAGTGCGCACCAACATCGACCACAGGAATGGGCCATGACCGACAAGAGCCAACAATTCGCCAGCGACAACTATTCCGGCATCTGCCCGGAAGCCTGGGCCGCCATGGAACTCGCCAACCAGGGCCATCAACGCGCCTACGGCGATGATGAATGGACCCACCGCGCCGCCGACGGTTTCCGTAATCTGTTCGAAACCGACTGCGAAGTCTTCTTCGCCTTCAACGGCACCGCCGCCAACTCCCTGGCACTGTCCTCGTTGTGCCAGAGCTACCATAGCGTGATTTGCTCGGAAACCGCCCACGTCGAAACCGACGAATGCGGCGCGCCGGAGTTTTTCTCCAACGGCTCCAAGCTGCTCACTGCCCGCACCGAAAACGGCAAGCTGACCCCGGAATCGATCCGCGAGATCGCCCTCAAGCGCCAGGACATTCACTACCCCAAGCCACGCGTGGTCACCCTGACCCAAGCCACTGAAGTCGGCAGTGTGTACACCCCGGAAGAAATCCGCGCGATCAGTGTCACCTGCAAAGAGTTGGGCCTGAACCTGCACATGGACGGCGCGCGCTTTTCCAACGCCTGCGCGTTCCTCGGCTGCTCGCCGGCCGACCTGACGTGGAAAGCCGGCGTGGACGTGCTGTGCTTCGGCGGCACGAAAAACGGCATGGCGGTGGGTGAAGCCATCCTGTTCTTCAACCATAAATTGGCTGAAGACTTCGACTACCGCTGCAAACAGGCCGGCCAGCTGGCATCGAAAATGCGCTTCCTCTCCGCGCCATGGGTGGGCTTGCTGGAAAACGACGCCTGGCTCAAACACGCCCGCCACGCCAACCACTGCGCTCAACTGCTGAGCAGCCTGGTGGCGGATATTCCCGGCGTGGAGTTGATGTTCCCGGTACAAGCCAACGGCGTGTTCCTGCAGCTCTCGGAGGCGGCCATCGAAGCCCTGACAGCCAAGGGCTGGCGCTTCTACACCTTCATCGGCAAAGGCGGCGCGCGCTTCATGTGTGCGTGGGATACAGAGGAAGAGCGTGTAAGAGAATTAGCCGCGGATATTCGGACAGTGATGGGCGCCTAGGCGCGACGAATACCGGCGGATTGCCGAGACTGTTATTTGGTATTTCCGACAGCAGCCAACCCTATTTTCATCGACTAGCCTCTTGGAACCCGAAAGGAAAACGCCGCTGCAGCGGCCACCTTTCGGGTACAACTGCCTGCCGAATAATCGGCCGGAAACGGAAATCCAGCAGAGGGTTAGACCATGGAAGTTCAATGCTACGCCGCCAAAGCGCAACAAGACGGCAGTCTCAGCAACACGTTCGTAAGCTGGGACGAGTTTCGAAAACTGGCTAACGTCGGTGACACCATCAGGGAGCCTTCAAGAACCCTGACCATCTATGAAAAAACCTTTGAACTGACAGCCTCCGGCGATCAGTTCTCCATCCAACTCTACGCCCGTTAATACCTAACCAGCCTGATCGTTCCCACGCTCTGCGTGGGAATGCCTCCCCGGACGCTCCGCGTCCACGCCACAACTCGATTCAAGGACGACTGGATGGGTAGAAGCCGCTACGTCATCACCGAACCCGAAAAACCGCATTTCCTGACGTGTACTGTCATGGAGTGGCTACCGCTATTTACCCGCGACTACCTTGTGGGCCATCTCCTGGATTGTTGGCGATATCAGCAAAAGCACCATGCGCTACGCCTGTTTGGCTACGTCATTCTCGAAAACCACCTGCACTTCGTCGCGCAAGCACCTGATCTGTGCAAGTGCGTCAGTCAATTCAAATCCTTTACTGCTCGCACCCTCATCGACGACCTGCAGCGCAAAGGTGCCGAGCGGGTATTACAACGCCTACGCTTCAGCAAGCGGGCACACAAGGCAGATCGGGTTTATCAACTTTGGCAGGAAGGCTCACATGCCGAACTGGTCTACAGCGAGAAAGTGATGCGCCAAAAACTTGATTACATCCACCACAACCCGGTAAAGCGCGGGTATGTGGACTTAGCTGAGCACTGGCGATATTCCAGCGCCCGTAATTACGCGGGACGGGAGGGGTTAATAGACATACATAGGTGGTATTGAAGGCGGGACGCGGAGCGTCCCATGAGGCGTTACCACGCGGAGCGTGGGAACGATCGGATGCGGGAAGTCAGAACATGATCGTCCCCACGCTCTGCGTGGGAATGCAGCCCGTGACGCTCTGCGTCACAACTGAAGGCGGGACGCGGAGCGTCCCAGGAGGCGTTACCACGCGGAGCGTGGGAACGATCGGATGCGGGGAGTCAGAACATGATCGTTCCCACGCTCTGCGTGGGAATGCAGCCCGTGACGCTCTGCGTCACAAGTGAAGGCGGGACGCGGAGCGACCCAGGAGGCGTTCCCACGCGGAGCGTGGGAACGATCGGATGCGGGAAGTTAGAACTCGATGCGCACGTCGCCCTTCGGCACGCTGCAGCACGACAGGATGTAGCCTTCGGCTTCGTCTTCTTCGGTGATGCCGCCGTTGTGGTCCATCTCGACCTCCCCGCCCAGCTTCATCACCTTGCAGGTGCCGCAAATCCCCATGCCGCAGGCTTTTGGAATCATTAGCCCAAGTTTGGCTGCCGCTGCGTGGACGGTTTCGCCTGGCGCCACACGGATGCTTTTGCCCGAGGCGATAAATTCCACTTGATGCAAGTCGGCCAGGTCGATCTCCGGCGCTTCGGCGGCTTGTTCGGCTTGCTCGACCGCATCGGCACGCGCCTCCGGTGGCGTGGCGCCGAAGGATTCCTCGTGATAGCGCGCCATGTCGAAGCCCGCCGCTTCCAGCAGGCGCTTCACCGCGTTCATGTACGGCGTAGGGCCACAGCAGAATACTTCGCGCTCGAGGAAATCCGGCACCATCAGTTCGAGCATCTTGTGGTTCAGGTAGCCGCGATAACCCGCCCAAGGCTCGCCCAGGCCGTGTTTCTCGCAGATCAGGTGCAGGCTGAAGTTGTCGATCCGCGACGCCATGTGCTCCAGCTCGCGGTGGTAAATGATGTCTTTGGGCGAGCGCGCGCTGTGGATGAAGGTCATGTCGACATTGGCGTTGGTGTCGTAATACCAACGCGCCATGGACATCACCGGCGTAATGCCGACACCGCCGCTGAGGTAGAGCACTTTGGGGTTGCTGAAGTCGATGGCATTGAACAACCCGACCGGCCCGTGTACCGCCAGCTCCTGGCCTTCGTGCAGCGTGTCGTGCAGCCAGTTGGAAACCTTGCCGCCCGGCACCCGCTTGATCGTCACCGAGAAGCTGTACGGCACCGACGGCGAACTGGAAATCGTGTACGAGCGCATGATCGGCTGGCCGTCGATTTCCAGCTCCAGGGTGACAAACTGCCCCGGCTTGAAAAAGAACAGGATCGGCTGGTCGGCCATAAAGCAGAAGGTGCGCACATCCCAGGTTTCCTGGATGACTTTGACGCAACGGACGATGTGCCGACCATTGGCCCAGGTCTGGGTGGTTACCGGATTCAGGAAGCTGTTGGACATGCTGTTCTCCGCAGCCGTATATCGGCCTGATGGTGGCGATTCTGCGTAACGCGAGAACCACCCATTTACCTATCTGCGACATTCACATACTTATCGCGACCAGCCCCCATACCACGGGGGTTGCGCGTCGGGATCAGAGTGGGCCATGTCGCTAATGGACAAGGTTCGGCGCATCGGCGGCCCCACACTCGCTCTCAACAAAGACGCTTTCTTTACGCCTTGCAAAGCACCAACCGTAGCCACTATTCGCCGGCCACACAGAATGGCCCTGAGGACACACACGATGGACGTCACCGCAACCTTAAGCTTGGGCGATCCGCTGGAACCCGCACGCAAGGCCACCGCGCAAATGCTGCAAGAGCGCGAGCGCACCTTTTCGCTGCCGCAGCCGTTTTACTCTGACGAGCGGCTGTTTGATATCGACATGCAGGAGATCTTCCAGAAAGAGTGGTTGATCGCCGGTATGACCTGCGAGATCCCCACCAAGGGCAATTACCTGACCCTGCAAGTGGGCAAGAACCCGATCATCGTGATCCGTGGCGCCGAAGGCGTGGTGCACGCGTTTCATAACGTGTGCCGCCACCGTGGGTCGCGCTTGTGCACCAGCGACAAAGGCAAGGTTGCCAAACTGGTGTGCCATTACCACCAGTGGACCTACGAGCTGGACGGCCGCCTGCTGTTCGCCGGTACCGAGATGGGCGACGACTTCGACATGAAGCAGTACGGCCTGAAACCCGTGAATGTGAAGACTGCCGGCGGCTACATTTTCATCAGCCTGGCGGAGAACCCGCCGGCCATCGATGACTTCCTGTCGACGTTGAACCACTACATGGAACCCTACGACATGGAAAACACCAAGGTGGCGATCCAGACCACCTTGTTCGAAAAGGCCAACTGGAAGCTGGTGCTGGAAAACAACCGCGAGTGCTACCACTGCAACGCGTCGCACCCGGAGCTGTTGAAAACCCTGCTGGAGTGGGACGACGTCACCGACCCGCGCGCCGACCAGGCTTTCAAGGACCACGTGGCCGCCTCCGCTGCCGCCTGGGACGCTGAAAAAATCCCTTACGCCCACGCCAGCTTCGGCCTGCGTAACCGTATCGTGCGCATGCCGCTGCTCAAGGGCACCGTGTCGATGACCCTGGACGGCAAACAAGGCTGCAACAAGTTGATGGGCCGCATCAAAAACCCGGACCTGGGTTCGATGCGCATCCTGCACCTGCCGCACTCGTGGAACCACTGCATGGGCGACCACATCATCGTGTTCACCGTGTGGCCAATCAGCGCCCAGGAAACCATGGTCACCACCAAGTGGATCGTGCACAAAGACGCCGTCGAAGGCGTGGATTACGACGTGGAGCGCATGCGCAAAGTGTGGGACGCAACCAACGACCAGGACCGTCGCCTGGCCGAAGAGAACCAGCGCGGGATCAACTCCACCGCTTACCAGCCAGGGCCGTACTCCAAGACCTATGAGTTTGGCGTGGTGAACTTCGTGGATTGGTACAGCGAGCGTTTGCTGAGCAACTTGGGGGCGGCGCCGGCGCCTTACCTCAAGGGTGTGGCCGTTCACGAATAACTGGCACTTGTGGGAGCTGGCTTGCCTGCGATGCGGACACCTCGGAGCCTCAGTTGCGCCGGGGTGATGCCATCGCAGGCAAGCCAGCTCCCACATTAGTTATCATCAGTGTTCAATAATTGACCAACACCCTCGCAACCCTTCACCACTCTGCCCTCCAGCCGTCTCCCAACAACTTATCCACAAAGCCACCCACAGCAATTGTGGGCAAGTGCGTTTGCCCCTGAAAATAAATGAAGAAAATCCGTGACTTATTCAAGTAGTCCGGTTTCAGCCCGACCTGGTCATTTATTGATCAAATGTTCAAAAGCCACGGATTACGTGCCCTGTAGCAGTACGCGAACACCTTATCCACAGAAGCACCAACAGACTTTGGGGGCAAGTTTATCGGCGCTGTGGAAAACCGCGTCAAACCTGCATAAGTCGGGGGTTCCAGCGCTTTAAATCAACAAATAAGCCAATTTGATCAAATTTTGATCAAACCCATGAAAGCCTTTGTTTATAAGGCCTGTAGACGATAGCGAACATCTTATCCACAGAAGCGCCAACAGACTTTGGGGGCAAGTCTGGGTCCGCGAATTAAGTTATTCATGGAAAAACCCAGGAAAAACCGTCAGTTAGCCTGGTTGTTTTTCGTACAGAGGGCTGCAGGGCTTGAGTTACCGGGGGTGTGGACAACCGCGAACAGGTTATCCACAGGTGGGTCAACAGGGATTGTGGGTAATCCTAGAAAACACCGCATATCCAATGTGGGAGCGGGCCTTTCGGTGGGAACCGGCTTGTGTGGGAGCTGGCTTGCCTGCGATGCAGGCAACTCGGTTTAACTGACAGACCGAGTTGCCTGCATCGCGGGCAAGCCCGGCTCCCACAGAAAGACCCACACAGGGAATTAGCGCACTACACCTTCTTCGATGAGCAGCTTGAGAATGGCTTCGGCGCCCGCCTCAGGGCTGAGCCCCTTGAGCACCTGCCCACCGCCACCACTGGCCTTGGCCGTGGCAGCCTTCATACGGTCGGCACCGCTCTTGGCCTTGATCACCTTGAGACGCTTGGGCCGTGGCTTGGCGGGTTGCAGCAGTGCGCCTGTGAATAACTCGTCCTGTTCGATCTCGACTTCATGGGCCGCCAGCTCACCGCGCTGTGCCGGGCCGTAGGCGCTCTGGCGTGGCTTGGGCGCGGCGTTATCCACCGTGGCCAGAAACGGCAGGCGCACTTTCAAGCGCCGCCGCTGACCACGCGGCAACGCCTGCAGCACGTGGGCTATGCCGCCTTCGATGGACTCCACCTGCGCCAGCCCGACAATCAGCGGCCAACCCAGTTGCTCGGCCAGCAGGAACGGCAACATGCCCGAGCCTTCGCCGGTTTCCGCCTGGCTGCCGGTCAACACCACTTGGGCGCCGGCACCGCGCAAATACTCACTGAGTACCGGCAAGGCATCCGAACCTGCCGGCTGTTCCAGCACCTGCAATTGTGGCAAGCCCATGCCCAGGTAACTGCGCAATGTAGGCTCGTGAATATCGCCGGCGTGCAGCACCTGCAACTTATCCCCAGCCATTTGCAGGCCCAGCTCCACCGCCCGGGCATCTTGCTCGGCGCGGCGTGGGCGGCCTGAGGTCGGGTGGGCGCCGATGGACACCAAGCTGATTACATTCGTGGTCATGGTCATGTCCTTAAGCCGCGTCGCGCTTGGCGCCGTTGCGGTAGGCCTCGACCGCAGCGATCAAGGCTTGCAGAATCGCGGCGCTCTCGCCGATCACCGACAGGTCGGCACGCTTGATCATGTCGCAGCCCGGATCAAGGTTGATCGCCACCACCTTGTCGCAGGCACCGATGCCTTGCAGGTGCTGGATCGCCCCGGAAATCCCCACGGCCACGTAAACCCGCGCAGTAACCCACGTGCCGCTGGCGCCGACCTGGCGATCACGCGCCATAAAGCCATCGTCCACTGCCACCCGCGAAGCGCCTTCAGTGGCGCCCAGTGCGGCGGTGGTCTGGTGGAACAGTGCCCAATCCTTCACGCCGTTGCCGCCGGAGAAAATGAATTCGGCTTCGGCCATCGGAATCGCGGCCGGGTCCACCGCCACCGCGCCGAGGTCTTCGATGCGCGGCAAGCTGCGCGCCAGCGGTGTGGATAACTCCATGGGCAACACTTCGTGACGCGTTTCACTGACCGGATCGGCACATTCGGCAGCCGCAAGAATCAGGCGTGGCAAAGGCCGGGCCAAATCTTCCTGGCCCGCACCGGCGCGGCCGATGCACGCCCCGTCCTTGATCTGCCACACGCGTGTGGCCGGGCGTTCCTTGAGGCTCGCAGCAAAACGCCGCCCCAGTTCGCCGCCGCCACTGCGGCTGTCCGGCAGCAGCCAGTGGCGTGGGTTGTACTGGTTATCCACAGCCCGCAGGCCGTGTACACGTTGTTCCGGTGAATAACCGTCGAATTCGTGGCCGTCCAGCACCAACAGCCGGTCGACGCCCGCCGTGGCAAACGCACTTTCCTTGTGTTCGCCAAACACCACCGCCAGCACCGCGCCGTCGCTGCCGGCGAGTTGCCGCGCCAAGCCGAGTAGATCGCGGTCGTGGCTGCTGAGGCGGCCACCGACCATGTCCGGCACCACGTTGATGTAGAACGCCGGGGCTGTGACCTGATGCAATGGCAACTGTACTTCCACTGCCGCCGTACGCTTGGCCTCGCCGCCCTGCTGGGCACCGCTGCGGTCGATACGCTTGAGGCCGTTGGGGCCGATAAAACCCACGCCGTGCAGGTTTTTGCGGATGACGCCGTTGGGCCCCATCCAGCTGTGGAGCGCCGGCTGCATCGCCGCATGCAGCGGGTGCAGGCGGTTGCGGGCGATCCATTCGGCCCGTGGGTCGCGGCGGATAATGTCGCTCATCAATGCACCTCCGCAGGTTCACGCTTAATCGGGGCTTTTGCCGGGGCGGCGTCTTCGAGCAAAGCGTCAGCGACCAGCTCGGCGATGTCCTTGATCAATGGGCGCGGTTCCACGACGCCTTCCAGCATCGCCGTGCACTGCGGGCAACCCACGGCCACCAGCTCGGCGCCGGTTTCGCGGATGTCGTCCATGCGCATGTCGGGGATACGTTGCTTGCCGGGAATGTCGGTGATCGGTGCACCGCCACCGCCGCCGCAGCAGCGTGAACGGAAGCCCGAGCGTTGCATCTCCTTGACCTCGATGCCCAGCGCGCGCAGCACTTGGCGCGGCGCCTCGTATTCGCCGTTGTAGCGGCCCAGATAGCATGGGTCGTGATAGGTCACGCTGTTGCCCTTGTGCTGGCCCAGGTTCAGCGCGCCGTCGCCGATCAACTCGGCCATGAAGGTGCTGTGGTGCTGCACCAGGTAGTTGCCATTGAACGCGCCGTACTCGTTTTTCAGCACGTGGAAGCTGTGCGGGTCGCAAGTGACGATACGTTTGAAGCCATATTTTTCCAGCGTCTGGATATTGCGCGTGGCCAGCAGCTGGAAGGTGGCTTCATCGCCCAGGCGCCGCGCGACGTCACCGCTGTCACGCTCTTCCAGGCCAAGTACCGCGAAGTCGACCTTGGCCGCTTTCAGCACTTTGACGAACGCGCGCAGGGTACGTTGGTTGCGCATGTCGAAGGCGCCGTCGCCGACCCAGAACAGCACATCGCAGCTGCCTTTTTCGCTCAACAGCGGCAGGTTCAAATCCGCCGCCCAGTTCAGCCGACCGCCCGGTGCGAAGCCGCCGGGGTTGTCGGTGGCGATCAGGTTTTCGAGGACTTCGGCGCCCTTGTTTGGCGTGGCGCCTTTTTCCAGGGTGAGGTGGCGGCGCATGTCGACGATGGCGTCGACGTGTTCGATCATCATCGGGCACTCTTCCACGCAGGCGCGGCAGGTGGTGCACGACCACAGGGTTTCAGCATCCACCAGGCCGTTGACGATCGGCTGGTGTGGGTTGCCGCTGTGTTCGCCGACAGGTTTGCCGGGATACGGGCTGCCGGCGAACTTGGCATCGGTGCCACCGGCCAGGCCGACCACCATGTCCTGGATCAGCTTTTTCGGGTTCAGTGGCTGGCCGGCGGCGAACGCCGGGCACGCGGCCTCGCACTTGCCGCACTGTACGCAGGCGTCAAAGCCAAGCAGTTGGTTCCAGGTGAAATCCTTGGGTTTTTCCACGCCCAGTGGCGCGGTTTTGTCGCTCAAGTCCAGCGGCTTCAAGCCAGTGGAACGGCCGCCGCCAAAGCGCTCGGCGCGGCGGTGCCAGGCCAGGTGCAGCGCACCGGCAAAGGCGTGTTTCATCGGGCCGCCCCAGGTCATGCCGAAGAACATCTCGCTCACGCCCCACAGCACGCCCACGCTCAACAACGCGGCAAGCAGCCAGCCGCCGAAGTCAGCGGGCAGGATGCCGGCGACCGGCAAGGTCACCACAAAGAAGCTCACCGAGAACGCCATCAGGCTTTTCGGCAGGCGCATCCACGGGCCTTTCGACAAGCGTGCAGGCGGGTTGCGACGGCGCAGGTAGACGAAGGTGGCACCGACAAACATCAGCACCGAGGCCAGCAGCAAGGCGTAGCCGAGGATGCGGTTATGCAGGCCGAAACCGTGCACCAGAATCGCCAGTAACGCCGACAGCACAAAGCCCAGGGCGGTGGCGACGTGGGTGTTGGCAATGTATTTGTCGCGGGCGACCACGTGGTGCAGGTCGACCATGTAGCGCTTGGGCATGGCCAGCAGGCCGCCGAGCAAATCGACCTTGGAGGCACGGCCACGGCGCCACATGTTCACCCGGCGCAGCGCGCCGAGGACGGCAAGGCCCAGGGCGGCAAAGAGCAGGATGGGAAGAAGGATGTTCAACATGGTGAAGCTCCCAAAGACCACGGGGTCAATGATCGTCCCCACGCTCTGCGTGGGGATGCATCCTGTGACGCTCTGCGTCACGACCTAAGAGCGGACGCGGAGCGTCCAGGGCGGCATTCCCACGCAGAGCGCGGGAACGATCAAGTGGGTCAGAAATCCTTGCACAGGCGCAGGGCGTCATAGATAGCGGCGTGGGTATTGCGCTGCGCCACACAGTCACCAATGCGGAACAGCAAGTAGCCGTCACCCGCTTCGCTCAAGCACGGCTGCGGCTTGATCGCGAACAAGGCTTCGACGTCAATCTGGCCCTTGTTGCGCGAACCTTCCTTGAGCCCGTAGTAGATAGCTTCGTCCGGGCGCACGCCGTTCTCGACCACCACCTGATCGACCACGCGTTCTTCCTTGGCGCCGGTGTATTCGTTCTCCAGCACCGCCACCAGCTTGTCGCCCTCGCGGTAAACCTTTTCCAGCATCATGTCGCCGGTCATGATCACTTCTTTGGGGTACATGCTGCGGTAGTAAGTCGGGAACGACGTACCGCCGATGGCCACGCCTGGCTTGATGTCGTCGGTGACGATTTCCACCTGGCTGCCTTTGTCGGCCAGGAAGTCGGCCACCGACATGCCGGTGAACTCGCAGATGGTGTCGTACACCAGCACGTTCTTGCCCGGCGCGACTTTGCCGTCGAGCACGTCCCAACTGCTCACCACCAGGCCTTCAGCGGCGCCCCAGTGTTCGTTCTGCTCGATAAACGGATGCCCGCCGACGGCCAGCACCACGATGTCAGGCCGCAGGTCCAGGATGGTCTCGGCATCCGCCGCCACGCCCAGGCGCAGGTCGACTTTCAAGCGCGCCAACTCCAGCTGGAACCAGCGGGTGATGCCGGCGATCTGGTCACGCTGCGGGGCTTTGGAGGCGGTGGTGATTTGCCCGCCGATAAACTCTTTCTTCTCGAACAAGGTCACGTCGTGGCCACGTTCGGCCGCGACCCGCGCCGCTTCCATCCCGGCCGGACCGGCACCGACCACCACGACTTTGCGTTTGGCCCCGGTGGATTTCTCGATGATGTGCGGCACGCCCATGTATTCACGGGAGGTCGCGGCGTTCTGGATGCACAGCACGTCCAGCCCTTGGTACTGGCGGTCGATGCAGTAGTTGGCGCCGACGCATTGTTTGATCTGGTCGATCTGGCCCATCTTGATCTTGGCGATCAGGTGCGGGTCGGCGATGTGCGCACGGGTCATGCCGACCATGTCCACATAACCGCCTTCCAGAATGCGCGTGGCCTGGTTCGGGTCCTTGATGTTCTGTGCGTGCAGCACTGGAACCTTGACCACTTCCTTGATACCGGCCGCCAGGTGCAGGAACGGCTCCGGCGGGTAGCTCATGTTGGGGATCACGTTGGCCAGGGTGTTGTGGGTGTCACAACCCGAGCCCACCACGCCGATAAAATCGAGCATGCCGGTGTCGTCGTAATACTTGGCGATCTGCTTCATGTCCTCATGGGACAAGCCGTCCGGGTGGAACTCGTCGCCACACAGGCGCATGCCCACGCAGAAGTCGTCACCGACCTCGGCGCGCACCGCTTTGAGTACTTCCAGGCCGAACTTCATGCGGCCCTCGAAGGTGCCGCCCCATTCGTCGGTACGTTTGTTGACCCGTGGGCTCCAGAACTGGTCGATCATGTGCTGGTGCACGGCGGACAGTTCCACACCGTCCAGGCCACCCGCCTTGGCGCGCTTGGCGGCGCTGGCGTAGTTGCCGATCACGCGCCAGATTTCTTCCGGCTCGATGGTCTTGCAGGTAGCACGGTGCACCGGCTCACGCACGCCGGACGGCGACATCAGGGTTGGCCAGTTAAAGCCGTCCCAACGCGAGCGACGGCCCATGTGAGTAATCTGGATCATGATCTTGGCGCCATGCTTGTGCATGGCGTCGGCCAGGTTCTGGAAGTGCGGGATGATGCGGTCGGTGGACAGGTTCACCGAACTCCACCATTCCTGCGGGCTGTCGATGGCCACCACCGAGGAGCCGCCGCAGATTGCCAGGCCGATCCCGCCCTTGGCTTTCTCTTCGTAGTACTTCACATAGCGGTCGGTGGTCATGCCGCCGTCGGTGGCATACACCTCGGCGTGGGCGGTACTGAGCACGCGGTTGCGGATGGTCAGTTTGCCGATCTGGATCGGCGCGAACATTGCTTCGAAAGCCATGGCACGGTTCCTCGACTTACAACGGCTTGACGGTGAACAGGCCGTCGTCGTGGCCCTCTTCGGAGCCTCCGTAGACTTGTTCGGCTACGGTGCGGATGTTGCTGCCACGCGCCTGCAGAATCTGGTCCATGGCGCCGGCAAACCAGCCGGTGAACATGTAGTCGACTTTGCGCCCAACCTTGCCGTACACGTAGACGAAGGCCGAGTGTTCGAGTTTGACGCTGGCAGTGCCCTTGTCGAGGTCGATGTCCTGAATCTTGAACAGGCCCCAGCCGCGTTGCGACAGGCGCTTCATGTAGTGTTCGAACACCGCGACGCCTTCCAGGCCGTGGCATTCAGCTTCTTTCTCACACCAGTGCCAGGCGGATTTGTAGCCGGCCTTGTAGAGGATTTCGGCATAGGCATCTGCGCCCAGCACTTCTTCGATGCCCATGTGGTTGTTGACGAAGAAATGGCGCGGCACGTACAGCATCGGCAGGGCGTCGGAGGTCCAGACACCGGTTTCGCTGTCGACTTCGATAGGCAATTGCGGGGCGATCTTAGCCATGGAAACTTAACTCCAGAAAATTCGTTTGGATGCCCCAGGCACCGGATGGCCTGGGGAAAAGAAATGTTGGCGGTGGCTTATTCGCCCCAGACGTCTTTCAGAACGTTGACCCAGTTTTCGCCCATGATTTTGCGCACCACGCGCTCGCTGTGACCGCGCTTGAGCAGGGTCTCGGTGAGGTTGGGGAACTCGCCCACGGTGCGGATGCCCAGCGGGTTGATGATCTTGCCGAAGCTGGTCAGGCGGCGGGCGTAGCCCTTGTCGTGGGTCAGCATTTCGAAGAAATCCTGGCCATGGCCCTGGGTGAAGTCGGTGCCGATGCCGATGGCGTCTTCGCCGACGATGTTCATGGTGTATTCGATGGCTTCGGCGTAGTCGTCGATGGTTGAATCGATGCCCTTGGCCAGAAACGGCGCAAACATGGTCACGCCGACAAAACCGCCGTGGTCCGCAATAAACTTAAGCTCTTCATCGGACTTGTTGCGCGGGTGCTCTTTAAGGCCTGAAGGCAGGCAGTGGGAGTAGCACACCGGTTTTTTCGATTCGAGGATGACTTCTTCGCTGGTCTTGGAGCCGACGTGGGACAGGTCGCACATGATGCCGACGCGGTTCATCTCGCCGACGACTTCACGGCCAAAGCCCGACAGGCCGCCGTCGCGCTCATAGCAGCCGGTGCCGACCAGGTTCTGGGTGTTGTAGCACATCTGTACAACGCCCACGCCGAGCTGCTTGAAGATCTCGACGTAGCCCAACTGGTCTTCGAACGCATGGGCGTTCTGGAAGCCGAAGATGATGCCGGTCTTGCCCTGCTCCTTGGCTTTGCGGATGTCGGCGGTGGTTTTCACCGGGATCACCAGGTCGCTGTTCTCACGGATCAGGGTCTGGCTGGCCACGATGTTATTGATCGTGGCCTGGAAGCCTTCCCACACCGACACCGTGCAGTTGGCGGCGGTCAGGCCACCTTTGCGCATGTCCTCGAACAGGTCGCGGTTCCACTTGGCAATGATCAGCCCGTCGATAACGATGCTGTCGGCGTGCAATTCGGCTGGGCTCATCAGGCGTCCCCTTATTGGCGATTCATGCGCCGAATCGTCTGCCGGCGCTTTGGGGCCAGCATATGCCCAGGGGCTGAACGAACCGGGTGCAAAAACGACAGGGGAATTGCCGAAAGCGTCAATCCGCGACAAAGGCCTACATGACACGTCTGACTGACGACTGTTCTTTGTCTTACGCTTGAGCCAGAATTCCGCATCACCTGATATGAGACGGCGCAATGAAATCGATTTTCCTGGCTTTGGCACTCATCGCAACCGGCGTCCACGCGGCCGAAGACACGGACAACACGCCGTGCGATGGCATCGAGAACGACAAGCAAACCCTGGAATGCGCCACGTACAACAAGACCACCGCCGAGCAATTGCTCAAGGATAACTATCAAGGCTTGCTGGAACGCATGGGTTCGACCTATGGCAGCAACAAGTCGCAACTGGCCGACATTACCGCTCGTCTGAAGGATGCCCAGCAAAAATGGGAAAAACTGCGTGACGCCGATTGCGCCGTGGACACCTTCCCGGCGGTGAATGGCAGCAAGGACTACGCGATCCAGCAGAATGACTGCCTGGCGCGGATGAGTGATGAGCGGTCGGAGTTTTTGGAGTCGATTGGGCAGGAATAAGCGACAATCCCTGCCACTTTTCTCTGAATCAAGGCCATTCATGACTATCTGCGGCATCGAAATCAAAGGCAGCGAAGCCATCATCGCTGTCGCCTCACTGGACAGCCAGGCGCTGACACACGTCGCCCTGGCCACCAAGAAAATCGCCCTCGAAGATGACGATGAAGCGGCCAACGTCAAAGCCTTCGCCGCCCAGGTGAAGGCTTTCGTACAGTCAAACGCGATCACCCGCATTGCGATCAAGAAGCGCAGCAAAAAAGGCGAGTTCGCCGGTGGCCCGACCACGTTCAAGATTGAAGGTGTGTTTCAGTTGCTGGACGGCGTTGAGGTGATGCTGTTGTCGCCGCAGACCATCAATGCGCAGAACAAAAAGCACGGCTTTGACCTGCCGGCCTCGCTGAACAAATATCAGCATGAGGCCTACAAGGCGGCGTGCTCGGCACTGCTGAAGAAATAAGCCACAGCAAAGATCAATGTGGGAGCTGGCTTGCCTGCGATGGCGGCGGGTCAGCACCACAAATGCCATCGGCTACACCGCTATCGCAGGCAAGCCAGCTCCCACATTTGATGCGTATACACTCAGTAATTTGCGCGGTGGCGATGAATTCCCAAGCCGTGGAAACTGAGATTTATACTCAATTATGGAAACGACTATAAATTATAGTCATCACTATAATTGGCTAAAAAACGATCAAACCACCTCCCGTCGCCGATCCTCTCTCGGGCACTTCGCAAACCGCGCCCGATAGCTTCGCGTGAAGTAAGAAGGCGACTCAAACCCGCACGCAATACTCACCTCCAGCACACTCAGGTCGCTCTGACGCAATAACTGCCGGGCTTTTTCCAGGCGCAGGCCGAGGTAGAAGTTGCTCGGCGTATCGTTCAAATGCAAACGAAACAACCGCTCCAACTGGCGCCGCGTGACATTGATCGCGTCGGCCAATGCCAGGGTGCTCAGCGGCGGTTCGGTGTGTTGTTCCATCTCGCCAATCACCTGCACCAACTTCTTGTTGTTGATGCCATAGCGCGTGGCGATCTGCATGCGCTGGTGGTCTTTGCGTGGGCGGATGCGGCTGAGTACGAATTGTTCGGAAACCTGGATCGCCAGCTCCGGGCCGTGGGCCTGGGCGATCAGGTCGAGCATCAGGTCGATGGACGCAGTGCCGCCGGCGCAGGTGATGCGGCGGCGGTCGATCTCGAACAGTTCCTGGGTCACCGTGAGCTGTGGATAAGACTCCTTGAAGGCGTCGATGGCTTCCCAGTGCAGGGTGAGGCGGTGGCCATCGAGCAAACCGGCTTCAGCGAGCACACAGGCGCCGGTGTCGATGGCGCCGAGGGTCACGCCGTCGTGGTCGAGGCGGCGCAGCCAGTGTTCCAGCGCGGGTGTGGTGAACTTCAAGGGTTCGAAGCCGGCAACCACCATCAGCGTCGCGCCTTTTTTCAGCGGTTCCAGCGCCGCGTCGGCGTTGACCGACATGCCATTGCTCGCCAGCACCGCGCCGCCGTCGGCGCTCAACACATGCCAGCGGTACAGCTCGCCACGAAAGCGGTTGGCCACCCGCAGCGGTTCCAGCGCGGAGATAAAGCCGATGGCCGAGAAACCCGGCATCAGCAGAAAGTAGAAATCCTGGGACATGGTGGCGCTCTCGTAGGACGGGCAGCGTGGTCACTGTGATACGCCAGTTCAACGGGCCATTCAAGAGCACAGGTCGCTGCAGTGCAAGAGCGGGTCGCCGTCGTGCGTTTTGTCGGGCCCGAAGGTACGTAACTTGATCCCACGGCGCACAAAGACGCCGGCCCCCACAATAACGACCTGCCGAGGGATCCACCATGAACCGACTGATCAGCCGCTGCGTGCTTGCACTCAGCGCCAGCGCCATTTTGAGCACCAGCGTATTCGCGGCCGACGCAGAATCTTGCCGGAACGTGCGCATGGGCGTGGTTAACTGGACCGACGTAATCGCCACCAGCGCCATGACCCAAGTGTTGCTCGACGGCCTCGGCTACAAGACCAAACAGACCAGCGCCTCCCAGCAAATCATCTTCGCCGGCATCCGTGACCAACGCCTGGATATGTTCCTGGGCTACTGGAACCCGCTGATGACCCAGACCATCACGCCGTTCGTCGATGCCAAGCAAGTCAAAGTCCTCGAGAAACCCAGCCTGGAAGACGCCCGCGCCACCCTCGCCGTGCCGACGTACCTGGCGGACAAGGGCCTGAAAACCTTCGCCGACATCGCCAGGTTCGAAAAAGAACTGGGCGGCAAGATCTACGGCATCGAGCCAGGCTCGGGCGCCAACACCCAGATCAAGGCGATGATCGCCAAGAACCAGTTCGGCCTGGGCAAATTCCAGTTGGTGGAGTCCAGCGAGGCCGGCATGCTCGCCGCCGTCGACCGCGCGGTACGCCGCAAGGAAGCCGTGGTGTTCTTCGGCTGGGCGCCGCACCCGATGAACGTCAACGTCGCCATGACTTACCTCACCGGCAGTGACGACGCCCTGGGCCCGAACGAAGGCATGGCCACGGTGTGGAGCGTCACCTCGCCGACCTACGCCGAACAGTGCCCCAACGTGCACAAGTTGCTGACCAACCTGACCTTCACCGCCGCCGACGAGAGCCGGATGATGCAGCCATTGCTGGATCACAAGGACGCCATCGAGTCCGCCAAGCAGTGGCTCAAGGACCACCCGCAAGACCAGCAGCGCTGGCTCGAAGGCGTGACCACCTTCGACGGCAAGCCCGCCGCGGCCAACCTGCAACTGACCAGCCAATAACCTGATTCGAATCACCGTGTCGCAGCCGCCGTTGGCTGCGAACGGCATCACTACGCCCGCCTGTAAGGAACCGCCTCATGAACCACGACGTCATCATCACCTGCGCACTCACCGGTGCTGGCGACACGACCGGCAGAAGCCCACACGTGCCCGTCACGCCCAAACAAATCGCCGCCGCTGCCGTAGAAGCCGCCAAGGCTGGCGCGACCGTGGTGCACTGCCACGTGCGTGACCCCGAAACCGGCAAGTTCAGCCGCGACGTCGCGCTGTACCGCGAAGTGATGGAGCGCATCCGCGAGGCCGACATCGACATCATCGTCAACCTCACCGCCGGTATGGGCGGCGACCTGGAGATCGGTGGCGGCGAGCGCCCCATGGAGTTCGGCCCCAACACCGACCTGGTCGGCCCGCTGACCCGCCTGGCCCACGTGGAAGAGCTGCTGCCGGAAATCTGCACCCTCGATTGCGGCACGCTGAACTTCGGCGATGGCGACACCATTTACGTGTCCACCCCGGCGCAATTGCGCGCTGGCGCCAAACGTATTCAAGAGCTGGGCGTAAAAGCTGAGCTGGAAATTTTCGACACCGGCCACCTGTGGTTCGCCAAGCAGATGATCAAGGAAGGTCTGCTCGACAACCCGCTGTTCCAACTGTGCCTGGGCATCCCATGGGGCGCACCGGCCGACACCACCACCATGAAAGCCATGGTCGACAACCTGCCCGCCGACGCGGTGTGGGCCGGTTTCGGCATCGGCCGCATGCAAATGCCGATGGCCGCGCAAGCGGTGCTGCTGGGCGGCAACGTGCGGGTCGGCCTGGAAGACAACCTGTGGCTGGACAAAGGCGTGCTGGCCACCAACGGCCAGCTGGTGGAGCGCGCGAGTGAAATCCTCAGCCGCCTGGGCGCGCGGGTCATGACCCCGGCGGAAGGCCGAATCAAGATGGGCCTGACCAAGCGCGGCTAATTTTTCCAAACACTACTGCACCCTGTGGGAGTCGGGCTTGCCCGCGATAGCGGTACACCAGCACCGAATACTCCAACTGACACACCGCAATCGCAGGCAAGCCAGCTCCCACATTGATCACCGAATTATTCAGGGAACGTCGACATGCGCTTTATCACCGAAATCAAAACCTTCGCCGCCCTCGGCAGTGGCGTTATCGGCAGCGGCTGGGTGTCCCGCGCCCTCGCCCACGGCCTGGATGTAATCGCCTGGGACCCGGCGCCCGGCGCCGAAGCAGCCCTGCGCAAACGCGTCGCCAACGCCTGGGGCGCCTTGGAAAAACAAGGCCTGGCGCCAGGTGCGTCCCAAGACCGCCTGCGCTTTGTCGCCACTATCGAAGAGTGCGTGAAAGACGCCGATTTCATCCAGGAAAGCGCCCCGGAACGCTTGGAGCTGAAACTGGAATTGCACAGCAAAATCAGCGCGGCGGCCAAGCCGACGGCGTTGATTGGTTCGAGCACTTCAGGCCTGTTGCCGAGTGAGTTCTACGAGGGTTCCACTCACCCGGAACGTTGCGTAGTCGGCCACCCGTTCAACCCGGTTTACCTGCTGCCGCTGGTGGAAGTGGTGGGCGGCAAGAACACCGCACCCGAAGCGATTCAGGCGGCGATCAAGGTGTATGAATCCCTCGGCATGCGCCCACTGCATGTGCGCAAGGAAGTGCCAGGGTTTATCGCCGACCGCTTGCTCGAAGCGCTGTGGCGTGAGGCGCTGCACCTGGTCAACGACGGTGTGGCGACCACCGGCGAAATCGACGATGCAATTCGATTTGGCGCCGGGCTGCGCTGGTCGTTCATGGGCACCTTCCTCACGTACACCCTGGCCGGAGGCGATGCCGGCATGCGGCATTTCATGGCGCAGTTCGGCCCGGCATTGCAGTTGCCGTGGACCTACCTGCCGGCGCCGGAGTTGACCGACAAACTGATCGACGACGTAGTCGAAGGCACCAGTGATCAGTTAGGCACACACAGCATTTCGGCGCTGGAGCGCTATCGTGATGATTGCCTGTTGGCGGTGCTGGAAGCGGTAAAAACCACCAAAGCCAAACACGGCATGAGCTTCGCTGAATAACCGCTGTTGATTTCCTGTGGGAGCTGGCTTGCCTGCGATAGCGGTGTACGACTCACCGCCGCCATCGCAGGCAAGCCAGCTCCCACATTTTGACCGAGTACATTGTTCGGAATCCACGCCATGCCTGCACTGACGACTTACACCACCAACATCCAGCCCGACTGGGTGGATTACAACGGCCACCTGCGCGATGCGTTCTACCTGCTGATCTTCAGCTACGCCACCGACGCGCTGATGGACACTCTGGGTTTGGACAGTGAAAACCGCGAGGCCAGCGGCCATTCACTGTTCACTTTGGAACTGCACCTGAACTACCTGCACGAGGTAAAACTGGGTGCCGAGGTAGAAGTGCACACCCAATTGATCGCCCACGATGCCAAGCGCCTGCACCTCTATCACAGCCTGCATCGGGTGGGCGACGCGAAGGAACTGGCGGGCAACGAGCAGATGCTGCTGCACGTCGACCTCGCCGGCCCGCACTCAGCGCCGTTTACCGAAGCGACCCTGGAAAAACTCATCGCCATCAGCGCTGATCAGGCCGACCTGCCCCGGCCTGCCCTGCTCGGTCGTGTGATTGGATTGCCGCCCAAAAAACACTAAGGAATCGCCATGCAAACCGCCGCCGCTGTTGCCGATTTTCGTACTTGCACTGCCCATATTCGACTATGCGGCCGTGATGGAAGACCCGAAAAGCCTGCTGCAATGGTTGCTGGCCTTGCGTGACTCAGACCGAGTTCCAAAGTTGGAATGCAGTCAAAAGTGGGAGCGGGCTTGCTCGCGAAGAGGCCAGCACAGCCACCACAAATCCCAGACAAAAAAGCCCCGATCCAGCCGTGACTGGATCGGGGCAGAGCGCTTGGTGTGAGCGTGACATCCCGAGGGTGACCAAACCTTCAAGGTGCGTGCCTGGCATTCAGTGTGCCTATTACTTCTGTCGGTAAATGACCCGAAAACGACCTGCTCATAGCCATATGAGCCATTCGTTGAATCTGCCCTTGCCGACCGGTCGAGGGCCTACCAGAATCCAAGTCAATCCCCGCTCCCTACACCAGGATGAACGTCATGATGCACGCGGATTTGATTGACCAGGATGACCTGCTGGGCCAACTGCGCTCGCTGGGTTTTGAAGTGTCCAGCGGTGCTACCGCCGAGCAGGCCTGCGAGTGCGCAGTGCGCGGCTTGAGCGCGGCCCGGGCCAAGGCGCTCAAGGGCATGGTGGAACAGATGTACACCGGCAGCGCGACGATCCTGCCGGCAGTACGGCAGGCGATCGACAAGCAGTTGTTGCCGGCTTTGGTGCAGTTTCGGCAGAACTCTGGCGCCTGACATATCGCTATCGCGGGCAAGCCCGGCTCCCACATTGATCGGTGCTTTAAGCAACAACTCGGTCAAAGGTGGGAGCGGGCTTGCCTGCGATGCAGGCAACTCGGTCTAGAGCCTTACACTCGCGAACGTCGACTCGTTCCGAGCCTGGCTCAATGCCGACATCGGCCCCGACAACGGTGACAACACCAGCGCCTGCGGAATCGGCATCATCGCCACTTGCTGGGTGGTATTGGACCCTACGCGCTCATCCCGTGGTGGAATGCCGAAGTATTCGCGGTAGCACTTGGAGAAGTGTGGCGTGGACACAAACCCGCACACCGAGGCCACTTCGATGATCGACATCGGCGTTTGCTTGAGCAACTGCCGTGCACGGATCAGGCGCAGCTTGAGGTAGTAGCGCGACGGCGAGCAGTGCAGGTATTTCTGGAACAGCCGCTCCAGCTGGCGACGCGACACGGCGACGTACACCGCCAGCTCGTCCAGGTCGATCGGCTCTTCGAGGTTGGCTTCCATCAACGCAACGATTTCCTGCAGCTTCGGCTGGTTGGTGCCGAGCATGTGCTTGAGCGGCACGCGCTGGTGATCCTGTTCGTTGCGGATGCGTTCGTACACAAACATTTCGGAAATCGCGGCGGACAATTCACGGCCGTGGTCGCGGCTGATCAGGTGCAGCATCATGTCCAGCGGCGCGGTGCCGCCCGAGCTGGTGAAGCGGTTACGGTCGAGGGTGAACAGGCGTGTGCTCATGGCCACACGCGGGAAGGCTTCCTGCATCGACGCCAGGCATTCCCAGTGCACGCTGCAATCAAAACCGTCGAGCAAGCCGGCGCAGGCCAAGGCCCAACTGCCGGTGCACACGGCGCCAAGGCGACGTGACTGGCGCGCCTGGCTTTGCAGCCACGACACGTGCTCACGGGTGACGGTGCGCTGGATACCCACGCCGCCGCACACAATTACAGTGTCCAGGGCCGGGGCTTTGTGCATGGAGGCATCGGGGGTGATTTGCAGACCGTCGCTGGCCCACACCTGGTTTCCGTCGACACTCAGGGTTGTCCAGCGATACAGCTCGCGGCCGGACAGCTGGTTGGCCATGCGCAGGGGTTCCACTGCGGACGCCAGGGAAATCAGCGTGAAATTGTCCAGCAGCAAAAAGCCGATGGATTGAGGCGCACGGTTCTGGGGTTGAGCCCCGGAGTTGAACGACGTCATCGCAGTATCTCCTCACACAAAGCGGGTGATGGCCTCAGGCGAGGCTCTTGTTATTGCGCTCGCCCTGGAAAGGAGAGGCTTTGAATTGATAGAGCAAATGCCATGCCTAAAATTGAATGGCCATTCAATAACTCCTGAAAACGACCTGATGACGCGTCTATATAAGCCCGCGCAACGAGTGCGGGATATGCCCCGAAAAGGCCGTTGGAGCGAGCCTGCTCACGGGGTGTGAGCAGATCGGTAGCACTTGTGGGAAGGCGCTTTGAGCGGGTGGGGAAAGTCTGTCACCGCACGCACAGGTGACGGGTGGTCGGGCAAGGAATCGTCTGAGGGCTACTTGTCTGTTTGCGACGCGCTAAAAGGTGGCGCTTTTGGATCCGGGTGTTCACTTTATGAGCAGTGGTGCCAGGTCTACCGCTATCGCGGGCAAGCCCGCTCCCACATTTTGACCTGTGAATACATTCAAAGGTGGGAGCTGGCCTGCCTGCGATGCAGGCGACTCGGTCTCAGCACTCAACCGCACTCACCGCCAACCCGCCCCGCGAGGTTTCCTTGTACTTGTCATGCATGTCCGCGCCGGTATCGCGCATGGTGCGGATCACGCGGTCCAGGGAGATAAAGTGCTGACCGTCGCCACGCAGCGCCATTTGCGCCGCGTTGATCGCTTTCACTGCCGCAATCGCGTTGCGCTCGATGCACGGCACTTGCACCAGCCCGCCCACCGGGTCGCAGGTCAGGCCGAGGTTATGTTCCAGGCCGATTTCGGCGGCGTTGCACACCTGCTCCGGCGTGGCGCCGAGAATCTCCGCCAACCCGGCGGCGGCCATGGCGCAGGCCGAACCCACCTCACCCTGGCAGCCAACTTCGGCGCCGGAGATCGAGGCGTTCTTTTTACACAGAATGCCCACCGCCGCCGCGCCGAGCAGGTAGTCGACGACGTTGGCTTCAGTGACCTCTTCGCTGAACTTCATAAAGTAGTGCAGCACCGCCGGGATGATGCCCGCCGCGCCATTGGTGGGCGCGGTGACCATGCGCCCGCCGGCGGCGTTTTCTTCGTTCACCGCCAGGGCGAACAGGTTGACCCATTCCATCGCGCTCAAGGTCGAACCGATCACATTCGGCTTGCCCAACTCCTGCAAGCTGCGATGCAACTTGGCGGCGCGGCGACGCACATTGAGCCCGCCCGGCAGGATGCCTTCGTGCTTGAGGCCCTGCTCCACGCAATCCTGCATGGCGCGCCACAGCTTCATCAGGCCGCTGCGGATTTCTTCTTCGCTGCGCCAGGTCTTTTCATTCGCCAGCATCAACTCGGCGACGCGCAGGTTGTGGGTCTTGCACAGCTGCAACAGCTCTACCGCGCTGGAAAAATCATACGGCAGTTCGGTGCGGTCCATATCGGCCACGCCGCTTTGCGCCTGGGCTTGATCCACCACAAAACCGCCACCCACCGAATAGTAAGTGTCGCGGTGCAGCTCCCCGTTATCGCCGAACACGACAAGGGTCATGGCGTTGGGGTGAAACGGCAGGTTTTCGTCGAGCAGGCGCATGTCGCGCGCCCAGATAAACGGCACCGGCAAACGGCCGTCAAGCAGCAGGGTGTCGGTCTCGCGCAGGGTGTGAATACGCAGGCCGATTTGCGAAGGGTCGATTGCGTCGGGCCACTCGCCCATCAGGCCCATGATGGTGGCGGTGTCGCTGCCGTGGCCGATGCCGGTGGCCGACAAAGAGCCGTACAGCTGAACTTCGACGCGCCTGACTTGTTCCAACAGTTCACGTTCACGTAATGCCTGGACGAACAACGCCGCGGCGCGCATGGGGCCGACGGTGTGAGAACTAGAAGGCCCGATGCCGATCTTGAACAGGTCGAAAACGCTGATAGCCATTGCGGTAGAACTCCTCGATAAGCACGGCCAGGCTTGAACGAGGTGCTACGCTCAGATCGCCCAGATGGCGGCATCATCAAGCTTTTATCCGCCCTCACGGCGTCTCACACCGACGCATCCATGCTCACCAGCGTCGCTCCCGTGCGATCAGGCGTTTTGGCCGTTTTTAGCGGTGCAGATCGATAAAAACAGCAGTTTTGCCTTTGGAAAAATCTGTAAGCGACGTCACCGACACTGGATACGACCATCCCTGTACTGGATACGACGCCCCCTGTAGGCGTCAGATTTTCACTGGTACATGATCAGTCTCGACTCGTTTGCAAGGCACCGCGCCGCCGCTTTGTCGCACGCCCCAACCGCAACACTTATAAAGCGCGGCGAATGCCGCCAGAAAAAAGACACAGGAGTCTACCCCGATGAAAGGTTCACCCTCGTTGTTGTTGGCCGCCATGCTGAGTCTGCCAGCCCTGGCACACGCTGCAGAACCGGAACAGTGCAAGACCGTTAACTTCTCCGATGTCGGCTGGACCGACATCACCGTCACTACCGCAACCACCAGCGAAGTTCTCAAAGGCCTCGGCTACAAGCCACGCACCACGATGATTTCGGTGCCGGTGACGTACAAGTCGCTGGCCGACGGCAAGAACATGGACATCTTCCTCGGCAACTGGATGCCGACCATGGAAAACGACATCAAGCAGTACCGTGATGCCGGCACCGTGGAAACCGTGCGCGCCAACCTGGAAAACGCCAAGTACACCCTGGCCGTCCCGGAAGCGCTGTACAACAAGGGCCTGAAAGACTTTGCCGACATCGTCAAATTCAAGGATGAACTGGGCGGCAAGATCTACGGCATCGAGCCGGGCAACGACGGCAACCGCACCATCCAGACCCTCATCGACAAAGACGCCTTCGGCCTGAAAACCGCAGGTTTCAAAGTGGTCGAGTCCAGCGAAGCCGGGATGCTCTCGCAGGTGGAACGCGCCACCAAACGCGACCAGGCCATCGTGTTCCTCGGCTGGGAACCGCACCCGATGAACACTCGCTTCAAGATGAAGTACCTGACCGGTGGTGACGACTCGTTCGGCCCCAACTACGGCCAGGCCACCATCTACACCAACGTTCGCAAGGGCTACACCCAGGAATGCAGCAACGTGGGCCAGTTGCTGAAAAACCTGTCGTTCACCTTGAACATGGAAAGCACCCTGATGGGTAACGTCCTGGACGACAAGATGAAGCCCGACGCCGCGGCGAAAGCCTGGCTGAAGAAGAACCCGCAAGTACTCGACACCTGGCTGGCCGGTGTGACCACCGTCGATGGCAAACCAGGGTTGGAGGCCGTCAAGGAATACCTCGCTAAGTAAGTGCTGACCCCAGGCCGGTGCGCTGGCCTGGGATGTTTTCCCCTTCGCATGTGGACATTCACTACCATGCTGACTGAACAGAAAATCCCACTAGGCCAGTACATCGCTGCCTTCGTCGAATGGTTGACCAAACACGGTGCCAACTATTTCGACGCAATCGCATCGACCCTGGAAACGATGATCCACGGCGTGACGTTTGCGCTGACCTGGTTCAATCCGCTGGCATTGATCGGTCTGATTGCGCTACTCGCTCACTTTATTCAACGCAAATGGGGCCTGACTGTTTTTGTTATCGCCTCCTTCCTGCTGATCCTCAACCTGGGGTACTGGCAGGAAACCATGGAAACCCTCGCGCAGGTGTTGTTCGCCACTCTGGTCTGCGTGGTCATCGGCGTGCCGCTGGGCATTGTTGCCGCGCACAAACCGATGTTCTACACCCTGATGCGGCCGGTGCTCGATCTGATGCAGACCGTGCCGACCTTCGTCTACCTCATCCCTACCCTGACCCTCTTCGGGCTGGGTGTGGTGCCTGGGCTGATCTCCACGGTGGTGTTCGCGATTGCCGCGCCCATCCGCCTGACTTACCTGGGTATCCGTGATGTGCCGCAAGAGTTGATGGACGCCGGCAAGGCCTTTGGCTGCTCGCGCCGTCAGTTGCTCTCGCGGATTGAACTGCCCCACGCCATGCCGAGCATTGCCGCCGGCATTACCCAATGCATCATGCTGTCGTTGTCGATGGTGGTGATCGCGGCCCTGGTGGGCGCCGACGGCCTCGGCAAGCCGGTGGTCAACGCGCTGAACACGGCTGACATCGCCTTGGGCTTTGAAGCCGGCCTGGCAATCGTGTTGCTGGCCATCATGCTCGACCGCATCTGCAAACAACCCGACGCCAAAGTAGGGGGTGATGCATGAGCATTATCCGATTCGACAATGTCGATGTGATCTTCTCCAAAGACCCGCGCGAGGCACTCAAGCTGCTCGACCAGGGCATGCACCGCAACGAGATCCTGAAAAAGACCGGGCAGATTGTCGGCGTTGAAAAAGCCAGCCTGGACATCGAAAAAGGCGAGATCTGCGTGCTCATGGGCCTGTCGGGCTCGGGCAAGTCGAGCTTGCTGCGCTGCATCAACGGCCTCAACACCGTCAGCCGTGGCCAGCTGTTTGTGGAACACGAAGGGCGCCAGATCGACATCGCATCGTGCACGCCTGCCGAGCTGAAGATGATGCGCACCAAGCGTATCGCCATGGTGTTCCAGAAGTTCGCCCTGATGCCTTGGCTGACGGTGCGCGAGAACATCAGCTTCGGCCTGGAAATGCAGGGCCGTCCGGAGAAAGAACGGCGCAAGCTGGTGGACGAGAAACTTGAACTGGTGGGCCTGGCCCAATGGCGTAACAAGAAGCCGGACGAGTTGTCCGGTGGCATGCAGCAGCGCGTCGGCCTGGCCCGCGCGTTGGCGATGGACGCCGATATCCTGCTGATGGACGAACCTTTCTCCGCCCTCGACCCGCTGATCCGCCAAGGTCTGCAAGATGAATTGCTGGAGCTGCAACGCAAGCTGAGCAAGACCATTGTGTTCGTGAGCCACGACCTGGATGAGGCGCTCAAATTGGGTAGCCGCATTGCGATCATGAAAGACGGCAAGATCATCCAGTACAGCGTGCCGGAAGAGATCGTGCTGAACCCGGCGGACGACTATGTGCGCACCTTCGTCGCCCACACCAACCCGCTGAATGTACTGTGCGGTCGCAGCCTGATGCGTACCCTGGACAACTGCAAACGCATCAACGGTTCAGTGTGCCTGGACCCAGGCGGCGATTCGTGGCTGGACTTGGCCGAAGGCAACACCATCCAGGGTGCCCGCCAGAATGGCGCGGTGCTGAACCTGCAAAACTGGGCGCCAGGGCAAGCGGTGGAAGGCCTGGGCCGGGTGCCGACGCTGGTGGATTCGAATATCGGCATGCGCGATGCATTGCAGATTCGTTATCACACCGGGAACAAGTTGGTGCTGCATGACAGCAACCATAAGGTGGTGGGGATCTTGGGCGACAGTGAGCTTTACCACGCGCTGCTGGGCAAGAACCTGGGCTGACAGACACTGCAAAATCAACTGAAGAAACTGGGTCAATGTGGGAGCTGGCTTGCCTGCTCCCACATTGATCGTTCCCACGCTCTGCGTGGGAATGCCGCACTGGACGCTCTGCGTCCGCTCTTGAGTCGTGACGCGGAGCGTCACAGGATGCATTCCCACGCCGAAGCGTGGGAATGATCATTTAAGCCCGACTATCAGCTATAGACACGGCCAAGGAGCTGCCGATGGCTTTCAAACTGATCGAGCACGTCCCGGGTGATCTGTTCCTGGGCAAAGCCCATCAGGTCGTATTCCTGAGGCCCGTTGTGAAGGTAGACCTCGGCCCGGTAGTAACGGGTGCGCTCTTCCTCGGGCAAGTCGCTCGGTGCCGACGAGTAAGCATCCAGGCTCACTTCATAGACAAACGGGTTGCCCTCTTCCATCTCGATACGCACGCCGATGCAGCGCTTGGATTTGCCCAGCAGGGTCTGCACCTCCAGCCCCTGGTCACGCAGCGCCGTCGCCGCTTCTTCCAGCGCAGGCGTGACGTGCTTGTCCATAAAGCGTTGCACGGTGCCCTGGCTCGGTTGCAGGTCCAGCGCGGTCAGACGCTCGCTGAAACCACGACGGCCACGCTCGGCCAATTGCGCCTGCTCCTGTTCGATGGCGACGTCCTGGCGCATGGCCTTGTGCAAACCGAACATGAAGAAGATCAGCACCACCGAGAACGGCAGCCCCGCCAGCACCACCATGGTTTGCATGGCTTCGAAGTTACCGGCGAACAGCAGGCCGATGGTCACCAGGGTGATCACCGCCGACCAGAAGATTCGCAACCAGTGCGGCGCATCTTCATCGACGTTGCCGCCTTTGCAGGAAAGGTTGGCCATCATCACCGCGCCGGAATCCGCCGGGGTCAGGAACAGCACAAAGCCCACGAAGATCGACACGCCGATCACGATTTTCGACGCCGGGTAATGCTCCAGCAGTTGGTAGATGGCCATCGACGGTTGTTCCAGCGCCGTCTTGCCCAGCTCCACCGCACCGTGGTTCAGCACCAGGTCCAGGGCCGAGTTACCGAAGATCGACAACCACGCCAAGGTGAAGCCCAGCGGGATCAGCAGCACGCCGGCCACCAGCTCACGCACGGTGCGACCACGGGAAATACGCGCGATGAACATGCCCACGAATGGCGCCCAGGAAATCCACCAGGCCCAGTAGAACAGGGTCCACAGGCCCATCCAGCGCTCGGTCTTGTCGGCGTCGCCTTCGTACACATAGAGGTCGAAGGTTTTCAGCACCAGGCCATTCATGTAGTCGCCGATGTTCTGCACGAAGCCGTTGAGCAAGTGCAGAGTCGGGCCGAACAACAGCACGAAAATCAGCAAGCCGCTGAACAGCACGATGTTGAGGTTGGACAGGCGGCGAATGCCGTTTTCCACACCCGACACGGCGGCGATGGTCGCCACGGTGCTCATCACGATGATCACGATCAGCAGGTTGGTGTTGCTGTGCTGCATGCCGAACAGGTTTTCAAGCCCCGACGACACTTGCATCGCGCCAATCCCCAGGTTCGTCACCAGGCCGAGCAAGGTCACGAACATGCCGAAACCGTCCACCGCGTGGCCGGCCGCACCTTTGACCCAACGCTCACCCACCAATGGGTACAGCGCCGAACGCAAGGCCAGCGGCTGGTTATGGCGGTAGGCGAAGTACGCCACGGCCAGGCCGACCAGGGCGTAGATCGCCCAGCCGTGCAGGCCCCAGTGCAGGAAGGTCAGTTGCAGCGCCTGGCGTGCAGCCATGTTGCTGGCGGCCGCGCCTTCGGGCGGGTTGAAGTAGTGGTCCAAAGGCTCCGACGCGCCGAAGTACAGCAGCGAGATGCCGATGCCCGACGAGAACAGCATGCCGGCCCAGGCGCCGTAGCTGAAGTCCGGGGTGTCGTCCTTGCTGCCCAGTTTCAATTTACCGTAGGACGAAAACGCCAGGCCGACCACAAACACCAGGTAAGCGGCGATGACCACCATGTAGTACCAGCCGAAGCTTTTCGACAGCCAGGCTTGTGCTACGCCAAGCATGCGCCCGGCCTCCTGCGGGGCGATGATCAGAATGGCGGTCAACAACAGAATGAGCGCGGTGGAGGTGTAGAACACCCAACCGTTGACCCGAACCTTTTCCGGCGGGGTCTTTATAAGAGAGGCAGAACTCATGGCGCAGATGCTCCGGGCAGTGCGAGAGAGAAACACAAGGCAACGGTTATCCCGGGACATCGATTTTTCGGCAGTCGACGGACGGGTGTTATAAAGACACCCCGAAAATTCTTGAGCCGCGCCGAAGCAGTGGCCAGGCCCTGATACGGCCTGTTTCAAGGGTTTTTGCAGGTGTCAGTGGTTGCGGCTCACAGGTAGGAAATATCTGTAGGTAGCGACCATTTGTCGCAGATCTTATTCTTTGTTGATTGAACGTTCAATCAAAACAAAATAGACTGGCCATCAAGCCGACGGACGTTTATCGACCATCGGCAGGCCTAAGGAGAGGTGCTACATGCCCAAGGTCGGTATGCAACCCATACGCCGCCAGCAGTTGATCGAAGCCACCTTGACGGCCATCGATCAGGTCGGAATGGGAGATGCCAGCATTGCGCTGATCGCCCGTTTGGCCGGCGTCTCGAACGGCATCATCAGTCACTACTTTCAGGACAAGAACGGCCTGATCGCCGCAACGATGCGGTACTTGATGAATGTGCTGATCGAGAACGTCCACGAACGCAGGCTTGCGCTGAAGGACGACAGCCCACGGGCGCACCTTCGGGTGATCATCGAGGGCAACTTCGACGCAAGCCAGGTCAACGGACCGGCAATGAAAACCTGGCTGGCCTTCTGGGCCACCAGCATGCATCACCCGTCATTGCACAGGTTGCAGCGGATCAACGATCAACGTCTGTATTCCAACCTGTGCTGCCAGTTCCGCCGAGTGCTACCGCTGCCGCACGCACGCAAAGCAGCCAGAGGCCTGGCGGCCCTGATCGACGGTTTGTGGTTGCGCGGCGCCCTGTCGGGAGACGCTTTCGACACGGAGCAGGCGCAACGGATCGCTTACGAATACATGGATTTCCAATTGGCCAAGCAGGTGAGTTAGAGCACACATAAACGCTCAACCCCTGAACGTCTGCCGCTCAGTGTTGCCAGAAACCCCATGGCCCACTTTCGGCGGGTAACGCCAACCACTTATGCACTTGCGAGGACTTTATGGCCCGTTTCGAACTGCAAAAACTCTACATTGACGGCGGCTACAGCGACGCTGGCAGCGATGCCACCTTCGAAGCCATCAACCCGGCTAACGGTGAAGTTCTCGCCCAAGTGCAACGTGCTACCAAAGATGACGTTGAACGTGCCGTGGTCAGCGCTGAAAAGGGCCAGAAAATCTGGGCCGCCATGACCGCCATGGAGCGTTCGCGCATCCTGCGTCGTGCCGTCGACATCCTGCGTGAGCGCAACGATGAGCTGGCCGCGCTGGAAACCCTGGACACCGGTAAAGCCTTCTCCGAAACCCAATACGTCGACATCGTCACCGGTGCAGACGTGCTGGAATACTACGCAGGCCTGGTGCCAGCCATCGAAGGCGAGCAGATCCCACTGCGCGACACCTCGTTCGTCTACACCCGCCGCGAGCCGCTGGGCGTGGTGGCCGGTATCGGCGCGTGGAACTACCCGATCCAGATCGCCCTGTGGAAATCCGCACCGGCCCTGGCTGCCGGTAACGCGATGATCTTCAAACCAAGCGAAGTCACCTCGCTGACCACCCTGAAACTGGCCGAGATCTACACCGAAGCCGGCGTGCCGGCGGGCGTGTTCAACGTATTGACTGGCAGCGGCCGTGAAGTCGGCACCTGGCTGACCGAGCACCCGCGCATCGAGAAAGTCTCGTTCACCGGCGGCACCGACACCGGCAAGAAGGTAATGGCCAGCGCTTCCAGCTCTTCGCTCAAAGAAGTGACCATGGAACTGGGCGGCAAGTCGCCGCTGATCGTGTTCGAAGACGCCGACCTGGATCGCGCGGCCGACATCGCGATGATGGCCAACTTCTACAGCTCCGGCCAGGTCTGCACCAACGGCACTCGCGTGTTCGTGCCCAAGCACCTGCAGGCTGCCTTCGAAGCCAAGATCGTTGAGCGTGTTGCGCGCATTCGCGTCGGCAACCCACAGGACGAAAACACCAACTTCGGCCCGCTGGTCAGCTTCGCCCACATGGAAAGCGTGCTGGGTTACATCGCCAAAGGTAAAGAAGAAGGCGCCCGCGTACTGTGCGGCGGCGACCGTCTGACCGACGGCGACTTCGCCAAAGGCGCCTTTGTTGCCCCAACCGTGTTCACCGACTGCACCGACGAAATGACCATCGTCCGTGAAGAAATCTTCGGCCCAGTGATGAGCATCCTCACTTACGAGACCGAAGAAGAAGTGATCCGCCGCGCCAACGACACCGACTTCGGCCTGGCTGCCGGCTTGGTAACCAAAGACCTGAACCGCGCCCACCGCGTGATTCATCAGCTGGAAGCGGGTATCTGCTGGATCAACGCGTGGGGCGAGTCCGACGCGAAGATGCCGGTGGGTGGCTACAAGCAGTCGGGCGTTGGCCGTGAGAACGGCATCAGCTCGCTGAACAACTTCACCCGCATCAAATCGGTACAGGTAGAGCTGGGCGATTACGCCTCGGTGTTCTAACACCTGAGTGTTGTGTTGCCTGCGAGGCCGCTATCGCAGGCAAGCCAGCTCCCACATATGGAATGCATTTCCCTGTGGGAGCCGGGCTTGCCCGCGATGAGGCCCGACCTGACCATCTCAAAAGAGGGTGCATCCAATGTCCCAAGAATACGATTACATCATTGTGGGTGCCGGCTCCGCCGGTAACACCCTGGCGACCCGTCTGACCGAAGACGAAGGCGTCACCGTCCTGCTGCTGGAAGCTGGCGGCCCGGACTACCGTCTGGATTTCCGTACCCAGATGCCGGCCGCGCTGGCATTCCCGCTGCAAGGCCGCCGCTACAACTGGGCCTACGAGACCGACCCGGAGCCACACATGGACGGCCGCCGGATGGAATGCGGTCGCGGCAAGGGCCTCGGCGGTTCCTCGCTGATCAACGGCATGTGCTACATCCGTGGCAACGCCATGGACTATGACAACTGGTCGAAACTGCCAGGTCTGGAAGACTGGACTTACCTCGACTGCCTGCCGTATTTCCGCAAAGCCGAAACCCGCGACATCGGCCCGAACGACTACCACGGTGGCGACGGCCCGGTCAGCGTGACCACGCCTAAAGCCGGCAACAACCCGCTGTTCCACGCCATGGTTGAAGCTGGCGTACAGGCCGGTTACCCGCGCACCGACGACTTGAACGGCTACCAGCAAGAAGGCTTCGGCCCGATGGACCGTACCGTCACGCCTAACGGCCGTCGCGCCAGTACCGCTCGCGGTTACCTGGACACGGCTAAAAAGCGTTCGACCCTGACCATCGTCACCCACGCCCTCACCGACAAAGTGTTGTTTGAAGGCAAGCGTGCCGTTGGCGTGCGTTACCTGATCGGCGCCGCCGAAGAGCGCGTTGAAGCCCGCGCGCGCAAAGAAGTATTGGTGTGCAGCGGCGCAATCGCTTCGCCGCAACTGCTGCAACGCTCCGGTGTTGGCCCGGCCAAACTGCTGGAAAGCCTCGACATCCCGGTGGTCCACGACCTGCCAGGCGTCGGCGAAAACCTGCAGGACCACCTTGAGCTGTACCTGCAATACGCTTGCACCCAGCCAGTCTCGCTGTACCCGTCGCTGCTCTGGTACAACCAGCCGGCCATCGGTGCCGAATGGCTGTTCAACGGCACCGGCATCGGCGCCAGCAACCAGTTCGAAGCGGGCGGTTTTATCCGTACCCGTGAAGAATTCGATTGGCCGAACATCCAGTACCACTTCCTGCCGGTCGCGATTAACTACAACGGCAGCAACGGTGTGAAAGAGCACGGTTTCCAGGCGCACATGGGTTCCATGCGTTCGCCAAGCCGTGGCCGCGTGCAATTGAAGTCGAAGAACCCACGGGACTACCCGAGCATCCTCTTCAACTACATGTCCACCGAGCAGGACTGGCAGGAGTTCCGCGACGGCATCCGCCTGACCCGTGAAATCATGCAGCAGCCGGCGCTGGATCAATACCGTGGCCGCGAAATCAGCCCGGGTATTGAAGTGCAAACCGATGAACAGCTCGACAAGTTCATCCGTGAGCACGCCGAGACCGCGTTCCACCCGTCCTGCTCGTGCAAGATGGGTACCGACGAGATGGCTGTAGTGGATGGCGAAGGCCGTGTGCATGGCATGCAAGGCCTGCGCGTTGTGGATGCGTCGATCATGCCGATCATCACCACCGGCAACCTGAACGCGCCGACGATCATGATCGCCGAGAAAATCGCCGACAAGATCCGTGGCCGCCAGCCGCTGCCGCGCAGCACCGCCGACTACTACGTCGCCGGCGATGCGCCGGTGCGTGGCAAGCCGATGCGTGAAGTCGGCCCTACTGCGCAGTAAACCGTAACTGATCGTTCCCACGCTCAGCGTGGGAATGCATCCTGTGACGCTCCGCGTCACCACCTCAAAAGCGGACGCAAAGCGTCCAGGGCGGCATTCCCACGCAGAGCGTGGGAACGATCACCTGAGAAGTGCTAGCCTCAGAGGCTGCGTTGCCCTCAGGAGGCCCCATGTTCGACCACCACGCCACACTCAAAAAGCATTTCAGTGCCCTGCGCACCACTGCCGAATTTTTCTCGCTGCGTTACGTGCGCGAATCCGGCCAATACCTGTCGGTCCGCAAGAACGTCGCCGAGCCGCCGCACTTGAACCACGACGAGGGCGCCATGCTCACCGTGCGTCTCAAGGGCGTGGAAGCCTACGCCGCCACCAACGACATCTCCCTTGCCGGCCTGCAAGCCGCCCTTGAGCGTGCTGAACAGCAAGCCCGGCGCATCTTGCCCCACGCCCTGCTCGACTTGCACACGCAGCCGGTGGCCAGCGATGTCGCCGACTACCTGTCGCCTGACCTCGACCAGCCCTTTCCGTCCCTGAGCGACTGCTACCAACTGCTCGGTGACGAATCGGCCAGCGTGCCCAAGGACGAGCGCCTGGTCAGTTGGGAAGTCAGCCTGGGCACCACTCGGGTTGAACAGATTTACCTCAACAGTGCCGGCGCCGAACTGCGCCAGGCCCAGCGCTTTGTCTATCCGGGCCTGAGCGTCACCGCCTTCGACGGCAACGACAGCCAGACCCGCACCCTGGGCGGCACCAACTTCGGCCAGCAAGGCAGTGCCAACGTGATTCGCCGCTTCGGCCTGGCAGGCGCCGCCCGCACCGTCGCCGACCAAGCGCTGCAATTGCTGCTCGCGCCAAACACGCCCCACGGCCCGCGCGACTTGCTGCTGATGCCCGACCAGATGATCCTGCAGATCCACGAATCCATCGGCCACCCGCTGGAGCTGGACCGCATCCTCGGCGATGAGCGCAACTACGCCGGCACCAGTTTTGTGAAGGTCAGCGACTTCGGCCACCTGCAATACGGCTCGCCCTTGCTCAACGTGACCTTCGACCCGGACATCCCCGAGCAGCTCGCCAGCTACAGCCATGACGACGACGGCACCCGCGCCACCAAGCAGTTCCTGATTCGCGACGGCCTGCTGCTCAAGCCACTGGGCGGCGCGCTGTCGCAATTTCGCGCCGGCATGCAAGGCGTCGCCAACAGCCGCGCCTGCAGCTGGAACCGCGCGCCAATCGACCGCATGGCCAACCTGAACATCGAGGCTGGCGACAAAACCCAGGCCGAACTGATCAGCGGCATCGAGCACGGCATTTTGATGAGCACCAACCGTTCCTGGTCCATCGACGATGCGCGCAACAAGTTCCAATTCGGCTGCGAGTGGGGCCAACTGATCGAAAACGGCGAGCTCAAGGGCGTGGTGAAAAACCCCAACTACCGTGCGATTTCCGCGCAGTTCTGGCGCAAGCTCAGTGCCGTCGGCGACGCCAGCACCTTCAAGGTATTGGGCACGCCGAACTGCGGCAAAGGCGAACCCAACCAGGTGATCCGCGTGGGCCACGCGTCGCCTGCGTGTGTGTTCAGTGATGTCGACGTATTTGGGGGAGATGCCTGATGAACAACTTCAAGGCACTGGTGGAATGGCTCAAGCAGGCCATCACCGACAAGGAACAGTTTCACCTGGGTTATGCGGACGAATCGTCCGAGTTCGTGCGCTTCAACCACGCGCAAGTGCGCCAGGCCGGGCAAGTGCAACAGGCCAGCCTGAACCTCAAGCTGATCAACGACGGGCGTCATGCCGACCTTGGCATCACCCTGGCAGGCTCGCCCGAGCTGGATCGCCAACGCCTCGCCGATGGCCTGCAGCAGTTGCGCGAAACCTTGCCACTGCTGCCGCAGGACCCGTACCTGCTGCTCAATCACACCGCCTGGCAAAGCCATAACGAACAGCTGCGGCCGCTGCCGGAACTGGCCCAGGTGCTGGAAGCTATCAGCCAGGCAGCGCAAGGCGTGGACTTGGTTGGCTTCTACGCTGCAGGCCCGATCAGCCGTGGTTTCGCCAGTTCGGATGGCGCATTCGGCTGGCACCAGGCCAACAGCTTCAACTTCGATTTCAGCCTGTTCCACGCCAACGGCGAAGCGGTCAAAGCCAGCTACGCCGGGCACACCTGGGACAGCGCCGAGTTCGCCGCGCGCTTCCAGCAGGCCCGCGAGCAGCTGGAATTCCTCGGGCGCCCGCTGCACAAGCTGGCGCCCGGCCAATACCGCGCCTACCTTGCGCCAGCCGCGCTGGAAGAGATCATCAGCATCATCACCTGGGGCGGGTTTTCGGCGCAGGCCATCGCCAGCAAAAGCAGCTCGTTGCAGAAGCTGTATGCCGGTGAACAGTCGCTAAGCCCGCTGGTGAAGGTCGATGAGCAGATCAGCGGCTCGCTGAGCCAGGCGTTTTCCACCGAAGGCTACCCGCGCGGGGATGTCACGCTGGTCAATGCCGGCAAAGCCGAGGGCCAGTTGATCAACTCGCGCAGTGCTGCCGAATACGGCTTGAGCACCAACGGCGCCAGCAGCGATGAGTCGCCCAGCGCCTTGCAGATGGCGGCGGGCAGCCTGGCCCAGGCCGATATCCTCAAGCAATTGGGCACCGGGCTGTACATCAGCAACTTGTGGTATTTGAACTACTCGGACTTGCCCGCTGCACGCCTGACCGGCATGACGCGCTTCGCCACGTTCTGGGTGGAAGACGGCGAGATCAAGGCGCCGGTCAGCACCATGCGTTTTGATGACAGCGTCTACAACTTGCTCGGTTCGCAACTGGAAGCGCTGACTGCTGAGCGGGAGCTGTTGTTGTCGGCAAGTACGTATAGCCAGCGCAATACCGCCTCCAACTTGTTGCCAGGCGCCTTGGTCAAACGCCTGACCCTCACCTTATAAGCACTGCGACTCCCCTGTGGGAGCTGGCTTGCCTGCGATAGCATCACTGCGGTGTCACTGATACACCGAGGTGTCTGCATCGCAGGCAAGCCAGCTCCCACACTGTTCTGTGCTCGTTCCTTACACCCTCTTTTAGCTTCTTCCTACCGAAAAATCCCATCTCACACTTCTGCCCGTGCGGCCGGTTGTCGCCCACAAAAAACCTCGTTATAACGGTTAGTGGCACCCCGCCACCAACCCCACGTGCCTGCACGTGATGCATGACCTTGCCTGGATTGGGCAAGCTGGAGCGTTGACATGGACCATGGAAGTTTTGTCATAGAAGGGCTGTTCAAACACTACAACGTTCACGTTGAGCAGCTCGGTAACGATTCGGAAAAGAAAACAGTACTGATGGTCAACGGAGCGCTGTCCACCACCCGCTCATTTGCCCGCACCAGCAAATGCCTGGCGGAACACTTCAATGTGCTGCTGTTCGACCTGCCGTTCTCCGGCTATTCGCGCGAGCACAACACCGACCTGGACCTGGTGACCAAGGACGACGAAGTGCAAATCCTGCGGGCGCTGGTGGAGCGCTTCCAGGTCAACCATCTGGTCTCGGCCTCCTGGGGCGGCATCTCCACGCTGCTGACCCTGGCGCACAACCCGCCTTCCATCGAAAGCTCGGTGGTAATGGCCCTGGCGCCCAATCTCAACCAGGCCATGCTCGATTATGTGGAGCGCGTGCGTGTGCTGATCGAGGCCGATGACAAGTCGGCGGTCGGCCACTTGCTCAACGAGACGGTCGGCAAATACCTCTCGCCCAGGCTCAAGCGCAATAACCATCGGCACTTGTCGAGCATGGCCACCACCGAGTACCGCCAGGCGCGCTTTCATATCCACCAAGTGCTGGGCCTGGGCGATGGCAACTACCTGCCGGCGCTCACCCAGATCGAAACCCCGGTGCATTTCATCAACGGCGCGCTGGACGAGTACACCCCGGCAGCAGAGGCCCAACTGTTCAAAAAATACGTGGGCCGCAGCACCTTCGCCGTCGCCGAACACACCGGCCACTTGCTCGACTTGGAGTCCCGCGAGGCCGCGTTGGCGGTGCACCGTGTGCTGTTGGATTTCCTCGTCGGCGAGCACGCGACATTGTCAGATTTAGACGAACCGCCAGTGGGAAAAGGAGCGATGGATGGCGCATAATCGCGACACATAGCCTGCTAACAAAAAGGTAGCTCATGCCCAATCGCGCCCCACTCGATGCCAAGACCGCCCGCTGGCTCCCCTGGGTGGTGGCGATTGCCTTCTTCATGCAGTCGCTGGATGGGACGATTCTCAACACGGCACTGCCGGCCATGGCCCGGGACCTCGCGGAAAACCCGCTGCGCATGCAAGGGGTGGTGATCGCCTACATGCTCACCGTCGCCTTGCTGATCCCGGCCTCGGGCTGGGTGGCCGACCGCTTCGGCACCAAGAAAATCTTCTTTGGCGCGATCATGCTGTTCAGCATTGGCTCACTGTTGTGCGCGCTGTCGAGCAGCTTGACCATGCTGGTGGGCGCACGGGTGATCCAGGGCTTGGGCGGCGCGTTGATGCTGCCGGTCGGGCGACTCGTCGTGCTGCGCGCTTACCCGCGCTCCGAGCTGGTGCGGATCATGGGCTTCATTACCATCCCCGGCCTGCTCGGCCCGTTGCTCGGCCCGACCATGGGCGGCTGGATGGTGCAATACCTGACCTGGCACTGGATCTTCCTGATCAACCTGCCGGTGGGCATGATCGGTTGCTGGGCCGTGTGGAAACTCATCCCCGACCTGCGCGGCAGCGAGCGCACACGGTTCGACAGCATGGGCTTTGTACTGTTTGGCGCGGCGATGGTGCTGATCACCATCGCCATGGAAGGCCTGGGCGAACTGCACCTGCCGCACCTGCGGGTGATGTTGCTGCTGTTCGGCGGGCTGGCGTGCCTGGCGGCATACTGGCTGCGCGCTGGACACATCGATAACCCGTTGTTCTCGCCGGTGCTGTTCAAGACCCGCACGTTTGCCGTGGGCATTCTCGGCAACCTGTTTGCGCGCCTGGGCAGCGGCGCCCTGCCGTTCCTCGTGCCGTTGCTGTTGCAGGTGGCGCTGGGCTACTCGCCCTCGGAAGCCGGCATGAGCATGTTGCCGCTGGCGGCAGCGGCGATGTTTGCCAAGTCCATCGCCCGCACCTTGATCGAACGCCTCGGCTACCGCGTGGTGCTGACCGGCAATACCTTGTTCCTCGGCATCATGCTGGCCAGCATGGGCCTGGTCAGCGAGCACACGCCTTACCCGCTGCTGCTGTGCATGCTGGCGATTCTGGGGGCGATCAACTCCCTGCAGTTCACCGCGATGAACACCGTCACCCTGATCGACCTCGACGACGCCCAGGCCAGCAGCGGCAACAGTTTGCTCTCGGTGGTGGCGCAATTGTCCCTGAGCCTGGGCGTGGCCTGTGCCGGTGCGCTGCTCGGCGGCTTTACCGCTGAAACCGGCAATGACGGTGTGGAGAGCGTCCTCGGCGCGTTCCAACTGACCTTCCTCACCGTGGGCATCATGGCCATGCTGGCGGCGGCGATCTTCCTGCAATTGTCGCCCACCGACGGCAAACGCGTGGTCAGCCGCGAGCATGACATCGAGCATTAACAGGCTTCCCGTCTAGAACTTGCAGGGAAAATCCTGCGGGACTGGTACACTGCGCAACATTTTGTTTTGCAGAGCCAGTCCCGTGACTACCATCGCCACCGCTTTTAATACTTTGCCCCTGTCCGCCGCCATGCTGGCTAACCTCGACTCGCTGGGTTATGTCGAGATGACGCAGATCCAGGCGCAAAGCTTGCCGGTGATCCTCAAAGGGCTGGACCTGATTGCCCAGGCCAAGACCGGCAGCGGCAAGACCGCCGCCTTCGGCATCGGCCTGTTGAACCCGATCAACCCGCGTTACTTCGGCTGCCAGGCTTTGGTCATGTGCCCGACTCGTGAGCTGGCCGACCAGGTCGCCAAGGAAATCCGTCGTCTGGCGCGCGCCGAAGACAACATCAAGGTGCTGACCCTGTGTGGCGGCGTGTCCCTCGGCCCGCAGATCGCCTCGCTGGAACACGGCGCCCACGTCATCGTCGGCACGCCGGGCCGCATCCAGCAGCACCTGCGCAAAGGTTCGCTGGTGCTGGACGGTTTGAACACACTGATCCTCGACGAAGCTGACCGCATGCTCGACATGGGCTTCTACGACGCCATCGAAGACATCATCAGCAAGACCCCGCCGCGCCGCCAGACCCTGCTGTTCTCGGCCACCTACCCGGTGAGCATCAAGCAGTTGGCCTCCAAGTTCATGCGCGCGCCGCAGCAAGTGAAGGCCGAAGCCTTCCACTCTGACGACCAGATCGAGCAGCGCTTCTACGAGATCTCGCCGGAAGAGCGCATGGACGCCGTGACCAAGGTGCTGGCGCACTTCCGCCCAGCGTCCTGCGTGGCGTTCTGCTTTACCAAGCAGCAAGTGCAGGAAACCGTGGATCACCTGACCTCCAAAGGCATTTCCGCCGTTGGCCTGCATGGCGACCTGGAACAGCGCGACCGCGACCAGGTGCTGGCGATGTTCGCCAACCGCAGCACTTCGGTTCTCGTTGCCACCGACGTGGCCGCCCGTGGCCTGGACATTGACTCGCTGGATATGGTGATCAACGTCGAACTGGCCCGCGACTCGGAAATCCACATCCACCGCGTAGGCCGTACCGGCCGCGCCGGTGAGACCGGTATCGCGATCAGCCTGGTGGCGCCGTCCGAAGCGCACCGCGCCCAGGCCATCGAGCAACTGCAGAAGTCGCCGTTGAACTGGGACCAACTGGACAACCTCAAGCCGCAAAGCGGTGGCCCGCTGTTGCCGCAGATGAGCACGCTGTGCATCGCGGCCGGCCGTAAAGACAAGGTTCGCCCGGGCGACATCCTTGGCGCACTGACCGGTGAAGCCGGCATTCCGGGTGCCCAAGTTGGCAAGATCGCGATCTTTGATTTCCAGGCATTTGTGGCCGTGGAACGTGGCATCGCCAAGCAGGCATTGCAGCGCTTGAATGACGGCAAGATCAAAGGCCGTTCGTTGCGCGTGCGGATCCTGTAACAACACGTATATTTGCTGTGGGAACCGAATCAATGTGGGAGCTGGCTTGCCTGCGATAGCGGTGGTGAATTCACTACAGCCATCGCAGGCAAGCCAGCTCCCACATTTGATTGCATTTCAGATCAATATTTTTGTGAGGACATTGCTGTGCGCTCGACCGAAGTTGTGATCATTGGCGCCGGCGCCGCAGGCTTGATGTGCGCGCTGACCGCCGCCGGGCGTGGGCGCGAGGTGATGTTGATCGACCATGCGAACAAGGCCGGCAAGAAGATCCTGATGTCCGGTGGTGGCCGCTGCAATTTCACCAATATGTACACCGAGCCGGCCAACTTCCTCTCGCACAACGCGCACTTCTGCAAGTCCGCCCTGGCCCGCTACACCCAGTGGGATTTCATCGGACTGGTGGCCAAGCACGGCGTGCCGTACCACGAGAAGAAACTCGGCCAGTTGTTCTGCGATAACAAGTCCAGCGACATCCTCGGCATGCTGCTCGATGAGTGCATTCAGGTCGGCGTAAGCATGCACCTGGACACGTCCGTCCAGGAGATTGCCAAGCTGGACGCCGGTTATCAGCTGCAAACCACCTTGGGTGAGCTGCGCTGCGAATCCCTGGTGATCGCCACCGGCGGCCTGTCGATCCCGACCCTGGGCGCTACGGGTTTTGGTTACCAAGTGGCCAAGCAGTTCGGCCATGAACTGCTGCCGACCCGCGCGGGGCTGGTGCCGTTCACCATCACCGACCAGCTCAAGGACTTGTGCGGCGAGTTGTCGGGCACCTCCGTGGACTGTCTGGTCAGCTGCAACGGCCAGAGCTTTCGCGAGAACATCCTGTTTACCCACCGTGGCCTCAGTGGGCCGGCGATCTTGCAGATTTCCTCGTACTGGGAAACCGGCGACACCGTGGAAATCAACCTGCTGCCCGACCACGACGCCCACACCTGGCTGCAACAGCAACAGGTCGAGCGCCCCAACAGCGAGCTGAAAACCCTGCTGGGTGAGATCTTCACCAAGAAGATGGCCAACCTGCTGGCGGAAACCTGGTTTGTGTCCAAGCCGATGAAGCAGTACACCCACGCTGAAATCGCCGACATCGCGCAGAAACTGGGCAGCTGGCAACTGGTGCCCGCAGGCACTGAAGGCTATCGCACGGCTGAGGTGACGTTGGGGGGGGTGGATACGCGCGAAGTGTCGTCCAAGACCATGGAGTCGCTGAAAAGCCCAGGCTTGTACTTCATCGGTGAAGTGCTGGATGTGACCGGTCACTTGGGCGGTTTCAACTTCCAGTGGGCCTGGGCCTCGGGCTACGCGGCAGCGCAATACGCCTGACACCGATCAAACCTTGAAATGCAATCCCCTGTGGGAGCTGGCTTGCCTGCGATAGCGAGGGTGGATTCACCGCCGTCATCGCAGGCAAGCCAGCTCCCACATTAGTTTTGTAGTGATCCTGAACATTTTGCGCAATTGATGTGATCGCCACGCTTGCCGTGGCGTCCTTGATAGCTCAATTTAGCGGCATCGTCCCGGAAGACTCCAGACTTCATGTCATCGACCTCGTTCAAGCAGTCCATGCGGCGCCTGTGGGCGCTGGATAAATTCAGTTACAGCGTACGGGTATTCATCGCCCTCACCGGCAGCATGGCGTTGTGCTGGTATCAGGATGAAATGACGCTGCTGATCCCGCTGTTCCTGGGGATTATCGCCAGCGCCCTGGCCGAGACCGACGACAGTTGGCAAGGCCGCCTCAACGCCCTGGCGGTGACGCTGGTGTGTTTCAGCGTCGCCGCGCTGTCGGTGGAGTTGCTGTTTCCCTACCCGTGGATTTTCGCGATTGCGCTGGCCCTGGCCAGTTTCTGCCTGACCATGCTCGGCGCCTTGGGCGAACGTTATGGCGCGATTGCTTCGGCGACGCTGATTCTGTCGGTCTACACCATGATCGGCGTGGACCAGCGCGGTGGCGCCGTCTCTGACTTCTGGCACGAACCGCTGCTGCTGGTGGCCGGTGCCGCCTGGTATGGCGTGCTTTCGGTGCTGTGGCAGGCGCTGTTTTCCAACCAGCCGGTGCAGCAGAGCCTGGCGCGGTTGTTTCGCGAATTGGGGCGCTACCTCAAGCTTAAATCATCCTTGTTCGAACCGATCCGCCAGCTGGATGTAGAAGCGCGCCGCCTGGAATTGGCCCAGCAAAACGGCCGGGTCGTGGCGGCGCTGAATGCGGCGAAGGAAATCATCCTGCACCGCGTGGGCAACGGTCGGCCGGGCTCGAAAGTCAGCCGCTACCTGAAGCTGTACTTCCTGGCCCAGGACATCCACGAGCGCGCCAGCTCGTCGCACTACCCGTATAACGCGCTGGCCGAAGCCTTCTTCCACAGCGACGTGCTGTTCCGCTGCCAACGCCTGCTGCGCCAGCAAGGCAAAGCCTGCCAGGCACTGGGCGAATCGATCCAACTGCGCCAGCCGTTCATTTATGACGACAGCTTCGCCGAAGCCCTCGGCGACCTGAATGCCTCGCTGGAACACCTGCGCATCCAGAGCAACCCCGCGTGGCGTGGCCTGTTGCGCTCGTTGCGCGCCCTGGCAGCCAACCTGTCCACGCTCGACCGCCTGCTGGGCGATGCCAGCAACCCTGACTCGCTCGCGGATGCCACCGACAGCAACCTGCTCGACCGCGCCCCGCGCAACCTCAAGGAAATGTGGACGCGCCTGCGCACGCAGCTGACGCCGACGTCGCTGCTGTTTCGCCACGCCTTGCGCCTGGCCCTGGCGCTGACCATCGGCTACGGCACCCTGCATGCGATTCACGCCTCCCAGGGCTACTGGATCATCCTCACCACGCTGTTCGTCTGCCAGCCCAACTACGGCGCCACCCGACGCAAGCTCGGCCAGCGGATTATCGGCACTGCCATCGGGCTGACCGTGGCCTGGGCGCTGTTCGACCTGTTCCCCAGCCCGCTGGTGCAATCGCTGTTCGCCATCGCCGCCGGCCTGGTGTTCTTTATCAACCGTACCACGCGCTACACCCTGGCCACGGCGGCGATCACCTTGATGGTGCTGTTCTGCTTCAACCAAGTGGGCGATGGCTACGGGCTGTTCCTGCCACGGCTGTTCGATACGCTCATTGGCAGCCTGATCGCGGGCCTGGCGGTGTTCCTGTTCCTGCCGGACTGGCAAGGCCGTCGCTTGAACAAAGTGCTGGCCAACACCCTGACCTGCAACAGCATCTACCTGCGCCAGATCATGCAGCAATACGCTGCGGGCAAGAGCGACGACCTGGCTTACCGCCTGGCCCGGCGCAATGCGCACAACGCCGATGCGGCGCTGTCCACCACGCTGGCGAACATGCTGATGGAGCCTGGGCACTTTCGCAAAGAAGCCGACGTGGGCTTCCGCTTTTTGGTGCTGTCGCACACCTTGCTCAGCTACCTGTCAGGGCTGGGCGCGCACCGGGAAACCCAGTTACCGGCCGAAGTGCGTGAGCACTTGATCGACGGCGCCGGTAACAGCCTGGCGGCGAGCATCGACGAAATTGCTACAGGGTTGGCCAACAAGGAGCCGATCGCGATTCAAAGCGATGCCGAAGAAGCGTTGGCCGCGGACCTGGAGCAAATGCCGGATGAGATCGATGAGGGGCAGCGGCTGGTGCAGACGCAGCTGGCGTTGATTTGTCGGCAGTTGGGGCCGTTGCGCACGTTGGCGGCGCATCTGATCAAAGATACCCGCGCGGCTTAATCTGTGTTGTGGCGAGCGGGCTTGTCCCGCGTTGGGGCGCGCAGCGGCCCCAGATAAAACCGCTGCGGTGTATCAGGTAAATTAAGGTCTCAGGTGTGGGGCTGCTGCGCAGCCCAACGCGGGGCAAGCCCGCTCGCCACGACAAGCAAAGCGCTCATCCCGATCACATCCCATGCGCCTTCATCAACCGCGCATAACTGCCATCGACCTTCATCTTGGCAATCTCCCGATCAAAACTGGCGACGATCTGCTCATGCTCAGGGTTCTTCAGGCTGACCAGAATATGCAGGCTGTTTTCACTCAACGGCTTGGGTAAAAACTCCACCGCATTGCGCACCCGCGGCGACTCACGCGCCAGGTAATAGCGGGCGACATATTCATCTTCCAATGTCAGCCTCACCCGCTGGGCCGCGAGCATGCGCACGGCCATGGCGAAGTTATGCACAGGCACTTTCTGCAACTGCGCATCCTGGTCGAAGGCCGCCGAATAGGCATAGCCGCGCACCACAGCGATGGACTGATCATGCAGTTGTTCGAGGCTTTGATAATCGATGGGGTCGTCGCGGCGCTTGATAAAGCGCACGCGGTTCAGCAGGTACTCAGCGGAAAACTGCCCCAGTTGCGTGCGCGCATCGTCGTACCAGGCATTGACCAGCACGTCATACCGGCCATCGCCCACGCCCATCAACGCCCGCGCCCAAGGCACCTGTTCGAAATCACTGGCGTAGCCGGCGCGGGCCAAGGCCGTGCTGACAATATCAGTCGCCAACCCGCCGTTGATCAAGGTGGAATCGGTAAACGGTGGCCAGGCATCCGCGACCAGGCGCAGACGTTGTGCGACCGCAGGCTGGGCCAGCAACAACACTCCTATCAAAGCAACGGCACGAGAAAATCGCGGCATGCTTAAAGTCCTTGGCGGGCAGGCAGTGGCCTGATAACAGTAGCTCATCAATGAGCCTGCATTGCAGATTACACAAAGAACCCGGCGGCGATTGCACTGAATGATGGCAAATTGACGCCATTCACAAAAATGCTCAATTTAGACAGGGCAGTCCGTCGCGCTTACTATCGGCAACGGTCATTAATAAGGGAACACACCATGACGGTTGATTGGGTCTGCAAACACCACGATGACTTGGGCAAGGAGCAGCTGTACGCCATTTTGCGCCTGCGCAGCGAGGTCTTTGTCGTTGAACAGCAGTGCATTTATCCGGACCTCGACGGGCAGGACCTGTCGGGTGATACCCACCACCTGATGGCCTGGAACGATGACGCGTTGGTGGCTTACCTGCGCCTGCTGGACCCCGAGTCCCAGGGCGGTGATGTGGTGATCGGCCGCGTGATTGTCGCGCCCGTGGCACGCGGCACCGGGCTTGGCCATCTGATGATGGAAGAAGCCCTCAAGCGCATTGAAGATATCTGGCCTGAAACGCCGATTTTTCTGTCAGCCCAGGCGCATTTGCAGGGCTATTACGGGCGGTATGGGTTTGTGGTGGAGGGTGAGGAATACCTGGAGGATGATATTCCGCATATTGGTATGCGGCGTCAGTGAGGCCGCCATCGCAGGCAAGCCAGCTCCCACATAGATGTGGGAGCTGGCTTGCCTGCGATGAGGCCAGACCAATCACCGCCACCTTCAGGGATAACCCAACACCTGCTTGATCCCCGCCAGATTAGCCTCGATCCACCCGCGATCAATCGCCCCCCAACTCCGAATCCGATAGTGCCCCGCATGGTTGCGCGCGCCATCTTCCTGCTCGAACTCGCACACGATATCCAAGTCGGCCAGCGCCGCAATCGTGTCCTGCGCCGTGCGCCGGGGCATGCCGGTGGCGTCGGTCAGCGCCGGGACGCTGCTGGCATGCCCGCTGTCGATCAAATACGCCACGTACAGGCGGCGGTAGAAACTGCTTTTGGTCTTGCTCACGTCCATGCTCAGTCGCCTGGTGAGGTTAGGGCTTGCCCTGCAAATCGCGATACGTGAGGTACACCCGCAGGTCGAATTCCACCTGATGGTAGCCCGGCATCATGTATTCGCAGAGTTTGTAGAACGCCTTGTTGTGGTCCGATTCCTTGAAGTGCGCCAGCTCGTGCACCACGATCATGCGCAGAAATTCCGGCGCCGCCTCTTTGAACAGCGCGGCAATGCGAATCTCTTTCTTGGATTTGAGATTACCGCCCTGCACCCGTGAAATCGTGGTGTGCAGGCCCAAGGCGCGATGGGTCAGGTCGAGGCGGTTGTCGAACAGCACCTTGTCGATGGCCGGCGCGTTGCGCAGGTGTTCCTGTTTCAAGGCCAGGGCGTAGCTGTACAGCGCCTTGTCACTCTGCACCGCATGGCGCTCGGGGTAACGCTGCTCCAGGTAGGCACCCAACTGGTCCTTGGCGATCAGTTGGCGCACTTGCTCCTGGAGCGCTGCGGGGTAAGCCTGGAGGTATTTCAGCGCGGTCATGAGTTCAGCAACAGGGTTCGAATGGGCGCCAGTGTAGCGAATTCAAAGCAACCGCGGGTGGGACCAGTCGGCCACTTCCTCGGCCACCAAGGGCTGCGCCGCCCATGCGCCCTGGACAAACGAGCACCCATTGGCCTTGAGCCACTGGGCCTGCTCGAGGGTTTCCACGCCCTCGGCGATCACCAGCACATCAAAATGCCCGCACAGCTGGATGATGCTGCACGCCATCGCAGCGTCCCGCACCGAACCCGGCAGGCGCGCCACCAATTGCGGGTCGAGCTTGAGCGTGTCGAACTCCAGGTCACGCAAGTGGGCCAGGGAACACTGGCCGAGACCGAAGTCATCCAAAGCAATACGCACCCCAAGCTGACGCAACAATTTGAGCTGCTTGTTGGTTTCCTCAAGGTTACTCATCAGGCTGTCTTCGCTGATTTCCACCTCCAACTGCCGCCCCTGCAACCCATGTCGCTCAAGTACCTGCTGCAGTTGGCCGGCCAGGTTGGGCATATTGAACTGGCTGCTGCTCAAGCTCACGCTCAACACCAGCGCGTCATCGAAGGTGGTTTGCCAGGCCTGGCGTTGGGCGGCGACCTGCTGGTAGATCCAGGCACTCAACTGGCTGATCAGCCGCGCCTCTTCCAGCAACGGTAAAAACAAGCCCGGCGGCACATCGCCGACACTCGGGTGCTGCCAGCGCAGCAATGCTTCGACGCCGCGTAACCGCCCGTCCTCCAGCGACACCTGGGGCTGGTACACCAGGGTGAAATCCTTGTTTTGAATCGCGGTGCGCACGCTGTCTTCGAGCATCAGCCGCGAGCGGGCGCGGCCGTTCATTTCCTGGTCGTAATAGCGATATTGCTGACGCCCGGCGCGCTTGGCTTCGTACATGGCGATGTCGGCTGCGCGCAGCAGGCCGTTCAGGTCCGAGCCGCAGTCAGGGAAGGTCGCAATGCCAATGCTGACGCCGAGCATCACATCCAAACCGTCGACCTGCTGGCACACGGACACGCGCTCGATCAGTTTTTCCGAAATCTTGGCCGCCTGTTCCGGGAATTCCAGCTCCAGTAAGGCGGTGAATTCGTCACCGCCCATGCGCCCAAGAATGTCGTAGGAGCGCAAACACGCCTGCATTTGCTCCGAGACCCAGCGCAACACGCGGTCCCCGGCGTCGTGGCCCAACGAGTCGTTGACACGCTTGAAGCCGTCGAGGTCCAGGTACAGCAGCACCAGCGACAGCTCGTTACGTTCGCTGCGCAATAAAGTGCTCTCCACCGCCTGGTGGAAGCCACGCCGGTTCAACAACCCGGTCAGCGGGTCGGTCACCGCCTGGAACTCGAGTTGCTGATGCAGGTGGCGCACCTCGGACATGTCCAGCACGGTCACCACCATGGCCTTCTGCTCGGCGGGCAACGGCGCGCAGGACAAGGCCACCGGCACCTGCTGGCCGCGACTGGTGCGCAAAATCGCATCGTGCTGGCGCCACGTCTCGCCCTTGCGATACGCCTCGTACATGGGGAAGCCCAACCAGGTGGGCACATGGGGCTTTTGCAGGAAACTCAGGAAACTCTCGCCCTGCAACTCGGCCATCGTCGCATTCAGCAACCGCGAAATGGCCGGGTTGGCGTACTGGATCACACTGCCCTCGCCCACCACCAGGATGCCCTCGGCGGCGTTGTCGAGTATTGAGGCGTTAAAGGCGCGGGCGGACTCCAGGTCATGGCTCAGGCGCTGCAAGGCCCGGCGATTGCGCTGGTGCTCCAGCAGCGCCTGCACCTTGGGCTTGAGAATGTGCGGGTCAAAGGGTTTGAACAGGTAATCGATAGCGCCGCTGGCGTAGCCTTCCATCACAGAGGCGGCCGATTGGGCGTGGGCACTCAGGAAAATAATCGGCGTCATGCGCGTGCGTTGGCTGCCACGCATCAGGCGCGCGACCTCAAAGCCATCCATGCCGGGCATGCGCACATCCAGCAAGACCAGGTCGACGTCGTGCGCCAACAGCAATTCCAAGGCCTCCAGCCCGGACGCTGCGGTCATCACATGCCAGTCTTCGCGCTGCAAAAGCGCGCGCATGCTGATGAGGTTTTCCGGGTAGTCGTCGACCACCAGAAGAACCGAACTGCCATCGCCGTGGTGTGGAGCGCAATCCATGCTACGTCTCTTCCTTGAGGGGCTGTACCGGTCACTTCTGATAAAAAAACCGGACAAACACTGAGGCCTCACTCTAGCCCCGGTTCTAAAAAAGCAGAAGTGACGTGGGTGCCATCATTGCGCCAAAGCCCAGGAAGCCGACTAACGGTCAAGCCCTACAACCCACGGTCCATGGGAAACATGGCTTTTTGGCATTCCTCTGGCGCCAATAAATCGCCAGCAATTGTTTAACAACCCGACGATCACCGCCTATAAAGAACCTGTGAGGCTCACGGGCCAACGCTTTCACCCTCTGTAAAAGGCCAACACCATGATCGACCTTTCCACCTGGAACCTGAGCATTCCGGTCGGCTCGCCGCCCGCGACCATCGACACGCCGAAACTGCTTAGCGGCTTCAAGGACCAATATTTCCAGGCCGAAGGCAGCAACGTGCAATTCTGGACACCGGTGACCGGCACCCGCACCGAAAACGCCGTCTACCCGCGCAGCGAATTGCGCGAAACCTACGCCGATGGGCGTTTGCGCAACTGGACCTATACCGACGCCGACAACTTTTTGCGTGCCACGCTGACCGTTAACCAAGTGCCCTCCAGCGGCAAAGTGGTCATCGGCCAGATTCACGCCTATGACAGCCAGAAACCGCTGATCAAACTCGAGTACCAATTCAAGGAAAAGACCCAGACCGGCAACATCGTCGCCAAAGTGCGCATGCGCCCGGATGAAGATGAAGGCCGCGTGATTATCGTCGCCTCCAATGTGCCGCTGGAGAAGAGCTTTACGTACGTGATCAACCTCAACAAGGCCGGATTGCTGAGCGTCGAGGCGGCTGACGGGCAGTGGAATGAGCGCATTGGTGCCGCGTGGGGCGCCAAGCCGTTGTACTTCAAGGCGGGGGCGTATGTGCAGGACAACAGTGGCAACAGCAAGGAAGGCGCGCGGGTGACGTTTGCGAAGTTGGATATTGATCACGAGTAATGCTTGAGAGAAGCCCCGGCAATACCGGGGCTTCTGAGTAGTATTATTTATTCAACACACATCAACATGAAACCCATCGACGAATCACCCGCCGGTTTATTGTCGCCCACCTTAAGCGTCAATACATTCACGTAATTAATTGCCGGCAGACTGCCCAACTTGGCATGGCCATAGAAGATATGATCATTGGAGCTTACATCGGTTACCGAGACATTACAGAAACGCGGCGGCTGTTCAAACACGCCGGGCACAAAGCGGACTTTGTACTCCGAGAAATAATCAGGCTGCGCCGTTAACTTCACCTCTTTCAGCCACTGGGGCGATTGCGCAATGACCTGGCCTTTATTATCAACAGACGCGGTGAATATCCGGCTATCCGCGTAGGCAAAAGACCCAGTTACCGCCAACACCAGAACAGCGCCAACGACTTTAATAAAATTCATCATCAATTCTCCATCATTGAATAGCATCAAGGCCCGAACCTTAAATGATTCGATGACGATAAAAGCGCACTTTCAATGACGCACGACTAAAACAGAACAACTGGAGAAACAAACAGAAAACAACATATCCCTTCCCGGAAACTTCCGATTGTGAATTCGGGGGCCTTTCGATTTGTAGGCAATGTCCGATTAGCTAAAGGACAATTCACCGGTTAATCCAAATACTCAACCCCCTCACTATTCCCTGTGGGAGCCGGGCTTGCCCGCGATAGCGGTGGTTCAGCCATTATTTGCGTTAACTGACACGCCGCCATCGCGGGCAAGCCCGGCTCCCACAGGGGTTAGGCTTTGGCAGAAGGTCCAGTGTTCTTCCTACGCAGCCGTTGCGGCCGGCCAGATCGGCGCTTATAGTTCGCCCCGTCGCTGGCATTGACCGGCGATAGGGTTTCGCAGCCCTAACGATACGTGTGTAACCAAGCATCATGAATGCAACGACGGCGCTTCTGCGTTCGGCGTTTACTTTATGGTGGCTGTGTGTGGGAGACCTTCGGGTCTGCCGGGTTCCTCGTATCCTCGGTCTGCGAACCCGCACACAGCTACCACCCATTCGTTTCGCAGCGAACGGCGGTAGTCCTTTTAGATACGAGGAATATTTGCCATGACCCAACAACTACCACCCCGCCGCTTCACCCCATGCACCGAAACCGCCACCGATTACCCCGTGCTGTTAATCGACAGCGACGCCCCACTGCTCGACCTCCACGCCTGCCTGCGCGAACGCCTAAACGCAGCCCTTGAACACCTCAACCTGATCGCCTGCTCCAGCTTGCCGGACTTCGCCGAGCGCGACTTGAATAACATCGCCAATACAGCGCGCATTCTGGTGCAGGACGTGAGCGATGTGTTTCGTGTCATCGAACACCGTGGTTTCGATAAGCCTGACGCTGCCTGATCAAATCCCAGCCACAAAAAAGCCCGCATCGCTGCGGGCTTTTCGTAGGCTCTTAAGGCGCACGTGTTACCACTGGCTTTCGACGCATACCCGACGCAACAGAGTCATGCAGCGCCATCGTACGGCCTGCGTCCCATTCTTTCTGCATCGCTGTAAACAGTTCAACGTCAATCCGTACTTGATGAGCGCGTAGTGCCTCGGACATGGCGTCGCTGATTCGCTCAATAATCATCCCTGGGTTTGCCACACCGCAGTGCTTGCGGCCAAATTCGATCAGTTGCTGACGATCCGGATAGGCCTTCACCTTGTTCATCTTGATAGCCAAGGTGCGGTCGACCAGTGACTGACCAGACTTGGGATTGTAATTCTCGTACACGGTAGTGGTCGTCACGTCGAATACAGGGGCCAACTGCACGGTTTCAGGGGCTCCAGGGTGGGTATAGAGCACACCGAAATTTTTCAGGTGGGCATCGCCATTGCGCACCATGACCGACAAGCAAACGTATGAGAAAAAACGTTCAAGCTCACGCAGCACATCGCCATGCCGGCAAACCTCGTTGATTACCGCAGCAAGCGTTTCGTAGCTTTGGGAGTATTTGTAGTTATCGTGAGGGTCTTTGTTAAGCCCCAACAACACCGCCATATCCTCAAAACCCAACCTGCCCGACTCAGTCAGATCAAAGCGCTCCATGACAAAGAGATCGCCCCTTTCAGACAGCCAGAAACGCGGCGTTTCCAAGCCGGCGAGGCGAGCAGCTTCCAAACAGAGAAATTCATTCTGAGCCAAGTGAGCATATTCATCAGCGCCGGACTTCACGATCAAGTCGGAACTGAGCATCGTTTTACGATTGCCTGTCAGCTTATCCAGATCAGGCACCAACACCTTCGGCTGCACCCCGGAAATACCTGACTCGAAATAGGTCTCGACGAGGAAATCGAATACGCCCTGCGAGGTATCTGCAGACAGAATTTCCTGTAACCCGACCTGCGCCTTCACTGGCGCAGAAGCCTCAATGGGATTTTCGTAACTCAGTCGACCAATCTGGTTGCCGCCGATGATCGACAGCAAGCGCATTTCATCCACTTGCATGTGCTTGGCCATACGACGCTTAATCTGATCAGCCAGGAAGCCCTCCGGCACATTCATATCAAAAATCGGATGCAATACGTTGCTGACCACTGGCGTCGGGTCGTATGGAATCACCAGTGACACTTCGCAGGAAGCCTGCGCAGAGGCGTAAGCAAACGAAAACTGTGAGCCCCTGGACAGTTCGCCGGCCATGCCTTGAGGCGTAGTGATGTTGAGTAACTTGATCTTACTCATCGTGCTCGACCAGTTCGGCGAGGGATTTAAGGTCGATTCGCCGGTCAACGACTTCCAGCGCCATGCCAAGGGCGGTGATAACCCTGAAGACGGTGTACATAGCCACGTTTTCCCCCGCCTCAAGATCAATGATCGTCTTGCGACTGCATCGAGCTTTTTCCGCGAGCTGTTGCTGGCTGTATTTCTTGGCTCGGCGCAGCTGTTTGAGCCGCTCGCCAAATGAGGGGGGATTGGTGATCAGCAAAATGTCACCCATATGGGACTTTTTAACGAATATATTCGATTATGTCCGCTATGACGGACATTTCAAATAACCTTACGTCGACTCATTCACAGCCACAAAAAAGCCCGCATCGCTGCGGGCTTTTGTTTAAACGCCTGAAGCTCAGTTCACCTTAGCGTTCAACTCGCCTTTCAGGTAACGCTGGTACATCGCTTCCAACGAGATCGGCTTGATCTTCGAAGCATTACCGGCAGTACCAAAGGCTTCGTAACGTGCGATACACACGTCACGCATGGCGGTTACGGTGGCGCCGAAGAATTTACGTGGGTCAAATTCGCTCGGGTTGGTGGCCATCAGGCGACGCATGGCGCCGGTGGATGCCAAGCGCAGGTCGGTGTCGATGTTGACCTTGCGCACGCCGTACTTGATGCCTTCGACGATTTCTTCAACCGGCACGCCGTAGGTTTCTTTGATGTCGCCGCCGTATTGGTTGATGATCGCCAGCCACTCTTGTGGCACCGAGGAAGAACCGTGCATCACCAGGTGGGTGTTCGGGATGCGTTTGTGGATTTCCTTGATGCGGTCGATGGCCAGCACGTCGCCGGTAGGCGGCTTGGTGAACTTGTAGGCGCCGTGGCTGGTGCCGATGGCGATGGCCAGGGCATCCACTTGGGTCTTCTTGACGAAGTCGGCGGCTTCTTCCGGGTCGGTCAGCATTTGGCTGTGATCCAGCACGCCTTCGGCGCCAATGCCGTCTTCTTCGCCGGCCATACCGGTTTCCAGCGAACCCAGGCAGCCCAGCTCGCCTTCAACCGAAACGCCGCAGGCGTGAGCCATGGCCACGGTCTGTTGGGTCACGCGTACGTTGTACTCGTAGTCGGTTGGGGTCTTGCCGTCTTCGCCGAGGGAGCCGTCCATCATCACCGAGCTGAAGCCCAGTTGGATGGAGCGCTGGCACACGTCAGGGCTGGTGCCGTGATCCTGGTGCATGCACACCGGGATGTGCGGGAATTCTTCGATCGCAGCGAGGATCAGGTGACGCAGGAATGGCGCGCCGGCGTATTTGCGGGCACCGGCCGAAGCCTGGACGATCACTGGGGAGTCGGTCTTGTCAGCGGCTTCCATGATGGCGCGCATCTGCTCAAGGTTGTTGACGTTAAAGGCTGGGACGCCGTAGCCGAACTCGGCTGCGTGGTCCAGCATTTGACGCATGCTGATAAGTGCCATTGTGTTGTCTCTCCCGATCGTGGGTCGTTAATCGTGCAAGCCTGCCGTAGCGGCGGCTGCTATTCAAGTTATTGCAGGCCAAGGGGTTAAGGCTTGGCTTGCTGAATCGTTATTGCTGGCGTGGCCGTGTGCTGACACCACTGAAAAAGCCGATCAATGTGGGAGCTGGCTTGCCTGCGATGGGGGCAGATCAGACAACATTTGTTTTGCAGGCCCACCGCAATCGCAGGCAAGCCAGCTCCCACATTTAGATCTCATTTATCTTGAGATCGTGTTCTTACTGGGCTTTGCAGCCCCGCCCGATCAAATCATCGGTGGCGACCCAGTAGATCAGGCCTTCCTCACCTTTTTGATGAAACGCCAGCTGGTCATTGCTGTACAGCACGCCCGAGGCAGCGACGTCCTGTTTAAGGCGATAAACCTGGTCCGAACCGCCGAGGCGTACATCCACTTCGGAGCGGGCCTGGTTGGCAAAGCGCCAGTTGACCTCGGCCTTGCTGTCGCAGGTCCAGGTGGTCCACTTGTCGGCAGGCTCTGCCTTGTTGAACATGTTCATGCTGCTGCAACCGGCCAATAGAGCCAGGGCTGCCAGGGCGAAAACGCCTTTCATTGCCAATCCTCGAACGACGGCCCAAGGGCCGCCACTGCTGTCGGTTAGTTGATCAGACCCGTCAGGGGCAACCCTGTTCCTGACCGTTGGGCGCGGCGTCGTATTTCTCCAACCGCTCATTGCCGATGCGCTTGTTGATCACCGGCATGGTTTCGGCTTGCCAGTCAGCCTGGTAGCAGCTCTTTTTTTGCCCCGGCGCAGGCTCTGCGGCCACAGGCTTAGCGCTTGGCGTGCTGCCGCAGCCGGCCAACAGGCCCGCTGCGATCACCAGTGCCAACGACTTGATCATGGGAATACTCCTTTTCCGGATCACGAGCCTTAGCCTTTGGCCCGGGTTTCCAGCACTTCAACGGCCGGCAGCACTTTGCCCTCGACGAATTCGAGGAATGCGCCGCCACCGGTAGAAATGTAGGAGATCTGGTCAGCAACGCCATATTTATCGATGGCCGCCAAGGTATCGCCACCGCCGGCGATGGAGAATGCCGAGCTTTCAGCGATGGCGTGGGCCAGTACTTTGGTGCCGTTGCCGAACTGGTCGAACTCGAACACGCCAACCGGGCCGTTCCACAGAATGGTTTTGGACGACTTCAGCAGCTCCGCAAAGTTGGCTGCGGTTTGCGGGCCGATGTCCAGGATCATGTCGTCAGCCGCCACATCAGCGATGAGCTTGACGGTGGCTTCCGCGCTTTCAGCGAATTCCTTGGCGACTACCACGTCCACCGGCAGCGGCACGCTGACTTTGGCAGCGATGGCACGGGCGGTGTCGAGCAGGTCCGGCTCGTACAGCGACTTGCCCACTGGGTGCCCGGCTGCGGCCAGGAACGTGTTGGCAATGCCGCCGCCGACGATCAGCTGGTTGCAGATCTGGCTGAGGCTGTTGAGCACGTCCAGCTTGGTGGAAACCTTGGAGCCGGCAACGATGGCAGCCATTGGCTGGGCCGGAGCGCCCAGGGCCTTGCCCAGCGCGTCCAGTTCAGCGGCCAGCAATGGGCCGGCTGCGGCGACTTTGGCGAACTTGGCCACGCCGTGGGTCGAACCTTCGGCGCGGTGCGCAGTACCGAAAGCGTCCATCACGAACACGTCGCACAGGGCCGCGTATTGCTGGGCCAGCTCGTCGCTGTTCTTTTTCTCGCCCTTGTTGAAGCGCACGTTTTCGAACAGCACGATGTCGCCGGCTTTTACGTCAACGCCGCCCAGGTAGTCAGCCACCAGCGGCACGTCACGGCCCAGGGCTTTGCTGAGGTACTCGGCTACCGGCTTGAGGCTGTTTTCGGCGGAGAACTCACCTTCGGTCGGGCGACCCAGGTGGGAGCAGACCATCACGGCCGCACCTTTTTCCAGGGCCAGCTTGATGGTCGGCAGCGAAGCCAGGATTCGCGCATCGCTGGTGACAACACCGTCCTTGACTGGGACGTTGAGGTCTTCGCGGATCAGCACGCGCTTACCTTGCAGATCGAGGTCGGTCATCTTCAACACGGTCATGGGTCGCAGTTCCTGAGTTACTGTTGAGGTTGTTTGGAGGCGATGTGCAGATAATGTTCCGCAACATCCAGCATTCGGTTGGCAAACCCCCATTCGTTGTCGAACCAAGCCAGGATGTTCACCAGCCGTGGGCCGGAAACGCGGGTCTGGCTGGCATCGACAATCGCCGAATGCGGGTCATGGTTGAAATCACAACTGGCGTGCGGCAACTCGGTGTAGGCCAAAAGGCCCTTGAGCGGGCCGCTGGTGGCGGCGTCGCGCAATATCCGGTTGACCTCAGTCGCATCGGTGTCGCTGACGGTTTGCATGGTGATGTCCAGGCAGGACACGTTCACCGTCGGCACCCGTACGGCTTTGGCCTGAATTCGTCCGGCAAGTTCCGGTAACAATCTTTCGATGCCACGGGCCAGGCCGGTAGACACCGGAATCACCGACTGGAACGCCGAGCGTGTGCGGCGCAGGTCTTCATGGTGATAGGCGTCGATCACCGGCTGGTCGTTCATCGCCGAGTGGATCGTGGTGATCGACACATAATCCAGGCCAATCGCCTGATCCAGCAGGCGCAACAGCGGCACGCTGCAGTTGGTGGTGCAGGACGCGTTGGACACCAGCAGCTCGTTGCCGGTCAGGCAGTCCTGGTTGATGCCGTAGACGATGGTGGCGTCGACATCCGCTTCGCTGGCCATCGGCTGGGAAAACAGCACACGCGGCGCGCCGGCGTCGAGAAAACGCTGGCCATCGGCACGGGTGTGGTAGACACCCGAACATTCCAGCACCAGGTCGACGCCCAGTGCTTTCCAGTCGATGCCTTCGGGGGTGGCACTGCGCAAGACCTGCACGCAGTTGCCATTGATATGCAGACAGTCGCCTTCGACCCGCACTTCGCCAGGGAAGCGGCCGTGGGTGGAGTCAAAGCGTGTCAGGTATTCGATGCTGGCCATGTCGGCCAAATCGTTGATCGCGACAATTTCAAACCCGGCCGCCGCCCCTCGCTCGAACAGAGCACGCAAGACGCAACGACCAATGCGGCCGTAGCCGTTGAGTGCAACTTTGTAGGGACGCGGTTGGGGCATGGGGTTCTCGATCAAGGTTAGTTCGGTGTTGAATGTTCTGACGCCATCGCGGGCAAGCCCGCTCCCACACTAGACCGCGATCCAAATGTGGGAGCGGGCTTGCCCGCGATGGCGCCAGTGCAAACAACGCAGACTGACTTAGTCTTCCAGCAGCTCTTCAGCCTGACCCAGGATGTTTTCCAGGGTGAAACCGAACTCTTCGAACAACGCTGGCGCCGGCGCCGACTCACCGTAGGTGGTCATGCCGATCACGCGGCCTTCCAGGCCCACGTACTTGTACCAGTAGTCGGCGTGAGCCGCTTCGATGGCGATACGCGCGCTGACCTGCAAAGGCAGAACCGATTGCTTGTAGCCGGCGTCCTGGGCTTCGAACACGCTGGTGCACGGCATGGACACAACACGGACGTTGCGGCCTTGGGCGGTCAGCTTGTCGTACGCCTGAACAGTCAGGCCCACTTCGGAACCGGTGGAGATCAGGATCAGCTCCGGCTCGCCGATGCAGTCTTTCAGCACATAACCGCCACGGCTGATGTCGGCGATCTGCGCGTCGGTACGCACTTGGTGCTGCAGGTTCTGACGCGAGAAGATCAGCGCCGAAGGGCCGTCCTTACGCTCGATGGCGTGCTTCCAGGCCACTGCGGATTCGACCGCGTCGGCTGGGCGCCAGCAATCCAGGTTCGGCGTGGTACGCAGGCTGGTCAGTTGCTCGACCGGCTGGTGCGTCGGGCCGTCTTCGCCCAGGCCGATGGAGTCGTGGGTGTACACATGAATCACGCGCTTCTTCATCAGCGCGGCCATGCGTACCGCATTACGTGCGTATTCCATGAACATCAGGAAGGTCGCGCCGTAAGGCACCAGGCCGCCGTGCAGGGACACGCCGTTCATGATGGCGCTCATGCCGAACTCGCGCACGCCGTAGTACATGTAGTTGCCGCTGGCGTCTTCAGCCGAGACACCTTTGCAACCTTTCCACAGGGTCAGGTTGGAACCGGCCAGGTCAGCCGAACCGCCGAGAATTTCCGGCAGCAACGGGCCGAAGGCGTTCAGGGTGTTCTGGCTGGCTTTACGGCTGGCGATGGTCTCGCCCTTGACCGCGACTTCGGCGATGTAGGCCGAGGCTTTTTCCGAGAAGTCGGCAGGCAGGTCACCGGCCAGGCGGCGAACCAGCTCGTTGGCAAGCTCCGGGAATTCGGCGGAGTAGGCAGCGAAACGCTGGTCCCACTCGGCTTCGGTCGCCAGGCCTTTTTCCTTGGCGCTCCACTCGGCGTAGATGTCGGCCGGGATTTCGAACGGGCCGTGGTTCCACTTCAGCGCTTCGCGGGTCAAGGCGATTTCCGCGTCACCCAATGGGGCGCCGTGGCAGTCTTCTTTACCTTGCTTGTTCGGCGAGCCGAAACCGATGGTGGTCTTGCAGCAGATCAGGGTCGGCTGCTCGCTCTTGCGGGCGGTGTCGATGGCGGTCTTGATCTCTTCCGGATCATGGCCGTCGACGTTGCGGATCACCTGCCAGTTGTAGGCTTCAAAACGCTTGGGGGTGTCGTCGGTGAACCAGCCTTCGACTTCGCCGTCGATGGAGATGCCGTTGTCATCGTAGAAGGCAATCAGCTTGCCCAGGCCCAGCGTACCGGCCAGGGAAGCGACTTCGTGGGAAATGCCTTCCATCATGCAGCCATCACCCAGGAACACGTAGGTGTGGTGATCGACGATGTTGTGGCCAGGACGGTTGAACTGCGCGCCCAGCACTTTTTCAGCCAGCGCAAAGCCGACAGCGTTGGCCAGGCCTTGGCCCAGGGGACCGGTGGTGGTCTCGACGCCTGGGGTGTAGCCGAATTCAGGGTGGCCCGGCGTGCGGCTGTGCAGCTGGCGGAAGCTCTTGAGGTCATCAATGGTGACGTCGTAGCCGGTCAGGTGCAGCAGCGAGTAGATCAGCATCGAGCCGTGGCCGTTGGACAGCACGAAGCGGTCACGGTCGGCGAACGACGGGTTGCTTGGGTTGTGTTTCAGGTAGTCACGCCAAAGTACCTCGGCGATATCCGCCATGCCCATCGGGGCACCGGGATGGCCGCTGTTGGCTTTTTGCACGGCATCCATGCTGAGGGCACGAATGGCGTTGGCACGCTCACGACGGCTGGGCATCGCTGATCTCCTGGGGTTTGCTTAAAAGAAACGGAAAAAAGGACCGGCATTTTCCCTCAGCCACCGCCTGCGGGCAATGACAGATAGTCACTTGACGGTGTTTTTCCTGCGGTTTGGCCGGCAATCGCTTGCAGAAAAGCGCCACTGCTTCGTCTAAAGGTTATAGCGGCTGCTTATAACCACCGATTATCGACCAATATCAAAACTTTTTGATATTGACCTTGCGGTGATTTCCAGCCGTCACTAGACTGCTGGCCTTATGAACCTATCTGCGCCCACCTTGCGTCCCGACGACGGCGATGAACTGGCAGCCTTGTGCAAGGCCGCGGGTGATCCGTTGCGCCTGAACGTATTACGCGCGCTGTCCAACGATTCTTTCGGCGTGCTGGAGCTGGCGCAAATCTTCGCCATCGGCCAGTCCGGCATGAGCCACCACCTCAAGGTCCTGGCCCAGGCCGACCTGGTGGCTACACGCCGTGAAGGCAACGCGATTTTTTACCGCCGCGCCCTGCCCCACACCGAGTTGCTTGGCGGCAAGCTGCACGCCGCGCTGCTTGAAGAGGTGGACGGTTTGGGGTTGCCCAGCGATGTGCAGTCGCGCATCGCCCAGGTCCACGGGCAACGCGCTGCGGCCAGCCAGGACTTTTTCTCACGGGTTGCCGAGAAGTTTCGCGCCCAACAGGACCTGATCGCCGGTTTGCCCCAATACCGCGAAAGCGTACTGGCGCTGTTGGACAAGCTGGTCTTCAGTGATGAGGCGACGGCGTTGGAAGTTGGCCCTGGCGACGGTGGTTTCCTGCCGGAACTGGCGCGCCGCTTTGCCCAGGTCACGGCGCTGGACAACAGCCCGGCGATGCTTGAATTGGCGCGCCAGCTCTGCGAGCGCGAAGCGCTGGGCAACGTCAGCCTGCAGTTGGCCGACGCGTTGAATGACACCAGCCTGCGGGCCGACTGCGTGGTGCTGAACATGGTCTTGCACCATTTCGCCGCCCCCGCCGACGCCCTCAAGCAGATGGCAAATTTGCTGCAGCCCGGCGGTAGCCTGCTGGTCACAGATTTATGCAGCCACAACCAGAGCTGGGCCAGGGAGGCCTGCGGTGATCTCTGGCTGGGTTTTGAACAGGACGATCTGGCCCGTTGGGCCACCGCTGCGGGACTCGTTCCCGGGGAAAGCCTCTATGTAGGTTTACGTAATGGTTTCCAGATTCAGGTCCGCCATTTTCAGCGGCCGGCTGGCGACACTCACCATCGGTAAATATCAGGAAAACATCGAGATGAGCGAATACTCCCTTTTCACCTCCGAGTCCGTGTCTGAAGGGCATCCGGACAAAATCGCCGACCAGATTTCTGATGCGGTGCTGGACGCCATCATTGCTGAAGACAAGTTCGCCCGTGTGGCGTGCGAGACTCTGGTGAAAACGGGCGTGGCGATCATCGCCGGCGAAGTGACCACCACGGCCTGGGTCGACCTGGAACAGATCGTCCGCGACGTGATCACCAAGATTGGCTACAACAGCTCCGACGTCGGCTTCGACGGCGCGACCTGCGGCGTGATGAACATCATCGGCAAGCAGTCGCCCGACATCAACCAAGGTGTAGACCGTGCCAAGCCTGAAGATCAGGGCGCCGGCGACCAAGGCCTGATGTTCGGCTATGCCAGCAACGAAACCGACGTGCTGATGCCGGCACCGATCACCTTCTCGCACCAGTTGGTGCAGCGTCAGGCCGAAGCGCGTAAATCGGGGGCCTTGCCATGGCTGCGCCCGGACGCCAAGTCCCAGGTGACCTGCCGCTACGAAGGCGGCAAAGTCGTCGGTATCGACGCTGTCGTGCTGTCGACGCAGCACAACCCGGATGTGTCCTACGCCGACCTGCGCGAAGGCGTGATGGAGCTGATCGTCAAGCACGTGCTGCCTGCCGAACTGCTGACCAAGGACACCCAGTTCCACATCAACCCGACCGGCCAGTTCATCATCGGCGGCCCGGTGGGCGACTGCGGCCTGACCGGTCGCAAGATCATCGTCGACAGCTACGGCGGCATGGCCCGTCACGGCGGCGGCGCGTTCTCCGGCAAAGACCCGTCCAAGGTTGACCGCTCGGCGGCCTACGCCGGTCGTTACGTGGCCAAGAACATCGTCGCGGCCGGCCTGGCCGAGCGTTGCGAAATCCAGGTGTCCTACGCTATCGGCGTGGCCCAGCCTACGTCGATCTCGCTGAATACCTTCGGTACCGGCAAGATCAGCGATGACAAGATCGTCAAGCTGGTGCGTGAGATCTTCGACCTGCGCCCTTACGCGATCACCACCATGCTCGACCTGCTGCACCCGATGTACCAGGAAACCGCAGCCTACGGCCACTTCGGTCGTACCCCTGCGCAGAAGACCGTCGGTAACGACACCTTCACCACGTTCACCTGGGAAAAAACCGACCGCGCCAACGACCTGCGCACTGCTGCCGGCCTGTAAGCACGCGTTACACCAAAAGCCCCGCCGGGTTCGCCCGGCGGGGCTTTTTATTGTCGAATGATTTGCGGATGGCGCTTATATTTTTTGGATCCAATGCTTGCAGGCCAAATGATGGCCCTCTAGAATCCGCGCCCTCTCGGGCCCTTCACCTTACTTGGATATTGCCCTGCGCCAGCCCGGGATACATAAGCGCGCAGGCAATCGAACATTGAGGTTTTCATGCGCATTTCCACGCTCGCCCCTGCCGCCCTTCTGCTCAGCCTGTTGGCCCTGCCTGCCCACGCCGCCGATTTGAGCGCCCTGGGTGGTGCCCTGAGCTCCCAACTGAGCGGCACTTCCGGCAATTGCCAGCAGCAAGCCAAAGACCTGCAAGCCAAGATCGATGCTGCCGAGGCTGCCAACGACACGCTGAAAGTGAAAGCCTTTAAAGCGGCGCAGGACCAGGTCAACAAAGGTTGCAACAAATTGGCTGAGTCCCAGGCCAAAGTCGACGCCAAGCAGCAAACGCAGGAAGCCAAGGCTGATAAGAACGATGCAGTGAAAGCCTTGGGCGGTCTGTTCAAATAAGCAGAAACACCCAGTAAAAAGCCCCGCGCCGTCGGGGCTTTTTTGTGGCTGTGTGGATCATTTAGGCTGGGCACCCTTTCCGAGCAAGGATGCTCATGATGCGGTTACTGATTGCTCTTTTACTCAGCGCCCTGCCTTTTTCGGCGTGGGCTGAAGATTGCCCCGAGGACGCTCGATCACAGGTCAGCACCCTCGCTGAACAGATCAAGCTGTGGGATGACAGCTATCATCGACTCGGCCAATCCCCCGTCAGTGATGAGCTTTACGATCAGGCCCGACTGCGCCTGGCGCACTGGCGAGAATGCTTTGCCCAACCCGCGCCAGCGGCGGATAACCCACTGGCCACCGCGCGGGGCACGCAGGCTCACCCGATCGCTCATACCGGCCTGGAAAAGCTGCTGGACGAACAGGCTGTCGATGACTGGCTCAAGACCCGCCAAGACGTGTGGATTCAACCCAAAGTCGACGGTGTTGCGGTGACATTGGTGTATCGCAAGGGCAAGTTGAGCCAACTCATCAGCCGGGGCAACGGCCTGCTCGGCCAGGATTGGTCGACTGCCGCGCGCCAAATCACCGGCATCGTCCAGCAACTGCCTGACCCCATCGACCTGGTGCTGCAAGGCGAACTCTATTGGCGCCTCGACGATCATGTGCAGTCAACCGACGGCGGGGTGAATGCACGCAGCAAAGTGGCCGGGCTGATGCACCGCCGACAGCTGAGCCACGCCGAGGCCGCCGGCATCGGCTTGTTTGTCTGGGCCTGGCCTGACGGCCCAGCTGACTTTACCGAGCGCCTGGCGAGACTGGCACGATGGGGCTTCACCGACAGCAGCCGCTACAGCCAGTCGATCCGAAACATCGCTGACGCCGCACACTGGCGCACCTACTGGTACAACCAACCTTTGCCCTTCGCCAGCGATGGCGTGGTGTTGCACCAGGCGTCGCGCGCGCCGGCCAAACGCTGGCAAGTCAGCGCGCCTTACTGGGCGGTCGCCTGGAAGTACCCGGCTGCCAAGGCACTGGCGCTGGTGCGCAAGGTTCAATTCAAAATCGGCCGCACCGGGCGCATTACCCCGATCCTGGAGCTGGAGCCGGTGCGACTGGACGATCGGCAGATCAGTCGTGTCAGCGTCGGCTCCCTGAAACGCTGGCATGCGCTGGATATCCGGCCCGGTGACCAGGTGTCCATCACCCTGGCCGGCCAAGTGATTCCTCGACTGGACCAAGTGATTCTGCGCAACGAGACAAGGGTGCCGGTACAAGTACCCAACCCTCGAGACTTTCATTCCTTGAGCTGCTTTCAGCTGGCCCCCGGCTGCGAGGAGCAACTGCTCGCTCGCCTGACCTGGCTGAGCGGTAACCAGGGTTTGGCCTTGCCGCACGTAGGGCGCGAAACGTGGAACATATTGATCCAGGCCGGTCTAATCGCAGGCTTTCTCGATTGGTTGACCCTGGATGCGGCAGAGCTTGCTAACATTGATGGCTTCGGTGATCGCAGTCGTGCGCGATTGCTCGAGAGCATTCAAAGCGCACGGCAACGGCCTTTTGCACAATGGCTCAAAGCCTTGGGCTTACCGCCTTCAGCACGCAACGATCTGGATGGCGGCTGGCAAACCCTGGCTGCCAAAGACACCCAGGCATGGCTGGCTACCGACGGCATCGGCGCGGGCCGCGCGGCGCAACTGAGCGCTTTTTTCCGCGACCCGCAGGTACAAGCATTGGCTGAAACATTACGTGTGGCGGGAATCGACGGGTTTTGAACCCGGCTCGCCACCTTTAACCCCGGCAGAATTCATCCTGCCATTTGATTGCGACTCTGGAGCCTTACATGAAATTCCTCGCACCGTTTGCCCTGCTCACCTTTGCAAGCCTCATGAGCGCCCCACTGCTGGCTGCCGAAGAAGCGCCACAACTGACAGGCTGCGCCGCCAAGCGCCAGGCCATCAGTACTCAGATCGACCAAGCCAAGGCCCATGGCAACAGTGAACAGCAAGCCGGCCTGGAAAAAGCCCTGAGCGAAGTCACCGCCAACTGCACCGACGCATCCTTGCGCAAAGAGCGTGAAAACAAAGTGCTCGACGCCAAGCACGAAGTCAGCCGCCGTCAGGCCGACCTCGACAAAGCGATGAAAAAAGGCGACGCCGACAAGATCAACAAACGCAAAGACAAGCTCGCCCAGTCGCGCAAAAACCTGCAGGACGCCGTCGAAGAACTCGACCAGTAAACCCGGTCAGTGGTCCCGGAACTGTTTATGGCAGGCCGTGCAGGCATCTTCGACTTTTTGCACAGCAGGCCCCAGGTTGCTGGCCTTGTAAGGCTGCACCTGGCTTGCGATCACCAATTCACCGGTGGCCGCTTCAAGGTTTCGGGCCAGCTCCTGGAAGCGTGCCTGTTGCTGCCAAACGTCATCCTTGGCGCTGGTGTGATCTTCCTCGCGTACGCTTGGGAAATGCTTCCACGGTTCGTGGGACAACGCATCGAGCTTGGCCGCGCCTTCGGCGAATTTAGCCCCGTCGAACGGGATACGCCCACGCAACATGCCGCCCAGGTCTTCACCGGTCTTGAGCATCTGTTTGAAAATCGCCTTGCGCTGACCCAAAGGCGAGTTCGGATCGACACCGCCGCAGGCGGACAAGGTCAGGCAGGCCAGCAATACCAGGGTCAGTTTTTTAAAAGTCATCATGGCTTCAAGGTCACGGGAAACGGCGGCCAGTATCCTCGCCCCGCCCGCAAAGACCAATAGCCCTATTAATAATAAGGGTTGCCCGCCGACGTTGAAGCGCGGGCAATCGCTTCAGGAATTACGTGCATGAATGTCACCTCGAAACCTTGGAGCCGCCGCCTGGTATGGGCTCTGCCGATGATCGCGTTGCTCGCCGGCTGCGATGGCGGCAAAGACGCCGGCAAAGATGAAACCGTTAAGCCCCACGCTGTCGCCACCTACGTGAGCGCACCGTGGGAGGCGCTGCCGACTGTTTCCGACAGCGACCTGCTGGCCGGGTTTGAATCCTGGCGTAGCGCCTGCCAACGCCTCAAGGCTGACCCGGTCTGGGGCGCGACCTGTGCAGCCGCCACCGCCGTGCCGGGCAATGCCGTGGCGGTTCGCGGCTTTCTCAAGGAGCGCCTGGATGTGTTCGGCCTGCGCTCGGCTGACAACACGCCGAATGGCTTGATCACCGGCTACTACGAACCGGTGTACCCCGGCAGCCTGACCGAAACCGCCACCGCCCATGTGCCGGTGTATGGCGTGCCGGATGACCTGATCATCGTCAACCTGGAAAGCATCTACCCGGAACTCAAGGGCAAGCGCCTGCGCGGTCGCCTCGAAGGTCGCGTGCTCAAGCCCTATGACGATGCCAGCACCATCAACGGCCAAGGTTCCACCGCCAAACCGATTGCCTGGTTGACCAACCCGATGGACCTGCAATTCCTGCAAATCCAGGGCTCCGGGCGTATTCAACTGGCCGGTGGGCGCCAACTGCGTGTGGGTTACGGCGACCAGAACGGCTACCCCTACCGCCCTATCGGCCGCTGGCTGGTGGAGCAAGGCGAGCTGAAAAAAGAAGACGTGACCATGGGCGCCATCAGCGCCTGGGCGAAGGCTAACCCGCAACGTATTCCGCAGCTGCTGGCGAGCAACCCCAGCTATGTGTTTTTCAGCGCCCGCCCGGACAGCAACGAAGGCCCGCGCGGTTCGCTGAATGTGCCGCTGACCGCCGGTTACAGCGTGGCAGTGGATCGCAAGGTGATTCCGCTGGGCAGCCTGTTGTGGCTGTCGACCTCCAAACCCGACGGTTCGCCGATCGCCCGACCTGTGGCAGCCCAAGACACCGGCGGTGCGATCACCGGCGAAGTGCGCGCAGACTTGTTCTGGGGCACCGGTGAGGCGGCGGGTGAATTGGCCGGGAATATGAAGCAGCAAGGGCAGATCTGGATGCTGTGGCCAAAAGGCACGGCGTTGCCGCATGTGCCGGACGCGCCTGCCGGGACCTGACAGCCCGCCGAGAAGCAAATGTGGATGAGAACTTATGTGAAGCGGACTTGTTGTGGCGAGCGGGCTTGTTGTGGCGAGCGGGCTTGCCCCGCGTTGGGGCGCGAAGCGGCCCTGAAACCAGGCGCCGAGTTTCTTCTGAAAGAACTCGGTGTGCCTACTGGGGCCGCTTCGCAGCCCAACGCGGGGCAAGCCCGCTCGCCACGACAAGCCCGCTCACCTCAGTAAGCCCGCTCCCACAGGGGACGTGCGCTAAGCCTTAGATCGAAACAAAGAAGAAACTCGCAATCAGCGCCATGCCTACGAACCACACCAGCGAACGCAGTATCGCCCAGTCCGCCAGGTAGCAAATGATGTACAGCAAGCGGCTGGTGATAAACATCACCGCCAGCACATTGATGGTCACCAGCGACGCCGTGCCGGCCAGGTGCGCAATGATTACCGCCGCAGCAAATGCCGGCGTCACTTCAAAGCTGTTGAGTTGCGCACTGTGGGCGCGTTTGGCGAACCCTTCGAGCGTGTCCAGGAAAGCACGCGGGTCGTGGTTCTGGCGTGGCCCGAACTTGCCGCCGCTGAACTTGGCCACACCTGTGCACAGGTAAGGCAGGAAAATTGCGATCAACACACACCAGAAAGCCACCGTCATCACTGATTCCTTTTGTAGTTTTAGCCAGCGGTTAGAGTTTTAGCACTAAAAATGCCACACCGCACTTAACCGCTATGAACCACGCCACTGCAAAAGGTTCTGCCGGCCTTTTGCCCCCTGGCTTGCAACATCCCGCCACTGCTGCGGTCCATCCACCCACTAATCAACGCTCACTTCACCTTCCAGGGACCCCGGATGCTTGAACTTGTCGCCGCCTTCATTTGCCTCACCACGCTGCTCACGTATGTGAACTACCGCTTTATCGGCCTGCCACCCACCATCGGCGTGATGGTCACGGCCCTGCTGTTTTCGCTGATCCTGCAAGGCCTGAGCTTCATCGGCTATCCAGGCCTGGAAGAGCGCATTCAACAATTGATCGGCCAGATCGACTTCGGCGATCTGCTGATGAACTGGATGCTGTCGTTCCTGCTGTTCGCCGGCGCCTTGCACGTCAACTTGAACGACTTGCGCAGTTATCGCTGGCCCATTGGCCTGCTGGCGACCTTCGGCGTGTTGATTGCCACCGTGGTGATCGGCAGCTTGGCGTACTACATCTTTGCCCTGTTCGGCTGGCACGTGAGCTTCCTTTACTGCCTGCTGTTCGGCGCACTGATTTCGCCCACCGACCCGATCGCCGTATTGGGCGTGCTGCGCACCGCCAACGCATCGAAACCGCTGAAAACCACCATCGTCGGCGAGTCGCTGTTCAACGACGGTACGGCGGTGGTGGTGTTCACCGTGCTGCTGGGGATTGCGCAACTGGGCGAAACACCGACCGTGGGCGCCACCGCCATGCTGTTCGCCCATGAGGCGGTTGGCGGCGTGGTATTCGGCGGCCTGATCGGCTACCTGGTGTACTTGATGATCAAGAGCATCGAGCAACACCAGATCGAAGTGATGCTGACCCTCGCGCTAGTGATTGGCGGCTCGGCAATGGCCACCGAACTGCATGTCTCGGCGCCCATTGCGATGGTGGTGGCCGGGCTGATCATCGGCAACCTGGGGCGCAAGCTGGCGATGAACGACATGACGCGGCGCTACCTGGACGGCTTCTGGGAGCTGCTCGATGACATGCTCAACGCCCTGCTGTTTGCGCTGATCGGCATGGAGCTGTTGCTGTTGCCGTTCAACTGGCTGCACGTGTTGGCCGCCAGTTTGCTGGCCGTGGCGATCCTGCTTTCACGCCTGCTGACCGTGGCCCCGGCGATCCTGCTGCTGCGTCGCTGGCGCACGGTGCCGCGCGGCACTATCCGCATCCTTACCTGGGGAGGTTTACGCGGCGGGGTTTCGGTGGCGCTGGCGCTGGCCTTGCCGCTGGGCCCGGAACGCGACCTGCTGCTGAGCATCACCTACATCGTGGTGCTGTCGTCGATCCTGTTGCAGGGTTTGAGCATCGGCAAGCTGGTCAAGCGCGTGACCCGGGACGAGCCCCAAGCCACGCCTGAGCATCACTGATCCTTGTTGATCTGCTGCGGATGCCTCGGGTCCGCAGCCTTTTTCCCTGGCAGGCTGCTTTCGCTGCGAATCTGCGCATGGCTGATCAGGGCAAAGATAAAACTGCCACCGATGATATTGCCCGCCAGGGTCGGCCCGGCGAACACCAGCCAGAAGTCCTTCCACGGCAACTCACCGGCAAACACCAGGTAAGACACTTCCGCCGAGCCGACGACGATGTGGGTGAAATCCCCTAACGCCATCAAGTAGGTGATCAGGATGATGATGAACATCTTGGCGCTTTCCATGGACGGGATCATCCACACCATGGTGGCGATCATCCAACCGGAAATAATGCCCTTGGCGAACATCTGGCCGGGGTCGTTTTCCATGACCTTACGGCCGATTTCGAGGAAAGCCATGTCTGTTTTTGTGTCGAAGATCGGCAGGTGCAACATCACGTAGGCCACCAACAAGGTGCCGCACAGGTTGCCCACCAGCACAACGGCCCACAACCGTAACAGCCGGCCGACATTGGCCAGGGTCGGCTTGCTCATCACCGGCAGCACCGCGGTCAGGGTGTTTTCAGTGAACAGTTGCTGGCGCGCCAAAATGACGGCGAGGAAACCCGCGCAATAGCCAAAGCTGGCGATGACCTTGAATGCCTCTCCATCCGGCAAACGCGAATTCAGCAGGCCCATGCCCATTAGTGACAAGCCCATGGTCAGGCCGGCGGCCAGCGCCGACCACCATAACGCCGCCACATTGCGCTCCAATTCCTGATCGCCCTGCGTGCGGATGATTTCATGCAGCACCGCCGCGCGAGGCGGCTGGTTCTTGTCGACGTCTTGCTGTTCTTCCTGCGACAAGTTGGGGGTCTTGCCGTCTGCTTGCGTGGCCATGGGCGTACCTGAACGGGGGGTGTTGTTCAGGTACGACCTGTCGCCCATCAAGAGCGTTCACTGGCCGGTGCAGGATTACTCGCTGATGCCGTCTTCCTGGAACTGGTCTTTCACGTATTTGATTTCCGTACGGCCGTGGGGCGCGGGCAAACCGTCTTCACCCAGGTTGACGAAGACCATTTTTTCCACGGTCAGGATACTTTTGCGCGTGATTTTGTTGCGCACTTCGCAAGTAAGGGTGATCGAGGTGCGGCCGAACTCGGTGGCGGTGATGCCCAGCTCGATGATGTCGCCCTGGCGCGAGGCGCTGACGAAGTTGATTTCGGAGATATACTTGGTCACCACGCGCTGGTTGCCCAATTGGACAATCGCGTAGATGGCCGCTTCTTCGTCGATCCAGCGCAGCAGGCTGCCGCCGAACAGGGTGCCGTTGGGGTTGAGGTCTTCGGGTTTTACCCATTTGCGGGTGTGGAAGTTCATGGTCACTCCAAAGCGTCTTGCCGAATGATGGGCAACATCATGGCAGAGCGCAGGCCCAAGCTCTATGAACCATTGCCTATCAAGCCGATGCGCGATCTTCATATGGCTGACAGAAAGGCTTGGGAAGTCTGGCGCACACAGCTATAATCGCAACCGCTTCAAAACGGTCATCTCTGATTGATACCGTTCTCCCGCCACCTGTCCGAGGGGCGCTGCAGCAGGCTCGACCTGTCAGGCTCGGATGGGGCGTTGTCCGGCCTGGTTAGCCAGCTGGATACTAAACGCACAACGGCGCCCATTCGCGCACTACGAATGGAGGCTCTTCATGAGCGCTGTAATCACGCCTGCAGATTTTACCGACTACAAAGTCGCCGACATGTCCCTCGCTGCATGGGGCCGTCGCGAAACCTTTATCGCCGAATCCGAAATGCCGGCCCTGATGGGTCTGCGTCGCAAGTATGCCGCTGAGCAGCCGCTCAAGGGCGCGAAGATTCTCGGCTGCATCCACATGACCATCCAGACTGCCGTGCTGATCGAAACCCTGGTTGCCCTGGGTGCCGAAGTACGTTGGTCCTCCTGCAACATTTTCTCGACTCAAGACCAGGCCGCTGCCGCTATCGCTGCCGCCGGCATCCCGGTATTCGCCTGGAAAGGCGAGACCGAAGAAGAGTACGAGTGGTGCCTGAAGCAAACCATCCTCAAGGATGGCAAGCCATGGGACGCCAACATGATTCTCGACGATGGCGGCGACTTGACCGAACTGTTGCACAAAGATTATCCGCAGGTGCTCGAGCGCGTCCACGGCGTGACCGAAGAAACCACCACTGGCGTTCACCGCCTGCTGGACATGCTGGCCAAGGGCGAGCTGAAAATCCCGGCCATCAACGTCAACGACTCGGTAACCAAGAGCAAGAACGACAACAAGTACGGCTGCCGTCACAGCCTGAACGATGCGATCAAGCGCGGCACCGACCACCTGCTGTCGGGCAAGCAAGCCCTGGTGATCGGCTACGGTGACGTGGGCAAGGGTTCGTCCCAGTCCCTGCGTCAGGAAGGCATGATCGTTAAAGTCTCCGAAGTTGACCCGATCTGCGCCATGCAAGCCTGCATGGACGGTTTCGAAGTGGTTTCGCCGTTCATCGATGGCGTCAATGACGGCACCGAAGCGAGCATCGACAAGGCCCTGCTGGGCAAGATCGACCTGATCGTGACCACCACCGGTAACGTGAATGTGTGCGACGCGAACATGCTCAAAGCCCTGAAAAAGCGCGCAGTGGTCTGCAACATCGGTCACTTCGACAACGAAATCGACACCGCTTTCATGCGCAAGAACTGGGCATGGGAAGAAGTGAAGCCACAGGTACACAAGGTTCACCGTACCGGCGCTGGCAAATTCGACCCACAAAACGATGACTACCTGATCCTGCTGGCCGAAGGCCGCCTGGTTAACCTGGGCAACGCCACTGGCCACCCAAGCCGCATCATGGATGGCTCGTTCGCCAACCAAGTACTGGCGCAGATCTTCCTGTTCGGCCAGAAATACGCCGACCTGTCGCCAGCCCAGAAAGCCGAGCGCCTGACCGTAGAAGTACTGCCGAAGAAACTCGACGAAGAAGTGGCCCTGGAAATGGTCCGCGGCTTCGGCGGCGTAGTGACTCAACTGACCAAGACCCAGGCCGACTACATCGGCGTGACGGTTGAAGGCCCGTTCAAGCCGCACGCTTACCGCTACTAAGCAGCCCTGTAGGCGCCGGCTTTATGTGGGAGCTGGCTTGCCTGCGATAGCATCACTGCGATATGCCTGACATACCGCAGTGCCTGCATCGCGGGCAAGCCCGGCTCCCACATAAGCTGGGTGCCCACATTGACTGTGTATGCCTTCAGGTATTCTGAGTTTCCAAGGGTATTACCATGTCCCAAGACCGTCGCTACAGCTTCGAGTTTTTCCCGACCAAGACCGATGCTGGGCATGAAAAACTGATGGCGACTGCCAAGCAGTTGGCCAGCTACAACCCCGACTTCTTTTCCTGCACCTACGGCGCCGGCGGCTCGACCCGTGATCGCACGATCAACACCGTGCTGCAGCTGGAAAGTGAAGCCAAAGTTGCCGCCGCTCCGCACTTGTCGTGCGTGGGCGACAGCAAGGCCGACCTGCGCGGCCTGCTGACCCAGTACAAACAAGCCGGCATCAAGCGCATCGTCGCCCTGCGTGGCGACCTGCCGTCCGGCATGGGCATGGCCAGCGGTGAGCTGCGCTACGCCAATGACCTGGTGAGTTTCATCCGTGAAGAAAGCGGCGATCACTTCCATATCGAAGTGGCGGCGTACCCGGAGATGCACCCCCAGGCACGTAATTTCGAAGACGATCTGCACAACTTCGTGCGCAAGGCCAACGCCGGCGCCAACAGCGCGATCACCCAGTACTTCTTCAACGCCGACAGCTATTTCTACTTCGTCGAGCGTGTACGTGCGATGGGTGTAAACATCCCAATCGTGCCCGGCATCATGCCGATCACCAACTACAGCAAGCTGGCGCGTTTCTCCGACGCTTGCGGTGCCGAGATCCCACGCTGGGTGCGCAAGCAACTGGAAGCCTATGGCGACGACGTGAAGAGCATCCAGGCCTTCGGTGAACAGGTTATCAGCGAGATGTGTGAGCGTCTGTTGCAAGGTGGCGCACCAGGGTTGCACTTCTACACCCTGAACCAGGCTGAACCGAGCCTGGCCATCTGGAACAACCTCAAGCTGCCACGCTGAGGCTCGCTCCGATACGCCAAGGCCCTCGTCAATACGAGGGCCTTTTTGTTTTAAATGCGCCAGATCAACTTGCCCGCGAATGCGTGTGCCAGAGCTTCTCTTTAGGGCAGGAGCGTCGTAACCTCAGGGCATGCCCGTCATTCTCAAGCTGTTGACCGCTGTGCTTTTCACTTGCCTGAGCCTCACCGCTTACGGCGAGAAACTGCGCATTGTCACCGAGCCCTGGGCGCCTTACGTATACGACGAAAACGGCAGCATGCGCGGCCTGGATTACGAAACCACGGTGATCGTGTTCCAGCGTCTGGGCGTGGACGTGGAGTGGCAGTTCCTGCCCTGGAAACGCTGCCTGGCCATGCTCGACCAAGGCCACGCCGACGGCGCGCTGGATATTTTCCACAGCCATGAACGCGACGCCTTGCTGCTCTACCCCAGTGAGCCACTGTCGGATGTGGAGTTTGTGCTGTTCTATGCCAACGACCGCCCTCACCCCGCGGAAACCCTGGATGATTTGCGCGGGCTGACCGTGGGTACTTCGCCGGGTTACCTGTATGGCGACACCTTCAGCGACTCCACGTTGTTCAACCGCGAGCCGGCGCCCAGCCACGAAGCCAACTTCGGCAAGCTGTCGCTGGGGCGCATCGATCTGGTGATTACGGATCGCCGGGTGGGCCAGCATGTGATCAAGGCCATGGGCCTGGAGGGCAAGGTCAGCCAGGCTCCTGTGGTGGTCAGCCGCCAGGCGCAGTTTCTCGCCGTGCGTCGTGGCGCAGGCATGGACCTGCTGGTGCAGCGCTTCGCCGCCGAACTCAAGCGCTTCAAACAGGAGCCGGCGTACGCCATCTTGAGTGCCAAATATGGCGGAGTCCAAGCCATTACTGCCTCAGAACACACCGTTGAGCAGCAGGAAAGCGGCGCGCCGTGATTGCTCTGTTATACTCCGGCCTTTCCGCCAGGCTCACGCCCGGCCGCTGAGGTCTTGAAAAAGGCACCTAACCCAGCTACTGCGCAGCTTTCAGCCCGCGCGAGCCGGTGGAGTGCCCGCCAGACGCAGCAGGACCGGACGGGGTTGCGCTCCCCTAAGCGCCATTCACGCCCGGCAAGATTATCCCTTTGGGCCAAGCCCTAACTAAAACAGGATTACTCATGTCCTTTGCTTCCCTCGGTCTCTCCGAGGCTTTAGTCCGCGCCATCGAGGCAGCGGGCTATACCGAGCCTACTCCGGTGCAACAGCGGGCCATTCCCGCCGTGTTGCAAGGTCGCGACCTGATGGTTGCGGCTCAGACAGGTACTGGTAAAACCGGTGGTTTCGCCCTCCCGATTCTGGAGCGGTTGTTCCCCAATGGTCACCCAGACAAATCCCAGCGTCATGGCCCGCGCCAACCGCGCGTGCTGGTCCTGACCCCTACCCGCGAACTCGCCGCCCAGGTGCACGACAGCTTCAAGCTGTATGCCCGCGACTTGAAGTTCGTCAGCGCCTGCATCTTCGGCGGCGTCGGCATGAACCCACAGGTTCAGGCCATGTCCCGCGGTGTTGATGTGCTGGTCGCCTGCCCGGGTCGTTTGCTCGACCTGTGCGGCCAAGGCAGCGTCGACTTGTCCCACGTGGAAATCCTCGTGCTGGACGAAGCCGACCGCATGCTCGACATGGGCTTTGTCCATGACGTGAAAAAAGTCCTCGCCCGCCTGCCGGCCAAACGCCAGAACCTGCTGTTCTCGGCCACGTTCTCCCAGGACATCACTGCCCTGGCCGGCAAGCTGCTGCATAACCCGGAACGCATCGAAGTCACGCCGCCGAACACCACGGTCGAGCGTATCGAGCAACGTGTCTTCCGCCTGGCCGCCAGCCACAAGCGTGCGCTGCTGGCGCACCTGATCACCGCCGGCGCCTGGGAACAAGTACTGGTGTTCACCCGCACCAAGCACGGCGCCAACCGCCTGGCCGAGTACCTGGACAAGCACGGCCTGACCGCCGTAGCCATCCACGGCAACAAGAGCCAGAATGCGCGCACCAAAGCCCTGGCCGACTTCAAGGCCGGTTCTGTGCGCATCCTGGTCGCCACCGATATCGCCGCCCGCGGCCTGGATATCGACCAGTTGCCACACGTGGTCAACTTCGAGCTGCCAAACGTCGACGAAGATTATGTGCACCGTATCGGCCGTACCGGCCGTGCCGGGCGTTCGGGTGAAGCCATTTCCCTGGTTGCACCGGACGAAGAAAAACTGCTGAAAAGCATCGAACGCATGACCAAGCAGAAAATCGCCGACGGCGACCTGATGGGCTTCGATGCCAGCGCCGTTGAGGCCGAGAAGCCTGAAGCGCACGAGCGTCCGGACGTACGTAACCCACGCAACCCACGCGGTCCTAAGGGCGATGGCCCGAACGGCGGCGGTGGTGGCGGTGGCCGTCGCGACAAGGGCAAAGACAAGGGTGGCAAGGAAAAAGCGCCCACCAACGGCCGTGGCGAACGCCCAGCCCGCGAACAGAAACCCCGTGAAGGCACCCCGGCCCGCGAACAGCGCCAGCCGAGCCAGCCGCCACGCGCTGCAGCCGACCGCGCCCCGGACGAGTTCCTCGACGACGACGTGGATAACTTCGGTAACCGCGTTGACTACGTGCCCCAGGCCAAACCGGCCCAGGGCCGTGGCCGTCGTCCAGGTGCTCCGGCACAGGGCGCAGGCGCTGGCGCCCCACGTGGCGGCCAGCCACAAGGCGGCCGTCAAAATGGCCCGCGCAACAGCAGCGGCGGCACCACCGGTACTCCGCCTGCCAAGCGCAGCGGCCCGCGCAATGGCGCACCGCGTGACGGCCAGGCGCGTCGTGAAGATTCGCGCAGCAACAACCGTCGCCCGGCCCGTGATGACCAGCCACGCTTGTCCGAGCCGGCCGTGCAGAACCCGCGCGGTGGCCCGGCGCCGAAGATCATCCACAAGGAGTCGAAAGCTGACCGCTTCCCGACACCTGAGCAGCTGGATCAGTTGCCAGGCCGCCCTCGTGGTGAGAAACCAGCGTTGCTGACCCGCAACCGCTGAGTTTCAGACGGCAAAAAAAACGCCCCGACTGTTCGGGGCGTTTTTGCATCCGGCGCTTTTTTCATTGATCGGATGCTTCGCCCGCCTTATGAAAAAGTTTTGCGAAGATCATCCAGCGACCGTCAACTTTCATCAGGTTCAAATAGTCGACCATTACATTATTGAACAAGCGCAAACGCACTTTCACGATGGCCATTTCCGAGGACATCACATCAATCATCAGCACTTCATCAAGTTGCGGAAAACCACCTGCCTGCGGCGACTGACGGCCTTGAACCATGGTGCGGTACTCGGCAAAGGGCCGCACGACCACGTCCGCATTTTGCGCGCTATATAACACGCACCCCCGATGAAACACTTGATCGAACGCCTTCAGATCCTGAGTTTGCAAGACACTAAAATAGTCTTTCAGAAACGCTTGAATTTCATCTATCACCACTGACAACTCCTGACTGTTTAACACGACGTTATTTAAGTAACTCACCGGTCGCGTATTATCAGGAGCGCACACATTTCACGTATAGCGGCTATTATTAGGCTTTACTGTGAAAGGAATTCACACGTTGAAACTGCCCCCCCTCGCGGCCTTACGCGCCTTCGAAGCATTGGCCCGGCTGGGCAAGGTGAACCTTGCCGCCGCCGAATTACACGTTACCCACAGTGCCGTCAGCCATCAGATCCGTTCGCTTGAAGAGTATCTGGACATGGCGTTGGTGATGCGCAACAAACGGGCCCTTGCGCTGACTGATGAGGGGCGTGTGTATGCCTATCAAATCAGGCAGGCGCTGGGTGAGATCGCGGGGGTTACGGAAAAACTCATGGCAAAAACCAAGCACCCGCAACTGACCGTGTCGGTGCTGCCTTCCTATGCCATGCATTGGTTACTGCCGCGCCTGCAAGATTTCAGGGCTGCCCACCCGGAGCTGCACCTGAGGCTGGAGTCGAGCATGGAATTCGCCAGCTTCGATCAAGGTCCGCTCGATTGCGCGATCCGCTTCGGCCATGGGCAATGGCCCGATGTGCACTGTGAACCGCTGATGGGCGATTCACTGCTGGTGGTCGCCGCGCGCGACTTCAACCTCGGCGTGCTGCCCGACACCGCGCAAGCCATCCTTGAGCAGCCGCTGCTGCACGCCAGTGAAAGCTGGCCCATCTGGCTGGGTGCAGCGGGCGTGGAAGAGCAACGCCCTCAAGCCTCGCTGGAGTTCACCGACTCAACGTTGATGCTCGAAGCCGTCAGGCTGGGGCACGGTGTCGCGCTGACCCGTCGCTCGATTGCCCATTCGCTGATCCAACGCGGGGAACTGGTCAGGCTTACCGACATTGAGCCGATTCACACCTCGCGCTACTTCCTGGTCTGGCCGGCTGGCAGCAAACATTCGGCGCAATTAACCTCACTGCACACCTGGCTCAAAGAACACGTTGTGATCTATCAGGGCAGTTTATAAACCGGCAGACAGCAAAACGCCGACCCCAGGGTCGGCGTTTTGATGGTGACGCAGCGAAAAATTACTTCGCTTTCACACCTTCAAAGGTCACGTACAGCTCAACAGTGTTGGACGCTGGGCCCAGGTCCATCTGCTTGCCGAAGTCCTGACGGTTGAAGCTGGTGGTGCCTTCAAAACCGGCACGGTAGCCGCCCCATGGATCCTTGCCTTCACCCAGGAACGTAGCCTTGACCACGATCGGCTTGGTCACACCGTGAAAGGTCAGGTCGCCGGTCACGTCGGCAGTGACTTGGCCTGCAGCATTTTTACCGGTGGTTTTAACACTGGTGGAAACGAACTTGGCATCGGCAAACTTGCCCACGTCCAGGAAGTCTTTGCTGGCGATGTGCTTGTCACGTTCGGCGTGGTTGGTGAACACGCTGGCGGTACGGACGTTGAACTCGATTTTGCTGTCTTCAGGCTTGGCAGCGTCAAAGCTGAACTTGCCGTCCAGGTCCTTGAAAGTACCGGTGATGAAGCTGTAGCCCAAGTGGCTGATCTTGAAATCAACGAAGGCGTGCTGACCTTCCTTGTCGACAACATAATCAGCGGCCATCGCTGAACCTGCGGACAGCAGAGCAGAACCGATTGCCAGAGCGGCGAGCGTCTTTTTCAACATGCTTTCTATTCCTTGTGAGTCGAGGTTGAACATCAGGCTTTGCGCCCCAGCATTCGCGTGAGGGTCGCATCACGATCGATAAAGTGGTGTTTCAACGCAGCCACGCCGTGCAAGCCGGCGAAGACCACCAACACCCAGGCGAGGTACAGGTGCACCACGCCGGCGGTGTCTGCCTGGTCCGGTAGCCCGGAAACCACGGCAGGAATCTCAAACAGGCCAAACACCGGGATACCGACACCGTCTGCGGTGGAAATCAGGTAACCGGCAATCATCACGGCAAACAGCCCGAGATAAAGGAACGCGTGGCCAAATGCAGCGCCAATACGGGTCAAGCGGCTGTAGCTGGCCAGCGGTGGAGGTGGCGGGCTGACCAAACGCCAGACGATGCGCACCAGCATGATGGCGAACAGCGTGATGCCAATGCTCTTGTGCAGGTCAGGCGCGTCTTTGCGCCACGCACTGTAGTAGTCGAGACCGACCATCCACAGGCCCAGCGCGAACAAACCGAACACCACCAGGGCAACGCCCCAGTGCAAAACCATACTGACCCAACCATAGCGGGCCGATGAATTACGTAGTTGCATGTCCCAAATCCCGTAAGAGCTGTGCCCAAGACTAGCGATTTACCTATCGAATTAAAGCCGAAAATTTAGCTTTGAAATATCGAGAAATACGATCTTGAGATTATGCACAGTACGTTAACAATGGATTAAGGACTATTCCTAAGAAACGTGACAGACCGTCCTGCGTTTACCGCGAATTTATCCGTAATGGGTTGTGACACAGCCGACCATTGCATAGGCTTGCGCGATTGTTACGCCTGCGCCGGCCGCAGGACCGCTTCGAGGAGATAAAACGATGGGCTTGAACAACCAGTGGATGCAACGCGACCTCGCGGTGCTGTGGCATCCCTGCACCCAGATGAAAGACCACCAGCAACTGCCGCTGATTCCGATAAAACGCGGTGAAGGCGTGTGGCTGGAAGACTTCGAAGGCAAGCGCTACCTCGACGCCGTCAGCTCCTGGTGGGTCAACGTGTTCGGCCACGCCAACCCACGTATCAATCAGCGCATCAAGGATCAGGTTGACCAGCTTGAACACGTGATCCTCGCCGGTTTCAGCCACCAGCCGGTGATCGAGCTGTCCGAACGCCTGGTCAAGATGACCCCGGAAGGCCTGACGCGCTGTTTCTATGCCGACAACGGTTCGTCGTGCATCGAAGTCGCGTTGAAAATGAGCTTCCACTACTGGCTCAACCGCGGCCAGCCGAACAAAAAACGTTTCGTCACCCTGACCAACAGCTACCACGGCGAAACCATCGCCGCGATGTCGGTGGGCGACGTGCCGTTGTTTACCGAGACCTACAAGGCGCTGCTGCTCGACACCATCAAGGTGCCCAGCCCGGATTGCTACCTGCGCCCTGAGGGCGTGAGCTGGGAAGAGCATTCGCGCACGATGTTCCTGGCCATGGAACAGACCCTGGCCGAGCACCACGACAGCGTCGCCGCCGTCATCGTCGAACCGCTGATCCAGGGCGCCGGCGGCATGCGCATGTATCACCCGGTGTACCTCAAGCTGCTGCGCGAAGCCTGCGACAAATACGGCGTGCACCTGATCCACGACGAAATCGCCGTGGGCTTCGGCCGCACCGGCACGATGTTCGCCTGTGAACAGGCCGGCATCCGCCCGGACTTCCTGTGCCTGTCCAAGGCCCTCACCGGCGGCTACCTGCCGTTGGCGGCGGTGGTCACCACCGACGATGTCTACGACGCCTTCTACGACGACTACCCGACCCTGCGCGCCTTCCTGCACTCGCACAGCTACACCGGCAACCCGCTGGCGTGCGCGGCAGCCCTGGCGACGCTGGATATTTTCGAAGAAGACAACGTCATCGAAAACAACAAGGCCCTGGCCCAGCGCATGGCCACCGCCACTGCGCACCTGGTGGACCACCCGCACGTGTCCGAAGTACGCCAGACCGGCATGGTACTGGCCATCGAGATGGTCCAGGACAAAGCCACCAAGACCGCCTACCCGTGGCAGGAGCGCCGTGGCCTGAAGGTGTTCGAACACGCCCTGGAACGCGGCGCACTGTTGCGGCCGTTGGGCAGCGTGGTGTATTTCCTGCCGCCGTATGTGATTACGCCGGAGCAGATCGACTTTTTGGCCGAAGTGGCCAGCGAAGGCATCGATATCGCCACCAACGATAAAGTCAGCGTTGCAGTGCCGAAGGACTTTCACCCAGGCTTCCGCGATCCCGGCTGATAACACCTACCTCAATGATCGTTCCCACGCTCAGCGTGGGAATGCAGCCCTGGACGCTCCGCGTCCGCTCTGCACATTATTCCCAGAGAACACAAATGAGACTGTCCCGCTTTTTCACCGACACCCCGCTGAGCCTCGGCGATCACGAGTTGCCCGAAGCCCAGGCGCACTACATCAGCCGCGTCTTGCGCATGGGCGAAGGCGACGCCGTGCAACTGTTCGACGGCTCCGGCCAGGAGTTTTTGGGCACGTTGCTGGAAGTCGGTAAAAAACGCGTCAGCGTGCAACTCACGGAACGCTTTGCAGGCCAGACGGAATCGCCCCTGCACATTCACCTCGGCCAGGGTTTGTCGCGTGGCGAGCGCATGGACTGGGCGATTCAGAAAGCCACCGAGTTGGGCGTGAATGCGATCACGCCGATTTTCAGCGACCGCTGCGAAGTACGCCTCAAGGACGAACGCGCCGACAAACGCCTGCTGCACTGGCGCCAGGTGGCGATCAGCGCCTGCGAGCAATGCGGGCGCTCCACCGTGCCGGCGATTCACCCGCCGCTGCTGCTGGCTGACTGGTTGAAGCAGGTCGAGGCAGATTTGAAGCTGGTGCTGCACCCCGTGGCCGAGCCGATGATCAGCCATGCCAAGCCTGCCAGCCTGGCGTTCCTGATCGGGCCTGAAGGTGGTTTGACCGATAACGAAGTCGACACCGCCCAAGGTGCCGGCTTCCATGCCGCCCGCCTCGGCCCGCGCGTGTTGCGCACCGAAACCGCGCCAGTCGTTGCATTGAGCGTGGCCCAGCAACTCTGGGGCGACTTCTAACCCTCGCCCGATCGCTCCCACGCTCTGCGTGGGAATGCCTCCTGTGACGCTCTGCGTCACGACCTCAAAACGGACGCAGAGCGTCCAAGGCTGCATTCCCACACAGAGCGTGGGAACGATCAATCCACGGGGTCGCTGACAGGCTTGGCAATAATCGCCTTCAACTCAGCCGTCATCGGGAATTCCAGGTTCAACCCTTTGGGCGGAATCGGCTGTTCAAACCAGCGCTGGTAAATGCCGTTGATTTCTCCTGAGCGGTACAGATCGCCAAGTGTCTCGTTGACCACTGCAAGAAACTGCGGGTCGTCCTTGCGCACCATGCAACTGTAGATCTCCCGCGATTGCTGCTCGCCCACCACCACCCAGCGTTGCGGGTCACGGGCCTTGGCGCGCTCACCGTAGAGCAGCGCGTCATCCATGTAAAACGCCGCCGCCCGGCCAGTCTCCAGCATCTTGAACGCTTCGCCGTGGTCTTTGGCGGCGATCACCGATATATCGCTGTTGTGCTCTGCGTTGTAGCGCTTGATATACCGCTCATTGGTAGTGCCTGCAGTGGTCACCACTTTCTTGCCCTTGAGGTCTTCAAAGCCATGGATGCCACTGTCTTTAGCCGTCAGCAACTGCCCCTTCACGAAGATAAAACCGTAGGAAAACGCTACCTGTTTCTGCCGCTCGGCAGTCACGGCAGTGGAACCGCACTCCAGGTCCACTGTGCCGTTTTGCACCAGCGGGATACGCGTCTGTGACGTCACCAGGTTGTACTTCACCTTGAGGTTTGCCACGCCGGTTTTTGTCTGGATGCGCTCGACGATTTTGTTCGCCAGGTCCACTGAATAGCCCATCGGCTTGCCACTGTGGTCCCCCACATAGGAGAACGGTACTGAAGCATCTCGGTAGCCAAGGGTAATCTGCTGATTGGTCGTGATCTTCCTGAGTGTTCCACTGGACTCATCCGCCATCGCCAAATGCCCGCCCAGCACCAGGGAAACGAAGGCGCAGGTTCTAAATACGAACCGTGTCATAGCGGTTGCTCGCGAGGGCCGCTGATCACATTTACCTCAGCCGAGGCCAACGTAGTGGCCCGACAAAGTTGCTGACTGCTTTGGACTCGATCAATGCTCATCGATGTTACGCTCTGATATCTAAGGTCAGGCAGCCTTGGGAAGAAACGCCTGGGTATCGATAGACGTCGGCTTCGCTCCAATCATTTCGGCCAATAACTGCCCGCTGGCGCAGGCAAGCGTGAAGCCAAGGGCACCATGCCCAAGGTTGAGCCAAAGATTGCGATAAGCACTGGGGCCAATCAGGGGTACACCAGTGGGCGTCGCCGGACGCATACCAGCCCATTCAACCGCAGCGTCGTAATTACCCGCCATCGGGAAAGTCTGACGCGCCATCCGTTTTATCACTGCCAGACGACCAGGATCCGCAGCGCTGTTGAAACCCACGATGTCGACCATTGCAGCAACGCGCAACTGCTCGCCGATACGGGCGTACACGGTTCTGCGGTCATAGTCGGTGACGTTGATTTGCGGGGCGTTGTGCTGCTCGCCGATGGGCACACTCAGGCTGTAGCCCTTGAGGGGATAAAGCGGCAGACGCAAGTCCGACAGCCCCATGCGCAAGCTTCTGTGGCCTGCCGCCAGAACCACGTTCTCTACCGGTAAGACTTCATCCTGCAACTCCACGGCCACCGCACGACCAAAGGCCTCGTGGATACGCAGCACCTTGCGCCCGAGCAGGAATCGACACCGCCCCGTTGCCTCCAGACGCGCCGCAAGCCGTTGGCAGAAGGCGTAGCAATCAGCAACTTCTTCGGTCGGGGTGTAAATGCCCCCGACAAAGGCGCCCTCGGTCAGGGAAGGCTCCAACTGGCGACATTCGTCGGCCGATAACACCTGTTTATACAGGGGGTCCATCACTTTTCGCCGCGCATGGTCAAAACTCTCAGCGGAACGAAAGGTCACCAGTTTTCCGTTTTGTTTCCAGTCAAAGCCGCCCAGGCTGTCCTCCTGACGCCAGCACTTCAAGGTCTCCTGGCTCATCAGCGCCAGGCGAAGCAAGTGTTCGCCGTTTATGCGATTAACCGAGGAGCGGCAAGCGCCCACAAAGGATGCCATCCATCGCCATTGCAACGGGTCCAGGCGAGGTTTGATCCTTAGCGGCGACTCGGAACGCAGTAACCAACCGAGGGCTTTCAATGGAACGCCGGCGTCAGCCAAAGGCGCGACATAGCGATAGGACAGTTGGCCACCGTTCGCGAAACTGGTCGCACTGCCCAAAGTGTTTTGCGCTTCGATCACAGTCACGTCCATGCCTGCGCGCACCAACGCATAAGCGCTAGCCAAGCCGATGACGCCGCCACCGATGATACAAACCTGCTTTGTCACAAGAAAACCTCACATTTATTGATACCAATTCAAGAGTAGGGTTAAGTGACAAACGCTGAATAATGACTAAAGCTTGGTCACCTATAAACAAAGGTTATGGGCAAGCCATGCGCTTACGTCATATCGAAATCTTCCAGGCCATCCGCCAAACCGGCTCAATCAGCGCCGCCGCGCAGCTGCTGCACGTCTCGCAACCGGCGGTGACCAAGGTGTTGCAGCACGCCGAGCTGCAACTGGGTTTCCCGCTGTTTCTGCGCGTACGCGGAAAGTTGCAGCCCACCCCGGAAGCCCTGGCGCTGGAAAGCGAAGTCGAGAAAGTCACCCAGAGCCTGCAAGGCGTGCGGCGCCTGGCCAAGAGCTTGCGTCGTGAGCCTGGGCAAAGTGTGCGCATAGGCGCTATTCCGGCGCTGGCCCTGTCGTTGCTGCCGCCAGCGGTCCTGGAGTGGAAGCGCGATTACCCGGACATCGCCTGCGAGCTATCCAGCGACCATAGCCGCGAGTTGGTGCAAAAGCTGTTGATGCGCGAGATTGACCTGGCGCTGACCCTCAACTTCTCCGGCCACCCCGGCTTGACCACGCAGGTGTTGGCCAATGGGGGGTTGGTGGCGTTGGCGTCAACAGGTTATTGGCCAGCGTCCGAGATGGGCAAACCCTTGCCGTTGGATGACTTGGCAGGTGCGCCGTTGATTGGCTTGTCCAGCGCTGACCCGTTGGCGGCCAAGCTCGACAGCTACCTGGAAAACGTCGACCCGCCGCCACGGGTGAGCATTTCCGTACAGACTTACTCCCTGGCCCGGGCGATGGTGGAATCCGGCGCCGGCTTGACCGTGATCGACCCGTTTACGGCCTTGGGCGCCTCAACGGCCACTACGTGCATCCGTACGCTCAGCCCGCCGCTGCCGATCACCCTGTATGCCCTGACCCGCGCGGACGAGCCGCCGCCCCATATGTTGGCGAACCTGGTGGAGATCTTTGGCGCTCGCGCCCGCGATCTGCTCGATCGCTTGTAATGTGAGAGCTGGCTTGCCTGCGATGCAGGCGACTCGGTCTATCAGTTTGACCGGGGCGATGCTATCGCAGGCAAGCCAGCTCCCACATTCAAAGCACGTAATGCATGATCGCCACAAAGTGCAGCAAGCTGCCGCCGATCACAAACAAGTGCCAGATCCCATGGGAATGGCGCAGCCGATCTTCCAGGGCAAAAAAGATGATGCCGACGGTGTACAACACCCCGCCCGAGGCCAGCCACACAAACCCGGCCGTGCCCAGCGCAGCGAGCAGCGGCTTGACCGCCACCAGCACGATCCAGCCCATCACCGCGTAGATCACAATCGACAAAATGCGTGCCTCGGAACGCGGCTTGATCTCTTGCAGGATGCCGATCACCGCCAGCCCCCACACAATCCCGAACAGCGTCCAGCCCCACGGGCCGCGCAGTGTCACCAGGCAAAACGGTGTATAGCTGCCGGCGATCAGCAGGTAGATCGAAAAGTGATCAACCTTCTGCATGATCGCTTTTCGCCGCCCGCGTACGCTGTGGTACACGGTCGACGCGCTGTACAGCACCAGCAGCGTAAAACCGTAAATTGCCACACTGACGATCTTCCAGGGGCTGCCGTCCAGGCTCGCCACCACCAGCATCCACACTGCACCGACAAAAGCGGCTACCGCCCCGACCAAATGGCTCCAGGCGTTGAATCGTTCCCCGTGATACATGTGTCACTCACCTCGAATAACCGTTACCACTTGGTTGTGCTACTTGCATTCTGACGCGCTGGGCGGCTCTGCAGGTAACAACCTTTTCTTCATTTGCCCAACAACCCTGTACCGATGGATCATTCATCCAATCCACATAAAAGCAGCCTATCGGTAATCCCCGTGCCCGAGTTTGAACCCGCCCCGCCTCATCCCAGCCTATGGCAGCTGTTTTACAACTTTGCCATGGTCGGCCTGTTCGGCTTTGGCGGCGTCATGCCCTGGGCGCGGCAGATGATGGTCGACCGCCGCAGCTGGGTCAGTGAGCAAAGTTTCAATGAGCTGCTGACCACCGGTCAGTTCTTCCCCGGCCCCAATATCGCCAACGTCGGCATCATCTACGGCCGGCGCCTGCATGGCTTGCCGGGTGCGGTTGTGACCGTCTGTGGGCTGTACCTGTTCCCCTCATTGATCACCGTGCTCGCCGGTTTCGCCTACACCAAATGGTGGACGCACGAGGTGGTGCAGCAAGTCTTCGGCGCCGTGATGCCGATTGCCACCGGGCTGATCCTCGGCACTACCCTGCGCCTGCTCAAGGCCATGCCCAGAACCGTCGCCAATTACGTCGCCTTTCTAATGACCTTCGTGCTGATGGCCATTCTGGTGCTGCCGTTGTGGATGGTGCTGCTGATCTGTATCCCCAGTTCACTGGCCCTGGGTTTTATCGACACGCGCAAGGTGGCCCGCTGATGCAAGCCACACTCCTGCACCTGATGCTCCAATGCGCGCTGTGGTCGCTGATGTCGATTGGCGGCAACATGGTTGCCGTCGGCGATATCCACCGCTATTCCGTCAACGACATGAACTGGCTGACGGACGCCCAGTTCGTCGCCTTCTTCGCCCTGTCCCAGGCGTTGCCAGGCCCTAACGGCATGTTGCTGGTGTTCATCGGCCAGCAAGCCGCCGGGCTGCCGGGTGCGGTGGTCGCCTTACTGGCCAAGCTGGTGCCGTGCTCGGTGCTCACTTACGTGGGCGCCGGCTGGCTGGAAAAACACACCACCACGCCGTGGGTGCAGCGGGTCAAACGCAGCCTGCTGCCGATCTCCATCGGCCTGATCCTGGCCTCGACCTACATCCTGATGAACAGCCTGGAAAACAACGCGACCAGCCTGGTGCTGACCCTGGCCAGCGCCGCCGTGGTCTATTACACGCGGCTCAACGCGATCTGGCTGATCATCGTCGGCGTGTTGCTGGGCCTGGGCAGTGCATGGCTGGGAGTGAACTGGTTTTAGGGGCACAATCGGGAGTATTCGAACAAGAGCCACGGCCATGCTGATCGACGAAGAATTCACCCTCAAGAAGCTCGAGATCTTCCTGGCGTTTATGCGCACCGGCAACCTGGCCCGCGCCGCCGCCGAGCTGCAAACCAGCAACGTCAGTGTGCACCGCGCCATCCACTCGCTGGAAAACGCGCTGCGCTGCCCGTTGTTCAAACACGAAGGACGCAACCTCACGCCGCTGGAAAGCGCCTACGTGCTGGAAGAGCGCGCGCAAAAGCTGGTAGCCGATGTGGTCGACAGCGTGCGCCTGACCCGCGAAGCCGCGGGGTTCTCCGCCGAGCGCTTCAAACTTGGCTCGCTGTATTCGCTGACAGTGAAAACTGTGCCGCAGCTGATCATGGGCCTGAAAATCAGGCGCAGCGAACTCAATATCGACCTGATCCTGGGCTCCAACTTCGACCTGCTCTACAAGCTCAAGAACATGGAAGTCGACGCGATCCTGATCTCCCTCGACGAACGCGCCAACGACCCTGATTGCGAGCAGATCGCGCTGTTCACCGACGACATCTTCCTCGCCACCCCCGCCGATTCACCCTTCGACCGCGAGCAGGAAATCGACCTGGCGGATGTGCGCGACGCCACGTTCATTACCCTCACCCAAGGCTTCGCCACGCACCAGGATGGCAACCGCGTGTTCAAGCAGGCAGGGTTCGAGCCGAAGGTGGCGATGCAGGTGAATGACATCTTCACGCTGTTGAGCATGGTCAGCTCAGGCGTGGGTTATGCCCTGCTGCCGGGGCGGATTGCGGCGGTGTATGAGAACCGCGTCAAGCTGATACCGCTGCAAGCCCGGTATCGGTTGCAGCAGCAGATTGGCGTGGTGTTTCTGAAGGCCAAGGAGCGTGATCCGAATTTGCTGGCGTTGTTGGCCGAGTGTCGAATGTATGCCAACCGCCAGGCCTAAATCTGACCGAATGATCGTTCCCACGCTCCGCGTGGGAATGCCTATTGTGACGCTCCGCGTCACGCTTTTTAGAGCGGACGCGGAGCGTCCAGGACTGCATTCCCACGCGGAGCGTGGGAACGATCGGGTTAGCCAACGATCCCGCGCATGATCAGAAACAACAGCGATGGCCCCAGCAAACAGCCCAGTGCGGTGTAAAACGCAGCCGTCAGGCAGCCGTACGGCACCAGCTTCGGATCGGTTGCCGCCAACCCGCCCGCCACACCGCTGGAGGTGCCCATCAACCCGCCGAAAATCACCGCGCTGCGAGGGTTGTTAAGACCGATCAACGGCGCCACGAGCGGCGTCATCACCATCACCAGAATCGCCTTGATCAACCCGGCGGCAATGGACAGCGCCATCACCTCGGAACTCGCGCCAATCGCCGCGCCGGTGACCGGCCCGACGATGTAGGTGACCGCGCCGGCACCGATAGTAGTCAGGCTGACTGCGTCGGTATAACCGAAGGCCATCGCCACGCCTACACCCGCAATAAACGATGAGCCCACACCGACAAACAACGCGAGTACACCGACGTACCCCGCTCGCTTGAGCTCATCAACGCTCACACCAAAGGCCGTGGCGACGATGGCAAAATCTCGCAGCATCGCCCCGCCCAGCAGGCCGATGCCCGACAACAGCGGAATATCCACCACGCCTTTTGAACCACCGGTAAAAGCGCCGCCGACATAAGACAGGACCAGCCCCAGCAAAATGGCAATCGCAGAGCCGTGCAAGCGGCCTTTGGTAAAGGTGTCGGAGATCCAGTAGGAGACCCACATGGTCAGGCCGATGACGGCAAAACCACTGATCAGGCCGTAGCCGGTGATCACTTTCATCATGGCTTCATACATGGCGATCACCCCGCTTCTTTGGTGGGAACAACTGCGCTCGGCTCACGGTTACCGATGCGCACCAGCACCGGCACCAACGCGAAACCCAACACCACCGCCAGCGTTCCCGCCAGGATTGCCATAGGCCCACCACTGATGGCGCCATAGACGTTTTGCTGAGCCGCCATGGCCACCACAATCGGGATGTAGATCGCCGCCCAGAAGCTCACGCCTTGCTCCGACTTACCGGTAAACAGGCCACGCTTATTGAGGTAACTGCCCAGGCCGATCAACAGCAACATTGCGATACCCACCCCGCCGACGTTGGCCGGGATGCCCAACAACTTGCCCAGCAGTTCACCGACAAACAGGCCGGCCAACGTGCAAAGCGCCAAGAACGCCACACCGTAGATAATCATTGTTGTTGTCCTCAAAGTGCTTCATCGAAATTGTTGTTTTTGTGCTTCGAAAGCCTTGGGTGGTGCTTTATCGGTGGCGGCGTTCCTCCTCTTGCAGCAGGGCTTGCAAGGTGTCCAGGCGTGCGCCTTCGCAGGCGATCACCGTGCCTTGTTCGAATACACGGCGTGACAGGCCGGTGAGCACCGCGCCCGGCGGCAGTTCGATTTGCAGGCGCACGCCACGCTCGTAGGCGCTTTGCACGGTGCCGCGCCAGTCAACGATGCGGCACATGTTGAAGGCCAGGTCGTCGCGCAATTGCTCGGGGTTATGGATCGGCCGGGCCCGGGTGCTGCTCAGGTAGGTAATGCGCGGTGCCTTGAGCGTGACGAATGCTTCGGCCAGCGCCTGTGCCGGCGCCTCCAGCAATGCGCAATGGGACGGCACGCTGACGGCCAGGCGCTTGGCCACGCCGTTGCCCCTGATGCGGGCTGCGACACGCTTCATTGCCTCATCGCTGCCGGCGATAACGGTTTGGTTATCGGCGTTGATGTTGGCCAAGTACACCGGGGTTTGCGGGCTGTGGATTTCGGCCAATAATTTTTCCACTGTGGATAACTCCGGGCCGATCAGCGCGGTCATCCCAAAGCCTTGTGGATAAGCGCTTTGCATCAATTCGCCGCGCAGGCTCACCAGTTTTACCGCGTCGGCAAATTCCAGCGCACCGGCGATGACGGCTGCCGGATAAGCGCCGATGGACAAGCCGGCCACGTAATCAGGCGTGTGTTGCAACTGGCGGGCATGGGCCACGCCGACGATCAGCAGGCACAGCTGAACGGCGCGTGTGCTCGCTAAAGCCTGCGCCGAATCGAGCAGGCGAACATCTTCCCCCAAGGCATCACTGGCTTCTTCCAGCACCTGCGCCGACAGCGCCTGGAGCATGCCCGTGCGCTGGGCGCCCTGCCCCGGAAATACCAGCAGGCTGCTCATGCCACCGCCTGCCAAGGGTCGAGCACAAGGTGCGCGCCGCTGCTGGTTTTGAGCAGCACGCGGCGCGATCCACTCGCCCATTCGCGCAAGGCCACGGCGCCAAACGGGGTTTGCAGTTGCAGGTCTACGGTACAGGGCGCGGTGTCCAGAATCGCCAGCAGGTCCTCGGCATCGCCGCGTTCAAGAGGCTGGGGCGTGCGCAGGATCAAGTCCAGATCGCTCTGCTCATGCAGCGCCTCAATGCCGCTGGCCAACTCGAAACCTGCGCTGCCGGTGATACCCCACGTCTCTTGCGCCAGCACCGGCCGCAGTAGATCGAGTGCGCGCAACGCCGGTAAATCCCGTGGCGAGATCACGCTGCACAAGGCTTCCGGCGTCACTCGCCGCTGCACGGCCGCAACGGGCATCACTGCCGCCAGGCGTTGCTCACGCAAACGCCCGCGCACGCCGACCGCCACTTGGCCGGGCTCAGCGATGGCGCGGCGCACCACCACCGGGTGGCCGGCGCTGATCGCGTCCACCGCCCAGGCCGGTGCATTGGCGGGCAAATGCGCCGGGGTCATGCCCCAAAGCAAATCGTGGGCGTTCACCATTGTTCCCGCAGCAGTTGGCGCACGTGGCTGGAGGCGGCGCGGTTGGTGGCGCCCAGCCGCCCGCTCAAATCCGGGCCGCTGACATCCTTGATCGCACTGACCAGGCAATCGCTGACCCGCACCACATCGTCCGCCGCCGGCTGTTCAATCTGGCGAACCGACAGGGTTTCCCAGAGCAAACCAAGGCTGGCATAACTGTCGATGTCATAGGCCATCGGCGGCACGCTGGCGGCCAGGGCTTCCAGCTCTTCAACACTGCGCAAAGTCACCCGCGCCGCCGAGGCCTTGCCCATGGCGTGCACCATCACGCCGGGGTCACGCAGGGCGATCAAACGGTTGGCCTGGTAGCCGTGGGCGAGGAACGCGCCGGACATGGCCTTGCCCACCAGCAGCGCGATCACCGGGTGCCCGGCCAACCGCGCGCGAGCGTAACTGTCGGCGGCGGCGGCCAGGGCCTGATGAATGCCCAGGGCTTCTTCGCGACGGCCATAGGCTTGGCTGGGCACGTCGACGATGGCGATGATCGGGCGCTTGTCGCCGCGAGCGATGGCGTCGTCCACGGCTTTGGCCAGGCCCCAACCTTCCAGCAGGCCGACTTCGCCATTGCGCGCACGCGGGAAGCGGTTTTGTGCGTCGGTGACCACGGCGATGAAGCGCACGGCCTGCTCACCCAAGACGCCGTCGGCGACTTTCAGCGAGGCCGGCAAACCGTCCACCGGCGTGGCGCCGGCGCTCAAAGCGTTGAACCACTGCAAGCCTCTCATGAGCGCTCTCCTTGATACAGGTCGCGAACCGTCGCCGCGTCGATCTGCGGCGTGGCATCCAGCTCGGCCAGGCGCGCCAGGTAGAACTCGACCTGACGGCTGCGTTGTTGTGTGGGCAAGCCTTGTTGCAGCAGCTCGGTAACGGTCTGCTGAATCTGCGCCACATCGTCCGCCACGTAGCGGTCGGCCAAGCCGCTGTTGAAGCGTTGCTCGCCGCCCGTGAGGCTCCAGATAAACGGGCGGTCGCGGGAGTCGTATTCGTCCAGCCCGGCTTCCTGCTCGATCACTTGCGGACCATTCAGGCCCAGGCGCGCTTCGCGGGTCACCACCAGATAGCTGCACAGCCCAGCGGCGATGGACATACCGCCAAAACAACCGACACTGCCCGCTACCACGCCCACCACCGGCTGGTACTGGCGCAGATCGACAATCGCCGCATGGATGTCGGCAATCGCCGCCAGGCCGAGGTTGGCTTCCTGCAGGCGCACGCCCCCGGTTTCCAGCAGCAGCACCGCGCGCGTCGGGACGCCCTTGCGATTGTCTTCAGCCGCCAGTTCCAGCGCACCGGCGATTTTCGCGCCGCCGACTTCACCGAGACTGCCGCCCTGAAAGTTGCCTTCGATAGCGGCCACCACCACCGGCTTTCCGGCGATGCTGCCTTTGGCGATCACCACGCCGTCATCGGCCTGGGGCACTACACCTTGGCGGCTGAGCCAGGGCGACATCACGCGTTGGAACGGGTCGATCAGTTCGCGATACGTGCCGGCGTCCAGCAAGGCCTTGGCCCGCTGCCGTGCACCGAGTTCCACGAAGCTGTGTTTGCTGAGCAAGTCAATCATGGCCGATCTCCTCGAAGCCTTGCTCCAGGCGCAAACGCACCACGCCGGGCGTGGCGCCGAAATCGTGGATATCGATCTTCAAGGCCGGTGGTGTGTGCTCCTGGAAGATCCGTTCAAACAGATGCTGCCAGCGTTGTTCGGCGCCATTCACCGAGGTCTGCACCTGAATGGTCAGGGTGCCGGGCGTGCCCGGTTCCAGCAGCACTTCCAGGTCGCCGGAGCCGACGCAACCCACCAGCGCACGGCCTTTTGGCGGCTGCCCGGCGGGGAATTCAAAGGATAAGGTTTCCATCAAAACGCTCCGTCGAGGCGGTCGATAAACAGGCAGGCGGCCAACAGGTCGGCGGCGCCGCCGGGGGAGGCATTCAGGGCCAGCAATTGGTCGTCGAGTTCGTGCAGTTGGCGGCGACCGGCGAGGCTTGCGCTGCCGCCTGCGTCCAGCACGGCTTGGGCGCCGCGTTGCATGGCGAGCAGGCCTTCGGTGCCTGCGCGGTAGAGCACGCAGGTGTCGGCCAGCTCAGTCATGATCGCGAGCAAGGCGTCCAGGCGCGCGTTCTGTTCGCCGGCGTTTTGCAGGCGGCTTTTGTGCAGTTGCGGCAGGCCGCGTCGGGTCACGGACGGGAAGCCCAATTGTGCTTCTTCACGGGCACCGCGTGCGCCGTAGCGTTGGGCGACTTGGGCGCCGTGGCTCATCGACTGCGGTGCGTAGCGGTCGTTGAGCAGGGCTAATTTTGCCGCCGTCAGCGTGACGGCCCGAGGCTCCAGCGCCGCCGCAGCGGTGAGCAAACCGAGGGCCCAGATTGCGCCGCGATGGGTGTTCACACCCTTGGTGGTGGTGAGCATCGCCTGCTCGCCTTCACGGCCGATACGCCCGAGGGCTTCGCGCAAAGGCAAACCCACTTCGCCGAATTCAAGCGCGGCCTCAGCCATTTCCTTGAACATCGGCCACAGCGACAACGCCGAAGCGTGCATCAACCCCAGGTGCAAATCGCTGTGGGCGCCATTGCCGCGGCGGTCCACCAAGGCGGGTTTGGGCGACAAGTCGGCCTCATCGATCAATGCATCGACGGCCATGTCCGCCAGGCGATCAGCCAGGCTCAGTTCGTGCAGTTTAAGGGCGCGCATTTACCAGCTCCTGAACTTGGCGGGCGGGTTGTACAAGCCACCGGACCACTCCACCAGGTCGGCGACGCTCTTGGCGGCCAACAGCTCGCGGGTGGCGTCGGTGCGACGAATGCCGAGGTCCTCGGGCAAGGCGATCAGACCTTCGCGGCGCATGCGCGCGGTGTCCTTGGGGTTGTGGCGCAGGCCGATGGCGGTGACGCCAGCGACGGCGGCGATCATCGCCTGGCGCTCTTCGAGCGAGCGCGCCTTGTACAGGTAGGCGATGCCTTCTTCGGTGAGCAAGTGGGTGACGTCGTCGCCGTAGATCATGATCGGCGCCAGCGGCATGCCGCTTTTGCGCGCCACCTCCACGGCGTCGAGGGTCTCGACGAAGGTCGGTTTGCCGCCTTCCTGAAAGGTTTCGACCATCTGCACCACGAGTTTTTTGCCGCGTTCGAGCAGGGCTTCCGGCGCGTCATCGTGGCGCATATCCAGCCAGGCCGGGGTGCCATGGCGACGGCCGCGCGGGTCGTGGCCCATGTTTGGCGCGCCGCCAAAACCGGCGAGGCGCCCACGGGTGACGGTACTGGAATGCCCGTCGCCATCCACCTGCAGCGTGGCGCCGATAAACAGGTCCACCGCGTATTGGCCGGCGAGCTGGCAGAACATCCGGTTGGAACGCATCGAGCCGTCGCGGCCAGTGAAGAACACATCCGGGCGGGCGGCGATGTAGTTTTCCATGCCCAGTTCAGTGCCGAAGCAATGCACGCTTTCAACCCAGCCGCTTTCGATGGCGGGGATCAGGGTTGGGTGCGGGTTGAGGGTCCAGTTGCGGCAGATTTTGCCCTTGAGGCCGAGGGATTCGCCGTAGGTCGGCAGGATCAACTCAATGGCAGCGGTGTTGAAGCCGATGCCGTGGTTGAGCGACTGCACATTGTGTTTTTCGTAAATGCCACGGATCGCCATCATCGCCATCAGCACATGCACTGGCTTGATATGGCGCGGGTCGCGGGTAAACAGCGGCTCGATATAGAACGGCTTGTCGGCGACCACCACAAAATCCACCCAACTCGCTGGGATGTCGACGCGGGGCAAGTCGTTGACGTCATCCACCAACTGGTTGACCTGCACGATCACGATGCCATCGCTGAACGCGGCGGGCTCGATCAACGCCGGGGTGTCTTCGGTGCTGGCGCCGGTGTAGATATTGCCGGCGCGGTCGGCCATGAAACCGGCCGAGAGCACGACGTTGGGGATCAGGTCCACCACCAGCCGCGCGTAGAGTTCGATGTAGGTGTGGATCGCGCCGATTTCCAGCAGGCCGTCTTCGAGCAACTGGCTGATGCGCAGGGATTGGGTGCCGGCGAAGGAGAAATCCAGCTTGCGCGCGATGCCCTTTTCAAACAGATCCAAGTGCTCGGAACGGCCGACACTGGGCATGATCATGTGCAAACCGTGGAGCTTGGCCGGGTCGGCCTTGGCCAGGGAGCGCGAGAGGAAGTCGGCCTGCTTCTGGTTGTTGCCCTCCAGCACCACGCGGTCGCCGGGAAGAATCAGCGCTTCCAGCGCCTCGACGATTCTGTCACTGGGCAGCACCGCCCCGTCTGCGTATTGCTTGACCAGCCCAAGGCGCCGCTGCTTCTCGTCGCGCCGCCGCGTCCAGCGCGAGTCGGGGGTGATGGTTGTTGTCATGGTCGCTCCACGGGGTTTGCTGTCGTGGGCTTACCTTAGGAGTGAAAGTGGGGGGTATCAATCAAGCCCGAAGGCGGATCGTTACGGTTGGAGTAACAGAGCATCAGCAAAAGGGGACTCAAGCCGAACAAAGATTAAAAATGTGGGAGTTGGCTTGCCTGCGATTGCGGACTGTCAGTCGACATATCTGCAGCTGATCTACCGCTATCGCAGGCAAGCCAGCTCCCACATTTGATTGGCGGTGTTGCGAAGAATTACCTCATTGCCACTGATGCACAGCCAACAACTCTTCAACGTTGTTGAGCAGAGTCACCGCGCCATCCATCAACTGCCCAAGCAACGCCTCATCCTCATCCATATACCCTTCATACTCCGCCAGGTTTCGGCGCTCATGACAAAGCGCCAGTAACCTCACCTGCACCTTGCTCACGTCGGCGGTGTGAATCAAACATTGAAACACCAAATAGCGTTTGTCAGAACGATACCCTTGCAGGCGTAAAGCTGTGAGCGCGATAGCGTGGGCGGCGTTGTAGGCCAAGTCGAAACGACTGGCAAACGATAGCTGTGGGTTACCCGCATCCCTTAACCGATCCCGCGCCGAGCGCATCAGCCCATCACACTCCTTGCGATCCGGCGGCTCAGCCTTCAAGCCACCGCTACGTTGCAGGTTCTCCAGATTTGCCTTGCTGTCCATCCATGGATTCCAGGGGGTTGCCCCCAATCAGATTGATCTTGGCTTGCTGCACGACCCGCTGCACAAAACTGTTCCCGGCATTCCATTTGCCGATCCAGTCTTCAGGGGTGTAAAGCGTCGGGTTGATGGTGCGGCCCAGTTGCTCTTCCAGCGGTATGAGCTGCTCCATGACTTCACTGTAGTTGAGGCTTTGGCCGATCAGCATCAGATCTATGTCACTGAATGAGTGCGCCTCACCTTTGGCGATAGAGCCGTAGATAAAGGCCCAGGTTATCTGCTCGGCGAACGGTGCCAATGCATTGCGCAGGGGGGCGTCCAGGCTCAGGGTCTTGCGCACGATGGCCAACAACTCCGAGTAAATCGGGCATTGGGGGTTGGCCTGGTAGTGGGTCTGATTGCCTTGGCGCGTCATGCTCAAGATGCCCGCCAGCTGCAAACGCTCCAGCTCGCGGGTAAGGCTGCCCTTGCCCACCTGGGCCCAACGCGCGATCTCGTTGGTAAAGAAACTTTGATCGGGCTTGCCGAAAAGCAGGGCCAGCACTTTTTGCTGGGTGTTGGTGAAGAGTGCAGTGCTGAGCGGCAAGGTTTGCATGGCAGTAGCCAAAGAGTCCCGAAAAGGGAACGATAGGTCCCTTTT